>OZ195520.1:0-1465126 GCA_964277385.1 Rickettsiales endosymbiont of Leucozona glaucia | reverse complement strand
ACTTAATCAACAGTATAGTTTTAAATTTCAAAATTAAGATAAAGACTTAACCCTAGCAAACAATCTAGAAACTTTTCTACTTGCAGTATTTTTATGAAGAGTACCTTGTTGAGCTGTAGTAGCAATAACTGATTGAGCTTCCTTAAATGCTTTTTCAGCTTCTACTTTATTTCCTTCTTTGATAAAATCTTCTACTTTTCTAACAAAAGTTCTTAGCTTATTCATTCTAGATTTATTTCTTTCTGTTCTTTTTGCTGTTTGACGAATTCTTTTTTTAGCGCTTTCTGTATTTGCCATACTTTAATGACCCTTAATTGTTAATTTAAACTAGGATAAATTTTTAACACATAATTATTATACTATTATTAAACATTTGACAATAATAATTTTAATTAACTTCATATAAAAATGGTTTAATATTAAATATTAAACCTTATTAGATTGATTCTTCTATTCATTTCTCAATTGTACACTATTTTTGAGATTTTTTACAATAAAAAGTAGACCTTCCATTTTGAAAAATTTTTTCTATGATTCCATCACAATTTTTGTGAGAACAACATTGATTTTCTTTAGAATATACTGAAAAATGATTCTGAAATTCTCCTATTTTACCATCGGCTTTCCTGTAATCTTTAAGAGTTGATCCGCCTAATTTTATAGCTTTATTTAAAATTTCTTTAATAGATAATACTAAAATACTCAATTCAACATAATTTAAAGAATTTGCAGTTCTAAGAGGGCTAATTTTTGCATGAAAAAGGGCTTCACTAGCATATATATTACCAATACCAGCTACAATTTTTTGGTTAAGAAGTGTATTTTTAATATTACTAGATATTTTTGATATTTTATTTAACAAGTAGTCTGTTGTAAAATTGTCATCTATAGCATCTATTGCTGTATCATGAAATAATTTTTTCATGTACTGATCTGTATCTTCCAATAAAAAAACACCAAATCTTCTTGGATCATTATATTTTAAATTATAAGCATTATTTAGATATAAAATTATATGGTCATGTTTATTAATAGAATTTTCATCAGAATATATAAATTTACCACTCATACCTAAATGTGAAATTATAGTTTTATTGCAATCAAGATCAAAAATTAGATATTTTGCTTTTCTCTTTATATTAATAATTATTGAATTTTTAACTTCTAAGATATTTTCTGGGATATTTTTTCTTAATTTCTTGCTAGAAGTAAAAACACCAACTATTTGTTTTCCTTTAATTGGTAACAACGAAAGTTTTGTGTTTTCTACTTCTGGTAATTCTGGCATATTTTAATTTTTTATCTTCTTCTTGAACTGCTACGTCTTCTATTTCTGTCTTTTTTTTCACGATTATTATCTTTCGAATCCATTCCTATTTCTTTAAGTTCATCGGTTGTAAATCCTAGATCAGATATATCAACATCATAATTTAGCGTCTCAATCTCTTCCATAAGATCATTTTCTTTATTATCAAGAGAAGCTATAAATTTATTCCTATCTTCTAACCCCAAAATGTTACCACTTTTTAGCTGTTCTATTATATCGTACACATATTGTACCCCATGCAAATTTTCAAAAACAATAGATCTTCTTGTGCTTAAATAAAGAGAAAGTTTTCCATAGTTTAATATTCTACCAATAATACCTCTTTCATTCACGAATTCTTGTACTGTATAATATGGAATACGAGTTTTTACTGTTGTTCTTCTTGAGCCTTGTACTATATTATATTTTGTTAATTCCATAACAAATGAACTATATTCTATACATTTCTTTATGAAAAAATAAATATAAAAAAAACACAATAAGGCAATAACACCATATGCTGGTAATTTGTATCTAATATCTTCCGATAAAAACTCTATAATATTAAAAAAATAACTATCTATAATAATAAATCCTGAACAAAAAAAACATAGCACTAAAATATAAGGAGTTAATATGTGTATACTATAACCTGTAGTGTGTATTCTTGCATCATCAGCTTTTGCCATTTCTTCTAGCTTTCTTTCTTGAAGCGTTGCTTCGCTTACATCTGATGCACTACTAAAAGGATTATTTACTCTCCTTTTAAAAATACTCTCTAAACTGTCATCATCACTGCTTCTAGGGCGTTCATTTAATAATGAATCAATATTTATATCATCCACTAAATCATCATTAGAAATTGCCTTTTTTGAAGAGTTATCTTCTCTATCTTTCAATATAAAAATCCTTTTAATAAATTTAATTATAAAACTCTATTATAATGTTTTTTAAAGTAACTTAAAACATATAAATGAAATTATGCAATAATAATAACACAACTAAGTAAACTAAACCTTAACTGCATAATTAGTATTGTTTTATAAAATGGTTTTATATTGAAAATATGATAGTTAAAAGCTATATATTATTTGCTTTTATTAGCTTGATTTTTAGTAAATTTGGATGATCACTATAATTTTCTTTTAGAACATCAAGTATTTCTTTTCCTATACCTTTCGTTAAATCTTGAATAATACAAACACTAAAACCGCGCTCTATATATCCGTCAATTGCATACTTTACACAAAAATCAGAAGCTACACCCATTATATAAATTTCTACTTTTTTATCTGACCATGATGATAAAAAATCATCTACAGTTTCCCAAATGACATCTTCTTTTAAATTCATAACTTTATATAAATTTTTATAAGCAGTATAATTTTTAAAATCTAAACCTAATGAATTATTTTTATCTATTTCATTATCCCACATGTTAAATTTATTTTTGTGTATTTTATATACTTGAGTTTTTTGAGATAAAATCTCTGTATTTAAAGCCAACTCCCATTCTTTAGATTTATAATCACAATGAAATGGAAAGATTTTTGCTTCATCCGAAGACTTATATTCATTTTCAAAGTGCGTATCTTGAGTGAAAAGAACAGCTTCAAAATAATTTTTATTTATATAACTAAAAAATAATTCTGATTTATGTATTAGCTTATCAGCTTCTTTAATGTTTAATTTTCCATCTTTTTGTAAAAAACTATTTTGCATATCTATTACATTAAGAATTCTAACTGTTTCTTTAGAATTAGATAATTTTTTTACATCTTCTTCTGTTGATATGCTCCATTCATTCTTTATAATTTTATCTTTAAGATTAAAAGGAATTGATATTGTGTAACAGCTAATTAATTCTCCTTCTATGGCTGAATATATGTTTTTAGATAAATTTACTTTATTATCTGTAGAAGAAAATACATACTTATTATCATCAACATAAAATAGAACTACTTTAGATTTTTTGTATAGCTCAATTGATCTAATTTCTGGAGAAAAATGGAAACTTAAATATGCTTCTTGTATTATATTATCTGAAGATTTATGTATAGATAACATATCTTCACCTAAAATATAAGTATAATCTTTTTTAGAAACATAAATGGTTCTGTAGTATGTTAATCCAATATCTTTAAATCCTGTATATACAAATTTTATAATATCCCAATTATCTTCTGATCTTCTTTCTACTTTTAAAGTTGACTTTGAAAAATCAAAAGAAAGAATCTTATTATTAATTTTTAATACTAAACAAGAATTATTGATTCGGGATGCTTGTTCATCATTAAATAGAGCATAATTTACATCAAATAAATTATTTCCTAAATTTGTAATAATTTTTTTATTATTAATTGATAATTCAAAAGATAATAATGAATTACTATTTTTTACCCTTTCTCCAATATCAAAGATCATAGATAAATTATTAGAATTCATCTTAGTATAGCCACTATTCCTCAAACTTATAGAGGGTTTCGTAGAAATATTGCTGATAGAAAGAATATAATCAATTTTAGATTTACTAGATTCATATCCTCCATTAAATATAGCTAATTTGCCATCTGGATGTCTAAGACTTCTAATAAAAAGAGAAATCCTATCTATAGCACTCCTAATAAAAGTTAAATTATAAGAATTATTTTGCTTAAGGAGATAGTAAACTTGTAGTAAATCTTCTAAATACAAAAGAGCTGTGCTAGGATTCCTTGATATATGGCCTCCATCATTAAAAATATTTTCTTTAATATCCAGCTCTATATAGCTGATAAATTTAATAATAAGGTGATTTTTATTTTTAGAATTATATTTCTTAGATAAATTAACTGATATTAATGCTTTAGCTACTTTAAGCCTATTTTTTATTTTATAAAGACCTATCTTGTTTAATTTATATAGATTAAACAAATGATTAACCTGTGGATCTAAAATTAAATTTAACTTAGATTGAAAAAGAGCATCTTTTCCTTTAACAACAAAGAGATTACAAATAATTATCTGGAAAACTCTCTCTGATAAAATACCATCTTCCCAAGTTTCAAGATCATAATTACCAAATTTAGAATTCCAAGAGTTAATAAGATTATAAGATTTTTCTGATGCTTCTTTTGTTCCTAAAGATTTTAAATTAGAAAGCCAATAAAAACTATGAAGATACTCTAGTGCTTGGTATGGCAAAATTTTGGTATTCAAAAATTCTTTTAGAGTATATTTTTTTCCAAAAACATCTATTTCATCATAAAGAATAGAGTGACCGTTATAGTTTATACTATCAAAAATAGATAAATCAATACTCTTTTTAAATAATTTATGCTTTTTATGAAGAAAAAACTTTCTATAAATAAAGCTATAAAAAACTATATCAAATAACTTATTAAACATATTACTTAGCACTAAACTCCTGTAGATCCAAAACCACCTGTTCCTCTTAATGTTTTTGATATTTCTTTTGCCTCAATTACATTAACTACTTCGTGTTTAGAAATTATCATTTGTGCAATTTTATCTCCTCTTTTAATTTCAAAAGGATCTAGAGAGTGGTTTATTAATATAATCTTAATTTCTCCTCTATAATCAGAATCTATAGTCCCTGGAGAATTTAACACAACAACTCCATTTTTTATGGCTAATCCCGAACGAGATCTAATTTGTGCTTCATAAGAAAAAGGTAATTCTATTGATAAACCAGTAGCAATTGCTAATCTTTCATTTGGTTGTAAAATTATATTTTCTTTAATATCAGCTTTTAAATCTAAGCCAGCTGATCCTTCTGTAGCATATTTAGGTAAACCTAAATTTTTTGCACTATCAGATATATGAACTTTTATTGTAATATTTTTATAATTCATTTATATTATAAATTACCCCTAATCATATAATTGTCTTTAGTATTACTTAAAAATTAATAATAACACAATAAAAAATATTAAAATAACTACTAGCTTTCCTACACGAGAATTATTTAACAAAATTGCATTACGTTCTTGTATAATTTTATTATGGCTAATAATGCTATTTTTTATTTGAATAACTTCATTTAAACATATTTTATACTTATCTTTTAAAGATTCTTGAAATATTTTATTTTTATCAAGATTTTTTGATATAACATCTTTAGAAAGCAACCACATATTTTTATCAGGGCTAAGAGATCTAGCTAAACTTTCTAAATACATTAGATTTTTTTGTAACAAAAGTAAGTCTTCTTGAATTTCCATTTCAAAATTACCAGATATAATAAACAGCTGTTCTAATAATTCACCTATTTTTATATCTTTTTGGGGTTTATCCAGCAATTTTGCCATTATACATCTACAGGCCAATGCAAAATCGTCAATATTATATTTATTAGAAATCCAACCAGCTTGAAAATGTATTTCAGAAGCTTTTTTATAATCTCTATTAACAAAGGCTAAAAAAAGATCAAATAAATACTTTCTTAAAGATAATGATAGTCTGCCCATAATACCGAAATCAACAAAAGCAATTTGTTCATTTTTAAGAACAAAAAGATTCCCTTGATGCATATCTCCATGAAAATACCCATCTCTTAGAATTTGCAAAAAGAAAATTTTAGTTAATTTTTCTGTTATTTTATCTAAATTAAAATTTTTTTGTTTAAGCTCTTCTATCTTATTAAGAGAGATTCCATCTAAAAACTCTTCTACTAATACATGTTCTGTCATATAATTCCAATAAACCTTTGGGATATATAGAATAGGATCATTAATAAAGTTCTCTCTTAGCTCATCCATTGAAGCACCTTCGAATCTTAAATCCAATTCTAGCTTCATTATTTCTTCTAAATGATTAACTATTTTTAAAGGCTTAGAAACTTTTCCTCTTTTTGAAAAGTTTTGCAGGATAGTAAAAATCAATTTTAATAAAGAAATATCTTGTTGAAACAGTTTATAGGTTTTTGGTTTAATAACCTTAATTACAACATTACTTCCATCTAATAATTTAGCTTTATGAACTTGAGCTATAGAGGCTGAAGCTATTGGTTCATTTGATATTTCTGAAAATATCTCTTCTATTTTTTGATGAAAATCTTGCTCTATTATTTTTATAATACGCTTTTTGCTTACAGGACTTACACTATCTCTTAATTTTTTTAGCTCTAAAATATAAACTTCACTAAATAAATCAACTCTTGTAGACATAACTTGGGCTAATTTAATAAACACAGGTCCTGCACTTACCAAAAATTTTGCCAATCTTCTTGCTTGTCTTTTAGAATTTTTATTATACAACCAATTAAAAATAAATAACCACTTTGAATTTAGTAAACCTAATATAAAAAAACAATTATACCAACTAAATAATAATAATAGGTACACGAACCTAAATAATGCCATTTTATTTTACCTAAAACTATATTTTCTCTGCATAGTGAATACAAGATATGCCGAAACTCAGGTTTTTATATCCTACTAAATTGAAACCAGCTTTTCTTATCATAGTAGCAAATTCTTCTTGAGGGGGAAAGTTTCTAATACTTTCTACCAAATATTGATAGGCATCTTTATTTTTTGCAATATACTCCCCTATTTTAGGAATAGCTTTAAAAGACCATAAATCATAAACCTTTGATACAATATCGTTTTCTACTTTAGAAAATTCTAAACAAAAGAATTTTGCACCAGGTTTTAATACCCTATAGGCTTCATTTAATACTTTTTGTATATCAGTTACATTTCTAATACAAAACGAAGTATTGTAGCAATTCATAGAGTTATCTTTAAATGGTAATTCTTCAGCATTAGCACAAACAAAATCTAATGATGAAATATATCCCTGATTAAAAGATTTTTCTTTTCCCACTTTTAACATATTATGATTAATATCTACAACATAGGCTTTTTCTCCTCCATGATTAATAAAATCTAAGGAAATATCAGCAGTACCACCACCAACATCTAGCAAGGTTTTTACTTGTTGTGGATTAATCATTTTAATTAATTCTTTCTTCCATAGTCTATGAATACCTAAACTCATTGCATCGTTCATGAAATCGTAATTAGAAGCAACTCCATCAAAAATATCTTTGACAAGTTTACTTTTTTCTTTAAATGGAACTTTTTTGAAACCAAAATTTGTAAAAAAATCTTCTTTATTTTTCATTTTTTCTTATGTGTTTAATAGTTTATAACTCTTGTATTATAATAACACTAAAAATTAACAAATTGAAGTTATTTTGAAATAATTTTTTTATATCAATAAATTTTGGAAAAATATAATTGGAGCGGGCGAAGGGAATTGAACCCTCGACATCAACCTTGGCAAGGTTGCGCTCTACCTCTGAGCTACACCCGCTTAAAAACAGTAACTAAAAAAACGCTATTAGAAATTAAAAACACCAAATAATAAGTTATCGTCACAAGCAATCATCGAATAGGATAATTCAAAAATATATATTTTGCAAGTATTTTTTAGATAATTTTATACATAAAGGAGCCGCTAAAATAAATTGATTGATTAAATTTATATAATGATTATTGCTAATAATAAATATTATTACAGGTACAAAAATGAACTTTTGGGGACAAAACACCAGAAAAGAAATAGCAAAAAATTTTGATGTTATTCCTTTAAATCATACATGCGTACTTAATAATCAAAAAATTATTAGTGAATGTAGCAAAAAAGAATTAAAGATAGTAGCAAGCTACTATAAAATTCAATTGGTTGATAAAAATGATGATTCAATATCTAGTATACATATCTTAGCAAAAGATACTGCTGAAGAATTATTAGAGTTTGCCTCACAACCTAAACTAATGTTTTTTAATCCAATAACTGGTGAATATAAAGACATTAAAATCCAAGATAAAGAAGGCAAAATTAAAAATAATCAATCTAAAACTACTATAAATCAGCTTACAAAATTAAATAAAGAAGCATATCGTGCTATTAGGATAGTTATTCTTGCATTTGATTTTCATGAGGATAAGCTTACAGACCCTTTGAAAAAATTCTTTTATTTATCTCAACAAACAAATAACATAGAATCAAATTTAATAAAAGCATTGAATACAATATTAAAAAAACTTGGAAATATGAAACAACTTTGTTTTAAAATAAAAAAACAAGGTCATGGAGAAGTAAAAGATTTTTATTTCCCACTAATGAAAAAAATTTTAATAAAAGAATGTAATTTAAAAGAAGAAGATATTTTATTATAAACCATTGTAAAACCCTAAAAACCAGCTGTATCAATACTATTATAAACAGAAAATTATAAGAGTATTATACACAAGTTTGCTTGATTTTTTAACCGTTTAATTCCTAGAAATAGAATTATAAAAACTTTTTCCTTAAAGCAGTAATAAAAAAAAGAATAACTTTCTGAATTAATTAAACCTATGCTTTTTAAAATAGAGCTACTTTCTCCTTCGAAATCTTCTTTTAAAACACTAAATCCAACTGATTTTATTTTTGCATAAGGGTTTCTATCCCTATTGCTAGTCATAGATCTATATAATGGTACTAATCTTTCAAATAGTTGAGCACTATCAGATTCTATATTTGCTAAAATATTAATAAATATATCGATAATTTATGCTATACATATTCTGAATACAATATTTTTGTAATATAGGTTTATTTTTTTTACAATTACCTTAAATGTAATTATTCTACTGTGATTGATAAAATATTAAATATTTTCATATATCATAAACCTTACTTTTCAATTTTTATTAAAAACTTAATAATTTAACTATAAGTAATTATAATGTATAATTCATAGGAATATCTTATTACATATTTATGAGGTCGATTTGAAAAAAGAAGAAATTATTGAATTATTGAAAGTTTTGCAATGTCCAATTTCTGGTGGTGATTTAACATATATAGAAGAAAAAAATATGTTTTATTCTGCTAAAGCTAGAGTTTTTTATCCTATAGAAGATGGAATTCCTATGTTGTTAGAATCTAGTAGCATAAAGGAGCAGGTATAGTTAATTATTGAATTACTTTATAATACGATAAAAATATAACTCGTTTTTACAATACTAGTTTTATGGAGGTCCAAGCGGTAGTCTTGTGTTTAGGTCTCATTAATATTAAAGTACCTGATTGATATACTTGAATGAAAGGGCTCTTCTCATAATAAAGTATATATTCCTGATACACTTTTATTAATTCTATACTAATCGTTTAATGATATTTGAGTGTAAAAATTATCTAGTTTATCTGTTATGTCACACTGACCAAATGATAACATAATTTGTAAAAATTGACATTATTCTTCTAAAAATTAGTTATTTAATAATCATTATATAAACCCTGCAATAATAGAATTATATGCGCCAATAGAACTTTTAATATCAATTTCTACTAACAAAATCCTGGTAAACAATGTATTTAGTTAAAAACAGAGATTCATACCTACCCATTTATGCTATTATAGTTTTTAAAAAAATTTTTCTCCTGTAAACACCACAAGTTATTTGCATTTTGTATAAAAACTATTTACATGTAAAAAATAATGAATTAGAAGGATTAAGATAAAACTCATTTTGTAATCTTATGTTTTTTATACTTTTATGTTATCTATTTTAGAAAAAAATTAGTAGCTGTCTCCTAGGTATACTCTTTTTACTTCTTCATTTTTCATTATTTCTTCTTTGTTTCCTTGAAATATAATTTGTCCATCATAAAGAATGTATGCTCTATCCACAATATTTAGTGTTTCTATAACATTGTGATCGGTTATTAAAACGCCAATATTTTGCTTTTTTAAGGACATAATTAAATTTCTTAAATCACTAACAGCAATAGGATCAACTCCAGCAAAAGGTTCATCAAAAAGCACAAAACTAGGATTAGATGCAATAGTTCTTGCTATCTCTACCCTTCTTCTTTCTCCTCCGCTAAGAGCTAGCGCTGAAGACTTACGAATATGAGATATTGAGAACTCTTCTATAATCTCATCTAATCTTTTTTCTCTTTCTGCTTTATTTTTGTAATATATTTGTAATATAGTATATATATTGTCTTCAACACTCATTCCTCTAAAAATAGAAACATCTTGAGGAAGATAACCAAGACCTAATCTAGCCCTTTTATACATTGGGTATTCTCTAATGCTATGATCATCAAGCATGATATCACCTACATCCGGATAAAGTAACCCAGCAATGATATAAAATAGTGTAGTTTTACCAGATCCATTAGGTCCTAGCAAACCAACAACTTCTGTGTTATTAAGTTCAGCACTAATTCCTCTAAGAATTTTTCTTTTACCAAAACTTTTTTCTATATCTGAAATTATTATTTTTCTTTTATCCATAAAAATCTCTATTACTATAAGATTATCTATCTATTGTTTTATTAATTGTTGTACGGAATGATTCTTGATCATCACACCTTACAAGTTTAGTTAAGCCCGTTTTTATATCTAATATTATCTTACAACTTTCAAGTACAGAATCTTTATTAATAATTTTTACATTATCTTCTAAATATAAAATATTTTCTAGATAATCCAAATATCCATAATCAGCATAAATAAGAGATCCATCATTTGATTCTATAACAATATTATCAAATATCTCTGCATATTCTATTTCATTAGTATTATCTTTTAGTTTTGCATATGCCAAGTCAGCTTTTATGTCATAACTTTTTTCATTATTTGTATTTTTTGATACAAGATGAGGTTTTCCTCTAGCAACTGCAATATGAGTATCTGTATTAAATTCGAATCTATCTTTTACCGTTATTATATAAGTTTTATCTTCATATTTTGTTAATTTATCTCTTGATGTTATTATCATGATATTTTTTATAACATCATAAATATATTTATCTCCTGTTGTTAAACCATTAGATTTAGAATTATAAATTCTTACATTTTCATCCATCTCTATCCTAGAAAAATTATCAAAAGCATTACCAGAATCTTTAAATCCCTCTAATTTAAGATAGTTTGCTTTAAATATCTCTGCTGAAAATTTGAATTGATCCTTAAAACCAAAGAATGAAGAATCTAACATTATAGTTCTAGCAATATTATCAACTTCTATGTTACCTGTTGTTCTTAAATAATTTTTAATAAAAAGATCTTTGTTATATAAACTTTTATCAGAAATTTTCATATCTGATATAACAACAGAGCCATAAACTTTTAATTTATTGAAATCATTATATAAAATAAATCCTTTAGAATATAAATAGTTACCTCTATCTATTAAGGTTGTTTTTACATTTGAAAAAATATTATTATTATTTATATCTAAGGTTATTAAAGAAGATTCTAAATAGGCACCATTACTACTTAATAGTTCAACTTTATTTTTTAAATAAAATAAATTCTTTTCTTGATCAAACTCGCCTCTTCTAGAATTAACATTTACAATATTACCGTTATCTAATTCTAATTTAAGAGTTGGTTTTGCAAAATTCATATTATTTTTATAAAAAAAGTTAGAAATATAATTTTCTATAGTTTCTGATGTAATATTGTATTTTAATCCTTTGGAAGTAATTCCAGATATAATAACTGGTTTAACTTCTATGTTTAACAAATTAGAAGCTATTAAACTTAAAAAAAATGATTTTCCTTTACCTATAAATAATGTTGTACTAATCCATATTATTATAGCCAGTACAATAAAAATAAAAGAGATTTTTATCACTAATCCTAGTAGTTTTTTTTTTAGTAGATATAATTTATGTTTTTTTTGAATATTCGTATTCAACTATACCACTCCTATCTTCAATAAATCATGAATATGTATAATGCCAACTGGTTTTTTATTTTCTATTACAAATAAGTTTGTTACTCTATAGTCTTCCATTGTTAATAGAGCTTTTGACGTATTTGTATCTTTGTTTAGATATAAAAAATCTTTAGTCATTATATCATTAACGGTTTTATTTAGAAAATCAACTGACATATGGCGTCTAATGTCTCCATCAGTAATAATTCCTATTATTTCGCCTTTTTCGTTTATAACACCAACACAACCAAATTTATGAGACGTAATATCAACAATAGCTTTATCCATTAATATACCAGAATTTACAAGAGGTATTTCATCATTTTTATGCATAATATCTGAAACTTTTAAAAGTTTTGACCCTAAACTTCCACCAGGATGAAAAACTCTAAAATCTTCAGGAGAGAATCCTTTCATTCCCAACAAAGTAATAGCAATAGCATCCCCTAAAATAAGAGTATTTGTTGTTGAAGTTGTAGGAGCTAATCCTAATGAACAAGCCTCTTTAGATGGAGGCAATAATAAGCAATATGTCGCTGATTTTCCTAAATCACTATTTTTATTTGAAGTAATGGCAATTAAAGGTATTTGAAACCTCGTAGCATAATTTATTATTCCTTGCAACTCTACAGTGTTACCAGAATTAGATATGGCAACGATAACATCTTTTTTCTCTATCATCCCTAAATCACCATGTGAAGCTTCAGCAGGATGAACAAATAAAGCAGATGTACCTGTTGATGATAAAGTAGCGGTAATTTTTGTAGCAATATGACCAGATTTTCCAATACCTGTGAGTATAACTCTACCCTTAGCCTTCAATAGCAAGTTACAAACATTACAAAAATCTTCAGACAAACTATCTCGTAGTGCAGTCGCTCCCTCTATTTCTATTTGGATTACCTTTTTCCCTAAATTAACTATTTGTTCATTGCTAAACATTAATTTATTATCCTTTAGTGATTAAATATATCGTTTTCATCTTTCCAATGCAAAGCATCTAGTATTGCTCTTGTTGGTAAGAAATTAAAACATGATATAGCTATGTTTATTCTATTTTCTTGTTTTAATCTTGTTACTAACTCTTTTTTTAAATCATGTAAATATAAAACATCATCAGCGGCATAGGCTTGTTGTTTATTGTTTATTTCTGATGCACCCCAATTTGAATTTTGTTGTTCTTTTTGTAATTCTACACCCAAAAGCTCTTTACATAAATCTTTCAACCCGTGTTTATTAGTATAAGTTCTTGTAAGTTTAGAAGCTATTTTTGTACAGAAAACATTTTCACATAATACCCCTAAGTAATTGTATATAGCAAGTATATCAAATCTAGCATAATGGAATATTTTATTGATTTCCTTGTTTCTTAACACTTCCTTTAAATTTGGACAATTATATTTTCCTTTCTCAAATTGAATCAAATGAATATTATTGCTTTCATCTTTCATTTGCAATAAGCACAACCTATCTCTTGAAAGCTCTAAACCCATAGTTTCTGTATCTATTGCTATTGCTTTCCCCGTTATAATATCTGCACTAGGCAGATCGTTCTTATGAAAGATAATTTTAATTTCTTGCATGATTTTAACCTTTGTTTAATAAAAAAACAGTATTCTTAATTGTATATGAAATATATTATAATATAATATGCGATTATATAAAATCTAAATAAAAAATGAGTAAAAAACAACAAGTATCAATATTAGGCTATAATAAAGCTATAATTACAGATTTTATAAAAAAATTATTACAAAAAAATTACAATATTAGTGTTCATACTGATGATGTGGATGGTTGTGTTAAATTGCAAGACTCTCTTAATAGAGTATCTTATTTTTGTATAGAATCTGAATCTTCTATAAAAAAAATTTATAAGTCAGATATAGTTATTAATTTATTGTTTATTCCTACTCCTAGTAATTTTTCAAAAATCAAAAATAATATAAAGATATGTAATAAGATTGTGAATCATTTTAATAAGGATAGTAAAATCATAGATATATTACCTCTTATTAATGAAGATAAAATAAAATCTTTTTATAAAGATATAAAAAAACATAATAATAAATCCAATAAAAACTTTGATCACTATATTACATTTAAAGTTTCTCCTATATTAGCCAAAAGAGATAGTTTAATACAAGATATTGAAGCCTTACATAAAATTTCTGGCAAATTTATAAAATATAAAGAAAACTTTTCTTATATTGATAAAGATGACTTAATAGATTCTATAATAAAACTATTAGATAGCAGTGATTATAAAAAATCTGATTTTGAAATAGGAAGTTACCATAGTACAAATATTGACTATATAAACGACAGTGTTATAATTGGTTCCGAGGATTTTAAAGTAGAATCTATTTCTCAATTATCTAAGAAAATATTATCTTTTATTTATAAAAAGAATTTAAGTTCGTTTAGTAGTGAGTACTTATATTTCTTAAAAACCTCCAAGAAACCTTCTATGAGTTCCTTAAATTTAAACACATTAAAAATTAAAAATCACTCTTTAATGTGTATATTAAATAAATATAAAGATAAATAATTTATAAGATAATAAACTAATATAAAAAATATTGAGATAATTATATAATGAATTGGTTTACTAACTCTTGGAAAAATTTTAAAACTTATCATATACCCAGTTATAACAAGGATATTGAAAATATTAAAAGTAATTTATCTGATTTAGATGGATTTATTGATCATAAAGATATCAAAAATTTAACTTATATTTTATCTTTAACTGATGACAACAATTATTTTATTGTTCAGATGGGAGAATGTGCAGAATTATTTATAGATTCTAATAAAGAAAATATTATCTCAAGATTAGATTTAATAGAAGAGTTTTGTAGTTATTTACCAAAAAACATAACTCCTATAAAAATAGGAAGAATTGCAGGGCAATACTCAAAACCTAGAAGTGAAGATTTTGAAATTATAAATAATATTAAAACCCCTGTATATAAAGGAGATATGTTCCATGATTATTTTGATCGTGAACTTGATCCTATCAGAATGATTAAAGCCTATGAATATTCAAAACTTTCGTATGAAATAATTCAAGAACACAACAAAGAAGTATTTACTTCTCATGAAGCCTTAAATTTAC
Source organism: Rickettsiales endosymbiont of Leucozona glaucia (assembly GCA_964277385.1). GTDB lineage: Bacteria > Pseudomonadota > Alphaproteobacteria > WRAU01 > Hepatincolaceae > WRAU01. The sequence goes on along the minus strand of OZ195520.1, from coordinate 1,449,966 downwards.
ATTACGAAGAATCTTTAACAAAAAAATGTGGAGATGGAAAATATTACAATCTATCAGCACACATGCTATGGTTGGGTGAAAAAACAAGATTTATAGATAGTGCTCATGTGGAATATTTAAGAGGAATACAAAATCCTATAGGTATAAAAATTAGTCATCAAATTTCTGTTAAAGATTTAATATCAATTATTAAATTAATAAATCCTACAAATTATAAAGGGAAAATAATTCTTATTAACAGAATGGGTGCTAAAAATACCTCTAAGTACTTAGATAATATCTCTATTGAAATAAAAGATTCTAAGCTAAATGTATTATGGATGTGTGATCCTATGCACGGGAACACTTTTAAAACAAACACGAATTATAAAACTAGAAAATTAGATGATATTGTTGCTGAAATTACTGATTTTGCTAACATTTTAAAGAAAAACAATATAAAATTTTGTGGAATTCATTTGGAAAATTCTCCTGATAATATTTATGAATGCATAGATGATTCTTGTAAGATTCTTTCGGAAGCAAAATATAAAACACTATGCGATCCAAGATTAAATAGGAATCAATCAATTAAAATAGCTAAACTACTTTATAAAATAATCATCTAAGGGAAAACAATGAGCATTACAAAAAAATTTATTAAAAAACATACTGATAAATATTTCACAACAACAGCAGAAATTGTTAAAAATAATGGTGATAATGAGGTTGTATACGGTTTTTTTGTTAGAAAACCTTCAATTTATGCAATTAAAGTAGCTTTAGATTTTATTAATGATGTATGTAACTCATTAGGCTATAAGATTGAAATTTATGAAAATTTTAAAGAGGGAGATAAAGTTGGAGCAGGTGACCCTTTATTTTTTATTAAAGGATCTTTTTATGAATTATCAGAATTAGAAACTCTTATATTGCAAAAAGTTGGGCTTTCTTGTCTTTGTGCTTGGAATGCTTACAATATGGCAAAAGCTCTACCTAATTCTGCCTTTATTTCTATGCTAGCAAGACATTGTACCGATTCTAATATGTTATATCTTTGTGAATATGGAGCTTCTGTTGGATCTAAGATAGCACAAAAAGAAGGTGCTTTAGGATTTATTGGTTGTAGTGATGATTATTGTGCTTCATTTTTTGGAAATAAGAAAGGTTTAGGTACAATGCCTCATTCTTTGATTGGATATGCTAAATCTACTCTTGAAGCTACAAAAATGTATCATAATACATTAAATCCAAAAAAAATGACAGTTCTAGTTGATTATTTTGGCAAAGAAATAACTGATTCTTTAGAAGTTTGTAATTACTTTAAGGATATGGCAAAAAATGGTAATCTAAGTATTAGATTAGATACTCATGGGGCTCGTTATTTAGAAGGTTTAGATTCCCATAAATCTCATGTTATAATAGAAAAATATGTATCATCTGCTTTTCATGATTATAAAGATGAAGAAGAATTAGAATATTTATTTGGAATGGGGGTTTCTGGTGCATCAGTATTTTATATGAGAGAACAACTGGATAAAGCTGGTTTTAATAATGTAAATATTATTGTTTCTTCTGGTTTTAATCTTAAAAAATGTTTTTTAATGTCTAAAATTAAAGCTCCAATATCAGGTGTTGGCACAGGATCTTATATTCCTCAAAATTGGTCAAATACTTATGCAACAGCAGATATTGTTTCTTATAATGGTAGATTATCTGTTAAACAAGGTAGAGAATTTTTAAAACAAAAATGGCAAAATAAACTATTAAGCATAAATGAAAAATAAAGAAAATAAACATGGATTTTGCAATATCTCTTTTTCAAATGAAGCCTATATTAGGTAACATAAAAGAAAACACTTCAAAAATTTTAAACTATTACAATGGTAATTTAGATACTAATCTAATTGTGACACCAGAATTAGCTTTGTGTGGCTATTCTCCTATGGATAACCTCTTTTCGCATGATTTCAAAACAGAAATTTTATTAAACATCAAAATCATACAAAAAGCTACATTAGGGAAAAAAACTAGCATTATTATAGGAACTCCTTGGTTTAAAAATGATAAAATCTATAATGTTGCATTGGTAATTACTAATGGTGAAATTCAAGATATTATCTATAAAACCAAGCTACCAAACTATGGGGTTTTTAATGAATATCGTTATTTTAGTACAAATAATGAAACTAGGAATATTGTTAAAATAGGCAATAAAAATATTGCCTTATTTGTTTGTGAAGATATGTGGCATCGAGATAAAATAGATATCTTATCTGATAAAAAAATAGATTTTATTATAAGCATTAACGCTTCTCCTTTTGAATTATCTCTTGATGATAATAAAAATAATAACCGATTACAAGTATCACAATATGCAACTCAAAAACTATCTGCAGCTGTATTTTACTTAAATATTGTTGGAGGAGTTGATGATGTAATTTTTGATGGAAGCTCTTTTATTGTTGATTCTCAAGGTAATCAGATTGGTTGTTTATCTCATGCAAAAGAAGATTCTCTAACTTGTATAATTGATGATAATAATTTTATAAAGATAAATAAAGAATTAAAAGTTTACTCAAACTACAATAAAAATTTTCTAATTTATGAAATAATTCAGTTAGGATTAAAAGATTTTATAGAAGCTAATAGTTTTAATGGTGTAATTATTGGGATTAGTGGAGGCATAGATTCAACAATCACTGCAACAATAGCTGTTGATGCTTTAGGTACAAAAAATGTTTTAGGTATATCTATGCCTTCTAAATATACATCAAAACTTAGTTATAATATTATCAATGAAATGAGAAAATCTTTAGGAATTAATATTATAGAAATTCCTATAGATAAATTAGTTAAATCTTATAAAGATTCTTTATCTAATAACTTAAATCTAGAGGAAAATAACATACTAGATAATATCCAAGCCCGAATAAGAGGACAAATCCTTATGGCTTATTCTAACCAATATAAAGGATTTATGGTATTAACAACAGGAAATAAATCTGAGACAGCTGTTGGATATTCTACTATTTATGGAGATAGTTGTGGTGGATATAATTTATTAAAAGATCTATACAAAACCCAAATTTTTGAACTATCTAAGTGGCGCAATGAAAATATTGTAGAACACTCTAATTTACAAAAATTAAATGTCATTCCTAAAGATGCAATTGCTAGAAGACCATCCGCTGAATTACAAGAGAATCAGTATGATGAAGATTCTTTGATGGATTATAATACCTTAGATGATATACTATATAAAATTATAGAGAAAAATTATTCTGTAGATGAATTGTATAAAATTTTTAGTAAAAATTTAGTAGATAAATTAATTAGATTACTTAAAATCTCTCATTATAAAAGATGCCAAAGTGCTACTGGTGTAAATGTTAGCACCAAACCTTTTGGAAAAGATTATCAGTACAATATATCTGATAGTTTTAAAATTAATAATACAAAACAATAATATACTAGGAATCAAAAATGAGCATCAATAAATCAAGAGTAAGATTTGCACCAAGTCCAACTGGGTACCTTCATTTAGGTAATGCTAGAATGGCTACATTAAATTACTTCTTAGCAAAAAAAATTAATGCTGATTTTGTATTAAGAATTGATGATACCGATATTGGTCGTGTTAAACAAGAATACATTGACGGTGTTCATGAAGATTTAGCATGGTTAGGAATTTCATGGTCTGAAGAATTCAGGCAGTCTAACCGCCTTGGCATTTACAATGAGTTTTTAGAAAAACTCAAAAAAGAAAATCTTGTTTATCCATGTTATGAAACTCCAGAAGAATTAGAGTATAAAAAGAAACTTCAAATAGCAATAAAAAAACCTCCTATCTACGATAGAGAAATGCTTAATTTAACAGAAGAACAAAAAGATAAATTTGAATCAGAAGGTAGAAAGCCATATTATCGTTTAAAAATATCTCATACTGATATTAAATGGAAAGATCTTATTAAAGGAAATATCCATTTTAAAGGTGAACATATTAGCGATCCAGTGGTATTAAGAGAAGATGGTAGTTTTTTATATTTATTAACTTCTGTGATTGATGATATTCATAGTAAAATTACACATATTATCAGAGGTGAAGATCATGTAGTAAATACAGCAATACAAATTCAAATATTTGAATATTTAAAAGCAAAAATTCCTCTATTTGCACACCTACCATTAATCACTAATAATTCTGGTGAGGGATTTTCTAAAAGAGATGGTGCTTTATCTTTAAGAAAGCTAAGATGTTCAGGAATTCACCCCATGACCATCAATAACTATTTATTTATGTTAGGATTGGGTGAGAAAGATAAAACTTATATAAGTATTGATGAAATTTTAGAAGATTTTGATTTAGAAAAATACAATAGTGCATCAGCCAAATTTGATGAAGAAAAATTATTAGAAACTAATTTAAGAGTATTAAGATTAGTAAACTTTGATGATATTAAAGAAATGGTTAAATCTTACTTAAATATAGATATTACAGAATCTTTTTGGGAAATTATAAAACATAATGTTAATAATTTTGCTGAAATTAAAACATGGTTTGAAATTATTACATTAGACAATATAGAAACTAAACCTGAAAATGTTGATCTTATTAAAATTGCGATTGAAACTGTTCCTAATGAAGAATTTAACCAAGATTCTTGGACTATATGGTTAGAATCTATTAAATCTAAAAGTGGATTAAAAGGAAAATCTTTATTTCATCCATTAAGAATCGCTTTTACAGGGCTAGAGAACGGGCCAAGCTTTAATGATATTGTTGTACTTATTGGTAAGGAAAAATTAATCAACAGATTAAAAAAATTGGTTAAATAATGTTATATCTTTACAATACATTATCTAAAACTAAAGAAGTTTTTATTCCTATAAATAAAAATCACATCAAAATGTATGTATGTGGTCCTACTGTTTATGATTACATTCATATTGGTAATGCTAGACCAATTATTGTGTTTGATACTCTTTATAGATTGCTATCTTACCTTTATCCTAAGGTTACTTATGTTCGTAATATTACAGATATTGATGATAAAATTATCAATAGATCCTTAGAAAATAAAGAAAACATAACAGATTTAACCAAAAGAACCATTAAATCTTTCCATGAAGATATAGCCAAAATTAATTCTTTACCACCTACATTTGAGCCAAAAGCAACTGATTATATCAAAAAAATGATTGATATGATTGAATGTTTAATAAAATCTAACCATGCTTATGTTGTTAATGATCATGTATATTTTGATGTTAACTCATATGATAATTATGGTAGGTTAAGTGGTATATCGCAAGAGGATATCCTAAATGGTGCAAGAATTGATGTTGAAAAATTAAAAAAAAATCCCTCTGATTTTGTATTATGGAAGCCATCAAAAAAAGAAGATAATTGGGGTTGGGAATCTCCTTGGGGATATGGTCGTGTTGGTTGGCATATTGAATGTTCAGCTATGTCTCTTGATTTATTAGGAGAAAATTTTGATATTCATGGTGGAGGTAAAGATTTAATATTCCCACATCATGAAAATGAAATTGCCCAAAGTGCTTGTTCTTATAATATTAATACATCGGTTGCCAATTATTGGGTACATAATGGATTTGTTGTTGTTAATGGACATAAAATGTCAAAAAGTTTAGGTAATTTTATTACATTACAAGATTCTTTATCACAACATCATGGAGAAGTTATTAGACTAACTCTACTTAAAAGCCATTATAGACAATCCTTAGATTTTTCTAAAGAATCCACAAAGCAATCGCTTGAAACTTTAGATAAATTTTATCATTTTCTATTAAGTACAAAAAATATTGAAATTGTTGAAATTTATAGAAAACCATCAGAAGAGTTTTTAAAGGCTTTATCTGATGACTTAAATACTCATTTAGCAATTACAATTTTATATAAACACCTTAATGAGACAAAAAGTAATCCTAATAAAAAAAATAAATCTCAACTTATAGCTGAGGGAAATCTTTTAGGATTGTTATATGAAAACCCTAATGTTTGGTTTAAGGAAAAATCTAGCAAACTTATCATTTCCAAAAATGAAATTAATAAACTACTACAAGAAAGAATTGCAGAAAAGAAAAATAAAAATTTTAGAAAAGCTGATAAAATTAGAAACTATCTCAATGATTTAGGTATTATTATTGAAGATACTCAAAATGGCTCTACTTGGAAAATAAAATAGATATAAAATTATGAATCCTACAGATAAATTTTGGTTGAATACACCATTAAAAAAAATGACAAACTCGCAATGGGAATCTTTATGTGATGGTTGTGGAAAATGCTGTTTAGAAAAAATAGAAGATATTGATACAGGCATTGTTTACACTACAAGAGTTGCTTGCAGATTATTAGATACTGAATCTTGCAAATGCTCTAATTACGAAAAAAGATTTAGATATATGGATGATTGCATCAAAATATCTCCTAAAAAAGTTTATGAAATCAAATGGCTTCCAAAAAACTGTAGCTATAGACTTATAAAAGAAAAAAAAAATTTACCTTCTTGGCATCCACTAATCACAGGAGATCTAAATTCTACAGTAAAAAGTGGTAATTCTGCAAAACATTTTGCACTACATCCATCATTAGCAAATAAAGAATTTATAAATTACATAATAGATGATGATGATCTTTAATGCAAAACACTTTTAACATTGATATTTCAAATAAAAGTTATAATCTTAAGGTCATAAAACGGAAAAATTGTAAAAAAATTACTCTAAGAGTCAATTTAAAAACTAAGCAACCATTTATATCTATACCTTATTCTGTAACTTATCAAGAGGCTATTAATTTTTTTAAAATTAATCATACTTGGATTGATAACCAACTAAACCAAACCAACAGTAAGTATTCTGAATATCATTTTGCTAATTTAAATGAGATTCAAGTTGCTGGAGATACATATAAGATAATAAAAATTAATTCTAAAAAAAATAATATTATAATCAACAATAATAATAACGAAATATATTTAGAATTGAAAAATATCAACAATGAAGAAATTATTGAAAAATATTTTATTAAATTTTTAAAAAAACTAGCTAAAATTACTTTTTATAATTTATCTAAGTATAAAGCAGAACAATTTGGAGTTACTATTAATAAATTAACGGTATCTGATACTACTTCTAAGTGGGGGAGCTGTTCTTCATTAAAAAATTTACAATATAATTATAGACTTATTATGGCTCCTGTTTTTGTAATAGATTATGTAATATCTCATGAAGTTGCACATTTAATTGAGCTTAATCATAGTAACAGATTTTGGGATATTGTTGACAATTTAACTCCTTATAAAAATCAAGCATCTGATTGGCTTAAACAACATGGTAAGAGTCTTTATTAAAAATAAACATTGTTTTATAGAATTAAATTGATTATGATTATATCATACTAATATACTAGGATATATAATATATGGAGATATAATATGCAATATGCTATAAATCACATGAACGCAAACCATCAAGATGCCAATCTAAGCATTTCAAAGTTTTATGGAAAAATTGAAAATGCAAAAAAAGCAATCATTATAAAAATTGAACCTAAAGTACTACATTTATTAGTTGATGATGAAATAAGAATTGAAGTTCCTTTTGATAAAGAAGTTACTAAAGAAAATGTTAAAGATGAATTTCTAGCTTTACTAAAGCATGCTAGAGCAAATATAGAAGAAAAACAAACAGAACCGGAAAATTTATCTCAAGAAATCCAAAAACATATGGATAGCCTTAAAACTGCTATTTTAGCTACTGTTGATAAGGATGGTTTCCCTTGTGCATCTTATTCTCCTTTTGTATCAATAGAGGGTAAAAACTATATTTATATCAGTAAAATAGCAGATCATTATTCTAACTTAGAGAACAATTCAAAATTAGAAGTATTATTTTTAGCAGATGAAGCAACATCAAAAATTTTAACTGCTAGAAAAAGAGTAAGATTCAAAGCTACAGCCAAAAAATTACCAAGAAATATTGAAAATTTTGAGCATATAATGGATAAGTTTCAAGAAAATATGGTTAATACAATGAAAATGATTAGAACTATGGGTGATTTTAATCTTTTTGAAATTAATTTTACAGAAGGAAGTTATGTAAAAGGATTTGGACAAGCTTATAAAATAAAACCTTATGATGAATCTTTTTTAACAGAACCCATAGTATTTGATATTGGTGTTCCCCATCAAATTAAATAAATCACTCATATGTATGTATAATAAATTAATTTTTGCTATTCAATATTTTATTAGTAAAGTAAAAAGATACTTTTTAATATAATAAAATAAAATCACCTCTATAGTTAATGATTAAAAGAAATGTTAGATCTCTAAGAGACTAATTTTTTAGTCTCTTAGTGTAGTTTTAAAATAAATATACCCATATTTTGTTAGTTTAAAAGTGATATAAATTTACTATGTATAAAAACTATTATAGTAATCTATTAAATAAATTTTCTATATTGCTATAAATATTAGATATGCTATTTTTTCTTATATTTATCTATAAAATCATCTATATCATCCTTGTTGTATTTTGATTTTTTAGAGACTTTTATTTTATCTATTAATAAATCACTATTGAAATCTTCCACATGTTGATGTTGATTATGATCTATTAAATAATCATCATTTTTATAATGGTAATCTATTTCTTTAACTTTTCTGATATTTAATAAATAATTTTCATTAGAACCATAATATGGTTTTTTAGTTTTTCTAAATGAATTACTTCGTGATAACCAATTTATCTCTTTTTGTATAGAATTTTTTCCAGGATTGTAGATATCTTCTGAATAATTTTCATCAGAAAAAGAACTATCAATAACACGTTTAAACATATTGCGCCTTAGGTTGCTAATATTTCTACTGCCTGTTGTTTGACTATCAATCATACTACTTTCAGTACTAAACTCATCTGAATGATACCTTCTTTTTTTAAAATCTTCTTCTAGTTTTGGAATATTTTCTTTTTTAGATCTTAAAAAGATGGATTTAAGATCCTTAATTGATAAACCACCAATACCTTTTTTATTTTTTTCTTTATCTATCATAACAAATTACATATTAACCACTTTTTTATTCTTTATAAGTATAGATATAATAAAGAATAAACTTTCGGAGTTTTTAATTTTATTAGGGTTTTTTGAAGTTATTTTTGATTATAATGTAGCTATATTCCTATTTAATTATATAATGAACACTAAAATGCGATATAAAATATACAAAATAGTATTAGAAATATTAGTTAATTAGTTAATTTACTAACCTCTCTTGCAATCATTAATTCTTCGTTTGTTGGTATAACCATCATTTTAATTTTTGAGGAAGGCTTTGTAATAACTTCTTGTTTTGATTTATTTGCAATCTCATCAAACTTAATTCCTAGAAATTCAAAAGCATTAGCTACTTCTAACCTAGATTGTACAGAATTCTCTCCAACTCCAGCTGTAAAAACTATGGCATCCAAACCACCCATTACAGCAACAAGACCACCAATAGATTTAACTAAATTATAATCATATACCTTTAAGGCTTCTTTAGCATTAGGGTTATCACTTGTTTCTAAAGTATAAAAATCACTACTAATTCCACTTAATCCTAAAACTCCACTTTTATAATAAAGCATATCTTCAATATCGTGAATTGAATATCCTTTATGATTCATTAAATGAATAATAATACCAGCATCTATACTTCCTGTTCTTGATCCCATTACTAAACCATCTAGCGGTGTGAATCCCATAGTTGTTGTATAGCTTTTCCCTTCAACTAAAGCACATAATGAAGCACCAGCTCCTAAATGACAAACAACAACTTTCCCTTTATATAAATCAGGATAATTTTCTTTTAGATTTTCTGCAATATATTGATAAGAAATACCATGAAAACCATAACGAATAATTTTATCATCATAACTCAATTCTCTTGGAAGAGCATATAGTTTTGTATGGATAGGATTACTTGCATGAAAAGCTGTATCAAAACAAGCAATTTGTTTAATATTCGGAAATTTTGCCTGTAAAACTTCCATAGGTCTAATATTATGAGGTAAATGAATTGGACTTAAATGTTCTACTGACTTTAAATAACTAATTATTTCATTACTTACAACTGTTGGCTGTACAAATTTATCACCACCGTGTACAACTCTATGTCCAGCTGATGTAATTTCTATATCTTTATAAATTCCCATTAAAATAGAAATAAGATTAACAAGAATATCATCTCTACTTAATGTTTTATCTAAGATTTCTTCTTTTAATTTAGATTCCTCTATGCTATCTTTCACAACTAGCTTAACTTTTTCTGTTCCTATACCTGTTATCTGACCATAAGAAAATTCTTTTAAAGACTTTTTATCAAATAGTTTAAACTTTAAACTAGAAGATCCTGCATTTATTACTATAGTTGTTTCTTTTTTCATAGTTATCCCTCTTATTTATATAGATAAACATGCTAATGCTGCAGAACAAAGCCTTGCTTTTGTACCATCAGCTCTACTTGTTAAAATTATTGGAACTTTAGCACCTAAAACTATACCTGCTACTTCTGATTTTGCTAAATAAACTAGAGTTTTAAATAGTACATTCCCAACTTCTAAATTAGGAACTAAAATTAAATCAACATCACCAGCTACTTCTGATTTTATACCTTTAATTTCTGATGCTTTTTTACTAATTATATTATCAAAAGCAAAAGGACCTTCTATTATACACTTGTCTTTTAAATTAGAATTATTTGCCAATTCTCTTGCTTCAACTGACCCCAAAATTTTTGGATTAACATCTTCAACAGCAGAAAGACCACCAACTTTAGGTTTTTGTATTCCTATATTTTTTATTAACCCTATGGCGTTTAATATGATTTTTTCTTTTTGCTCTAACGTAGGAACAATATTAATTGCTGGATCTGTAATAAATAATAATTTATGATAAGTAGGAACAGACATTACAAAAACACTACTTATTTGAGAATCTGTTCTTAATCCTGTTTCTCTTTTTACCACAGCACCCATTAAATGATCTGTATGAACTTTACCTTTCATTAGAGACTGAGTTTTGCCTTCTCTACAAGAATCAACAGCTGATTGAATAGCTGTTTTTTCATCTTCGCAGTTAACTATTTCACATTTAGAAATATCTAAAGAGTACTTTTTTGCTGTTTCTTCTATTTCTGACTTTAATCCGTATAAAACAGGATCTATTAATCCTTCTTGTTGTCCTTCAATAGCTCCTCCTAAAGACACCTCATCTACAGGATTTATAACTGCTACTTTGATTCTGCCTTTTTCTTTAGCTTTTTGCAATAGTTCTTGAAAATTAACTGCCACAACATACTCCTATACTATTTTCACATACAATAGTAGTATAAACTCATTTATAGCTATTTTCTATACTTTTTTAATATATCTTTACGAGTTTCATCAAATTGTTTCATTAAATTGTCGTATGTAAAATTTTCTTTCATAAATTCATGTTGTTTTTTAGAAAATTCTTTTATTTTTTCATCATTATTGCAAAAATAATTTAACTTTTCTAATATAGAATTGCTTGATACTTTTTTAATAATTGTTTCTTTAAATGGATTTATTTCAGGATATCCACCACTTGTTGAAGATATCATTAAACACTTTGCCAAGCATGCTTCTAGAGCTACTAAAGGTATACCTTCTTGATGCTTTCTAGGAATTGTTGGAAATACAGAAATCTTTGATTTCTTTAATAAATTAAAAGCTTCTGAATTTGTTATATTTGTTAGAATCTTAAGTCTACCTTCCTTTATAAGAGAATCTACTTCGGGTTTTTTAAAAATCTTTTCTAGGAAATCAATATCTCTTTGTTTATCTAAAAAGCCCACAAACAAGGCTTTCCAATCCTTATTTATTGCTAAGAATTTACTAACTCCTTCTAAGTATTCTCTTACTCCTTTTCTTATTGTACCTCTACCTAAAAATATTATTTGATTTTCTTTTGTAAGATCTGATATTAATTCTTTTGATATGTGATTAGAAGAATTATGAATAACATAAACTTTATTTTTTAAATAAGGATAATATTTTAGAAATTTATTTTTAAAATAATGAGAAACGAATATAAAATGAGAAACATTTCTTATTTGAAAAAACCTTTTTATATTTTCAAAAAAAGAAGATTTGATAAGATTTAAGTGACATATTATAACAACAGGTATATTTCTTACATTAAGTGCAATATCAGATGCAAATTTTAAATCCATTTCTACTTCTATTAAATCTGGAGATAATTCATTAATCAACTTTGTTATTTCTTTTAAATAATAATCATATGTTATATTTTTATTTTCATCGCCTACATAGATTATATTTTCACTGGAGATCTTATTTACAGTAAAAGATGATAGAATTTTTATATCATGAATAGAACCATCAACATAAGGTTTAGATGCTAAAAAAATTGAAGAATTTTGTAAAAAATGTACCGGATATTGATAAGGGTAAACTTTTATTATTCTCATTAGGTTCTCCATAAGTTATTTTATTATTTCAATATGACAAATTATAATGTATAATGTTAAAAGTATTTAAATATAAATTCTTAGAGCATAAATGGATTACATCGTTGTTATTTTATTGTCATTGTTGACACCGTTTACACTTTCAATGTCAGATGTTGAATATAACACAGGTTTTGGAGTAAAGCTAAGCAATAATACAAGCTCCAACATTTTTAGTAATAAATTAACTGGATCATCTATAAATCTTGGTGATAAATCTGATTCTAAAGTTTTAAAAGTGCAGCATTTCGGTCCATATGGTGTGTATTATGATCTAAGTGTTGAGTATAAAATCTATCCTTTTTTTGACAAATCAAACTTTTTTAACAATATGTGGATTGCACCTAAATTCAGTTATGAGCCTTTAATGGAATCTGCACTTTTTACAGTAAAACCTGATTCTTCTACTAAAAACAAAACTATTGCTCTTATGGTAACACAACATCCTTCTTTTGGATTTAATATTGGTTATGATCTTTATCAGTTTAAGAGTGGAGGAGAAATTATATCTCCTTATTTTGGTTTCCAGTTTATGAAAATTGGTTATCATGGAGAAGCCAATTATGATATGCAAGAAATACTAAGTAATTCTATTAAGTACACTTTGGGATTAGCTTACAATATGGATCAAAATTGGACTTTAAATGCTGAATTTTCTACGGTATCTATTGCAGCAATAGGCGCTGAGGGACTTGGTCAAGATCTAAATCTTAGAATTAATAGAGTTAAATTTGGTGTTACCTATTATTTAGATGATAGTATAGCAAAACAGAAAGAAAATAAAGATGACACATATATAAATATTCTTAAGTCTATTGATCCTAATTTTAAAGAAAAAGTTATAAACCAAAAAAATAAAAATAAAGAAGAAGAAAGAATAAAAAAACAACAGGAAGAAGAAAAAATTAAAGAAGAAAGACAACAGAAAAAAGAAAAAATTAAAGAAGAAAAAACTACTAAATCTAATAATAGATTAAATGAAAAATCTTCTAATAATAAAAATAAAAGAACAAATAAAAAAAGTTTAAGTTTGTTTTAGTTGAACAATAAAAAACATCTTTTAATGGGTATTGCTTTTTTTATATCATAAACATATAATCATACACAAAGAAGAAAAAGTAACTATTAACTAAGAACATACAACAGCTAAAAGTTCTCAAATAGTAATTTATGTAAAAAAGGCAATTATATACAAATATATCCTACACTAAATTTAAAATTTAATTTAGGAATCTTTTTATGATAAGTAATTGGATTTTTAAAACAAGAACAGGGTTTATTAATTGCTTTATATTTACTAATATAGAATATAGTTAAACCATTATTTTTTAATTAATAAATCCTTTTATATATTTAATATTGATATGTTAATGAGCAATGATAATTATATATTATATTTTGTAAAAACTAATGAATGATTTAATCGTGAATCATAGTGTTATTTTCTATAAAATCTACATATCTACAAATATTAATGATATGATCACCCACTCTTTCCAATCCTCTTATAACTAAAAATTGGGATCTTATCTCAGTGATTTTCTCAGGAATCATTCTTACTTTATTTAGTAGAAAATTCGACATTTCATCATGTAATTTATTTAATTTTCCACCCATTTCTTCTGCTTTCTTAGAAGAATCAACATTCATCTTGGTAAAAGAATCTATAGTTACATGCAACATTTCTATTAATAGATGCAGAATCTCTAAATATTTACTTTTTAGAGTATCATTCATTTGATCCTTAGATATATGTCTAGCTACAGACTTAACATTATCCCCTATCCTTTCTAAATTTCTAGAAACATGAGAAGCAGAAAATACAAATCTCAAATCGTAAGCAACTGGATTTCTTAGACTAAAAATTTTAATTGATTCTTGAATAATTCTAATATCTAAATCATTGATTTTTGAATCTATTTCATGAATTTCTTCTTGAGTTTTCATTGAAAAATCAGATAACAAATAGTGTAGTAAATTTAGTTGAGTTAAATTTATCTTCATCATTTCTATAACTTTACTTTTTAGTTTTGCTAAATCGCTATCATAAGATTTTAATATGTGAACCATTTTATTTTCCTCTATATTTTAACTAACCTATTCTTCCTGTTATATAGTCTTCTGTTCTTTTATCTTTGGGATTACTAAAAATATCTTTTGTTCTACCAAATTCAACCAATTTCCCCAAATGAAAAAATGCTGTATTTTTTGATACTCTCGCAGCTTGTTGCATAGAATGCGTAACAATAATAATTGTATACTTAGAACTTAATTCTTCTATTAAACTTTCTATCTTAGCAGTAGCAATCGGATCAAGTGCAGAACAAGGTTCATCCATGAGAATAACTTCAGGTTCTATAGCTATCGTTCTTGCTATACATAATCTTTGTTGCTGGCCTCCTGACAAACCAGTGGCGCTATCGTGTAATCTATCTTTAATTTCACTTAATAGTCCTACTCTTTCTAAAGAGTATTTCACAACCTCATCTAATTCTTTTTTATTAGAAATTAAACCATGTATTCTTAAACCATATGCCACATTTTCAAATATAGATTTAGGAAATGGATTAGGTTTTTGAAATACCATTCCAACTCTCATTCTTAATTCTACAGGATCTAAGATAGATGAATTAACCTCTACCCCATCTATTGTAATAGATCCATTAATAGAAAATATTTCTATTAAGTCATTCATTCGGTTTAAACATCTTAAAAAGGTAGATTTACCGCACCCAGAAGGTCCTATAAATGCTGTTACTTCCTTTTCTAAAATATGTAGTTTTATATTATGTAGAGCCTGTTTACTTCCATAAAAAACATTAACATTATCTACAATAATTTTTTTATTTTCAGACACAATTTCCTCTATCTTTAGAATTTAACTTCAAATTTATTTCTTAAATAAATAGAAACCCAATTTATAAACATCAAAAATATTAATAGTAGCATTATAGCCGCTGATGCTTTTTCTATAAATCCAGCCTCAGGACTGTTAGACCATAATAGAATTTGGACAGGAAATACAACACTACTAGATAATATAGAAGTAGGAGCAGTGCTAATAAAAGCGACCATTCCTATCATTAATACAGGGGCTGTTTCACCTATTACTCTTGATATACTTAGTATTACTCCTGTTATAATTCCTGGCATAGAAATTGGTAATAAATGATGAGTAATAACTTGTAGTTTTGATGATCCCATACCATAAGCTGCTTCTTTAATTGCAAAAGGTACAGAAGACATAGCCAAGCGACTAGATATAAGAATAGTTGGTAATGCCATCAAAGTAAGAATAAAAGATCCCAATAAGGGAGTTGATCTTGGTACTCCAAAAAATTGCTGAAACAAAACAACACCTAACAAACCAAAAACTATAGAGGGAACCGCTGCTAAGTTATTAATATTAACCTCAAGAAATCTTACTAATCTACTTTTAGGGGCAAACTCTTGTAAATAAACAGCAGCTCCAACACTTATAATTACAGATAAAATAATTGTGAGTGTAACTGTATACAAAGATCCTAAAAATGCACCTTTAATTCCTGCTAATTCTGGATATCTTGAATCTGAGTTAGAGAAAAAGATTGAATTAAATTTTGTTTTAATTAGCTTGTTTTCATCTAAAAATTCTATAACTGCAACCTCATCATCGCTTAATAAACTACCAGATCCAATATAAGATTTTAAATACATGTCAATATTAGAACTTAATAGTAAATCTAGTTTAACTGTTTTTCCAATATTTTCTTCATTATTTAAAATAATATTTCTTAGTTTAGATACCTCCACCACACTTATAAAGGTAATCAAATCAATATCTTCTACATTAATATTTGTTTTATTTTTTATTTTATCTTTAATCGCCTTAATTATTACAATATCATAATAAGCATTATTTATTTCTTTTTTTGTATATTTATTTTTAATATTACCATCAAATAGATCTTCTTTAGAGAAATTTACTTCTAAATCTAAATGATGATTATAAAATGCAGTATACCCTTTAGAAAAAATAGAATACAGTAGAGAAATAAGCATTATCAATGCAAAACTAATTGATAATACTCCTGAAATCATGAAGAATTTTTCAAACAGATATCTTCTAAAAAGTTTATTTTTAGACTTTTTTGCTTTTTTTATTTGTTCTTCTTTTATAGTCATTTTATTGATATTTCCTTTTATATCTATTAACTATTTTGATAGCAATAATATTTAATAATAAAGTTAAAATTAACAATATAAGCCCTAATGCAAATGCTGATAGAGTTTTGGGTGAATTAAATTCTTGATCACCCTGAACCAACATAACAATTTGTGTTGTTATTGTAGTTACAGATTCTATAGGATTTAGAGTTAAGTTCGCAGCCAAAGATGATGCCATAACAACAATCATGGTTTCACCAACCGCTCTTGAAACTCCAAGCAAAATACTACCAATAATACCAGGCATTGCTGCTGGTAGAAGAATTTTTCTTATCATCTCATTTTTCATAGACCCCATTCCCATAGCTCCTTCTCTCATGGAATTTGGAATAGAATTTAAAATATCATCACATATTGAAGAAATAAGAGGAATAATCATAACGCCCATAACAATACCAGCATTTAAGGCGCTTTCTGAACTAATAGATATATCAAAAAATATCTTAAACGTTGATACTAAAAATGGAGCAAAAGTAAGTGCTGCAAAAAACCCATACACAATAGAAGGAATACCAGCCAAAATCTCTATTAATGGTTTTATAATTTTACGAAATCTTTTAGACATATATTCTGACATATAAATAGCAGAAGAAACACCTATAACACTAGCAATAAAAACAGAAATTATTGCTATTAAAAAAGTTCCTGATAATAAAGGAATAATGCCAAAACTATTTTGAGGATCAAAATCAGCATTTTCAGGAGACCACAATGTACCAAATAAAAATTTTAAAACAGATATTTCTTTGAAAAATAATATTGCTTCAAAAAATAAAGATAAAACTATACCAATAGTAGTTAGAACAGCCACACTAGCAAATAAAAATAATATATTTTTAACAAACTTTTCAATCTTTTTTTGAAAATTATTAGCTAAATTAACCTTTTTTATCAAAAATAGAAAAGTTAATGAAATTGCAATAACAACAAATATTAAAAATGAAAAAATAGATATATTGCTATAATATAAATATTGTTGCGCTACTTCTAATAAATAGCTATCTTCTATTCCTATAATTGAATGATTATCAGTTACAACTCCATTTAATCTAATTTCTTTGCTTATTTCTAAAACTTCTTTTATTGATGCTTCTTTAATTATTTGTTTTTCTGCTATAAAAACATTTTCAAGATACACTCTTTGAATTAAATTATTTGAAAGATTAGAGCCAATAAAAAAAATAACAAAACTAGGAAGTAAAGCCCATAAAGATATATAAACTGCAAAATATGAAAAATTTTTTGATAGTTTTTGGGTTTTATTAGATTTAATATATTTAATAGAAATTCTATAAATTAAAACAGTTAGTACTACAAATACAAATAAAGTTAATAAATACATGTTATAAGTTTAGTTCTTTAATCACATTGTTATATTCTTTTTGCGTCAATGGAATCAAGCCAATTCTTTTTAAATAGCCATTTTTCCCAATTGCTTCTTTAGAGGTTGTCTCTAGTATAAACTCTTTAAGACCTTTTACAATTCCTATTTTATCTCTTTTTACATAAATATAAAGAGGTCTTAATAAAGGATAACTTTTTTCATCAAGAGTTTTTTTATTAGGAGCTATTCCATTTATTTTAATAGCTGCAACATTTCTTTCATTTTGTTCGTAAAATGAGTAACCTATTATAGCAATAGTATCAATAGAGTTTGAAACTTTCTGAATAAACAAGATATAATTTTCTCCTCCATTTATATAAGCTCCATCAGTTCTAACAGAACTACAAGCTCTATCTATTTCTTCTTCTGATGTTTTTATAGCACCTTTTTTGTATAAATTATGACAAGATTTTTTCATCACTAACTCTATAAAGGTTTCTCTAGTTCCGGATAATGGAGCAGGCCCGATAATTTTAATTGGTATATTTGGTAAGGAGTTATCAATTTCTGACCAATTTTTATAAGGGTTTGCAATTAAAGATCCAGTTGAAGACGGAACTTGAGCAGCAAGCCCTAAATATATTTGTTCTGAGGTTAAATTAATTTGAGGAATAGATTTAGATTGAATTAAAACAATTGAATCGTAACCAAAATTGATTTCTAAAATATCATCGACACCATTTTTATGGCAAACAGAAAGTTCACTTTCTTTAATTTTTCTTGAAGCATTATTAATATCCGGAGAATCTAAGCCTGCACTTTGGCAGAACATTTTAAATCCGCTACCTGTTCCTATAGATTCAACAATTGGAGCTGAAAATTGAGGATTTTTAGAAACAAAAATTTCTGTTATTATTGTAGAAAAAGGATAAACCGTACCCGAGCCAACTATTTTAATTTGATTAGTTGCAAATAAAGAACTAATAGGAAATAGAACAACAAAAAAGCATACTAAAAAACTGTAATACCTCACTCAAAAAAACCCCATATAAAACTTAAAAGATTATATTATTAGTTCTATTATAAGAAAAAGAATAGTAGCTATTCTTTTGCATATACTATAGCAAATTTTTTCTTTTTGTAAAAAAAATAATTACAACCATGCTAATAATGTGACTTCTTTTAAAATAAAATCTTGCGAAAGAGGAAGTATCATAAATTTATATTTATTATTATAAGAGCTAATTAGTGGAAGAATATCAAAAAATTCTTTGGGATTATGATAAATTGCACAACTAATTACTGGCAAATGTTTTTTTATAGTTTGCTCTGCCCCTTTAATAGCTTGTACTCCATATCCTTCTACATCTAATTTAATTAGACCAATATCTAGTGTTTTTTCAAGCAAATAGTTATCCAAACTATCAAGATTTATTATTTCATACTGTGCTTTAATAGGAGAAAAAACAACAGAAGCACCATGATTCTGTTGTTTTGAGATAAAATTCATAGGTATTTTTTCTTTTTTATTTGATAAACCTATTTTATTAAATTCTACTAATTTTTCTAATTTATTTTTATCAATAATTTTAGATAGATGATTATAATTAACAGTATTAGGTTCAAAACAAATAATTTTAGATGGAGAATATTTATCATTAAGTACAAGCATAGAATCACCCCAAAAAGCACCACCATCTATAAAAACTTTTCCTTTTAAGTTTTTTCTAATCTCTTTGGGTAGTTTCTTCAGACCGCAATGATATTTAAAAACATTAATTTCTAATTTCTCCCATCCTTCTAAATTATATTTTTCATAATATTTGTTTATTATATTTGATTTATATTTTCTTTCTTCTTGAATTTGTCTTAGTTCTTCTTTTGAATAAATGCTATTTATCCTAACCATAAAATCTCTTGATGGTAATGGAAGTTTTAGCATCAGCTGCAAAAATCTATCTATATTCACAAAGCTTTCTTCATCTAAAGCAGATTTCATAATAGATAGATTCTTTTTATAGTCCGCTAAATTATTACGATAATAATCTTGAAAAGTAACAATATACTGATCAAGCCCGTATTTTATAAAATTATTATTTATTTTATTCATTGCTATAATAAAAATGTGATTATGTTATAAAAAAGTTAGTATAAATCAAGATAGTTATTTAGGCAATTATATACAAAACACCAACTAATCTAATTAGATGAAAATAATTCATCTTACAAAATAGCGGGTATTTTTTGATAATTATAGATATATATCTTGTTCTAGTAAATTTTTTTCTTCTAACAAAATTTTTCTTATTAGTGAAAAATAATGATTACTAATTTTTTTATTGTATCTCTTTTCTAAGATTTAACATATTTCTTGCATACTAAAATTACTAATATTTTTTCTATAAGGAAGTATTGAAGTATTAATAGATTGAACTAAAGATGATTTTTATATCTGTTTCTTTTTGAGATAAAATAAGTATTTCTTTCCAATGATCTTCAATACACTAGTATAAGTTATTCCTTTAATTTCATATTTTTTTTAATTAATTCCCTACTTTTAGGAGTATTAAAATTATTAGAAGAAGATTTTGATTTATTATCCATTATATGCTTTATCCCTCTTTTTATTTTATAATTATACTTGATATGAAGAGACAATATATAACGGGAATAAATAATATATCTATAGAAAAAGTTAATGATGAAAATTAAATATGGATTCCAATTAAATCTGCCTCACTACTCTTGGATTTTTAGTTTATCAAAGAAGTTATATTAAAGCTTTATTATAATTTGAAACTTTAATTAATTTGCTATTAAATAGCTAACAAAACTAAGATTCATCTTCAATATAAGAACATAAAAACAATCATAGATAAATTTAATAAACCAATAAGAAAAAAGAAATATCACTTATTATGGAATAAAAGGGATGCTTGTGATAATTCTGTCAACAACTTTAAAGCTAAAATAAGAGCTATTATTAAATAAAATAGTTTAATTTTTTAAAATATATATTGTAAAGATTCTAGATAATATTCAGAATATCGCCGCTAATTAATAGCTACATTACTACAATCTTTTAAAGATAAAAAATAAGATTATATTGTTTCAAAAGTCAAGCAATATAGTCTCCTGATTCTTGGTTTATTTGATTTTGGTTATTTTGTTCTTATAGGAATATAATTATCTATTTTTTTTAAAGATTTTACAGCCCAAAGATAATGAGAAGAAGTAGCCGAAACAAACCATGCACCTAAACTTGTTGATTTTGTCCAACTATAATAGTTTTTTGTAAATAATTCTTCATCATTATGTTTTTCTATAATTTTCACAATTTTATTATGGCTTTCTTGAAAAAGATTTAATGCTTCTTTTAAAGTTGTTGATTGATATTTTTCCCAAATTTTTTTATTTAACTCTTTTGTTGTTCTCCAAGTATAATTTGGTGCTGGCATAATAGGATTTTTGCCTGAAATACCATCATTATACCATCTAATAGTCATTAAATGCCATTCATGAAGATGAGAAATGACATCTCGAGAGTTTTTATCTCTACCGTTTAAATTATTACTAGCAGATTCTGGTATATTTTCTACCATTTCTAATAATATAGAAAAAATTCTGGCACTTAAGTTAATAATATCTACTTTATTGCTTGGTCTTGACATAAATTTAATCCTTTAAATAAAAACTATACTTAAAATATAATTATTTTAATAGTTTTTGATAATAGCTGATTTTTCTATAACTTACAGCTTCTGCAATATGAGATACATTTATATATTTAGACCTTTCTAAATCAGCACAAGTTCTTGCTACTTTTATAAGTCTAAAATATGCACGAGTGGATAATTTGAATTTATCTACAGATTTTTCTAACAATTCTTGTGCATCATTATTAATTAGTGCTACCTCATTAAGAATTTCTGAACTTGCTTCAGAATTTGTTTTAATATTGTACTTGTGATACCTATTTAGTTGTATTTCACGGGCATTAAAAACTTTTTGCTTAATTTCTAAAGTTGTACTGCCATATTCTTTGTTGTTTAAGTCTTTAATAGAAATAACTGGAACCTCTATAATTAAATCCATTCTATCTAGAATTGGACCTGAGATTTTACTTTGATAAGATTTAGAACAAGACGGAGCTTTGGAACACTGACGATCAATATCTCCAAAATAACCACAACGACAAGGATTCATAGCTCCTATAAGTTGAAAATTAGCTGGATATTTCACATGAGAGTGGACTCTTGAAATATTAACATACCCTGTTTCTATGGGTTGTCTTAATGCATCCAATATATTTTTATGAAATTCCGCTATTTCATCTAAAAATAAAATTCCATTATGAGCAAGGGTTATTTCACCAGGCTTTACTTTTGTTCCACCTCCCACCAATGATGGCATTGATGCTGAGTGATGAGGTGCTCTATAAGGTCTATTACTAATTAGAGATTTTCCTCCTAATTCACCAGCAATAGAATAAATTAAACTAACCTCTAACGCTTCTTCAGTATTTAATGGTGGTAAAATTCCACCTAATGCATTAGCTAACATAGACTTCCCACTACCTGGAGGTCCTATCATCAATAAATTATGAGAACCAGCAGCTATAACCTCTATGGCTCTTTTAGCAGAATTTTGTCCTTTAATACTAGATAATTCAACAAATTTTGAATCATCAATTATATTCGGTTTGATATCATTAGTATTAACATTAATAGCACTATGACCTTTAAAATGATTAATAATATCTGTTAGTGTTTTAATTGGTAATAATTCTATTCTATCTTTAACCAAATATAGTTCTTGTAATTGAGATATAGGAAAAATCAACCCTTTTTCTTCTTCTGATGCTAATATTGAACCAGCTAATACACCATTTACAGGCTTAATTTCGCCATCTAAAGCCATCTCTCCTAAGCATATATAATTCATTATATCTTCTTTGGGAAGAATATCAATGCTACCTAAAATAGCTAATGCTATTGGTAAATCAAAATGGCTACCTTCTTTAGATAAATCAGCAGGTGATAGATTTACAGTAATTCTTTGTGCAGGCAAACCCAACCCCATAGCATAAAAGGCGGATCTTACTCTTTCTTTGCTTTCTGAAACAGCTTTATCGGCAAGACCAACTATATTAAAACTGGGCAAACCCTTAGCGATATTAACTTGAACATCAACATTTTTAGCTAATATTCCATCAAAGGCAACACTACCTATTCTTGATATCATAATTACTCACAAAAAATTACACTATTGCTAGTATATAACACAACTAATAATAGTGTAAATAAATAATCTTATATTATCTAAAAAATTATGATGATAATTATTGTTTACAAGAAATTTTTAATAAAAAATAATGGCAATAAATTATATTGTATTGAGTGTAATTTGTAATAATTGTTTCAGTTATTTTTATATTTATTCATTAAACTCCCCTAATATTCTCCTGTAGTGCTAATTTAGGTATAGGGCTATGGTTAATTAGAGCAATACTTTAGATATTCTTTAATGACCCGATTCATCTGTAATTTCCTCTTTTCCATATTTTAAAAATTGCTATTTCACAAACAATTATATATTAAATCTAATCTTCCTAATATTAGCTCTAATAAAAATGTATTCTGTACAACCAACCCATGTATCATTTTTAATACAGGTAAATAATTATCTTTATTTATATCTGCAAAGTTGTTACTTTAAAAATCATAACCAGTTTTTGAATCTTAATAGGATTTCTAGCTTAATTTAATAAAAATCCATCATTATTAACATTAAAGAAACACACTTTATCAGTATTATTAGTAAAGCAATCAGTAAAAATAGTATTCTACTAGACAGTCTCGATGTAAAATAATATTTATTTTAACAAACCTAGATTATTATCTTATTCTACACAAAAAAAGCTTTTTCACTTAATATTTTTCTATCTCTGAATTATTAATAATAGTACTTTCTTTTAAGTAGCTAAGTTACTATAATTATTTATTAACCATTTTTCCAATTTTTTCTCCCCCTAATATATGATAATGAAAATGTGGAACTTCTTGACCTCCATTTATACCAGAATTTGATATTAACCTAAACCCACTTTTATCTACTTCTAAAATTTTAAGAGTTTCAGCAATAACTTCATGTAATCCTTTTATATCATCAAATGAAGCGTTAATAGAGAAATCTAGCACATCAGTAAATTTATTTTTAGGAATTACTAAAGCATGAATTTTTGCAGAAGGATTTATATCATAAAAAGACAAAGCTAAATCGTTTTCAAAGATGATTTTTGCAGTAATTTCTTTTTTTATTATTTTGTAAAAAATATTTCTTTCATCATACATTTTCCATATCCTTAAAATTTGATTTATTCTATAATCATACTATATCATATTTGATATTATCATAGATTGAATAAAAATAAGGTGGATTATTAATGCATGCAACTACAATTGTTGGCGTAAAAAAGAATGGTAAAACCGTAATAGCTGGTGATGGTCAGGTAACATTGGGTGCATCGGTACTAAAAGCACATGCAAGAAAGGTTAGAAGATTAGGGGCAAATTCTTCAATAATTGCAGGATTTGCCGGATCAACAGCAGATGCTTTTACTTTATTTGAAAGATTAGAAGCAAGATTAGAAAAATATCCAAATCAACTGGTAAGAGCTTGTGTAGAGCTAGCAAAAGATTGGAGAACAGATAAGTATCTAAGAAAATTAGAAGCAATGTTAATAGTTGCTGGTAAAGATAAAATATTAGTTTTAACTGGTAATGGCGATGTATTAGAACCTGATGAAGATATAATAGCAATAGGATCGGGTGGAAATTTTGCACTTTCAGCAGGTAAAGCATTAATGAGTTTTGATAATGATCTAAGTGCTAAAGATATTGCATTGAAATCTTTAAAAATTGCTGGCGATCTTTGTATTTATACAAATCATAATGTTACAATAGAAGAAATAGAATAAGGATACAAAAATGAAAAACTTTACTCCTAAAGAGATAGTTTCGGAGTTAAACAAATATATTGTTGGTCAGGAAACAGCTAAAAAATCTGTTGCTATCGCTCTTAGAAATCGCTGGAGAAGAAAACAACTAGATGAATCACTAAAAAAAGAAGTAATGCCTAAGAATATCTTAATGATAGGACCAACTGGGGTCGGTAAAACAGAAATAGCAAGAAGATTAGCAAACTTAGATAACGCACCTTTTATAAAAGTAGAAGCAACAAAATTTACAGAAGTTGGTTATGTTGGTCGTGATGTAGAGCAAATTATAAGAGATTTACTTGAAATGGCAATTAAAATAACCTCAGATGAACTAAAAAAATCTTTAAAATCTAAAGCAGAAGTTCTTGCTGTTAATAGAGTTATAGATATTTTAGCTGGCGAGAGTTCTTCTAATGAAACAAAAGAAAAACTTAGAGAAAAATTTAATTCAGGATTCTTTGATGATAAAGAAATAGAAATTAAAATAAAAGATAAAGCTCCAACACAAGGAAATTTTGATATCCCAGGAGTGCCAGGTGCTCAATTGGGGATGATAACTATAGATGCTTTATTGGGTAAAGAAAAATTTAAAACTAAAAAATTTAATGTTAAAAAATCTGTTAATCTGTTTATAGAAGAAGAAAGCGACAATTTATTAGATCAAGAAAATTTAATAGAAACAGCAATAGATAATTTAGAAAATAATGGAATTGTTTTTATAGATGAAATAGATAAAATTGCATCTTCAGGTATAGATAGAAAAGGTGGAGAAGTTAGCAGAGAAGGAGTACAAAGAGATTTGCTTCCTCTAGTTGAAGGCACAACTGTTTCTACAAAGTATGGTACAGTTAAAACAGATCATATTTTGTTTATTGCCTCTGGTGCTTTTCATGTTAGCAAACCATCTGATTTATTACCAGAATTACAAGGTAGATTCCCAATTAGAGTCGAATTAAATGCTCTAAATCAGGAAGATCTAAAAAGAATTCTTATAGAACCTGAAGCAAATCTAATTAGACAATACAAAGAAATGTTAGC
Source organism: Rickettsiales endosymbiont of Leucozona glaucia (assembly GCA_964277385.1). Classification (GTDB taxonomy): domain Bacteria; phylum Pseudomonadota; class Alphaproteobacteria; order WRAU01; family Hepatincolaceae; genus WRAU01. The sequence goes on along the minus strand of OZ195520.1, from coordinate 1,423,853 downwards.
AACAGAAGGAATAGAGATAATATTTGAAGATAACGCAATAGATAAAATAGCCGAACTTACAGCTTATTTTAATAGTACCATTGAAAATATAGGAGCAAGAAGGCTTCACACTGTGCTAGAAAATTTATTAGAAGAAGTAAACTTTAATGCTCCTGATATGAAAGATAAAAAAGTTTTAATAACAAAAAAAATAGTAGAAGAAAAAGTAGGAAAATTAACCCAAGATATAGATCTTTCTAAATTTATTATTTAAACTTTCTGTTTTTAGATAATTAAAAAAATTTTCTGATTTAATAGACCAAAATTATAATTAAAAAGGAGGCATATTTGCCTCCTAAAGTTTAACTTTATTGATTTATATATTTTTAATTTTTAAGATAATGAACTATTCTGTTGTTTGTTATACACTTAATTTAGTAAGAAATATCATTCTAAATTAGTAATTATATAAAAAAGAAATATAATTTTTTGTAACAGTAATTTTTAATTATAATAAATGCTATATATAGTGAGAATAAATAGTTTTTTATTTTTAGCAATAACAACTATTTTCTATTTCTGTTAAATGACTATAAAGCTTTCATTATATTAATAATTTCCTTATGTCTTTCAACTGTTGTATTTGATGATAAAACAGTTATGTTGTTATTTTCATTATTTAAAAAATGATTTTTAAAATTATCCCAAACCGCATCTCTATCTGATGCACTCATTCTATTTTCTAGCACCTCAAAATCTTTAAATGGAGGCAAAAAAATATGCTTTACTTCTTGTAAAATTTCTTTACTTTTATTTTTCATATTTTCTAATAAATCAGAGTATTTTTTAATATATTTAGAATTTTCACTTAAAAAATAATCTGTATAAATATATGTGTCTATACACGATCTATCTGTGATTATCAACCTATCATCTTGTTCTCTAGCCAAATAATATTTAGCTGTATCATAACCTAAATAAAATGCTTTTGATTGAGAAAAAATAACTTCATCAAAATCATATCCTTTACCATTTAAAGAAAATCCCATGTTAAATAAAGCACCATTGAACTCTTTAAAATATTTAATTTTTTCAGTTAGTAGATATGAATCCTCCATTATTAAATTGAATAAAGATGTTTTTCCAACACCATGAGAACCACTAATAGAAATAATTTTACACATAAAATAATATAACTCTTTTTAGTTTAAACTAAATAATATCATGATTAAATCATATCATGATTAATTTCTATTTCAAGATATAGATTTGTATAATAGTAACCCCTAATATTTTTGTTTGTTTAAGCTCTAAATAATCTATTTTTAAATTTTTTGATGTTTCAATCACAAAAATGCAGTTTTTTTGAAAAATACCTTGCTTATACAGATAATAAATTGATTCTTCTATTAAATCTGATTCGTATGGGGGATCTAAGAAAACTAAAGAAAATTTCATATCATCATTAGCTAATTCTAACTTAAGAGAATCTGATACAATATAAGAAACTTCTGTTTCACAAGGTAGAGAATCTACTAAATTTTTAATATTAATAATTGCTTTTTTATTTTTATCTACAAAAACAACTTGCTTAGCTCCTCTGGATATACACTCCAACCCTAAGCCTCCTGAACCTGCAAATAAATCAAGAATACAGCCATCAACCAAATTATATTTATATGAATGCTGAAGCATATTAAAAATAGTTTCTTTTACTCTATCTGTTGTTGGTCTTATTGAAGAATCTGTTGGTAGAGGAATTTTTTTTCCTTTGTATTTACCAGAAATAATTCTTCCAAATCTAGATTCTCTCATTATTTTTTAGTTTTAGCTTTTTTTAGATTAATATTTAAGCTTTCAAAATCTTTCTTAGGTAATATTCTTTGTAAAACTTTTAAATCTGCCTCTATTACATCACCGTATTCTAATCCTTCTATAGAATAAGGACCAAAAGAAGTTCTAATTAACCTGTTTACTTTTAATCCTAAATATTCACAAATCTTTCTAATTTCTCTATTTTTCCCTTCTTTTAGGACAAATTCTAACCAAACATTATCATTATTTCTTCTTAAGATATTAGCAATAATTGGTTGATAATAAACTCCATCTATTGTTCCCCCTAAAGCTAGCTCATCTAATTGTTTTTGCTCAACTCTTCCATAAACTCTTACCTTATAGATTCTTTTTAATCCTAAATATGGAGAGGTAAGCATATTTGATAATTCACCATTGTTGGTTAATAATAGCAAGCCTTCTGAGGTTAAATCTAACCTACCCACATAAACAACTCTTGGTAAATCATTTGGTAAATAATCATAAATGGTTTCTCTACCCATTTCATCAGATTTAGAACAAACTAATCCACTAGGTTTATAATATAAATAAAGTTTAGTATCTGTGCTACTAACTAAATCTGTTCCAGATATACTTATTTTATCTTTTTTTGAAACCAAAAAAGCTGGAGTTTCTATAATTTCTCCATTAACTTGAACTTTTTTTTGTAAGATCAATTTTTCTGCATCTCTTCTTGAACAATAACCTAAGTGAGCGATTCTCTTTGCTATTCTTTCTTCGTTGTATTTTTTTATTAATTTATTACTATATTGTAAAGATTCATTGGACATTAACTACTTTTCCTATTTAACTTTATATAAGATAACTTTTTTTTCCATATTTGTAACTAACAGAATTAAACACAATGAAATTATTTAAAAATAAACACATGGAATTAGCAATTAAAGAAGCACACAATTGCTTATTGGAATACAATGAAATCCCAGTTGGTTGTATCGTTGTAGATAACAAAAGAGATAAAATTTTGTCTATAACTAGAAATAAAGTAATCATAAATAAGGATCCTACTGCACATGCTGAAATTTTAGCAATTAGAGAAGCCTGCAAAAAAATTAATAACTATAGATTAGAAGATACGTCTATTTTTGTAACACTAGAACCTTGTAAAATGTGCATGGAAGCAATAAAGCAAGCTAGAATCAAAAATATTTATTTTGGTACTTATTCTAATAAAAAAGAAATAGATAATCATAAATGTAATATCTTTGGTGGATTTTATGAAGAGGAGTGTAGCAAAATCTTAAAAGATTTTTTCAATAAAAAAAGAAATCAGCAATAAAGTTTCACATGAAACAATGATAAAATTTCTCTACAAAAAAATCAATTTTATTGATAACAATATTTATCCATAACATATAAGGAAATTAAATACAAAATAAACTGAATTAGTTGCAATTAATAATTGATAAAGTAAATTATAAAATAATGAAATAATAGGACTTTATTTTACAAAAAAATGTTTTTTACACTGAATTTCCTTCTGTTATTTTGCATATAATTGCCCAAATTTATTGGTTTAATCATTTTAACTACTGTGTATAATGTATATATTTACTATAAGTTATTATTTCAAATAATTCTATATAGTTAATTATATTAAAAAACTATATTTTTAAAAGTTTTTTTAAGTCCTCTAAATTAGAATATTTAATTTTCACCTCTCCAGAATTAATATCCTTAGGAGTTACCTTAATTTTTATATTATTGAATTCTTGCTTAATTTTGCTTTGCCAATCTGATATTTCTGCAGTTAAATCAATTATTTTCTTTTTTTCAGCTAGATTTTTTTCTTTATCTATTTTTACCAGATTTTCTAAAGACCTAACTGATAAAGAATTTTTAAGTATTTTTTCTGCTAAAACAATAGGATCTTCAGCATTAACTAGCATTTTAGCATGACCTACAGTAATTTTATTTTCTTTAATTAATTGCAAAATTTCTATTGGTAGGGTTAAGATTCTTAAATAATTAGAAACATAACTTCTTGTTTTCCCTATTGTTTTAGCAATATCCTCATGGGTGTAATTAAATTCTTCATAAAGATTTTTATAAGCTATAGCTTCTTCTAAAATATCTAAATCTTTCCTATGAAGATTTTCAATTAAACCAATCTCCATGACTTCTTTATCATTAATATCTAATACTATTGCAGAAATTTCTTTTAATCCACCTAAAACACTAGCTCTACAACGCCTTTCACCTGCAATAATTTCATACTTTTCACCTTCTATTTTTCTCAGAAGAACAGGCTGAATAACACCTTTTTCTTTTATAGAATCAGATAGCGCTTGCAATTCTTCTTGATTAAAAGTTTTTCTAGCTTGATATCTTGATGGAACGCATAAATCTAAATCAATTTTCACCACATGAAACTGAGAAGGAATATCTATTTTTTTATTTGTTTGTACATCACCTAAAAGAGCTGAAATGCCTTTACCTAACGATGGAGTTTTTTTTAATTTTTTTGTAGAAAGAATAATATCTTGAAAATCATTATTATCTGTCATTTTTTACCTATGAATTTCTTTCTTGCACTATAATTTCTGAAGCCAAATCAATATACGCTTTTGATCCTAAGCAACTTGGATCATAAACTAAAACAGGATAACCATGAGAAGGAGCTTCCGATATTTTAACATTTCTTGGAATAACTGTTTTATATACTAAATCACCATAATATTTTCTAACATCTTCGTTTATCATTTTTGATAAATTATTCCTTGAATCAAACATAGTTAAAACAATTCCTCTAATTTTAAGAAATTGATTTATAGAAATATTGATTGTTTCTATTGTTCTAATTAAATGACTCAATCCTTCTAATGCAAAATATTCACATTGTAATGGAATTAATACCTCATGAGCTGCAGCTAAAGAATTTAACGTTAATATTCCTAAAGAAGGAGGACAATCTATTAAAACATAATCAAATTTATTATAAGCATCGTTAAGAGCATTTTTTAAGAAAAATTCTTTTTTTTCAATTGTAGCTAATTCTATTTCTGCACCAGAAAGATCCATTGTTGCTGGAATTATACTAAGATTAGGAATCGGTGTTTTTACAATAACTTTATCTAAGGGTTCTTGACCTAAAATAAATTGATAGCTTGTTAAGGAAAAAGATTCTTTATAAACACCTAATCCGCTAGTAGCATTACTTTGTGGGTCAAGATCAACAATTAAAACTTTTTTTTTCATTGCACATAAAGCAGTAGCTAAATTCATGGTAGTAGTTGTTTTACCTACACCGCCTTTTTGATTAACTATTGCAATAACTTTAGAATTCATCTTGTTTTCCATAATTTCTCTTTATTGTTTTGTATTCATTTAAAAGTTTCACATGAAACACTATACTAGTTTATAATAAAATTATTATATTTTTTTTACAATTATTATTTTACTATCATTGCTCGTTAAGCTATTTTTGGTGTGAATTTCTAATTTAGCCTCTTTATTATTAGAAAGTACATCATCTATTTCTTGTTGATAATTCTTACCTTTCAAAAATATACCAACAAAATTATCAACACCCAACTCTTGAGATGATTCTATTAAATTTGATAATTTCATTAATCCTCTTGATATAATTAATTTGGCTTTAATTGTATCATTTGCAAAGGTTTCTAACCTTTCATTTATAACTATCACATTATTTAAAGATAAATTTCTAATTATTTCTAAAAGAAAAGATGTTTTTTTAGAATTAGATTCTATTAAATAATATTTATTTTTTGGATCTGCTATAGCTAAAACTAAACCTGGAAAACCAGCTCCTGATCCTAAATCAAAAATATTTATAGATTCTTTATCCCAATTATTTTCTTGCTCTATTGACTTAACATATTTAAGAATCTGTAGCGAATCATAAAAATGTCTAATCATAGCATCATCTATAGTATCATTAGATATTAAATTTATAGATTTTTGCCAAAAAATAAGAATCTCAAGGTATTTATCTAGTTTTTCTTTTAAAGAATCTTCAATTCCTAAATTAATAACATCAATAGACATAATTATTATGTTTTCCTTTAATAAAAATTAACATCAATATATTATATACATAAAACATAGAAATACTACTTACAATTTATGTTTCATGTGAAACAATGGTTTTGTAAAGTTTAATTTTTTTGGAATTAATATACTGAATTAATTTAGTATTTTGGATACTATTTTATTATAAATGTCTGTAACTTTAGCTTCATTGGTACTTTCACAAATTTTTTCATTTACTCCATTAACATTAATTAATATAATGTTTTGTTCTTTTTGTACAATACATAATTATTGAAAATATAAAAAGTGGAATAATAATAAAAATAGAATAAATTAAATATCTGTAACTATATTCAATTTGATCCAATTGAAAAAATTTTAATATACCATTAGATTGTAAAATATGATATACATAAAGAAGAAAGCAGGATATCATAATAGCTATGAAGATGAAAAATATATTCTCCCAGAAGTAAGATTTTTTACTAAGATCTATACATGCAATATGAGATAGTTGATATGATTTTTTATTATAATTTAATTTATTTTCAGTAATTTCAATTTTATTTTTTCTTTATATAAATAATTATCTTAAATATTTTTAACGATTTTTTAAATAAACAAAATTCATTTTATTATCACTTTATTGCTAAATAATAAGAATATTAAAATATTGTTTCATGTGAAACTTTTTATAAAAATTATTTTTTATTCTTTTTAATATAAGCTAGAATAGCTATGGCAGAAGAAGGTGTTGCTCCTCTTATGCGTAAAGCTGCTCCTATTGTTGCTGGTTTAATTTTATTAAATTTTTCCACAAGTTCCGAAGATAAACTATCTATTTGCGAATAATCTATATCCTCTGGAATAAAAAGATTTTCTTCTTTTTTAAATAAATGAATTTCTTCTTCTTGTTTTTTTAAATAATGATAGTACTTACAATCTGTATTGATTACTTCTATAATATCTTTAGGAATATCAAGATGAGACCATAACTTTTGTAAATCCGAATAGCTAATAGTAGAAAAAGAAAGAATATCTAAAGCGCTTCTTTTTATACCATCTTGATTCATATGTATGCCACTTTTAATAAGATCATTGGGCGTAGCTATAAGCTTAGATAAAATATTTTTATACTTTTCAATAGATTCTTTTTTGGTTATGAAACTATCATATCTAAATTGAGAAACACATCCATATTTGTAGCCCTTCTCTGTTAATCTTATATCTGCATTATCTGCCCTTAACATCATCCTATATTCAGCTCTTGAGCTAAACATTCTATAAGGTTCTGAAACGCCTAAATGTATCAGATCATCGATCATAACACCAATGTAAGATTCGTCTCTTCCTAGTACAAATCTTTTTTGATTGCCTTCATCATCTTTAAGATTTAATGATTTTAAGCCTGCATTAATTCCTGCAACTAAACCCTGCCCTCCTGCTTCTTCGTAACCTGTTGTGCCATTTATTTGACCAGCGAAAAATAAATTTTTTATTTTATGAGTTTCTAAAGTATTGGATAATTCTTGAGGATTAACATAATCGTATTCTATAGCATAACCATGCCTTATTATTTCAACATTCTGTAACCCCTTCATAGACCTAATAAAGGCATCTTGCACATAATCTGGAAGTGAGGTTGATATACCATTAGGATAAACAGTATCATCGTCTAATCCTTCTGGTTCTAAAAAGATTTGATGTTTATTTTTATCAGCAAACCTAACAACTTTATCTTCTATAGACGGACAATATCTGGGTCCTACACCAGAAATATTTCCACTATACATAGCAGATTTAGTAATGTTATCTTTAATAATTTTATGAGTTAATTCATTTGTTTCTGTAATATAACAAGAAATTTGAGGAACAGTAATTTTATCATTTAAAAATGAAAATGGCTTAGGTTCAGAATCGGCATCTTGTTTTATTAAAACAGACCAATCTATCGTTTTTCCATTTAAACGAGCTGGAGTTCCTGTTTTTAATCTTGCAACTTCAAATCCTTGTTTTTTTAAAAAATTAGATAAGCCTAAAGACGGTCTATCTCCATACCTGCCACCTGGATAATTAACCTCACCCATATGGATAACACCGTTTAAAAAAGTTCCTGTGGTTAGTACAATAGATTTAGTTAAAATCTCATTACCATCCTCTAAAACCACAGATTTTATTTTTCCATTTTCTAAAATGATATTATCAACACAACCTTCTAGTATATCTAACTTATAATTTTTTTTGTATTCGGACAATGTTTCATGTGAAACTTTTTTATATAACTTTCTATCTGCCTGAGATCTTGGTCCTTGAACAGCGGTTCCTTTAGAAGCATTCAACATTCTAAATTGAATTCCTGACTTGTCTATAATTTTTCCCATTAATCCATCAAGAGCATCTATTTCTCTAACAATATGACCTTTCCCCAATCCACCAATGGCAGGATTACAAGACATTTGACCAATGTCACCAAGCTTCATTGTTATTAAAAGAGTTTTAGCTCCTACTCTAGCCGAACTTGCACAAGCCTCAACCCCAGCATGACCAGATCCAACAACAATAACATCGTAAACTAAAGACATTTATTTGCGCCCAAAAAAACCAATATGAGAATTAAATGCGTACCATTTAAGAGTAATATATGTATATACATATATTATAATAAAATTAATAGCTATACCAATCGGGTTATCTTTAAAGAATAAAGATATCATCATGCCTAAAAGTGTTGCTCCAACAAAAACTATAACTGTTTTAATATATTCTGGTAATAATTTTCTTTTTGTATTAAAAACAAAAAGTCTCATTGTGCAATATGAAAGGGAAACATAAACAACAAAATTTAAAGCTAGTGAAAAATAAGGATAATCCCTAAACATCATACCCAAAAATAAAGCTATAAAAACTAAATACGATATTAGTGAATTTATTATAATGGTAATTGTATATCTTACTATTTCAGGTATTTTAAAGTACATTTCTATAAAATTATTCATGCTTTTTCTCTTTTAATTTATTGCAATAAAAGTATATTATACTCTTAATTAAAGCTAAATAAAATTTAATTTTATTTAGCTTTAAGATCTAAAAAATATATTTATAAATGGTTAATAGGTTTGTAATACATATTTACTTTCCTATGCAGAATTTTCCAAAAATTAATCCTAGAATTTCTTCTATATCTGTTTTACCAAAAATTCTACCTATATGATTTAATGCTTTTCTTAAATGAAAAGAAATTATAATTACATCATTATCATTTTCTAAAGATAAACTTAATTCAGATAAACAATCTAGCAATATTTCATTATGTCTTTCTTGCAAAACTATTGGATTTTCATAAACTGCTGTAATTTCTGAAAGTTTCTCAACTAAAGCAGCTTCGAATTCTTTTAAACCCCTATTTTCTTTAACTGAAATCAAATAAGATCCTTCTATTTTTTTCACATCAGGAATCATATCTATTTTATTTATTAATAAGAAAGTGTTCTCATCTAAAAAATCTTTAATGTTGTTATAAGATTCTTCAAAAGAAGTTGCATCTATCATGATAATTTTAATATCACAATTCTCAGCCTTTTTAATAGCTCTACGAACACCTTCTTGTTCTATAATATCTTCGCTATCCCTAATTCCTGCTGTATCGGCTAGAGATACAGGAAAACCAGCAATATCTAAAAATATTTCTACAACATCTCTTGTAGTTCCTGCAATATCAGATACAATCGCCACATCTTCTGCTGTTAAGTAGTTAATCAAAGAAGATTTTCCAACATTGGGAATTCCTAAAATAGCTACAGATATCCCTTGTTTTAGTTTTTTAACTTTCTTTCCAATTATAATTTCTTTTTCCATATCTGAAATTAAATTTGTAAGCCAATTTTTTGCTATGATAAATGTATTTTCTGGAATATCTTCATCAGAAAAGTCTATAGTAGCATCGTAAAGAGCTAAGATTTCTTTTAATTTTTCATGCCAAACAATATATTTACTACCAACACTACCTTGGAGTTCTCTTATTGCTTGTTTTCTTTGAATAGAAGTTTGAGATTCAATTAAATCAAATATACCTTCAGCTTTAATTAGATCTAGTTTTCCATTTTCTAAAGCTCTACGAGTAAATTCTCCTGCTTCTGCCATCCGATGATTTTCTATTTTAGAAAGAGTTTGCAATAAATCTTTAATAACTGATATCGATCCGTGAATATGATACTCAACAAGGATTTCTCCTGTATAACTTTTCCCTTTTTCAAAATAAAGAATTAAAGCATTATCTAATAAATCACCATTTGAATCATAAATATTAGAAACATGGGTTTTTTTAGGTATAAAATGTTTTTTTTTTGTAATTATTTTTAAACTTTCTAAAGCAGAACTACCAGAAACTCTAATTATAGCAATGGCAGATTTAACAAAAGGAGTAGATAAAGCATAAATAGTATTTTTTAACATTTTATACCTAAAAATAGATATTAAGAATTCATATTTTGAAAGAACTCTTCATTATTTTTATAAATTTTCATTTTATCTAACAAAAATTCCATAGCGTCATTAGCACCCATTTGCAAAAGAATTCTTCTTAAAACCCACATTCTCTGTAGTGTAGCTTGATCTAACAATAATTCTTCTTTTCTTGTCCCAGATTTTGTAATATCAATAGCTGGGAATGTTCTTTTATCAGATAATTTTCTGTCTAAAACTAATTCAGCATTACCTGTACCCTTAAATTCTTCAAAAATTACCTCATCCATTCTTGATCCTGTATCAACAAGAGCTGTGGATATAATTGTTAAAGAACCACCATCTTCTATGTTTCTCGCAGCACCAAAGAATTTTTTTGGTTTTTGCAAAGCATTAACATCAACACCACCAGTTAATACTTTACCAGAAGAAGGAATAACTGTGTTGTAGGCTCTGGCTAATCTTGTTATTGAATCTAACAAAATAACAACATCTTTTTTATTTTCAACTAATCTTTTAGCTTTTTCTAAAACCATTTCTGCTACTTGAACATGCCTTGTTGCTGGTTCATCAAAAGTTGAACTAATAACTTCTCCTTTTACTGATCTTGTCATATCTGTAACTTCTTCTGGTCTTTCACCTATTAAAAGAACAATCAAATGGCATTCTGGATAATTTGATGAAATTGAATTAGTAATATTTTGTAACATGACTGTTTTACCAGTTCTAGGAGGAGCAACAATTAACGCTCTTTGTCCTTTACCAATTGGAGTTATAAGATCCAGTATTCTACCAGTAAAGTCTTTTGTACTACCATTAAGAATTTCCATTGAAAATCTTTCGTCTGGATACAAAGGTGTTAAATTATCAAAATTGATTCTTTGTCTAGTTAATTGTGGAGCTTGTAAGTTTACTTGATTTACTTTTAGAAGTGTGAAATATTTTTCGGAATCTTTAGGAGATCTAATTTCTCCTTCTACCATATCACCTGTTTTTAAACCAATTTTTCTAATTTGATTTGGAGATACATATATATCATCAGGTCCTGGTAAGTAGTTAGCTTCGGAACTTCTTAAAAAACCATAACCATCTGAGAGGACTTCTAAAACTCCTTGCCCTACTATTGGGATATCTTTTTCTGCTAATTTCTTTAAAATTGAAAACATTAATTCTTGTTTTCTTAAATCTGCAGGATTTTCTATTTCTATTTGTTTGGCAAAATCAATCAATGATGCTAAAGAATAACTCTTAAGCTCAGCAAGATTTTTGATATCAATATTCATATATACATTACTCTTATGTTTTTTTGAAATTTTTTTTATTGAAAAAAAGACTAGGTTAGAAAATTAAAAATTAACCTGTATATGTAAAATATAATTATTATTGACAAAAAATCAAGATAAAAAATTTATCTATATATAATATAATATTTTTATTAAATTAGTTTTAATAGTATTATTATAGCCTGTGAATTTATATAATTAAAATTGTATTAACAAGATATTAAGATATTTATAAAGTGATTATGTGCTTATTTTATAATATATTAGATATTTTGTTAACAAATGATGTATAAATCTATTGTCATGTTGACAAGTATGTTAATACAATTTTAATATTTTGTGTATTAAATGAGCTAAATAATCTATCCACAGGTTATTAACAAATAGTTAATGGGTTTATACATGTTGATTAGTAAAAACAGTAAATACGGATTAATAGGTAGTAATATTTCTTATTCTCTATCTCCTAAAATTTATGATTTTTGGCTTAAAAGATATAATATAGAGGAGCAATACTCTATTATTGATATTAATGAAGATAAATTAACATCCAATCTTTTAATGAAATATAAAGGATTAAATGTAACTAAACCTTTTAAAGAAAAAATTCTTTCTTTAGTTTCTTCTTTTTCAGAAGAAGTTAATTTTATTAAATCTGTCAATTTACTAATTAATGATAATAGTAATATTATTGGATATAATACAGATTATTTAGGTTTACTAGATAGTTATAAATATTATAATTTAGTTTTAAAAAACAAAAATATTTTAATATTAGGAGCAGGTGGTGGATCAAGAGCTTTGTTATATTCTTTATTAGGATTTGATTGTACAATTTATTTATATAATAGAACAAAAGAAAAGATTCAAAATTTAATTAATGATTTTCCTAATTTAAAAATATCTGCTTATAAAAAAAACATTAATTGTGATATAATATTTAATACTACATCAATTAATTTTGGTGATGTTTTATACAGTATTGGCATTAAAAAATGTAATAATATCATTTATTATGATCTTAATTATTATCACGATAGTAGTGATTTTAAATTGAATTATGTTGATGGTTTATATATGTTAATTTCACAGGCAAAGTATAATTTTTATAAATTTTTTGGAATAATGCCAGATTTAGATGAAAACATTATTTCTTACATAAAGAAAAAATAAAATGAAAGTAATAGGAATAACTGGTTATGTAGGAACTGGTAAATCTAGTGTTTCTAAAATCTTTAAATCTAAGGGAATTTATTACTTTGATAGTGATTCTTATGTTTCATATTTAAATAAAAATAAAAGAATTACTTCTGAAATAAAAAAATATTTTCCAAGCTGCGTACTAAATAATTCTATAGATAAAATAAAACTAAGAACGGAAGTTTTTAAAAATTATGAGAAAAATATTTCTATCTTAGAAAAGATATATCATCCATATGTTTATAAAAAAGTGAAAAATATTATTTTTTTTAGTAAAATTTTTTTTAGAAAAGCAATTTTACTAGAAGTTCCTTTGTTATTTCAATCAAAAATTGATAAATTATGTGATGTGTTAATTTTAGTTAGTTGCTTAGAAGAAACTCAAATAAAAAGAGCAATGGAAAGATCTAAAATAAAAAGAGAAGATTTAGATAAAATAATGAATAAACAAAAACTTTTAATTTATGATAATATGTCTTTTAATTATATTATAAATACTGAAGATTCTTTGGAATCAGTAAAAGAAAAAGTTGATATTATTTTAAAAGAGATTATGTAATGAATAATAGAAAAATACTTTTAGATGTTGAAACAACAGGATTTCATTATAATAATGGCGATAAAATAGTTGAACTTGCTTGTATAGAGATTTTTGATGATAAAGATATGAAAGGGGAATTTCATGTTTATATTAACCCTCAAAGAAAAATACCAGAAGAAGTCATAAGAGTTCACGGTATTTCTAATGAAATGGTTAAAGATTCTCCTGTATTTGAAAATATTGTAGAAGATTTTTTAAAATTTATAGGAGGTTGTGAAATTATAGCTCATAATGCTAAGTTTGATATGAGTTTTATTAATGCCGAACTTAAAAATATTGGCAAAGAAATAATTCCAGTAAATAGATTTATAGATACACTAAAACTAGCTCAAGCTAAATTTTTAGGTCAAAAAAATAGGCTTGATGATTTATGTAAACGTTTTAATATTGATCTTGAAAGCAGAAAAGATTATCATGGTGCCTTAATAGATACTAGGCTTCTTGGAGAGGTTTATATTAAACTTATTGGTGGACAAAAAAGCATATTTGATACAGCTTTTAAATCTACAGATAACATTGTATCAACAAAAGTTGCATCTTATGATAGTACTAATTTTGAATATAGAAATTTTAAACTAACAAAAGAAGAAGAGAGATATCATGTTAAATTTATTGAAAATATCACTAAATCCATATGGTATAAATAATTTTTAATTAAATAAACTGAAGAGATCAAATGAAAGAAATTTTAAATTATATAGATATTGTGCTTTTATTATTATTGCTAATGTTTTTATTTTTTTATTTTAAAAGACTTTTAGGTAAAAAAATAGGGTATCAAAAACAAGAAATGTCAACTGAAATCTCTCAAGAAGGTTTAATCACAACAACTAGAAACTCTTCTAAAACAGTTGATGTACCAAAAAGTGATAATTATAAATATCCTATTGGCAGCTTGATGCAAAAAATTGAAATTATAGAAGAAAATGATGATCAATTTTCACCTAAATCTTTTATCTTGTCATCTAAAAAAGCATTTGAAATGATAATAAATTCTTTTTATAATGGGGATATTTCTGATGTAAAAGATTTTTTATCTGAAAAAGTTTACGAAACATTTAATTTAAGTATAAATAATAGATCAGATGAAAACAAAAAATTAAATATTGAAATAAAACAGTTTAATTTATCTGAAATTATTGATGTAAAAATTAATAAAAATTTTGATGCTTTTATATCTGTTAAATATTTAACCTTGCAACTTAGAGGATCTAAAGATAACAAAAAATCTCTTGAAATTAGTGACATATGGGTTTTTAGCAAAAATATTAAAGAAAATACATCTATTTGGAAATTAATAAAAACTTATTAATAAAGTATAGTCTAATGAAAAAAATATTAAATAATGATTTTCATAATATTTTTCTTCCAACAGAAGATAAAGAATCTAATAATAGGGAAGATGATCCTAATATTTTTTTAGATTTAATGAAAAATGTTGAGCCACTTAAAAATAATAACAGGTTCTCTAATTTTGAATATAAACAAATTAAAAATTTATCCTTCAATAAAAGTTTAAAATATAAAGATTTAGATGATTTTGAGGTAAATAATTTAACAAGAAAAGAAATAAAAAATTATAAAAAAAAGATAGAAAGAACTTTAGATCTACATGGTCAAACATCTAAAAATGCTGAAATTTTATTGAATAAATTTTTAGAGATGTGTTTTTTTCAACAAGTCAGGTTTGCTTTAGTTATAACAGGTAAGGGAAGGAATTCTAAAGAAAAACATAGGGATATCGGTATTTTAAAATCACTATTTTTGTCATGGATTAATAGTAATATAGCAAAAAAATATATTGTTTCTTACTCTGTAGCTTATTCTATTCATGGAGGAGAAGGAGCATACTATATTTTGTTAAGAAAAAACAATAATAATTAAACATCTAATCTTATTGTATAATTTTGGTAATTTATGTAGAAAATAAATACATAATGATTTTTAATTAACAAAATATTCACTCATCAATAAATCTAATTTTTATAAAAAATATAATTATTAATATATCAATTAATTGTAAATAGTGTTGTTCTAGAGACTAAATTAAGGATATATTTTCTTAATATTAATATACTAGTTATGAAGTTAATTTGTTATCAGGATTAAATTTTAGGGTATCTAATACACACTGTTTTATGTCTACTTTTTCTAAGTTATTACTATAAGTAACAATTTCTTTTACTCCAGACCTACTATTATCCCATATTACATTCAAGATACAAAAAGGATTTCTGTACTGCCATAATTCCATCACTATTTCATTTTTTATTAAATAGGGGCTACCAATAACATTTAATACATCAGCCTTTTCTAAGCTATTTATATCTCTTTCTCCATTTTCTATTTCTAAGACAATATTTTTTATTCTATCCTCTTTATATATTTCTAAACTACCATTATCATAAGTTTTTAAAAGTTCTTCTTTAGATAAATTATAATTAGCTATCATATTCATATTATTATTTATTTTACCTTTGTAACTGCTTGTTTTGGAGCAAGAATAAATTAGAAGGGGTAAAATAAATATTAAAATATTTTTTTTCATTATTTTAATAATCTCACTTTTTTAATATTACTTTTTTATTATCAAATATGTATAATAAATAATCTATTAAATATAATCGGTGTTTCAAATATACAATGATATTTTACAATAAGTCTATACTTATATTTTTTTTATGTTTATTTTTTTCTTCTTACTCTTATCTTTATGCAAGTAATAATGTTATTTTTTTAGAGGAAGTTCAAAGCAAAAGAGAATCGTCTTATAAAGGACTAGAAATAAATTTATACTTATTATCGGATTTGTATAATTATAATAATTTATTCTCTTTTCAAATAAGTCCATTTTATAAATCATCTAATATTCTTAACAATTTTGACATTAGAATTAATTATATGGATTATAATAATGATGATTTTTCTTCAAACAGCAATTATGAACTTGCTTTAGTATACAATATTATAAATTTTGAACTTTTGACTTTATATATTAACTATGGTATATATTCTATGTATAATATAAAGTTTTACGATTTCGACTTAGATAAAGAAATTAACACTAGAAAATATGGAAATTCATTTAGTATTGGAATGGATACTATGATTTATAGAAATATTCATCTATCTTTTGAGAAAAGGTGGGTAAAAGTAGAAAAAGATTATATTAAAAATAGTAATAATTTTTACTTAGGTTTTAAGTTAAAAATTCCATTAGGATTGCTAAAAGAGGTTTAATTTATGGATATATCAAAAATTAAGATTGGGGATAAGGCTCCTGATGAGTTTAATTCAATAATAGAAATCCCGGCAGGCGTTAATCCTGTTAAATATGAAATAGATAAAGATTCTGGGATGCTAGTTGTAGATAGATTTGTTGGAACTACTATGTTTTATCCTTGCAATTACGGATTTGTTCCTCACACCTTAGCAGAAGACGGAGACCCTTTGGATGTTTTAGTTTTTACCCATATGCCAGTTGTTGCTGGTAGTGTTATAAAAGTTAGACCTATAGGTGTTTTAAATATGGAAGATGAGTCTGGTGTAGATGCTAAGATTCTTTGTGTTCCTGTAAATAAAGTTACTACGTATTATAAAGAAGTAGAAACTTATAAAAATTTACCAGAACTTACTTTAGATCAAATTAAACATTTTTTTGAAAATTATAAAGGTTTAGAACAAGGTAAATGGGTAAAAGTGGGTAAATATCAAGGCGTAGAAGAAGCTAAATCTATATTTATAGATTCTTTAAAAAGATGCGAATCCTAATATTCTTATTAATAGAAAGAAGTCGTTATGTGTAAGAAAATATCTTATTATTTAGTATTTTTTATAATTTTTGCAAATATGTTATCTGCTAATAGTATATTTAATTCATTTGATTTGGGTTCTATTGATCCAAACAAATATAACCCTGAAGAAAACAATAAATTTAGTATAAGTTATAGTTTTTTCAAGCCTTCTAGGGTTTATAATGTTGCAAATTCTGATCCTAATGCTCAAATAAGTAAAAATAAGTTTAGCAGTGCGATTGGGATATCTGTAAATAGCATGACTTTAGAAGCCTCTCCTATGTATAATAGTGGGTTTAATCCTAAAAATGGATTCAGAGTTGTTGGTTATTATACTTTTTTAATGAATTCTCCTATTAATCCTTATATTGGTATTTCGTATATAGGAAGAACAGGTCTTTCTGATAGCCCTACAAAAAGAAATATTGATTCTTATGATGCGTTACTAGGATTAGAATTAAGTTATTTAAAATATATTAATCCGTATTTTGAATACATGCCACGCTCATCTCTTTTTCTGTTCGGAATAAGATTTAAACTTCATGTTGTTGTTGATAAAAAGGATTCTATAAAAAATAAAAGCAAATAAACATGGCAAAATAATAATTTTATATTGCACAAAGTCCCACTGATATAGACAATTAAAAGGAGATAAAAATGATAAAAAATATTAAAATAGTTGGACTAACATCAGCTTTATTGTTATCTTTTGTTAATTATTCTTGGGCTATTTATATTGGGGGGGCTTTTGTTGAAAAAAAATCATCCCTTACTTTTGCTAACAAAGTTGAAAATTTTAGCAGCAATTCATATTTATTGAATATTGGTTCTAGACTCCCTGTGATTAATGATTTTAGATTTGAAGTTCAATATTTAGGCCATATATCTGGTAGAAACAAAGATTATCAGTCTGGGTTAGTATTATATTATGATTTTTTAAGATTTATACCTATAGTTAATCCTTATTTTGGTTTTGGTATTCAGAGTATTGAAATTAATTTTGATGATAAGGAAAAATTTTATAACAAATCAACAACCGTAAATACGTATACTTTTCATGCAGGTTTGAGTGCCTCTATTATAATTGTTCCGATAGATTTATATTTTGAATATAGAAATTCTACTCCTACAGATAATAAGGTGTTTTATTCTACTAAAATAAAAAGTAATGATTTTATGATTGGAGCTAGATACTATATTGTATAATTACAAATAATCTATTATTATTAAATATTTGATTATATTTTATAAAGTGGTTAAAATCTGTTTATAGTGATTTTAAGAAAATTAAAGTATTTTTTTTAACTTGTCAATTGGTTGTTTTATGAATTTTAATATCTTCTTGAGGCTTTTTGTTTCTTCTTTTATTTTATTATTTAGTACTTACTCTTGGGCCTTATACCCAGAGAAAGAAACTTATATACCTAAAAAATACAATTTGGGAGTTTATCTAGGTTTAGGTGTTGGTATATCAAATAGTAATACTTTTGGAAATGCTAAAAAAGATCGTTTTACTGCTATGTATAGACCTGAAAAAATGTTATCATCGGGTGTCTCTTTAGCTAACATTGGTGTTAGGTTTTTTGATTTTAGGTTTGAAGGTGAGTATTCTAATTTTTATCAATGGTATAAAATTATAAATGATACTGCTTATCATACTAATGCTGTTAATTCTAACAATTTACCGATAAAAGGACAAGAAGCTCTTACTGGGTTTGCATTTAATTCTTATTATGATATGAGGTTTATCTCTCAAACTTTATACCCTTATATAGGGTTTGGTGTTGGAAGTTTTAAATCTAGATATATTTCGCTCGATTTTGTAAAACAACCAAATGGGTTAGGTGAGAATTTAGAAGCAACTAAAAAAATACCTTTTTATCAATTAATGGTTGGTATGCAGTATGATTTAAAAGTTGTAAAATCTTCTTTTAGTGTTGAGTATCGATTAATGAAAGCAGGTCGTGTTGAAGTTCTTCCTCAAAATGATGGTTTACATGATATTCAAGATGACAAAGCTCCTGGAAAACCTGGATCTTTATTTCCAAATGCTGAAGATTGGAAAAAACCTGAATCTAAGACTGTATCTTCTATTTTTCATTCTATTGTTTTTACTTTTAAGTATTATTTATACTAAAAATAAGATTTTATCTAATTACTCAGGATAATAATTAGATATAAAATATCTAATTATTATCCTAAATTGTATTATTTTTTAATAAACTGGTTTTTCAATGTCTGAAATATTAACTAAATCTAGTATATCAAGCATGGACTTTGATAAATTAAGTCCTATGATGCAACAATATTTTGATATTAAGGAAACTCACAAAGAATACATTCTTTTTTTTAGAATGGGAGATTTTTATGAGATGTTTTTTGATGATGCTATTATTGCTTCAAGTGTTTTAGGGGTTGTTTTGACTAAAAGATTGGCTGGATCAGGGCAAGAAGCTCCCATGTGTGGTGTTCCTGTTCATTCCTATGAAAATTATCTGCATCGCTTAATTAAACAAGGGTACAATGTTGCTATTTGTGATCAGCTTGAGAGCCCTGAAGAAGCAAAAAAAAGAGGTGTAAAGTCAATAGTTAAAAGAGGAGTTGTTAGAATAATTACTCCTGGGACCATTACGGAAGAAATTTTACTAGAAAGCGATTCTTATAATTATTTAACTTCTATTGTTGTTGAAAATGATAAAATTGCTTTGTCTTGGATTGATATTTCTAGTGGAGATTTCTATGTGGAATCTGCTAAATTAAAAGATATCAATAGTTTATTGTATAAAATTCAACCAAAAGAAATACTAATACCTAAAGAAGCCGATATATCTTTTTTAAGCGATGATTTTAAACTAATAACAACAGAATTACCAAAAGAAAGATTTGAAAAAAATAGTTGTTTATTGAATTTAAAAAAAATATTTGAATCTCGTTCTTTTGTTATTGATTCTTTAGATAAGCTAGAAATAGTTTCTTGTGGTGTACTTTTATATTATATAGAATTAACGCAAAAAAATTTTGTTAGCATATCGGCTCCTAAAAAAGATTCTTCATCAAAATATTTAAGGTTAGACACCTTTAGCAGAAATAGTTTAGAAATTGTTTCTTCCTATTCAGGGTCAAAGCAAGGTAGCTTAAGATCTACAATAGATTGCACTAAAACATCTCAAGGTTCAAGAGTGTTATCTCAATGGATAAGTAATCCTCTTAGAGATGTTATTGAGATAAATGAAAGGCTTGATGTTGTATCTTTTTTTGTATCTAATGTTGATTTATTGTCTGCATTAAGAGATTTATTAAAAAATATTCCAGATGCAGAAAGAGCATTAGGAAGAATAATGCTTAAAAAATCATCTGTATTGGAGATTATAACATTAAGAATTTTTTTAAGAAATATTATAAAAATTAAACAAATATTTTTTAGGAAAGAACTACCTAAAATGCTATCTAATATAATAGATACTTTTAATTATTATGCAGATCTTTTAAATCATCTAAACGATGCAATAGTTGAAGAAATAACTGGTTCTAATAGAGATAATGGTTTTTTAAGAGAAGGTTTTTCTAGCCATTTGGATGGAATTAAATCTCAGCAAGATAATCTTATGCAACAAATATTGCAATTACAAGAAAAATATATTCTTGAAACTGAAATATCAAACTTAAAAATTATTTATAATACAACAAATGGATATTTTATTGAAGTTCCATTAAAATTTGCTTCAAGTATAAACCAAAATAGTAATTTTATTCATAAACAAACAATGACTTCTCAGGCAAGATATACTACAGAAGATCTAATGCTTATAGAATCTAAAATTTCTAAAGTTGCTATACTTGTGTTATCAATAGAAAAAGATATTTTTAATTCTATATTGGGTGAAATTGTAGAAAAAGTAGAATCTTTACAAAATTCTTCAAAAGCATTAGCAAACTTAGATGTTTTATCTTCTTTTGCTCAATTGACTATAGATTATAATCTAACAAAGCCAATTATAGATAATTCATCTATTTTTAATGTAGAAAATGCCAGACATTTAGTAGTAGAAAAAAGTATAAGAAAAAAGGAAGATGCATTCTTTATTCCTAATTCATGCAATATGGTTGATAAAAATATATTTTTAATAACGGGTCCTAATATGTCTGGTAAAAGTACATATTTAAGACAAAATGCGTTGCTCATTATAATGGCACAATCAGGGTGCTTTGTTCCTGCTTCTTTTGCTCATATTGGGGTTTGTGATTCAATTTTTTCTAGAGTCGGGGCAAGTGATGATTTATTTAAAGGTCAATCTACATTTATGGTAGAAATGTTGGAATTAGCAACAATTTTAAATTATGCTACTAATAAATCTTTTATAATTTTAGATGAAATTGGCAGAGGTACATCAACATATGATGGATTATCTATAGCATGGGCTACTCTAGAGTATATCAATAATAAGTTACAGGCTAGAACCTTATTTGCAACTCATTATCATGAATTAATAGAATTAGAAAAAAAACTTAATTTATTAGAATGTTATTATGTTAAAGTTTTAGAAGAAAATAATAAAATAACTTTTATGCATTCTGTAGTAAAAGGTGCTGTAAATAGATCTTATGGAATAGAGGTTGCTAAAATTGCAGGTTTGCCAAATATTGTGTTAAAAAATGCACATGTAATTTTAAATAAATTAGAACAAACAGAAAAAGATACTCTACCTCTATTTGATTTTATAGATAATAATATTGTTAATAATGAAGGAAATATTTCTGTAGAAGAATTACCAGTTGTTAAATTTATAGAAGAAATAGATGTTGATGATATAACACCAAAACAGGCATTAGAGATTATTTATGAAATAAAAAATTTATTAAAAGATTACAGGTAACTTAATAAAAGTTGAATAAAGTTCTCTAATATATAGGTTCAATTATGTAATCCGAAATCAATTATATCGATTTAAATTTAAAATTATTACCAGTATGATTTTTCTTTAAGAATAAAAATTAATAAATCTTTGTTCTTGTATTTAAACGTTATATATATTTTTTTTATAAATCATTGGCTTTATAATCACATAAATCTAAACAGAAACATTAACACTAAGTTAGTATAAATTAACTGAAAATAAAAATTAAGAGATATATGAATTTAAAAAATGTAGCAAAAGTTAGTTTTTTTACTTTATTAAGTAGATTTTTAGGATTATTTAGAGATATTCTTTTAAGTAGGTATCTAGGGGCAGGAATATATTCCGATGCTTTTTTTGTTACTTTTAAAATTCCTAATTTATTTAGAAGATTATTTGCAGAAGGTAGTATGCAAGCAGCTTTTGTGCCTTTGTTTTCTTCTTTGTTAGGAAAAGATGAAAAACAAGCTAGAGAGTTTGCCTCTCAAGTTTTTACAATATTTTTTCTTATATTGTTTTTATTTGTAGTTATTTTAGAGATTTTCGCTCCTCAGGTTATTATGACTATTTCTCCTGGATTAAAGTCTAAAGGAGATGAAGTATTTTTTTTAGCAACAAATTTATTAAGAATAACGATCCCGTATTTATTTTTTATTTCTATGGTTTCTTTTTACTCTTCTATTTTAAATTCTTTAAATAAATTTTCTTTGGTTGCCTTTTTACCAGCATTTTTGAATATTGGAATAATTGCAACTTTATTGTTATTCTCTTATGATAACAGTTTATTTAAAGGAGTTACTTACGCCGGTTCTTGGGGAATATTTTGGGGTGGAGTTGCTCAATTAATATTTGTAGTATGGGCATGTTATAAAAATTGTTGGTTTATTCATTTTTCTTTAATAAAAAAAATTACAAAAGAAACTAAATTTTTCTTTAAAAGAATTATTCCTGTGGTTTTTGGTGCTGGTATTTACCAAATTAATGTTATTATCGATGTTTTAGTTGCATCTCTATTGCCGTCAGGAGCTATTTCTTATTTGTTTTATGCTGATAGGATATATCAGCTTCCTTTAGCCATTATCGGAATAGCAATAGGTACTGTTGTTTTACCTGTAATTTCAAATTCTTCTATTAGTGATAGAGAAAAAAATCAAACTAAAGAAAATGCCATTGTATTTTCTTTGGGTATGTCTTTATTTGCAAGTATTGGACTTATTATTCTTTCTTCTGAAATCATAGAAATAATATTTTTAGGTGGTAATTTTAATGTTTATGCCGTTATTATAACATCAATAATTTTAATGATTTATTCTTTATCATTACCAGCTAATATATTAACAAAAGTAATTCTTCCTTTCTTTTATTCTCAAGGAGATACTAAAACACCTTTTTATAGCACTCTTATATGTTTAGGTTTAAATGTAATTTTAGTTTTCGTTTTAGCACATTTTTATGGAGTGTATGGAATATCTTTAGCAACAGTTATTGCTTCTTTTATAAATTTATTTATACTCTTATTTTTCTTAATAAAAAAATATAATTTTGTTTTATCTAAGAGTTTTTATTCTGAAATAAAAAAAATTGTCATTACTTCTATTGCTTTAATAGGAATTTTATTATTACTAAAATATGGATTATTTAATAATTTAGATGTCAGTTTATTTTGGTTTAGATTTATTTTTATATTTTTTATAATATTATCAATATTAACTATCCTTTTTATTTTAAAAATATTAAAATCATACATATATATTGAAATAATTAAATTATTTAGAAAAGGTACGAAAATATAATGAAAACAATATTTTCTGGGATTCAACCAACTGGGAATATTCAACTAGGTAACTATATAGGAGCAATAAATAACTGGGTTTCTTTACAATCTAATGATGTTAATAATATTTATACCATTGTAGATTTACATGCTATTACTGTCTTTCAAGACCCTAAAGAATTGCGCAATAATATTTTAAAAATTACAGCATTCATTATTGCATGTGGAATTGATCCTAAAAAATCTATTTTATTTGTACAAAGTTCAAACGGAGATCATACGGAATTATCTTGGATATTAAATTGTGTTGCTAGAATTGGTTGGCTAAATAGAATGACTCAATTTAAAGATAAAGCAGGGGAAAACAAAGAAAAAAGTTCAGTAGGATTATATGTATATCCGAATTTGCAGGCAGCTGATATTTTATTATATGATACAGATATTGTTCCTGTTGGTGAAGATCAAAAACAACATATAGAGTTAACAAGAGATATTGCTGAAAAATTTAATAGAGACTATAATTGCAATCTTTTTAAAATTCCAAACGATATGATTATAAAAGAAACTGCTAGAATTATGTCGTTAAAAGATGGTACAAAAAAAATGAGTAAATCAGATCCTGTGGAAGCATCTAAAATTATGCTATCTGATAGTGATGATGTGATTGTAAGTAAAATAATGAAAAGCAAAACAGATTCTCTTCCATTTCCAACTTTAGAAGAAAATTTAAGTGAAAGAGCAGAAATAAATAATCTATTAAATATTTATTCTTTTTGTTCTAAAACTGCTCGTGAAAATATCTTATCTGTTTATGAAGGTAAAGGCTTTGCAGAGTTTAAAAAAGATTTAGCCGATAAATTAGTTGATTTGATATCTCCTATTAGAAACAGGCAAGTTGATTTATTTAAAAATCAAGACTACCTAATTGATATATTGAAAACAGGTAGTATAAGATCTAAAGAGATATCTAATAAAAAAATGAAATCAATAAAAGAAGCAGTTGGCTTTATTAATTTAAAATAATCTAAAGAGGTATTATGTTTATAGAAGTAAAACAAACACCGAATCCTAACACTTTAAAATTTCTTTTAGATCAAGATATTTTAGAGGATAATCAGACTTATCATTTTAAAGGTAAGATAGATAGTAAATCTTCTCCTTTGGTTAATAAAATGTTTGATATTGAAGGAATTAAAGGAATATTTTTAGGTAGTAATTTTATTTCTGTTGTGGTTAAAGATGAAAATTTTTGGAGTTACATGAAGCCTCAAATTTTATCTTTACTTACAGATTTTTTAACAAGTGGACAACCTATTTTAGTAGAAAATGTTGAAAGTTTAAGTGATAGCTTTAAGGTTAAGGGTAAAACACCAGAAGAACAAGAAATTATCTCTAAAATAGAAGAATTGTTTGAAGAAAGAATAAGACCTGCGGTGGCTATGGATGGTGGCGATATTTTATTCAGAAACTATGAAGATGGGATTGTTTATTTAAGTTTATATGGTTCTTGCTCTGGTTGTCCTAGTGCTAATATAACTTTAAAAAATGGTATAGAAAACATGTTAAAATATTACATACCAGAGGTTAAAGAGGTTATTAGTATTGAGTAGTAAAAAAATAAATACATCTCCTATAAATATTAAACAAATTTTAAGTAAATTAATTAATTTTTTATTAGAATATTTTGTATTTTTAGTTGTATTTGTTATATTTTTATTTTTTTATAGGTTTACTCATAAAGTTTATCCTAACGATTACATATTAGATACAATGTTAAACTCTGATATATATTATAGGCAATGCTTATATTTAGACAAGAAAGACCCTGATTTAATCAAAAAATTAGGGTCTTTTTATGAGAATATGCAAATTAAATATCTTGTTCCAATGATATTTTTTAAAAAAATGCCAAGCACTCTTATTGAAGAACCAGATTTTAAACTTAGAAAATATGTTTATATAAATATATTGTTGCCAATTTTATTAAAAGTACAAAAAGAAACTTTAAAAGAAAGAAGCCGGTTAGTTGAAATTAGCTCTCGTATGTCTAATGAGCCTTTGTTAGAACAAGATTTTATTTTCTTAGAAAATTTAGCGGAAAAATATGATTTCTTTTTAGAAGGTGACAATTTTTGGAATTATGTAGAAGCTGTTGACGATTTATTACTAAAAGTTGATATTATTCCCAATTCTTTAGCCATAGCAATTTCAGCTAAAGAAACAGAATGGGGGGCTTCTCACTTTTTAAAAGAAGGTAATTCGTTGTTTTCTCAAAGTTATTTGTTGTATGGTAGTAGAATTTTTTCATTAATTAGATCAAAAGAACAAAAGCATATTGTTAGAAAATTTAATAACTTAGAAGAAGCTGTTCGAACTTTTTATTTAGATATTAATATTAATAATAATTATAGAGATTTTAGAGAAACAAGAAGAAATATGAGGCTTACAGAAGGTCATTTACGAGTTAAAAGATTAACGGCAAAAATTAATAATTATTCAACCGAAAATAATTATTTAGAATCATTAAATAAAATAATTTCTGAAAATTCTTTAGAAAAATTTGATAATTCTAATGATTTTTCTACAAAATATAAAAAAACATGTTTAACCTTTATGTAAATTTATGTATATTCTTTCCTTAGATACTTCAAATAAATTTCAGTTATCGTTATTAAATAACAAAGATGTAGTGGATAGCATTTCTTTAGATAGATCTTTTTTTGTAAAAGAAAAATCTAATATGTCTGATGTAATTTTACAACATATATCTGATATGTTAAAAAAAAGAAATATATCAATAAAAGATATTGATTGTATTGCAGTAATAAATGGTTCAGGATATTTCACAGGAATAAGAATATCTATTGTTGTAGCAAAAATGCTTAAATTATCTCTAAAGGTACCGGTATATACTTTTAAGTCTTCTTACATTATATATAAAGAAGTAGAAAAAAATTATAAAGAAGATGAAACTATTATTGTAGCATTAGATATTGGTAAAAATGGTTGTGTACTATCTGTTTTTAATAAATCAAATATTATAATTGAAGATGTTTATATAGATGAAGAAGGGATTGAGAATTTTTTTAAAGAAAATATAAATCTTAATTCTATAACTGCTAATAAATTTCTTATTGTCGGTTATAAACAACATATTTTTAAAGAGTTAAATTATTTTAAGCAATCAAAATATGCAGAAAATATAGTTGTTCCATCAGTTGATATTTTAGGGAAAGAGGCATTTTTACTATATAATAAGGGTATTTTTCATGATACTATAGAGCCTTTTTATGCAAAAGAGGTAGACATGATAATAAAAAGTTAAGCAATTTATATATTAAATCCGATATATATAATATATAATCTATGATATTTTATAGAGAATTTTGAAAGTAAAAGGTTTAAAAAATGAGTGAAAAAAGGAAAAAATATCATATAAAAACTTGGGGATGTCAGATGAATGTTTATGATTCCCAAAGAATTGGTGAAATTCTACAAGGTTTAGGGTATGAAATATCTGAAGATTCAACCGAAGCAGATCTCGTAATACTAAATACCTGTCATGTTCGTGAAAAAGCTACAGAAAAAGTTTATTCTGATATCGGAAGATTGAAAATTCTTAAAGAAAGAAGGCAAAAAATAGGACAAAACCTAATTGTTGCAGTATCTGGTTGTGTTGCACAAGCAGAAGGTCAAGAAATTATAAAAAGAGCTCCTTGTATTGATTTAGTTTTTGGTCCTCAAACTTGGCATAGACTAGAAGATATGATAAAAAAAATAGAAACTGATAATTCTAAAATTTGTGATACCGATTTCCCTGTGGAAGAAAAATTTGATTCCCTACCAACAACTTTTTTTGATAAGTCTCGTATAAATTCAGGAAGTGCTTTTGTTGCAATTCAAGAAGGATGTAATAAGTTTTGCACTTATTGTGTTGTTCCATATACAAGAGGAGCTGAATATTCAAGACCAACATGGCAAGTTTTAGAAGAAATTAATAAACTTGTAAAAGAGGGAGCTAGAGAAATTACTCTTTTAGGTCAAAATGTTAATTCTTATCATGGTATTTCTCATGATAATACGGAATGGACTTTAGGAAAATTAATAGAAAAAATTTCTTCAATTCAAGGTTTAGAGAGAATTAGATATGTAACATCTTATCCAGCAGAAGTTGATGATGATTTAATTTTTGCCCATAGAGATGTTCCTAAATTAATGCCATTTTTACATTTACCTATACAATCAGGATCTAATAAAATTCTTAAAGAAATGAATAGAAATCATACTGTAGAAGAATACTTATCTTTAATAGAAAAATTAAAAAATGCTCGTGATGATTTGGCTTTTTCTTCTGATTTTATTGTTGGTTTCCCAGGTGAAACAGAAGAAGACTTTCAAGCAACATTAGATATAATAAGAAAAGTTGGATTTATTCAATCGTTTTCTTTTAGTTATAGCTCTCGCATTGGGACTCCAGCTGCAGATAGAGAAGATCAAATATCTGAGGCAGAGAAAGAAAGAAGATTACATATTCTACAGGCATTATTAAGAGAAACACAAAATCAGTTTAATAAAAAAGTAGTAGGAAAAACTTTAGATGTTATGCTAGATAGAAAAGGAAAACAAGAAGGACAACTCGTGGGTAAAAGTCCTTACATGCAGGCGATTGTTGTTAATAATGCTACAGATGATATGTTAGGAAATATTTATAAAGTAAAAATAAATTCTATTTATAGTGCAAGTTTAATTGGTGAAATTGCAGAATAAATATGGTTTATTTTTTAAATAATTTAAATATATCTACTTCTTCTAAATTAAAAAACTTAAGAGATATGTTTCCCGTGAAAACAGTCAACAAGTATAAAAAAGATTCAGTTGGAGTGATTAAATTTGTTATAGATTATTTATCAGAACAAGAAGATTTTTATTTTTTGAAAAATAAAACAATATTTGTTGATTTAAATTTTGTTGATGATAAAAAGATAGAAAAAATTAACTTTAATTATAGAAGCAAAAAAGAACCTACAAATGTAATTTCTATTGCTTATTTTTCAAGCGAAGATTTTCTTAATCAAAAATTTATGCCAAATTTATATTTGGGAGAAATTTTTATTTCCTTTGAAACTCTGATAAAAGAATCAAAAGAACAAAAAATTTTTATTGAACATTATTTTTTTAAGCTACTTATTCATGGTCTATTACATTTATTGGGTTTTGATCATGAAGTAGAAAAAGACGCTATAATGATGTATAATAAAGAAAAAGCGATATTGGATAAATTAAAATTATATATAACAAGTATCGTTGAAAATTATTGGAGATAATAAATTGGAAGGTGAAGTCAAGAGTCTTTTTTCAAAGTCTTTTAATAAATTAAAAAATATTTCTTTTTCTTCTAGAAATCTTTTTTTAAATAAGAAAAAGATGGGTAAATATAAAGATAAAATTGATAATTATCGTTATGAAAAATTATTAGAGGTGTTGCCTCTTATTTATACAAAAGATGAATCTGATGTTTCTGAACGTTATTTTATAAGTAATATCCTTTCTTCTAGAAATAAAAGAGTACAGGATATAATGACCCCAAGGGTTGATATTTTAGCAATAGAAGAAAAATCTAGTGTTGAAGATCTTTTAAAAATTATGAATAAAGGTGGTTTCTCTAGAATTCCTATATTTAAAGAAAATCTTGATAATGTTGTAGGGTTTATTCATATTAAAGACTTAATTCCTTCTATAAAAAAAAGAACTGATATTAGTTTGCCTAATATAGTTAGGAGTGTTTTATTTATTTCCCCTTATATGAAGTTGTTTGATTTATTGTATGAAATGAAATTAAAAAGAGTCCATATGGCGATGGTTGTAGATGAATTTGGTGGTGTTGATGGATTAATTACTTTTGAGGATATTTTAGAAGAAATAGTTGGTGATATTAGGGATGAATATGATAAAGCACCAATAGCAAGAATAAAAGCTAAAGAGATTGGAGTAATAGAAGTAGATGGTCGTGTTGATATTGATGATTTAGAGCAATATACAGGTTCATTTAGCACAGAAGAAGAAAAAGAAGAATCTAACACAATTTCAGGGCTAATCGTATCCTTGGTTGGCTATATTCCATCTAAAAATGAAATTATTAGCCATCCTTCGGGTATAGAGTTTACGATCTTATCGGTTGATCCTTTAAAAATTAACAAAGTTATGGTTGATTTTAGAAAATTAAATGAAAAAGAAGATAAAAATGACTAATAAATATTTATATTTATTAGTCATTTCACTATCTGCTTTTTTTGTGTTTTCTTTCGCACCTTATTTAATTTTCCCGTTGGGAATAATATCTGTTGCTGGATTATCTTATGTTTTTTCAAAAATACAAACTAAGAAAAACTTAATTATTAGTTCATTATTATCTTCCTTAGTTATTAGTATTTTGGGAATGTATTGGATTATTTATGCTTCTGAATATTCTTTCGGATCTTATGCTGTGGGTGTTTTGGTACTAATAGGATTTTCTTTATTATATTCTGTATTTATATTTTTTATATCAGTTCCTATTTTTATTTCTAATAAAAAAGGTATTTTTTATTATTTTGTTTTAGTTTTATCTTGGTCTTCTGCTGATGCTTTTAAATTTTATTTTCTAGGTGGATTTCCTTGGTTTATATCTGCTTATATGTGGAGTTTTTCTTTAGAGATCATACAGATAGTTTCTATAATTGGAATTATGGGACTATCTATCTGTACTTATGCATTAATATTTTCTATTTTATTTTTATTTTATAAAGATAATTCTATTTATTTAAGAATTTCTTTAGTTTCTATTTTCTTTGTTTTGTTTTTGAGTTTTTATGTATATGGAAAACATAGAATTAATATTTTAAATAATTTAAAAACAGAAAAGGAAATATCTATTAGGCTTGTGCAAACTAATGTCCCTCAAGAAAGAAAAATGAATTTTTATGATATGAGATCTTATTCTCAAGATTTAATTAATGAAGCAATGCAACCTAATAATGATAGAATTCCTGATATTATCTTTTTACCAGAAGCCTCTTTTGTGTTTTTATCTCAAACAGATGTAGATGATATAGTAAAAAAAATACCTCAAGGATCTTATTTGGTAGCAGGAGGAATGAGGTTTGATAATTACAATAACATATATAATAGTGTTATTAGTTTTAATGATAAAGGTTATAACAATCACTATGATAAAAATAAATTAGTTCCTTTTGGTGAAAAAACTCCTTTTTCTGATTATTTTCCTAATTTATTAAACTTTGTTGGATTATCTAATTTTTCTTCAGGTAGTGAAATAAAAATTTTTAACATAATTAATGTTAATTTTATAATTAACATATGCTTTGAAGGATTATTCCCATTAGAAGGAATTAATATTTATAATATAGATTTTATTTTAAATTCTGCCAATGAAGGTTGGTTTAATAATTCTATTGAATTAAAACAAAATTGGGATATTTATAGATATAGGAGCATAGAAACAGGATTGCCATCAATCAAAGTTTCTAACACTGGAGTTACAGGAATAATAGATTTAAGTGGTAGGGTTATTCTAGAAGTTCCTGCTTTCAAAAAAATTAATACAGATACACTCTTAGGAATAAAAAAAAGTAAAACCATATATTCATATGTCAATTATAATGCAATTAACTATATACTGATTCTATTGTACTCGATGGCAATACTGTTCTTACTAAAGAAAAAAATATAATAAATATTAGCTAAGTTGTATTTTTATTGTTTTGTTGTATAATGTAGTACATAACAATATTAAAATTTACAAGGTGGTATCTGTGAATAATATGAATAATTATAATAGATCTCCCAAAGATATAGATGTATTTGCCGGTGAACAATTAAAAAAAAGAAGAAAAGAACTTGGAATGAGTCAAAAGTTTTTAGCTGAAAAACTAGGAATTACTTTTCAACAAGTTCAAAAATATGAAAAAGGATTAAATAGAATTGGCGCTAGCAGATTGTATGATTTATGTGAAGCATTAAAAGCAAAACCGTCATATTTTTTTAAAGAAATATCTTATGGTTTTACAGGAGCACCAGATGCTTTGGCTGTAGCAGAAGGCTCAGAGGATAGCCACAACATTATATCTTTAGTTAGAATGTTTGAATCTATTGGTGATAGTAGAAAAAAAATTATTTTAGACTTACTAAAAAGTTTATCTAATGAAGATGAAGATGATTAGTTATTGATTTTTTTCTGTATTTTTGGTAGGATATTTTGTTAAAAAATTTTTGTTTTTTTATTTAGGAAAAGTTATATTATGGTTCAAAAAAGTTACTTGTTTACTAGTGAATCTGTTTCTGAAGGACATCCGGATAAGGTTGCAGATCAGATTTCAGATGCTATTTTAGATTTTTTATTAGAAAAAGATCCCTGTGCTAGGGCAGCAATTGAAACCTTAGTAACGACTAATCAGATTGTTTTAGCGGGAGAAATTAAAACAGATATTGAATTTTCTTTAGATGATTTAAATAATGTAGCACGTGAAACAGTTAAAAAAATTGGATATGAACAAAAAGGTTTTGATCATAGAGTTTTATCAATTTTAAACTATATTCATGGTCAATCTTCTGATATTGCTAAAGGTGTTGATGAAACAGAAGAAAAAGAAGAAGGAGCTGGAGATCAGGGCATAATGTTTGGTTACGCTTGTGATGATACGGATGTATATATGCCCTTTGCTATTTTTTATGCTCACAAGATTTTAGAAGAGTTAGCTAAAAGAAGAAGAAATAATGAAGTTGAAGGTTTGCTTCCAGATGCTAAGTCTCAAATAACTTTAGAGTATTTAGATGGAAAACCTTCTAGGATTCATACAGTTGTAGTATCTCATCAACATGAAGATAGTTTAGATTCTCAAGCTGTTATTGATATTATAATGCCTGTGATAAAAGATGTTTTACCACCTTCTTTATATGATGAAAATAACTGTATTCATCATATAAATCCAACAGGTAGATTTGTTATTGGTGGTCCAGATGGAGATGCTGGATTAACTGGAAGAAAAATTATGGTTGATACCTATGGTGGGGTTGCTCCCCATGGTGGGGGGGCTTTTTCTGGTAAAGATCCAACAAAAGTAGATAGATCTGCTGCTTATGCTGCGAGATATTTAGCAAAAAATATTGTTGCATCAGGTTGTGCAAAACAATGTACAATTCAATTATCTTACGCAATTGGAGTTGCTAATCCTTTATCTGTTTATGTTGATACTCACGGTACAGCTAAAGTTGATGATAGATTAATAGATGAAATAATCCCACAGTTAATGGATTTATCTCCGAAAGCAATAAGAACTTATTTGTCTTTAAATAAACCAATATATGAAATTACAGCTTCTTATGGTCATTTTGGTAGAAACAATGAAGGTGATACCTTTACTTGGGAAAAATTAGATTTAGTTGATAAAATTAAAGAATTATTAAAAATTTAGAAATTATGTCGGTTAATATAGTTAACGATAATAAAATTACAAATTTTTACGGTAGAACTACTGGTCATCTTGGTAAAAAAGCTAAAATTTTATTAGAAGATCTACTGCCGTGCTATTCTATTGATTTAGAAGGTATAAGAAATGAAAATTTTAAACAACTGACTACCAAATACAAAACTGTCAATTTAGAAATTGGCTTTGGCAGTGGGGATTTTATATTTAACTCTTGCTTAAAAAATCCAGAAAATTTATATCTAGGAGCTGAAGTTTTTCTCAATGGTGTTTCCTCTTTATTGGATAAGGTATATAAGAATAATTTAGAGAAGATTTCATCTGATTTAAAATGCTTGCCTAATTTATATATTTATAATGGTAATATTTATGATGTTTTTGATTATTTTATTGAAGATACTTTTGATAATATCTATATCTTATTCCCAGATCCTTGGCCTAAAAAGAAGCATCATAAAAGAAGGCTAATTAATCAAGAAAATCTATCTATCTTTTCTAAAATTTTAAAACCTAATGCCAATCTTAGATTTGTATCTGATCATTACAATTATGTTGAATGGGCATTAGAAAATATTATAAAGTCTATAAATTTTTCTTGGAAACCAAAAACTATTAAAGATTTTTCAAAGCCACCAGTAGATCATTTTGAAACTAAATATGAAAGAAAAGCAATACTAGAAGGTAGAAAAATTACATATATTGATTGCATAAATAATAAATAATATCAGTTATGTGCAAAATAAGCCTAGTAGCAATAAAAAGAGTTAAGAAATAATGAGCAACTGTATTTATTTATAAAATAATTCTTATTTTGTATAATAAGTCAAATTTTTTTATAAAATAAAAAAAGGTCGATTATTAATATATTATTATATAATCCAATTTTTTGTAATGAAATATTTAAAAATAATGTATGTAAGTGGAGATTATTTTCTGTGTGCTTACTAACAAATATAAGTTTTAAATCATTAAGTGACTTGCAACATTTATAACAATTTTAATTTATAGATAGAGAAAAATAAATTTAATCTTTTTTTTGTTTTAAATATTATTACTTTTTATTATTATTTTTAATAAAAATAAAAATTGCCAAATGTTTTTTATTAGTCTATTATATGATGAGTAAATGAATTTTTAATTAAAAGGCGGATTTTTACCGCCTTTTTTTACAGCTTATTTTAATTTTTAAATGAGATAAATGAATATATTAGAGCAAAAAATCTTTAACTTAGCAAATCCTGTAGCATTGGATATGGAATATTCAATTGTTGATGTTAATGCTTTTGGTAAGGAAAAAATAATTTTACAAATTTTCTTAGAGAAAAAAGATTTTTCTTCTGTTTCTATTAATGATTGTGCAAAATTTAGTAGAGCGTTTTCTGTAATATTAGATATTAATAACTTAATAGAAAAAAAATATATTTTAGAAGTTAGTTCTGCTGGGGTAAATAGAAAAATTTCGAAACTAGAAGATTTTGAAAGATTTATAGGGAATGATGTTATTGTAAAAACAAAATTACCTATAGAAGGACAAAAATCTTTTAAAGGTATTTTAACAAATATTATTGATAATAAGATAGGGCTATCTACAGATAATAATGAAATATTTATACCATTAGAATTTATAGATAAAGCTAATTTAGATTTACTAAAAAATATATTAAATACTTCTGATTTAAGTAAAAATAATAAGCATAAAAAAGGGAATAAAGAGGGAAAAAATGCTAAATAATAATTCTAATGAATTGCAAGCAAGACCAGAGTTAATAGATATTATAGAAACGGTTTCTAAAGATAAGGGAATATCAATAGAAGATGTTTTTGAAGCTATGGAAACAGCAATAAAAAAAATAGCTATTAGTAAATATGGTAATCTTTATGATATTAGGGTAAAAATCAACAAAAATAATGGTTCTATTTTAATTCAAAAAGCTCTGAGCGTTGTAGAAGAAGTTGAAAATTCTTTTCATGAAATAACCCTTGAAGATGCAAAAAAAATTAAATCTGATGCTGTTTTAGGAGATTTATTAATAGAAATATTACCGTCGGTTAATTACGATAGAAATTTTGTACAACCTTTTCGTCAAATAGTAACTCGTAGGGTAAAAGAAGCAGAAAAAGAAAAAGAATTTGATTTTTATAAAGATAAAATTGGCAGCATTGTTAGTGGTGTTGTAAAAAGAGTTGAATTAGGAAATGTTTTTGTGGAACTATCCAATAAAGCAGAAGCATTCTTAAGAAGAGATAACACAATCCCAAGAGAAATACTTGAAGTGGGAGATAGAATAAGAGCTTTAATTATAGATGTTAAAGAAGATATAAAATCGGCACAAATTATTTTATCAAGATCCCATTCTGATTTTATTAAAAAACTTTTTATACAAGAAATTTCAGAAGTTTATGAGGGTCAAATTGAAGTAATGGGTGTAGCTAGAGATGCTGGTTCACGATCTAAAGTTGCTCTTTTATCTAATGATCCTTCTGTTGATCCTATAAGCACTTGTGTTGGTTTTAAAGGTCAAAGAATACAAGGTATTTTGAGTGAACTTAAGGGAGAAAAAATAGATTTAATCAGATATTCTGATAGTGTAGGTAGTTTTGTATTTAATGCTTTTCACTCTTCTGAAGTATTAAAAGTTATAGTTGATGAAGAAAAAAGATCCGTAGAGGTTGTTGTTAGTCCAGAAAAATTGCGTTTAGCAATTGGTAGAGGGGGACAGAATATTAACCTAATTTCTGATCTTGTCGGTTGGCATATTGATTTAATGGACGAAGAAGCTGAAAAAACTAAAAGGCAATCAGAAATGGCAGAAAGAGTGGATTATATTAAAACATCTCTTGATGTTGATGATATAATAGCTCAACTTTTAGTTATTGAAGGATTTAAAACAGTAGAAGATATTGTAGATGAAAAAGTTGCTTCTTTGTCTTCTATTCAAGCATTTAACGACGATATTATAGATGAGTTAAAAACAAGAGCTAAAACATTTATTTCATCTCTTGAAGAAAAATATAAAAAAGAAATGGATGATTTAGGTATTTCTGAAGAATTAAGAAATTTTGAAGGCTTAAATAAAGAAATGCTTGTTTCTTTAGGTAAAGAAAAAATTAAAACAATAGATGACTTGGCTGAGCTTTCTACTTATGATTTATTAGACATTCTTCCGAAAGGGTCTATTGATTTTAAAAAAGCTGAATCTATAATTGTTTTAGCAAGAAAATCTTGGGAAGTATAAAATTCCATAAATATGGAAAGGTGAGGTCTGAGTGACAAATAACGATGAAAAAAAAGAAGAAAAAAGAAAAACTAAAACTTTATCTTTGAGTTTAGGAGATTCAAAATCTCCAGATATTTCTAAAATTTTGGCAGAAAAATCAAAAGCTCAAAAAGGTAAAATTGAAGTTAGAGGTTCTAATTCTTCTAAAAAAGATAAAGAAAATAACAATTTTTCTAAGAAAGAAAATGTTTTATATACAGGGAAACTAACTTCTGCAGAAAAAGAATTAAGGGCAAAATTAGCTTCTAAAGATATTAAAGAAGATAATTCTTCTTCTCATCTTGTTTCTAGTTTTCAGGTTGTTAAAAAAGAAGTTATTGAAGAACCTAAAAAAGGACAAGAAGAAGAAAAAATTATAGAAAAATTTGAAAAGGAAGAACCCATTATAGAACAAACACTTCCTGTCGTTAAAGAAGAAGAAAATAAGATATTTTCTCCATCTCATGTTATTAAATCTAGCTTTGAAGTTAAGATTGTTAAAAACAATGCTCAAAAAATAGCAGAAAAAAATAAAATAGAAAAAGAAAATGTAAGCCTTGAATCAAAAGAAGAAAAATCATTTACTAAAGATAAAGAAAGAGAAGTAGAAGAAGATAAAAAAAATAAAAAGAAATCTTTGGAAACAGAAACAAGAAAATCAAATACTCCTAAGAATTGGAAATCTACTTATATTGTCAATGATGATAGTGTTGATGATGATGATTTTGAAGATGATGAAGTAGAAGAAGTAAAAACTAGTAGAATTTTCCGTGTAAAAAGAAAAAATAAAAGAAAAAATCTTACAAAAGAAAAAATAACTAGAGATGTTGAAATTTATAACGAAATTTATGTAAGGGATTTATCTTTAAAAATGTCTGAAAAATCATCAGAGGTTTTGAGATTTTTAAATAAATTAGATAGTTCTTTAACTCTTGATAGTATTTTAGACGCAGAAACTGCCGAGTTAGTAGCCACAGAGTTTGGTCATAGATCTATTATTATAGATACATCTTCTGTTGAATCTCAATATTTTGTTTTTAACGATGATCCAACATATTTAAAGGAAAAGCCTCCTGTTGTTACGATAATGGGACATGTAGATCATGGTAAAACAACTCTTTTAGATACAATAAGAAAAGCAAACATTGCAGGAAAAGAAGCTGGTGGTATAACTCAACATATAGGTGCTTATCAAGTAAAATCTAAAGAAGGGAAGTTTATTACTTTCTTAGATACTCCAGGGCATGAGGCGTTTGGTCAAATAAGAGCTAGAGGATCTAAAGTTACTGATATAGTAGTACTTGTGGTTGCAGCTGATGATGGCATTAAGCCGCAAACAGTTGAAGCAATTAATCATGCTAAAGTTGCAGGTGTTCCTATAATTGTTGCTATTAATAAAATTGATAAGCCTGATGCTAATTCTGTAAAAGTAAAATCAGAGCTTTTAAAACACGATCTTGTTGTTGAAGAAATGGGTGGTGATGTTTTATCTGTTGAAATTTCTGCTAAAAATAATATAGGAATAGATAAATTATTAGAAACTATTATTCTTCAAGCTGAGTTGCTAGATTTGAAAACTAATTATAAAGCATTAGGCAAAGCAAGTGTTATTGAAGTAAAACAAGAAAAAGGGTTTGGTTTTTTAGCTAGTGTTCTTGTTGAAAGAGGAATTTTAAAATTAGGTGATTATTTTGTATGTGGTTTAAATACTGGTAAAATTAAGGTAATGATTAATGATAAAGGTGAGAGGTTAAAAGAAGCTTTTCCTTCTACTCCAATAGAAATTTCTGGTTTTAATGGCAGTGTTTCTGCTGGGGATTCATTTGTTGTTGTTAAAAATGAAGCTAAAGCTAATGAATTAGTGCAATATAGATTGCAAAAATCTTCTAAAGTAGAAAAAAAAGATAATACGCAATCGGTTTTAGATTTTTTAACAAAAGAAATTTCCGATGTTAAAATTTTAAATGTGATCATTAAAACAGATACACAAGGATCGCTAGAAGCTATAAAATCATCTTTAGATAAAATTGTACATAAAGATATTGAAATAAAAGTAGTGCATTCTGGAGTTGGAGAAATAACTGAATCTGATGTTATGTTATCTAATTCTGGTAGAGCTGTTATTTTTGGTTTTAATGTTAGGGCAAACTCTAAAGCCCGTGATTTAGTTAAAAGAGAAAGTATAGAATTAAGATATCATTCAATAATATATAACTTAGTAGACGATGTTAAACTTATTTTAACAGGTTTGTTAGATCCAGATATTGTTGAAAATATTGTAGGATATGCTCAAGTTAGAGAGGTATTTAGTGTTAGTAAAGTTGGTAAAGTTGCTGGATGTTATGTTACAGAAGGTGTATTAAGAAGATCTGCCTATGTTAGAGTATTAAGAGAAAATGTGGTTGTTCATGATGGTGTACTTTCCCAGTTAAAAAGATTCAAAGATGATGCGAAAGAAGTTAAACATGAGTATGAATGTGGTGTATCTTTAGAAGGCTACAATGATGTTAGAGTTGGTGACGTTATAGAATGTTACGAAAAAGTAGAGGTTAGAAATAACATTGAGTAAGCATATTTTTAATAATGAAATTGTTAAAAACAATAAAAATACATCTAACAGACCAAATAGAGTAGCCAAAGAAATTAAAGTAATTTTATCAGATCTTTTTTCTAAATCTCAAATTAAAGATCCTCTATTATTTGATAAAATGATACTTATTTCTGATGTTTTTATAGCATCAGATCTTTCTTTGGCTAAGGTTTATATAAGTCCATGGGATGTTAGTATAGATAAAAAATTATTGATTAAAACTTTAAATAAACATATTCCATTTTTTAGATCTAAGATAGCTAAGGCTTTAAAAATAAAAGTAATTCCTAATTTGATTTTTATATTAGATAATCAGTTTGATAAAATTGATGAATCTAGAGAAATGTTTAAGCTGATAGAATCAGAAAAGTTAAAAGATTAAATAATAATGTCTGCTA
This sequence comes from Rickettsiales endosymbiont of Leucozona glaucia, assembly GCA_964277385.1. Lineage (GTDB taxonomy): Bacteria > Pseudomonadota > Alphaproteobacteria > WRAU01 > Hepatincolaceae > WRAU01. Next base: position 1,384,289 of record OZ195520.1, on the reverse strand, counting down.
GTTTTGACTTAAATAAATTACATGGTTGGTTGTTTGTAGATAAGCCGGTTGGAATTTCATCTTTTTCTGCTGTTTATAAAATAAAAAAACTCTTAGGGTTACCTAAAACTCATAAAATAGGTCATGGTGGAACCCTGGATCCGATGGCAGAAGGAGTATTACCAATAGCAATTGGAGAAGCTACAAAAACTATTAATTTTGTTATGAATTCAGATAAAATGTATGAATTTACTATCCAATTTGGGTTTAAGACAGATACAAAAGACATAGAAGGTAAGGTAATTAAAAAAACAGGCTTTGTTCCTTCAATGGAAAATCTGTCACATAAATTAGATGATTTTAAAGGTGAAATATACCAAAATCCTCCTAATTTTTCAGCAATAAAAATTAATGGCAAAAGGGCATACGAATTAGCTAGAGAAGGTGTTGATTTTGAAATTCCTAAAAGAAAAATAACAATTTATTCTTTAGAATTAAAAAATTTTGATGAAGAAAAAAAACAAGCAACACTAATTACTAAAGTTAGCAAGGGAACATATATAAGAACTTTGGCTGAAGATTTAACAGAAAGTTTAGGATCTTTGGGACATATAATTTTTTTAAGAAGGACTGAAATTTGTATTCATAAAGAAAAACTTTTAATTTATTTAAATACAATCTATAATAAGACGAATACTATTTATGATAATTTAATAAGTATTGAAGATATGCTGGATGGCATCTCGGCATATTCTTTAACCGAAGCTCAGGCTAGAAATATACTAAATGGTAATATCTCTTGCTTGTCTTCATATCCTGATGGGATTTTTAAAGCTATTTTTAAAGATAAAGTTTTAGCTTTGTTGCAAAATGAAAATGGAAGTTTAAGATTCTTGAGGGTATTTAATAATGCAAAAACTAATATAAATATAGGAGAAGCTGATGTCACTTAATAAAGAAGACAAAACAAAAATTATTCAAACTTATGCCACTAAATCAGAAGACACAGGATCTCCTGAGGTTCAAGTTGCTATTTTAAGTGAGAAAATTAAGTATTTAACAGAACATATGAAAGAACATAAAAAAGATTTTCACTCAAGACGTGGTCTTCTAGCTATGGTTTCTAAAAGAAGAAAATTACTTATATATTTAAGAAATAAAAATCAATCAAGATACGAATCAATCATATCTAGATTAGGTTTAAGAGGAGTGAAGTAGTAGTGTTTAATATCGTAGAAAAAAAAATCATTTGGGCTGGCAAAGAGCTATCTTTCCAGACTGGTAAAATAGCAAGACAAGCCGATGGATCTGTTGTTGCAAAATATGGAAATACTCAAGTATTAGCAACAGTTGTATTTTCTAAATCTCCTAATTATAATTTAGATTTCTTTCCTCTTACTGTACATTATCAAGATAAACATTATTCTGTTGGTAAGATTCCAGGTGGTTTTTTTAAACGAGAAACGAAACCCACAGAAAGAGAAGTTCTTCTTTCAAGATTAATAGATAGACCAATCAGACCTCTTTTTGATGAAAGATTTAGAAATGAAGTGCAGGTTATTGTATCAACATTATCTTGTGATAAAAAAACCTCAACTGATGTTTTAGCAATTTTAGCAGCTTCTGCTGCTTTAGCTATTTCAGGAGTCCCTGTTTTGGATACAGTAAGTGCGGCTAAGGTTGCTTATATTAATAATGAATATGTTCTTAATCCTAGTATTAAACAAACTCAAGAAAGTTCTTTAGACTTGGTTGTTGCTGGTACTCGTGAGGGCATTTTAATGGTAGAATCTGAAGCTAAAGAGTTATCAGAAGAAATCATGCTAGGTGCTTTAAAATTTGCTCATGATAGTTTTAATCCTGTTATTGAGTTAATAGAAAACTTAAAAAAAGAAGTAAATAAATCTATTTATGAATGTGATGAGTTTGATACACCAGAAATTAAATCTTTTATTACAAAAATGAAAGAATTTGCTGAAGGAAATTTAATAAAAGCGTTTTCTAATCAAGATAAAGCTACTCGTGTAATTCAAATAAACGAAACTAGAGAAAGTGCAAAAATAGCTTTTGAAAATAGTGATTTTGAAGAAGATTTTATAAATAGACATTTTGGATATTATTTTAAATCTTTAGAAAAAGACATCGTTAGAGGGGATATCTTAAATAAAGGTATAAGAATTGACGGCAGAAATTTAGAACAAATCAGAAAAATTGAAACAGAAATTGACTTATTTTCTGCTCCACATGGCAGTGCTTTGTTCACAAGAGGGGAAACCCAAGCTTTGGTGTTTGCTACATTGGGAACAGAAGTTGATGAGCAAATTATAGATGATATTGAAAATGAGGGTAGAGAAAGATTTATGCTTCATTACAATTTTCCTTCTTATTCAGTTGGTGAAGTTGGTAGAGTTGGAGCTCCAGGAAGAAGAGAGATAGGGCATGGAAAGTTGGCATGGAGGGCTATTCATCCTCTATTGCCCACTAAAGAACAATTTCCTTATACAATTAGGTTGGTTTCTGAAATTACAGAATCTAATGGATCTTCTTCTATGGCTACTGTTTGTGGTGGATCGCTGGCTCTTATGTCTGCTGGTGTTCCTATGCCAAGACCAGTTGCTGGGATTGCTATGGGGTTAATTAAAGAAGGTGAGAAATTTGTTGTTCTTTCTGATATTTTAGGAGATGAAGATCATCTTGGTGATATGGATTTTAAAGTAGCTGGAACAGAAAAAGGTATTACATCGTTACAAATGGATATAAAAATTACTTCAATTACTCATGAAATAATGGAAAAAGCTGTTAATCAGGCCCTTAATGGTAGAATTCATATTTTGGGAGAAATGGCTAAATCTATATCTTTTTCTAAAGAAACATTAAGTGATTCTGCTCCTAAAATTAAAACTATCCAAGTTGATAAAGATAAAATTAAAGATATTATTGGTAGTGGTGGAAAGACCATTAAAGAAACTTGTGAAAGATTCGAAGTTAAAATAGATATTTCTAACGAAGGTTTAGTAAAAGTAGCTGGTGTTAATAGTGAAAAAGTTGATATGGCTATTGCACATATTGCTTCTATTGTTGCTGTTCCTGAAGTTGGAAAAGTTTATAAAGGTAAAGTTGTAAAACTATTAGATTTTGGTGCATTTGTGAATTTTATGTCTAACAGAGATGGTTTTTTACATATTTCTGAGATGAGTGATAATAGAAATTCTAATATCAATGATTTTCTTAAAGTTGGAGAAATTTTAGATGTTAAAGTTGCTCAAATTGATGATAAAGGAAAAATCAGATTGACAGTAAAAATATAGTTTTTGTACTAAAAGGTATTTTTATGGTATTTAAGTTAGATAATATAACCATATCTGGCAAAGAAGTATTGCCAATTGTTGAAGGCGGGAAAGGCATTAATGTTTCTAATGGATTAACTGCTGGCTCTTTTGCTAGGTGTGGTGCGGTTGGTACAATATCTGGCACTAACCCTGATTTTTATGATGAAGATGGTCAACGTATTCCTTATGAATTTGATCGCTCTTCTACAAGAAAAGAAAAACATGAAGCCTTAATACAACAAAGCATTAAAGGTTGTATTGAGCAGGCAAAAATTGCCCATGAAATTTCTTCTGGAAATGGAAGAATTCATTTTAATTTTCTTTGGGAAGCTGGTGGTACTAAAATTATTATGGAAGAAACCTTATCTAAAACTAAGGGATTGATTCATGGTCTTACAGCGGGTGCTGGATTGCCGTATGCTTTATCTGAATTTGCTGGTAAGTTTAATGTTTATTATTATCCTATAGTATCATCTAGTAGAGCTTTTAGTATTCTGTGGAAAAGATCATATAATAAAACAGCAAACCTATTGGGTGGTATTGTCTATGAAGATCCTTGGTTGGCTGGTGGTCATAATGGTTTATCTAATGCTGAGAATCCTAATGTTATGCAAGATCCTTATTTAAGACTTGTAGAAATTAGAAAAACCCTCAATTCATTGAATTTGCAAAATGTTCCTATTATTATTGCTGGTGGAGTTTGGCATTTAAAAGAATGGTCAAATTATATTGATAACCCAGAATTAGGATTGGTTGCTTTTCAATTTGGTACAAGACCGTTGTTAACTAAAGAAAGTCCAATCCCTGATGCTTGGAAGCAAAAACTTACCACTTTAAAAGAAGGTGATATTGCTTTGAATAGGTTTAGTCCTACTGGATTTTATTCTTCTGCAATTAATAATAAATTTTTGCAAGATTTATATAGACGATCAGATAGACAAATGCCAGCTCAAAGAAAGATAGATGATGTTTTTACTAAAGAAATAGTATCTAGTAATGGGGTTACTAAATTTGCAATAAAAGAAGAAGATTTCAATAGAGCTATTTCCTATATTAATGATGGGTTTAACACAATTCTTAAAACTCCAGATGATACCATTATTTTTGAAACAGAAAAAATTTCAGTTATTATTAGAGAAGATCAACAAAATTGCATGGGTTGCTTGAGTGCTTGTAGATTTAGTAGTTGGAGCGAGCATAATGAGAAAGGAACGACTGGCTTACTTCCTGATCCTAGATCATTTTGTATAGAAAAAACATTGCAAGACATTGGACATGGTGGATCTGTTGATTATAATTTATTATTTTCTGGTCATCATGCTTTTAGATTTGCTACAGACCCTTTATATATAAATGGAAATATTCCAAGTATATCTTATCTTATAGAAAAAATTATAGAAGGTGAATAATTATAGATATAAAGTCAATTTATTGTGTTATAGGGTTTATTAGTTAATATGGGTCTTTATATAAAAAAGCCTTTAACTGTCTTTATTATAATTGGTGCATGTACTAATTATTTATTAATAATTTTATTTATCTTGGAACTTGTTAAGAGATAACTAAGGTCAAAAATAATATCTTTATTTATTGATTGTGGATGGTTAGATTGGAGATTTAAGGAATCTGAATTGATCTATGGACAAATGATTTTGAAAAAGATGCTGTTGATATAAACTTATATATATGGGTAATTAAATAGTGTTGTTAGATATTACAAAGATTCTTTTTATTAAGAATAAGACTGAATGCTAAAATAAATTAAAAAAATTATTTTTATTGTAAAGAGATTAAATATTTCTTAATTCCTATATTTTTTATTTACCTCAAATGATAACATATTAAACCATAAAGTTCTTTTAATTTGAACACCTATGATGTTATCATACAGCTAATAATAACTATTATAAAGAGGCTATGATAATGATAAAGAAAATATTGGTAATTTTTGCTCATCCAAATATTAAATAATCAAGAGTAAATTAAAGTTTAATGAAAGCAATTCAGAATCAGAAAAATATTACAGTTAATCAACTTTATGAAGAGTATCCAGATTTTAAAATTGATGTAGCAAAAGAACAAAAGTTACTATTAGAGCATGATAATATTGTATTCCAATTTCCGCTTTACTGGTATTCTTTTCCTGCAATTATGAAGCAGTGGCTAGATTATGGTTTTTCACATGGCATTGGTGGAGATAAACTTAAGTGTAAAAATTACAATTAGTATTATCTACAGGCATGTCTTTAAAGCATTATAATCCTAAAATGTTTAAAACCCATCCAACAATATAAGCACTATAAGATCTTCCTGTTCATCAGTATTTAAAGCCTGAAATAGCAGAAAAAGAAGAAGGTTTAGGTATTTTATTAAAACATATGGAGAAAATTGCTTATCATATTTCTATGTATTATAAAAAACTATTTGTAATTCATAGCTCAATTCCTTTAGTTAGGGCTACGCATGCAATATCTGATGAGGATTTAGCTAGAAAAGCTAAAGAGTATTTAGATTTAATTAGATCTTTATAAAATTAAGCTTATTTCCTGTATTAATTATTTTAATTAGAATTATATTATGATTATGAATTTGCGTGTATTTAGCAACAAAAGGAGACCTTATATATAATCAAAGAATGTTGATATATTTAATTTAGCTTAAATAAAGAGTTAGTATTATATATAAGTTTTTATTTGTATAGAAAAAGTATTTTATTGGTCTTCTGTTATATCTCCCCAAAGAGAATATTTTGATATCCAACCTTTATAGCTAATATTATTTTTTTCCACATAAAACTCTATTTTACATAAATTTTGTAAGCTATGGCATGAGATTATATTTACAATATTAAAAGGCTTAATAATTGCAATAACTTTAGATAATTTGTTGTTAGATATATTTACTTGCGCTTCTTTTATTATTATGCCATTTCTTTGTAATGTAATAAGATTTTTATATACCCATCCTGTTTGCCCATAGATATCTGTAATTTGATACCATTCTTGATACTTATCAATTACTTTTAGTGGCATTTTTCTTATTTTATAAGTATATATAACTGGATAATCTAAACTTGGTCCTGTTCTTAAGTTAGTTTCAGAATATTTTGTATTTATGAAAGCTGGAATTTTATCTACTTGTTTTTTTTTAGAGTCTATTTTTATAAAATATCCAGCTCCTATTATAAAAATAACGAGAGCTACAGATAAAAGGATATTAGGTATATTCAACTTTTTAACCTAGTTTATATAATTATTCCAAAAATTAATTGTTTTTGTATTTTTTAAAAGTTCTATAACTACTTTGCCTGCTGTGTTGTAGTTATTTTCTTTTTGCATTATATTTAATTCAACGAGATTTTTAGTAAGGTTTGTTGATTTTATATTTTGTACAAGATTATGAGCTTCTAGAAAGTTATCATTATTTGCATAAATGCTAGCCAGTAATAAGTTATTTTCATTTTTAGTATACTCCGTACCAATATCACTCAATATCTTACTGTTATCTTTTTCAGTATAATATTTTTGCCAAAATAGGATAGAATCATAAGATTTATTATGTTTCCATAATGTTTTTAAAAAATCATTAATTCTATTTTTCTTATTTTGAGTTTTATAAATTTTAAACAATATCTCATATATAGGACTAAAATCTGGGTAAAGCTTAATAGTTTTTTTTGTAACTTCTTTAGATTTTTCTATATCAGCATTTTTAAACAAAAATTGTGCATAAAAATAACTTATTAAACAAAAATACTTTTTATATTCTTCCTCATTCGTATTTTTAATAGATTTTATATAGTTATACAGGTATATAATTTCTGAATTTAAAGCCTTATTTTTAAAAGATATATCAAATAATTCTGCCAAAAACCATAATGGATCTTTTTTTAAATAAACACCTTTCTTTGCATAGATGATAAAGTTTGCTAGATCTTCTTTTTGTTTATATGAAATACAAAGATATTTTAGTAGAATATCTTCATTATAACTTTTAAATTTAGTTGTGTTAATTATAGATATCGCTTTATCGTACTTATTTGAATCTATTAATTTTTTTATATTTTTAATTTTTTTTAAAAAATTAATATTTTCTGAATTCTTTAAGATATCGAGAGCAATTTTTTTACTTTTTTCATCATTTATAGAGCCAATAAAATATAAAACATTAGAGTTATACGAACCTTGTTTTATTTTATTTATAATTTTTTTGATTATTTTTTTTATAATATAAATAGGAATATATATTATAAACAATAAAACTAATAGCTTACTTAAAGAAGTAGAAACTGCATATGAAGCTATATGTAAATTTATATCTGTATTTAATGTTGATATTAAGAAAACTATAGCAATAAAAGCAACTAAGTATACAATATATTTCATCATTTGCTCCCTAATTCTAAGTAATTATTTAATTCTGAATTTATTTCTTTTATTATTTCGTTGGCTTCAATTCTCTCAAACATTTCTGATATCCATCTTTTTGTATTATTAGAATAGTCTACATTAATGCTCATAAATTCTACATAAGCCTTTTTAAAATTGTTTTGCTTCATTAAAGTTTCAACATTTGCTAATTTACTTTCAATTTTATTATCAGTTAATAGCTTAGTTTGTGTTTTTTTTACAAATACAAGATATAAAAGATACGACTTTATTTTTGAACCAAAAGAAGACTGTGAAGCTAAGTAACTAGAGTAAGTTTCTTGATAAACTTTTTGGTAGTCGTTCATTAGATCTTCTTCAGTCTTAATTCCAGTTTTAGCATATGGAATTATTACTTCTAATTTATTTTTTAATGTATATTTAATGGGTATTTGCATTAAAATATTTAATTCTTTTAAAAACGGATCATCAGTTTGAAGTTTATTTACAAGTAAACTAGAAGCAACAACAAATTCTATATTACTAGTAGATGAAGAAGAATTGTCAATCCTCTTTTGTAATTCTTTGATGATATTTTGTAGTTCCAAAATCTTTTTAGCATCTTGATTATTTTCTTGAATTTTTTTATCTGATTCAGTAATTCCAGGAATTTGAACTGATTCTATAATAGTTTCTTTATACCGATTTATAATATCTTGTGCCTTTTTATTTAGTAAAGATCCATTAATTTTTATATAAATAATTAAAGTAACAGCAACAATAATTACTATTAAAAACACAAATAACCAAATGATTTTCTTTCTTTTTTTTGGATTTTGGATTTTTGTTGTCATGAAAAGTCCTCTTTTTTATATAACAAATCAATTATAATCTATTATAATTAAAAAAATATAAATAGTATTGTAATTTTTTATAAAAAATAGATTAAGCATGATTGTACTAGGAATTGAAAGTAGCTGCGATGAAACGGCTATTGCTGTTATTGATAATAAAAAAATATTATCTCACATTGTATTATCTCAAATTGATATACATAAAAATTTTGGAGGAGTTATTCCAGAGGTTGCTGCAAGATCTCATCTTGAGGTTATAGATAATATAATAGAAGAAGCTATGCTTGAGTCAAGAATAGATTTATCAAATATTGATGTATTTTCAGCTACATGTGGACCTGGTTTAGCAGGAGGATTAATAATCGGCTCTTTATCGGCTAAAACTCTAAGTTTGGTTTATAATAAACCATTTGTTGCGGTTAATCATCTACAAGGTCATGCTTTGATTCCTACAATTAGCAATGATGTTGAGTTTCCATTTTTGTTACTATTAGTTTCAGGAGGGCATACTCAATTTTTAGTTGTTAGAGGAGTTAATGATTATAAAATTTTAGGTAGCACGATAGATGATGCTATTGGTGAGGCCTTTGATAAGTCTGCAAGGTTATTAGGGTTACCTTATCCAGGAGGTAGAGAAATAGAGGCTCTATCTTTAGATGGAAATAAAAACAAATATAAATTTCCTATGCCTTTATGCAATCAAAAAAATTGTAATTTTTCTTTTTCTGGATTAAAAACAGCGGTTCGCGATACCATAGTAAATACAGAAATTAATGAACAGAGCAAAAAAGATATTTCAGCATCATTACAACATAGCGTAATTAAAATTATGCTTAATAGATCTAAATACGCTATTGAAATGTTTGAAGAGAAATATGGTAAACTAAGATCTTTTGTAATGTCAGGAGGAGTTTCTGCAAACTTGTTAATTCGTTCTGAAATGGAAGATTTTTTAAACAAAAAAGGAGTAAACTTAGTATGTCCACCTCTAAATCTATGTACAGATAATGGAGTTATGATTGCTTGGGCTGGATTAAAAAGGGCGGAATTAGGTTTATTTGATGATTTAAGATTCCCAATTAAAGTTAGATGGTCTTTAGAAGATATATAATATCCATTTATATTAAATAATTAATATAAAGGGGAGATGTTAATAACAATTTTTGTAATTATAAATATCTGAGATATATTAGTTTACTTTCTAATATTAGAGCAACAATGCATTATAGTGATATTAAAGATTTTTTTAAAAGTTCCTTTTATTAAAGGAAGAAATTATTTGTTAGGGTTTGAAATTAAGAAGCAGGGATATTTTTCTAAGAATCTACTTGTTGGAAAATGTGAGTTATATTATAGTAAATTTTTTACATAGTATTAATAAATAGGAAATAAAAATGAACTATTGGTTAGTAAAAACAGAGCCTGAAACTTTTTCTTGGGATGAGCAAAAAAAAGTAGGGATTGAACCTTGGAATGGAGTTAGAAATTACCAAGCTCGCAATAACATGAAAAATATGAAAAAAGGTGATTTAGTTCTTTTTTATCATTCTGGCAAAGAAAGAAGAATTATGGGAATTGTTAAGGTAGTAAAAGAGTATTATCCAGATGAGAATGAAAAATTTGTTTGTGTGGATGTAAAAACATATAAAGAATTGAAAAATCCTGTAACTTTGGTAGATATTAAAAATAATTTAAATTTGTTGGGAATTGAACTCATAAAGCAATCAAGGCTTTCTGTTATGTCACTTAAAAAAGAAGATTTTGATGAGATTATTAAGATGAGTAATTAATTTAAAATTGATTAATATATCATATTAAATATGAAGATATTATTTTTAAAAAATTGTTAAAAAAAAAATTATCAACAAGATTGTAATACACAAAAAAATATTTAATTTAATTATTTATTGTAGATTATGTAATTAGGTTGACAAAATAAGCAATCTATCACTATATATATGGTATATGAAGTATAAATATAAGGAATTTTTTAAATGAATTATTTTAAAACAACCCTTTTGATAGCAGTTTTAACAGTACTGTTTATGTTTATAGGATACTCTTTAGGAGGTAGCAATGGTGCTATTATAGCTCTTGCTATTGCTGGTTTTATGAATTTTATTGCTTATTGGAATTCTGATAAAATTGTGTTAAAAATGACGGGAGCATCCTTAGCAGATAAAAATGATTATAAAGAATATTATGGTATCGTAGAAAAATTAGTTCATAAAGCAAACATGCCAATGCCGAAATTATATGTTATGCAGCAAGATGTTCCTAATGCTTTTGCAACTGGTAGAAATCCAGAAAATTCAGCGGTTGCTGTGACAACGGGTCTTTACTCTATGCTTTCAAAAGAGGAGTTAGCGGGTGTTATTGCTCATGAACTAGCACATATAGAACACAGAGATACTTTAATAAGCACAATAAGTGCAACTTTTGCTGGTGCAATTTCTATGTTAGCAAACATGTTTATGTTTATGAGTTTATTTGGTGGAAGAGGAGAAGGAAGAGCTAATCCTATTGTTAGTATTCTTGTTATGATTTTAGCTCCATTAGCTGCAACTGTAATTCAAATGGCAGTTTCAAGAAATAGAGAATATTATGCTGATAAAAGAGGTGGACAAATTTGTGGGAATCCCTTGCAATTAGCTTCAGCATTAAAAAAACTAGAAGGTTATTCTAATTTTGTAAAAAAGAATTCCCAATACTCTCATGAACAAGAACAAAAAAATGTTGCTACATCTCATATGTATATTGTGAATCACTTTGGGGGTAATAGAGATGGATTATTCTCTACTCACCCTCTTACAGGTAATAGAATTCATCAACTAGAAAAACAAGCGACTTTAATGGGAATATTTGAATATGATGATTATACAAAGGGTTATAATGCTTCTGTAACTTCAAAAGTTCTAAAAGAATCAAAAGTTAGAGATGATGCTAATGTAAAAAACAATCCTTGGATTTAGTTATTAGGGTGATTAATATAAAAAGAATGACTAAGTTATTACAAATTAAGTCTTTTTTTCTACTATTGATAGTTATTAACTGCATTATAACCTATTTAAAATACCAATAAATAAAATAGTTTTTCTTTTTCACATTGATCAAATTTGTTGTACATAACTACCATTGTGTTATTCCTATTAGGATTTTAGGGTTAGAATGTTTATTAGCAAAAAAGAACATAAAAAGATATATTTACGTTCTCGACCTTGATTGCAATTTTTTTATCGTAATTTGCTATCATTTTTTTATTTCTTTATTATATAAGGTCATTTTCTTCTGCTAAATTTAGTATAAATTGCTAATTATTCAGTAGGTTTTGGTTTTTTATGCCAGTTATAGGCAGTTTCTACAATTTTAATTATATCTGTGTATGATGCTTTCCAACCTAATTCTTTATTAGCTTTTGTTGAGTTAGCTATAAGTATTGCGGGATCTCCAGCTCTTCTTTTTTCTATAATTTTAGGAATTTTTTTACCGCTAACTTGCTCTACAGCTTTTATAACCTCAAGTACAGAGTATCCTTGCTCACTACCTAAGTTAAAATCATTAGATTTTTTATTTTGAAATAAATATTCTAAAGACATAATATGGGCATTTGCTAAATCATTAACATGAATATAGTCTCTTATACAAGTACCGTCTTTTGTGTTGTAATCATTCCCAAATACTTTTATATTTTTTCTCTTCCCTAACGGTACATCTATTATTAATGGAATTAGGTGATTTTCTGGACAGTGATCTTCTCCAGTTTCAGCGTCTTCATCAGCGCCACATACATTGAAGTATCTTAGATTAATATGTTTTAGGTTATAAGCTATATCAAAATCAGAAAGAATCATTTCTACCATAAGTTTACTTGTACCATAAGGACTTATAGGTTTTTGAGGGGTCGTTTCTAAAATAGGAAGGTTTTCTATATTTCCAAAAGTTGCACAAGTAGAAGAAAATACAATATTATTGATATTATTTTCTACCATTGCATTAAATAAGTTCAGAGATCCAATAACATTATTTTGATAATACTTAGCAGGATTATTAACAGATTCTTCAACATAAGTATAAGCTGCACAATGTATAATTCCATCTGGTTTAACTAATTTTAGTACATTGTTGATATCTTTGTAATTATTAAGGTCTCCTTTTATGAAATTTCCCCATTTTACAGCGTATTTATGACCATAAACTAAATTGTCAAAAACAATAGGCTCATAACCCTTTTTTTTAAGCATTTTTGCTGTATGTGAACCAACATATCCAGCCCCACCTGTTACTAGAATTTTTTTCAAAATAATCCTCTTATACTTATTATTTACCTATATTTTTTTCGCAAATATGACTAATTATACAATAATCACAATTAAAACCTTTTGCCTTACAAGTATATCTTCCATGTAATATTAGCAAATGATGAGAAGAGTTTCTATAAGGATTAGGAATTTTATCTAATAAATCATATTCTACTGCTAAAACATCATTGCCAGTTGATAAGCCAATGCGTCTTGAAAGTCTATAAACATGAGTATCAACAGGCATTGTATCTTGTTTAAAAGCTACATTTAGTATCACATTGGCGGTTTTTCTACCTACACCAGCTAATTTTATTAAACTATCAAAATCATCAGGGACGATTCCATTATTATTATCAAGTAGTTGTTGCGACATTAAAATAATATTTTTAGCTTTATTTTTGTAAAGACCGATGATTTTTATAAATTCAATTATTTTTTCTTCACCTAAATTTATAATTTTTGTTGGATTATCTGCAATTTTAAAAAGTTCTTTGGTAGCAATATTTACTACAGAATCTTTAGCTTGTGCTGATAATATTACAGCAATTAGTAGAGTATAATTATTTGTGAAGTTTAGTTCTGTTTTTTGGGTTTGTATATTTTCTGATAGAATCTTAAAAACTTCTTTGATTTTATTTGTATTTAACATTATTTTTTTAACCCTTAATTTATATAATAATATTACATCAATTTTGTGATAACGGTAAATATTGTTATAATGGTAAATATTATTTTGAAGTTAAGGAGATAAAGCATGGCTTGGATATATTTAATAGTAGCGGGAGTATTTGAAATTGGTTGGCCTTTGAGTTTGAAAATGGTAGGAAAAGATACCTATTATACGGTAATGGGAATTATTGCTGCTGCTGTTTCTATTACTCTTAGTGGAGTATTTTTATATTTTGCACAAAGAGATATACCAATAGGTACAGCTTATGCTGTTTGGACTGCTATAGGATCTGCTGGGACATTTTTTGTTGGCTTATTATTTTTTGGCGACCCATCTTCTTTATTAAGATACTTAGGAGTAGCTTTAATTGTTTTAGGTGTAATTACTTTAAAAATTGCTAGTTAAAGTTTATAAATGTTTATTAAAAAGGTTATGTATACCCTTAGAATTAAGTAGTTTAAGATTTATTATATGTAATTATTGTATTCAGTAAGTAAATAATCTTTATAGCCGTGATTTTTCTTATTAAATACAGGGAAGGTGTTTATTATTATTTCAAGTTCTTCTAATGTTAGGTTATAAAGTTTTGCGACAATACAGTCGTTTTCTACCATTAATTTTGTTTTTAGTCTGTTTAGATTAGATTTATTATCTTCAATAATTTGTAAATCTATATTAAGTTCTTCTACGGCATCTGTATAGAAATTTTTAGCGTGGATGGAAGATAGAATAACAGCATTTTCCATTAGTTTTTTATAATCAGGATTATTTAATATTTCTTCAGTTGTTGGTTGAGGTATGGGTAATTTCTTTAATAAAAACATGTTTACGTTAATATCTAAACTTAGTCTTAAAATATAGTCAATAATCAAAGAGTTAAAAACAGAATTAATAAAAAATAATTGAGCGGTAGAATTTAATAATTTTATAGATATATTTGTACCATCAACTTCGTATTTAAAGGGTACAGTAGCATTAAGAGAATTAACAAATGTACTTTTTTTAGGTAAAACACAAGAAATTAATGTTCTTTCATTAGTACCACTAGCAATAGACCTAAATGCTAGTTTATAATATTTATAGCGATAATCTATTTTATCTTCTAGCTTTATGTATTGTAGAAATTTGTTACTTTTATTTTGTGATTTTAATCTATAAATTTCTTTAGATAATTGTGATTTTTCTAAATTATCTATGTTTGCATAATACTTATTTTTTTCAAAAAGAGGATTAAATTGATGGATGTTTTTTCCTTCAAAAACAATATAATTATTATTATTACTATTTTCTAACAATAAATTTTTATCGTTTGTTACATCTAATTCTCTATAAAAACCTATATAATCATTAGTTTCTGCCAGGATTTGTCTATCATTTGTCATGTGTAATTCATTATAAAAGTTTATATTCTTTTCTGAAAGAGAATTATATTTAGAATATAATTTCTTAATAAGAAAAAGCTCCTCTTTACAATTAATTTCTAAAATAGAGTATTCTTCTGGAGAGAGTTTTTTTATATCTCCTAGAGTTATTTTTAATGCTTTTTTATTTGCTAAATCAAACCTCTCTGTAATAGGATTTTTTTCTAAAAAGCTAGTTTCATTCTGCATAAATAAAAACTTGATTTCAAAATCATCATTCATTGCTGATTGTGTGATTTGATAATTTGCAAACTTATATCTACTATCTACTTTATCAAAAAGTTTTCCCTCATTTCTTATTTGATAATTAGCAAATTTGTATGATGGATGAACTTTGTTAAAAATTTTTCCTCCAATTTTTTGGCGATTTTCAAATTGATAAAAATAATCTAGTTTAAAATTATTTAAAATATATTTACGGATTATAGTTGCACCTTTAGCGTAAGACCACACACTTGGAGTTAAATAATTTAATACTCCTGTTTCGGCCTTTAGTAGTCTTAAGTTTCTTTCTATAAAGAATTTATATAAATTATTATCTCCAACACCAGCATTTAAAGGGTATGACAACTTTAAATAATTATTATATGTTTTTATAAAGCTACTATATTGTTTATAATGATCTTTTATAAAACTATATCCTACGCCTTTTAAATACTTATTTCTTAATGCTTCTTTATCTTTTATACTCATACTTCTATAAACAGTATTATATTGTGAGAAAAAATCTTTATCATCAGCTACAGATTCATCCCAAGGAGGATTACCAACTACAATATCAAATCCTAATTGAGCATCTGGAAATTCTACTTCGTAATTAAATGGAGAAAACATTTTTACAAAAGTTTTTAATTCAGCTAAAAATTCTTCTTCTTTGTTGTTATAAGCATTTAAAATTACGTGAATATCATCGCTTTTCCCTGTAATAGAAAAAACTTCTTTTATCATACCCTTAGACTTAATCTTATTTATAAAAAAGTTTCCCAAACCTAAATTCTTTAAAAACTCTACATCTTTAGTATTAGCTCTTAAAAAATTATAATAATTTATTAAATTTAATAACTCATTAAGTCCATTTATTATAGGAATTACTTCTTGTTTATAAATTCTCTTGGATTCTTTAATTTCTTCTACTGTTGTATCTGACAAATGAATTATTTTATTATAAGCAACTTCGAGCTGATGCAAATTATCATCGGTATTATACAAAAAATCCATTTGTTTTTGTTGATTTTGAATCGATTTGTAATCGTGTAAAGATGATCCAATTAATGAATTTCCTTGCTTTATATGATGCTCTATAAAGGATAAAGGTGTTGCAAATATAAAAGTTTCCATCCATAATGCTAATCTTGCTATTTCTATTGCTAAAATATTATAATCTACACCAAAGATACACTTCTTTAACAAAATTCTTTTTAAAATCTGTTCTTCATCTAAAAATTCATCTATTAAATTACTATCTTTTATACCTAAATTCTCAATATTCTCAGTGATTTTATTTTTCTCATCTTGAATTAAATTCTTAAAAGTTAGAGATTCCATAAAAGTCTCATGCTTCATTGGAGGTCTATCATCTCTTGTAAAATCTATCAAAGCTCTGTTAGTTAGTTCTATCAATGCATCTACTAAAAAATGTCCGCTACCACAAGCGTTATCTATTAATGATATTTCATAAATGGTTTTTCCTTTTGTAAGCTGATCTTCTATAGCATTACTTACCATGAACTTTGTAAATATCTCTGGTGTGTAATATGATGCTGTTTGCTTACGATTATTACTTAGTGAAACCAAATAAATACTTCCTTTTTTGTATTCTTTATATTCTGTTGTGTTTTTGTATTCTTTTTTTAACATGGCTAAGTCTAAAGCATCTACAAAAGTTCCACTTTGCGAGCTTTCCCCTTTGCTAGTATTACCATAGCCAATTAAATAAGTATTTTCTGTTGCTATTCTAAATTCGTATTCTAAAAGATTCTCATAAATCTCACCAAGTTTTTTAATATCTATTAAAGAAAAATCTTGCTGAAGGTAATCAAACACCGTATTATCTACATCAAAAATAATTGAACCTATCAACATTGTTTTAAAAAGATTTTTTATAATTCCGTTATTAATGATTTCTTTTTTATTCAGTAATTTTGCTTTGTTAGCATCAAATAAACCACCATTAAGCATAGGAATCTCTAGATTAGTATCTCCGTTTGCCAGCTTATCAAAATAAGATATTAATGCACCATAAAGATTGTGATCTTCATTAGAACTGTTGTCTCTTAGCACTTTATTTTTATAAAATGAATATATTGAGTATTCTTCATAAGCTCTATGCTTTTTAAGAGTATTTCTGAATCTACTTTCATAATAAAAAAGAAAAACTAGTCTAAATACTAAAATACTAGAATTATGAAAAATATCTTTTAAGTCTATATTATTATCCTTCTTAGAATAATAATCATAAAGCGATGTTCCTATATTCTCAATTGCAGAATCTCTATAAGCATTTGCTTCTGTTCCATAGATAATTTCAGCTAATCTATTTTCTAAATCTAAGATTTTGATTTTATCTAGTTCTTTGGCATGAGAGATAGTTTCTTCTGGTTTTTTACTAAAAAAGAAAGATGAGTTGAATATCCTGTAAAATAAATAAAAGCAATTTTCTTCATTGTTTTCTAAAATGTCATAGAGATTGAATTGAATAAAAACCTTTTGAGAGTATCTTTTTGAACCATCATATAAACGCCATTGTTTGGCATTGGTTAATATCCCCCAATCACATCTTAATCCGCTTAGATAATTTAATAACTGATAATGAGGATTTTTAGCATTTAGCTTAGAATTATCCAGTTTTTCATTTGGAGATTTTGCTTCTAAGATTAAGTACTTTGAGAGGTCATTTAATCTTTCTTCTTTATTTTGTTTTTTAGACATTTCAAGGAAGGCTTGTTTTTCTTTATTGGTATCAAACAGAACAAAATCAAGTTTATAAGATTTTCCCTGAATAGAAAAAGTTTCTTCTCTAAGATGAGAGTAACTTAGTATATCAAGAATTTTAGTAATGAAGTCGGAGATTATTTCTGATTCGTTACAAGTATAAAGTTGATTTTTAGATAAGCTATCAAAAATAGCTTTAGCTTTTATATATGCTTGTTTTTCTAGAGTTGTTACTTCTTGATTCATAATGTCAATCATAATTTTAGAAGTAAAATAGTTATTTTCTAAATATTTACCAATATAATCAGCATAGATTTTATTTTTTTTCATAAGAGGTATTGTTTTTATTATTAAATATAATTAGTGTATTCCGCTAAGTAGATAATCCTTATACCCTAATTTTTTTATTAAATACAGGGAAGCTATTATTATTGATAATTCTATCTATTAGAGATTATACAGAAATAAACAAGTAAATGAAATTTTTTTTGTTATTGTATGATTGAAAAAAAGGACAGTAGTACATAATATTTGTGATACTTTTAATTAAGTAATTTTACCAAATAGTTCATTTTTTTAGATACGTATCATAAGATCAATCTTAATATCAGTTAAAGAGTTAGAATTTTATTATATAAAATATGCAATTTTACTTATACATCATACACCAAACAAGATAAGACCATACTTGTTTTATTTTACCGATAAAGTATTGTATTTTACAAAAAATTGGGGTTGTTTTATATGTAGTTACTTTATTTTATATTTATTTTTTTCATCAATTACAAAAATTTCTTTTAATAATTCTTTTTGTTTAGATGAAAGTTTATTAGGAGTATCAACTGTTATATTAACATAAAGATCACCATAGCTGTTATGGTTAAGAATTTTCATTCCTTTATTTTTAACTCGCAATGTTTGCCCGTTGTTAATTCCTTCTGGAATGGTTAATTCAATTTCTTTTCCTCCTATAACATTTATTTTTATCATATCTCCCAAAGTTGCTACAATCATTGGAATTGAAATATTAATATGAAGATCATTTTTTTTTCTTGTAAAAAAACTATGTTTAAATATGCTTATTGAGACATATAAATCCCCAGCTGGGGCTGATTGAACTCCAGCTTCACCTTCTCCAGATAGTTTTATTCTCATACCGTTATCTATGCCAGAAGGAACTGATACTGATAGAGTTTTAGTTTTTTTAATTCTTCCTTCTCCATGACAAGAGTTACAAGTATTTTTAAGAGACTGCCCTTTACCAGAACATCTTGCACATACTTGTTCTACAGAGAAGAATCCCATTCTTCTTCTAATTTTTCCACGTCCAGCACAATCAGAACAGGTTGAATATTCAGGTACACCTTTAGAACCAGAGCCATTACAATCAAAGCATGCGTATAAATTGGTTATTTTAATATCTTTTTCTACTCCAGAGTATGCTTCTTCTAAAGATATTGAGAGATTATATAAAAGATCAGATCCTCTTTGAGCTCTTGCATAATTAGAGGAATCTTTTCTTGATCCCCTTCCGCCACCAAATATTTCTTCAAATATATCATTCATTGATCCAAAATCGCTAAATCCACCAAATCCAAATCCTTCGTTGCTTCCGTGCCCTGCTTGAGTATTATAGCCACCTCTATCGTAAGAAGCTCTTTTATTGGGATCTTTGAGAACTTCATAGGCTTCTGAGATTTCTTTGAATTTTGCTTCAGATTCTTTATTGTCAGGGTTTTTGTCTGGGTGGTATTTCATTGCTAATTTTCTATATGCAGATTTTAGTTCATCATCTGTAGCAGTTCTAGAAACACCCAAAGTTGTATAAAAATCTTTACTCATAATTTTTAATTCGCTATTTATATATATATATTTATAATATTACAAACATGCAAAAAGAGTAATCGTAAATTAATACAGATTACCCTTTCGGCTTGATTTTAGAAAAAACTATTTTTCTTTAAAGCTACCATCAACTACATTCGCATCTTCAGGTTGGTTAGCTTGTTCTTCTCCTTCTGTTGTAGGCTTTTCTTCTTGAGATTGTTGATATAACATTTCTCCTAGTTTCATAGAAAGAGTAGTTAAGGCTTCAGTTTTAGATTTAAGCTCTTCTGTTGTGGCAGTTTCTTTAACATCTTGAAGTTCTTTTATAGTTGTTTCAAGAGAAATTTTTATCTCTTCAGGAATTTTATCAGCTAATTCTTTCATGCTTTTTTCAACAGTACTAATCGCTATTTCTGCATTATTCTGTGCATCAATATGATCTTTTTTAAGTTTATCAGCTTCGGCATTAGCCTCGGCATCTTTAACCATTCTTTCAATTTCTTCATCAGACAATCCAGAAGAAGATTGAATTTGAATTTGATGCTCCTTACCAGTTCCTTTATCTTTAGCCGATACACTAACAATACCATTTGCATCTATATCAAAAGCAACTTCAATTTGAGGAATTCCTCTTGGTGCTGGTGCTATACCTACTAGGTCAAACTGTCCTAGTAATTTATTGTCGACAACCATCTGTCTTTCACCTTGGAAAACTCTAATTGTAACCGCTCCTTGATTATCTTCTGCTGTTGAGAAAACTTGAGATTTTTTAGCAGGAATAGTTGTATTTCTATCTATTAATCTTGTAAATACACCGCCCAAAGTTTCTAAACCTAAAGATAATGGAGTTACATCTAATAAAAGAACATCTTTAACATCTCCTCTTAACACTCCACCTTGAATAGCAGCACCAATAGCTACAACTTCATCTGGATTTACGCCTTTATGAGGTTCTTTCCCAAAAAAATCTTTAACTTTTTCTGAAATTTTTGGCATTCTTGTCATACCACCAACTAAAATAACCTCAGAAATATCTCCAGCTAAAATTCCAGCATCTTTAAGTGCTAATTTACAAGGATTCATAGTTTTTGTAATTAAATCATCTACTAAAGATTCTAATTTTGCTCTGCTTAATTTAATGTTTAAGTGTTTTGCACCACTTTCATCTGCTGTAATGAATGGCAGGTTAATTTCTGTCTGTAAAGAAGACGAAAGCTCAATTTTGGCTTTTTCAGATGCTTCTTTAAGTCTTTGTAATGCTAGCTTATCTTTAGATAAATCTATAGAAGTTTCTTTTTTAAATTCTTGTAATAAGTATTCCATAACATGCTCATCAAAATTTTCACCTCCTAAAGAAGTATCTCCATTAGTAGATTTAACCTCAAATACACCATCGCCAATTTCTAAGATAGATACATCAAAAGTACCACCACCTAAATCGTACACTACAACAGTACCTGATTTTTTCTTATCAAGACCATACGCTAATGCTGCTGCTGTTGGTTCGTTGATTATTCTTAAAACTTCAAGACCTGCAATTTTACCAGCATCTTTTGTAGCTTGTCTTTGTGCATCATTAAAATAAGCGGGAACTGTTATTACAGCTTTGTCTACTTTTTCACCTAACCAGTTTTCAGCTGTTTCTTTCATTTTTTGAAGAATAATAGCACTAATTTCTTGAGGAGAATATTTTTTACCATCAACTTCTACCCAAGCATCTCCGCCGTTTCCTTCTATAATATGAAAAGGTGACAATTTTTTAATTTGTGCTACAGCAGGATCAGAATTTTTTCTACCAATTAATCTTTTTACACCAAATAATGTTTTTTCTGGATTTGTTACAGCTTGTCTTTTTGCTGATTGTCCAACTAATTTCTCATCGTTTAAAAAAGCCACCATAGAAGGTGTTGTTCTTGCTCCCTCTGAATTTTCTATAACTTTTGGTTCACTTCCATCCATAACAGAAACACAAGAATTTGTTGTTCCTAAATCTATACCTATAATTTTTGACATTTAATTCTCCAATTTTATTTTAATTTCTTATATGTTTTATTTTGCGATTCGTTATCTTTTATTTTTAACTTATACTATAATTAGTAGGCTTATTTTTTTTGTCAAGTTTGTTTGGTATTTTTATAATGATGTTTTGGTAAAAATTATTTAATAGGTTTTGATTTGTTTAAGTTTTACTTGTATTTATTAATTTTATGTTTATTCACTAATAGTGTTACTTTGTTTGCTGAAGAACGATTTGTAGATGATGAAGAACAAGAGTTTTAAAAACTCTTTCAACTCATCCCGATAAAGAAAATTTTATTAAGGCTACAAAAATACCTCCTTATTATAGAGGCAAATTAAGAGAGCCAGCAGAAATATTTTCTTATATTTTTAATTACTTTTATTTGCATCAACACTTAGATTTTAGCGAAGATATTTTTTCTTACAAAAATACATAATGTAAAAATAAAGATAGTTTTATCTGAGAATACATTAAAGTGTATAGTGGTTAATCTTCTTTATTTGAATGATGAAATTGTTAAACCTTCAAAGGTTATCATGAAGCTTTAAGTGAAGATGATAATATGGTCGATATTGATTATGATTCAAAACTCCATTAACAAAACATAGTATTTTATTAAACAATTATGATTATAAAGTAAGTTTTTATTCTAAGTTTACTTTTTCCAAAGAGAATAGGAATACCGAATTTATAGAACATGAAGAGAACTTTTTAAGTAAACAAGGAAAAAATGAGGTAATCAAGAAACTTTATTCTATTTTAGATAAATGAGAAACTAAATTAAAATAGAAATATGAGTTATTAGCAGCTAAAAACAATGAAATCTATTTGGTTGTTGTAAGAGAAATGTGATTATAAAGAAGGTGAAAATGTTTCTTCAATATCATTATTACTTAATAAAGTAAAAAAGTAAAAGATGAAGGTAATCTTTTTCAAAATAAATTTTTTTTAATTAATGTAATTATAGATGGTTATTAAGTAAAAAAATAAAAATTTTTATCGTTTTTATTTTACTTAGATACACATAAAATTAAGTTCATATTCAAAAACAGAAAATTAATAAAACAATATGTATTGGTAATAATTTAGTGAGACATAAGTAATATATTTATACAGATACGTTTAAATAGAAACATTAAAATGGCACAGTTACAAAAATACTACACAGATATAATCAAAGAATTACAGTTTTATTAAAAATAAAATATGAAGCCTTTTTTGATATCAATAAAAATGTAATTAGACGATATATAATAGGAAGAAGTAATATATTTATATAACAAAATTAATTGCAAAAAATTCCAAAAATTAAATATATATTCCTATTATATATGTCACACTAGAAAAAACATTAAATTTTGTGCCGTAGTATATGGCATAAACTTATTGATATTGTTGCACTATTAAAATGTAATACTCTATTGCATTAATTTTTAATTATTCCAACCTTAGCAGAACGCAAGATTCTATCGTGAATTTTGTATCCCAATTCCATAACTTCAACTATTGTATTATTTTCAATTCCTTCTTCCGGTTTTGCGTATAGGGTTTCATGAAAATTAGGATCTAATTTTTCACCCATAGGATTAATTTCTATTATTCCAAACTTATTGAAAGATTTTTCTAGTAATTTTTCTGTCATTTTTATGCCTTCAAGAAAACTTTTTACAGATGGATCTTCTATTGTATTTTCATTAATACCTTCAAAGGCTTTTTTAAAAATATCTAATACTGGAATAAGGTCTTTTGCAAAATCACTAACAGCAAATTTTGCTATATCTATTTGATTTTTTTCTAGCCTTTTTCTTGTATTCTCGGCCTCTGCTAGAGTTCTTATATATTTATCTTTTGATTCTGCTAACTCTTCTTTCAAAAGCTCTATCTCACTTTTAGTTTCATTCGGTTTAATTTCAGTTTCTTTTTCTTTTTCAAAAAATTCTTCTTCTTTTTTAAGTTCTTCGTTATTTTGAGTCATTTTCTTTTTCCTTATCTATATTATCTTTTAATTCTTGTTGCTCTTTTTCTTTTTGCTCTTTAAGAAGTCTATGTTTTTCCATTTGAGATTCTTTTTTAATTAGTGATTGTTTTTGATTAATAACTTGATTAGCAATATCTATTATTATGTTACATTTAGTTTCAACTGATGAGATGTCAAGATATTCTTGTTCATTATGAAAATTTCCACCTAATGGACCCATACCATCTACTACTAAACAAGTATCGATTCTTGCTGCATAACAACCATCTGATCCGCCAAAGGAGCTTTCCCAGTTGATATTTTGTCCGTATTTTGCACCAGCTATTTCTACCATTCTTTTTAATTCTTTTTGTTTGAAAGCTTGAGGCATGCAAGGGTAAAATGATATTTTTTCTACGGTAACCTGAATATTTTCTGGCATACGAGAGGTATGTTGATTTATTCTTGTTTCAATATTATCAAAAAACCTTTCTTCTGAGAAACGAACTTGCACACCTAAATGAAGATCTTTTTGTATTGAATTAAGATCCGGTGATAATGTTTCTAACACAACAACATTTACTAAAGAACCTGTGTTGTTATTATTCATCATTTCAAACATTTTAATAAATTTACTGAATTCATAAATTGGAGAAATACCTTCTTTAAAATTATAAATTGTTGAAGGAACTCCTGTAAAAGATATTTTATAGGTTGCTATTCCGAGTCTTTTATCAACACAATTTCCATTTTCTCTTGTAGCTTCTAGAACTAAAGCATATTTACTTTTTTTTGCTATTTCTTCTATAAAAATATGATTCCCTTTTGATCCTTCTTCTTCATTAGAATTTAATAAAAGAGCTACTTTTACTTGAGATAAATCAATTTTTTTTATAGCGTAAAGGCCTAATAAAGCACCTCCTTTATTATCAATTATACCAGGAGCAAAGGCTTTATTATCTATAATTTTAAAGGGTCTTTTTTTTGCTGTGCCAACTTCATATACTGTATCCATGTGAGCTAACAATAGTATATCTATATTTTCATCTTCATGAGCATTAGTTATTAACAAGCAATCGGCTTCTTTTTCGTTATAATTTTTTCTTATTACTTTTAAACCTAGTTCTTCGGCATTTTTTGTAAAGAATTTTATTATTTCATTTATGCCTTTTATATAACTTGTTGGGCTATCTATTGAAGTTAGATATTTTAAATCTTCTAAGTATTGGTTTAAATCTGAATTTTCAAACATTTTTTTCTGACTTTATTTTTAAAATTGTACTTATGTAATATTTGTGTTTATATGATATTATTATATTATTAAGAATACGTAAAGAGGTCAAAAATTAAAATGCCTAGATTTGAAAATAGAAAAAAGAACGAATTAAGACCATTATCTATAGAAACCAATGTTAATATTCATGCTGAGGGGTCTTGTTTAATTTCTTTTGGTAATACTAAAGTTTTATGTACCGCTTCGCTTAGCAATAAAGTGCCACCTTTTATAAAAGGAACAGGTAATGGTTGGGTTACAGCTGAATATGGAATGTTGCCAAGGTCTACAATAGAAAGAATGGATAGAGAATCTGTTAAAGGAAAACAAACAGGAAGAACTCAAGAAATTCAGAGATTAATAGGAAGATCCCTAAGAAGTGTTGTAGATTTAGCTAAACTAGGAGAAAGGCAAGTAAAAATAGATTGTGATGTATTACAAGCCGATGGAGGTACCCGTACTGCATCTATTAGTGGTTCTTATGTTGCCTTATTTTTAGCTATGCAATCATTATTAAACAAAAAACTTATTACAGAGATGCCTATTATTGAAGAATTAGCGGCTGTTTCTTGTGGATTTTTAAATGGTGTTCCCTTGTTAGATTTAGATTATATTGAAGATAGCTCTGCTGAGGTGGATTCTAATTTTGCGATAACAGGAACTGGTAAGATTATTGAAATGCAAGTTAGTTCAGAAAAAAAACCTATTAGTAGAGAGGTTACAATTCAATTGCTGGATTTAGCAGAAATTGGAATTTCAAAAATTATATCTGCTCAAAGAAAGGCTTTGGTTTCTGTACATTAATTGGAGTAAATACCTATGAAATTACTTTTAGCATCTTATAATAAAAATAAACTTAAAGAACTTATCTATTTATTAGAAGATACTGAGGTTGAACTTTTTTCTTCTGAAGATTTCAGTTTAAGTGAACCAATAGAAACAGGTAAAACTTTTGAAGAAAATGCGTTAATAAAAGCTAAAAAAGCTTGTATTGAATCTGGGATTTTATCTTTAGCTGATGATAGTGGTTTTGAGGTAAATGCTATTGGCGGACAACCATCAGTTTATAGTGCAAGATGGGCTTATAAAGGAGACTATACTAAGGCTTTTGAGAGAATTAAAGGTTTATTAGATCATGCTAATGAAAAGTTAAATGAAATGGGTTTACCATCTAATAATAAAGCTAAATTTATAACTGTGTTGTGTCTTTATAATCCTCTTGATAATTCTCATAAATTTTTTAGAGGAGAGATAGACGGTGAAGTTGTTTTTCCTCCAAGAGGAGAAAATGGTTTTGCTTATGATAGCATATTTATACCCAATGGTTATAAAAAAACTTTTGCAGAGATTTCTTTTGAAGAAAAAAATTTAATAGCTCACAGAAATATAGCCTTACAAAAATTTAAAACTTATTTTGAAGAGACTAATCTTGTTAGATAAGTACAAAATAACTCCTTTTGATTTTAATGAAATCTCAATATACATACATTGGCCTTTTTGTGCTAAAAAGTGTCCGTATTGTGATTTTAATTCATATATTTCTAATGAAATTAATTATGATGCTTGGTTAGATGGATATTTTAGATCTATAGAAAACCAAGAGAAGTTTTTTAAAAATAAGAAAATTAAGTCAATTTTTTTTGGTGGTGGCACTCCATCGTTAATGAATCCTAATATGATTTTTCAGCTGATTGATTTTTTCTCTAAACATAATAAAATTAATGGTTTTGGCGAAATTAAAGAAATAACTTTAGAGAGTAATCCATCAGTTTTTGAAATTGACAGGTTTAAAGATTTCAAGCAAGCTGGGGTTAATAGATTATCTACTGGGATTCAATCTTTTAATGATGATAGTTTAAAATTTTTGGGTAGGAATCATAACTCCAAAGAGGCGATTAAGGCACTTGAGAAATCTAATGAAATTTTTGATAGAACAAGTTTTGATTTAATTATGGGTCTTCCTAATCAAAGTCTTTTTCATTGGAGAAAAGAGTTAGATTTTGCTTTAAATTTTTTTAAAGAACATATTTCTATTTATCAACTAACAATAGAAGAAGGTACTCCTTTTTTTAGATGGAAAGTATCAGAGGCAAAAGAAGAAATAGCGGAAGAGTTGTATCTTTATACTTTAGAAACCTTAGAAAAAAAACAGATATTTCAATATGAAATTTCTAATTTTGCAAAAATAGGATCAGAAAGTATCCATAATATAAATTACTGGAAGGGTGGTGAATATATTGGAATTGGTCCTAATGCTCATGGACGGGTATATTATGAAGATAAATGGTTTGCCACAAAAGAATATAAAAATCCTAATCGTTGGTTGCAAAAATCGGAAATTATAAGTGAAGAAACTAATCCTTTATTTGATGAATTTGTAGAAATTAATGATCAAGAACGTTTTCAAGAACTGATTATAACAAATTTAAGAGTTAATTCGATAATTGATCCTAAAATAATTAACTTACTTGATTCTAATAAAATTGAATCTTTAATTACAGATGCTTTACTGAAAAAACAAAATGATGGTAGTATAATATCTACTACAAAGGGTAGGCTTTGTCTGAATTATATGATTCATTTTTTACTTGCTTAGTTTGTGCTATCATTTTTAAAAATAATCTAATTAGTATAGAGATGGTTAAATATAAAGTATTAGATATTTTTACACGATTTGGTGGGCTATCTTTGGTTTTAGAAAAAGTAAACTAAGTATTTGCTAAAAAGAGATAAATAGACCCATTATACTTTGCAAAAAAAAATATAAAAAATTAGAGTTTTATTAAGATATTATTTGAAGAGTGTTTATATAAAATATTGAATTCTTAGGGTTATTTTTGATGATATAATTAAAATGGAAATTAAATAACTCTAATAATAATCATTATAAGGGATATTATTATTTTTTATAATCATATATGTGAAATTTTACAAAAATTTCTAGATGATGTTTTAAAAATATTGACTACAACATAATAGAAGATACTTCTTTATAAGAATTTAAAAAATTATATCCTTATATCCAAAAAAGATTTATTAAAAACTCTATATTTAATGTCTTTTAATACATTTTAAAGATTATTTTCTGTTACATTTTTTATTAATTTTCTTATTGTTTTAGAATAGTGTTATTAAAAAACGATTCCAATTTCTATTCTTATTTATGCTTATATCTAAAAGACTCTACTTTTAATGGTTGGTTGTCATTTTTTGTGAAGCTATTTAGATCTATATCTTCTTTTTTAATAACAACACCATCACGATATTTATTTATTTGTTTAATAGACATATTCCTTTTTGTTATTCCATTTTCTGTAATAATAAAGTTACTAGCAAGTCCTTTTAATTTTATAGAAGTAATGTGTTCTTTAGTGAAATTATTTACTAAATTTCCTTCTGTATCTTTATAAACTAAAGTCATTAGGGTAATTACACTATCATAAGCGGTAACATCTAGTAATTGTGGTAGAGTTCCGTAGTATTCTTCATATTTTTTTGCAAAATGTGACTCATTAAAGTCAACTAAGCTAGCAAAATAAGCATTTTGGAATAAATTATTATTATATATTTCTTGTGTTTCCCAGTTACTTAAACCAATAACTTTTAATGATTTCATGTTAATTCCTAAAGAAGGCAAATGAGATGCTACAACAGAAACTCTAGATCCATAATCAGCTATTATTAAAGTATCAAAATCTAGTATAGGATCTGGGGCTTTATTGATAGGTTTACCTTTTTTATCTAGCACTTCTTCTTTATTTTGTAACTGTGTATTAATTTTTTCGTATCTTAATAATTCATTTCTAGGAAGTATTTTTCTTATATTAACCATAATTCTTGGACTATTAGGAGGATAACTAACATATCTTACTAGATTTAAGTTTCTATCTGCTAAAAATTTTTTTATGCTGGCATACATAATTTCGCCATATTTGTTATCAGGAACAAGCACAGCAAAGTTTTTACTTTTTAAAGTTTTACTAGCATAATCTATAGAGGCTTCAATCTCTGCAGAAGGCATTGGAGATAAGCTGTAAAGATTAGGAGTATTTTGTATAAGTGTTATATCATTAGAAAATGTAAATACTGGTATTTCATTTTTTTCAAGAGTTTTTGCAATTATTACAGCTTCTTCACCTAACAGAGGACCTAAAACTGCTTTGTTTCCATCATTAAGAATTTCCTTAGCAATTGTTTCTGAAAATTTTAAATCACTTTTTGTATCATAAATCTTTAATTCTATATATTTATTAGGATTTTGATTGTAAGCAAGATGAATAGAATTCAACAGTGATTTTCCTATTTTCTCGTGCCTTCCTGAAAGTGGCAATAAAATTGCTACTTTATATTTGGGGTTACCGCGATTATCCTTCATTTTAACGGAATCAAAAACAAAGCTACAACTACTTAAAAAACACAATAGAAAAAAAGTTGTTAATTTTTTAATCATTTTTTTCCTTACAATTAATTTTCATAATACTAAAATAGTATATTATAATTTATAATACTATGTAAAATAAAAGATTTAAAAAATGAAAAATGGCATTCTTTATATTGTTTCTACACCAATTGGTAACTTAGATGATATTACTCTTAGAGCTATAAAAGTTCTTAATGAGGTAGATATCGTTGTATGTGAAGATACTAGGGTTTCAAAGAAATTATTAGCTCATTTAGGAATCAATAAAAAGCTAGTGAGTTACAATAATTATAACGAAAACAATAAAACTTCTTATATAGTAAGCCTATTACAAGAAGGAAATAATATTGCTTTAATTTCTGATGCGGGTACTCCTTTAGTTTCTGATCCTGGTTTTGTTTTGGTAAGATCTCTTATTAAAAAAAATATAAAAATAGAAGCAATAGGTGGTATATCATCTCCTATTGTAGCATTAACTCTATCTGGTTTACCGACTAATAAGTTTTTATTTTTAGGATTTTTAGATAAATCATCAACTAAGAAAAAAGTATTATTTGAAAAATATAAAAATGATGATTTAACCCTAATATTTTTTGAATCCCCTAATAGAGTTCAAAATACATTGCAAGATATAGCCGATGTATTTAGAGATAATCAAGAGGTTGTTATAGCTAGAGAGCTTACTAAATTATATGAAGAAATAAAAGTAGGAAGTGTTTCATCTTTAATAAATTTTTACCAAGAAAACAAACCAAGAGGTGAAATGGTTGTGTTATTAAAGCCTTCTCTTGATAAAAATTACAATTTAGAAAATATAGGTAATTTAATACAAGAGTATTTACAAAGTAGCAAATCTACAAAAGAAACATCTAAAAAAATAGCAGAAATAACTGGTTTAAGTAAGAGTATGGTATATGATAAAGTTATTAAATTTAAAAACAAGCTATAGTATAGGTAAAAATGCAGAAAATCAGGCTTGTGATTATTTACAAAAAAAGGGTTATAAAATTGTAAAACAGAATTACAAAACTAAAATTGGTGAAATAGATGTATTAGCTAGTAAAAAGGATATTTTGATAGCAATTGAGGTTAAATATAGAAAAGATGAATACAATTTACCTTATGTTATTTCAGCAAAACAAATGGCTAGAATTCAAGATGCTTTGTTGCTATTCCAACAAAATAATCAAGAATACAAAGATTATAATTTACGATTTGATGCAATATTCATTAGTAAAAATAATATAAACCACATAGAAAATGCTTGGGAAAGTTTGTACTAAGTAACAATTTAATATATTAAATATGAGAGATATTTATGAGTAAAACTATAAAAGTTGCATTCCAAATGGATGATTTAAAAAAATTAAATTTTAATGGTGATACAACATATGTTTTTATGCAAGAAGCATATAGCAGGGGGTTAGAAATATATTTTTATAATCCTAAAACTCTATCATGGATAGAAGAAAAAGTAGTAGCTAAACTTAGCAAAGTCAATAGAATTTTTGATATATCAGAAATTGAATATGGTAAAATTCCAATATTACATCAAAGTGAGGAATCAGTAAATTTATCTACAATGGATTTTATTTTTATAAGACAAGATCCCCCTTTTGATATGGCATACATCACAAATACATTTTTATTAGAAAAAATTATGGATAAGGTAAAAATAATTAATAATCCTGTGAGTGTAAGAAATGCCCCTGAAAAATTATTAGTTACAGAATTTTATGAGTATATGCCAAAAACTATTATTACATCAAATAAAGAAGAAATTCATAAATTTGTGCAAAAATACGAAAAAGCAGTAATTAAACCATTATATGGTAATGCTGGATCAGATGTTTTCTTTTTACAAAAAGGAGATTTTAATCTTAGTTCTATAATTCAGTATTTTTTAAGTACTTTTAAAGAGCAAATAATAGTTCAGGAGTTTTTAGAAAATGTAAAATATGGAGATAAAAGAATAATTTTAATAGATGGAGAATTAGCAGGAGGATTTGCAAGAGTTCCAGCAGATGGAGAAATAAAATCTAACCTAGCAGTAGGTGGAAAGGCTAAGGATGTTCCATTAACCGATAAAGATCGTGAAATTTGTAAGGCAATAGGATCAAGACTAAAAGAATTAGGATTATTTTTTGTAGGAATAGATGTTATAGACGGACGTATTACAGAAATTAATGTAACCTCTCCAACAGGATTAAGATCAATCATTAATATGTACGGTGAAAATTTAGCAGTTAAAGCATGGGATATTTTATTAAAAAATAAATAATATAAATATTTTTGTTATTATAGGTATTTTTTAATGACCTATTATTTATGATGTTATGCAATTGTATTGGGTTGTTTTTATATTAAATCTATTTTTAAAAAGATAAGAGAAAAATCGTGTTTAAAAAGATACTTATAGAATATTTGTTTGAAATAAAAGAAATAAATTTAGATGGTAAAGCAACGGAAGTTTCTTACAGAACTCCATTTCAAAATTTTTTACTAGAACTTCTGAACTATTATTCTTTACAAAAAGACTTACAAATAAGGCACGAAGATAAAGCCATAGATACTGAATATGGTAATGCCACACCAGACTTTTCTATCAAAACAAAACAAGGTTCTTTTATTACTGGTTATATAGAAACCAAAAGACCTAATGAACCTTATTTTAATGAGATAGAAAAGTCTAAACAGTTAGTAAAGTATTTAAGTATTAACGATAATATTCTCGCTACAAACTATCTAAATTTTAAATTTCTATATCAAAAAGAAGATAAATTAGAAGTTAATGAAATATTTTTTGGTTCTGCTGAATATTTAACAGAAAGTTATTTAGATTCTCCAAGTATGTTAGAACTCATCAAAAAGTTAGAAATTAACTTTAGAAACTTTTTTTGCAAGCCAATAAAAAAAATTGCTAATCCTAAACAATTGGCGGTTAGCTTAGGAAATATATCTAAATTATTAAGAGAATATTTGCTAGAAGAAATTAATAAGCAAGCTAAAAATGAGCGAGGAGAACTTTATCAAATTTATATCTCTTTTAGAAATAATTTATCAGAATCTATGGATAAAGAGGAGTTTATAGATGCTTTTGCACAAATGGTTTCATATGCTGTATTTTTAGCAAAACTTAATATTAAAAATGAAGATAGTGTAGAGATACAAAACACTTTACTTACTATTAACAATATAAAAGAATATATTAACATAAACTTCTCATTAATTGCCGAGATGGTTAAATATTTAGATGTGCTAACCAATCCTAAAAAAGATATTAGCTTAAAGTGTGGCTGGCTTTTAGAAGAACTTTTGTTTGTAGTTAATAATATTGATATGTACGCCGTTGGTGAATATTTATCTTATAATAAATCATCTCAAGAAAAAGTTGCGGATCCATATTTATATTTCTATGAAGATTTCTTACAGCAGTACGATAAAGGACTAAAAATAGATAGAGGTGTATATTATACTCCTCCACAAGTAGTGCAGTACATTGTAAAATCTACATCAGAAATTTTAAAAGAAGAACTAGATATTCAAGATGGATTTGCTGATAAATCGGTAAAGGTACTAGATTTTGCAACAGGAACGGGGACTTTTATACTTGATGTTTATAAAGAAATTTTGGATAATTTACCAAATAATTCAGCAAAAACAAAATCTATAATTTCTGATATTGTACTTAAAAATATTTATGGGTTTGAATATCTAATGGCACCTTATGTGGTGGCGCATTTAAAACTTTCGGAATATTTAAAATCTAAGAATTATAAAATGAATATAAATGAAAGGATTCAGATTTATTTAACTAATACTCTCTCGCAACTTAGTCCGCAGTATGATAGTTTTTTACCTGAATTATCACAAGAGGGTGAGAAAGCACATGAAATTAAAGAATCAGAAGATATAATGGTGGTTCTTGGCAATCCCCCTTATAATTCAAAAAGTAAAAACCCTATTTTAGATAATAAAGGTAAAGAAAACTTTATAGGAAGCTTACTTAAAGATTATAAACCAGTTGATGAAAAAACTATTACAACACTAGGTGATGATTATATTAAATTTATAAGGTTTGCTCATAACAAACTATCTTCACAAAATAAAGGTATATTATCGGTTATTGTTAATAATTCCTTTATTAATGGATTAACTCATAGAAAAATGCGTAATGAATTGTTAAAAGAATTTAGTAGTATTTACATATTAAATTTACATGGAGATTCTAGGAAAAAAGAATCAACTCCAAATGGAGGTATAGATCAAAATGTTTTTGATATTATGCAAGGTGTGGCAATAGCAATATTTGTAAAAAATGGATTAAGTAATAATAAAGTTGCGGATGTTTATTATCAAGATTTATGGGGATTAAGAGAAGAAAAATATAATTATTTGGCTAATAATACTTATAAAACAACATCTTGGGAAAAGATAGATATAGAAGGATTTAATAGAGATTTTTCTAAAAGTTTATGGGCAAATCAAAAAGAAGAGATTTCAAAACAAACTCAACCTAAAAAGCAATTTATAGAGGAATTATTTTTATCAGAAGAACTAGAAGATTCCAATTATATAGAAAAAAAACATATAGAAAAAAAGCGTTTTGAAGATGCCTTATCATTCTTTGTTCCAATAAAAAAAGAGGGAATACTATCTTATGGTAATAGCATTGGTATGAATGAAATTTTTGTTGAGTATAGTTCTGGCGTTAAGAGTGCACGAGATAATTTAGCAATTCAATTATCTAAGAATGAGATGCAACAAGTACAGATTGATTTAAAAACTTTATCTGATGAGTATATAAGAAACAAGTATAACTTAAGACAAGATAATAGCTGGCAATTAGGAAAAGCTGTTGAGAAAGTTTATAAAAACAGCGGGAATATAGAACTAATTCAATACAGAGTTTTTGATAACAGGTATACATATTATTCTTCTGAAGCTGGCTTTTTAGAGCGTCCCAGATATAAAATATTACAACATTTTTTGCTTAAAAATAATGTAGGATTTTCTTTTATTAGAAATACTTATACATCTAATTATAATCATTTTTTAGCAGTAAAAAATATTATGGATTTAGGCTTTATGGGAGGACAAACCTACACAACTCCAATATATCTAACTGAAAGTAAAATTACAAAGATTTCAAGGCAAGTAACAAAAGATAAGCAAATACACGACTATAAAGAAGATAGATGGTTATTAAAAGATAATTTTTCTAGTTATTTTAAAGATTTCATAAAGGAAAAATACAATCTAGATATAAGCTACAGTGGAGGTGAACAATTTAATGAAAATAATCCAAATAAAAGTAATATAGAACTTGTGTGTGGTTATATTTATGCGGTGATGTATTCTAAAGAATACAAAGAAAAATATATAGAATACTTAAGAATAGATTTTCCAAGAATAATTTTTGTAGATGATAAAAACAAATTTTTAGAATTGGCAAAGTTAGGGAAACAGCTAATGTTTGTTCATAAAGATCAAAAAGTGTCACAAAAAAATAATAGTATAAATCCCCAGTTTTTATATGATGGAATACAAAACAATGAGATTATAAAAGCAAGTTTAGATAAAGAAAAATCAAGGCTTTATATCAATAAAAGTACATATTTTTCTTGCGTATCTGAAGAGGTATTTGAATACAAAATGGGTGATGCAAAAATTTTAGAAAAATATATCAATGCAAGAAAAATCAGGTGCCTATCGCTTGAAGAAATAGAGCACATAGAAAATATAATAAAAGTTATTTATTATACAATAGATGTAGAAAAAAAAATATCAGAATCTAATGTAACTATGTTATAAAATTAATAGAATTTTCTTGGCAATTTTTTATATACAAGTCCTTAAAAAAATGAGACAATGATGTAAATTGCAAAAAAACAGCAAAAAAACAACTTTACCCTATAAATAGGGGCTATAAAATAAGTGTTGTTGTTCCATTTATTTTAAACTATTAAGCTACTTATTTTTCCTATAATAATAAAAAAATATTTGTTAAGTCGTGAAAACTAGAAAAAATAAATTTAAAGATGCAACTTATAGAAAGTTAAAGACGGCAAGATGGATTTTTATTGGTTTGTTATTTATTCCATCGTGCTATTTGATATTTCATGATTATAATTCCAGTATAACTAAGTATATACTTACATTTTTTGCTATTTATGCTCTTATAATTTCAATTTGTATTGAATCTATAGATTTTCTATATAAACCTTTTATTTTAAAGGGTCGTGAAAGTAGAATAGAAAGATTAAAATTTATCTTAGATAGACATTTATTTTTCTTTGCCTTGTGCATTGTAGCATCTATAGCTTTTGCTTTGGAGGGATCTAGAAATTCTTTATTATCAATTTTTTTTAAATTTATTTCTCATTTAGATTATATTTATAGACATTTATCAGATCTTTATTTTAGTAAAAATATTAATTCACTATGTGAAGGAAATAGTTCTTATGGTGCCAGCTTATCTGATATGCAAGGTCAAATGATTAATATATGGTTGTTTGTTATGACTATATTAATTTCATTATTAGTATCAAGTGTATTTACTTTTAATAAAAAATTTCAAAAAGATTTTGATTCTGATTCAGAAGGAGATATAAAAAGCGATATTAGTGAAATATTTTTTGGCAAGCTATCTGTAAATATAATACTAATATGTACAATTATGGTTGCCATATATTTTATTTTTTTACATATAACATATAAATTTAGCCTTGTTGGATTTAGTAAAGATGGTTTATTAACTAAGATAATTTGTGATGATTTTATTGCAGATATAATAGAAAATACCATATTATCATACAATGTTTTATTTATAATTTTACCTATTTTTATGGTTGGCTTTTTTGTATTAAAGTATGTTGTTTTTAATATTATTGAATATGTAGCTATGTTGATAGTTGATATTATCACCATCGTTTTTAAAGGCTTAGATTAATATTAAATTAATTTATTACCTCATTATAAATGAAATTAATACTTCTTGATTTTTATCTATAAAATGAACAGTTGTTTTTTCTTCTATAGAATAATAATGAGTATTATCTAAAGCATTTAAAAAATCTGTTTCTAATTCATTGCTATCATTACAAAACATTTTAGTTATAGCAATATTTTGAAATTTAATTTTTCCAGAAGATTCAAAAATAGCATTTGCTAAAAGTCTATTGCAACCTGTCATTCCAGAAACTCTGCCATCTCCTTTTATTATAATATATGGAATTGACTGATTTTCTTTCTTATTATCTACAATTAGTGTTAATTCTTTATTAATAAGGTTTTTTGTTCTATTTTCCCAAATAGAACAAGAAGAGATTCCTAATATTAATAATAAAATAGATATTTTTTTCATTTTTTTTACTCTATTATATATCCTGTTTCAAATTGAAATCCTTTTAACAATTCTTCTGTTAAAAGAGGTTTTTTGGAAGGTCGTTGTAGTTTAGTAATTCTTATAACATTATTTTTGCAAGTAATTAATAATTCTTTGTTATTTCCTCTTGATATAATTTCACCACAAGAATAGCTTGATGTATCTATATCTGTAATTACTTCTGTTTCTAATACTTTTATAACTTCATTTTGATAGTTAAAATATGTAGATGGAAAAGGGTTAAATCCTCTAACTTTTTGATTAATAGATAAAGCACTTTCATTAAAATTAATCAATCCATCTTCTTTTTTTAAAATCAAAGCATGAGTAGATAAATCATCATTTTGTTTTTCAGGAACAAGTTTTCCTTTTTTTAATAAATCTAGTGCTTGTACAATTAATTCTGCCCCAATATTTCCTAATTCTTCATAAAGACTTAAAAATGTTGTGTTATTTGTTATAGGAACTGATTTTTTAAGAAGCATACCTCCAGTATCTAATCCCTCATCCATTTTCATAATTGTTATACCAGTTTCACTGTCTCCATTAGCTATAGACATTTGAATTGGTGAAGCTCCACGCCACTTTGGAAGTAATGACCCATGTATATTAAGACATCCATATTTAGGAGATTCTATAATAGATTTTGGTAAAATTAATCCATAAGATGCTACTATTACTAGATCAAACTTTTTATCTAAAAATTTTTGTTGTTCATCAATAGATCTTTTAAAACTTTTTGGAGTTTCAATTTCTATATTTTTTTCAATAGCTAAATCATAAACGCTTGATGTAATAATTTTATATCCACGACCAGCAGGTTTAGGAGCTCGAGTATAAACGCAAGATATTTCATATCCAGCATTTAATATTGCAAGTAATGCTTTAGATGCAAAAGTTGGAGTTCCCATAAAACATATTTTCATTTGTTTTAATACCTATTATAATTTTTTTGGTTAGCAATAGTATTATTATTCTTTATTGTATATATTATAATCTTAATTTTTATAAAATAGATAAAATTATATAACTATCATTTTTGATTCTTATCAAAAGGTAGATGTTAAATTTAAAGATAATAATTTCTGGTAATTTAATAATACAAAATCACTATAATTTTAGTTGTTTTAAATTAATAGGTGTAGTATTTATACAATTACTTAATTTTTATTTAATTAAAATAGTAAACTATCTATTTTCTTAACTTAGATTTAATATAATGAATAAAATTTGCTTATTTGTTTTGTTATAATATTTTTTAAAATATTATTTTATAAAGAATAATTTTTTTACATAAAAAGCAAAATTTGTAGCTATTTTTCATTCTCATTTTGCATTTTTTTATATTTTTTAAGAGCCATATCTTTTTTTAATTTAGATAATCTATCAACAAAAAGTACCCCATTAAGATGATCAATTTCATGTTGCAAGCAGGTTGCTAGTAATCCATCTGCTTCAATTATATGTTTTTTACTACTGAGATCTAAATAAGAAATTTTAATTTTTGCTGGTCTTTTTACTATTTCTCGTATTTTTGGAATAGATAGGCAACCTTCTTCTGTTTCTCCATATTCTTCTGATTGCCATAAAATCCTAGGGTTAATAAAAACCATTGGATCTAATTCTTTATCTTCTTCTTGTAAGTCTACGACGATTATTCTTTTAAGAATTCCAATTTGATTAGCGGCTAATCCGATACCTTCATTTTTGTACATCGTTTCTATCATGTTGTAGACTAGTGTTTTAGTCTCATTATTTATTTCATGAATTTCTTCAGATTTTTCTCTTAGAATCTTATTAGGATGCTTTATTACTTTTAGTAATGTCATTTTTTAACTATCTGTTGGTTCTTAAATTAATGGCTGTTGATAGAGTTATTTCATCTAAATAATCAATCTCTCCTCCAATAGGAATGCCTTGGGCAAGGTTTGAAACTTTAATATGATCTGGTATTAGTGAACTTATATAATCAGATGTTATTTTACCTTCGCTTGTTGCAGAGGTTGCAAAAATTACTTCACTTATTTGAGATTTCATAATTTTATCAATTAATATTGGTATTCTTAATGTTTCAGGATCGTTTCCTTTACTTGCTGATAGTGTTCCCCCAAGTACAAAATAAATACCATTATATGAATTAGTTTTTTCACTGGCTTTTTCTATGGCCCAAAGAGAAGACACATCTTCTACTATACAAATGGAAGTTTTATCTCTTTGTTGATTACTACATATGTAACAAGGATTCGAAGTATCTAAGTTATAACATTGCTTACAATAAGCTATGTTCTCATATAGTTCTTGTAATGAAGAAATTAGAGGTTTTAATAATCCCTCTTTTTTTTTCATTAAATCAAACAAGATTCTTTTTGAAGAGCGATAACCTATTCCTTGCAATCTTCCTAACAAAAGTAGATTATTATTTATAATATTGTTATTCATATTTGTATGATCTTATAATAAAAAGAAAATGTATTCTCATATAATATAAAAAATTAAGTAATTATACAAGTTATAAACTCAATATAAAAGAATATAGTTATTAGTTCTAATAAGAACATTTGTATAATTTTTTGACTATGATGTGTATTATAAATATAAAGAGATTTTATATTATAATCTAAAGTTTATTATAACTACACACCAATAATTTAAAATGGTTAATAATAAATTTATATCAACAAAATTATGTTTTAAGTTTAAAATTTTCTTATTTTTACCATATATAAAAATTGGATTTATTTTTTATATACGTACAAAAATAATTGCAAATCCTACTCAAAGAGAATAATTTCATTGTTTATTTGTATTGTCTATAATGCCCCTTAATTTTAGATAAAAAATTTTAACCACAAATAATTAAGTTTATTTTAATTATTGTTAATAAATATGTAATTTATTAAAATAAACCAGGTATTTTCATTCCTGGAGGAATAGGTAATCCTGCTGTTAGCTCTTTCATTTTTTTTTCTGTTTCTTCTTGAATTTTTCTTCTTAAGTCATTATAACAAGCAGTAATTAGATCTGTCATTAGAGTTTTTTCTTCAATAGAAATTATGGAATCATCAACTTCTAAACTTATTATATCATAATTACCAGTCATTATCATTTTCACTAATCCACCACCGGATGTAGTTTCAAAGGTTAAAGATTTTATTTCATTCTGCATAGAAGACATGTTACTTTGTAGTTCTTGTGCCTTCTTCATCATTTGCATAATATTAGCCATTATCTTTTATTCCATATGTTGTTTTTATTTATATTCATATTACTAAATCCACCAAAAGTATTATTCATGGTTGGTTTGTTATTTGAAGGAAATTTATTAGTGAAGAAAGATTTTTTTTCTTGTGTACCAACTATATTTCCAAAATTAGTTCTGTTTAAATTTTTATTATTTATTATTTGATTATTAGTAAATGGCTTATTTTTGTTAGCAAAAGATTTGTTATTGCTAAATCTAGGATTTTCAATAGGCTTAAATTTTTTGTTAGCAAAAGAGTTATTAGCAATGTTATTCATGTTAGGGTTATTATGATTTTCCACATCATTAATAGAATCAGAATTATTTTTATTCCTACTAAAATTATTAGAACTACTAGATCTATAAGATGAAGATCTTGAAGGTCTTTTTGAAGATGAAAATCTTTCTTGTTTAGAATTTTGATATTGATCTAACATATGTTCTTTTCTTGATCTTCTTGAGGGATTAAAATGTTCTTCTGATTGATTATGATGAAGACTTATAGGAAGATCGTATTTACCATAATCTTTAGAATAATCTGGAAGAGATCTTTTTTTTCTTTTTAAATTATTCTCTAACATCAAAGGGCTACGATATTGTAAATCTTGCTCATTACTATCATTGTAAACAGACTTCATTGGTCTGTATTCATCATCATCATCGTAACATTTTTTTGAAAATATATTTTTGATAAAATCAAAAAAGCCAATTTTTATACCTGAAATTATAAAATATATAATTAAAATTGATATGATAGTCATAAAACTTTTTAAGTAGAGATCATGCTTTATATCAGTGGCTATTAGATCAAAATTACTAAATCCATGATAAATGAATTGATAAAAAATTGTATATAAAGCTTGGGCGATAGCAACAGAAGGAAGGGCTCCTACCCATATATAAGGCATATTAAAATTATCTTTAAAATATAAATATACCTTTATACACACCAAAAATGAAATTGTATAAGATATAAAAACAGCCAGCAATATTGTTTGATGGAAATTAATAAAAGACGTTTGGTAATATTCCATTGGTATAGGGTTAAAGTCTGGAATAAAAGCAGAGATAAAAAATACCAATAAAATAGCGTAAGCACCAGCCATAAATGTTTTTATAGCATTTTTTTTCGCATAAATTTCTAATATTACAATCAAAAGAGACAAAGATAGCATTGTACTAAGTATGTTAGCAGAAAAAAAGATATCTCCTATTCCAATATATCTCGTAGCAAAAAAAGTTGAAACACTGATGGTAGCTACAAAAATAGCTAACAAATTTACAACCTTTGAGGTAACGAGATAAAACTTAGGTTTTTTAATCTCCGTTGTAATACTATTATTATTATTTTCCATACTGCTAGGGTAATTATTGTATTCTCTCAATATTGTAAATCCTTTTTAGAATATAATTAGGTTTTTAATAAAAACACACCATTATATTATATATTATAATGCTTTTTTTATAAAAGTAAAAAATATTTTTAGTTACTTGTAAATATGCAATAGTTTTTTAATTGTTGTTTAATTGCTTTAAGTACATTTTTTATGCTATACTTAGCAAAAATAATTGTAGATGAAAAACAGGAATTATGATAATTATGAAAAATGAAAAAATATATTCTCCTATTTCAGGGCAAATAGTGCCAATAGAACAAGTGTCAGATCCAGTATTTTCTGAAAAAATGCTGGGAGATGGAATTGCGGTTAGATCTAGTATATCTAAACATTTTATTGTATCACCTTGCGATGGAGAAATTCAAACAATTCACTCATCTCTTCATGCTGTTGCTATACTAAATAACGAAGGATATGAAGTTTTAATACATGTTGGAGTTGATACTGTAAACTTAGAAGGTAAAGGCTTCCAATCTCTTGTTTCTGTAGGGCAAAAAGTAAAAAAAGGTGAAAATCTTTTATTGGTTGATTTTGATTTTATTTCAAAAAATGCCCCCTCTTATGATGTCGTTATGTTGATAACAAACATGACCGATGATTATGAATTAACAAAAAATACTTCTAATAGTATTAATGTTGGAGAACACATTTTTTCTATTAATCAAAAAGGTTTTCCAACAGTTATAGAGGCTACATCGAGCCAATCAAAAGAAACAATCTCAGAAAGTGTTGTTGTTGTTAACCATACTGGTATACATGCAAGACCGGCTTCTAAGATTTTCCAAATAGCCAATAAATATAAATCTACAGTAGAATTAAAACTCGCAGATAAACAAGCAAATGCAAAAAGTGTTATATCTATTTTAGGTTTAGGAATAAAATTTAATGATGTAGTACAATTAATAGCTAGTGGTGATGATGCAAAATTAGCTGTAGAAGAGCTTATTGTTGAGTTTAAAAATGGATTAGGTGACGATATTTCTATTGATTCTTCTAATACTATTAAGAAAGAATCAGAAGAAGAGGTAAAATCACAAGAAGAAATAGATATTACAGATTTTTCATCTGAAGTTATTTTAAATGGAGTTTTAGCTTCTCCTGGTTTAATTATAGGGAAATCTTTTTTTATAGAAGAAGAAGAAATTTCTTTTATTGAGGATTCAAGTGATATTGAAAATGAAATTAATGTTTTAGAATTTTCTCTTAATGAGACTAAAGAAAAACTATTAACAGATATAAAAGAAGCAAAATCATTAAAACAGAAAACTAAGGTAGAAGTTTTTTCTGCTCATTTAACAATGTTGAACGATCCTACTTTATTTGATTTTGCAAAAGAAGTCATTTTAAAAGGAAAAACAGCAGCTTACGCTTGGAATGCTTCTGTTAAAAATAGTATTGATATTTTAAAGTCAACAAAAGATGCCCTTTTGATAGAAAGAGTTGCTGATTTAAAAGATATTAAAAAAAGAGTGATCCATAATATTTTAGGCTTAGAGCAAGAAAATAAATCTTATCCTAAAGATACGGTAATTGTTGCGAAAGATTTAGTCCCATCAGACTTAGCTCAATTTGATGATAACATTAGAGGAGTTGTTTTAGCACATGGTTCTGCAACATCTCATGTGGCTTTAATTTTACGAAATATGGGTATTCCTGCTTTAGTTGCGGTTGGAAAATCCGTTTTAAATATTAAAGGTGGAACATCTATAATTTTAGATGCTAATGATGGGGTAATATTTATAAATCCTGATAATCAAAAAATAGAAGACACAAAAATTAAAAAAGAAAAACTAGAAACAAAAATTTTAGAAAATATTGCAAATGCTAAAAAACCAGCTATAACAATTGATGGTCATAGAATATATGTTAAGGGTAATGTTTCTAATGGTAATGAAGCTAAGCAAGCTTTTGAGATGGGTGGAGAAGGAGTTGGTTTATTAAGAACAGAATTTCTATTCTTTAATACAAAAAGTGAGCCAAATATTGATGAGCAACATCAATTATATCAATTTGCTGTTGATGCTATGCAGGGTGGTTGTGTAACTCTAAGGACTCTTGATGTTGGGGGAGATAAACCATTATCTTTTGTAAAAATTGGTGAAGAAGAAAATCCAATAATGGGATTAAGAGGTGTTAGAAATTATTTTATAAATAAAGAAGTATTTTTAAATCAAATTAGAGCCATTCTTAAAGTTAAACCTTTGTTGTTTTGTAAAATAATGATTCCTATGATTTCTGAAATTGATGAAATTATCAAAGTTAGAGAAATAATAGAAGAAGAAATGGAAAAGCAAGGTATAAAAGAGAAAGTAGAAATAGGGACAATGATAGAAGTGCCTTCTTCTGCTATTATTGCAGATAAAATTGCTAAATATGTTGATTTTCTATCAATAGGAACTAATGATTTAGCGCAATATACGTTAGCAATGGATAGAGGTAATTATAACTTAACATCAAGACTAAAAAACCTTAATCC
Source organism: Rickettsiales endosymbiont of Leucozona glaucia (assembly GCA_964277385.1). Taxonomy (GTDB): domain Bacteria; phylum Pseudomonadota; class Alphaproteobacteria; order WRAU01; family Hepatincolaceae; genus WRAU01. The sequence goes on along the minus strand of OZ195520.1, from coordinate 1,340,439 downwards.
ATCTTTATTAAAACTAATTAAAATGACAGTAGAGGGTGGTTTAAAATATGATAAACCAGTATCTGTATGTGGTGCTATGGCTTCTGAGATACAATCTATTCCTATTTTAATTGGTTTAGGTATTACAGAATTATCTACTTCTATGAAATCTATTGCCGATGTTAAAGCTTTTGTTAGAATGCTCTCTTATGAAAAATGCGTTGAAGTTGCAAACAAAGCCTTGGATATGGAAACATCAGAACAAGTTATAGAGTTGGTAAATAAAGAGTTTTTTAGTGTTTAAAATATAACAGATCATCACGAAATAGATAATTTCTTGTGTGATTTTTGTGCTTACGATGATATGATCTTAAGCAAGATTATAAATATATGGTGTTTAAAATGAAGTTTTCAGGAGCGTTTTTTATTAAATTAGGTAGAGCTTTAATGCTTCCTATTGCTGTGTTACCTATTGCTGGTATTCTTTTAAGGATAGGTCAACCAGATGTGTTAGATATTGTTTTTATTACAGCGGCAGGAAATGCAGTTTTTGATAATTTGCCAATTATTTTTGCTATGGGTGTTGCAATTGGTTTTTCTCAGGATGGTCATGGTTCTGCTGCTTTAGCTGCTTTTGTTGGACATGCTATTTTTGTATCATCATTAGCTGTTCTGTTGCCAGAATCTAGTATGGGTGTTTTATCAGGTATAATTATAGGTGTAACAGCGGGTTTATTATATAATAAGTATAGAAAATTAGAGCTTCCAACTTATTTGGCTTTCTTTAGTGGAAGTAGATTTATTCCTATTATTACAGGTATTGTTGCTATTGTATTAGCTTTTGTTGCAAGTTTTGTTTGGCCTCCAATTGAATTGGCGATAAAAGGATTAGGAGATTGGATTATTGGATCTTCTGGAATTGGTTTATTCTTTTACGGTGTTGCTAACAGATTACTTATTCCTACTGGTCTTCATCATATTTTAAACAATCTTGTTTGGTTTCAGTTTGGAGATTATAATATAATTGAAAACGGCGTTAATGTTGTTAAACATGGTGATTTAGCGAGATTCTTTGCTAAAGATCCAACAGCAGGTGCTTTTATGACTGGTTTCTTCCCTGTTATGATGTTTGGGTTACCTGCTGCTGCTTTTGCTATGATTTTAGTAGCTAAAACAGAAAAAAGACAAATTACAGCTGGGATATTATTATCAGCTGCGTTCACAGCATTTTTAACAGGTATTACCGAACCTTTAGAATTTGGTTTTATGTTTTTAGCTTTTCCATTATATGTTTTACACGCTATTTTAACAGGAATATCAATGGTTATTATGAATTACCTTGATGTTAAGTTAGGCTTTACTTTCTCAGCAGGATTATTTGATTATGTTTTATCTTATGGTTTAGGTAGAAATGGTTGGATGCTAATCCCTGTTGGTATTGTTTATGCTTTAATTTATTTTGTTATTTTCTATGTGTCAATTAAGATGTTTAATATTAAAACTCTAGGAAGAGAAGATGATATAGAAATAAATAAAAATGAAATTCTATCAACATCTAAACCTATAATTGGAGATTCTGATGGTTTAGGTAGTAGCTATGTTGAAGCTCTAGGTGGTGCTGATAATTTATTAAAAATTGATAATTGTACAACAAGATTAAGATTAGATATTAAAGATGTTAGTTTAATTAACGAAGCAAAACTTAAACAACTTGATGCAAAAGGCATTATAAAAAGCATTAAGGGCAGTTTACAAGTTGTTATAGGACCTGAGGTTGAGCATGTTGCTGATAAAATTAAGCAAGCTGTTAAAAAATAGTGTTGCTGTATGGTTATTATTATATAAGTTAAAAATTATAGGGCTTCTTTAGTGAAGTCCTATTTTGTATAAAATAATTTATTTTACAATAAAGGCTTTGAAATGAGATTGATTATTACAAAGAATGTAGGGTTATGGTCTGCCACTTATATTAAAGAGCAGATTAAAAAATTTAATCCAACAAAAGATAATAACTTTGTTTTAGGATTACCTACAGGTGGAACTGCAATTGATTTATATAAAAATTTACTTGAATATTATAAATCTAATCAAATAAGTTTTAAAAACATTAAAACATTCAATATGGATGAATATATTGGTTTACCTAAGGATCATAAGGAAAGTTATTGGACTTTTATGCACGAAAATTTATTTAACCATGTAGATATCAATAAAGAAAATATAAACATTCCTAATGGTAATTCTATTGATATAAAGAATTTTTGTTTAGAATATGAAGAAAAAATTGCACAATGCGGTGGTATTGATTTATTTTTAGGTGGAGTTGGTGAAAATGGACATATTGCATTTAATGAACCTTATTCTTCTTTATCTTCATTAACAAGAGATAAAGAACTAGATAGAAATACAATTATGGCAAATTCTAGATTTTTTGATGGCAATATAGATCTTGTTCCCAAAAGTGCTATTACGGTAGGAACTAAAACTTTACTTGATTCAAAAGAAGTTTTAATAATGATTAGTGGAGAAAAAAAAGCTTTAGCATTACATAATGCAATAGAAGGAGCTGTTTCTCATGTTTGGCCAATTTCGGTATTACAAATGCACAGAAAATCTTTAATAGTTGTAGATGAGTCAGCAACAGTAGAGTTAAAGGTAAAAACTTACAGATATTTTAAGGATCTAGAAGATGAATACTCTTATATAGAAGATTTATGTAAAGAAAAATAATTTTTTAGGATAATTTTAATAAAAAAACAGGAGAAAGCCATGAATAGATATGCAATTACATCAACAAAAATTTTTGATGGTGAACAATTTTTATCTAACAAGGCGATTATTATAAATAATAATCAAATAGAAGATATTGTAGATTTAGAAGAGATAAACTCTATAGATATTATTGATTATAAAAATAATATAATAGCTCCAGCTTTTATAGATTTACAATTAAATGGTTGTGGTGGTGTTTTATTTAATGATAATATTTCTACTTCTACACTAGAAATTATGCACAAAACAAATCTTAAATTTGGGACAACTAGTTTTTTACCAACTTTAATTACAACATCAGAAGATGAAATTAGAAAAGCTGTAGAAGTTGTAGCTTTTTTTTATGAAAAATATCCTCATAATATTATTGGTATACATATAGAAGGTCCTTATATTTCTAAGATAAAAAAAGGAATTCATAATCCTGTATATATGAAAGAAATTTCAGATGAAATGGTAAATTTTATAATAGAATCAGTAAAAAAAGTTCCAATTAAAATTACCATAGCACCAGAGGAAAATTCTATAGATAAAATTGAACAATTAGTCAAAGGTGGTGTGAGAGTTTCTATTGGACATAGTAATGCTAATTATCAAACTGCAAAAAAAGGAATTAATGCTGGAATTTCGTTAGCTACACATCTTTTTAATGCGATGTCTGCATTTGAAGGAAGAAATCCTGGTGTTGTGGGTGCTGTTTTAGATTCACCAACAGTTTATTCTGGTATTATTGTTGATGGTCATCATGTTGATTTTAATTCTATTGCATTAGTAAAAGAAATTAAAAAAGATAAACTGTTTATAGTTACAGATGCAACAACTCCGATGGGTACAAATATGAAACAGTTTCAATTCGCTGATCAAACTATTTATGTAAAAAATGATACTTGTGTAAACGAAAATGGAACACTAGCAGGAGCAAAAATAGATATGATGAGTTCCCTTGTTAATGCTATATCGTATGCTAATATTTCTATGAAAGAAAGTTTAAAAATGGTCTCTCTTTATCCTGCAAGGGCTATTGGTTTAGATACATATTTAGGTAGAATATCAAAAGGATATATTGCTAATATAGTAATATTTAATGCAGATTTTAAAATAATTTCAACAATAGATTGTGGAAATATTATATAAGGGTTATTATAAGCTCCTTTTAATTTAAAAAATAACAAATTAAAAATGAGAATAAAATGAATTTGTTAAGAAATATAGCAAAATTTAATTACGATAATATTTTTTTTGAAGCAGCTAAAATTAGAGATAATAACTTTGATTTATCTTGTATTTCATAAGATATAGATAGGATTGTATGAAAAATTTTTTTGAACCGAAAAATATTTTTGTTTTTGATATAGAAACAATTCCTGATGATGAAAGCGCCTTTCATTTAATAGGAGAAGATAAAAAAGATTTAAGTGATATAAAGAAAAGAAGAGAAGCCTTAAAAAATTACCACCTTGAAATTACAGATGGGAAAAATGATTTTTTAAGGCAACCGTTTCATAAAATTGTAGCTATAAGTTTTTTGGTAGCATCTGTTGAATATAATAACGAAGCCCAAGAAATTTTAAAATTTAAAGAAGTTAGATCAGGGGGAACAATAAATTCTACAGAAAAAGAATTAATTCAAGGTTTTTTTAGTACAATAGATAAATTAAAGCCTAAACTTATAAGTTTTAATGGCAAAACTTTTGATATTCCTGTATTAAAATATCGTGCCATGAGATATGGGATTAGTGGAAATTTTTTTCATAATAGTGGAAATAAGTACGAGAGTTATTCTAACAGGTATGCATTGGGGTGGCATTGTGATTTAATAGATGCTTTATCTGATTTTGGTGCTTCTGCTAGAATTAAACTTAATGAAGTTTGTTCTATTTTTGGTTTTCCTGGTAAGTTTGGAGTTGATGGTTCTTTGGTTACAGAAATGTATGATAATGGACAAGTAGAAGATATTAGAAATTATTGTGAAACTGATGTTCTAAATACCTACCTTGTATACCTAAGATATGCTCTACATACTGGTAAAGTAAGGCTAGACACTTATAATACAGCAATATCTGATGTTTTAGAATTTTTAAAAGATTCACAACAAAAACACTTCAAAGATTTTTACACCGAATGGGTAAAATCTAACGATAGTAGTTTTTATTTTTAGTATTTTTATAGTATATAACTTTATTATTCTATATATCTTTTTAATCTAAATGTATTTATTTTTATGATAAATATGGTCGAATTACTATTTCTCTTCTTTGCCTTTGAAATTTGCTTGTGGGAAGAGTCTTAAAACTTCTCGTTTTATTTCTGCATCTACTGGCGTATCTGATTGAAAAATTTCTTCCCTTGGAGTTAGTTTTTTTTCTCTTGAGTTAGCATTTTTCATCTCCCAAGATTTTAAATCACTATTTTCTTGTACAACTCCGTATTCATCTATTGATGGTAATGGTATATCATCTAAATTGTTATTTTGTGCTTGATTACTTGATTGAACCTTTGAGTAACTTGATGTGGATCTACTAAAAAAATTGCTTGATGGTTTATTTTCTGTGATGTTATTTGAATCTTGATTGTTTTCTGAAGGAAAAGATTCTGATTTATCTAAAGTATTTTCATTCTTAACATCGTTTACAGATTGATTAGTGTCTGAATTTAAATTTTTTTTTATTTGCTGAAAATTATTTGATAGAATTGTAGAATTATTATTTACATTTTTATTTTCTTGAGATTTTAAAAAATCAATCATTTTCCCAACATCACCAAGAGAGCTAACAAGCAACATTTTTGTAATTACCATATTTGCAAAACTTAATGAATTACCAGAATCTTTAACTTCCTTGATTCCTTTAATAATAATTTGCCATAATTTAACAAGTGATGGTAAATCTGCAATTTCTGCAATTTCTATAGATTTGTTTTTTTCAATTTCAGATACATCTAAAAAATTTGGACTATTAGTAATTTTTATTACACTAGCATTGTGACAAATTTCTAGCATATCTTCAAATAATAAATCTAATTCTAATCCTTTTTCATATTGAGAATTAATTAATTCAAAACTTTTTTTGTTATCTTTATTCACAATGCTTAAAAATAGATTATAGATATCTTCCTTTGCTCCTTGTCCTAGCATTTCTATGATTTTATTTTCTTGTATATTTTTGTCTGCGTATACAATTGCCTGATCTAGTAGCGACAAGCTGTCTCTAACAGAACCATTGGCACTTTTTGCTATTAAAAATAATCCTTCGTTTTCAAAATCAACACTTTCTTTAGAACATATTCTAGCTAAATGTTTTGTTAAATCTTCTGTTGAAACTCTTTTTAAGTCGAATCTTTGACATCTAGAAAGAACAGTTATTGGAACTTTTCTTATTTCTGTTGTCGCAAAAATGAATTTCAAATGAGATGGAGGTTCTTCTAGTGTTTTAAGCAATGCGTTGAAAGCATTTTTAGAAAGCATATGAACTTCATCTATTATAAATACCTTATATCTTGCAGAGACAGGTTTATATTTTGAATTTTCTATAATTTCTCTAACATCATCTACACCGGTTTTAGAAGCTGCATCCATTTCTATAACATCCATATTATGATCTTCTGTTATAGAAATACAGTTTTCACAAACTCCACAAGGATTAAGGGTAATATTTCCCTTACCATCAATTCCAGTACAATTAAGAGCTTTAGCAATAATACGAGCTGTAGTAGTTTTTCCTACTCCTCTTACTCCTGTTAACATAAAAGCATGGGCGATCCTATTTAATTTAAAGGCATTAGATAAAGTTTGAACAAGTGCTTCTTGCCCTACTAAATCTAGTATAACTTGAGGTCTATACTTTCTAGCTAAATTAATATAAGTTTGATTATTTGACATATGCTAATTTTTGTTCGCTGAGTTATTAGTTGTTAAATGAATGAGATAGTAGAAAAATGACAAGCTGACCCATAATAACCTAATACGAATGCTTTGTTTCCAATCTGATCGGTTTTTCAAGTATCATGTCCAACTTGCCAATTTCATTATATCACAAAATGAAAATGATATTCAACTATTTTATAAATTTATATATGAATAATGTTTTACAAAAGATTATTTTTTATTTCCCAATTGATTTAATATAATTTCTTGCTTTTTCTAAATCTTCTGCTGTATCTACACCTATAGGAACTGTATTACAGGCTTTAAAACCTATGCTTATTTCATTATCAAGGGCTCTTAATTGCTCTAATTTTTGCGAAATTTCATTATTGCTTGGTTTTAGTGATGTAAATTTTTCTAAAATATTTCTTCTATAACCATAAATTCCTATATGATGATAGCAATTTTTAGATTCTTCTTGATTTATCTTTCTTTTAAAATTTACAGCTTTTCCTATTGCAGAGTTATCAGTAAAATTTACAATAGCTTTTACAACATTAGGATTTTCAATTTCTTCACTACCTTCTTGTATTTTTACACCAATTGTAGACATATCATAGTTAGTTTTAACTAAAACATCTAAACAAGCTTGAATACATTGCTTTTCTATCGTTGGTAAATCACCTTGTAAATTAATTACAACATTATATAAACCATGTGGATCGTAAACATCTAGTGCTTCTTTGATTCTATCAGAGCCTGATGGTAATTTGGGATCAGTTAGTATTCCTTCAACTCCATAATAGTTTAAATTATCTATAATTTCTCTATCGCCACAAGCAACTAGTACTTCAGCTATATTGGCCTCACGGGATCTATTAACCACATGAAGTATCATAGGAATATCGTTTATTAATCTAAGAGGCTTGTTAGGAAGTCTTGTTGCTGCTAATCTTGTTGGTATAACAATAATTGGATTTACTTTTTTCATAATATTCTTAAAATGTTATTATTACATAAAAATAGGTTTTTAGATGAATAAATTATATCAGTTTGTTTTATTAAATCAATTAAATTACTTGACTTTTATGCTTTTATTATTTGCGAATGTTCTATTTGCAAATAATAATAACATAGGTACTTTAAAATTAGGAGTTCTTGGTAGTTTTAATAATTTGAATCCTTATAGTATTATTGGTGTTAATCCTAAAGATTATTATATTTTGATGTACGATAGTTTAATGGTTGAACAATTAGATAATCTGGGTAATTTTAAGCCACTTTTAGCTGAAATGTATGAAGTTAATGGGAATGATATTATTTTTTATCTTAATAAAAAAGCAAAATGGTCTGATGGTACTTCTATAACTTCTGATGATATTGTTTTTACATTTAATGTAATTAAAGAGTTTGGAAATCCTTATTATAAAAATAAACTCTTAGAAGTTAATAAAATTATTAAAGTAAATGAATTTAGCGTTATTTTTCAAACCAATGTTTTTTCTAAAAATTTATTTAATCTTATTGTTTCTCTTCCTATTCTTTCTCAAAGTTATTGGAAAGGTAAAGATTTTTTATCTCCTACTTTGCAAATTCCAACTACATCAGGTGCATATTTAATAGAAGACTATGATTTAGGAAAAAAAATTGTTTTTAAAAAGAATTCAAATTACTGGGGGAATAGCATTCCAAGTAGGATAGGATATTTTAATTTTGATAAAATTATTTATACTTATGTGAAAATTCCTCAACAGCTTGGTACGTTATACAAAAAAGGTGATATAAATTTTAAAAAAATGGAAATTACCGATAAAGTTGGAGTATTAGATAAAATTTATGTACAAAATAGTAATAATATTCCAACCTTTAAAGCATATTTTTTTAACACTAACACAATAGATATTGAGTTAAGGAAAGTAATATCTAAGGCCTATGATTTTAATATAGTGAAAAAATATTTTTTAAGTAATAATCAGGCTAGATTACAAAGTTTGTTTGAAAATACATCTTTTAAAGATAGTAACTTCTTTTTTTATAATACAAAAAATCTAAATGAAATAAAAGCTGTATATGATGAAGAGATTAAATTTTTGTTTAAATCCAATGAGGATTTTAAAATTTCTCAAAATTTTATTAACAATTTGAAATCTTTAGGCTTTAGAGTTACTTATAAAATTTCTCAATATTACAATTATTTAGAGCTTAGAAAAAAAGGAGATTACGATATAATAATGGAAGAGTTGTTATTTAGCAACTTTCCACAAGATGAGCTAATATCATATTTTGTTGAGAATAGTGCTTACAATTATTCTAAACTTTCTAATAGTACAATAAATGAACTTGTAGAAAAAATTAAGGGTAATGATACAAAAAAAAATAAAATAAAAAACTTACAAAAATTAGATCTAAAGTTAAAAGAAATGTATATCTATATCCCACTATATTATGATGTTAAAACCAATTATATTTATAAAGATGAATTAGTATTTGATAAGGGGGATGTTTTAGATATTTTCAAGTGGTGTTTTAAATAAATGTTTAAATATATTGTTTATAGGATCATTTTTATTTTTATTACTCTCTTTTTTATTATATTAATTAATTTTATTATTCTTGATAATATCAAAATTGGTGTTTTTGAAGCTGTAATTATAGATTTAGAGAATAATATATCTGGTATTAAGGTAGATGATATAACGATTTCTTCTTTGAAAAAACATTTTAATTTAGACCAAAATATTTATAAAAGATTCTTTATTTTATACAAAAACTATATGATGTTTGATTTAGGGAAAAGCTATTTTACAGGAAGGAATGTTATTGATGTTATTTTAAGTAAAATGAATGTATCTATTCCGTTGGGATTATTTTCTACTTTAATTATCTATCTTGTTTCTGTTTCTCTTGGATATTTTAAAGCTGTCTATAATAAAAGCCAATTTGATAATAGTTCTAATTTTTTTTTAGTGGTTTTATATATTATTCCAGTTGTTATAATTGCTAGTATTTTTATTTTATTGTTTAGTGAATCTTCATTTTTTATTATTGGAGGAGTTGTATCTGATAATTTTTCTGAATTATTATTTTTAGATAAAATTAAAGATTTTATCGCCCACATGCTGCTGCCTATATTAGCAAATGTTTGTGGTGGTTTATTATTTATTAGTATTTTTTCTAAAAATATCTTTCTTCTTGAGATGAATAAATCATACTATCTTTTTGCAAAATATAAAGGATTATCAAAATTTAAACTTTTAAAAAATCATTTATTCAAAAATTTTACTTTGGTTATTTGTGCTGATATTGCTTCTATTTTTTTAGGAATATTATTTGGAGGTTCATTGTTTATAGAGATATTATTTTCTTTAGATGGTATAGGATTATTAAGCTATGATAGTGTGATAAATAAAGATTATCCTATTATTTTAGGATCTATTTATTTGTTATCTTTTATAGGATTATTTTTAAGGCTTATAAATGATATTTTAATAGTGAAAATTAATAATCGCATAAAAATGTATAAAACAGATGAAAAAGCTATTTAAAACTATTTTATTATTATATTTCGTAATAAGTATTTATGTTTTAATTTTTATTGATGTGCAATATATCTATCAACCTTTTTTGCACCCATCATTTAAGCATTTTTTAGGAACTAATTCTTACGGATTAGATATTTTCACTATTTTGTTTTCTGCTACAATGGATATTTTTATTGTATGTTGCTTTGGTTTTATATCGTTTATGATTGCAATAGTTATTGGTTGTACTCAAGGTTATTTAAAAGGAAAATACGATTTCTTTTTACAAAGAATATATGAAATTATGATTTCTATCCCATATTTTTATATCATTATTTTATTTAGTGGATATTATAGTTTGAATATTTTCAATTTAGGTTTGATATTAGTGTTGTTTAACTGGACATTTTTAATTCCCATTATCAGAATTTGTAGTTTTAGAATTTCTCAAGCAAGTTTTATAGAAGCATTAGAACAGATTGACTATTCAAAAAAAAGAATTTTATTTATTCATGTTATTCCGAATGTTTATTTTGAGTTAAAATATTTGATTCCTTTTGTATTAATTTTATTTATTACTAATTTAACATCATTAGATTTTTTGGGATTACTATCTAAATCTAATATATCTATTGGAGGATTAATATTGGAAGGAGTAAATTATTTACATTTCCCTATTATTTTAATTTCTAGTGTGATGTTTTTATCTTTACTTTTTATAGGATTAATTATGATATTCAATACTAAAAAGTATTATGAAGGAATATAAGATATGATAGAAGTTATAATAGGAGAAAGTGGCTCTGGAAAAACTACATATTTAAAAAATGAGTTATTAAAATTTTCTAGCAATGATGTGGCATATTTACCACAAGACTTATCTGGAATTTTTAATCCTTTAAAAACTATTCATTCTCAAATATTTGAGGTTGATTTTTATATAAGTGATTTTAATGTTCTATTAAATAAGCTCAATCTTGATTATATAAAAAATAGTTTAAAAAGATATCCTTATGAGTTTTCACATGGAGAGATACAAAGAATTGCCTTGATAATAATTTTTTTAAGAAAAAACATAAAGAAAATCTTTCTAGATGAACCAACATCATCATTAGATAAGGAAAATCAAATAAGTTTATCAGAGATTATAAAAAATCAAAAAATACCATGTTTAGTTACTACTCACAATTTAGATTTTGCAAAAAAGATCACAAACTACATAAAAAATCTTAATAAAGATCGCAAAATTGAGGTGAAAAATTATGATATTGTATCAAGTTTAGCTAAAAATCATAAAAAAGTACAAGATAAAGATATTTTTCAAAACGTTAAAGATATTCTTATTTTTGGTAAAAGTGGTTATGGAAAGACTGCTATGTTACAAAAAATATATAAAGATTTATGTATAAATAATAATATTATTTTTATAAAACAAGATTATTCATTTGCTTTATCTCCAAATAGAAGTATTTTAAAAACTTTATTGGAAGCAATAAATTTTAGGGATAAAAAAATTTTTAGCAAAAAAAAAGATGTTAAAAAAATAATTAGTATTTTAAAAAAGATAGGTTTATCAAGAAAAATTTTAAAAAAATATCCCAATGAGTTATCTTTAGGAGAAAAACAAAAAATTTTAATAATTAGAGCGGTTTTGTTAAAAAGTGAAGTAATTTTGTTAGATGAACCAACATCTTCAATGGATTATAAAAGTGAACAAAATATTATTAAATTTTTGTTAGAGGTAAAAAACATCTACAAAATTAAATTTGTAATAGTTAGTCATTCTAATTTTGTTATAAATACTTTATTAAGTGAATTCCAATATGTTGTGAGTTTTAAGCATCAATTTAAGTATGATGTTTATGTTAATTGTCTATACCTTTTATAGGGTTTGCGTAGCTTCCTATAAATTTTATTTTATTATCATTTATGCTTAGATTTTTTGCTAATTCTTTTACACTAAGATTGGATTTTAATACAAAATGAGTTGAATTTTCATCTAATATATCTTCTACTTTAGAATCTAGTGGTTTTTCTACTATATATAATAAATTTTCGCTAAAGATTTCTACGTCGTTAAGTGATAATATAAATCCTTTTGAGTTGCCTAAGGTTTTAAATCCTAATATGAAAGGTAATTTCATATTAATTTTTATAGATTTATATTTTTCTTGCAGTAAAAATTCCCACCATTTTATATCGCTATCGCAAAAATTTGGTAACACTATACACTCTGTTTTTTGATTTATTAATTCATTAAAAAGATAATTAATATATTCATTAATTTCTAGGTTTATAGAACCACTAAAATGATCTTTTGTGATTTCCCATAAATCAAAATAATTTTTAGAATTTTTATAAACAATTATTCTTAAATTGCATTCTATAAATAAGGTTGCTGATATTATTTCTCTCCATATTTTTTGTAAAAATAAATTGCTATAAAGTCCGAAATCGTTTTTAGAAATTTTTTTAGCAATTTCTATTTCTCTTCTAATTGCAATTTTATAGTTCCAAGATTTTTTTATCTTTCTAACTTTAGGTATTATAAAACTACGTTTTTTTAAAAGAAGGGTTATTTTTTTATCTATAAAATTGATATGTTTCCTAATTGGTATTAACTTACTTAATTTACTTTTATTCATTTTATCTCTATAATTATTTTATTAATTTAAGTGTAGAGTAGGGGAGATATAAATGCAATGGACTTTTACGAAAATTTTATCTGATAATTACTCTTGGGTAGTTTATAATGAAAAAAAAGAAGCCATTGTTATTGATTGTGGAGAGAGTCAACCTATCATAAAATTATTAGAAAATAACAAATTGAATTTAAAATATATAATTATTACCCATGCACATGATGATCATATCTCACAAACAGATGATTTAGTAAAAGCAACAGGTGCGAGTGTAGTTGGCAATAAGAATTTTAAAGAAAGATTGCCCAAATTAGATATTGGAGTAGAAGATGGAGATGAAATAACCCTATTAGACAATAAAATTAAAGTTATAGCAACTCCTGGTCATTGTGCTGATCATATTATTTTTTATTTTGAAGAAGATAAATATTTGTTTGTAGGAGATTTTTTATTTTCTTTAGGATGTGGTAGAGTTTTTGAAGGAGACCCTTCTGATATGGTTAATTCTTTTAATTCGCTAAAAAGCCTTCCTCCCCAAACTTTAGTTTTTCCTTCTCATGAGTACACAAAAGCAAATCTTAGTTTTACAAAATCTTTAGGATTTTTTAATTTAGGTGATAGAGAAAGATTTATTTTAGAAAACGATTTAACCCTACCAACAACATTAGATTTTGAATTTAGATGTAATCCGTTTTTAAATCTTTACAATGAAGATTTTAAATCTCACTTGTTGCACAACCAAACTATGGATGCTGTATCTTTTTTTACGTTTTTAAGAGAGGCTAAAAACAATAAAACAAATCTTATTGGAGGTTAAGTTTTAGATACTAATAATAGTATAATATAGAAACCTTTGTATCAATCAAAAAGAAATAGATAATTATTGATCAATTATTTTTATTACAATATTTAACTATTAAAAATGATTAAAATAATAATTATTTATAATTAACATTATATTTATCTTATATAAGATAACATAATGTTTCTTATCTCGCCAGTAAATTATTACATTACAAAAGAAAGGTTGGGTTTATTTTTGTATGTAATAACCTTATTTTAAATAATATTTATTTTGGGGAACAACTTATAGAGATTCATTTTTTTAACTATAATTTAATTCAGAAGACTTTTTATTCTCAAGAGTTTAAATTGTTATAGTAAGCATTGTTAATTATAATAAACACTACATCATAAAATTATTAAATAATTATTATATTTTTTCATTGATCATTTTATATTTATGTCTTATCAGAATTTTGTTTTTTTACTGTTATAATTATTGTTATCTATTTATATAGTTTTTTCATGATTGATTCCAATAAAAAAGCCACTACTATGTATTATTAGTAGTGGCTAGATTTATAAAAACTAACTAATGATTAAATACAACTAAGAGCAATTTTCATCATATCTGTGAAAGTTGTTTGTCTCTCAGATGAAGGTAAAGCTTCACCAGTTCTAATATGATCAGAAATAGTTAATATAGCCAAAGCGTTAGCACCAAATTCAGCAGCGACACCATAAAGACCAGCTGCTTCCATTTCTACACATAAAATTTTCATTTTTTCCATTAAAGTAAAGGCTTCAAAGTTTGGACTGTAAAATAAATCAGCACTAAAGCATTGACCAACTTTTACTGGAATATTATTTTCTTTAGCGGCATTATATGCTTTTAGAGTTAAATCAAAACTTGATATTGCTGCGAAATCAAATCCGGCCAGTCTTTGTCTGTTTACATTAGAATCTGTTGAAGCTCCATTGGCTATTACAACCTCTCTTAATTTTGTTCCTTCTAATCCGCCAGCACTACCGATTCTAATTATGTTTTTAACACCGTATTCAGTAATAAGTTCTTTTGCATAAATAGAACAAGAAGGAATGCCCATTCCACTTCCCATAACAGATACTTTTTTACCTTGATATTCTCCTGTAAAACCTAATATGTTTCTTACATTTGTAATTTCAACTGTATTCTCTAAAAAAGTTTCTGCAATAAATTTAGCTCTTAGTGGATCACCAGGAAACAATACTGTTTCTGCAAATGCGTTATCTTTTGCGTTAATATGAGGAGTAGCCATAATTTTTTCCTTATGTTGTTGTTTATAAAAATGATTTTCCATGTTTCAGTGGAGGTAAATCTAAATAAGTTGCAATTGATTGTCCAAGATCTGAAAATGTATCTCTTTTACCAATATTTTTTGTATCAAAAGATTTAGAATAAAGTAAAAAAGGAACATACTCACGAGTATGATCTGTGCCTTTCCAAGTTGGATCACAACCATGATCGGCGGTTATTATTAAGAGATCATCATCTTGTAGATTTTCTAGCACTTCTGGTAATCGGCTATCAAAATATTCAAGAGCTTCTTTGTATCCTTTTACATTTCTTCTATGTCCATATTCAGAATCAAAATCAACAAGATTTGTGAATATAATGCTTACATCTTTTTCTTCCTTGATTGCTTTAATGCTATCATTACAAAGATTTGGCAAAGTAGATGATTTTATAGCCTTAGTAATTCCTCTTGCTGCAAAGATATCTGATATTTTACCAATAGAAACAACTTTTTTACCATTATTTTTTGCAATATCAAGTAAAGTGTTTTCATGTGGTTCTATAGAATAATCTTTACGATTCCCTGTTCTTTTAAATTCACCAACTTTATTACCTATAAAAGGTCTAGCTATTACTCTTCCTATGTTATATTTATATAATTCTTCACGGGCAATTTTACATAATTTATAAAGATTTTCTAAACCAAAATGTTCTTCATGGGCAGCAATTTGAAATACGCTATCTGCTGATGTATAAAAAATTGGTTTACCTGTTTTAATATGTTCTTCAGCTAGCTCATCTATTATTTGTGTTCCGGAACCTGCACGGTTACCTAAGTATCCTTTTAGATTTCCTTTTTTAACTAAAATATCTAATAATTCTTGAGGAAAAATAGAATTTTCTTTTCCTTTTTCAGCTATAAAATATCCCCAATCAAAATTAACAGGGCATCCCATTAATTCCCAATGTCCGCTTGGTGTATCTTTACCTTTACTTGTTTCTACTCCATAACCATAAATAGTATGAGGTGTTAAATCTCCAAGTGGATGTTTGTAATTAGATCCACAGCTATCTTGTAGTGTGTAG
Source organism: Rickettsiales endosymbiont of Leucozona glaucia (assembly GCA_964277385.1). GTDB lineage: Bacteria > Pseudomonadota > Alphaproteobacteria > WRAU01 > Hepatincolaceae > WRAU01. The sequence goes on along the minus strand of OZ195520.1, from coordinate 1,324,518 downwards.
ATAAGTCCTAATGTAGATAAATTTTTTAGATTTGTATCCGGATAATGTTCTAATATATGTCCAATAGTATTAGCTCCTTTATCACCATATTTTTCCGCATCATGGGAGCAACCAATCCCAACAGAATCCATAAGTAATATTATTGCTCTTTTCATTTTAATACCTTTTTATTTCATTGTTTTATCTTTTGTTATATTATACGTTAAAATTAATCAACTATGTATAAAAATTTATGCTACTATATTTGGTAGTTGTTTAATTGTTATTAATTTTTATAAAAGAAATCATGATGAAATATGTTTTTTTATTGCGATTTTGTTAGAACTTGGTACAGAAAAATATTAGTATTGATGGAAATCACACAACAAAAGTTATTAATAAGTCAAATAATGTTATAGTTGTAATTTATGATCGTGAAACTATAAAAATAAATCAAAATTCTTCAAAAAATATAATATAAAAACAGTTTGTTACTATTAGTAGTGAAAATACTACTTATCATAGTATCGTCTTTCCTAGAAAGATTAGTACAACTTTTTTATATATAAATGGTTTAATGAAATGCCAAAAATTTATAATTATTCTTTAGATAATGATATATAAGAGTCTATATAATATTTTATAAACTCTTATATACTCATATTTACTTGATTTAACATATTTTCTGAAGTTTTGAATCAGCTGATTTTTTATTACAACCAGTAGTTAAGTTTTCTTCTGATTCTTTTGTTGGAACATTTAACCATTTACTTTGTATTTTTCCATAAATACTATCCTCAGGGTAGCAACCGTGTTCATTTGGTTTTCCTGCTGATGCTCCTGTTAATATTTCTATACCTTCATCAACATGAGAAACAGCATAGATATTAAATAAATTTTCTGATATGGCTTCTTTGATTTCCTCATTAAGCATTAAATCTGAAATATTAGTCTTTGGAATAATAACTCCATGCTCTCCTGTTAATCCATTATGTTTACAGATTCTAAAGAACCCTTCTATTTTATGATTAACCCCACCAATAGCTTGTACTCTACCTTTTTGATCCATAGATCCAGTAACTGCAAAATGTTGTTTTATAGGAACACTAGATAAAGCAGATAACAAACAATATAGCTCTGTAGATGTTGCACTATCACCATCAATAGGACCATAGGATTGTTCAAATACTATACTTGCTGAAAATGCTAAAGGATGATTTTGTCCTAATCTTGAATTTAAAAACGACTGTAATATCATTATGCCTTTATGATGTATAGCACCCGACAATGATACAACTCTTTCAATATCTACAACGCCTTTTTTACCTTTGTAAACACTGGCGCTGATTCTTTGAGGCTGTCCAAACATGAAATCATTTGTAGAAAAAACAGCTAATCCATTTATTTGACCTACTTCTGAACCTTCGGTTTCTACCAAAATTAGTTTTTGTTTTATAACTTTTTCCATGTGATCAGAGAATTTAGCAGATCTGTCTTTTTGCATTTTGTATGCTTCAGAAATTTCTTTTTCTGTTATTATGTCTATCTTTTTTTGTTTTGCTAAGTAGTTAGATTCTATTAAAACAGACTTAATTTTTAACATATTGGCACTTAAAAGTTTTTGAGAATCTGCAATTATAGCACCCAATTCAACTACTTTTGCAATTGCTTCATTGTTTAATTCTTTGAGTTTATGGTCTTTTATAAAAGATTTTATATAAGAATGATATAATAAGGCACTTTCATTGTTATATGGAACTGTGTCATCAAAATCGGCAACTATTCTAAATAATTCTTTAAATTCTGGATCATATTGCCATAAACCATAATAAATATTAGGCTCACCAACTAAAATAATTTTTATATCTAAAGGGATTGGTTCTGGCTCTAAACTTATTAAAGCAGTATTATAAATAGCACTTTCTGGTGTTAAAAATTGAATTTTTTTATCTTTTATAACTTGTTTTAAAGATTCCCATAAAAAAGGAATTTCTAATAATTTTCGGGCATTAATTACTAAATAACCTCCATTGGCTTGATGTAAATATCCAGACTTTATGTTAGTAAAATCGGTTGATAACATACCTAACTGACTTGAATATTCTATTTTTCCAAATAATTTTCCATAATTTGGATTATCTAAATATATAACAGGAGCACCTTTATCTTGTTTAACGTCTCGGCTTCTATCTACTATGATATTTACCTTAAACAGATTCATTTGTTTTTCTATTAGCAAATCTTTTACAATCTCTTGTTTTTTATCCTCAATTCTTTGGTGAGGTAAAAAAATTATATAGTTTTCTATTATATATCCAAGAAGTTGTTCTAGGTAAGATACAACATCTTTTGAATCGCCCCATTTTCTAATCAGCTTAGAAACAAAAGGTTTTAGAACTTTTTCTATCGTTTTTTTGTTATAAGATGCAATTTTTGATTGTTTTTCTTTTTCTCCTAAAGGCAACGAGCTAAGAAGTTTTTCTAACTTATTTTGAAAAACTTTTATATTTGATACAATTTTATGTTTTTGATCTTCATTTAGTTTTTCAAATTCTTCTTCTGACAAAGGTTTTTGGTCATTATTTGTTGCAACTATAGAAAATCTATTTTCTATTTTTTCAATTAATAAGCTATTGTCTAAAGCTTGTTTTGTTAATTTTTCAAAATTAATTCGTTGTTTTTCTCCAGAAGATTTTGTAATTTCTAATAATTTATTTCTATAAGTTGTCCCTTCAAAAATTGAAGGAATAATGATACTTAAATCAGATATCATTTTATCTATATTTTTTTTAAAAACTTTTGCCTCTCCAGCTTTTAAAGAAATAGCATTTGGAATTTCTTCATTTTCAAAATTATGAACATAAACACAATCTTTTGGTACAGCTTTATCTTTCGCTTTGTTAGCTAAAAAATCTAGTACTACTCTTTTTCTTCCTATTCCATTTGAGCCCATAGCAAAAATATTATAGCCAGGGGAATTTATATTAACTCCCATACTTAAAGACTTTAAAACTCTATCTTGTTTAATAATTTTTATTGGAGTAGCGCTATTTTTGAAAATATCTGTAGGACAAGATTTATACACTTGATCTAACGAAAGTTTAAACTTTTCCATTGCTTACCTTTAATTTTTTATTATTTTATAACGAAAGTATACCATATAAATGAAACTTAATAAAGTAATAGAATTCTAATTAAATATGGAATATTCTTATATTTTTTATTATAATTCTTCAATTAAGATAAATATAAGAAACAGGTATATTAAATATTATGATAGAAATTACTCTTCTTGATGGTTCAAAATTAAATTTTGATTCCCCTGTAAGTGGTTACGATATTGCATACAAAATTAGTCCAAAATTAGCAGATAATGCTTTTGCAATATATGTTAATGATGATTTATGGGACTTAACAAGAATCATTGAGTTTAATGCAAAAATAGAGATAGTTACTAATAAAAATACAGATGTTATTTTGCCTTTGTTTAGACATGATATGGCTCACTTATTGGGTGAAGCAATTATGGAAATTTTTCCAGAATCAAAACTAGGGACAGGTCCTGTTACCGAAAATGGATTCTTTTATGATTCTTTACCGAATCAACCTTTTAATGAAGAAGATCTTTCTTTATTAGAAAACAAAATGAGAGAAATTATAGATAGAAAAGAAGATGTTATTTGTAGGAGTATTTCAAGATTAGAGGCTATAGATCTATATAAATCACAAAATCAAGATTTTAAAGTTGAAATTCTTAATGGAATAGAAGATGATACTGTAACTTTTTATAAACAAGGTAATTTTGATGATTTATGTCGTGGTCCTCATATTTATAATACTAAAAAGATTCCAAAATTTTTCAAATTAACAAAAGTATCGGGAGTTTATTGGCAAGGTGATGCAAAAAATCCTATGATGCAAAGAGTCTATGGAATTGGCTTCTTAAGCCAAAAAGATTTAGATGCCTATTTGTCTTTACAAGAAGAATTAGAAAAACACGATCATCGTAAATTAGGTAAAGAACTTGATTTATTCCATATGCAAGAAGAAGCTGTTGGCTCTGTTTTTTGGCATGATAAGGGTTGGAGACTCTATAGAACTTTAGAAGCTTATATCAGAGAAAAGTTACAAAAAAATGGCTATACAGAAGTTAAAACTCCTCATATTCTTGATAGATCTCTTTGGGAAGCATCAGGTCATTGGGATAAGTTTGGTGAAAATATGTTTGTTATTAATAATGATGATAATACTGTTTTAGCTCTTAAGCCCATGAATTGTCCTGCACATATTCAGATATTTAAACAAGGACAAAAATCTTATAGAGATCTTCCTTACAGAATGGCTGAGTTTGGTTGTTGTCATAGAAATGAGCCATCCGGTGCTTTGCATGGAATCATGAGAGTTAGGGCATTTACTCAAGATGATGCTCACATTTTTTGTACTGAGAATCAAATTGTTGATGAAACAGTCTCTTTTTGTAATTTATTGCAAGAAGTATATAAAGAAATTTTTGGAGATGACGTTAATATTATTGTTAAATTTTCAGACAGACCAGCAAAAAGAGCAGGAGATGATTCTACTTGGGATAAATCAGAGCAAGCTCTATGGGAAGCAGCTAAAAAAGCAGGTCTTGATCCTATTCTTAATAAAGGAGAGGGTGCTTTTTATGGGCCTAAGTTAGAATTTGCAATTAAAGATTCTTTGGGGAGAGATTGGCAAATGGGAACTCTGCAGAGTGATCTCATATTACCACATAGGTTAGGGGCACATTATATTGCTGAAGATGGTAATAAATATGTTCCTGTAATGTTACATAGAGCGATATTAGGATCTTTAGAAAGATTTATTGGTATTTTATTAGAGCACTATAAAGGAAAGTTGCCATTATGGTTATCTCCTGTACAAGTATGTGTTATGACAATTTCCAATAAATTTGATAATTATGGAATTAAAGTTGCAGATTCTCTAAAAGAAAATGGTATAAATGTTGAACTTGATACGAGATACCAAAAAATTAGTTATAAAATAAGAGAACATACTTTAAATAAAGTTCCTTTGATGGTAATTATTGGCGAGAAAGAAGAGCAAAATTACACTGTAACTTTAAGAATTTTAGGACAAGAAAAACAAATAACTTTAAATTTACAAGATTTTATAAAACTAATTAATGAAAATATTAATAAGAAACATCTAGAATTTATAATATAAAGTTGTATTATTAGATCTTTTGTATTAGTATATTTGATAGTAATTATAAGTGCAATTAGGAGAGCTTTTTTTTGGCAGTTAACCAAGATAAATTTGATAAAAAAAATAGCAAAGATACAACAAGAATTAATGAAGCAATTAGATCTCGTGAAGTTAGGTTGATTGATGAAAATGGAGAATCTATAGGGATTTTATCTATAAAAGAAGCCTTAGATAAGGCTTTGGAAGAGGGATTAGATCTTGTTGAAGTTAATCCAGAAGGGAAACCTCCTGTTTGTAAAATACTAGATTACTATAAATATAAATATGTGTTACAAAAAAATAAAAAGAAGCAAAAAATAGTACTTCTTAAAGAAATTTATATTCATCTAAATATAGCAGAAGGTGATTATCAAACCAAATTCAGACATGTAAAAAAATTCTTAGAAGATGGCAGTAAAGTAAAAGTTGTTGTTAAACTAAGGGGTAGAGAAAAAGAATATTCTCATAAAGCTATAGAACTTTTAAATAGATTTTATGATGGTTTAGGAAAAGAAGAATTTGCTAAAATGGATACACCTCCTAAACTAGAAGGTTATAATGCTGTTGTGATTTTTTCTCCAATAGTTAGTAAGTAGTAGTGCTTTAGTTTAATATTATAAAATACATAAAAAATATGTTGATTTTTTATTTGAGATAGTTTACTATTTTCAATCTGGCGATAAGGCAGGGTATGCCGATGCGCGATATTAATTTAATTTAATAATTTAAGGAACCAAAATGCCCAAGTTAAAATCTAAATCAAGCGCAAAAAAACGTTTTAAAGTCACCGCTAGTGGACTTATTAAAGTCGGCTATGGATGTAAACAACATTTTTTAAGAAGAAGAACTAAGACTATGAAAAGAAGTAGTAGGGGTATGGGTGTGCTTTGTGCTGCTGATACTAAGTTTGTTAAAAAATATGTTAGAGGTTAGTCATGGCTAGAGTTAAGAGAGGCGTAACAGCGCATAAAAGACATAAAAAAATTCTAAAACTGGCTAAAGGTTTTAGAGGAAGAAATAAAAACGTTTTTAGAGTGGCATTAGGTAAAGTTGAAAAAGCTTTACAGTATATGTACCGTGATAGAAAGAACAAAAAAAGAGATTTCAGAGGTCTTTGGATACAAAGAATAAATGCAGCAGTAAGGGCAGAAGGTTTAAGTTATTCTAGATTTATGGATGGGTTAAAGAAGGCAAATGTTGATGTTAATCGTAAAATGCTTTCTGAAATTGCTATTCACAATCAAGAAGCTTTTGTTCTCTTTGTAAATAAAGCTAAAGATGCTTTGGATTCTTCTAAATCTTCTAAATAATTAACTTTGGTTATATTAGATTCTTGTTATTTGATTTATTGACAGTATGTAATGTAACCAAATTTGTTAAATTATTAAAAATATTTCTAATATAAACTACTTATTTTTGGCGGTCTGTGATTAAGTTCACAATATAATGACCATATACTTCGTGATGATTATATTGAATAATTACTGAAATATGTTAACATTAATAGGTTGGTAGCTTTTGTTGATAATCAATAGCTATGAATGGGATAATCTTAAAAATTAGAGGAGTAGTTATGTCACAAAGAATCGAGAAAGATCTTTTAGGAGAATTACCAGTAAATGATGATAAGTATTACGGAGTTCATTCTCAAAGGGCCATAGATAATTTTCCTATAACTGGGGTTAAAACTTCAGAATTTCCTATTTTTATTGTAGCTTATGCTAAAATAAAAAAATGTTCAGCACTAACTAATAAAGAATTAGGTATGTTGAAGCCTGAAATTGCAGATTCTATAATTAAAGCATGTGATAAAGTGATAGCGGGTGAATTCCACGATCAATTTGATATAGATGTTATTCAAGGTGGTGCTGGAACTTCAATGAATATGAATGTAAATGAGGTTATTGCAAATATTGCAATTGAATCTTTAGGTGGTAAAAGAGGTGATTATACTATAGTTAGCCCTAATGATGATGTTAATATGTCTCAATCTACAAATGATACTTATCCTTCTTCAATAAAAGTGGCAGTTTACGAATATACAGATACTCTAATTGCTGAAATGAAAGAGCTTGTTACTTCTTTTGAAAAAAAAGCAGTAGAATACAAAAATGCTGTTAAAGTTGGTAGAACTCAACTTCAAGATGCTGTTCCTATGACTGCTGGTCAGGGATTCCAAAATTATGCTAATCAAATTAAATCGTCAATAGAAGGAATTTTAGATGCTAGAAAGGTTCTATTAGGTTTAAATATGGGTGCTACAGCTATTGGAACAGGTATTACTTGTCATCCTGAGTATTCTAAGGCTATAGACAAACATTTAAAATCTGTAATTGCAAAAGAATTCTTTGTTATGGAAGATCTTTTTGTTGGAACTCAGGATGCTAGTGGATTTTCTTATGTTTCTGGGGCTTATAAAAGATTTGCTGTTCAATTATCAAAAATTTGTAATGATTTAAGATTATTATCTTCTGGTCCTAGAACTGGTCTTGGTGATATTACTTTACCAGCTAAACAGGCTGGAAGCTCTATTATGCCAGGTAAAATTAACCCAGTTATTCCTGAAGCAGTAAATCAAGTTTGTTTCCAAGTTGTTGGTTTTGATACTGCTATTGCTTTTTGTGCAGAAGGAGGTCAGTTAGAATTAAATGCTTTTGAACCATTAATGGCTTACAATTTATTAAATTCAGTATTTATGCTTTCTAATGGACTTAAAACATTAAGACATAATTGTGTTGATGGAATTGTTGTTAATGTTGAAAAATGTAAACACTATGCTGAAAATAATATTAGTATTGTAACCGCTCTTAAAAATCATATTGGTTATAAAAAATGTACTATGGTTGCTCAGAAATGTTTAGAAGAAAACAAATCTGTTTGCCAAGTAGTATTAGAATTAGGACTAATGGAAGAAGGTAAACTTAAAGAGATTCTTGATGTTTCTAAAATGATTAAACCTTACTAGTTTTATCCTAAAAATGAGTAGCTATTATATAGTTACTCATTTTTTTAGGTTGAATTTTATCTTAAGTTTTATTTTTTTGCTTATGGTAAAAATTTTAAAAATTTTAAAAATGGAGAAAGATAATGTTTTTTGCATTATGTGTTTTTATACTTTTATTATCTATATATCTCGGAGCTAGGCTTGGAAGCTTGGGTATTGCCTATGCCGCAGGTATTGGTTTATTTATTTATACAATGGTATTAGGAATTGCTCCTGGAAAACTTCCTATAGATGTTATTCTTATTATTATATCTGTTATTGGTATGATTGCTGTTCTTGAATTAAGTGGTGGCTTACTTTATCTCGTGTATTTAGCTGAAAAAATCTTAAGAAGCAATCCTAAATTTATTAACTATTTAGCTCCATTAGTAACTTTTTATATGACAGTTCTTGCTGGTACAAGTCATACTGCTTATTCAATTATACCAGTTATTGTCGAAACATCTAAATCACAAGGAATTAGACCTTCTCGTCCTTTGTGTTTAGCTACTGTTATGGCACATGTGGGAATTGTTTGTTCCCCAATCAGTGCTGCTGTTGTTGCTATGATAGGAATATTAAATCCTCTAGGGATTTCCTTACCTCAACTATTAATAATTATGATTGTTTCTGCTACAGTAGCTAGTTTGTTAGCTTCTTTTGTTATAGGTTTATTCCCGCAAAAATTAGCAAATGAACCTAATTATCAAAAATTATTAAAAGAAGGCAAAATAAATGAAAAAACTACAGAAAAAATAGTTGTACCACCAAAAGCTCCAATAGCTGTTGGGATATTTTTATTAACTGTTTTTGCAATTGTTATTTATAGTATATTTACAGATTTTAAACCAGTGTATCCTGAAACTGGAAAATCAATAGGCACAGCTCATTTAATTATTATTTTAATGTTATTAGGATCATATATAATGGTTAAAATAACTAAAGTAGATGTTTCTAAGCTGTCTTCTCAATCAACTTTTAAAGCTGGTATGTCGGCTGCTCTTTGTGTGATTGGTGTAGCTTGGTTGGGTGATACTGTAATAACTCATTATAATAATGAAATTAAAGAAGTTGCTGGAGATTTTTTACAAGGTAATCCGTGGGCTTTTGCTATAGTATTATTCTTTTTATCTTCTTTGTTATATTCTCAAGCTGTAACAACTATTTCCATTATGCCAATAGGAGTACTTTTAGGATTACCTCCTGAAGTTCTTATTGCTTCTTTTGCCGCGGTTAATGGTTTGTTCTTATTACCGACTTATCCTATAGAAATTGCAGCGATACAAATGGATTATACAGGAACAACAAAGGTAGGAAGATTTGTGTTTAATCACACATTTTTATTGCCTGGAATTATGTTATTAACTTTTGTTTGTGCAATAGCATATTTTGTTTCACTTGCTGTGTTATAGTAGGTGATAATAAAAATATAATTATAAATTTAATTTATGGAGATTATTATGGAAAATAAAAGACCTATTTCGCCTCATTTGCAGATTTATAATATATTCTCTAAAGATATGACATCAGGTCCTTCTTTCTTAAACAGAATGACTGGTATAATATCTGCAGTTGGCTTGCTATATTTAGCAGCTTGGTTGTTTTGTGCTGCTATGGGAGAAACTCATTATAGATTTTATATGTGGTTTATTACATCTTGGTTTGGTTACCTATCTTTGGTTGGATTTACTTTTGCCTTTTATTATCATTTAATAAATGGTATGAGATTTTTAATTTTTGATTTAGGATATTGGCTGACTAAAAAAGAATTATTTTTAAGTGGTGTTGGAATGATTTTATTTACAATAATGTCAGGAGTTGCTACTTGGGCTGTTATTTTATATAAACATTTTTAGTATAATGAAAAATTTAGGAGATTATTATGGCAAACGGTAGTTCTTTAGGTCCTAATGATTATGAAAAAAGAAGCAAACTATCTCATGCAAGAGGAGTAGGTTCATCTTACAGAGGCTCGCATGAATGGCTAACTTCAAGAATTCAAGCTGTAATTTCTATACCATTTACAGTTTATGTGTTGATATCTTTATTCATAATGGGGAACGCTAATACATATTGGAATTTTGTTACTTGGTTAGAAAATCCAATAAACATGGCATGTTTAGTATTAGCTATTGTTACTTTATGTTGGCATGGAGCTTATGGTATAATTACTGTGATTAATGATTATGTTCATAATACAGGTATTAACTTCTTTATGACATTATTTGTGAAATTATTTTTTAGTTTTATAGTTATTGTGTCATCTGTTAGCATATTATTAGTGGCTTTTGCTTAAAAAAATATATTAAAGGAGAACAAAATTGAGTAAGTATAAAATTGTAGATCACTCATTTGATGTAGTAGTGGTAGGTGCTGGTGGTGCTGGCTTAAGATCCGCACTAGGTATGGTTGAATCTGGCTTTAGTGTTGCTTGTATTTCAAAAATATTTCCTACAAGAAGCCATACAATTGCTGCACAAGGTGGTATAGGTGCTGCATTATCAAATGTTGCAGAAGATAAATGGCAATGGCATATGTATGATACAGTAAAGGGATCTGATTGGTTAGGTGATCAAGATGCTATTGAGTATATGTGTAAAAACGCCTCTGATGCTGTTTATGAATTAGAACATTATGGTGTTCCTTTTACTAGAACAGAAGATGGTAAAATTTACCAAAGAAAATTTGGTGGTCATACTAGAAACAACGGTGAAGGTTTAGTAGAAAGAGCTTGTGCTGCTGCAGATTTAACAGGACACGCTATTTTACATGCTCTTTATCAACAATGTTTAAAGCATAAAGTTCAGTTCTTTATTGAGTATTTCTCTACTGATCTAATTATGGATGAGGAAGGTAATTGTGTTGGTGTGATGGTTTTAAATATGGAAGATGGTGTTTTACATAGATTCCATTCTAGTATGGTTGTTTTGGCAACTGGTGGTGGGAATAGATGTTATTTTTCTTCTACATTAGCTCATACTTGTACTGGTGATGGTTATGGGATGGCTCTTAGAGCCGGACTGCCATTGCAAGATATGGAATTTGTACAATTTCATCCAACAGGACTTTATGGACCAGGTTGTTTAATAACAGAAGCAGCAAGAGGAGAAGGTGGATATTTTACAAACTCTGAGGGCGAAAGATTCATGGAAAGATATGCTCCTTCTGCTAAAGATTTAGCTTCAAGAGATGTATGTTCAAGAGCTATGACTATTGAAATTAGAGAAGGTAGAGGTGTTGGTAAAAATAAAGACCACATCTACTTACATTTAGAACATCTAAATGCTGAAGATTTAAAAGCAAAATTACCAGGTATTATACATACTGCTGCAATTTTTGCTAATGTTGATTTAACTAAAGAACCATGTCCTGTAATTCCAACAGCACATTACAATATGGGTGGTATACCTACTAATCATATGGGTGAGGTACTTCTTCCTACTAAAGATAATAGGGATGCGGTTGTTCCTGGTTTAATGGCTATTGGAGAAACTGCTTCTGTTTCTGTTCATGGTGCTAATAGATTAGGATCTAACTCTCTTTTAGATCTTGTGGTATTTGGTAAAGCTACAGCTCTTAGGGTTAAAGAAATTCTAAAACCTGGTGATAAAAAAAGACCTCTACCTGCTTATTCTGCTGAATCTACAATTGCTAAATTAGATGCACTTTTAGAATCTAAAGGTACTTCTAGTGTATTTGAAGTAAGATTAGCAATGCAGCGTGCAATGCAAAAAGATGCTTCTGTATTTAGGTTAAAAGAAACATTACAAGAAGGTATTGATAATGTGGAAAGAATTGCAAGTTCTTTAGATAATATCGGATTACAAGATAAATCTTTAGTATTTAATTATTCTTTAATAGAAGCTATGGAATTGGAAAACTTAATGTTGACTTCTCGTTCTATTGTATCTTCAGCTCTTAGTCGTGAAGAAAGCAGAGGAGCACATGCAAGAGAAGACTTCCCAGAACGTGATGATGTTAACTGTTTACATCATACTCTAGCTTATGGTGCAAATAAAAAGGATAAAGTAGTTATAGAGAATAGACCTGTGCATACTTGGACGTTAACTGATGAAGTATCTTATATTGAACCAAAGAAAAGAGTGTACTAAAAAACGCTAATAGTTATAATTTTAATAAAATTTGTGGAGGGTTGAAATTATGGTTGAATTTGCTTTACCAAAAAACTCTGTAGTTGTTAAGGGAAAATATTTTAAAGCAAAATCTGATGCGAAAGACATTAGAATTTTTGAAATATATAGATGGGATCCAGATAGTGGAGAAAATCCTAGATATGATACTTTTGAAATTGATCTTGATGATTGCGGTCCTATGATTCTTGATGTTCTTATGAAAATTAAAGATGAAATTGATACATCTTTGGTATTTAGAAGATCTTGTAGAGAAGGGATTTGTGGATCTTGTTCTTTTAATATAAACGGTAAAAATACTTTAGCTTGCATTAGAAAAATCAACGAGTATAAAGGGAAAATTAGAATTTATCCTTTACCTCATAGACCTGTAATTAAGGATCTTATTGTAGATTTGACTACGGCTTATGCTCAATATGAAGCTATAGAGCCTTGGTTAAAAGCGGATAGTCCTGTAGAACTAGACAAAGAAAGATTACAAAGTCCTCAAGAGAGAGCAAAACTTGATGGATTATGGGAATGTATCCTATGTTTCTGCTGTACTACAAGTTGTCCTAGCTATTGGTGGAATGGTGAGAGAGGATATTTTGGTCCTGCTGCATTATTACAAACTTATAGGTGGGTACAAGATAGTCGTGATGAGTATACTGGTGATAGATTAGCAGCATTAGATGACCATACTAGATTATTTAGCTGTCATACTATTATGAACTGTAGTGATGTTTGTCCTAAGAGTTTAAATCCAGGTAAGGCAATTGCTGAGCTAAAGAAAAAAGTTGTTTTACGTAATTAATATAATTTGAGGTGTTTATGTGTTAATCATACTCATATTTAATTAAAATGGAAAATATTCTTATTTTAAAGTAAAGTAATTAATATTTTTTGTTTCATAACAGTTGTGGTTGTTTTATGCTAGAATTGATTGTGTTTTGTAGATGTTTATCAATTAATTTAGTTAATTCTATATTTTTAAAACTAACGCTCCATGATTATCCTTGTTTTCATGGGGCGTTTTTATTTGAATATATAATATATATTATCAAGAGATTAAAAGTGTTTAATAACAATAATTCCATAAAATCATAAAAAGATATGTTAGTTGGTTGAATTACTTTATTTTTTTAATTTATCTAATTCTTGTAATATTTCTTTTCTTTTTACTTCACTGTCAAAAAAAATAAGTTTCTTATTTAATATTTGATATGATATTAATGTGTGATAAATCTATGAGGTTTATCGTTTTTAATATCATTGATAGTTGTGTAATTACAAGCTGATACTAATTTATTATATATTTCTGAAAATACTCTATATCAGAAAATGGTTTATCAATACTACGATTTTTAATTATTTTAAAGAATTCTTCATAATAAATTAAATAGACTAAATGATTTTTTTATTTTCCTTTTATGAGAATAAATTGAAATATTTAAAGCTGATACACACGATAAAGATAATAATCCAATAAATATCGAAATAAGAGAAATATGATTTTTTTGATATACTTTTTCATTGCTTTAAATTTAATAAATAACTTATATGATATTAATAATATAAAGAAAAAATTATAAGAATATTAGACAATTATATAAATTAAACATCCCAAAACAAATTTACTGTATAGTTATAAAAGAAAAGTTTTTATTTTACTCATTTTACAGCCTAAAAATACCTATTTTTGTTTAAACTTTTTTATATAAAAGTTGGTTTTATTTAGTATATTATTACATAATATGTTACTAATGATATTAGATTTCAAAAATTTATTGCAATTTCTCAACATTTTAATAGTGAATCCAAATATAGTGAATATTTGGGTCAAATTGTATTGATACATATACTAATTATAAAATTTTTAAAAATGGTATTCATAAATGTATCTCTTGCATAAAAAACTAACAGTAAGAATTTGTGGGGCTAGAGGTTCAATAAGATCTCTTGCTTAATTGCTTTTATTTAACTAAATCACATAAAAGGGTATTATCTAATCCAATTATCTAAAGATACTGGTGTTTTATTTATATTTTATTTAAAGGATTGTATATATATATTATTTATAGCAACTTAATTTTTAATAGATTTACTTATAAATAAATCTATATTAGTTAGACATAAAAAAGGCCCCCCTAATTTTGAGAGACCTTTTAATTAAATAAATTTATATAAAAATTAATTTTCAGGGAATCCTGTTTCTATTTCTCTTTTGGTTATAGAAATAAATAATCTATTTTTCTTTAAATCTTCTACCAAAATTAATAAGCCAGATTCTTTATTTTTATCTAAAGCAGATTTTAATTGATCAATATTTTTAATTTCTTCCTGATTAACAGATACAATTTTTAATCCAGCAGATAGATTTTTTTGTTTAGCTATAGAAGAAGTTTTAATTCCAAAAATTACCACACCTTCTTCTTGGCTATCCATTTTGAAGTATTCTCTAACTATATTATTAATTTCTACAACTTTCAAACCAATATCATCAAAAGTCATCTCTTTAACTTTACCATTTTTACTAAGAGATTCTTCTTGAGAATCTGTTTGAATTTGATTTATTCCCTCAGGTATTTCTTCAATGGTAATTTTTACGTCTTTATTAACTTTATTGCTAATAATTCCTAATGTGATTTCTGTACCAGGCTTAACATTACTAATTATTTTTGGTAATACTCTAGAATTTTTAAGATTAATACCATTAACACTTAAAATAACATCACCACTTTTTAATCCAGCTTTTTCTGCTGGTCCTTTAGTAACAATATTAGATACTAAAGCACCCATAGATTCTTTTAAACCCAAAGTTTTTGACATGTTATCATCAATACTTTGAACCTGAACACCTAACCAACCTCTTGTTACTTTTTTATTGGTAATAAGTTGAGATATAATATTTTGGATAATATTGGAAGGCACAGCAAAACCAATACCAATACTTCCACCACCCTGTGTACTAAATATTGCAGTATTAATACCAATTACTTCACCTTTAGTATTAATCATAGGACCACCAGAATTACCTTTATTGATGGCTGCATCTGTTTGTAAAAAATCATTATAAGGTCCAATTTGAATATCTCTCCCAATAGCAGAAATAATTCCTGAAGAGACCGTTCCACCTAAACCAAAAGGATTACCAACAGCAATTACTAAATCTCCCACCCTAACTTTATCAGAATCTCCAAATTTTAGAGTTTTTAAATCAGTTGCACCTATTTTTAATAATGCTATATCTGTTATTTCATCTGTTGCATAAATTGATGCTTCTATTTTTTTACCATCAGAAAAATTAACTTGTACCTTTTCAGCTCCTTTAATCACATGATTATTAGTAACAACAAATCCATCAGATCTAACAACAAAACCAGAGCCAAGGCTAATAAATCTTTGCTCTTTGGTTTCGTCAGGAATCATATTTTTAAAAAATTCTCTAAAAGAAGGATCAATAGATTCTAAAGGAATATCCATATTTTGTGTTTTAACAACTTTTACAGCAGAAATATTAACAATGGCAGGATTTACAAATTCAACTAGATCAGCAAATCCTTCATTTGAATTTGTAGATTTATTGTAATCTTTATAATTATCTCCCAAATTAGCAGATTTTGTTTCTTCATCAATGGGGTTCAATATTTTTTCTAAATCATCAACCGATTTTGTAGATTGAAATATACTCATTATATTTTCACGATATTTGTACCCGCCATAAAAAGCTAATAATAATAAAAAGATTATTATCAAAAATTTCAACATTTTTAGTATTTCTTTTAAAGATTTCATTACTTTGTCCCAACAAAATTGCTTTTAGTTTAAATTTTAATTAAACTAACTTAGAATAAAACAATATTATATAACATATTTTAAATAACTTTAAACCCAAAAATTAAAATAGCAATAAGATATCAATAGATCAATGGAAAAATATAGTTTAGGAAAAGATTTAGAATTTAAAGATCTCTACAATTATAACAAATTAAAAGTGTTAGATTATGAATTTTTATCTTTTTTAAAACATCAAGATGAAAATTTATACAATTACATAATTGTAGGACGAAAAAAATATACTAAATTTTCTTGTAATTATGGTAATGAAGCAGAAGAATTGGTAGAGTGTGCAAAATTGCTAGAAATTTTTATTGCTGATGTATTCAAAATAAAAGAAGAATTATCTCATCTTAATAAGAAATTTTTATATAACTCAAAATCTTTTACATTTAAGAAAGTTTTTATTAATAAAAAAATTAAATCTGTTGATATTTCTTTGTACAGTAATGAAGATTTTTATTCAGCTAAAAAAGAGTTGTTTTCTATTTTAAATATAAGGGATTTTAATGAAAATATTTATATAGAACAAGTAAATAAATGGTTAGAAAATGAAGATAAGTATTCAAAAGAGTTACAGTTAGCAATAATATTTGGATCTTTTTTATTTTTTGATAGGAATCAATACGATATTCATGATTCACCAAATATATTTTTCAAGGCAAAAAAAATTGATTTTAATGCTTTAGTGCCCATAAAAAAAGTTCATAACGAATCTTTTTTTGAGGTATTTAAAGATGATAATTCTAAATATATAAAAAGAAACAATTTTGATTTATATACAGAAACAACAATAGAAAAATCTATTCATAATAGTAATTATTGTGTGAAATGCCATAAAAGAGGAAGAGATTATTGTAGAATTGGTGAATATAACCAAGACAATGAAAGTTATAATAAAAATCCTTCAAATACAGAAATGATAGGATGCCCACTTTCTATGCACATTTCACAAATGCACATTTTGAACGAACTAGCAAGTCCTATAGCAGCTCTCTGTGTGGCTACTATTAATAATCCTTTACTAGCAGGAACAGGAGCTAATATATGTAATGATTGTTCTATATCATGTATATTTCAAAAACAAGAAACAGTAAATACACCTCTTGTAGAAACCGAAACATTAAAACAAGTATTAAGTTTACCATGGGGATTTGAAATTTATTCGCTACTTAGTAGATGGAATCCTTTAAGATTTTATAGATTCTTACCCAAATTACCAACTAATAAAAATATTTTAGTGGTTGGTTTAGGACCAGCTGGTTATTCACTAGCCTACAATATGGCACAAGAAGGAAATGGAGTTGTTGCTGTAGATGCACTAAAAATAGAGCCTCTTAATATTGGATTCAAACCTATTATTAATTATGAAAGTATAAGAGAAAATTTAGATGATAGAATAATTCAAGGATTTGGTGGAGTTTCTGAATATGGAATTACAAGTCGTTGGGATAAGAACTATTTAAAAGTATTGCGTTTAATTATAGAAAGAAATAGAAATATTAAGATTTATGGTGGGATTCGTTTTGGTTCTAATTTTAGTTTTTCAGATGCAGAAAAATTCGGATTTTCACATATAGCATTATGTACAGGTGCTGGTAAACCTAATATTACAAATTTAGAAAATTCTATGTGTAAGGGAATAAAAACATCATCAGAATTTCTAATGTCTCTGAATTTAGGATCATATAAAAAAGATAACTTCTTTAATATGCAAATAAGATTACCAATTATTATTCTAGGAGGAGGTCTGACATCTCTTGACTGTGCGACAGAGGCAGTTGTTTATTATCAAAGGCAAGTAGAAAAACATATTGAAAGATATAAATCTTTAGATAAAAATGAAATAGATTCATTATTAAATGATGAAGATAGAGAAATTTTACAAGAATACTTAGAACATTATGAATTATTTAAAAAAAGCGATTCTCCAATAGATACTATTAATAGTTTAGGAGGGATTAAGATTGTTTATCATAGATCTTTTGAAGAATCTCGTGCTTACAAAACTAATGCTGTTGAATTAGAAAAAACACTAAAACAAGGTGTTTCATTAGTAGAGAATGCTAAACTTATAAAAATTAATAAAGATAAGTATTCTTACCTTAATTCTTTAGATTTTGAAATCAATAGAAAAACTATTAATTTTAAAGCAAAAACTTTAATTGTAGCCATAGGTACTAATCCTAACAATATTTTACAAGAAGAGTATCAAGATATATTTAATAAAGATCATATCTTGTTAAACACAATGGATATTCATGCATCTAAATTTAAGAATCAAAATTTTTCTGTAATCTTACAAAAGCTGCCAACCTCAGAAGGATATATTTCAATAAGTATTTTAGGAGATACTCATAAAACTTCTAATGGTAGTGTTGTAAAAGCTATGGCATCAGCCTTTTATGGACAATATGCTATTTCTAAATCTATGCTAGAAAATAATATAGAAAAAGATTTTAAGAAAACTATAGATTTTTTTGAAGAATCTACAAAATCTAGCATTGTTAGCATAAAACTAATTACAGATTTAATTTATGAGGTTAATGTTAAATCTAAATTAATGGCAGAGAAATTTCAATCAGGACAATTTTTTAAAATTCAAAATTTTGAATCATTATCAAAAATACAAAAAAAAATAAAACTTTACTCAGAATCAGTAATTTTAACGGGAATGGATGTTAATAAAAATACTGGAATTATAAAATGTATAGTGCTAAAAAGTGGGGTTAGTACATCAATAATTGAAAATCTTTCCAATCATGAACCAATATTATTTATGGGACCATTAGGTGAGCCAACGAAGATTCCTTATAATAAAAAAATTATGGTTATCGGTGGAGGTTTGGCTAATGCTACTGTTATGAATATAGCTCAACAGGCTAAGAAAAATAACTGTGAGTTAATTTATGTTGGTGGCTATAAAAAATTAGAAGATATTTTTTACTTAGATTTAATTAAAGAAAATTCTGATAAGGTATTTCTTAGTGTTGATAATATTAAAGAGAGCTATTCTTTAGAAAATATTGATTATATTAATGGGAATGTATTATCAGCACTCAAAGAAGCTAAACAATATATTAATGATATAGATAGCGTAATCATTTCTGGATCTTGTTCTATGATGAATGCCGTTAAAAGTTATTTACATGAAAATTTTAATAACAGCAAGAAGGTAATTGCTTCTTTAAACTCTCCTATGATTTGTGGATTAAAAGGGATTTGTGGAAGTTGTTTACAAAAACATAATGATGGTTCTTTTAGTTATTCTTGCTCAAAACAAGAAATATTAGCAAAGAGTGTTAGTTTTTCTCACTTGAAAGAAAGATTAGAACAAAATTCATTACAAGAAAAAATATCATATTTATCCTATAAAAAGGAAATAGATAATTAGATATTGTTCCTTTTGGTAGATTTTCAGACAGCCTTGTAGTATAATTGCCTAGATTTAAATTAATAAAGAAATATTGATCATGATAAAGAGATTATTAAAAAGAATATTAAAAACAGATAATGAAAAAGATGTTGATAGTACTCAGATAGCATTAAAAAGATTTGTTAAGGATATCATTTATCCTAATATGCCAGTAATTATTATATCTATTATATTTATGTCCATATTTGCAGCTTCAAATGCTGGTTTAGCCTGGATTATTAAACCAATAATTAATAATGTTTTTATTTCTCAGGAAGCACAATCAATAACAACTATTGGCATTGGAGTTATTGCTATTACTATGGTTAAAAGTATGGCTCAATATATTTACACAATTTTGCTATTTTCTGTTTCTGTTAAGGTAATGTTACAAGCTCGTAGAAGTTTATATAAAGTTTTTGTTAATCAAGATATTTCTTTTCATAATAAAAATTCTGCGGGAAAATTAGTTTCTGTTACTATGAATGAACTTAATGCTATAAATACTTTGGCAACAGATATTCCTATAAATGTAGGAAGAGATTTATTTACATTTTTAGGTCTTTTAGGATTAATGTTTTACCAAAATGCTTTATATGCTTCTTTTATAGTAGCTTCTATATTTGTAATTGTTATTCCCATTAAAACAATAGGTAAAAAAGTAAAAATATCTTTTACAAAAACAAACTTAGGTTTAGGACAACTAACATCTCAAATAGAGCAAACTATGAATGGTATAAGAGAAGTTAAGTCTTACAATAACGAAAAAAGAGAAGAAGCAAGAACAGAAGATATAATTCAAAGCATAGCTAAAATACAAGTTAAAGTTAATAAATTAAGTAGTATTTTACCACCAATGATGGAAGTTTTTGGAGGTATATCTATTGGTTTAATTTTAATTTATGCCGGATATCAAGTGGTTTATCATCAAGCTGATCCAGGTGTTTTCTTTTCTTTTGTTGCAGCTTTATTGATCTCATATCAACCACTTAAAAGATTATCAGAATTTACAGTGAAAATCCAAATAGGCGCTTTATCTGTAAAAAGATATTACAGCATTTTAGATTCTACTATAGATATTAAGGAATCTGAAAGTGCAAAAGAGCTTCAAGTTACAAAAGCTGAAATAGAATTTAAAGATGTTACTTTTTCTTATAATGATTTTGCAGAAAAAGTTATTCCAACAGGAGAGAATACAAAAATTATTCCTAAAGATAAAAAAATAATAAAAGCTATTGATAATATGAATTTTAAAATTAATGAAGGTCAGAAAATAGCTTTAGTCGGAAGGTCAGGTGGTGGTAAAAGTACTATTATTAATCTTATTGAGAGATTTTATGATCCTGATAGAGGTAAAATTTTAATAGATTCTCAAGATATTAAGGAAGTTACTTTAAAATCTTTAAGAGAGAATATTTCTCTTGTTTCTCAGGAAGTTATTTTATTTGATGATACCATAATAAACAACATTTCTTATTCTAAAGAAGAAGCAACAGAAGAAGAAATTATGCAAGCATCAAAAAATGCATATTGCTTTGATTTCATTAGTAAATTACCAGATGGATTTAATACATTAATAGGACCAAGAGGAGCAAGACTATCAGGTGGTCAAAGGCAAAGGATTTCAATTGCAAGAGCTTTGCTAAAAGATGCACCAATATTATTGTTAGATGAAGCTACATCGGCTTTAGATACAGAATCAGAACAAGCAATACAAAAAGCTCTTGATTTGCTAATGAAAGATAGAACTACAATTATTATTGCTCATAGACTTTCAACAATTATAAATTGTGATCAAATTTTTGTGGTCGATGAAGGCAAAATTGTAGAAAAGGGGACTCATACTGAATTAGTTCAAAACGAGGGTAGCTTCTATAAGTATCTTTATGATTTACAGTTTAGACAACAAGAAGAAGCATAAAATAATGAAAAATTTTAATTTTAAAAAATCGTATAAAAAGATATTTTTAGATAATGTTATATTTTTTTATATTTATACTTTTTTATTATCGTTTATAGGATTCTTTTATATTAAGTTTGTATTATTAACCAGTAAAATAACTTATGAAATAGAAGCAGATAAAAGTCTTTTTAAAAAGCAAAATTTTATTATGGGATTTTGGCATGGTAGGCTTTTAGCACCACTTATATTAAGAAAACGTTTTGCTGCTGCTAAGGTATTAATTTCTCATAGTAGAAGTGCTTACCTTATGAAGTTAATTTGTAAATATTTTGGTGTTGGTAAAGTAGAAGGTTCTGGTAATAAAGGTGGTTTTGCTGGTGTTAGAGAGGTGCTAAGAGTATTAAAAAATGAAAAACCAACCACAATCGCAATAGCTCCAGATGGATCTGTAGGTCCTCGAATGCAATGTTCAGAAGGTATTGTAGTTTTATCGCAAATTACTAAAACTCCAATTTTATTGTTATCATTTTCTTCTTCAAAAGCGATTGTTTTAAAATCATGGGATCGTTTTTTTTTACCTCTTCCTTTTTCTAAAATAACAGTGTATGTAAGTGATGTTATGAATTATTTTGATGAAAATGGTAACAATAAAGATTCAGAAGAATACAGATTATTTATAGAAAACTACTTAAATAATAAAACTTGGGAATTAGATAAAAAATATAAGCAACCTTTTATTGAAAGAGCTGAAAAAGGAAGAAAAGGTGTTTTAGTAAAAACTAGAAACAAATCCACACATGATAATAATATATAAATTTTTGTTAATTTTATACAATTTTATTTTTTATATAATAGCAATGACCGCCATATTTAGACTATTAATTAAATCTAATAGGGAAAAGATTCAAGATAGGTTATTGTTATCAAAAAGAATAAAACAAGATAAAAAGTATATTTGGATACACGGAGCAAGCGTAGGAGAAGTTCTTTCTGCTAAATCTTTGGTATTTTTATTATTAAAAAAATATGGTAATAAGATTCAAATATTAATAACTTCGCATACAGAAACTTCTAAACATATTGTTGAATCTGTATTTAACCATAATCAGGTTGAACATCATTATCTCCCTTATGATTGCAATTTTTTAGTTAATAAATTTATAAAAAAATACAATCCTTCTGCTGTGTTTTGGCTAGAGCAAGATTTTTTTCTCATATTTTTAAGTAAAATTAATAAGCAAAAAATCCCATTAATTTTATTAAATGCTAGAATTTCAGATATTTCTTTTAAAAGATGGAAAAAGGTTAAAATTATTATTTCTAATATATTAAAATACTTTGATGCAATTTATCCTATGTCTACTTTTAATAAGCAAAAAATAGATTTTCTTAATAAGAAAGATAATAAATTTATAGGCAATTTAAAATATAGTAATATTTTATCTAAAGAGGAAATTTTAACTTCATTTGAGAAAGAATCTAAAAAAATAAAGTCATATTTTAATAATTATAATATTATTAGCATGCTTAGTATCCATCAAGGAGAAGAAGATATTGTACTGAATCTTTATAAAAATATTAAACAACAAAATATTAAAACAAAAATAATTGTAATTCCAAGACATATCAATAAAATAAAATATATGGAATATTTTTTTAAAAAGAACAATATTAAAATAACCTTGTATTCAGAAGTTCAAAATTTGTCAGCTTTAGAAGATGTTATTTTGATTGATTCTATGGGGAAAACAAATTTTCTTTGTTATATATCAGATATTACTTTTATAGGTAAATCTTTATATATGCTAGGAGGACACAATTTATTAGAGCCGTTAAGTGTTGGTTGTCCTGTTATTTTTGGTAAAAACATGGGGAATTTTAAAGATATAGTGCAAGATACTTTGAAAAATAATGCTGGATTAGAAGTTTTAAATGAAAAACAATTATCAGATAAAATACTATATTTGCTTAAAAACAAAACAGCGTTAGAGGAGCTTAAAAATAATACTTTATTTGTACAAAAAGAAGGCTCTTATATTATAAAAAATTTAGAAAGAGAAATAGATTGTTATTTAAAAATCTAGATATTCATAAATTATGGCGTAAAAAATCTTTAATTAATTATTTATTATTACCATTAAGTTTATTATGGTTTTTAGGTAGTAAAATTAGAAAACTAAAATCTTCTTATAGAAGTAACTTATTTGTAATATGTTTAGGAAATATAAATTTAGGAGGTTCTGGGAAAACTCCAACAGCTATATTTTTAGGAAAATCCTTAAATCAATTAGGTTTGAAAGTAGCTTTTTTATCTAAGGGATATGGTGGATCTTTTAGAAATCCAACTTGGGTTAATAAAAATCATACACCATCTTTGGTGGGCGATGAACCACTGCTTTTAGCAAACTATTTACCAACTTTGGTAAGTAAAAATATTAAAGATGGCTTGAATATACTAGAAAAAGAAGATTTTCAAATGGTAATTACTGATGATGGTTTTCAAAATCCAACTTTTAAAAAAGATTTTAATTTGCTAATTGTTAATGGTGATTATGGATTTGGGAACAAGTTAATTTTCCCAGCAGGACCTTTAAGAGAAAGTATAAAAAGTGGTTTTAAAAAAGCTAATGCTGTTATTATTTTAGAAAAAAATAATCAAGAAGTGATTTTTTTAGCGGAAAAATATTCTCTAAATATATTTCAAGGAAAATATCAAGCACAAGAAGATATCAATATCAAAGGAGATAAAGTTTTAGCTTTTTGTGGTATTGGTATTCCAGAAAAATTTAAAAAAACTTTAGAAAGTTATGGGGCAAAGGTAGAGAAATTTATCTATTATAAAGATCATCATTTTTATTCAAAAAAAGATATTAAATATCTTATTAAAAAAGCAAACAATAATAATTTGATACTTGTTACCACTGAAAAAGATTATATAAAAATTCCTTTTCAATATAAATCAAAAGTATTATCATTCAATATTAGCTTGGTACTAAATAATTCTCAATTTTTGTTAAACAAAATAGTAAATGCTTATGAAACAAAATAAAAAAAAGAATAAATATATTCAATTAATAATAAAAAGTACAAAATATTTTATAGAAGCCTTGTTTGGTTATATTTTATATATGTTATTTAAACTTGTTCCTATTGTGTGGGCATCTAATAGTGGATATTTTTTAGGAAAAAGATTCATACCGTTATTCATATCAAAACGCAAACATGTAGTTTTAGAAAATATTCAAAAGGCTTTTCCAAAAAAAACAACCAAGGAAGTTGAAGATATTTTTATAGAATCTTGTGGTGTCTTTCTTGCAACAATTTTTGAAATACCAAAAGGTAAAGCTCTGATTAAAAGAGTAAACCTAATAGATGAAAATAATATCCTAAAATATATGGAAGACAATAAATGCTTAGTATTTAGTGCACATATTGGTAATTGGGAATTATTTGCATCTAAATTTCTTAATTTACCAAATAAAGGTTTTGCAATTTATAAAAAACCAAATAACTATTTTTTAGAAAAATTAATATTTAATCTTAGAAATGTTCCAAATGTTATAGAATTAATTTCATTAAATAGAGAAACTATTATTTATTTGAATAATAAAATAAAATATGAAAATGTATTTATAAACATGTTGGTAGATCAAAAAATAAGAGAGGGTATAAAAGTAGATTTTTTTGGTCGTCCAGCTTTTACTTCAACATTTCTACCATTGTTAGCATTTAAGTACAATATACCATTAATTCCTGTTCACATTGTAAGAAAAAAAAATTGTCAGTTTGATTTAATACTAGAAAAACCAATAGATATAAAAAGAACAAGAAATAAAAAAGACGATATAAAAAATCTAGCTCTTTTAATGAATAAAAAAATAGAAGAATGGATAAAAGAAAATCCATCACAATGGCTTTGGTTACATAAGAGATGGTAATCACTATATTTTAAGGTATCAAAAAAACAAACTATTATATCAAATTAAGAATAAAGTAAGTATATAAAACATCTTTAACAAAGTGTAATTTTATAATAGATGGATTAAGTATTATAAATTTCTAACTAATAAATAATTAGATTATTTTTATAAATTATAAATAAAATATAGGTAATATATTATTAATTTTATCAGTTTTTTCAATAACTACATTAGTTGAGGTAATTATATACACAAAATAACCTTAACTTCTTTTGTGATGTAGTATCTTAAACGCAAGATAATAAACGGTATTTTTATAATACAAGACAATTATAATTTTCTTTATACAGAATTATTATTTCAACCATCAAAAATTGCTAGGTGTATCCGAGGTATAAAAATAATTTAAAAAAGTTATTTATGAAATTAGATTAATATTAATACCTTTATAGATAAAAGTTTCCTTCAATATAGACAAAAAAATTATAGCATATGCCATATTTTTATGAAATTAGATATGAAAATAAAAAAAATTTTAATTTAATGAGTAGCCTTCATTCCTATGATGTTATACCCCGCATCAACATAATGAACTTCGCCAGTTACACCACTAGATAAATTACTTAGTAGATATAAGGAAGATCCAGCAACTTCTTCTTGAGAAACGGATCTTCTAAGAGGAGAATTTTCAGCATTCCAATTTAATATAGCAGAAAAATCACCAATTCCACTAGCCGCAAGAGTTTTAATAGGTCCTGCTGAAATAGCATTAACACGAATATTTGATGATCCTAAATCTTCAGCTAAATATTTTACAGAAGATTCTAATGCTGCCTTAGCAATACCCATTACATTATAATTAGGTAAAACTTTTTCTGCTCCATAATATGTAAGAGTAATAATGCTTCCACCATCATTCATTAAAGGTACAGCGTGCTTGGTTGTTTCTACTAAAGAATAACAAGAAATATGCATTGTGTTTAAGAAGTTAGATAAAGTTGTATCTAAAAATTTACCATTCAATTCCGACTTATCAGAAAAAGCAATTGCATGAACTAAAAAATCAATTTTTCCCCATTTTTTTTGAATTTGATCAAAAGTGTTTTTAATTGTCTCAGTTTTTTTTACATCACATTCAAAAAACATATCAGAATTTAATGATTGAGCTAATGGACGAAGTCTTTTTTCTACTTTATCATTCGCATAAGTAAAAGCAATTTCAGCTCCTTGCTCATTTAATTTTTTTGCTATCGCCCAAGCTATCGAGTATTCGTTTAAAACACCCATTATAAGACCTTTTTTATTTTTCATAAGTTTTGTCATTTATTATTAACTCCAAATATTTGTAAACAATAAGCAATTTTATATTCTATTTGTTGTCTAATTATTTACATTTCTTAATATTAAATTAATATTTAATCAGAACATTATTTAATATACATACAAATTATAGATTAATAAAGGATTTGCATTAATGCAAGAAAAAAAAGATAACAAGGATAAAGTTTTAAATATCCTAGATGAAGATAAAGATTTTATAAAAATATCTATTAAAGATGGTTATCAAAATGGTGATGTTTTAGATCTAAACCTCAAGGATGTGAATTATACTTGGAATTTTGAACATAAAGAACTATTGATTCCAACAACATCTAGTAGTCTTAGTATAAATAAAATTTTGGATAATCTATCTCTTAAAAGCATTAATAAAGAAGATGAAAGATTTATAGAAGTTGAGTATGTAACCAAAGATGGTGAATCAGTTTCTTTAAAAGAATATGTTTTAAATATGTACGAAGATGTAATACAAGAAGATGATTATGTTTCATCAGATGTTGTTAACGATATATTTACATCTCAT
Organism: Rickettsiales endosymbiont of Leucozona glaucia; assembly: GCA_964277385.1. Lineage (GTDB taxonomy): Bacteria > Pseudomonadota > Alphaproteobacteria > WRAU01 > Hepatincolaceae > WRAU01. The sequence goes on along the minus strand of OZ195520.1, from coordinate 1,297,261 downwards.
GTAAAAGAAGAATTAAATTTAGAGAAAATTTTATCTTTTGATTATAAAGAAAACCAAGGTGCAGATTTTTTAGAATCTTCAGTTGAAGAAAAAATTCCTTATGAAATCAATCTTGAAGAAGAAGGTGATGTTTATAAGATCTTAAAAGATAGTTTTTCTGAAGGACAAGATTTTTTAGAAATACACGGTTATGATATTTCTCATGATAAAGTTTCTTTAGAAGATTTTATTGAAGAATTTGGCGAAGGTTTTAACTATAAAGTATCTAAAGATCAAGAAGATTTAAATGTAAATATTTATGTAGAAAATCATCAGTATAATGTAGTATTAAAAGATGTAATATCAGATACGGATACAGCTTTAGATGATATTATTCAGAATTTAATTATAAATAGTGGTGAACATAAAATTTAATGTTAGATAAATTTAAAGACGATAAATTTGTTTTTAAAAAATTTTCTTTATGGTTGGATGATGCCAAAAAAAAATACCAGCAAAGTGGGTTAGAGAATTATAACGCATTTTCTTTATCAACATCTATTGACAATAAACCTTCTAGTAGAATGGTTTTGTTAAAGTCATTTTCAAAAGAAGGTTTTGTTTTTTATACAAATATAGAAAGTAGAAAAGGGTTTGAAGTTTCTCAAAACCCTAACGTGTCTATGTTATTTTATTGGTCTATTTTAAAAAGACAAATTCGGATTGAAGGTGTTTGCAATGAAATTTCAGATGAAATATCAGATGAGTATTTTAATTCAAGACCTTATTTAAGCAAAATAGGAGCTTGGGCTTCTTCTCAATCAAAAGAAATATCGGGAGCATTAGAATTACTTAATAATGTAGCACTTTATTCTATGAAATATAAAAAAGATGTTCCTCGTCCTTTTTATTGGAAAGGATTAAATATTTCTCCCTCTAGAATGGAATTTTGGATAGAAAAACCTTCAAGATTACATATTAGAAAGGTTTATAAAAAAATCAACAATAATAAGTGGATAGAAAAAAAACTATTTCCTTAATTATAAATTAAGGTTTTTTCTGTTATAATGTTTACATTATTATTTTATCTTAGGAAGTTTTTATGTTTAAAAATTTAAAGCTATTTATAATGGTATTGTTTTTATGTAATATCAATGTTGTTTATGCAAAATTTGATTTTTTTGGATTATACGAAAGATCAGATAAGTATGTAGATAGTTTTTTAGATGAATATAAAACATTTCTTGATAATGCTAAATCTAAAGATATAAAATTTTCTTCATCTTTATACAAAGAAGCATATTTTTTACTAATAGATAACTATATTTATGCCGTGAGTGATGAAGAAAAAGAAAAAATATCAAAAAAATCTAAAGAAGCAATAGAACCATCCATCAAAAAAATTAAAGAAGAAAAAAAAGAAGTTACACCAAATCTTTTAATGGAAGAAATAATGAATTTGGTATTTAACGATATTGATGCACATACTGTTTACATGGATAGTAAAAAAGCTGAAGAATTTAGATCAAATATAAGCGGAAGTCATAAGGGTATTGGTATTTTATTCAATTTTGATAAAGACAAAAATATGATTTATGTGATAAAAGTTTTTAAAGATTCCCCTTCTCAAAAAGCTGGAATATTACATGGAGACTATATTAAATCTGTTGGTGACAAAGTTATTAATCCTCAAGAATCTTTAGAGAATGTAATTAATGCAATCAGAGGAGAAAATGGAACAAAAGTTACACTTACAATAGTTCGCGGAGATAGGACTTTTGATGTTGATGTTCTAAGAGGAGATTACTATGTTCCTTCTGTTGAATCTAAAATAATAGATAAAGATTATGCCTATATAAATATTAACAGTTTTAATCAAGACACCGCTTCATTATTTAGATCTGATATTAATTCATTGCAAGTAAATAACTTAAAGGGAATGATTATAGATGTTAGAAATAATCCAGGAGGATTATTAACAGCGGTTGTAATTATTGCGGATACAATATTATCTGGTGAAGCTATAGTTTCTATAAAAGGTAGGGCAACTGCTAATAATCAAACATTTTTATCTTTTAATAAAACTCAAGTAAGAGAAGATTTACCAATTGTTATTTTAACAAATTCTAATTCAGCATCAGCATCAGAATTATTAGCAGGAGCTATTGCTATAAATCAAAGAGGCATAATAATTGGAGATTCTACATTTGGTAAATGGAGTGTACAAAGCAGTTTTGCTCTAAAAGATAACAGTATATTTAATGTTACTACTCAATTATTCTATTCCCCTAAAGATGCGACATTTCAAGGAGAAGGAATTGCTCCTGATATTAAAGTTGTTGAAAGTGGTAATATAAAGCATTTTAGAGAAAAAGATTATAAAAATTATCTAAGAGTATCTGATTTATATAAAAGAAAACCTAAACAAACTGTGAAAGAAAAATCATGTCCTTTGTATAATGATTTAGAAGATAGAAAAGATTATGTTTTAGGTTGTGCTGTTTTATATTTAAAATCAAATTCTGATTTATCTATTTTTAAAAGTAAGTTAGAGTCATAATAAGAGACTAAAAAATGTTTAAATGGATAAAAACAGAATATGCTCTGTTGTCAATATTTTTTACAAACTATGTTGCCGGATCTATTATATCTCCGATGTTGCCTAGTATTGCTAGTAATTTTTTAGGAGGAGAACAGTTATCAAAACTTATATTAACCCTACCTTCATTGACAGCTATTCCGTTTATTTTGTTTTCTGCTATTTTATTAAGGTATTTTACAAAAAGAACTCTTATTTTATCGGGTTTATCTATTTATTCTTTTGTTGCGGTTGCAAGTTTTTTAAGTTTTTCTGAAGATTATCTATTATTTTTTAGAGGGTTAGCAGGAGTAGGAGCAGGATTAATTATTCCCTATGCGACAGCTTTAATTTCTGATTATTATAAAAATGAAAAAAAAGAATATATACTTTCTAAATCTGGTGTATCTTCTAATTTAGGAGGTATCATACTACTAATTTTAACAGGATTATTTACGTCTGTATATTGGAGGTTAGGATTTTTAGTTCCTTTAATTAGCTTGATACCAATGTATTTAATTTATACTAAAATAGATCCAAATATTAAAAGTACATATCATAAATATCCTTTCGTATTTAATTTGATTTTTAAAAAAGAAATATTTTTGGTTGCTTTTGTTTATTTTTTTATTATGGTTTTAGTATTTCAATATTTTTCTAGTATATCTTTTGTTATTAAGGAAAATAATCTTGGTGGTCCTTTGCAAGCTGGTATTGCACAAAGTTTTTATATGTTTGCTGGTATTATATCTAATATGTTAATGAATCTAGTTAAAAAGGTTTCTCCTAACTTATTATATGCTTTTCAAATGTTATTTGTAGCCCAAGGATTTTTTACTTTATACGATAACGATATAAATTTTATAAATATTTGTTTTGCTTCTTTTTTAATTGGAATAGGATTTGGATCATTTGGTAATTCTATGATATCTTTAGCCACAAATTATGCAACTAAAGTTAATAGAGCAAGTGTAATTTCTTTACTTTTGGCTTCTATGTATTTAGGACAGTTTACTTCTCATGTATTTTTCTCTTTTATTGCTAGCTTATTTAAGTTAGATAAATATTTAGATTTATTTTTGATAGAAGGAACTATATTTGTTGTAATTGCTTTGTATTTATTTGCCAAATTTATTACTTATAAATCACCTTTAGATATGAAAAAAAATAATTAATTTAGTTAACAGTAAAAAATAACAAAATATATCCAAATCTATATACTAAACTACCTAAGTAATATTCTTTAAATATTTAAAAAATAACTGTTATCATGTTTCTATTTGAGATTTTGATATTATATATCAGATTTTTTTAATTTAAGGAATCGTTTTAATTATATAGATTGATTTTTGAAAAGAGGAAGATAAGTTATATTATCTCCCCAAATGTATAGTTAATCTAACAAACTAAAAACCTTGTTTTTCAACTCTTTTACGAGCAAGTTTTCTAGCACGTCTTGTAGCTTCAGATTTCTCTCTAGCTTTCTTCTTAGAAGGCTTTTCAAAACCTGTTCTTAGTTTTAATTCTCTAAAAACACCTTCTCTTTGAAGCTTTTTCTTAAGAATTCTAAGTGACTGCTCAACATTGTTATCTCTTACAGTAACTGTACACATATTATATCACACTCCTTCTTGATTAGATCAATCCATACTATTATAATCTTCTTTAGTAAGATTGCAATAATTATTTAATAATGATACTATTCCTATGAAGAATTTCTATTAATAGGAGCGTTAAATATTATGACTAAAATTAAAAAGATAGGTGTTTTAACCAGTGGTGGAGATTGTTCTGGGTTGAATGCGGCAATAAGAGCTGTTGTAAAAAGAGCTTCTCAATTAGGTTGTGAGATTTATGGTATTCAGGAAGGAACTGTTGGTTTGATGGAAAGACCTCTTAATGTTAATAGATTATATGAAGAAACAGTAGATATTAATTTTTTAAGATCTGGCGGAACAATTCTAAGAACAGTTAATAAAGGAGATCCTTTTAATTATCCGATGCCAGATGGTACTTTCAAAGATAGATCTTCAGAAATTGTTGCTGGTTATAAAGAGCTAGGTTTAGATGCTTTAATTGCTATTGGTGGTGATGGAAGTATGAGAATTATAGAGAAAATCACAACAATGGGAAATATTAAATTTATTGGTATACCAAAAACAATAGATAATGATGTTCCTTTTACCGAGTTTCCAATTGGCTATATGACAGCCGTTAATGCCGCAACAGAAAGTGCAGAAAGATTACATGATACAGCCCTTTCTCATAAAAGAGTAATGGTTGTAGAAGTTATGGGAAGAGATGTTGGTCATTTAGCTTTATCTTCAGGTATTGCATCTGGTGCAGATGTTATTTTAATTCCTGAAATTCCTTATGATATTAATTCTGTAGCTAAAAAAATTAATGATATTTATAAAAGTGGTAGAAGTTACGCCGTTGTCGTATGTTCTGAAGCCGCTATAACCAAAGAAGGAACTCAATCTTTTGTTAGTCAAAAAGAAGCTTTTGCAAGCAAAAAATATGGGGGGGTTGGTAATATTATAGGTGAAGCTATAGAAAAACTTACAGGACATGAAACAAGGGTAACAATCTTGGGTCATATTCAAAGAGGTGGGTATCCTACTCCATTAGACAGAATAATAGCTTCAGCATTTGGTGTAAGAGCAGTTGATTTATTATGGGAAGGTAAGGATAAAAGAGTTGTTGGTTGGGCTAATAGGAAGGTTATTGACGTTCCTTTGAGCGATATTACACAAACTAACGGAGCAGTTGATGTTAACGGTGATTTAGTTAAAACAGCAAAAGGTCTAGGAATATCTTTTGGAGAGTAATTAATTTAGGTGTTATATTAAAATTCTTACTAAATTGTGCATTCTGTTCATTCATAAAATGATAATTTATTTTATTGTTTTGTGATCAATTATTAAAAGTAATAATTATATTTATTGATAAGTATGGTATGGATTTAAGGGGATTATAGTTTATTATCCTCTTAATTTTATTAGTTTTTATGATATTTTTATTTCAAATAATTCAAAATATTTAGCAATTTTATACAAAATACATACACATTTTAGTTGAATAAATTTTAAGTGAAAATATCTAAATTATAGATTATAAAACTAATGAAATAACAAATTTTTTTATATTAAGTTGGTTTTATTGGCTTTGTAACGTATATATGATTTATAGAATAAGGTAATTAATAAGGAAAAGAAATCTAGTTATTAGCAAGAACTATTCTCAATCAATAACAAATAAAAAAACTATTCTTTAAAAGAATTAGGCAATGAAGTTTCTCATATTGCATTTTTATTAAAATATGTTGGTTATATTTTTGTCTAAAACTACTATAACCAAAATTACCATTCATTACTGATTTATATCATAAAATAAGTAGTATATTTAGGTTTTCTTTTAATTATTAGTAATTAAGATTTATTTCTGGTTTTTTCTTAATTATTTTACAATAAAATCTAGTACAGATTTTATTATATTTGTTGTGTTTTCACTCATTTTACTTATTTCCTTTTTAAATAATTTGCTAGCTTCATAATTTGCCATATCAGAAACTTTCTTAACTAATAAAAAATCTTTGTTGTACGTACTACATACTTGAGCAAAAGATGAGGCTTCCATCTCTACAGCCATAGTATTCGGATAAATATTTTTTATTAACTCTACTTTTTGAGGATCAGAAATAAAACTATCAGCTGTTATTATAAATCCATTTAAAACAGAATGATATCTTTTTATGAAATTTAATAAATCCATAAATTTTAATGTTGAATCTTTTGATTCAAAAAATTCTGGTTGTTGTGGTAGTTGACCTAATTTATATCCAAATGCCTGAACATCAACATCGCAATATCCAGCTTTGTTAGATAAAATAATAGAAGAAACAGAAGAATTATTTAATCCTCCACAAGATCCCATGTTAATTAAAAAATCTGGATTATATTTGTTAATTAAGTGAGTAGTTGCGGATGCTGATGCTGTTTTTCCAATTTTAGATATAATTCCAAATATTTCTATGTTTTTATATGTAGATGAGTATATTTTATAAAAATCATCCTCTATTAATTTTTCTTTAAGTATTGAATTTAATGCTTCAAATTCTTCTTCCATTGCAACAACAATTCCAATTCTCATCTAAACCTCTTTAATATTTAACAATATATTCATTATTATATTTTATATTTATATTAATTGCACGAATTTAGGTGGTATCTATTTTTATGAAAAACTTTTTTATTATATTAATTGTTAATTTATTTTTGTTGAGTACTTCGTATTCTAAAAATCAGTATTATGTTATTGGATATTTGCCATCATGGATAAATTGGGAGATTGATGATATTGATGCTAATAAATTAACTGATATCAAGTTCTCTTTTTTAGAAATTGAAAATGGAGTAGTTCGCTCAGGAAAAAATTCATCTAAATATACTTTTGAAGAAAATTTAATTAAATTACAATGTTTAAAATTATCAAACCCTAATTTAAAATTAATAATTTCTGTAGGAGGTTGGGGAATTGATGGTTTTTCTGATGCTTCTTATTCTGAAAAAAATAGATATGAATTTGCAAAAAGTATTATTGAATTTTTAGAGAAGTATAATTTTGATGGTGTTGATATAGATTGGGAGTTTCCTGTTCATGGAGGCTGGGGGGCAATTAAATCAAGACCAGAAGATAAAGAAAATTTAGTTTTACTTATAGAAGAAATAAGGAATCAGCTGAATGAATTGGAACAACAAAATAATAAATATTATAGCTTATCTTTAGCTGTTGGTGTTGGCCCTTGGGTTACAGAGGGGATAGATTTTAAGGCTATGGAATTTAATGTAGATTATTTTGGAGTTATGTCTTATAACTTATCAGGAACTTGGTCTAGTAAAACAGAATCTCATGTTGCTTTATATAAGGGACAATCTGATTGGTCTACAAATGATGCCATAGAAAAGATATTAAAAACTGGAATTGATCCTAAAAAGTTAGTTCTAGGAGTAGCTTTTTATGGAAGACTTCAAGGCGAGGTAAAAGGTGGTACTAGGAATGGTTTATATCAGAAATTTCAAGGAAATGGAGGTAAAAATTCGGCCACTTATAAATATATAAAAGATAATTATTTAGTTAATAAGGATTATAAAGTATTTTTTGATAAAAAAACAAAATCAACTCATATTTATAATAAAAAAGAGAGTCTTTTTGTATCTTATCATGATCCTAAAAGTATTAAAGAATTTGCTAGATATGTAAAAAATAACAAATTAGCTGGTGTTTTAATTTGGGAAATCACCCAAGATGATAATGATAAAACATTGCTAAAAAGTATAAATAAGTACATTAAATAGAAATATCTTTGTATAATCAATAAAGTGTAACTTGAATTAGTGAAATAATATGAAAATACTTGCTATATCTTATAACGATGATTCATCCATAATGCAACATCATTTAAAGTCGGCAATTGCTGAGATTGGTTTAATTAATGTTGAGGTTATAATATCAAAAGAAATTCCAACAGATTCTAATACTGCTAATGTTTATGCTATGAGTAGAGATTTAGCTAGCAAATGTAGGTTACCTAATATTCTTATTGTTGATGATGTTTTGAATTATAAAGATATAAAAGAAAAGATAGAGAGATTATTTACAATCTATGGGGTTTTATAAAAAATCGTGAGATATTCTTTTCTTACTCTTATATTTTTATTTTTCTCTTTATGTGTAAAGGCAGAATATCAATCTATACTTTATTTACAATCAGATATAGATTGGAGAATTGATAGTATTGATTTGAAAGGAATCAATGAGGTTAGGGTTTTATCTTTTTATGTTAATGATAATGGTGTTCTTTTAAACGGAATATCATCATCGGAAGATAGTTTTGATGAGTTTATTCAAAAAGTCAAAGATTTAAAAGAAACTTATCCTGATTTAAAAATTAGTATTTCCGTTGATGCAAGTAATAATTTATCTAAAGTAATTAATAATTCATCTTATCGTAAAATTCTAGTAGAAAATATTAAAGAAAATCTCATAAAAAATAATTTTGATGGTGTTGCAATAAAATGGGAATATCCATTATCATATAAAGATAAAACTAACTTTAAAGTATTATTAAAAGAACTAAAATATCAACTTGATCTACTAGAAAAGGATTATAATAAAAATTATTTGTTATCTCATTCTATCCCTATGAATAAAAATATAATAAATTACTTTGATTTTAAAGATATTGTTAAGTATATTGATTATATAGAGATATACTATTATGATCATACTGTTAGGGATAAAAAGACATCTCATTTTTATAATCTTTTTTTATCTAATGAAGATGAGTGGTCTATAGAAAAAACAGTAAACTATTTAAAATCTAAAGATATATCAATTGAAAAAATAGTAATTACGATTCCATCTTTCGGTAAAAAATTTAGCAATGTAGAGCAACAAGGTGATGGATTATACAATATTCTTGATAGTAATTATGTATTAGAAAAAGTGTCTTATTCTATAATAAATAATTATTATCTCCCAAATGATAGTTATAAAAAATTCAAGTCTTTAGAATCAAATTCTTCTTATTTATTTAATGTGGAAGAGGGAATATTTATCACTTTTTTAGATAATCAAGATATAGACAATATTAAACAATATGTAGTTATAAATAACTTATATGGAATTTCTTCATCATTATATTTAGATTGATGTATATAGTAAATTGAATGAAATCAAATTCGCTTTTATTTCTAATTTTAATTATTTTATAAGCAGTTGATTTATTAATTATACAAAATTATTGAAATAATTTTATCCAATTATATTATTAACAATAGTATAATAGATTACTACTTAATTAAGTAGATTTTTTCAATTTGAAAATTTTTAATAACATAAATATTAGTTTTTTTACTTGATCAATAAGAATATCAATTACCTTTGTAAAGGGAAGAGTGGCTATTAATGAATAACCTAAAATCAGATGGCTTAAGGTCATCCAAGTTAAGTTAGATAAGTGCTGTGATGGGTTTTCTGAAAAAGAGAATAATCCACTAAAATAATTGTTAAAACTTATAGTTTTCAATTCTTTTACTTCCATTCCAGTGGTTGAACCTATTGCTAAAAATCCTAAAAGTATGTGAAAAATAATTATTAAAGACATTCCTTTTTCTGCCCAAGACCCTTTAAAAGACATATGCTGTTTAAAATATTTTTTACAAATTACAATAACAATATAGGTTAGAAAGAAGGTTGTAATTAATCCACTAATCATGTTAGATAATTTTGTTTGTAAACCATCGGATAATCCAACTAATATAAAAACTTCTCTTGCGAAAAAGTATCCTGCAAAATGCAAAAATATTAAAGTAATAACTCCGATATTAATAGATTGAGATATACTTTTTTCTGTGTTGGAGCTATGATGCTTGTTCTTTAAAGATATAATAACTCTATAAGTTGATCCTACAAAAAATACTAACAAACATATATATGCGTAGAATTCAAAAAATATTTTTAATAACATTTTTCCCCAAAATTAGTGAGATAAATAATAAATATCTTATTAGAATAGTAGGTTAATAGTTTTTTAAATGCAAGATAAAATTTAATTTAGATATAAATGATGGTATGAAATACGCAAAATAATAAAAAAAATTGATATAAAGCATTAATGAAGAGGTTATATCGCAATTATTATATTCTTTTTATGGAAAAGCTGGAAATAATGATATTTTAGGAATGTTTTTAATTCAATTAAAAAATATTGGGATTCTCATTTATTAAAATTTAGTTATTCAAAAATAATAATTATCTATTTTAAAAAACTACATATAAAAAATATTTCTACAATAATAGTTGTGGTTGGTTATTGCAAATAAATACTAGAGAAGTAGCTTATAAGTGGTTTAAGTTATAATAGTTAAAGATTTCAAACAAATATATAACTAAACACAACCATCCTAAAATTTATAAATTACAGAAATAATTGATATTTTTTAAAAAATATAGAACAAAAAAAATCTAGTCAGTTAAATATTTTAGTAAGTCATCTGATTTATAACCTTCGGGAAGATTCTCATCAATTCCATTATAATTATACATATAACGTAATGCCATTTTAGAGATATCTCTACAATCTTTTTGCCTACATATGATAAACTTTTTGTAATTTGTTCCTTCTTCAATATCGTGATAATCACCATTTATAATTAAAATTCCTTCTTGGAATAAAATAGAGCTATTTTCTTGCAATAAAGGAAAAGACTGAAACATTTCTTTATCAACAAATTCAACAGCAATAGTAGTACTATTAACCTGCATTAAAGATATATCTGGGTATATAATTTTTTTTACGGTAAGATGAGTATCTACTATATAACTAAAATCTGTTGAAGTATCTATATAAGATAAAAACTCTATATTAGCATTATGCTTTTTTTTAAAAATATCAACCTTTAAAGCAAAATTTCTAGATGCTTTTCTTTGCTCATTAGCACAAGAAACTAAAATTACCATAACAAAAAAAATAAAAAAGTATTTTATATATTTAAAAATAATTTTTCCCCTAATCATAATTACAACTCTCTAATAAATCCATCCATATTCAATAATTTATCACGTTTTAATCTATTTGCCAAAATTATTGCCTTTATTTCAGATAAAGCCACATTTAAATTGTCATTTATTACAACATAATCATATTGATAATAGTTAGATATCTCAGATCTTGCTTTTGCCATTCTGTAAAGAATAACATCCTCAGTATCTTGATTTCTATTTCTTATTCTTCTTTCTAACTCTGTAATGCTTGGAGGTAAGACAAAAATACTAATAGTATCATCAGGCATAGATCTTCTTAGGATGCTTGCTCCTTGCCAATCTAAATCAAATAAAACATCTTTCCCTGAATTTAATCTTTTCACAATATCTGCACTCAAAGTTCCATAAAAATTACCAAAAACTTCAGCATATTCAATAAAAGCATTTTTACTGATTAGATTATAAAATTCTTCTTTTGTTTTAAAGTAATAGCTTTCACCTTCAACCTCAGAAGGTCTTTTTTCTCTTGTAGTGGCAGAAATAGAATATTCTAAATTTTTTCCATCTAACATTATTTTTTTTATAAGAGTACTCTTACCAACTCCAGATGGAGCAGAGATAATAACATTAAAACCTTTTCTTTGAAAATTAAAACTACTACCTTTATCTTTGTTAATCATACTAAACACATATTTTTTAATTAAAGTTATTAAAAATATCTTCAAAAACACTTTATAATAATATATTATAATATTGTAAAAAAATAAAGGTAATTTAAAAAGAGAACCTAATGGATACTATTATTATTATAAATATATTAAAAGCTATATCTGCAATTACAAACTTATATTTGTTTTTTATGTTTATTTATGCTGTTATAAATTTACTTGCTACTTTTGGTTTAGTAAATGTTTTTGGTGATGGAATACTAGCTAGAATATATTTGGTTTTAAGAATAATTATAGATCCTATTAAAAATTATATTAATCGCTTTCTTCCAAGATTAGGTAGATTTGATATAGGATTTTTGATTATTATAATAATTCTTTGGATTGTTTCAGATGCTTGTGCTTATTATATATCTATATTAAAAGCTAATACTTTTGATTTTTAATGAAAAATTTAGATAAAATAATAAAACGCACCAGTAATGATGTTTTATTGTTTGTAAAAATAACACCAAACTCTAACAAAAATCAAATCAGTGAAGTATTAGAATATAATAGTAAGTTTTATCTAAAAATTAAAATAAAAGAGATGCCCTTAGAGAATAAAGCAAACAGGGCTCTTGTTGAATATTTATCAAAAATATTTGATCTTCCTAAATCTTCTTTATTTATAATTAGCGGCAAAACTCTTTATTATAAAACCATAAAAATAAAAAATTCATCTATTGACTATGTTCAAAAAAATATTTTACAGTATATTAAAGAGAAATAAGCTATGAATTTAGAAAATAAAATTATTGATTGCAAGGAAATTTCCAATAAATTACAAGAAAAAATTTTAATTGATGTAGAAAACCTAAAAGCAAAAGGGATTCAACCTTCTTTTGCTACAATTATGGTAGGGAAAAATCCAGCATCATTAATTTATGTAAAAAACAAACAAAAAAAATCCTCTTTACTTAATATAAAAAATGAGATGTATAAATTATCAGAAAATATTTCAGAAAACGAATTATTAGAAATAATTGATATATTAAACAAAAACAATCAAATCCATGGAATTTTAGTACAATTACCACTACCATCTCATATAGATTCTATGAAAATACTAAACTCTATTTCTCCTAAAAAAGATATAGATGGATTACATCCTATTAATATTGGTTATCTCTCAATGCAAAATGAATTGGGATTTATACCTTGTACTCCATTAGGATGTTTGCATATTATAAAAACTATAGAGCCTAATTTATCTGGAAAAAAGGCTGTTGTAGTTGGAAGATCAAATCTTGTAGGCTTACCAATGGCACACCTATTAATAAATAATAATGCAACCGTTACTGTTGCTCATTCTAAAACTAAAAATTTAGCAGAAGTATGCAAACAAGCAGATATTTTAGTTTCAGCGATTGGTAGAGCAAATTTTATAAATGAATCTCATATAAAAAAAGATGCAATAGTTATAGATGTTGGCATTTCTAAAATAGAGGTAGATGGTCAATCTAAAATAGTTGGAGATGTAAATATTGAATCAGTATTGTCGTTGGTAAAAAAGATTACACCTGTTCCTAGAGGTGTTGGTCCTTTAACAATTATGTTTTTAATGTATAATGTTATAAAATCAGCAAAAAATACAAAAATATAAAGGTGTTACTGATCATTTTTTAAGTAAGGTATTTTGTTTTTTATTATTCTTAATAAAAAGTGCTTTTTATATAAAAAAATGATAATTACATACAAAAACCCCAACTCATAAAATTAATAATTTTAAATTTAAAATTTAACCAATTATAGAATCATGAAAAAATATTAAAATACGAGAAGTAAATACTATTATCAAACATAATCTTTCTTCTTTTCTATATGTAAAAATATGATAGCAAAATTAATATCTTAAATATCCTATTATTGGTTATATAAATAATGGATTTGATACATCTATCATATTTTAAATCATCAAATTCATTTATTAGTCATTATTTTTATCTTATTTAAAAAAAACTAAATACTCTTTCTATGTTTCTGTCAAAAGTAGGAAGAAATTTAAATATATTTGTTGCTAATATTAATGTTTGCAAATATTTCAAAACTGAATCTGATTGAGTTATTCCAGATAATCTTTAAAGTCTTCCTGTAAAGTGAAAATCCTTTTCTAGAATAGACCTTAATTAAGGATTTTCTATCGAAGATAACGCTTGTTTTGTCACAAGTAATTGATTATATCTATTTATATAGATAATTATAAATATTATCTAATTTTTATCAATATAAGTATTGCTTATTTCTCCTAGGTAAATTTCTTTGAGTGGCTCTTGTTATTGCTAGGGTATTATCATCAACAGATTTTGTTATAACGCTTCCAGCCCCAATTTTAGTATTGTTGCCAATCTTTATAGGTGCAACAAGAGAAACATTAGAGCCTATAAAAGAGTTATTACCAATTAAGGTATTAAATTTATTTTTTCCGTCATAATTGCAAGTTATTGTTCCTGCTCCTACATTTGTATTCTTTCCAATTGTAGTATTACCGATATAAGATAAATGATTAACTTTACTTCCATTTCCTATAGTAGATTTTTTAATCTCAACAAAGTTTCCTATTTTACTATTTCTATCTAATACTGTTTCTGCCCTTAACCTAGCATAGGGGCCTACTTGAGATTTCTCTCCAATAATTGCTCCTTCTATAACACTAAAAGGGTATATAATAGCTCCATCTTTAATTTCAGTTTTAGGTAAAATATGAACATGAGGATGAATAATAACATCTTTTCCAATTTTTGTATCCATGGAGAAAAAAACAGTATCAGGATCTATTAATTGTACACCATTTTCTAAAAATTCTAATCTTTTTGAATGTTGAAAAGACATTTCTAAATCTGCTAACTCTAGTTTATTATTAGCTCCTTGTAGATTATCTTCTAAATCTGTAACATAAGAGCATTTATAGTTATTTTTATTTGCAATTTTAACAATATCAGTTAAATAATATTCTTCTTGGGAATTATTATTGTCTATTTTTTCTAAAAGATTCCAAATAACATCAGTTTTTATTGCCATTACGCCAGAATTACATAAAAGAATATCTTGTTCTTCTTCTGTTGCATCTTTATGCTCTACAATGTTAAGAAGTTCCTCATTTTCTATTACTAATTTTCCATATGTATTCTCTTCTTCTTTTTCAAAAGATAGAACACAAACGTCACAAGATTGTGAAGCTACTTTATCAATCAATTTTTGTAAAGAGTTTTCATTAACCAATGGAGTATCAGCATAAAGAACCAAAGTAACACCTGATTGTAAATCATGAGCATATTTTGTGGTGTAAACGGCGTGAGCACTACCTAATCTATTAGTTTGAGACACAATATCAGATTTATAAATAAGGTAATCATGAAGTACAGGAGCATCATCACCAATAACAGAAATAATTTGATTAGGGTTTAATTTTTTGGCCTTATATAAAAGATGTTCTATCATAGGAACTCCACCTAATAGATGCATCGCCTTAGGAGTAGATGAATTCATTCTTTTCCCTAGACCAGCGGCTAAAATTATTATTGTTAAATTATTAAAATGGGTATTCATGATTTTCTCCAAATAAAAATATAAATTACTTTGTAAAAATTATAGATTGCCAATTACTTTTTTCTTTTATTTTAACAAGAAAGAATCCTTTATCTTTGAAAATTCTTACGATTTTATCGGCTTGTGTAATTAAAAAACCTGATAATACAAGATGTCCACCATAAGATAGATATCTGTAAAAATCATTAACCATATCTATTAATGGATTTAGTAAAATATTTGCTGTTATTAGGTCAAACTCTTGAGTTTGTATTTTATCAAATCCATTAGAAATTAAAGTTTTAATTCTGTCATTAGAATTATTTTTTGAAATAGATTCATTAGCCGCAAAAATTGCTAAATTATCAATATCTGTTGCTAGTATATTTCCTTTAAATAGTTTTTGCATAACTACTGCTAAAATAGCAGACCCTGTACCTAAATCTAGCATATTATTAAAATAATATCCTTTTTTATATAGATCAGAGATTATTTCCAAACACATTGAAGTTGTTTCATGTTTGCCTGTGCCAAACCCTGTACTTTGTTTAATCAATAAAGGAATTTTTGTGGGAGAATAAAATTTTAAAAAATCTTCTTCATTGTTAAAAATTACAAAATTACTCATATCTATAGAATATCTTTGGGTCTCTTGGTTTAAATAATTTGTATCATCTTCTATTACTTCGTAAGATAAAACATCTATATTTAAATTAGAGCAAATTTTTATAATAAAATTTCCAAGCTCATCTAAGTTAGGTGTTAATGGAACAATAAAAACTTCCCATCTTGAAAAACAGAGATCTAAAATATTGTTATTATTATGAATTTCAAATTCCTTAATGCCCCTTATTATAATAGACTGAACTGATTCTTCTAAAGTTTCCTCAAAAGGTTTAGTATTATTGGTTTCTAAGCGTAATTTAATTTGTTTCATTGTCTTAATAAAAAATCTGTTATCGATAGCATAACACAATACTATAAAAAAATAACCAACAAAAATATTGTACTAGCGTATTTTAATAAAAAATCATACAATATCACCGTATTTTTAGTGCAATAAGTATAAATGAATAATAAATTAAGGAGTTATTTTTGAGTAAAATATCAATTATAGTAGCCATTTACAATGTTGAGAAATATTTAGATAAATGTTTGAATAGCCTTATCAATCAAACTTTTCAAGATATTGAAATTGTTTGTATAAATGATGGTTCAACAGATAATTCACACTTTATCTTAGATAAATATGCAAAACTGGATAGTAGAATAACAATTATTAATCAAAAAAATTCTGGAGTAGCTTGTGCAAGAAATACAGGATTAAAAATTGCAACTTCTCCTTATATAATGTTCGTTGATCCAGATGATTGGTTAGAACTTGATGCTTGTTTAATACTTTATAATACCATTACTTCTACAGATTGTGACGCTATACAATTTCAATTGATTAGGCGTTATGATTATAATTATAAAATGATTAAAGAAGATAAATTTGATTTTCATAAAGATATAAAAGGTGTAATTAGTGTTAGTCCAGATAATTTTCATGACATGAAAGCTACTATTGGGGGAAAGGTTTTTAAAAAAGAAATCATAGACAAATATCAAATTCAATGTGCAGAGGGATTATATTATGAAGATGCTAATTTTCTATTGAAATATGTTTCTGCTGCAGACAAGATATTATTTATTGAAGATAATCTTTATAATTACTTTAGAAGATCAGATTCTATTACATCTAAAACAGAAGGAAGAAAGTCTCTGATGTCGTTAGATATTATAAAAATAATGATCGATTATTATGAATATTTAAATAAATATAATTTATTTGATCAATATGAAAAAGCTTTTTGGACAATATTTGAGAATTATTTTTGGCAATCTATTCTTAATCTAAGATCAAAAAACCAACATTTGGCATTAGAACTGGCTTTTTCTTTTTTAAAAAATAAAGATATAGAACATTTAAAAGATAAACTAAATCATAATACGTACATAAATCTTCATAATATAAAAACCAAAAACTTTCGGGAAGTTTACACAATAAAAACAAATAATTTATTTAAAAAATGCATTAATTTTATTTATAGAAAAACTTATAAAAAGAATATTATTAAAATAAAAATATTAGGAATAACTATTTTAAAAATGAAACAATAGTTTGTTTAGTTATTTGTTTTATACTAAAGATAAGCTCTTATAAAATAAAGTTAACTATGTACAAATACCCAATAATGTTATTAAATAATAGTGAGTGTAAGAAAAACGATGATTAAATTCTGTTAGGGTATATTAAATAATTATTTTCATGTTGAAAACAGGTTTATTTAATTTCTGATAAAAATGATACCATAATTTTTTTAGAACCTTCTTTATCAAAATTCACAGTTGCAATAGGACCTTGTATAGATATTACCTCACCTTCACCCATAGTAGAATGATTTACTCTCATACCAGCTTTAATTCCTTTAAATATTTTCTTTGCAGGGAAAAAATCGTCATTTTCATTCTTAAAAGAATTTAAATATATGTCAGAAGACTTATTACCATAAAGAGTTTTATTAAGGTAAGGATCTTGAATAATTTTTTGTGATAAGTTACTTGTATCATTAATTTTTTCAACAAAATCAAAATCCATTTCGTCAATAAATCTTGACCCAATACAAGATTGCCAATTACCATACATCATCCTATTTCTTGAAAAAGAAATATATAAATTTTTCTTAGCACGGGTGATACCTACATAAGCTAACCTTCTTTCTTCTTCTAATCCCATTTCACCTTGATCATCTATTGATCTTTGATTTGGAATAATACCTTCTTCCCAACCTGGTAAAAACACTGTATCAAATTCTAGTCCCTTAGAGCCATGAAGAGTCATAATTGTAACATTATTATCTTTATTTTCTTCATCTTTATCTGATATTAAAGATACATGTTCTAAAAATTCTTCAAGAGATTCAAAACTATCAAGTGCCATGTATAATTCTTTGATATTTTCTATTCGTGATTTAGAATCAATGCTATTTTCAGCTTCCCACATAGCTAAATAACCAGATTCTTCTACTATAGTTTTTGCAATATCTCCTAAAGATAATCCTTTTCCCATATGTTTCC
Organism: Rickettsiales endosymbiont of Leucozona glaucia; assembly: GCA_964277385.1. Lineage (GTDB taxonomy): Bacteria > Pseudomonadota > Alphaproteobacteria > WRAU01 > Hepatincolaceae > WRAU01. The sequence goes on along the minus strand of OZ195520.1, from coordinate 1,278,802 downwards.
ATTGCTCAAAACTTTCAATAAACATAGTTAATTCATTTTCTGCTTTCTTAGGAATAATAGACTCTCCTGCAATTTTTTTAGAAGCATTGTATAAAGACAATCCATTATGTGTAGCAAAATGGCGTAATTTATCAACCGAAGAATTTCCTATGCCTCGCTTGGGAACGTTAATAATTCTAAGAAAAGCCATATCATCATAAGATTGATACAATAAACGTAAATAAGCAATAATATCTTTAATTTCTAAACGATCATAAAACCTACTACCCCCAATAAATTTATAAGGTATAGCATGATATATTAATCTTTCTTCTATTTCTCTGCTTTGGAAAGTTGCTCTTACAAGAATAGCTACTTGATTATATTTTAGCCCTATGCGAATAAAATCTTCAATTGTTGTTCCAATAAAATCTGCTTCTTGTTTAGAATTAAATGCTTCATACAATTTTACTTTTGTAAATTCCTCTTTATTGGTCCATAGTGTTTTAGACCATCTGTCTGAATTTTTTGCAATTATTGAGGATGCAACTTTTAAAATTGGAGTTGTAGAGCGGTAATTTTGTTCTAATCTTAAAACTTTTGCTCTAACAAAATCTTCTTCAAAACGTAAAATGTTGGTAATTTCTGCTCCACGCCAAGAATATATTGATTGATCATCGTCTCCTACTGCACAAATATTACTATATTTTAAAGCTAATAATCTAACAAACAAATATTGCAACGAATTGGTATCTTGATACTCATCAACCATTATATATTTGAATCTAGTTTGCCACTGTTCTAATATATCTGGGAATTGCTTAAAAATATCTACGCATAACAATAGCAAATCTCCAAAATCTACACAGTTGATTTCTTTTAGCCTTTTTTGGTAAGAAATATATACTTCTAACAGAGATGTTCTTCCTATCATTTTATTATCAATATTAGGTAAGGCATCAGGTAAAATATTTTTATCTTTTAATCTACCAATAGTATTAGAAATCATAGAAGGCGGAAATTTTTTTGTATCAACATTACTTTCTAATAATATTTGCTTGATGATTTTCTCACAATCATCCATATCTAAAATAGTAAAACTAGGTTTTAAACCTGCTTCTACATAATGTCTTCTTAGAATTCGTAATCCAACAGAGTGAAAAGTGCCAATCCAAAATCCATCAACAGGATATCCTAATAAATGTTCAACCCTTTCTTTCATTTCTTTAGAGGCTTTATTAGTAAAAGTAACAGCTAATATTTCAGAAGGTCTAGCCAATCCTTGATTTAAAATGTTAACAATTCTTGAAGTTAAAACTTTTGTTTTTCCAGTTCCCGCCCCTGCTAGAATTAACAAAGGTCCTTCAATTGTTTGTACTGCTTCTTTTTGTACATCATTCAAATCTGCAAATATATTTAAACTCACCTAAAATAACCTCAAAATTATAAAATAACTAAACTTTTTTTATTTTAACATATTTTTTAAATAATACGACTTGCATTTATGTAATAAGTGATTATATGTAGTTTAATATAATGAATTATTAAACTAAAAGAGGATAAAAATGAATTTCAAACCATTATATGATCGCGTTCTAGTAAAAAGAATAGAACAAGAACAAAAAACTGCTGGTGGAATTTTAATACCAGATTCAGCACAAGAAAAACCAATTCAGGGCGAAATAGTTGCTGTTGGTGAAGGAATACTGTTAGAAAATGGTCAAACAAAAGCTCTAACTGTTTCATTAGGAAATAAAGTTTTATTTGGCAAGTATGCAGGTACTGAAATTAAGCTAGAGGGTGTTGAATATTTAATTATGAAAGAAAGTGATATTCTAGGAATAGTTGGTTAATAAATTAATAAAATTGGAGATTAAAAATAATGGCAAAAGAAGTAAAATTTGGCATAGAAGCTAGAAATAAAATGTTGCAAGGTGTAGATGTATTAGCCGATGCTGTAAAAGTGACATTAGGACCAAAAGGAAGAAATGTTATTTTAGATAAATCATATGGTGCACCAAGAATAACTAAAGATGGTGTTAGTGTTGCTAAAGAAATTGAACTAACAGATAAGTTTGAAAACATGGGTGCTCAAATGGTTAAAGAAGTAGCATCAAGAAGTAATGATGAAGCAGGTGATGGTACAACAACAGCAACTGTTTTAGCTCAATCTATAGTGAAAGAAGGTGTTAAAGCTGTGGCTGCGGGTATGAATCCAATGGATTTAAAACGCGGTATAGATTTAGCAGTTGAAACTGTTGTTTCTGATTTGAAATCTAAAGCTAAAAAAGTTTCAACTAATGAAGAAATAGCTCAAATTGCTACAATTTCTGCTAATGGTGAAGTTGAAATTGGTAAAATGATTGCTGAAGCTATGGCTAAAGTAGGCAATGAAGGTGTTATAACTGTAGAAGAAGCTAAAGGTTTGAGTAGTGAACTTGAAGTTGTAGAAGGTATGCAGTTTGATAGAGGCTATACTTCTCCTTATTTTGTTACAAATCCAGAAAAAATGTTATGTGAATTAGAGAACCCATTAATTTTAATTCATGAATCCAAGTTGTCTAATTTACAACCAATGCTTCCAATATTAGAGGCTGTGGTACAATCTAGCCGTCCGCTTTTGATTATTGCTGAAGAAATAGAGGGCGAAGCATTAGCTGCTCTTGTTGTAAATAAACTAAGAGGTGGTTTAAAAGTTGCAGCTGTCAAAGCTCCAGGTTTTGGTGATAGAAGAAAAGCTATGATTGAAGATATTGCTATTTTAACAGGTGGACAAGTTATTTCAGAAGACTTAGGATTAAAACTAGAAGGGACTTCTATGGAAATGCTAGGAACTGCTAAAAAAGTTATTATTTCTAAAGATGAAACAACAATTGTAGAAGGTGTTGGTGGTAAATCTGAAATTGAAGCTAGATGTTCTCAAATTAAAGCTCAAATGGAAAGTACAACATCAGACTATGATAAAGAAAAATTACAAGAAAGATTAGCAAAATTATCAGGTGGTGTTGCTGTAATTAAAGTTGGTGGTTCTACAGAAATTGAAGTTAAAGAAAGACATGATAGAGTTGATGATGCTTTACATGCAACAAGAGCTGCTGTTGCAGAAGGTATTGTTGCAGGTGGTGGTGTTGCATTACTTTATACAAAAAAATCTTTAGACAATATAAAAGTAGAAAACGATGATCAAAGAGTTGGTGTTGATATTGTGAAAAAAGCCTTAGAAACTCCATTACGTCAAATTGCCAATAATGCTGGTGCTGATGCTTCTATTGTTGTTGGAAAATTATTAGAACAACAAGATGCTAATTTTGGTTATAATGCTCAAAACAATGAATTTGGAAATATGACTTCATTCGGTATTATTGATCCTGTTAAAGTTACAAGAGTTGCACTTCAAGGAGCAGCATCTGTTGCTAGCTTAATGATTACAACGGAAGCTATGGTTGCTGAAATTCCTTCAGAAAAATCATCTGATATGCCTGCTGGTGGTGGAATGGGTGGAATGGGTGGAATGGGTGGAATGGGTTTTTAACCTAAACTTTCGTTTCTAATCAAAAATTCACTTAATCTAAAGAGGAGTAACGGTAAAATTACTCCTCTTTTAGTGTTTCAAAATCCAAAAATATTAATAATAATATTATTTAAATAACTATTTTTTAAATAGTAAAAAGATTAATCATACAAAAAATTACTTACAAAATTGAGGTGCTTTTTGTTAAGAAAAAATCAATCTACTTATCTAGAAAAATAGCAAAAAGAGCTCATAATCAGATAGATAAGAAATAATATTATTGTTTTTTCTTATTTTATAAAATAATTAGGATCTAATAGAGCAAATCCAACAGAAGAAAATACAGTATAAAAGTAATTTTTTGTAAAATAAAATCCTATTATTTCATTGCTTAATAATTGGCTTTATCAATTATTAAGTTACACAACCATTGATGGTTTTATATCATATCCTAATAAACTATATAAGGCATCAGCAAAACTTTTTAGATATTTATCTTTTTTTAAATGAGTTTGTTCAGCAATGTCACAATATTTAGTTAAATAAAGTCTAACAATCCCACCACTTGTGACTGTTCCTGATATTCGAACTACAACTTTAGCTTGTTTATTAAATTTAATTACTAATCCCTGATCTGAGACAGTTTCGTTATTAGTAATATCCGTATAAGAAAAATGTTCTACACTTTCTACTTTATAATCACCATAAAATATTTTATCAATATTATTTTTAGCATTATTTTCTAATGTTGATACTAAAATATTAGCAAAACCATCTTTTAGGTTTTCTATATCATGTCTTGAAAAAAATACTCTACCGTACTTATCCCAAAAACTTTCTAAAATTTCATCAAAAGATTTATTAGATTTTGCAATAATATGTAACCAAAATAATAATGACCAAATACCATCTTTCTCTCTTGAATGACAAGATCCTGTACCAAAACTTTCTTCTCCGCAAAAGGTTATTTTATCGTTATCTAATAAATTAGCAAAAAACTTCCAACCAGTAGGGACACAGTAGCAATCTATACCTAGTTCTTTTGCTACTAAATCAACTGCACTTGATGTAGGGCTAGATCTTGCAACACCTTTGATATCTTTATAGTAATCTATTAAATGAGAATATTCTAACATAATTGCTAAACTATCCGATGGTTCTAAATTATATCGCTTAGAAAAAATCATATTCCTATCACCATCAGCATCACAAGCTAATCCTAAACATAAAGTTGGATTATTTGCTACATAATCAAGAAATGCTTTAGCACTAACTGGATTAGGATCTGGTGCTAATCCTCCAAAATCTTCTTTAGAGTCTACGTTTAGTAAATATTTTTTATCAATTCCTAATCTATTGCCAAAAATCTCTTTAGCAAATATTCCAGTTACTCCATAAAAACCATTAAATGCAATGTTAAAATCATCTTTTTTCAATAATTCCTTAATTGACTTAAAATCAAAAATTTCTTCCATTTTATTAGCATAATCAATAACACCATCAAAAACTAAAATTTCTGTATTTAATATTTTTAATTTTTGTTCTTTAGATAAATCAATATCAAAATTATCTAAAATAGAATATTCTGATATTTTTAAAGATTCTTCATAAATTTTATTTGTAACATCCAGATTAGCAGGAGCACCATTGGAGGTATTAATTTTAATTCCAAAATCACCATCTATTCCAGCGGGATTGTGGCTTGCTGATAACATAATCCCGAAATCTAATTTATATTTTAAAACAAAGTTTGAGATAGCGGGAGTTGAAATTAATCCATTTTTTGCAATATATATATTTTTAACATTATTTGTAATAGCAATAGCAATAGTTTTTTTTAGTGCAATTGAATTATAATAACGTCCATCTCCACCGATAACAAAACTTTTATCAAGCACATCTATGGAGTTGAAAACGGATTGAATATAAGATTCAACATAACCTTCTTGCATAAATTCTTTTGTTTTTTTTCTTAAACCCGAAGTACCAGGTTTTTGATTGCTAAAATGCTTAATTGCAATTTTTTTTATTTCCATTATTCTATAACTCTGTGATATATTTTATTCTATTAAAATAATACAAATAATTTGTTGAATATTCAATTTTTTTGAAAGAGTTTAAAATAAAACATGCAAGATATAACAAAAATCAGAAACTTTTCTATTATAGCCCACATTGATCACGGTAAGTCTACATTAGCAGATAGACTTATCCAACATTGCGGAGGACTTGCAGATAGAGAAATGAAATCTCAAGTTTTAGATTCAATGGATATAGAAAGAGAACGAGGAATTACCATTAAAGCTCAAACTGTTCGTTTAAATTATACAGCTAAAGATGGTAATATGTATAAGCTTAATTTAATGGATACACCAGGTCATGTTGATTTTACATACGAGGTTAGTAGGTCTCTAGCTGCATGTGAAGGCTCTCTGCTTGTTGTTGACGCATCTCAAGGGATTGAAGCCCAAACACTAGCAAATGTTTACATGGCAATTGATAATAATCATGAAATTATACCAGTGCTTAATAAAATAGATTTGCCAGCAGCTGATCCAGATAAAGTTAAAAAACAAATTGAAGAAGTGATAGGATTAGATACATCAGATTCATTATTTGTTTCTGCTAAAACAGGAATTGGAATAGAAGATGTACTGGAAGCAATAGTACACAGATTACCAGCCCCAAAAGGTGATATTAGCTTTCTAAATAAACCATTAAAAGCATCACTAGTGGATAGTTGGTATGATTCATATCTTGGTGTCATTACCTTAGTTAGAGTGTATGAGGGTTGTATTAAAAGAGGAATGAAAATTAAAACTATGTCTAATGATTCCGAATTTTTGGTAGATCAGGTGGGATATTTTACTCCTAAAATTAATAAATGTGATGCACTATATCCAGGTGAAGTTGGCTATTTAACAGGCAATATAAAGGCTGTTAAAGATACAAAAGTTGGTGATACAATAACAGATGTAGCCAAACCAACCGATAAACCATTAGATGGTTTTAAACCTTCTACTCCTGTGGTTTTTTCTGGAATTTTTCCACTTGATGCCTCTGAATATAAAGATTTAAAAGATGCACTAGAGAAACTTCATTTGAATGATGCTAGTTTTTCTTTTGAGGTAGAAAATTCTACAGCATTAGGGTTTGGTTTTAGATGTGGATTCTTAGGTCTTTTACATCTTGAAATTATTCAAGAAAGACTCACAAGAGAATTTAATATAGAGTTAATAACCACAGCACCAAGTGTGGAGTATAAGATTGAGTTGAATAATAGTGAAGAAAAAACAATCCATTCACCAACAGATATGCCAGAACCTCATTTAATTAAAGATATTAAAGAGCCTTGGATAAAGGCAACCTTAATGGTTCCAGAAGAATATATGGGGGCTATTCTTCAACTATGTTCCAATAGGAGAGGTAAACAAGTTAGTTTAAGTTGGATAGATAAAAGAGCAATGCTAGTTTATGAGCTTCCGCTCAACGAAGTTGTATTTGATTTTTATGATAAATTAAAATCAATTTCTAAAGGTTATGCTAGTTTTGATTATGAAATGGGAGATTTTTTATCTGGTGATCTTGTAAAAGTTGGTATATTAGTTAATGCTGAAAATGTAGATGCACTCTCTTTTATAGTTCATAGATCAAATTCTGAAAGAAAAGGAAGGGCTATTTGTGAAAAACTAAAAGAATTAATCCCAAGACAAATGTTCCAAATTCCCATACAAGCATCCATAGGAAGTAAAATAATTGCCAGAGAAACCATATCCGCATTTAGAAAAGATGTTACAGCTAAGTGTTATGGTGGTGATATAACTAGAAAAAGAAAATTACTAGAAAAGCAAAAAGAAGGTAAAAAAAGAATGAGGCAATTCGGTAGAGTTGAAATTCCGCAATCTGCTTTCATTGAAGTTCTGAAAACAGATAGTGATTAGGTTATTAGAAATAATAATGAAATTGTAATTTTAATTTTTGCTTTATTTTAATAAATGATCAAAAAATATGCAAAAATAGATATTAAAACTATCTATTACTAACTTATACATCTATAATAAATGTAATAGTAAAAATACATGTAATAGTAAAAATACATTGAAAAATATATAATTAAGGCTATTTTTTTATATTAATAAAAATTAGAGAAAATATGTCAGGACACAAGCACTCACGTTCCCACACCTTTGGACCATCACATAAAAGAAAATATGATAGAAAACAAATGCAAAATATTATTATTATTTCTATAATAATAATATTTACATTTTCTGTTGTTGAATTTATTGGTGGTTATTTAAGTGGATCTTTAGCACTTATCGCTGATGCTGGGCATACACTTACAGATTTTATTTCTTTGATTTTTGCATTTGTAGGACTTCAGGTATCAAGAAAGCCTAACAATAAAAATAAAACTTATGGTTATTCTCGCTTTGAGGTCATTATGAGCTTACTAAATGCTTTTTTCTTAATAATAGTTTGCTTATACATTATTTATGAAGCAATATTAAGATTTTTAAATCCTGTTGTTGTGAATCCTAAATTAATGTTACCTGTTGCTATCGCTGGTTTAATTGCTAATTTTGTTGTGATGTATATTTTTAATAGAACTGAGAAAAAAAGTCGTTCTAAGGAAAATAAATCTGGAGAAAAAAATCTATTAATGGAAAGTGCAGTTTTACATTTTATTGCCGATGCTTTAGGATCAGTTATTGCTATTATTGTTTCTATTACTATTTATTACACCAATTGGTATATTGTTGATCCTCTTTTATCTGTTCTTTTAGTAATATTAATTTCAAATGGCACTTTTAGAATTGTTTATAGATCAATCAATGTTTTAATGGAAAGCACTCCTAAGAATATAAAAAGTGATAATATTGAAACATACATAGAAAAAAATGTAGATGGTGTTTTAGATATTCATCATATTCATTTATGGATGTTAAATGAAGAAGAAAATATTATAACATTACATGCTGTAGTAGAAAAAGGGGCAAACTTCCATGATATTACCGATAATATCAAACATGCCCTGAAAGATAAATTTCACATAGAGCATTCTACAGTACAAATAGAAGAAGTTAATAAATCTTGCTTAGATAAAAACCTAGCATAGCTTATCGATATATTAAAAATTATCTGTAAATATGTCAGATTATCTTCCTCTTAATATTTTCAAAAAATCTAATATATTTCTATCTGTAAATTCAGAAATCCTGTCGATAATTAATACCAAGTTTTCGTAATAACTTTTTTTAGGATTTAATCTATTATCAAGTAATCTATTTATACGTAACGATTTTGGGTGATCAAAATTATCTATAGCCTTACAAAGTTCCTGTAGTACTCCTGTTATTGCTTCAATTCCTGTAATTTCAGCACTAGTTTTATCATAAGAACCAAAAATACGGCTTCTAGCAAAACTTTTACATTCACTTATTTCATCAGAAAATATAGTCAAATTTAAAAGTTCATTGTTAAATTTACCTTCTAAAATAAGTTCTTCATTCTCGATAAAGACTCTTTCTACTTCAGAAATTAAGTTACCTATTGCTTTTCCTCTAAGCCATTCTACTTTTTTTCTATTATCCATTTGCTTATAAAAAGATTCAGTTCTTAGCTCTGAGGCTCTTTGTCTTGGATTACCTTCATACTTATTAGGACTTCTAGCTATTGGAGATAACAAAGATTCTACTTCCTTAAGGTTAATAATATTTACAAAAAAAGCATCTTCTATATCAGCAATACAGTAGCAAATATCATCAGCGCTTTCTAATAAAAATGCTAATGGGTGCCTATAGAAAAATGTTTCATTGTCTATTAGTCGGATAAGTCCTAATTTTTCAGCTATTTCTTCAAAAATTTCTTTTTCTGGTGATAAAATACCACTTTTATAGCTACCAGCTAAAAATTCTAAATTGTTTTCTTTTTTATAATTCTCAATTATCTCACTTGAAATATAAGATCTTGGATATTTACAAAATGCTCCAAGTGTTGCATAGGTTAGCCTTAATCCACCTTCTTTATCCCAACCAGCTAAATTAGTAATAATTCTAAATCCTTGTGAATTACCATCAAAAGTTATTAAATTATAATATTCTTCTGGTGTTATTTTTTGTAATAATTCATCTTTTTTTGATTTAAAAAAAGCGATTATTGCTTCTTCACCCAAATGACCAAATGGAGGATTTCCTATATCATGTGCTAAACAAGCAGCCTGTAAAATATACCCGAAATCATGTTCTGTTATATTATTTAATTTATATTTATCTACAATATGTTGTCCTATAGAAAAACCTAAAGATCTACCAACTCCAGCTACTTCTAATGAATGTGTAAGTCTTGTCCTAACATAATCACTTTTTGCTAGTGGATGCACTTGGGTTTTATCTTGAAGTATCCTAAAATGAGAAGAATACACAATTCTATCAACATCAATTAAATAAGTACTTCTTGAATTTTCAGATTCTTGGGTGTTTTTTTTAGTATTATACCTTGTTTTACTTAAAAGCTTTTGCCATGATGATGTTTTTGTTGACATAAGACAATAATCCTATAAAAATTATGTATGCTACTTTAATATGTTATAATATAGTCAATATAATATAGCAATAGGAAATCTTTATATGAGTAATTTTGAGATAGAATTAGATATTTTAAAATCACATAATGTACCATCTCTTTTTTACAATTCAAATTATGCTTTGGTATGCGGGACAGATGAAGTTGGTAGAGGTTGTTTAGCTGGTTCTGTTGTTGCTTGTTGTTTAGCTTTTAAAAAAGATATTCCACAAGAACTACTTCATCAAATTAAGGATTCTAAAAAGTTATCTGCAAAAAAAAGAGAATCTTTATCAGAAGAAATTAAACTTTATTCTTATTATAAAATAAGTGAGGTCTCTGTTGAGAAAATTGATGAAATTAATATTCTTCAATCCTCGCTATTAGCTATGAAGCAAGCATATAGTGAATTATCTCAAAAAATTACTCCTAAATTTTTAATTATTGATGGTAATAAATCCTTACCTATTGATATTCCTAGTTTTGCTATTATAAAAGGAGATCATAAAAGTTTATCAATTGCAGGTGCTTCAATACTTGCTAAGGTATATAGAGATCATTTAATGAAAAAGTTAGCTATAGATTATCCATATTATGACTGGGAAAATAATGCTGGTTATGGTACAAAAAAACATATTGCTGGATTAGAGAATTATGGGGTAACAATTCATCATAGAAAAACTTTTTCTCCTGTTAAAAAAATTATTAATTTGTAATAGATAATAGTTACAAAGTTCATATAAATAATAATAATTACAAACCTTTTAACAAAAAGAAAACATAATGTTTCTCTAGCTTTTAAAGCAATTTTTAGTATCCAATATATAATATAAATTGTTGACAGAGTACTCGCAATATCATATATTTCTATTATATAAAATAGTTAATATAATATTAATTGTTGGTAATATTAAGTTGTAATTTTTAGTTATCCTTGTCATCGGATTCTCTAAAAAATTAAAACAAGATTACAGTTATTTTTAAAGCATATATTCACAAAAATACTAATAATAAATTATTGGTATTGGGTTTTTTGTACTTTAAATGGACTTAAAACATTGAAAACCACACAAAAAGGTTAGCTTCTTATGGAAAATTATCTTAATTTGAATTCACAAGTTATTACAGAAAAAAATGGTTTTTTTCAGCTAAATAAAGATAAAGAAGCTATTGATATGTATTTAGCGGAAGTTAATTTAAAAACATTAAAATTTGATAATATTAATGATAAAGTTAAATACTTGATAGATAACAATTTCTATGAAGATTTTTATAAATTATATTCAAAAGAAACAATTCAAAAGGCTTATGATATATTAAAAAAGCAAAATTTTCAGTTTGCCTCTTTTATGAGTGCTTCTAAGTTTTATAAAGATTATTCTTTAAAAACAGATGATAAATTAACTTATTTAGAATCATATGAAGATAGAATATTGTCTGTTGCTTTACATTTAGCAAATGGTAATCAAGAGTTATTGTATAATCTTTGTACAATTTTAATTAAACAATATTATCAACCAGCTACTCCTACTTTTTTAAATTCAGGAAAAAAAAGAAGAGGTGAGCTTGTTTCTTGTTTTCTTTTAGAAATGGATGATTCTTTAAATAGTATTACTTTTAACTTATCTACCGCTATGTATTTATCTAAAATCGGGGGGGGGGTTGCTTTAAATCTTTCAAAATTAAGAGCTAGGGGAGAAAGTATTAAAGATATTAAAAATGTATCAAAAGGTGTATTGCCAGTTTTAAAACTATTAGAAGATGGTTTTAATTATGCTGATCAAATGGGACAAAGAAAGGGTGCTGGTGCTGGTTACCTTAATATTTTTCATGCTGATATAGAAGATTTTTTAGATACTAAAAAGATTAATGCTGATGAAAAAAGTAGAATTCAATCTCTTTCTTTAGGAATAAATGTTTCTAGTAAGTTTTTTGAATTAGCTCGAGATAACTCTGATTTCTATGTATTTTATCCTCTGACTGTTTATAAGTCTTTTGGGGTTCATTTAGATGATATGGATATGAGAGAAATGTACGATAAGTTGGTTGCACATCCTGATGTTGCTAAAAAGAAATTAGATGCTAGAGAGTTATTAGGAAAAATTGCTAAAACTCAGTTTGAATCAGGATATCCTTATTTAATTTATATTGATACTGCCAATAAAGATCATGCTCTTAAAGATATTGGTAAAATTAAAATGTCAAATTTATGTACAGAAATATTTCAACTGCAATCTACATCAGAAATTAATGATTATCATGAAATGGATAAAATTGGTGAAGATATCTCTTGTGTTTTAGGATCATTAAACATAGTTAATGTTATGGAAGGTAAGGATATTGAATTTTCCGTGAGAATTGCGACAGAAACGTTAAGTATGGTTAGTGATTTATCTTCTATTAAAAATGCTCCAAGCATAGAAGTAGCCAATAATAATTATCATTCTATTGGATTAGGTGCTATGAATCTTCATGGGTTTTTAACAAAAAATCTAATTCCTTATGAAAGTGAAGAGGCGAAAGATTTTGCTTCTACTTTTTTTATGATGGTTAACTACTATTCTATAAAATCTAGTATGAATATTGCTAAACAAAAAAGTGAATCCTTTAAAGATTTTAATAAATCCGAGTATGCAAAGGGAACTTATTTTGATAGGTACCTGAATAATGATTACTCTCCTAAAACTGATAAAGTTAAAAATTTATTTAGTGGTATGGAAATTCCTAGTTCCAGTGATTGGGATTTATTAAAAAAAGAGGTTCAAAAATATGGAATGTATAATGCTTATAGATTAGCTATTGCACCTACTCAAAGCATATCTTATTTGCAAAATTCTACTCCTTCGGTTCTTCCTATTGTAGACTTAATTGAAACAAGAACTTATGCTAACTCTACCACTTATTATCCGATGCCTTTTTTAGATAAATCTAATGTATTCTTATATAAATCAGCATACAATATGGATAATTTTAAAGTGCTAGATTTAATTGCTAAAATTCAAGAGCATGTAGATCAAGGAATTAGTACAATTTTATATACAACTAATCAAGCATCTACACGTGATTTAGCAAAACTATATATTTATGCTCATAAAATTGGGTTAAAAAGTCTCTATTATACTAGAACAAAGAATTTAAGTATTGAGGAGTGTTTATCATGTTCAATTTAAGAAAACAAAATACATCAAATAAAGAAGCTGTAAACTGGAATGATATTAAGGACAATTTTACAACAACATTTTGGAATCAAAACATTAGGCAGTTTTGGGTAGATGAAGAAATTCCTTTATCGGATGATAAACTAACTTGGACTACATTATCTGCTGAAGAGAAAGATTCTTATATAAAAGTTCTAGGTGGATTAACTCTACTAGATACAGAACAAGGATCTGTTGGGATGCCAAATATTGCCCTTTGTGTGGATAATTTACATTCCAAAGCAATTTTAAGTTTTATGGGAATGATGGAACATATGCACGCTAAAAGCTATAGTTCCATTTTTTCTACTTTATGTAATACAACAGAAATAGATGAAGTTTTTGATTGGGTGAAAACTAATCCTATATTACAAAAAAAATTATCTATTATCGCTTCTTATTATAATAGTATAAAAGACAATAAGAGCCTTTATATGGCTATGGTTGCTTCAGTTTTTTTAGAAAGTTTTTTATTTTATTCTGGTTTCTTTTATCCCCTTTATTTAGCGGGACAAGGAAAATTAGTAGCATCAGGAGAAATAATTAATTTAATTATAAGAGATGAATCTATACATGGTGTTTATGTTGGTATATTATCTCAAGAACTTTTATTAAAATTATCGGAGCAAGAACAACAAGAAGTACAGATAGAAACAATAAAATTACTAAAAGAATTATATGAAATAGAAATTAACTACTCTAAAGAAATATATACTAAAATTGGATTAGATGATAAAGTTAAAAATTTTGTAGAATATAATGCAGATAAGGCGTTAATGAATTTAGGAATTGATCCTCATTTTAATATAAATCCAGATGATGTAGATGCTGTTGTTCTCAGAGGGCTTGATACAAAAACAAAAAATCATGATTTCTTTTCTACTAAAGGAAATGGTTATATTAAAACAACTAATGTAACTAAATTATCTGATGATGATTTTGATGTATAATAAATAATCTTTAACTAAAAGAGGTTAAAATGCTGGTATTATACGCTTCTAAAACTGGTAACATAGAGAAATTTTTAAAAAAAACAGGTATTAATCCTATTTTAAAAATTAATGATGGTAATGAGCCTTTAAAAGAAGATTGCATATTATTAACATATACAACTGGAATTGGTGAAATTCCTGAAGAAATTTCCATGTTTGTAAAAAATCATCATTCAAAAATAAAAGGTGTAATTGGCAGCGGTAATAAAAATTGGGGATTGGCTTTTTGTAATTCTGCTAAAATAATTAATAAACAATACAATATTCCTATTCTTATGACTTTTGAAATGTCTGGTAATACGCATGATATCCGTAAATTTATAGAAATTTATGAAAAATTATAGAACAAAAAATACTATAAATTAAAGATTGTATTTTTTATTAAAAATAATGTTTGGAAAAAATTTAAGTGTTAAAGAAGTTATATTAATAACACGAAAGGGATGATTTTATTAATTTTGTGTATTCTAATTTTTATAAAGTAAGCTAATACGATCTTCTGCTTAAAATATATTTGCAATTATTTTTCATATAAATATATGAATAAAAGATAAGAAATTATTTTTTAACTATTTAATGAAAATAATTTTAGGTAAACAACTAACTACTAATACTTATATATTATTAGTATAGTTTGTTATATTACAGAATTCTTCTGTTGTTAGCTCTTCTGCTCTTTTTTTAGGATTTATATTCAACTCTTCAAAGTTTATATTAAGTTGAGATAAGCTATTTTTTATAGTTTTTCTTTTTCCTTGAAAAGCAAGTTTTGTAATATTTTCTAGTTTTTTTAGATCTACATTAATTCTTGGATGCTCAAAAGTTTGTATTTTTATTACAGCTGATTTTACTTTTGGAGGAGGGCTAAAACTTTTTTGATCAACCTCAAACAAAAATTCTCTTTTTGCTAATAAATCACTTATTATAGATAGTCTCCCGTAATTATTATCTTTTTCTTTTGCAACAATCCTTTTAGCTACTTCTAGTTGAAACATTAAAAGAAAATATTCAAAATTACTATTATTATTTAAATAGTTTAAATAAATTTGAGTTCCAACATTATAAGGAAGATTAGATATTAAAACTTTATTTTCACCTTTTATTGTATTAGGATTTACCTTTAGGGCATCTTCTAGAATGTAATCAAAATTACTATATTGATTTTTTAAATTTATTAGATTTTTTTCAAGTCTCTTGTCTATTTCTATAGCTACAACTTTTTTAGCCCTTGATATTAAATGCTTTGTTAATGCAAAATTTCCAGGACCAATTTCTATAACTGTTTTACTAGATAAATCTCCTGCTGATAATATAATTAAATTTATTACCTCATCATTTACTAAAAAATGCTGTCCTAAATTTTTATTATGTTTAAAATTACTCATGTTTATCACACAATTTATTAGCCATTTCAATAGCAGAGATTAAACTATTTTCAGAAGGATCTTTTGTCTTAGCTATTCTAAATCCAACACCATGATCAGGTGAAGTTCTTATAAAGTTTAATCCGATAGTTGTATTTACCCCACTATCAAAGTAAAGTGTTTTAAAAGGGGTTAAAACCTGATCGTGATACATTCCTATTATTGCATCACTATTGTTTATATTATATTGAGTAAAAGAGCTATCTGATGGGAGTGATCCTGTAACATTTATATTTAGTTTTTTTAATTGCTTTATACTAGGATTTATTATTTCTAATTCTTCTTTTCCCATTAAACCATGCTCACCACAATGAGGATTTAATCCTAATATTATTATTCTAGGATTATGAATTTGATAGTGTTTTTTTAAAAAGTTATTAATTTCTATAGTTTTATTTATTATAAGATCTTGATTAATATTCTTTATAGCATCAGATAAGCTCACATGTGTGGTAATTGGTATAACTTTTAGGTTAGATTTTGTAGTGCAAAGCATCATTGTTGTAGGTTGTTTATTAGATATATCAGATAAGTATTCAGTATGCCCTAAAAATTTCTTACTATGTCCATTTTTTTGTAAATAACTATTAACAGTGTCTTTATCTATAGGGTTTGTAACAACAGCATCTGTTAAAGAATTTAGAGTTAGTTTTACTGCTAAATTAATAGATTCTAAAACATATTTAGCATTTTCTATTGATGGTTTTCCTAATTCAAAATTTAAAGGTTGATCTATATTTAAAACTAAAAAATATTCTTTAAATAGATTGTATATTTTATTTTTCTTTTTGAGATCTTCTTTGGTTATTAATTTTGTTTGAATATCTAAATTAAAGTAATTTATAACATGATCAACATTCTTTTTGTTGCCAATAAAAACAAAGGTGGTGTTTTTATTTTTTAAATTCATCCATGATTTTAATGAAATAAATGCAGAAATAGAGTTAGGATCACCTGATGTTAATGCTAATATTTTTTTCATGTTATAATTACAAATTTTCGTTATATATAGTTATACTAGCTTTTTGGTTTATTTGTTTTAGATAATCTTCTAAGTATACTTGTGCCTTATCATTTAATACTTTTTGCTGAGCATAATTTGTTAATTGTTCTATATGTTCTGGATTATTGGTATCTATATAAAGTAAAGGTCTAATATCTTTTAGTAAAATAATTTTATAGCTTTTATCAGATATAAATGGTTCAGTGTATTGATTTGGTTTAATTTTATATACATTAACAATAATATCTGAAGGTAAAAATATTTCGGGAACCCAGCCTATTTCTCCCCCATTAGAAGCATTGATACTTTCTGAAAATTTCTTAGCTAAAGTACTAAAATCTTCTTTTTTTTGCAACTGTTTATATATTATGTCTATTTTATTTTTAGCTTCTTCCTGCGATTTATTGGAGAAAGATACTGATATTTCATATAGTAACATTTCAGCTTTACCGTTTAAACTTAAAACCCTTCTTAATTCTGATATTGTTTCATTATAAGATACTTTTGATCTACTAAAAGACATGGTTTGGTTCATTTTATCAACAGTTAATACATTTTTTAACATTTGGTAAAATTCATCTTTTGATAGACCGTTTAGTTTTGCGTTTTTTATTAAAGAATCTTTAGGTTGTTTGTTACTTTCTTCTATGTATTTTATAGCAGACATAACCTCATCGTAAGAAACTTTGATTTGAAATTTTTCGGAATCTTCTAGTATCAGATGATTGGTAATCATATGATTTAGAGTTAACAGTTTTAGATCTTTTGTATTAGAAGATGCTTTAGGATTTATAACTTTTTGAAATTGTAGTTCTTTATTTAGATCATATTCAAAAATTACATAATTATCATTAACTACTGCTAACATCTTATTGTTATTAGAAAAAAGATTATTACTACTTAATACTAACACAAACAACAATATTATTTTTTTTATATTATTCATTTTATACACTATATATTTATTTTTAAGTTCATATTATATCATTTATATTTTATAACGAGAAATCATAAGCAGCTATACTTTTTATATTTATCTTAAATCCAAAAGAATTAGCTGTTTCTATCATATAAAAATCCTTTGATGTATAAAATATTATTTCTAAACATTCATTAGACCATGAAAAATTAAAATTAGCTGTTTTAGGAGTTATACTATAAGAAGGGCTTATATTAAAAAGATAATTTGCATTAACTGTTATATTTTCATTAATATAAATTATTCCAAAAAGTCGTAATTCTGATATTCTGTCTAAATTGTATAAAGTTTTATCTAAATTATTATACTCATCAAACGTGGTATTAATAGAAAACATATTATTACTATATCCTGTAGATAGAGAAGTATCTACTTTTTTGAAATCTTTATCTATCATGCCGTTATACATTATATAAATACTTGATATAGGGTATAGATACACAGATATAAAATAATTTGAAGCAGAGCTTTCATTTATGTTTTGAAAAAAACTATCTTTGACTTCTGTTTTAAATCTTTGTCCTATAAATATTCTACTTCCTTGATTTGTATCATTCAATAAACTAAACTTTAGTGCATACTTGAGATCTCTACTTTCTTCAAATCTATCAAATCCCTGATAATGATCTAATTCAAATAAATTACTAGAATTAATATTTATGTTATAAGAATCTATTAGAAATTTATTATTATTTTTATCTAAATTTTTTGAATAAGATAATTGAACAACAGGAGATAGGCTATAAACAAAATTATTTATTTCATACAGCAAAGGATATTCGTATGTTAGTGCTGTTGCAACACTTGTTATAGAGTTATCTTCCACAATTATTTCTTTTGATAATGAATCAGAATAAAAAACATTTTGTGCTAAAGCATCAACACTATAATTACCAAAAAATGTAGGGATGTAATATTTATAACTTATATTAGTTACAAATCTTGATAAATTATTATTGTTGTTAGTAAATAGATTATCTAGATTCATGAATAAGTTTATTCTTCCTAAGAAGGAATGATCAGAAAAATATGAATAATTAATGTTTAAATTATTATTTAAGTTAGGGATACTATCGTTTGTACTACTTTTAGGAACACTAATAGTTGTAGAATTAGCATTTATTGTTTTAAAGTTCACTATATAAGTATCAAAATAAGAGTTTTGATTAAAAAATCCTTCAAATTCTAGTTTATCTACATAAAAACTCTCAGCGGTATTTTTTTTATTTAAGTTATAGTTTCTAAGATAATAGATATCTGATACTTCTTCTATGATAAGACTAGTTCTCCAAATATCATTTAGATCTTTTTTCATATCAAGGAAAAAGTGCCATCTATAGTTTTGATCTATTTCTCTTTTATCGTTTTGCTTATTCACAAAAGAAGAGCTAGAAGAAAAACTACCATTTTCAACCATTCCTTTGTAATTCATCAAAAACAAATAGTTTGATTCTAAAAAGGCATAAGAAAAAAGTTCTATATCTTGGTGCTCACCAAGAGGGAGATAAACTGGCACAATAAAAGTTAATCCATAAAGAGAATTATTTTCAAACGATGGAGTTAAAAATCCAGGTTTTCTTGAAAAATTTAGATTGGAAAAAGAGAAATAAGGTGTCCATAATATAGGAATACCTTTAGTTTCAAACCAAGCATTGTAAAGAACTATTTCGCTTTCTGTTTGATTATAAACAGCATTTTTTGATTTTATTTCCCATGTTGGTTTACACCCTCTTATTATTCTGCAGGCTGTAAAATTCATTTTTTTAAGATTATATGTATCTCTGTTTAGTTTACTTCCAGTTTCTGCTTTCAATGTGGAGTTATCCGAAAATACAGTATTAAATTGCTCTATTAAAGCGGTATTTAATTTAGGATCAAAAGTGGATTCGTTAGAATAGACAGTATCACTATATTCATTTATAAAAACTATATTGCCTTTTAAATAAAGAATATCATTTTTTATATCATAAAATAGAGTATCTGTAGTTACTATATTACCTTCTGATACAAATGTTACATTTCCAGTAGCTGTAATAGTTTCATTTTTTAAGTTGTAGTTAATATTTTGAGCACTAAAATCTATATTGTCTTTGTTATATTGTGATAAAGAAAGGGAATTTATATTCTTTTTAAATTGGTTATCTTCAATTTCAAAATTTGATTCTGATTTTAATACACCCGTGTTATATATTATAAATAATAGAATTGTGAGTAAATACTTTCTCATTACAATCCTTCTTTGATAAACAATAAGTTTAATGCAATTAGCAAAACAATTATTTTTGCTGATAATACCGCTAGTAATGGTGAAATATTAAACGTAATAAGTGCAACATTAGAAAAATTTATGAAAAAATAAATAACAAATCCAATACTTATGCAAGATAACATAGCAAATAAATTTTTACCAGCTCTAATATCATAAAGAGAAAAACGTGTACTTAACAAAATCATAGTTATAAATAATAAAGGGATACTTAATAAATTATAAAAATATATTTCATATGATTGTGAAGAAAAATTAATTCTTTTTAATCCTGCAATAACTGTTGGGAAATTCCATATTTTTATCATTTCGGGATTATTAGCTAAACTTGTTAAATTTTTAGAAGATAAGAATGAATCTTTAGATAATTCAGGATAGTTATTAGGGTAAAAACTGTCTTTATCTTTTGAAATAGAATTAAAAAAAGTAATTTTTGATTTTTCCATTAAAGCTCTTTCTGCAAACACAGCACTTTGAAATTTATTATTATTTATTTCTAAAAAAGCAACAGAATAAAGATCTGTTTTATCTCCTTGAGTTACAAGTTTTTTGGTTGCTATAATATTATTATTATTACCATGCTTATCAATAACCCAAATATATTTATCTGTAGCAGTGGTAACTTGTTGGGAAATTTCACTGATATTTTTATTTATTCTTTCTTTAAATAACAACATATCTACAGCAAAAGGAGATATAACAGTTATAACAATAACAGACCAAACTAAAGATACAAAAATAATAGGACTAATAAACTGCCATATTGATATACCAAAAGACTTAAAAATATCAACTTCTTTTCTTAATACCATAGTTCTTATAGTTGCAAAAGATGCTAATAACACAATAAAAGGAGACACTTGAGTTATAAGGCTTGGTATCATAGCTAGTGATGAAACAGTAAGTTTAGCAAGATCTATATTAGATATATCTCTTATTTTTTCTGTAAAATCACCAATAAATATAATAAAAGATACTCCTAAATGAAATAAAAGAAGAGATTTTATAAAATAGATAGAAATATGTTTAAATATTTTTTGTGACATGTTTTGTTTAATCTAATATTTTATTAGGGTTAAAAATATTTTTTTCATCCCAAAGGTTTTTTATTAATTTTAAATTATTATATTGATTAGTAAAATAGAATCTTTTAAATTCATTTTTATGAATCAATCCAACTCCGTGCTCAGAACTAAAACTACCATCTAATTCTACAGTATTTTTTACTATAATATCTTTTATTTCTTTTTTTAAATCTAATAAATCAAAGGATGAATTTTCTAATTTTGAAATATTAAAGTGTAGATTCCCATCACCCATATGCCCAAAAATAATAGGCATAAGCATATTAGGATATTTTTTTTCTAAATCTAATAAAGATTTTTTAATAAAAGGAATAGTATCTGATAAAGGAGTTGAAATATCATGTTTTAAACTTTGTCCATACATAGATTGAGAATCTGGAATTAAATATCGGCAATCCCAAATATTATCATCTTCTGTTATGATAAAATCGTTATCTTGGTTAATATTTTCTATAAATTCTTTGATATTGTGAGATTCTTCAACTACATCAAAAGACATAATTATATACCAAGGTGAGTTTACATTATGAGGATATTTTATTTTATAAAACTTTTTAACTAATTTTAAAGCATTTAAGTTAAACAATTCAAAAGAAGAAAGTAGTGACGAATATTTGCTATATATTTTTTGAAAATATTTTTCTGCATCTCCTATTTTATCTAAAGAAATTAAAACATTTACAAATTTGTTAGGTTTAGGAAATAATTTAAAACAAGCTTTTGTTATAAAACCCAATATACCTTCTGATCCTATAAAAAGATGTTTAAGGTCACTGCCTATATTGCGTTTTCTTAGTTTGTTTAAATCTTTATAAATTTTTCCATTAGGAAGAACAACTTCTAATCCTAAGGTAAGATCTCGTGTATTACCATATTTAAGTACAGAAATTCCACCAGCATTGCTAGCTAGATTACCTCCAATTAAACAATTATTCTCAGACGGAAGGCTTAGTGGAAAATAAAGACCATGTTTATCAGCTTCTTTTTGTAGATCTTTTAGTATAACACCTGATTCTGTTGTGATAGAAAAATTTTTCTTATTTACTTCAGTTATAGAATTCATTAATCTTGATGATAATATAATTTGATTCGTTTTAGCAACAGCACCACCAACAAGACCTGTATTGCCAGATTGCGGAACTATTGAGATATTATTGTTATAGCAAAAAGATACAATTTTAACCACTTCTTCTGTAGATTTAGGTAGAACTATCATTGCACAGGTAGATTGAAAATTACCTCTTTTTTCAAGCAAAAATGATTGTGCATTATCAGACTTTCCATCAATGATTTGATCCTTGGGTAGTAAATTTTTAATTTCTTTTATCATTTATTTTCTATTAAACCATTTGTGGTAATTTTAGTAATCTTTGATTAATTGTTATCCCAATACCTGTGTTTGGTATTGTCATTATATTTATTTTACTAAGATTCATTTTATCTAATTTTATTAACATATCAAAAAGATTTTTTGATGCTTCTTCTAAATTAGCATTTTCAGATAGATTTAATACAATAGTATTTTTAGTTATATTAAAATTAATCTTACCAAAAGCTAAGAGCCCTTCACCTTCTTTTACATTATTACTATTAAGTATAACTTTTGTTGTAGGAGTATAATTTTTGCTAGAGTTTGCTGATATATTTATATTTACTTTCACACCTAGCTTTTCAATTTCTTCTTTTGTTATAGCTCCATATCTTAGTATAGATATATTATTTTCATTGGATATATCTAATACTGTTGATTCTATTCCTAGTAAAGTTTTTCTATCATCTAAAATTAGTAGTTCTTTATTTCTAAAATTATTTAAAACATGTTCTGCCTTAGTAGGGCTTATTTGATTAGCTATATTAGCACTTGTTGCTACTAATGGAATTTCTGTTTTTTTTAGTAGTGCCAAGCAAGTTTCATTTTTTGGGATTCTAAAAGAAAGATTATTTAATCCTGCTGAACATAAAGGGCTAATTTTAGAATTAGGTTTTTTATTTAAAATTAAAGTTAGACCTCCATTAGAGAATTTATTGAATAATAAGTGATATGTATCATTTAGCAATAAATATTCTTCTATTTGCTCCTTGCAATATAAATGTAGCATTAAAGGGTTATTTTTTGGTCTTTTTTTGTAAAAAAACAATTTTAATATTGCACTATCCTTAATAGCACTCGCCCCTAATCCGTAAACTGTATCAGTAGGGAAAGAGGCTAAATTACCTTTTTTTAACTCTTGAGATACAATACTTATATTATTCTCATTTGTTGTTAAGATTTGCGCCATATCATTTATTTAGTTCTTGGTTTTCCTTTAGCTATAAGGGCTGGAGCTTTGTAAGGATATTTGCCATATTGAAAGTTTTCTTCAGGGTTTATAAATTCTAAAGAGCCACCAGCTGCAACTATTAAAGCATGACCAGCAGAAATATCCCATTCACAAGCATTATTTCTTACTCTTGTGTAGTAATCAGCTTTTCCTTCTGCTATATATGTAAATTTTAGCGAAGAAGGAACTTTAATATCTATAGCAACATCTAATTCTTCTTTTAATTGTCTTGTAACTATTTGTAATTCCGAAGATATTAATGTTGTACCATTACTAGGAGTTTCTCTTACCGATATTGTTTGTACTTCATTATTACCTACTTTTTTGTATGCTTTATCACCAACTATTCCATACCAAGTTGTTTCTAAATCTGGAGAATGAATTAAACCAAAAGAAGGGCAACCATTGTTAATAAAAGCAATGTTTAAAGTCCAATAAGGGTATCCTTTAATAAAAGAAAGTGTACTATCTATAGGATCTATTGACCAATAAGATTGCTCTTTTGTGGCTTCTGGACAATTACCATTACCTACATCTTCTTCCGAAATAATTAAATCTTTACTATTTAATTCATTTTTTATGAAATCACTAAGAATTACATCTAATTCTTTATCAGCATTTGTAACCTTACTACCATCATTTTTTATTTCTATTTTAAGACCTTGATCCCTGAGATTTTGAGCTTTTATTCCTGCGTTTTTTACGCAGTTTAATATTTTTTTAATATTCTCATTTGAAAACATATTATGTAATCCTTACTTTTCTTTTGCTCAAAATTAATTTATAATCACATTATATCATAATATAAACATTATTCTACAAGGAAGATCTACATATGGTAGTAAATTTTGCCGATAAATCTGCAGATAAATCTGTATTGATTATTTTTGTTTCAAATGAAAAGTTAGATACTCTTACTGATTATCCTATAACAGACTTTGATTTTAAGGCTAAAAAGAAAGAATTATTAGAAATGAAAAGTTTTAATAACCATAAAAGAGTGGTTATAGTTGGCCTTGGGAAAGAAGATAAAATAAATGAAAAAACTTTTATGGATTGTGGTGGATTTACTTCTTCTGTTGTATCAAAAGAAGAAAGAATTGAGATTCAAGTTATATCTAGCTTTGATTCAAAAGTGGCAATAGATAATATTATTTTAGGAATTAAATTAAAATCTTATTCTTTTGACAAATATATTTCAAATGAAGATGATAAAAAAGAATATAAAATTAAAGAAATAACATTTATATCAGATATTAGGTCTGATTTTTCTAGATCAAAGGCTATTTCAAGTGGTGTAAATTTAGCAAGAGATCTTATTAATGAGCCTGCGAATATTTTGTACCCAAAAACATATGTTGAAAAAATACAAGAACTAATAAATCTAGGTTTAGAAGTAGAAATTCTTGATAAAAAAGAATTAGAAAAAATTGGAATGGGTGCTTTGTTATCGGTATCTTGGGGGTCTGATAAAGAGCCTTATGTAGTTGTTATTAAACACAATGGGAATTCATCTCAAGAAAAACCTTTAGCTTTTGTAGGAAAAGGTGTTACTTTTGATACTGGTGGGTATAGCTTAAAACCTGCTGGCGGTATGATGGATATGAAAAAAGATATGACAGGATCTGCTGTTGTAGTGGGATTAATGAAAACTTTAGCTTTAAGAAAAGCAAAGGTTAATGCTATTGGTGTTGTTGGTTTGGTAGAAAATTCTGTAAATGGTAGTGCTATTAAACCTGGTGATATTATTAAATCTTTATCTTCTAAAACTATAGAAGTATTAAATACCGATGCTGAAGGTAGAATGGTATTAGCTGATATTTTATGGTACACACAAGATAAATATAAACCAGAATTCATGATAAACCTAGCAACGCTAACAGGAGCTATGATTGTAGCTTTAGGTGGAGAAAGGGCAGGTTTATTTGCTAATAATCAAGATTTAGCTGATAAAATCAAAAATGCTGGAGATAAAACAGGAGAACTTGTATGGCAACTTCCAATGGGAGAAGAGTATTCAAGATATTTAAAATCTCCAATTGCTGATTTACAAAATATTTCAATAGCTATGAAAGGAGCTGGAAGTATTTTCGCAGCAATGTTTTTAAAAGAATTTGTTAATGATTGTAATTGGGCACATTTAGATATTGCTGGTGTATCGTCTAATGTTGGAGAAACAGAAATAGATAGAAAAGGTTGTGTTGCTTTTGGTATTAGAATGCTAGATAAAATGATTACTGATAATTATGAAAAATAGTTATTTATAAATTATGGAAGTTAATTTTTATGGAGTATGGCAAGACGATATTCAAAAGGTTATTGCTGTACTGTTAGAAAAATCTTATCAAAATTCTAAAAATTCGTCTCTTTTGGTTGCTACAAAAGAAGAGGCAGATTTTTTAAATGCTAAGCTGTGGAGTGTTTCTTCTTGGTTACCTCATTGTTTGGAAGGTGATAATAGAGAAGAAGACCACCCAGTGGTTATTCATATTAATAATGAAAGTGAATCTATTGATGTTAAGAATAATGCAAATTTCTTATTTGTTTTTGGATCAGCAAAACATTATGATTTAGATAAATTTGAAAAGATATATATTATTTTTGATTTAAAAAACGAATTTTCTGTAAAAAATAATAGATCAAGATGGAAAGAGTTGCAAGAAAGTGGTCACATTATTAGTTTTTATAAACAAAATGAAAAAGGCAAGTTTGAAGAGACAAAAGTGTAAGTATTATGATGTTAATTTTGGGAATCCTGCAAAAATAATTTCTTATAAAATATGAGAACTATTTTTATAATTTTTGTTTTTAATTATAAATAGTTAATCTGAATATAAATTTATTATAATGACTTTAAATTATTAGAATGTTTCTAATTTCAACATGATTTTATGTTATAATTGAGCAGGATTGCTTTTTATCTATTTTAGCAATACTGGATATAGTCAAAAAAAATTGAAAAGCCTACATATAAGTTATGTTGTTTAGTTAAGTTTAAGATTATGATAACTTATGTGGTATAAATATTTAATTGGAATAAAATGAGAAAGTATTTTTTAGCATTATTGTTTGGGACAACATTTTTTAGTATTAATCTTAATGCTAATTTATTTGAAGATAATTTGAGAATTGTTGGTGAATCAGAAAAAGATACCGAACAGGCTAAGCAAGAAGCAATAGACAAAGGTCGTGAAGAATCTTTAATATTTGTTATTTCTAAGATAGTTTCTAAATCTTCTTTAGAAAAAATACAAGAATTATTAGTTGAGACAAAACCATTTTCTTTTGAGAAAAGATTCTCATTGAAGAAAGAAAATATTACTAATAAAAAATATTCAGCTGATGCTAATTTCGTTTTTGATGAACGTAAAATAAAAAACTTCTTAGATGCTAACAGAATTCCATTTACAGTGGTTTCATTAGGAAGATACATTATTATTCCTAATTATTATGAAAATGGAAAGTTGGTTGAAGAAAATATTTGGTCTAATTATTGGATGCAATTATCATATGAAGAAAATATTGAATTTTTATCAACCCTTATATATTATGAAAATAAAAATATAATAGAAGATAAAGAGAGATTATTCGATATTAAGAATAATCTTAATTTAGATGATATTTATTTGTTAAACCTAAAGGCAGAAAAAGATGGAACTTATACCTTGGAAATAATTAGTGGAACAACTAATAAAAAACAAACAATTAAAGAAATTAAATCAATACAAAGAGCAACTATGATTGCTCCATCTGAAATTGAAGAGAAAAAAAAGAGTGAAGTACTATCAAGTTATTCTTCTAATTCTTCGGAGCAAAAATTAAGAGTAGCATCTAAAGATTATGAAAGTTGGGTGTTTATAGAAAAACAACTTGATAAGATAAATGAGGTATCTAGTTTTTCGCTAGAAACTATAGGATCAGATTATATTGTAGTATATGTAAAACTAAAAGATAATGTAGAAAAATTTAAAAAAGAAATGGAAAAGCAATGTGTTATATTTGATATTCCTAGTTTAGAGTTATCAAAAGATCCGAAATGTTTGTAATGAATGATGCCTAATTCTCAATTGTTTTTTAAGTTTGATAATAAAACATCGTTAAACAAATCAGATGTTATTATAGGTGATTTTAACAAAACTGTTGTTGATTTTTTATTTGGTAATCAACAATGGTTATCTAATGTTATTTATATTTATGGTGCTGAAGGAGTTGGAAAATCTTTTATATCACAAATTTTTGTTAAAGAGAATAAAGGCTTTGTAATTTCTTTAAATGATATTAAAAATTTAGCTGATATTGAAAAAATTGTATCAGAAAATAAGGTAATTTTATTAGAAGATCTCCATAAAAAAATTTTAGATGATGAGATAAATTTATTTAACCTGTACAATGCGGTTATTTCTTATAAAGTAAAACTAATTTTAACTTCAAAGTGCTCTTTAGTAGATATGGGAATTAGACTTCCTGATTTATTATCTAGGTTATCTTCTTGTATTAGTTTTAAAATTAATAATCCTGATGATGTTATTCTAAAAAGTATTTTTTTTAAAATGTTATCAGATAAACAATTAAACGTTAGCTTAGAAGTAATTGATTATATCTTAAAAAGAACACAAAGAAATTGTGCCACTTTGCAAAAAATTGTATGTGAAATAGAAAATTTTACAATGAAAGAAAAAAAGACACTTAATTTATCTACAGTTAGGATTTTAAAGTTAGATTATTAATCGTTTTATAACTATAACGTAAGTTAAAAAAGATCTTTAACACAATATAAAAACTTAAATAGGTTAATTTTATCAGTTTTTTACGGTAAATAAGATAAGTAAAATTAAAAATATAGGGTTATCTTTTAATAAAGAAATATTTTAAATAAAGTA
This sequence comes from Rickettsiales endosymbiont of Leucozona glaucia, assembly GCA_964277385.1. GTDB lineage: Bacteria > Pseudomonadota > Alphaproteobacteria > WRAU01 > Hepatincolaceae > WRAU01. The sequence continues at coordinate 1,250,601 of OZ195520.1, read as the reverse complement.
CGCCCAAAACCATAAAAATATTTAATTGTATATAAATATAATTCTTTCATGCTTAATAATTTGTTTTATAAACTATTAATTGGAAATATCTTATTGTAGGGAATTGGGTAATTTTGTATAAAAATATCTAAATATAATCTTTTTTTAGATGCCTATAAATAAAATATCTTATAATTAAAAAGACAATTTTTAATTACAACAATAATATTGGTTATAAAAAACGAAAAATTACCAATTTTAAACTAACTAAATTATTTATAATTACAAAAAAACATTAACTGTTATTTAAGAATTTTTTTAAAATTACTAATTATCTTTTTCTATTACAATTTTGTTATTTTTAATTTTTAAAGAATATTGACCCTTAATAAAACCTAATGCAAATTTTCCAAAAATATCAAATCGCCATCCAGTCATAAATTTTATGTTTGAATCTTCATGATTAACTAAAAAATTAATTAAATCATCATTTGAAGCAACTACAGATTCATGAATTTTATTAGAAATAGAAATATTATTTAAAAATATTTTTAATATATTGTATATTTCAGATTGAGGTTTAGATAGGTTAATTTTTTCATCTAAAATTAACTCTATTGATTCTTTGTTAGTAATAATTTCAAAAATTTGATCCACATAAATTTCTTCTATACCCTCATCTAGTATAGATTTAAGTTGTTCTTTATTTTCAATGGTGGTTTTTGAAATATTTTTTATAGTATCTAAATTAAGGGTTACGTTTCTTGGTAAATTCAATTTTTTAGATAATTCTTCTCTCCATTCTAATAAATTATAAATTAAAGGAAGATTTGTTATAGTTAGATCACTAGATAACTTATTTATATCTCTACTTACTTTATTTTCATATATTTCTTCATCTAACATAGGTGAAAATAAATTTTCTAACCAGTGGGTCCGATTATGTTTTTCTAATAGATTCATAATAGATTCGTATACTTCATATAGATACAAAACATCATTAGCTGCATAAGAAATTTGTTTTTTTGATAGTGGTCTTTTCAACCAATTACTATTTTTTGAGCTCTTATCTAATTCAACATTTAATAGCATTTTTACAACTTTATCATAACTTAAATCTTTAGCAAAATTAATTAATAGTACTGCCATTTGAGTATCAAATATGTTTTGAGGTAGACAACCTTTTTCATAATAAAATATTTCTAAGTCTTGTCTAGGAGAATGAAATACTTTTATGATATTAGGATTGTAAATTGTATCAATCAAATCAGATAAATTAATGTTTTCTGATAAACAATCTATAATTATTGCAAACTTTTCCTTATAACAGATTTGTATTAATGATAATTTTGGGTAATAACGATCATTTCTTACAAATTCAGTATCAATAGCTATGTATTTGCTGTTTTTTATTTCAAGTAGATGACTAAATAATTCTTCTTTTGTTGTTACTAAAAAATATTCCATTTTTTTATTAAAATTTCATAATTTTGTGTTATTATACTACTATTAACGATAGTGGAATTTTTAGTTTTTTACTATAAAAAAATTTGTAAACAGAGATTGTAATTAAATGTTAGTAGTTTTTTTAATTGTTTTTTCAGGTGTTTTGGTTTGGTTAAGCACAAAATATATTGGCGAAATTCTTATTTATAAAAAATATCTAGTTAATATAGAACATAAATTACAAAATTTTTTTCTTATTTTTTGTGTTATTTTAATAATTAATATAGTTTCTTGGTTAATTATTAAAGCTTTATGCAAAGTTTCTACCAATCAAGAAATTATAAATTTTGTTTTTCATTTTTAAAGATGTGTCATAATGATATTAGTTATATTACCGTACAATAACCCTTTAGATGAGCGTCAACCTAAACCAGTTGTTTTGGCCATGCTTCCTTATATTGTTTATTCACAATTTAGCAAAGATATTTGTATTTTTTCTGCTTACACGGATAAGCCCAATAATGGTTTTAATAACAAGATTTTCTCCCAAGAAGATTCTTTAATTAAATCTTATACTAGAGCTGTATTATTAGAAATACAAAAAATGATATATCAAGGTATTAAAATTCCCGTAGTTGAAGTACATCAAGATATTAAGTTAGCTAGTGCAATTGCAAAAAAATTTCCAAAAATTAAAGTATCTGTCGTAAAACATGGAGATTATTGTGTTAATAGATTTAGGGAAAAATTTTCATTAGTAAGAAGTTATTATTATCATAGATACTTAAAATATTTGCATAATATATATTGCAATAGTGAATATGTTACAGAACAAATACAAAATAATTATCCTAAAATAAGTGATAGGGTAATTACTATTTATAATACTTATGGTCATATCTCAGAAGAGATTAAAGAATTTCAGGAAACCAAACCTAAAAAGAGGAATCAAATTATTTTTGCTGGTAAGCCAGTTCATTATAAAGGTATCAATGAGCTTATGCTAGCTCTTCCATCTGTTCTAAAAAAACATTCAAATTATAATGCCGTTATTGTTGCTGCGTTTTTTTCTAAGAAAAGAAAGTATTCTAGAACTATGGAAAAATTAGTTTCTAATTTAGAAATAAAAAAATTTATAGATGAAAATAGAATTATTATTTTTAAAAATCTTTTTCCTGGAGATGTTTTCAAAAATATGACGCAATCTAAAATTGCGGTTGTTCCTACAACAAGAAGAGAACCTTTTGGCTTGGTTTGTTTAGAGGCACATATGGCTAAGTGTGCTGTTCTTAGCTCTGGGTTAGGGGGATTAAGAGAGGTTAGTGGAGATTATGCTTTAGAGTTATCAGAAGTTACAGTTGAAGATATGATATCTAAATTGAATTATCTAATAGAAAATGAGAATATATTAGAAAAATTTGCTTTAGAAGGGAATGAACATTGTGCAAAGCAATTTGATCCTAAAAGATTATCAAGGTTACTAGACGATAAAAGAATTGAGATTATGAATGAATATAAAGATTAGTTGCGTAATTCCTTTATATAACAGCGAAAAATATATTGAAAGATGCTTAGATTCCGTTTTGCAACAAACATTTAAAGATTTTGAGGTTATTATTGTAAATGATGGATCAACGGATAAGTCTTTTGAAATTGCTAGTAAATATATAGGATTGGACCCTAGAATTAAAATTATTTCTCAAGAAAATCAAGGTCTATCTATCTCAAGAAATAATGGGACAAAAATAGCTAAAGGGGATTATATTTTTTATTTAGATTCTGATGATGAAATAACAAAAGATGCTTTTTCATCTGTTTATAATAGAATGATGGAAAATAAGGTTGATATTCTGATTTTTAATTATGCAAAAGTTTATAGCAACAGATCTTCTATTAAAAGGCAAAAATTACAAGAAAGAGTTGTTTATTCAACTCTAGTAGATAAAAAGAAAATTTTATCTACTTCAGTTATGCCTTCTAATAAGTTGTATTCTAGAGATTTTTTAATTAAGAAAAATATCTTTTTCTATCCTAATATATATTATGAAGATGTTCCATTTTTATGGAAATCAGCAATTCCAGCGGAAAGTATAGCTTTTTTGGATAAAAATATTTTATTATATCATCAAAATCATAACTCTATTATTAATAGTGATTACACTGAAAAAAAAATCAATGATATAATAAAAGCAATGTTAGTTATAAGAGAAGTGATATTAGAATATAATGTATATTATATATATAAAGATATTTATGAGATAAAAACAATAAAAACTTTTATAGATTTTTTTTATAATATAAAAAATAATAAGAAAAAAACATATGTAAAGATGAGAGAAAATATTAAATTTATTAATATTAAAGAATATAAAGGAAAAATTAGTATATATAAATATATAAAATATAAACTTTTTTTAGATGGGAACTATATTGTTTATAGACTATTTTTTAATTGGTTTTAGTTTATGATTTTTTACCAAGAAAAAGATGTTTGTTTATATAAAGGTGATAGCATAAGTATATTGCAAAAACTAGAGAATAATAGTATAGATGTCGTTTTTGCTGATCCCCCTTATAATATGCAGTTAGATAAAAAACTGTATAGACCAAATCAAAGAAAGGTAGAAGGAGTAGGTGAAAGTGAATGGGATATTTTTTCTTCATTTAAAGAGTATGATGAGTTTTCAATTAAATGGTTAAGTGAAGTAAAAAGAGTTCTAAAAGATGATGGAACTTTTTGGGTTATAGGAAGTTATCACAATATTTTTAGGTTAGGAAAAATTGTACAAGATTTAGGATTTTGGATTTTAAATGATATTATTTGGGCTAAAATTAATCCAATGCCTAATTTTAAAGGAACAAGGTTTACTAATTCCCATGAAACTTTGTTATGGTGTTCTAAAAGTAAAAATTCTAAATATCACTTTCACTATCATTCCATGAAAATTTTTAATGATGATAAGCAAATGACAAGTATATGGGAATTACAAATTTGTTCAGGAAAAGAAAGAATCAAATCAAAAGATAATAAAACAGCTCATCCCACACAAAAACCATTATCTCTTTTAAATAGAATTCTGCTCTCTTCTACAAAAAAAGGTGAAATTGTACTTGATCCATTCTTAGGAACAGGTACAACAGGTGTAATGTGTAAAAAACTAGGTAGAAAATTTGTGGGAATAGATAAAGAAGAAGAATATTTAGATATATCTAAAGATAGAATTCAAAATATTGAGGTTGTAGATACTAATCATATTCAAATTAAAGAAAAAACTCATAGAAGAGTATCTGTAGCAGTATTAATAGAGCAAGAATATATTGATATTAATACAATACTTTATGATAAAACAAAAAAAATTCAAGCTAAACTAAAAATGGATGGTACTCTTGAATTGCAAAATGGTTTGCAAGGCAGTATTCATAAAATAGCAAAAGAAGTATCGGGTAAGGTTATTAATGGTTGGGATTTTTGGTACCTAAAAGATAAAACTAATTTAGTGTCAATAGATGAAATTCGTCAAGAATACTTTTCTAAAAACGCTTAGTGAATAAATATAGAAAGTTTAAGATAAAATTATATTATGTGGCAAATCAAAAGTGTTTTTTAAAATCATTTTTATATTAATAAAATAATAGGTGTAATTCTATAAGAGTAAGAGGTAAAAAATGAAAAAATTTTTAATTACAGGTGCTTTAGGGCAAATAGGTACGGAATTATCTATTAAAATGGCAGAAGAATATGGAGAAGATAGTATTGTTATATCTGATATTATAAAAAAAGAAGATAGTGAGGTTGTTGATAGATTTGCTTTTGAAATAATAGACATATTAGATGTAAAAAAACTAGTAGAAATTGTTGATAAATACAAAATTAATCATATTATTCATCTTTTTTCTTTGTTATCGGTTACAGGAGAAGAATTTCCACAGAAATTATGGCATATTAATATTAATGGTTTATATAATGTGTTGGAAGTTGCTAGAGAAAAAAATTTAGCTGTTTTTGTTCCATCATCTATTGCTGCTTTTGGTCTTTATACACCCATAGAAAATATTCCACAAGATACCATACAAAGACCAGATACAATATATGGTATTTCTAAAGTAACTGGTGAATTATTATGTGATTATTATTTTAAGAAATTTAAAGTTGATACAAGAGGGTTGCGTTTTCCTGGTTTAATTTCTCATTTAACTCAACCATTTGGTGGAACTACAGATTATGCAATTGATATTTACTATAAAGCCATAGAACATGGGAAATATATTTGTCCTCTTAGAGAAAATACTTATTTAGATATGATGTATATGAGTGATGCTGTTGATTCTATTATTCAGCTAATAGAAGCTGATCCAGCTAATCTTTTACATCGTAATGCTTTTAATGTTTCAGCTATGAGTATTTGTCCTACTGATATTGCTAATAGTATTAAAAAATTTATTCCAGAATTTGAAATTTCTTATGATATAAATCCTACTTTGCAAAAGATTGCAGATAGTTGGCCAAATTCACTTGATGTAACTATAGCTAAAAAGGAGTGGGGGTTTGATCCAAAGGTAGATTTAGAAAGTATTACAAAAATCATGTTAGATAATATTAAATTTCAAAGTGATATAGAAGAATAAGGATTTAAAAATGTGAATTAGATAAAGTTAACATTATTAAAAAGAGGTCTTTTAGAAAGATAAATGTATTGCAAAATACTAATGATTCTATAAAAATAGTAAATAGAAAATCTGTTATTAATTTATGTTGTAATAATTATTTAGGATTTGCAAATCATACAAGAATAAAAGAGTAGTTATTAAAGCAATAGAAAAATATGGCTTGAGGATGGATCGGTGAACAATCAATGGAACCAATCTACATGAAGAATTGGATGTTAAAATTGTTAACTTTAAGTGTGAAGAAAAAGTCAATCATTTTCAATTAGGTTTGAATTTCAATATGGGTTCTATTTCTTTAATTGCAGAAAAAGTTATTTAGTTCCAGCTTATGTTTCTAATAGATAAAACAAGACTTAGTAAGGTTTATAAAAAAATATATAGGCACTGAGATATAGATAATATAGCAATTATATTAAAATCTGAGAGAGTTAAGTATAGAAAAGTTTTGATTATAATCAATTTTATGTTTTCTATAGATGTGAATATTTTTTTATTATCAGATTTAGTTAAAGTGGCAAAATCTTATTATTTTTTCACTTATAATGAATTTGGCGTTTTAGGGAAATCATGAATAGGAACTATAGATCATTTTCATTTATATAAACAAGTTGATTTTATTGTAGGAATTTTATTTAAAGCTATAGATTCTATTAATTTATAAAATGTAAAGATATTATCACAGTAGTGTTGTTTAAATATCAATGGGATTAAAGTAAAAATAAGCTATCTATTGAGTTGTTTTTAATCAAAATAATTGCAAAACTATTATTGTGGGTGATAATTATTTTTCCCAAAATTTTTTTCTCTGAGAGTTTTAGATTTTAGTTGTCCGCATGCAGCTAAAATATCATCTCCTCTTGTTTCTCTTACTGTTGATGTAAATCCTAGATTATGCAAATAATCAGAAAAATATTGGATAGTTTCTTTATTGCTACTTTCATAATTGCAACCATCCCAAGGATGAAAAGGAATTAAATTGAACTTAGAAGGAACTTGATTACCAATCTTTGCTAATTCTAATAAATGCTCTTTTGAATCATTAATTCCTTTTATCATCAAATACACAAAAGTTATTCTCTTTGCATTTGAGTTCTGATAGTAATCTTTTGCAACTCTTATTAATTCTTCAATTGGGTATTGATTATTAATAGGCATAATGTTTGCTCTTAAAGAGTTTGTAGGAGCATGCAAAGATATGGATAAATTCACAGGAATATCTTTATATAATTGTTCCATTTTTGGAATTATACCACAAGTAGATACTGTTATTTTTCTTCTTGAGATTGCTAAACCTTCTTGATGATTAAGAACTTTGATAGATTTAACGACTTCTTTGTAGTTTTGTAGAGGTTCGCCCATGCCCATATAAACTACATTAGATACAGCTCTTTTTGAAGGATTTATTTCATTTTCTGAATATAAACTCTCATCATCTTCTTCTAATTGTTTTATGCCAAAATCATTAAGTATATCTTTTATTAATATAACTTGTGCCACAATCTCAGAAGAGGTTAGATTCCTTACCATCCTTTGAGTCCCAGTGTGGCAAAAAGTACATGCCATATTGCATCCAACCTGAGAAGAAATACAAAGTGTTCCTCTATCTGCTGTTGGAATATAAACAGTCTCTATTTCTTTACCATCATTAAGTTTAAGAAGATATTTTATTGTTCCATCAGTGGATTTTTGTTCTGTAACAATTTTGGGTCTTGCTAGGGTGTAATTTTCATCTAGTTTCAGTCTTAATTCTTTAGATAAAGAAGACATCTCATCAAAATTCTTAACCCCTTTAGCATACATAAAATGCCAAAGTTGTTTTGCTCTAAAGGGTTTTTCTCCAAGGCTATTTACTTCAGAGATTATTTCTTCATAAGATTTACCTAATAAATTTATTTTCATTAACTTTATTAATCCAGTTTTATAAGTTTTATATCAATCGTTTTTGTAATTTACACATAAAATGAACCTAAAATATTTTTTATAAATTCAATTTTAGGGTTGTTTTTATATTTCTTGTTTTTATTTATTTTTAACCTTAGATTTATATTTTGATAAAATGTTACTAATCAATACTCACTCTTCGTGATTTTAATAACTTTGAATCTCATTATCATCATCATCTATCATTGAATTTGATAGTTGGTTAGAAGGAGATATTTCTTCTTTCAAAATAGAAGATTTAGTTTCAAGCGGAATAGTTTTATCTTCTATTGTAGTATTAGTAGTGACAACATTCTGAGATTTAACTGAAAGGGCATTATCATTTTTTTTCTCTTCAAAATTTTCATCATATAAAATTGAGTCAATATTTTTTGTTTGATCTTGTTTTAAAGGAGTATATTTTTCTTTATTTTCTATTTCTTCCTTTAATGCTAGATCTATATTTTTAGTATTAACAGGTTTAACTCTTTTTACTAAAGATATTGATATTTTATTTTTAGAATTATTATTACTGAATTTTCTAATGGCATTACTTTGGATGTTTTTAATAGCTATAAATGTTCCTATGGAGCTTTTATGATCTAAAATTATTGTTTCATCCTTTGCTGTTATATAGCTAGGACGATTTTTATACATAACTTCTTTTTCAAAAATAATATCATTATTATCATATAAAGTAATTCTAAATATATCATCATCTTTAGGGTTAAATTTATGAAAGTTTTTAGAGGGTATAAATGTAAACAAAGTTCCATTATAAATATCGTCTACGGCAAAAAAACTATAAATATCACTACTATTAGAATGTAAAGATGTGTAATTGAATGTATTTAACTGATTTGTATTAATTGGCACACCAATATGATTAAAATTATTAGGATTATTTACTAACTTTGCTCCTATTATATATTCTACATCTCTTCCATTAACCATTTCTGATTTAAAATTAATTCTTTGAGCAATTCTAACCTCAGATATTCCTATTGTATCTTTAATAAATGTTATAACTCCAGAATTTTGAGTTACAAAGAATTGGTTATTTTTAGATTTTACAACAAGTATACTTGGATCTATTTCCTTGTTATTAGAAACAGAAACAAATACAGATTTTTCTTTCCAAAATCTAGCTACTTTTAGTAATTTATATGACTGGATAACTAAATCATCATTTTCATTTGGTGTTGAAATATTAATTAAATTAATATTTTTATCTACAGATTGTAGTATTCCAGTTATAGAAGCTAGAAAAATTGGATCATCTTCAAATATATTTACAATAATTGATGGATTAGTAGATTTAAAAGAGGGTTCAGTTTTTTTTGAATCTTCAATTTTTTTAGAAGGATTTAGGGTTTTATTTTGTAAAGCTACTACTTTTTTAGCTGGTAAAGGAGATTTTTTAGTTTTTAAAGGATTAGCCTTTTGATTATTAGCTAGTTTACAAAAGCATTTTTTACCATCTTCTGATAATCTACAATTATATTTTTTATCTTTTATATATTGTACATTATTACAAACGCATTTTTTTTTGTTATTAACTTCGGCAGATAAATTCGTACTTATGAAAATAAAAAGCATTAAGGATAATGTGTAGCTTAAAAATCTTATCATGATATAGTATTCCATATGCTTGTTAAAAAATCTATTAGACGCCAATATATATATATTATATGTATTTAAACATCTTTTCAAGAATTATAGTGTTGTATTTAAATAATATAACATGTATAATCAGTTTTTACTTATTTGCTATTACTAATATTCAATTATAAGTTACGAATAACTTTCGAGCAAATAAGATAATATTAATTATTAAATTAAGGCACGAATATATGGAAAATTTTTTGGAATTTAATATACCTCAATGGCTGAAAGATTCTTTAAGCTTAATGGGTTATACAAAACCAACCCCAATTCAAGAACAAGCAATACCTCATGTTTTAGAAGGAAAAGATGTTTTAGGATCTGCTCAAACAGGAACAGGTAAAACAGGAGCTTTTTTAATTCCTTTGATGACTTTTTTAGATAAAAATCCAATGTCTACAGCGTTAATTTTAACGCCAACAAGAGAATTAGCAATTCAGGTTAATACTGTTGCTATGCAAATGCTTAAAACTAATAGAAACATTAGAACCGCACTGTTAATAGGTGGTGACCCTATGGCAAAGCAATTTTTTCAACTTAAGCAAAAACCTAGATTAATAGTTGGAACACCAGGTAGAATTAACGATCATTTACAAAGAGGTAGCGTTAATCTATCTAAAACATCTTTTGTAGTTTTAGATGAAACCGATAGAATGCTAGATATGGGATTTGGTATTCAGATAGATGAAATTTTTAAATATACAGAAGAAAAAAAACAGACTTTATTATTTTCAGCAACTCTACCTAAAGAAATTGTTAGATTGGTAGATAACTATTTAATAGAACCAGTAAGAATATCTGCTGGAGAAGTGAATGCTGTTGCAACTAAAGTTTCTCAAAAACTTATAAAAACTAAAGATAAATCTGGTGAGTTATTAAAATTATTGCCTACTTTTGAGGGAACGACAATTATTTTTGTTAGAACTCAAAGAGGTGCTGATGCTATGAAAATGACCTTGAAAAAAGAAGGTTATAAGGTAGATGCAATTCATGGTGGATTAAAACAGGGGAAAAGAACAACTGTTCTTAAGAATTTTAGAACTAAAAGATTTAATATTTTGGTGGCTACTGATGTTGCTTCAAGGGGATTGGATATTGATCATATTTCTTATGTTGTAAATTACGATGTACCAGATAATCCAGAAGACTATGTACACAGAATAGGTAGAACAGCTAGAGGAGATAAAGAAGGTGCTTCTTTTAGTTTTATAGCACCTTCTGATGAGGTTAAATGGAGAGCTGTACTAAAATTTTTAGACCCTGAAGCTTACAAAAAAGAAAATTCTTCAAGTACGCAAAGAAGGAATTCTAATACTAGAAAACAAGGTGGCTTTGGTAAAACTTATGGCTCTAATAATAGAGGAGGTTTTAATGCTAATTCTAAACATTCTGCCAATTCTTGGCATTCTAATAAAAGAAATGATAACAAAAATCATGAAAATGAAGGTTATAAATTTGAAGAAAGAAAACTTAAGCCTTTTGGATTTGGAGAGAGAGATGGACAAAATCGTAGATATGAAAATAACCAAAATAATGGATATCAAAATAGAAACGGGAATCGTAAGTTTAATGATCACTCTTTAAATGGAAATAAAAAAGATTTTAGAAAAGATATAGATGGTAATAGAAAATTCTTTGATAAAAAACAAGATAATATTTCTGAACTAGGAGCATTAGATAAAATAAAAAACATTTTTGCAATGAGCAAAAAAGAGAGATAGAAATAATAATATTTAGGCAATAAAAGTAATACTTATCAAATAATATAAGGAGTATTGTAGATATGTCAAATAATGATAATAATAGATTTAAAACTAATATAGGAGCAGTTCTTGCAGCAATAGGATCAGCTGCAGGAATTGGTAATATATGGAGGTTTCCATATAAAATGGGTACAGAAGGTGGTGCTTTATTCTTGTTAGGATATATTTTTGTTACATTATTGATTTGTTTACCGCTTTTAATTTCTGAATTTGTTATTGGTAGAGCTGGCGGTGCTTCTAATGTTAAAACTTTTAATAAATTAAAACCTAATAGCATGTGGTGGCTTGTTGGTTTTTTAGGAGTTTTAACTTCTACCGCTATTGTTTGTTTTTATAATTTAATAGGTGGGTGGATATCTTATTATCTTATTACTAGCTTTGGATCTTTATTATCAAAGGGAACGGATTTTTCTTTGTATTTTGAAAATTTTATATCAAATCCTATAATTCCTTTAATATTTCTTTTTATATTTACGGTAACAACAGCCTTTACAGTTGCAAGAGGTGTTCAAAAAGGTATAGAAAAATTTAATCTAGTTTTGTTACCTATGTTTGCTGTTGCTATGATTGGATTAATGGTTTATTCCTTTACTTTGCCTAATACCATGCAATCTATGAAGTATATCTTTATTCCAGATTTTTCTTTGTTGAACAAAACAACATTAATTGTTATTTTATCTCAAGCATTTTTCTCAATGAGTGTTGGTTTAGGAATTATGGTCCTATATGGTAGTTATATGCCAAAAACTGATAATTTGGTTAAAAGTGCATTGCAAACAACCATTGTATCCGCCGTGGCTTTTTCTATTGTATCTTCCATATTAATATTTAATATCATATTTGCTTATGATTTAGATATAAGCTCGGGACCAAAACTATTATTTATTGTTTTACCTCAAATTTTTGCCGATATACCTTTTGGTTCTTTTATAGCTCCATTGTTTTTTATTTTAGTTTTTGTAGCCGCTTTTACTTCTGCAATTAGCTTATATGAAGTTTCAACAGCTTTTTTTACTGATCATTTTAAATTAACTAGAAATCAGGCTGTAATTGTTGTAGCTTCTATAGTAATGATTATTGGTGGTTTAGCTTCTTTATCTATATCAGGTCATATTCCTCCTTATGAAAAAAATATGGTTTCAGTGCTCATATTAATAGCTATTATTATTCTTATTTGGATTTTATTATATAATCCATCTAAAAAATATTTTAAAGAATATTTACAGTTTAAAGAAACTTCTGTACAAAAATATACTATCTTATCTTTAGTTTTAGTGACATTAGTTATCTATATGCTTTTTGATTTTAATGCAGGTAAATCAATATTTGATATATTAGATACAACAACAGAACAGATAATGATTCCTATTGGTGGTATTTTATCAGCGGTTTTTGTATCTATGGTAATGAAAAGAAATATTGTGAAACATGAGCTAAAAATAACAAAAGAAAATAGTTTTTGGTTTAAGTATTTTATAATATTAAATAAATACATAATACCAGTAGTTGTGTTGTTGGTTATGGCTTATGCTTTTATTTAATTTTTAAATTACTTTACCCTTTAATTAATAACAAGATTTTATAATTTCATACCTTTCTGAACCTTAAGTATCCATTATTATATAATCTTGTTTATTGTGATTTTTGATTTTATCAGATAAAAGATTAACAAAACAATTTGATGTATGTAAATTAATTTACACATTATTCTATTCTCTTTTTTTCAAGAATTTAGTATAAATAATATTTAATATAAATCTATTAGTGATACTTTATTATTATTTGATAAAACAACAGCAGTATTAAAAGTCATCTTAAAAGTTTGCCACTTCTTTCTTTTTGATTTACAAAAATAGAGTATTTAATATAATAACGAATAGAAATATTAAGATTTTAAATATAAAGAATAAATAATGGATAGAGTATGTTTATTTAAAAAATAAATAAGTAAGTATTGTTAATATTTAATATAAAGTGTTTTTTATTTTCTAATAGAATCATAAATAGATTTCGTAATGTTATATTTTATGTGTCTAAAATATGCACTAATAATTAGTGTTATAATGAAATATTAAAATTTATTTTGTTTGAATTAATTACAATACCGTAATCATAATATTCTTTTTTAGAAAATAAATTGTGTTTTCTTAGTAAAAAATTATCAATAAATTATAAACGATATACTCTTCTTCTGAAGATTTGAAAAAACTAAGAAATTTTTATGATTGATTTTTATTAATAATGGCGGGTAGAGAGGGATTCGAACCCCCGAAGGTGTTACCCTCGCCGGTTTTCAAGACCGGTGCTTTCAACCGCTCAGCCATCTACCCACTAAACAGTATATTAAATCGTGATATAGATTGCAAGATAAATTTCATCAGATAGGAAAAATAATTATCATTTACAGAAAAAACGGTTATTTTTTTATCAATATATATTTTTGTAGAACCTTTATTTTTTAAAAATATCTGATCTATTACAATAGAAGAAGAACAAATTTTCTTATTTTCTCTATTCGTAATAATTATAATATCAGCAATTCCACAGTCTTCCTTGTAATATTTATTACTTTCTGAAACTGTAACTATTTTTTCTTTTATAAATAGTGCACAATGATAATCTTCACAGATAGAATCTTCTATTTTATAAATAGGATTGTTATAATTTAGATTAGGATTTTTAAACCATAAAGATTTTACAAATTTATCAGAAGTTGCAGAAAAAAAGTATTTCTTTCCATCGCGGATAGCTAATGTCTTTCCTGTAGAATCTATAATAATATCTGGAGAAGGACTTATAAAATAAAATCCAGAAAAAAATACAAAGAATCCTATGATTAAAAATGAATACTTATTTTTTATAAAAAGTGCAAGCATGTATAAGAACAATAATGTAATTAATAAAGCTCCTGAGAAAAAATCAACATATATCAAAGAAAACTTTAAAGTAGAAAAAAACTTTCCAATCCATAAAATTGTATCCATACCAAAAGCAGCAATAATTAAAAAATATTTTCCAATAAAAATAGGGGTTAGAAAATAAAGAATCATAAACGGCATAACAATAAAAGAAAAAACAGGAGAAGATAATGTATTAGCAAATACTCCATTCAGTGGAAGCATTCCAAAATAATAAGCAACAAGAGGGAAAATAGATATTTCTATAAAAAGAGTCAAAAATACTGAAAAAGAAAGAAGAAATGTCATTCTATAAAATAGATTCTTTTTAGAAAGATAATCAAGATTCTTAACAAATTTTAAATTGCAAAAATAAATTAAAGCGAAAGTAGCAATATAAGATAGCAAAAAACTAGCTGAAAATATTAAATAGGGAGCTATGGTTAAAATAATAATTCCTGCTAAAAATAAACTATTAAAAGAAATAGCTTTAAAATAAATTGTAAGAGTTATTAAAAAAGCAATACTCATTATTGTTGCTCTTATTGCTGGTGTATGATTCCCAATAATAAATATATAAAAAAGCAAAAAATAAATAGTAATAAAGGCGGATAATCTTTTTGTATCATAATTTAAAGATATTTTAGTAAAAAATGAAAGACCATATCTTATGAAAAAAAATAAAAACATACTAATGGTGCTAACATGAAAACCCGAAATAGAAATTAAATGTGCAAGAGAAGAATTTCTTAGAGAATCTACATGATGTTGAGGTAAAAACGAATACTCACCAAGTGTAATAGCAATCAAAAAAGATGCCGTATCTTTAGATACATGATCTTTTATTCCTTTTTTTATATTATCTTTAAAAGATTCTCTAATGTAATCTAAAAAATCTGATAATTTAGTAAAAAAAGATTCTTCTTTAAAAGTATCTCGATCTTTTATTACTTTTACATATCCAACAATATAACCATTAGCGCTAATTTTTTTATAGATATTGTTTTTTTGAAAATTATACCCAAAAGGACTTACAGGTTTAGAAGTTGGGAATGTAACAATTGTGGCTCTTATAATATCACCAACTAAAAGATTAGATTCCCTATTATAAACTAACCGTAATCTTATATTTTCAGAATTTAAATAAAAATGATTCTTTGATGTAAAAACTACATTGCTAAGATACAAATATTGTTTGTTATTATAATTAGATTTATCTATTTTATCAATTTCAGCGTATATAGTTTCAAAATCAAGATTTTCTTCAATAAGATATATTGTATTCAGATGTACAGAAATAAAAGAAATCCATAAACCTAAAAAAAATAAAAAACAAAAATAAGATTTTAAGTTAGAAAAATTAGGTTTATATTTCAAAAAAAATAGCAACATAAAAAATGATGCTATAAGCAAACAATTATTATAATTACTGTTACCATCTATAAAAATAAAGTAAAAAGAAATTCCTACAATATATGTTACCGATGATAATATAAACATAAAATTATTTTTATTATTTACCCTTCATATGATTCTTGTTCTTTTTTTAAATCTATAATGAAAGATTTAATATCAAGTGTATTCAAATAATATTTATTCACAAAATTCCTTAGATTAGAAGTGGTTTTTGTTTCTTTCCTAATAAGAAGTGTGTTTTTTTCATTTTTAGTAATATTAAGGAATATCCAATTCTCTTCAGAAATAGTCTTAGAAATATTAACAACACGAAGCTTCAAAATAAACCCATCTCTCTTTTCTTTTACTTTTACATGATTTTGTATATGATCAATAGTAAAAAATTTAGACCACCAATCTTTATATCTAGGAATATCGGAAAGAATCTGCCAAGTTAATTCCGGATTATCAATAGGAATTTTTTTATAAGAATAATTTTCTTTATACAGGTAAATAGCTATCCAATTAAAGGCTATAAAAAATAGAACACAAATAAAAATTAAAACCTGAGATGAGGTAACTACCATAAAAAATTTCTCCACTAATTAATTAGATTACTTAGTAATGTAACATGTTTAATATATTTTTTCTATGATTTTTTAAAAATAATGTATAAAACATAGGCCTTGTAAGCTAGTTAAATAAAGGATTTTTATAAAAAACAAAAAAAAGCATTAAAAGTTATTGACAAAGGCATCCGAAAGAGTTAGATTATGTTGGTAGCTGAGAGAGAGGTTTTAAATTGGAAGATTTAGAGTGTCATTTTTAGCTGAGAGAATAAGATAGTTGGTAGTTAGTGGTTTATGTGTACTGTGAGGTATGTGTATCTAGGAAAAAGAAAGAGAGAGAACAATATTTACTGAAAGTGGATGTTGTAGAGTTCTGGTGTAATGATTGTTTTTTGGTGTCAGATATGATTACTTTAGAGAATAGTTTGTGTTATATTATAAAATACAAGTTATAGATTTGATGTGTTTATAGAGACATGTAGGAGCAATAATTATCACCGAGCATGTAAAACTCAAGGAAGGAAGGGCACTAGGCGGATGCCTTGGCACAAAGAGGCGAA
Source organism: Rickettsiales endosymbiont of Leucozona glaucia (assembly GCA_964277385.1). Lineage (GTDB taxonomy): Bacteria > Pseudomonadota > Alphaproteobacteria > WRAU01 > Hepatincolaceae > WRAU01. Next base: position 1,233,739 of record OZ195520.1, on the reverse strand, counting down.
GAAGGACGTGTTAATCTGCGAAAAGCTTAGGTTAGTTGATAAAGAGCGTTGATCCTAAGATATCCGAATGGGGTAACCCATCTCAATAGAGATACTATATACTTGTAAGGGTATGTAGAGCGAAACGTAGCGAACTGAAACATCTAAGTAGCTACAGGAAAAGAAATCAAAAGATATTCCCATAGTAGTGGCGAGCGAACTGGGAAGAGCCAAATTCTTACATAATAAGAAGTAGAACAGTTTGGGAAGGCTGGCTATAGAGAGTGAAAGCCTCGTATACGTAGAAAATTATGTAAGATAAGAGTAAGGCGGGACACGAGAAATCCTGTTTGAAGAAGGGGGGACCATCCTCCAAGGCTAAATACTACTTTGTGACCGATAGTGAACAAGTACCGTGAGGGAAAGGTGAAAAGAACCCCGAGAGGGGAGTGAAATAGACCTGAAACCTGGTGCCTACAAGCAGTCAGAGCATGTATATCATGTGATGGCGTACCTTTTGCATAATGAGTCAGCGAGTTAATGTTGCAAGCGAGCTTAAGCCGATAGGTGTAGGCGTAGCGAAAGCGAGTTTTAAAAGAGCGAATAGTTTGCAGTATTAAACCCGAAACCCGTGCGATCTAGCCATGAGCAGGTTGAAGGTAAGGTAACACTTACTGGAGGACCGAACCCACTTCTGTTGCAAAAGCAGGGGATGACTTGTGGTTAGGGGTGAAAGGCCAATCAAGCCGGGAGATAGCTGGTTCTCCGCGAAAACTATTGAGGTAGTGCGTCATACGAATACCTTGGGGGGTAGAGCACTGAATAGGCTAGGGGGTACACCAACTTACCAAACCTAATCAAACTCCGAATACCCAAGAGTAATATATGGCAGACAGTCCATGGGTGCTAAGGTCCATGGACAAGAGGGAAAGAGCCCAGACCCACAGCTAAGGTCCCTAAATTATGGTTAAGTGTGAAAGAAGGTGGGAAGACCAAGACAGCCAGGAGGTTGGCTTAGAAGCAGCCATCCTTTAAAGAAAGCGTAATAGCTCACTGGTCTAGTTAAGTTTTCCTGCGTCTAAGATGTAACGGGGCTAAAACCATATACCGAAGCTTGGGATTACATAGATTTCTATGTAGTGGTAGCGGAGCGTTCCATAGGCCGATGAAGCAGAATTGTAAAGTTTTGTGGAGGTATTGGAAGTGAGGATGCTGACATGAGTAACGATAAAAAGAGTGAGAAACTCTTTCGCCGTAAGTCTAAGGTTTCCTACGCAAGGTTAATCCGCGTAGGGTTAGTCGGCCCCTAAGGTGAGGCAGAAGTGCGTAGCCGATGGGAATCAGGTTAAAATTCCTGAACCTTCTGGAGGTGACGAATATTAGAGGTTGTAAGATCTTAACGGATTGATATTTGCAGCTAATAGTGTTCCAGGAAAGAGCCCCAGAGACAAGACCGTACCGCAAACCGACACAGGTAGACGGGTAGAATATACTAAGGCGCTTGAGAGAATGATGCTGAAGGAACTCGGCAAATTGACTCCGTAACTTAGGGATAAGGAGTCCCAATTTGAAGGCAACTTTTAGTTGGGGGCACAGAATAGGTGGTAGCGACTGTTTATTAAAAACACAGGACTCTGCGAACTCGTAAGAGGAAGTATAGGGTCTGACGCCTGCCCGGTGCTGGAAGGTTAAGGTGAGATGTGAGAGCTTTGAGCTGAAGCCCCAGTAAACGGCGGCCGTAACTATAACGGTCCTAAGGTAGCGAAATTCCTTGTCGGGTAAGTTCCGACCTGCACGAATGGCGTAACGACTTCCACACTGTCTCCAGCATCAACTCAGTGAAATTGAACTCTCCGTGAAGATGCGGAGTACCCGCGGTTAGACGGAAAGACCCCGTGCACCTTTACTATAGCTTTACATTGGTATGATAAAACATATGTGTAGGATAGGTGGGAGACTATGAAGTTAGTGCGCTAGTATTAATGGAGTCATCCTTGAAATACCACCCTTGTGTTTTGTTATATCTAACCGAGGCAAGAAAACCTTGTCCGGGACCGTGTATGGTGGGTAGTTTGACTGGGGCGGTCGCCTCCCAAAGAGTAACGGAGGTGTGCAAAGGTAGGCTCAGACTGGACGGAAATCAGTCGACGAGTGTAATGGCAAAAGCCTGCCTGACTGCGATATCGACAGATAGAGCAGAGACGAAAGTCGGTCATAGTGATCCGGTGGTCCCGAATGGAAGGGCCATCGCTCAACGGATAAAAGGTACGCCGGGGATAACAGGCTGATACCGCCCAAGCGTTCAAAGCGACGGCGGTGTTTGGCACCTCGATGTCGACTCATCACATCCTGGGGCTGGAGCAGGTCCCAAGGGTTTGGCTGTTCGCCAATTAAAGTGGTACGTGAGTTGGGTTTAGAACGTCGTGAGACAGTTCGGTCCCTATCTGCCGTGGGCGTAGGATATTTGAGAGGATCTGTCCTTAGTACGAGAGGACCGGGATGGACGCACCTCTGGTGTACCTGTTGTCACGCCAGTGGCATAGCAGGGTAGCTAAGTGCGGAAAAGATAACTGCTGAAAGCATCTAAGCAGGAAACTTGCCTCAAGATTAGATATCCCCATTAGAGCCGTTGTAGACTACAACGTTGATAGGTTGGATGTGGAAGCCCAGTAATGGGTGAAGCTAACCAATACTAATTGCTCGATAGACTTGAGTATTCTTCACATGCTCGGTGATAATTATTGTTATGAGTATATTTAATATAATTATTAAACTTATAAATTAAAACGATGTTTTTATTGTTAAGGATATATTTTTTTGTATTATAAAAATTTAACTTTATAAAAAAATAAACCGTTTTTAATAGCTTACATAATAAGTTTTAAAAAAATGATATAAAAATTCTTATTTTGAAAAAAATATGCGAAAAATAACACTATAATGACTCTATAACATCTGTAGAGTAAATATTTATTCTCTCTTTCTTATTTTATAATTAACGCTCTATCTTGTTGGTTTGGTAATTATAGCGAAGGTGAAACACCTGATCCCATCCCGAACTCAACAGTGAAACCCTTTAGCGCCGATGGTACTACGTCTTAAGGCGTGGAAGAGAAGGTCGTTGCCAAACCTACAAGATAGAGATGTAATTTATTAAAAATTCTTATCTCATGATATCTCATTTAAAATATAAAACATATTTAAACTATGATGTTTACACTTTAATTATTGAAGATAGTAATATTCAGAAATAATTTTTTAATTAGAAAGTTTAAGTTAGAACAGACATATAAGTTTTATTGCCTCCTTTTTACCTCTTTATAGAAATATAAAGGGGTTTTTTTTTATAAAAATAGTACTTTCTTTTTTTAATTTTTTTTATAGAAATATAAAGAGGTTTTTGTAATAAATATTTTAAGTAAAAATAAACAGTCTTATAATAGAAATAAAATAGATTTTTAATTATTTTATTCTTTATATTTATTATTTAAAGTAAAAACAAAAAGAGAAAAAATGATATGTCTTTATATAAAAACAAAAAATATAAAAATTGGCAATCAACTTTTTTAAATAATAATCAAAAAAAAGTCTATTTTAGGTTGTGGTTTCAATCTAAAATAGACTAGAAAGTATATATATCAAATTTTTTACCATCTTGAGTTGTTATTATTAATTTATAATCAAGACAATTTTAGTATAACAATTAATATTTATACATGCAAGTATTTTTAAACAATTATTTTTGTTAATAATTGTTATAATTAGACTTAATATATGAATATAGTAGGGAAACTTTGTTTTTTAATCAATTATGTAGAATTTATTTTCTATTTTTATTATTATAATTTGTTGCTTATATCTTTTTTAGTAAACTACATTTAAACATCTTAAAGTTGTATATATTGAAGGTCCTTATTTTTTCACAAGTAATATTTTTTATAGAAATTAATGTTCTTATTTATCAATAAAGTTAATAAGTTACAATTATATTATAATAATTATAATTTAATCAATAAAAGTATTTTTTTCTATTCTCACAATTTGTTGTATAGAGAAAGTACAAGATCTTTTTCTCAATTTTTTTAGATTCAATATATGTTCCTTAACTTCTTTTTTATACTTTGTCATTTATAATTATTTTTAAATTAATTAATCAGATAAAAAAGATTAATCTATTTTATAAAACTAAATATTACAATGTTTTTAGAATGAATATTATGATTTTTATTGTTTGAAATAATTGCCATATTGTACTTATTTATAATATTATCTTTTTTTTTATAAAATAAATTGTATTTTTTTACTAAAAAATTATCAGTAAATGACAAATGATATACACCTTTTTTGAAAAATTGAAAAAACTAAGAAATTTTTATGATTTTTAAACACTGGCGGACTGTGGGGGATTCGAACCCCCGATAGGTTTTGCCCTATACACGATTTCCAATCGTGCGCCTTCAGCCACTCGGCCAACAATCCTTTTTTGTTATGCAACAACAAGTACTTTAAATTTTAGACTATAATTTTTTTTGTTTAGATCATTCAAATATATTAAATCATATCATATCATTTAATTCATAAAATACCAACTTGAATTACAAACCTATTATAGCCTAATATTTTTATATTTAGAAGTATATTTAGTAAATTCATTTATAATATTTCTGTCTCATAATTATAACTAAATAAATTATAAAAAAACAAACTCAATTTTTTAGTAATATAATATTTAGTTACTATAAAACTAACAACTAAAAGTGCCGAAAAAGTAATAATTTATGAAGTATTTTAGTTACTTAATTTCTAATTTTATTTAGATTATTTATAAAAATCTTGTTAAAAAATAATTACAAAACATATTTAAAGACTTTTAATTACTGATTCTATCATATTATGATGCTATTTTATCTAATAAATACTTCACCAAAAATTAGCTTTATAACAGAATAATATTTTATTGAAAAAATAGAAGCTATAATATTTTTATAATATAAAATGAGCATATTCATCTCTGTATTAATTATCATTTTTAATTAATATGTGTAAACAAATTTTTTATTCAAATTTCTCGTAATTCCTCCCTTCTTTACCGTGGAAAAAGCCATTAGAAAACGGTTCTTTTTCAGGAAGCAGGTTAGACATTTGAGAAAATGCTTCTTTAGAATCTATTTTTTTATCTAAAACATTTTTAAATAAATCTATGATTTTTATCATATCCATATGATGTGGAGATATTCTGAAGATATTAATTCCCATATTAAGTAGATTAGGTATTTCATTAACTAAATTATTATAAGCATAAGACATAGTTTGTGTTCCGTTTATAGTTAAAAAATTTTCATCAACCAAAGTTGAGATAGTTTTCCCATTATAGTCTTTTTCACAAACATATTTACAATCATCTTTAGTGGTATGATGAATTCTAGAGTGATAACATCTAGCTGCAATAGCCAGGGGCATACGACCAAAAATAAAGATTTCTTTTTCAGTTTCAGGTTTTGTTGATTTGGCAATAATTTTCAAAGATTCTTTATCTATCTCATAAGGGAAACAAAATCTTTTTGCTCCTTGATTTTCTAAAACCCTTAATGTACCTTCATTATAAACATTTACAGTTGGGCCGACAATATAAGGCTTATCTTTTAGTAATCCTAATAAACCAACATCATTTACTTCTATTAAAGTATTATTTTGTGCTTTTGTGATTAGTTTTTTACAAGTATTCATTTCTAAATCACTTAAAATTAAAGAAAAACTAGAGAAGTGAACTTTTTTACCTCCAGCAATTAATCTTTTAACAACATTATCAAAAGCTACTTCAAAAAATGGATACCTTTTATAGCAAACAACTTCTCCTAAATATACTTCATCTATAGGAGAATTATCAGCTATTTTATAATAAAAATCTTGCCAAGTGTTCACTTTCCAGTTAAATAAGCAAGGTCCTAGTGTCAATTTATAAGAATTATTCATTTTATAACCACTTTCTTATGTAAGCACCTGTTGTATTTTTATTTCCTTCTGAAAATGAAGATAATGATGAAGCATCATAGTTTTTTCCTTGATTAACAAGATCAACAGCAGTTCTAAACTGTTTTACAACAGCTTCTACATATGCTTTACCTCTTTGTCTTCCTTCTATTTTTAAGGCACACACTCCAGCATCTAAAAGCTCTGGTAACATATCTACAATACTTAAAGAACTTGGTTCATCAAACCAATAAGAAGCTTCATTTTCAGCATTAAATCTGCCTTTGCATATTGTTGGATATCCTGGAGATTCTTCTTTTTTAAAGGAATTAATTACAGAATTATTTAGTTTACTAACTAAATAATTACCTCTATCTTCATATTCCACAAATTCAGCAGGAGAACATACACCATTTTTATTAGGAGATCTTCCTGTTATATAAGATGATAAAGAACATTTACCTTCAGCCATAACACATAATCCTCCATACACAAATACTTCTATTTCTGCATGTGTTTTTTCTTGAAATTGTTTAATTTGCCTTAAAGTTAAAACTCTCGGTAGAACAACTCTACTTACATTATAAGTTTTTATAAAATAATTTATGGCATCAACAGAAGAAGCTGTAGCTTGTACAGATAAATGCCTTCTAATATTTGGTTGATTTTTATGAGCGTATTCTAATAAACCAATATCAGCTAAAATAACAGCATAGGCACCACATTCAGCTGCGTCGTCTATGGATTTATGCCATAAGTCCATTTTTCCAGCTGTAGGATAGGTATTTATAGCCACTAAAACTTTTGAACCTTTAGATTCAGCGTACCTAATACCTTCTTTTAATTCTTCTTTAGAGAAGTTAAGTCCAGGAAAATTTCTAGCGTTTGTTTCGTTTCTAAAACCACAATACACAGTATCAGCTCCAGCGTCAACAGCTACCTTTAGTGCAGAAGGAGTTCCTGCTGGGCAAACAATTTCTAATTTTTTCATTGTGTTTATTTTTTAAGTTATAATTTGTTGAGACTTTTTTTGTGTGTTATTGTAATCAGATTTTTTCCTGATTACTTCTTTTTTTAGCTTATTGATAGATAAATTAATATTATCTAGCTCTTCCTCTAAGTCATAAATTCTATTTTTTAAAGAAGTAACTTCTTTTTGAGTATGATCTAAAATAGAAGAAGAGATTTTATTTATACCATCTTGAATTGAAACATAGTTTTTTACAGAAATAAGTCCTGCCTGCTTAGCTAACTCTTCAAAAGGATAAAATATTTCAGATAAATCATTTAGTATAGACATATCTTCTCCATCTATAGCATTTCTTAAAGCTACAGTAGTCGCGGTTGATCCTTCTATTGTTAATTCTTTTGAAAAAAACATAGCATCACCATCAACTTTTCCTTCAAATAGCCTCAATAAATTAATTAAAGTACCTTTTATTGTAGCAGAAGGATAAGGTTTTTCTGTTTTTTTTATGGCTTTTAGTATTGGGGATGATTTTGATATTTTAAGATAAAACATAAAAGGTAAATCTATAGCATCTATAACAAAATCTATTTCTTCTTCTGATAATCTATTAAAGATACTCGGATGTTTATCTTGAATAATTTTTATAGATTTTTCTAAAAAAGGCTGTATTACTTTTAGGGGAAATTGTTTAAAAATTATCCCCAAAATTAAAACTGCAGACAAATTATTTTTTGTATCAGTACTCATAAATACCTTATATTTTTAACTTAATAAATTTAATACATCTTTTATTAGAGATTCAAGGCTTTCTGTAGTATCTTTGAACTCTTTATTACCACTTAAATCTCCTAACCATAAAGCAATAGTGTACCTATCGTTAAAAACTATAGCTGTTTGGAAATCAAGCATAACAAAATATTCAGAACCATCCTTAGTAATTATAGTATTAAAATATATATCTTTAAGCATATCAGTGTATGTTTTTCTTAGGGATAATAATTTTTGTGCTTCGTATTCTTTTAGTGTATTATTGTTAATAGTATCAATTATTTTAGATTCCATAATAGAAGAATTTTTCGTAAAAACAGTATATGATCTAACTAAATCATAAAGATCAATCCTAACATTACCATTTAATAAGTTACTAATAGATAGATCGGAATTTTTAGTAGATATTTTTATTTTTTCTAAAACAGATTTATAATCGTCTAAACTAACGGAACTTAAAAATTCATTCTCTAGGTAAGTTAATCTTTCAGCAAGACTTTTTCTAATACCATTAGGAATTGTATTTAAGTTTTTCTCATCTATAAATTCTAAATCTTTAATAGAAATTTTTTCTTGTTCATTATATAAAGTTAAGTTTGGATTAATAAAAGGTTTTTCTTCTTGTTCTATCCTTTTATTAGAAAATATCAAATTTTGATAATTAGATTTTAATAATTGAGATGGGATATCTTTTTTATTTTCTAATAAAGCTAAATACATAAAAGGTTTAATAGAATTATAAACATAAGTTTCGGGATACATATTTTGATAATGAGATTTACCATCAATTAAACTAATTGTAAGTCCTGATATAATTTTATTATCTTCTATAATAATAGCAGAACCTGTTGGAATATTTCCAGATTTTAGCTTAGATATAATCATAGATGCTAATGAATTTTGGAAACCATTAGAAAAAGTAGTTTTTACATTAATATCATAAAAATCAGGGAAATAAGAATATCCAGCAGAAAACAGTTGATCCAAATATATTGCAAAAGATGTTCTAGGTAATTTTCTTGTTTTGCTTATTTCTTCAATTCTTTTTAATATTGGATATTTTATTTCTTGAGGAACATGATCATTTATAATCATCATATCTAAAATATTTTCTATATTTATATCATAATCTGGATAATACTTTTTATTATTATCATACAGATGTTTTATCATGTACAATGAATGAGGAACGTCCATTGTATCTGGAGATAACTTTTCAAAATATTGCGTAAAAGAGGCTTTTAAGCCTATTTGATAGTTACCAAAATATGTCATATTAAGGAATAATAATAAGAATTTATCTAAAGTAACTTTTTCTCTTAGCCAATCTATAAGAAGATAGTTTTTAATAGGGTTTAAATAATAACTAAAGAAACCACTGTTATCTGGAGTATATAATTTATTCATTATAATATTTATAGATGAATATTTACAATTAGGATTGCTAAGATCTTCTTCAGATTTGAAAATTACGCAATTATTAATTACATAAAATTCATTTGTGTTAACTCCATTATTACCAACAATTTCTTCCATATAATAAGTATCAACTTTATTATCTGGAGTTAGGGGCTGATCTTTTAGACCAAATTCATTTATTAATTCAAAACCTATTTGCATTTCATTTTCGTCCTCAACCAATAAATTATTAACATAATTAAGAAGTTTATTTGGAATAATCATAAGTGAATCAAATACTTTTGAGGTAAAACCTCTATTTGCTCTAACTAAAGTTTCCCTAGGAGAATTAATATAGTTTTTATAGTCATAGATTAAGAAATTTATATAATCTTGATCTATTTTTACATTTTCAACAGGAATCCTTTCTTCTTCGGCTGTTTGTTTAGATTTTTGATATATAAGTTCATTCAGAGCATGTAGAGCAATAAAAGAATTTTCTAAGTTTTTAGATATATTAGAATCAGAAGTTAGATTTCTATTGTTTCTTTTAACTTCCAATATTTTTATATCTTTATTATCTAAAAATTGTATTGTTAGAGGTCTACTAATAGAATGAACCAATGGAATAAGAGGGTTATTTTTATTTAAGAAAGTACCAATTAAGAATAGTATTACAATTAAAACAAATATTAATAAACCAGCAATTTTTAACTGAGAGTTGATAATCCCTCTACCTTCTACTTGAGAGCTTGTTGCATCTAAGTAATCTATTATTTGCTCTTCATCCATTCCTTTTATTCTATTTACTTGAGCAGATCTATTTTCCCTGTTTCTTGCTATAATATCTCTCATTGAATGAGAACTGTTGCCTTTTAATCTATTGTTTTGTGCATATTTTACCTCATTAGCTAAGGAATATTTATCACGTCTAACCTTACTATCATAATCTTTTGCTAAGTTATCAGACGGTTTTAATTCCACAGTTTTTCTTAAGTTTTTTTCATAATTGCTAGGTTTTGCAGATCTAACCCTCCTATTTGTTTCAACATTAGTTGAGGCTCTAGTTGGTGATTTTTCTATTGATTTTTTGGAATCTACATTGTAAGAAGAGTCTCTGGATTTAGATCTGTTTCTTCTGCTTCCTGAGGTTTCTCTATTAGATTCTCTTTTTAATACTAAGAAATCAGAGTTTTTGTAGGAAGTACTATGTCCAGTGGCAAAGTAATTAAATTGATATTTATTAAGAAAAAATTGTTGTAATAGATCTTTCAATTTAAAATTAAAAAGTATTTCTTTTAAAAAGCTCACAAGGAAAACCTTTATTTTTTGTTGGCGTACCCGAGAAGACTTGAACTCCTAACCTTCTGATTCGTAGTCAGATACTCTATCCAGTTGAGCTACGGGTACCTATTTATCAATGTACTAATAACTATTATTATGTTGTATAATATATTATTATACAACATAATAAATATTATTGTATAATTAAAAAAAATCAAGTTCAATTTTAACTATCTAACAATTGTAGAGAATGAAAAAACTTATTTTAACGATATTCTTTTGTTTTATTTTTGTATTTTTATCATATAGAGCGGAGGCGTCATTTTATAGAGATAAAATATTTATTGGTGAAAATAGAGTCATATATAATTATTTTTTTACAATTACAGATTTTACAAGTGAAGAAGATATTTCTGGGAAAATAATTAGAAAATCTTTTCCATTTAAAAAAAAAGTAAATTTACTAATTATTGTAGAGGTTCCATCTAATTTATATTTGGAAGAACAGTATTATCTGTGGGAAAAGCTTGAAAAATTCAAGATTCTTATGGGTAAGTTTAAATATCAATATAGTATTAAATTTAATGGTAATCTTAATAAAAAAAGTTCTACTTACAAAGTGCATATTTATTATCAATAACGAAAATATTGTAGTTGACTAAGAATATAAATTGGTATAAGGTATTATGATGCATTATATTGTGCTATTTATCAAATTATTAAGAATTACTAAGGAGAAAAACCTTGAAAAGAACTTATCAACCTAGTAAATTGGTTAGAAAAAGAAGGCACGGATTTAGGTTAAGAATGTCTACTAAGGGTGGTAGAAAAATATTAGCGGCTAGAAGAGCAAAGGGTCGTTACAAATTAAGTGCGTAACACAAAAGTAAAGTTAATAACTAAATCTAAACAATTTTCTTACATTAAAAAAAAAGCTAATAAACTAGTATATAAACCGTTTATAATACTTTTTCTTAAAGAAGAGCAGTTAGATTTTTTTCAGGTTGGTTTTATTGTAAGCTCTAAAGTTGGAAAATCAGTTACTAGAAATAAAGTAAAGAGATGGCTGAAAAATATATCCATAGGTGTTTTAAATGAACTTGATGCCAATGGTTTTTCTGTTTGTATAATTGCAAGGTCATCTATTTGTAATTACAAGTTTGATAAAGTGAAGGATTTATTTGCTAATGCTGTTCAAAAAATTACTTCTTAGCTTGATTTCAATTTTATTGAGAATCTTTTTTTACGTAGCGATTTTTTTTATAAAATTTTATCAGTATGTAATTTCGCCGTTTTTTCCTAGATCTTGTAGATATACGCCTAGTTGTTCTGCTTATGCTTTACAAAGTTATAAAACATATAATTTTATTTTTGCTACTTACTTGGTAACTAAGAGAATTTTAAAATGTAATCCTTGGGGAGGGTGTGGGTATGATCCTGTTCCTTTGCCTAAGAATAATAAAACCATGAAATAAATTGGATGATAATTTATTTATAATAATAAGAGGTCATTTATGAGTGAAATTTTTAATAAAAAATTTATTATTGTAGCTATTTTAGCTTTTTTGATAGTTATTTCTTGGGATTATTTCTTTTTAAAAGATATAAGAGAAGCAGAAATTGCTTCAAAAGCCAATTCGTATACATCAGAAGTAAACTCTAAATCGAGTTTATCTAAAGATTCATCTGAAATTTTAGCAATTAGTAGTTCTTATAATTCTCCTCGTATAAATATATCCAATTCTTCAATTTCAGGAACTTTGTCATTACAGGCTGGAAGAATAGATGATATATCTTTGTTGCATTATAAAGAAACTTTAGATAAAAATTCTCAAAATATTCATATTTTTAGTAAAAAAGGTACAGAGGATGCTTACTTTTTTGAAAGTGGCTGGTTATCTGCATCTGGTATAATCTTACCTGATTCTAGTTCTGTTTGGCTTTTAGAAAAAAATAGCTCTACCATTCTTACACCAAAATCAGAAGTTAATTTGTTTTGGAAAAATTCACAAGGGTTTACTTTTAAGAAAAATATTTCTATAGATGATTCTTACATGATTACAATTAAAGATATTGTGGTTAATAATTCTGGAAAAGAAGTTACAATTAATCCTTTTTCTTTAATAGTTAGACATGGATATCCTGATGTTCAGGATATGTTTATTTCTCATGAAGGGTTGGTAGGTTATGTTAATAAATCTTTAGAAAGAATAAAATATGGTGATGTAAAAAAACAAACTTATGAATTTAATACTAAAGGTGGCTATATAGGATTTACAGATAAGTATTGGCTTTCTGCTATAGTTATAGATAAATCCGAAAATGCTTTAACTAGATTCTTATCTTATAAAGACTATCAAAAAATTGATAACTTCCAAGTTGATGCAATGGGAATGGATATAAAACTTGGAAATGGTGAGAAATTTGAAAATATTACAAGGTTGTTTGTTGGTCCCAAAGAATACAACGCTTTAAATAAGTATGATGATCAGTATAGCATTGGAAAGTTTAATGATACAATTGATTTTGGATGGTTCTTTTTCTTTACAAAACCTATGATACAGTTTTTATTATTTATTCATAGCTTTATTGGTAATTTTGGTTATTCTATATTAATATTTACAGTCATTATTAGATTAGTTATTTTGCCGATAGCCTATAAATCTTATATTTCAATGGCTAAAATGAAAGAGTTACAGCCTAAAATGAAAGAATTAAAAGCTCTTCATAAAGGTGATATGCAAAAATATAATAAGGAAGTTGCTGCTTTATATAAAAAAGAGAAGGTTAATCCTTTATCTGGTTGTTTGCCTATATTGTTGCAAATTCCTATTTTCTTTTCTATATATAAAGTTATTTTTATTAGTATAGAAATGAGGCAAGCTCCTTTTATTGGTTGGGTGCAAGATATGTCTGTTATGGATCCGACTAATTTATTAACTTTATTTGGCTTGATACCTATAACTTTGCCTGCTTTTTTACATATTGGGGCGTGGCCGATTTTTATGGGTATTACTATGTATTTTCAGCAGAAATTATCTACAACTCAGGCTTTAGAGCCAATGCAACAAAAAATAATGAATATGATGCCTTTTGTATTAGTAATTGTGTTAGGTAGCTTTCCTGTTGGTTTAGTAATTTACTGGACATGGAGTAATATTATTTCTATATTCCAACAACTTATTATTAATAAAAAAGTTCATAATGAGTTTGGTTTAAGAAGAAAGCATAAAAAGAAAAAAGCATAAAGTTAATAGTATAAATATGGAAAATCCTCTTAAAGAATATATAAAAAAGGATATATCTTTTTTTAATAAACCTTGTAACTTTGTTTTGGGTGTTGGAAATTTAAAACAATTACCAGAAGTTGGTTATCCAGAGGTGGCCTTTTGGGGAAGATCTAATGTTGGAAAATCTTCTTTAATCAATGCTTTACTTAATAAAAAAAAATTAGTTAAAGTCTCTAATACGCCAGGTAGAACAAGAGAAGTCAATTTTTTCTTATTAAATGATGAACTTCATTTAGTTGACTTACCTGGTTATGGTTATGCTAAAGTTTCTAAAGATTTAAAAGAAATTTGGAATAAATTAGTTATTAAATATTTACAAAATGCCAAATATTTAAGAAGGATTTATTTATTAATAGATAGTAGAGTAGGATTTAAAGAGATAGATTTTGCTATAATGGATTTTTTAAATTATTATGGCAGATCATATCAAATTGTTCTTACAAAATCAGATAAAATAAACAAAACAAAACTTCAAGAATTAGTTACAGATATTTCAAAAATTATCATCAAACACCCAGCATGTTATCCAGAATTTATTATTAGTAGTTCTTCTAAAAAAATAGGGCTAGATAATTTAAAGCATTCAATATTGAGTATTATGTAATTAATACTATATGTAAGTATAAATATGATAGGTTTGTATATTAGAGGTTAAAAAACGCAATTATATAAATAATAAAAAAAGCTTTTATTATGTAATATTATTGTAAAATAAGAAACTCTATTTTTATAACATAAACTAAATATAGTTTTGTGTCTAAATTTAGGTTATAAAAAAATTAGTTTGAATATTTTTGATAAGATAAGTAAAAAACAATAGCTCAATTCTTATTGATAGTTTTATAAAATAGATTAAGAATCTTTTGCTAAAATACTTTTGTGTAAATTAAGGAAAAATATGCCAAGATTAATATTTAATCATCCTTCTATGTTAGGATTTGATTCTGTTTGTAGGACACTAGATAAATTATCAAAGGCTTCAGATAATTATCCTCCTTATAATATAGAGCAACATGATAATAATCTTTTATTAATTAAAATTGCGGTCGCAGGGTTTGATAAGGAAGACTTATGTATAACTCAAGAAAATAATCAATTAATCATTACAGGAGAAAAGAAAACTAAAGAGATAAATGTCCAATATATACATCAAGGTTTATCTTTTAGGCGTTTTCAAAAAATATTTGTTTTAGCAGAAGAGGTTATTCCTGTATCTTCATGCCTAGATAAAGGTATATTATGTATCAAATTAAAAAGGGAAATAATTCAAAAAGATATTAAAAGAATAGAGATAGAATATCTCAAAGAATAGACCTTAGTTTACTATTTTTTATAAATATGTTATTAATACTACAGGGGCATAATTTAACAATTTAGGATGTGTAATGGATAGTTTTTTTATAGGTTCTTTAGAAATTTCTCCAATTGCTTTTTCTATAGCTGGATTTGGTATCCGTTGGTATTCTTTAGCTTATGTATTTGGCAGTATTTTTTCTCTTTTATATATTAAATTCCTTAATAAAAATATAAATATTATAGATGAATCAACAAAAAAATCTTTTTTTGAAGATCTTTTTTTCTATATGATTTTAGGTGTTTTATTAGGGGGTAGGTTAGGATTTGTTATTTTTTATGGATTTTCTTATTACATAAAACATCCACTTGAGATATTTTATTTATGGCATGGTGGAATGTCCTATCATGGAGGTTTAATAGGTGTTAGTATTTCGGCGTTATTGTTAGGAAAAAAATATAATAAATCCTTTTTACAAATTACAGATATTGTAGTTCCTAGTGTTCCTATTGGTTTATTTCTTGGTAGGTTAGCTAATTTTATAAACGGCGAGCTTTATGGTAAACCAACAGATCTTCCCATTGGGGTTCATTTCCCTAATGTTTTTTTACCAAGACACCCATCACAATTGTATGAAGCTTTTTTAGAAGGGATAGTGTTGTTTATAATATTGTCTATAATGTGGCATAAAAAGTTATATAAAAAAGAGGGTTATTTATCGGCTACTCTTCTTATTTGTTATGGTTTTTTTAGAATTTTAGTAGAGTTTATTAGAGAAGGTGAAATTTATTTTTTTAATGTAATCTCAATGGGACAAGTGTTATCAGTTCCTATGATAATAGTAGGAGTTTGTATATTATATTATGTTAAAAGAAAAGTTAATAAATCTAATTAAAGAGCAGGGTGCAATACCTTTTGATAAATTTATGAACTTATCTTTATTAGATAAAGATGCAGGTTATTACCGTATAAATAATCCCATTGGTTTACATGCAGATTTTACAACTTCTCCAGAAATATCTCAAGTTTTTGGTGAACTTATAGGTTTGTGGATTCTTGATGTTTGGATAAAAATGGGAAGTCCTGAAAAATTTTATTTGGTTGAACTTGGTGGAGGACGTGGTACTTTGATGTCTGATATTTTAAGGACAACAAAAAGTATTAAAAATTTCCACAATTCGTTAAACATAGAAATTATTGAAATCAATAAAGAGCTTATT
Source organism: Rickettsiales endosymbiont of Leucozona glaucia (assembly GCA_964277385.1). GTDB lineage: Bacteria > Pseudomonadota > Alphaproteobacteria > WRAU01 > Hepatincolaceae > WRAU01. Next base: position 1,217,566 of record OZ195520.1, on the reverse strand, counting down.
GATTTACAACATAAAGAACTTAAAGAATATAACAATATATCATGGAAATCTTCTATTGATAAGTTGCAAATAGATGCTCCTGTTTTAATATTTTCTAATGAGTTTTTTGATGCTTTACCTGTGAAGCAGTATTTTTTCAAAGATAATAGTTGGTTTGAGCTTATGGTTGTATTAGGAGAAAAGGATAATTTACAGCTAAATTTTATAAAAACAGAACCATTTGGTTTATTAAGTAGTATAGTAAAAGATTTTAGAAATCAGGGTAATGATTTTTTATATGAAAGCTCTCCTGCAGGTAATTCTATATTCTATTATTTAGCGAATCTTATAAAAAAAAATAAGGGAGCTATTTTAACTATTGATTATGGTTATCTCTATTCTAGTTTACAAAATACTATTAGAGGATTTAAAAATCATGAAGTTTTAAGTATTTTTGATATTATTAATCATCCTGGTAATGTAGATTTTACCTATAATGTAAATTTTTTAGAACTAGAAGAATCAGTAAAAAATCTAAATCTTGATATTTATAAAATAATTACTCAAAAATATTTTTTAGAAAATTTAGGAATCCATGAAAGAGCAAAAACACTATTGCAAAATATAGATAATGAAAATGAAATAGATAGTTTTAGGAAAAGAATTGAGATCCTAATTTCAACCAAAGAAATGGGTGAAAAATTTAAAGTTATGTGTGTATCTTATGGGGTTAATGATATAGAAATTTTTGAGAAAAAGTAATGATATATAATTGCAATTATATATGTTATTTTCTGATTGTTTGTTTAGTAATTATTTGACCAAATATATTTGTATGAATTATATACACGTTAAGTGAATAATGATAACGAAATGGAGCATATTTTTTGATGTTTTTGAAACATTGATAACAAGAAGAACAACAGAGTTTTGCAGTGCTTTTACTTATATGAAAGAAGTTTTCATATAAGAATATTCTAATTCTTATTCTTCTGATTTAATTGTGAGTTTTTATATTCTAAGAGTATAAAAAGAAAGATATATTAGAGCTAATATATTAGCTATTTAATTAAAAAAGATGAACTTTCCCGTCAATATCTTATGGGACTTGTGTTTAATTGCGATCTTACAGAATAGCAAAAAAACAATTTAATGGAATTGTCGGAGCTAGAAATGTTTTGTTCTATAAAAAATAATATTTAGAAGATAAAATGAGTTGGAATTATATTGGTTAAGTGGCTTTATAAATCTACAGAAGATAAGTTTGATTGGTATAAATGATGATAATGTTGCTAAATATATTATAATGTAGGAGTTTTATTAATTAATTTAAAACAATTTAGAAAAAAATTTTTATGAAGAAGATTTTATAAAGTTTTTTAATGAAGATAAAATTACATATTTAAATGATCAAGATTTTTTAAACTTTGTATTCTAAAGAAGGAATAAAATATTTAGATGAAAATGATTATCTGCAATTAATAGCAGATAAAAAAAAATTATCAAAATATGAAATAATAGAATTTTTTTTACAATAAAACATTTTTATATTGTATTTTGTTTGCTTAGATCTGTTTTGTAATATAATTGCCTATAATTACTTGTTTTTGAAAATATAAAATAAAAATTAAAGTACAAATTTTAACTTTAAAAAGATATTATAAATTTTTAGAAAATTAAATATTAAATCTAAATAATATAATGTCTCCATCTTTTACAACGTAAGTTTTTCCTTCTTGGCGAGTTTTCCCTAGTTCTTTTGCTTTTGATTCACCATTACAGTCTATAAAATCTTGATAGGATATTGTTTCTGCGCAAATAAAGCCTCGTTCAAAATCTGTATGAATTTCTGCTGCTGCTTGTGGTGCTTTTGCTCCAATTGGAATTGTCCAAGCTCTTGTTTCTTGTACTCCTGATGTAAAAAATGTATGCAAACCTAGTAAATGAAAAGCAGATTTAATTATTTTATCCAATCCTGTTTCTTTTAGTCCGAGTGCTTCCAAAAATTCTTTTTTTTCTTCTTCATCATCAAGAATAGAAACTTCTTGCTCAATTTGGGCACAAATTTTTATACAATTGGCATTTTCTATTTTAGACAATTCTTGCACTTTTTTAACATAATCATTATCTTTATCTAATTCATTTTCACTAACATTACAAACATATAAAACTGGTTTTGAAGTCATTAAGAACATTTTTTTAACAGTAATTTTTTCTTCATCGTTAAAATCTATACTTCTTACGGGTTGGCCTTTTTGTAAAACTGGTAAGATTCTTTTTATTAAGTCTACTTGTTCTTTACAAGAAATATCTCCACCTTTAGCTTTTTTTTCTAAGTTTGGTAACCTACCTTCTAAACTTTCAAAATCTGCCATAATAAGTTCTAAATTAACTATTTCAGCGTCATGAACAGGGTTTACTTTCCCTTCAACATGGATAATATTTTCATCTTCAAAACATCTTAAAACATGTATAATAGCATCTACTTCTTTGATATTTGCTAGAAATTGATTACCTAATCCCTCTCCTTTATGAGCACCTTTAACAAGTCCTGCTATATCTACAAATTCTAGTTTGGCTGGTAAAATTACCTTAGATTTAGAAATATTAGATATTTTTTGCAATCTATGATCAGGAACATTCACTATTCCTTTATTAGGATCTATTGTGCAAAAAGGATAATTTGCAGATTGAGCATTTTGAGTAGATGTTAAAGCATTAAATAATGTAGATTTACCTACATTTGGTAATCCAATAATACCACAATTTAAACCCATAGTAATAAACTCCATATTATATTAAAGTTAAACATATCTTTGTTTTACATAATGATTAAGGCAAAGTTAATAATAATTATCTTATTTATTTTTTTATATTAGTTATAAAGGCTTTAAAATCTTTATTAATTAGATTTGGCAATTCTAAACTAAAATCATATAAGATTTTTTCTAAGTTTTTAATTTCTGATTTATTAAAATTGCTAAGAACATAATCGCTAATATCTTCTAAGTTATTTGGTCTACCAATGCCTATTTTAATTCTGTGTATATCTCTTCCAATTTTGTTTTGGATATCTCTAATTCCTCTTTGTCCACCATCACTACTATTTGTTTTATAACGAAGATCATTGAATGATAAATCTATATCATCTTGTAAAACTATTACATCATCATTTGGAATTTTATAATAATTGCAAAGAGGTTGTACAGCTTCTCCTGATAAATTCATAAAAGTTTGCGGTTTTTGCAAAATAACTTTTATTGAGTTAATATTTTTTTCGGAAATAAGAGATTTAAAGTTAGCTTTAAACGGAGGAAAATCATAGAAAGAGGCAATATAATCTATAAACAAAAATCCTACATTATGTCGTGTAAGTTTATATTTGTCGCCAACATTACCTAATCCTACTAATAATATCATAATAAAAGTATTTTATTTTTCTTCTTCGGCAGATTGAACGGTTAAAGAAGCAATAGGAGTACCTTTAGGGTAATAAGTTTTTACACCTTTTGGCAATTCTATATCTTCTATTTTTATAACAGTACCAGCTTTAGCAGCAGCTAAATCTATTTCTACTTGTTTAGGAGCAAATTTAGGATTACAAGCAATTTCTAAATGATGTAATAAAACATTTAAAGAACCGCCAAATTTCAAACCAGGGCATTTATCTTGATTGTTAAATACAACAGGTAATTCTAATCTTGTGATAGTTTTATCACCAACTCTTAACATATCAACATGTAGTGGATAATCTTTTACTGGGTGTAATTGAATATCTCTTATTAAAACCTCTTGAGATTTTCCATCTAAGGTAACTTTATAAATATTACTATAAAGAGAGTTTTTTACTAATTGAGACATAACTTCTTTTGGTGCTAAGCACACAGAAGTTGGTTTTTTTGAATCTCCGTAGATAGTTGCAGGAACTAGTCCTTGTCTTCTAGCTTCACGAGAGGCCCCCTTACCAACTTTTTCTCTAAGCTGAGCTGTAAAATTAAATTGTTCGGTCATAATTTTTTCCTTATGAATTTAAACAGTTATTATATTGTTACCTCCAAGGGTGTAAACAACAGATAAAAGTATACTATTTAGTTTAGTTAAAGTCTATTTATTTATTGAGGAATATAAGCTATTTTAAAAATAAATCTCCAAGAGATGATTCTTCAGAAATTCTTTTTATTCCCTCTCCTAATAGCTTTGCTACGCTAATAGATTTTACTTTAGGTGATATATAACCTTTATTAAAAAGACTAATAGAATCTGTAACTATTAATTCTTTTATTGGTGAATTATCTATTTTTACCATAGGGTTTCCTGAAAATAGACCGTGAGTAGCGTAGGCGTACACATTTTTAGCACCTCTTTTTTCTAATGCTGTTGCAGCAGTACATAAGGTTCCTGTTGAATCAGCGATATCATCTATTAAAACACAGTTTTTTCCTTCTACATCTCCAATTACATTCATAACCTCTGATATTCCAGCCACTGGTCTTCTTTTATCTATGATTGCTAAATCTGTACCGCACCATTTTGCTGTGTAACGTGCTCTTAGAACCCCTCCAACATCAGGAGAAACAATTACAGTATTTTCCACTCCAAATCTTTGCTTAATATCATCAACAAAAAGGATATTTGCAAATAGATGATCTACTGGTATGTCAAAAAATCCTTGAATTTGTGGGGCATGTAAATCAAGAGAAAGTATTCTATCAGCACCAGCAACGGAAATTAAATTAGCTACTAATTTAGCAGAAATAGGACTTCTTGGTGCACTTTTTCTATCTTGTCGAGCATAACCATAGTAAGGAATAACTGCTGTAATTCGTTTTGCAGATCCTCTTTTAAGAGCATCTATAATTACTAAAAGTTCCATTAAATTATTATTTGCAGGATATGATGTTGATTGCACTACAAAAACATCTTCTCCTCTGATAGTTTCATTTATTTCTACACGAATTTCTTGATCTGCAAATCTACCAATATTAGTTTCAGCTACTGTTATTCCTATGTGTTGTGCGATATTTTCGGTTAATTTCCTGTTAGAAGTACCAGAGATTAATTTCATAGTTTTTTCCTTTATTTTAGCATTATACAAGAAAGTTGTAACCCTCGTTTCTCATGTCTATGAACAGACCTCCTATGACTAAAAAATAAATCTTCATTTTCATAAGTATCTAAGTTTAGTATTTCTATATTATTTTCAGTAATTCCATTTTTTATACCTATATTATAAGCATAAAATGGTAAATTAAAAGAATAGTTTTGATTTAGGATAGATTTCTTAAAAAAGTCCTTAGAATCTAAATCTTTTTTTAAAAAATTTTGATAAAAAATTTCATCAACTTCGTAATATGATTCATGGATGCAAGGTCCTATTGACATAATGATGTTGTTTTTAGATGAAATTTTTTTAAATTCTTGAATTGTGTTTTGAATAATACCATTTAATAAACCTTTCCAACCACAATGAATAGCAGATATTGATTTTGATATAGTATCTACAAATAAAATAGGAATACAGTCAGCGGTATATATTCCTAATATTATGCTTTTATTTGATGTTATCATTCCGTCAGCTTCTATAGTGTTGGTGTCTTTAAATAATTGATTATTATTAACATAAACTATTTTTGTACTATGTACTTGTTTAAGGCTTAGCAATTTTGCAGCAGGAAGTTGAAATTTGTTTGCAATTATTTCTCTGTTTTTATCTACATTTTTATTATCATCTCCAATATTATAACTAGCATTTAAAGATAAGTAAAAAGAGGAACTAACTCCACCTTTTCTACCAAAAAAACCATGATTTATAAAGTTTATTTCTGATAATAATTTTGATTTAAACATTTTTTATAAAACTTTTTTAAAGAGGTATTGTTATATTGATTTTTAGTCCACCATATTGAGAATCTCCGAGTGTTATATTCCCACCATGCTTTGTAATAATATCTTTTACTATATATAATCCTAAACCCACACTACCTTTTTTTGCTGTTCGGGCTTCATTAATTTTATAAAAAGGCTTAAATACTAATTCTCTTACTTCTTCTGGAATTCCTGTACCATCATCTTCAATTGAAATAAGTAAGTTATGAGCACCTTGATTGCTTATAGTGATTTCCATTTTATTAGCATACGATAAGGCGTTTGATATAAGATTATCTAATGATCTTTTAAAAAGTAGAGGATTAATATTTATAGTTCTGTTATTTTGTTCGAAGCTAATATTAATACTTAGGTTGCTGTAATTAGGGTTTTTTATTATTGCCTTAAAAAATTCTTTAATATTCACATTCTGTTTTTCATAAACCATAGAATCATCTCTTGCAAAACTTAAATAAGATGAAATCATTTGATACATGTTATTAACTTCTTCTTTCATATCTTTTGTAATAGGAGTGTTTTCATTTACATCTAAAATTAAGTTCATTTTTGTTAAAGAAGTTTTTAAATCATGAGAGACACTAGATAATAACATTGTTCTTTGTTCTATAAATCTTTGAATTTGTGAGGTCATTTCATTGAAAGCTATTGTTGTTTCTCTAATTTCTATTGATCCTGATGGCTGAACATATGGAATTTTTTCTCCTTTTCCAAAAAGTTTAGCATATTTAGAGAGTCTGTTCAGTGGTCTCATTTGTAATCTAATAAATTGTAATATTATTATCATACATAATATATATAAGAAAATTATAGAAAAAGCTAATAGTTTAATAGATTTTATAAAAAACATATCTTTTTCTAAGTAAAACATTAGATAGGTATCATCTTTTATTAAAACTGATAATTTTATAATAGAAAAATTACTACCATACTCATTTATATAAATTGGGTTATTGGGTAAAAGATTGTGCAACTCTTTTCTTAAGGTTAAAGATGTACGATTAATAGTTTTGAAAGTAGAACTATCTTTTATAATTATTAATTGAGGATTTAGATGGGAGTAATAATTAAATTTTTCTAATGTGATTTCTATTTCTTTTTGAGATTTAGCATCATTTACTTGATTAACAATATTTGCGATATTAGTTGCAAGATTATTTATTAATAAAGCTCTTATTTGTCTCCAGTGATTATCATAAAAAATTACAACACCTGCAACTTGCACCACTAATAATGTTGTTGATACAATTAAAAGAGTTCTATAGTAAAGGCTTTTAGGTAGTAATAACTTGAAAATTGAAATAAATTTTAAATATATTATTTTTGTTTTATGTAAAAACTTATTAATAATTTTATTTTTTTTCATTAATTTGATGAAAGAATAAATCCTTTCCCCCTAATCGTTTTTATATATTTTTTAGTATTGCATTCTAGTTTTTTTCTTAATCTCATAATATTTACATTTAAGGTATTTAGGTTATTTTCATTTAATTGTTTACCTAATTCATTTAATATATTTTCTTTGTATATGATTTTATTTACATTATTGATAAATATTTTAAATATATCGCTTTCTAATGTAGATAGATTAATTTCTTTATTATTAATTTTTAATGAATTATTTAACTTATTAAATGTTATATCACCACAAGTTATAATATTTTGGGAAGAATTTTTTGTATTATACCTTATTTTTAATAAATTTTTCACTCTAAACAATAACTCTTGAGAGTTAAAAGGTTTACTTAGGTAATCATTAGATCCTTTATTAAAAGCATGAATTTTATTATTAATATCATCAACCGCGGTAAGTATGATTGCTGGTATGTTAATATTATCGGTACGGAGAGAATCAATAAAATCTATACCATTTTCATTTGGCATCATATGATCTACAATTAAAGCATTAAAAGATATATATTTTATTAGTTTTCTAGCATCATTAGCATTAAGTGAGTAAAAAACAATAAAACCATTATTTACAAATAATTTTGTTAGTAAATCACAGATTTTTTCATCGTCATCTATAATTAAAACTTGTGGATTTATCATGTTAGTTTATATTTGCTAAATTTTTTACAACATAATTAAATGCTTCTTCAACATCATTTGTTATTAAGAATAAGTTTTTATCAGTTTCACTAATTAAAGAATATTTTTCTAATAATTCTATATTTATTAATTTTTTAAAAAAATTTTCTCCGAACAATACAATAGGTATTTTCTTTTTCATTTTATTTGTTTGTACCAATGTAAGCATTTCAAATAGCTCATCTAATGTTCCAAATCCACCAGGGAATACTATAAAGGCTTTAGCATGATAAGAGAACCAAAATTTTCTCATGAAAAAATAATTAAAATTAATTACTGAATCTTTATCTAAATATTGATTGAATCCTTTTTCAAAAGGAAGATGGATGTTTAATCCGATTGTTTTTTCATTCGCTTCAAAAGCACCTTTATTTGCTGCTTCCATAATCCCATACCCACCACCGGTGCAGATATAATATTTTTTATTGTCTTTAAATTGTTTAGACCAATTAGCAAATTTGAAGGCTAAATTCGATGCTTTATCGTAATATTGGGAGATTTCATAGTTATTTTCAGCTTTTTCTAGTAATTTTATAGATTCAGCATCATTAGGATTTTTATTGAATGTTTCTTTAGCTAAATCAATATTTTTTTTTGCTTCATTAGGCGGCAAAATTCTAGAAGATCCAAAAATAACTATAGTATTTTCTATATTGTTTTTTTTAAGAATTTCCTCGGCTTCTAAATACTCTGCAACAATACGAACCAATCTAGCTTCCTTTGATTTCATAAAATCATTATCAAACATAGCTTATCCTTCTGTTTGTTTACTAATTAAAGTATTATAAGATTGCATTAAATATTGGAATCCCGATATTAAAGATAAAATTACTGAAACATATAATAAAAAAACACCTATCCATAGCAATGCTTCGTAAATAAAACTATCAAAACCTCCAACGATTAAAAAACTTAGTGCTATCATTTGGAATGTAGTTTTGTATTTTCCTGTCCAGCTAGATTTTATTATTAGTTGTGAGCATAGTCCTTCTCTTATTCCAGCTACAATTAATTCTCTTAATATAGTTGCCATTATTGCAACTATTATGATTTTTGTTAAAGTTGGATCTTTTAGCAGTACCATTATACATACTATAATGATTAATGATTTATCTGCAATTGAATCAAATACTCTTCCAAAAGTAGATGTTATCTCATATTTTCTAGCAAGATATCCATCAAAAAAATCTGTAAAGCTGGTTAAAACAAATAAGATTACAAAATTCCATCTAGCCTCAATGGAATTAAACCACAGCATTAAAAGAAAACTAGGTATTACAGCTAATCTTATTAGAGTTAAGATATTTGGTATTTTTTTCATCACTTATACTATAAGTTAAAATTTTTAACAACAATAGTCATAATATACCATATTAGATAAACTAATGGAAATAGTTATATACATTTTTTGCGATATTTTCACTAATTCCCTTTACTTTTTTTAGTTCTTCTATTGTAGATTGTTTTATTTTTTCTATAGATCCAAAATAATTTAATAGATTTTTTTTCCTTTTACTGCCAATATCTGGTATTTTATCAATTTCAGATTTTGATAATGAGGATATTTTTCTTTTAGATACACTTTTTACAGCATACCTATGTGCTTCGTTTCTTAACATTTGTATAAAGTGTAGAGTAGAAGAAAATTTATTAGGATGAAGTTCTTCTCCATTATCTAAAAAAAGAGTTTCTTCACCAGCATTTCTATTAACACCTTTTGCCACACCAACTAATTTTATATTTTTAATTTGTAATTCTTGTAGAACTTCTATTGCTATACCTAGTTGACCTTTACCCCCATCTATAAAAACAAGTTCTGGTACATCTTGTTGTTCTTTTAGCATTCTAGTGAATCTTCTCAGTAGAGTGTGTTTTAATATTGCATAGTCGTCTCTTGTGTTTATGCTTTCATCTTTTAAATTAAATATGCGATATTCTTTTTTTTCAAATCCCCATATTCTTGCTGACACCATAGCTCCTAAGGAGAACGTACCATATAAATGAGAATTATCATAAATTTCTATTTTTGTGATATCTTTTTGTATATTAAAGAAGTTTTTAAGATCTTCAAAATGGTTTAACCATTTAGTTGAGTTTTCTTCATATTTATTAATACTCTCAAAGGCATTTCTAATTACAATATCCATAATTTCTTGAGTTTTTTTATGTTTTGGATTTTGAATAATAGTTTTCTTGTTATTTTTATTTTTTAAAAATCCTTGCAACATATTTATTGTATCTTGTGAAAGAGCAATATTTGTATATATTTTATCAGGTATTATCCTGTTAAAATAAAATTGTGAAATAAATGATTCTATAGCATTTTCTTGATCTTCTTCTATTTGGATTTTATTAGGAAAATCTAAGCTACCATAGTTATGTCCATTTTTAAACATGAAAACTTTAAACAGGTAATATCCGTTATGTTTTATTAATGCTATAAAATCGGAATTTTCATTGTTATCTAGTAAAATACTTTGAGATGAATTAATTTGAGATAGAGCCTTGATTCTTTCTCTAAAAATTATTGCTTGTTCAAAGTTATTATTTTTGCTAGCTTCTAACATCGCATTAGTTAATTCATCTTTAAGAAAACTATTGTTACCTTTTAAGAATAAAATGCTTTGTTTTACGCTTTTTGCATAATTTTCTTTTGTAATTTTATTTACACATGGTGCAAAGCATCTTTTTATTTGATGTAAAATACAAGGTTGTTTCCTATGCTCAAAAGAGTTATCAGAACAACTTCTTAATTGAAACATTTTCTGTATGGTTTTGATATTTTCATCAACATTATGAGAAGATGCAAATGGACCAAAGGTATTTCTATCGGGTGTGCCATTTTTGCTTCTAATTTTAGTAATTCTAGGGTAGTGATGGGTGCCATCTATTTTTATAAAAGGAAATGTTTTATCGTCTTTAAGTAATATATTATATCTTGGTTTAAAATGTTTAATTAGATCAGCTTCTAATAGTAAGGCGTCTTGTTCATCTTTTGTTATTACCCATTCTATATGATCAATTTGAGATACCATGAATTCTGTTCTAGGCATTAAATTAATGTTGCTATAAGAGTTAACTCTATTTTTTAGATTTTTTGCTTTACCTATATATATAATTTTCTTTTGCGAATCCATCATTTTATATATTCCAGAAGACACAGGAATAGCATTTATAAGGCTTTTAATAAGCTGTTTACCTATAATTGTATTTTTTTTTATTTTTTGTGTTGACATGGATTTTTCTAGTTTTGCTCTATAAGTGTTGATTTTGCTTGTCAAGTTTTTTTTGTAATTTTTAATATATTTTGTGTAACCTTTTTATATTCTACTTCGAATCAAAAGGTTAATTTTTTATCCACGAAATCTGTGGATAAAATTGTGGATAATTTTTTGTTTTGTTAATTGTAACAATAAAATAATTTTTTTACTATTATTAAAACTTTTTTTATAAACATCAATGTTTTAGTGGGATAAAGGGGACATCTTGATTTATTATTTTATTGAAGTTTATATTAAAACTAAGAAAAAATAAGATTGTGTATAACTTGTGAAGTTTATAAAAAATTGAATTCATAATAGTTAAAAAATTGTAAATAAAATGAGGTAATAATTGCTTAAATCTATATTTTGTGAAATAAAATGTAAGCAATTTTATGACTTAAATGTGGTTTATTATTTTTAATTGGATACAAAAATATTAATTAATGATTACTAAGTAATTTTAGATATAGGTTTACCGGTAATATAATATTTTACGATAAACAAGTAATTAAGTATTATAAAATAATTTTATTAACAATAGCAAAATTTATAATTTCTTGATACATATTTTTTTTGAAATTTATAATTCTATCAAGAAGAGTTTCTTTTTGTACCCATTCCCACTGAGAGAACTCTGGATGTTTATCAAAATTAAGGTTAATATCATCATTATCTCCTAAAAATTCTAAGAAATACCATATTTGCTGTTGTCCTATATATTTACCATTTGAGAGATTTTTTTGTGCATCAGTAGGTAAATCATATTTTAACCAGTTTGTTTTTGAGATAATGTTAAATTTATCCGTACCAATTTCTTCTTGTAATTCTCTAAAAATAGCTACATCTAAATTTTCATTTTCTTCAACTCCACCTTGAGGCATTTGCCATTGATTTTTCACATCTAGTCTTTCTGCCATAAAAATTTGATTTTCATTGTTGATTATAAAAGCACCAACACCTTTTCTATATAGTTTTTCCATTATTTCATCTCTTTTTTATAAGTTCTAGGGCTTTGTTTAATTGATAGTCTTGATTGTTTTTATTTGTTAAAATAAAGTCAACTTCTTTTTCTTGCATTTCAGATATTTTATTTTTTGAACACCCATTGCAAATGTAGCCATTTTTAAAAATCGTAATATTTGGTGTAATTCCATTATTATCAACTTTTTTATTAGAAGGAAGTATATATTCTGATGTTGTAAGTTTGATATAATCACCATTATCTATTTTCATAATATCTTGAACCACACCTTTGCCAAAACTTTTTGTTCCTACTATTATAGCTCTTTTGTTTTCTTGCAGAGATCCAGCCAAAACCTCAGAAGCAGATGCTGTTGCATCATCTATTAAAATAACAATAGATTTATTATTTATAATATCTCCATTGGTGGATATGAATAATTCTGTATGTTTTTTATTAGAATTTTCTAGTTTAATAATCATTTTATTATCTAAAAAAAGGTCTGATATTTTAACAGCAGGATCTAGTAATCCACCACCATTACCTCTTAAATCTAAAATTAATCCTTTCATATTATATTGATTTTTCTTTACAATATTATTAATTTCAAGGTAAGTTTTTTTATTAAAAGAAGGTATTTTTATGTATAAAATGTTGTCAAATCTTTTATAGGTTAGGGGAGATAATGTAAATTTTTCTTTATTTAATGTAATAGTATAGGTTATATTATTTACATGGGCTAGTTCAATTTTAATGTTATCATTTTTTTCTTTTAAAAGTTGAGATACTTCGTTTATTCCTAAGTTACTAGCTTGTTTAGAATTAATAGAAACAAGAATATCACCAGTTAATATTCCTACTTTTTTGGCGGGAGAGTTATCAACAACATTAAAAACTTCAATTAAGTTATTTTTATTTTTAAAAAATTGAATACCAATACCAAAAAATTCTCCCTCCGTGTAATTATTGATTGTTTCAAAATCTTCTTTTTTTAGGTAAGTGCTATAAGGATCTAATTTTTCTATCATGCCTTCTATAGCATATGAAATTAAAGTATTTATTGAAATATCTTTATAATAGGATTTTTTAATTTCATAAATTATAGCACTAAATAGATTTATTGATTCATAAATATTCTCATCAGAATGATTGATATTATTTGAATGTTTACTAGCAGGTTTTAGTAAAATAAGTAATAAAGTAAAAGAACTTATTATGCTCACTACAATGTACTTTTTATAATTCATATTAATTTTTGCTCTTTGGTTTTTGTTGCAACCATAAAGTAGGATCTACAGAAACATTTTTTTCTTTAATTTCAAAGTATATTGTTGAAATACTTGTATTAGATAAAGCAATAGGTTCGTGTTTTTTTATTAGTTGCAGTTGTTTTACAATAGGTGATATTTTTCCTGACAGTATAGAATAAATACTAGGAGAGTGTTTTATTATTATTATTTGGTTAAAATTTTCAAAATTATCAACAAATATAATCTCACCATCCCAAGGGGAGACTATTTGAGAATGGGGTAGTGTTACAATAACAATACCATTTTTATATAATTTATTTTTACTTTTTTTAAAAGAGCTTTCTAAAAATCCAATGTTAGGCCAAATGAAATTACCTTTTTCTTGTAAGATTTGTTGATCGGTTTCTAAATCTTTCTTAAGAAAGTGTTTTTTATTTAATTCTAAAATTAAATTAGAAATATTTTTTGATTCTTTTATTAGTTTTGAATTGTGTTCTCTTAATTCTTCTAACTCTTTACTAGTATAATTTTTATTAAGTGCATATTTTTTTATTTTATCGATATTTTGTTTAATTTCAGCGGTGTTTTGTGTTATTTGTTTTTCTATTTCTTTGCTTTCTTTTTTATTTTTTTCTATTAACACAATATAATCATTAGCTTTAGAAATTTCATTTTTAATATGAGATGTGTAATAACTTAATAAAGAATACGAAAGTAGGACATCTTTTTTAGATTGTTCATTAATAAATAATAGTTTTATAGAAGTAGTGCTTAATTTGTATAATGATATGATGTTTTTACTAATTTCTTTTTTGTAAGTGTCTAATTGTTTTTCTCTTTGTGTTTTTTGTGCTTTAAGTAGATTTTTATAGATTTCAAGATTTCTTAGTTCTAATTCATTTAATCTCATTCTTTCTGAAATATTAATAATTTCAGATTGAGATACATAAGAATTGGTCTTAGCATTTGTAACACTAAGACCAATTAATAATAATAATAAAATTTGTATAGTTTTTAGCACTATTTGTTTTTACCTAAACCTATTTTTTAAGAAGTGATTTACCATCCATTTCTTTTGGTATTTTAACATTCATTAAAGTTAATATTGTCGGTGCAATATCTGCTAAACGACCTTTTTCTAGTTGAAATTTAATATCATTTGATTGATGTGCAAGAACTATCTTTACTAAATTAGTTGTATGTTGAGTATGTGGCACATTATTTTCAAAATCCCACATTGTTTCACAATTACCATGATCAGCTACAATTATCCATTCATAATTATTTTCAATTACGCATTTTTCTAAAGTTTCTAAACAATTATCAACAGTTTCTGCTGCTTTTGCGGCGGCCTTAATAATTCCTGTATGTCCTACCATATCCCCATTGGCATAGTTTACTACTATAAAATCCGGAGATTGTTCTCTCATATTTTTAGTCAGATTCTCTGTTATTCCATAAGCTGACATCTCTGGTTGAAGATCATATGTTGCAACTTTTGGAGAAGGAACTAATATTCTATCTTCTCCATTAAATGGTTCTTCTCTACCACCACTAAAAAAGAAAGTTACATGAGGATATTTTTCAGTTTCTGCTACTCTTAATTGTTTTAGATTTTTTTTACATAACCATTCACCAAGGGTGTTGTTTAAATTAGCAGGTTCAAATACGATGTTTATTTTTTCTTTTAGTGAGTCAGAATAAGAAACCATACCTAAAGAATAACCACATTTTAGAACTTTCTTACGTTCAAATCCTTTAAAGTTTTCCATGAATATAGAATCAAGAATTTGTCTTGCTCTATCTGTTCTGAAATTAACCATAAAAATAATGTCATTATCTTCTATTGGTTTATAACCAGTTATTATGGTTGGCTTAATAAACTCATCATTAATTTGTTCAGCATAAGACGCTTCTAGTATTTCTTTAAAAGAATTAAAAGATTTTTCTGCCTTAGCTAAAACCATAGCATTGTAAGTTAACTCAATTCTTTCCCAACGATTATCTCTATCCATAGCATAGTATCTACCACTTACTGTACCAATTTTTATGTTATGATACTTATTTAATAACTTATCTATACTGTCTATAAAAGTCATTGCGCTTTGAGGAGGAGTATCACGACCATCGGTAAATAAATGTAGGATTACTTCTATATTAGATTTAGCAAATAATTCGGCACTATGAATAAAATGATTACAATGAGAATGAACACCACCATCAGAAAAAAGACCCATAATATGAACTCTTGAATTATGTTGCTTAGCAAAAGAGATTGCTTTTTGGATCTTTTCATTAGAATCAAATGTAGCACTTTTAATAGCGTTATTGATTCTAGGTAATTCTTGAAAAACAACTCTACCAGCACCTATATTTGTGTGTCCAACTTCTGAATTTCCCATTTGTCCTTCTGGTAAACCAACATCTTCACCAAAAGTTATTAAATCAGCAGAAGGATTATTTGATACTAATCTGTGCCAATTAGGAGTTTTCGCAACCTCTATTGCATTAAATTCTGGATGATCTTGAGTGTATCCCCATCCATCTAATATTGTAAGAATTACTTTTTTAGTGTTTTCTGGTTTCATCTCTTATGACCTTAATTATATTTTATAATGTATACTATTGTAACATTTTTATCATAAAAAATTAAGGATTATTTCTAATAAGAAAATTACTCCCTATGATAGGGATGATTATTAATAAGGCTTTGTACTCTATAGATTTGCTCTATTAGAAGTAACCTTGCAATTTGATGAGGAAAGGTTAGGGAGCTTAAGCTAAGAATATAATCTGATTTTCCTCTAGATGAATCACTAAAACCATCTGAGCCTGCAATTAAAAAAGAGAAATTTTTATTATATTGTTTACCTACCATAAAATCTTTAAGCTGAATTGTAGATAAATTTTTTCCTTTTTCGTCTAAAAGAATTTTATAAGAGTTAGCTTTAACTAAAGAAAATATTTTTTCATTTATTTTTTCTTTAGTCATATTTTTTTCATCAAAATCTATTACTGATAGTTTTATAGAGGTTAGCCTTTTTTGGTATTCTTCTATCAATTTACCAATATGAGATTCCTTTTTTATTTTTGAAGCACAAACTATAGAAACATTCATTTGTTATGAGAGCCAAATTTTTTCAATTTGATAATATTCTCTTACTTCTTCTCTAAACAAATGTAAGATTATATCTTCTAAATCTATTACAATCCAATCACCTGTATCTTCACCATCTATTCCTAATATTTTTCTTTTTTCAGATTTTATAGTTCTATGAATTTTATCACTTAATGCACTTAAATGTCTTTTAGAGGTTCCGGTCGCTATTATTATATAGTCGGCTATATCACTTTTCCCGCTTAGATCTATGGTTGTAATGTTGATTGCTTTTTGGTCTTCTAACACATTTATTACTAGGTCTTTTAATTGTGTATTACTAGTTTTAGTCATTAGTATGTTTATCCTTTAAATTTTTTCTAATTTTAGTAGAAGATAAGTTATTTTTTGGTATAAGATACAGTTTAATTTTTTTATCATAATTAAAAATTGAGTGCTTTTTAAAAAAGGCTTGGTAAGTTTTTGTACTTCTAGCAAAAACATTGCAATCATACTTTGCAAGTATTTCTTGCCAATTTTTGAATTTATCTATATTTGCTAAATTATCTTCTCCCATAATCCAAAATATTTTATTATCTTTATTTTTTAACGCTGATATTTTCCTTAGAATAAGGTAAGAGTAGTTTAAATTAAAAGAATCTTCAATAGAAATGATTTTCATAAAACTATAATGTCTTGTAATTTCTTTACATAAATTTACTCTATCTTGAAGTTCAGTAAAATCATCCTTTTTCTTTTTTAGAGGATTTAAAGGGGTAACTAACCATAATACAATATCTAAATTTAGTATTTTTTTTGCTTGATATGATATATATATATGACCTAAATGAGGAGGATTAAAAGAACCTCCAAATATACCAATTTTCATCTTATTAGAGAGCCTAAAAATAGTTGATTGTTGAAAGTAATTATTATTGTTTGATATGTATCTCATTATTTCATATGTATCTTATTATTTTAATACTTGGTTTAGTTATATTATCATGATATAATACAAAAATGATTATAAAAATTAGTTTATAATAAAAATATTCACTCTTAACAGATTATATATAAATTTTTATTATATTGTTGTAACAAAATAAAGTTAACTTAAAGAGATAAATACCCAATGAGATACAATAGAGGTGGTAATAGTAGAAATTTACCTTTTCAAAGTAGATTAGGTGTTAGAGAGGATCAAAAATTTCCTTCTTTTTCAAAAGAAAGAGTGTATGATGAAGTTTTTGATAAAATAGATAATAATCCAAGAAAATCAATAGGACGTGTAAATCCTTCTTCTGCGGGTAGATCTTTAATTAGATCTTCTGTTGATTCACTATCAAGAAGAACTTCTGTAAGGGGTATGTCTTCAAAAATTAGTGGAGATATTGATGAAATAGATCAGGATCAATATCAAAGAGAATCAAGAGAACGTGTAGGTCGTTCTTCTGCTGGTTCTTCAAGGAGAGATCAATTTATTGATGAAATGGATCAATATCCAATAGAATCGAGAGAACGTATAGATCGTTCTTCTGCTGATTCTTCGAGGAGAGGTCAATCAAGAAGAATTTCAAGAGAAGATGAAGAAGACGTTGACGAAATGGATAAGGATCAATATCAAAGAGAACCAAGGGAGCGTGTAGGTCGTTCTTCTGCTGGTTCTTCAAGAAGAGATCAATCAAGAAGAATTTCAAGAGAAGATGAAGACATTGACGAAATGGATCAATCTCAAAGAGAATCAAGAGAGCGTGTAGGTCGTTCTTCTGTTGGTTCTTCAAGAAGAGATCAATCAAGAAGAATTTCAAGAGAAGATGAAGAAGACATTGACGAAATGGATCAATCTCAAAGAGAATCAAGAGAGCGTGTAGGTCGTTCTTCTGTTGGTTCTTCAAGAAGAGATCAATCAAGAAGAATTTCAAGAGAAGATGAAGAAGACATTGATGAAATGGATCACGATCAAAACTCAAAACAACTTAGTGCTTATGAAGATCTTTTAAAAGAAGAAAGATCTTATAGTCCTCGTAGAGAAAGAATGTTTAGTAGAAGGAATGTAGGAAGAATAGATGACTCAGATGAGAAACATGTTGGATCCGAAGAAATAAGCTTTGATCCTTATGATGGGGATGAAAAAATTACTAAACCAAGTGGTGGGATAAGGTTGAAACGCAATGTGGATAATGAAGAAAAAAAAGAACAAGAAGAAGAGTATAATTCTTCAAAAAAAAATAGCTTTTTAAACAAACTGTTTAGAGGAAAATAATTATTAAATTAATAAATAATATGGTTTTCTACAAATAAGATAGTTAGAAATTTTTAAGAGATTAATTTTTTAGTCTCTTTTTTTATATATTTTTTTAATAATATCTTCGATTATATATAAAATAAACTCAATTTTTATGATCCAATATTTTATTGACAAGATAAGAAAGGGTATTTGATTATTTTTAATCTTTGGCGCTATATTTATATAATTTGTATCATATATTTATATGTTATCTAAATAAAATACATACTGGTAAATTGTTGTTTTTTATGAACTTTAAATTGTGAGGCTTATAATATAAATTATTACTATTTTTAATTAGCAAAATAAGAAACTCCATTTTAATCTTATAAAAAAAGTAGAATTTTTTTATATAAATTATAACTTTAAATCAGTGGGTGAATAAAATATTTAATTATCTTAATTTTGTCTTTAATTAATATTTTTCAGTATTTACTTACAGATTAAAGTGGATTCCATTCTTTTTTTTCTTTATTAGCATTTGATGATTTATCAAAAATTTCCTCTATATTACCTGATAAATTAGCTAATCCTTGTTTATTTGTTATAGAAACAGGAATTATAGGATCATTAGTTAATTTAGATAATTCTACGATTTTTTCTTGTAGTTCTTCTTCAAGTAATAAGTCTATTTTATTTAATATGATAATTTGTTCTTTTTGTAAAATATTGTTATTATTTTCGCTATCATAGTTCATAATTTCTTTACGGATAATATCGTAAGACTTAACTACATCAGTGCTTGCATCTATAATGTGAATAAAGGCTTTACATCTTTTTACATGAGATAAAAATCTAGTTCCCAATCCTAACCCATCAGATGCTCCTTCTATTAATCCTGGTAAATCAGCAATAACAATCTGTTTATCTTTATAAACGAATACTCCTAAGCTAGGTTTAAGAGTTGTAAAAGCATAATTAGCCGTTTTTGACTTAGAATTAGTTATAGTTCTAATAAGAGTAGATTTTCCAGCATTAGGTAAACCAATTAATCCAATATCTGCAAGAACTTCTAGTTCTAACCATACATAAAATTCTTCACCTTCTGTGCCTGGTTGAGCCATACGAGGGGTCCTATTGGTGGAGCTTTTAAAATGAGCATTTCCTTTTCCGCCGATTCCACCTTGAGCAACTTTAAAAAGTTGACCTTCTTCTTTTAAGTCAACAATTATTCTTTCTTTTTCTTCATCCATAATAATTGTTCCAATTGGAACTTCGATTACTAAATCTTTACCTTGTTCTCCTGTTTTGTTTCTACCAGCTCCACCACGACCATTAGGAGCTTTAAAATGTTGTTTATATCTAAAGTCTATAAGTGTGTTTAGATTACCTACAGCTTTGAAATAAACATCAGAACCTTCCCCACCGTTGCCACCATCAGGTCCTCCAAATTCAATAAATTTTTCTCTACGAAAAGAAACACATCCTCTACCACCATCGCCAGCTTTTATATAAATTTTTGCAGAATCAAGGAATCTCATTTTTTTACCTGTATATATTAATTATAAAAATTTATTTGATACTATATTGTCAATCGATCTTTAATAAATATATTATTAATGCTAATTTAGGTAATTAATATAAGAACTAAATCCAATTTTTTTACTAAATACTTTTCAACTAATAAACAACAAATTGTTTTTGTTTTATGTAAGGCTTTTAATTTCGTTGGATGTGTTTCGTATATAAAATTGCCCCAGTTTATATTAATATCAAAATAATTTATTATGATTGGAAAATAATATTTAACGTAAGAAAAAATCTATAAAAGAACAACTAATATAGATTTTTGCTTATATATGTTCGGAAAAGAGTAATAGTAATTATGCAGTAGGTATAATATTAACTATACTTCTGCCTTTCAATTTAGAGAAAAAAACAGCTCCATCTTCTAGTGCAAATAAAGTGTGATCTCTACCCATTCCTACATTTTTACCAGGATGGAATTTAGTTCCTCTTTGTCTAACAATAATATTACCAATTATAACCTGTTCTCCACCGAATTTTTTAACACCCAGTCTTCTACCTTCTGAGTCTCTTCCGTTTCTTGAACTACCACCGGCTTTCTTATGTGCCATTGCTGTTCTCCTTAATTAGTTTTACTTATTTAATATCTAAAATTTCAACCATAGAAATGTATTGTCTATGACCATTTTTTCTTTTGTGATGTTTTCTTCTTCTTTTCTTGAAAACAATAACTTTTTTATCTCTACCTTGTTCAATAACTTTTGCTGTTACCGAGGCATTTTCTAAAGTAGGAGTTCCTAATTTTATTTCAGAACCATCAATTAAAGATAAAACATCGTTTATTATAAATTCTTTACCAACTTCAGAATTTAGTTTATTTACTTTTATGATGTCGTTTTTTTTAACCCTGTATTGAGAACCGGCTAATTTAATTACTGCAAACATATTATTCTCTTTCCTTTTAGGTTAACTATGTTTTTGTTGTGTTTATTTTTATAAGCACAAAAAACTATAATTAATATACACAAAAAATGTTACTTATTTATCTTACAATAGAATATAATTAATATTAGTTACAGAATCAACAAAATAATTTAATTTTTATTATTTGGAGTCTTGTTTATGTTTAATAAAGATAAATTTTTATTACAATTAAAAGAGTTAATTGATATAGATTGTGGTACTTACGATGTAGAAGGTGTATCAAAAATTGCAAATATTTTAGAAGGTTACTTTAAGGATGTTAATTTTACCACTAAACAAATTAAAGTATCAGATAAAGTAGGACCATTGCTTATAGCAACAAACAAACCAAATGTTGATTATTATGATGTTGTGATAATAGGTCATATGGATACGGTTTATAAAAAAGGTATGGTAGCAAAATATCCAATGAGAGTAGAAGGAAATAATGTGCATGGTTTAGGTAGTATTGATATGAAATCTGGGCTACTAATCGCTTTTCATACTTTTTATGATTTAGATAAAGAAGTATTAGATAATTTATCTTTGTGTTTTCTTTGTAATCCAGATGAGGAAATAAGCTCTGTTTATTCTGAAAGTTTTATGGA
Organism: Rickettsiales endosymbiont of Leucozona glaucia; assembly: GCA_964277385.1. GTDB lineage: Bacteria > Pseudomonadota > Alphaproteobacteria > WRAU01 > Hepatincolaceae > WRAU01. The sequence continues at coordinate 1,195,717 of OZ195520.1, read as the reverse complement.
AAGCTATATTAAAAGAGCAAAATGTGCTTTGGTTATGGAGTCTGCTGGATTTCCTGATGCTATAGTTAATAAAAGAAAAGGAATTTCTAGGTTTACAGCTAAATTTAAAGGATTATCTGCACATGCTTCTGTTCCTTCGGAAGGAGCTTCTGCTATTGAAGAGATGTCTCATTTTGTATTAAGGCTTGCTGAAATTACTAATAAAGAGCTGGATACTACAATGAATGTGGGTAAAGTGAATGGTGGTACTGCTTGCAATGTTGTTTCTGATTATGCTGAATTAGAGTTTGAAATTAGATATTTTGATATGGATTCTCAAAAATCTATGATAGAAAAAATTAATAGTTTTATTGCCAATCCTATTACTAAAGGTGTAAGCATTGAGTTAATTCAAGATTCATTCAAACCTCCAATGAATAATGGGTCAGAAAGTCAGTGGTTAGAAAATATTATATTAGAATCGGCTAAGGAATCAGGACAAAAATTAGATGTTATTTCTAGTGGTGGTGGTTCTGATGGTAATTTCTCCTCTTATTTAGGAGTTCCAACAATTGATGGGTTAGGTCCTTTAGGAATGGGTTGGCATAATCCCGATTTAGAAGTATTATATTTAGATAGTATTCAACCTAAAATAGATGTTTTGAATAAAGTTTTAATGAAGCTAAATAGTAGAAAATAGAAACTATTTTATGCAAGAGATGTATATTTTAATATAATCTCTTGTTTTAAAATTAAACTTAGGTAGCTAGATTATTGTTAAAACTGCTTAAAAACAATAATAGCAATATATACAAAAACATACAAAACAAAATCATTTTTATAAAATATGTAACTATAATAATAGATAATTACAACAAATTTTGAGGTAGTTATGAACAGTGTTACCGTTGAGTTAAGTTTATGGTTGCAATATTTTTAATTCACGGTCTCATCGGTAAAATAATAAACTCCTAAAATAATAAAGAATATGGTATTATTAAACTATAAATTAATTAAAAAAATAGAGATGAAAATTTTAATTTAATTCAAATTAACCGTTAGCCATAGCTTTTTCAAGTTGTTCTTTTGTTAAATCGTATCCATTAGCAATTAATGTATCATAAACACCATCAATAGAAGAATCACTTAAATATAGCTGTCCTTTAGGTAAATATAAAGTACCGTTCACATGATCTATAGCAAAAGCTATAATACCAGGAACTAATAAAAATATTAAACCAATAGAATCTAAAACAACAACAGTTATATCAAGACTAGAACTATGTGAGCGATTTATCTGACCAGGCTTTAATATAGTACCACAAGAAGTTATAAAGAAAAGCATAAAAGCAGTTACTAAAAGAGCAATTTTTTTTAACATAAAGTAGATTCCTATTTGTTTCTTATTTTTAATTTATAATTTAATATCAATTTGTCTCTTAAATCTTTTTATTAGGCGAATTTTCATATTTATTATACAAAACTAAAGACCTAATTTTCTCAGGTTCAAGAGGATAATTTCTTGATTTTTCTTGTTCTTCTGTTAAAAATAAAGTTCCAGTTGCATAATCAACACTTAAAGCAATAACTCCAGGGAAAATAAAAATAAATAAACCCATGCTATCTAAAAAAAGTACATAATAATCAATTTTTCCAGTGTTTTTAACAAATGACTGTTTATAAACTGTTCCACAAGAAGTTACAAGCAATGATAATACAAAAATAAAAATAATTATAGAATGTTTAAGTTTAATCATAAAGATTTATTTCCCATTTTCCATCAATTTCAAAAAATATAGTTACTGGTTATTGTTAGTAGGTGTATTAGTATTAGTAGGTGTAGTATTAGTAGGTGTAGTATTAGTAGGTGTAGTATTAGTAGGTGTAGTATTAGTAGGTGTAGTATTAGTAGGTGTAGTATTAGTAGGTGTAGTATTAGTAGGTATACGATCTCCCTCTTTTAAATAACCAGGTTTTTCTTCTTTTATTTCTACCTCAGGACGTCTTTGAAAGGTCATGTTAGTAGATAGTGTAGCAATTTCCTTAAAATTATCTATGTTACCAGGTATTGCCATAAAAGTATAAACTTTTAATTTTTCATCATACATTTCCATCATACCGATATACTTTGATTCATTCACAGTAAGGTTAAGGTAGTTAAGCATTGTAACTTTATCAAATAGTCTATGAGGTTTAGTATAAGCATCTGTTTGTTCAGATTCGTCTGTTTGTTCTATTGCATTTTGAAAAATAACACTAATTGGAGTTTTTTCATCTTTATCCATAGATTGAAAAGTTTGTACTCTTATTCCTTTAAATACATACTCCTTAAAAGGATCTCTTTTGTTAATGAAAAAAGTAGGAGGAACTAAATAACCAACTAAAACTTTTCTATATGATTTTAATGTAGATTCTCCATAAGTATCTTTTAAATAAGACATTATGGTGCCATCTATATTTATGGCAGATTTAAATATATTAGGATTAGTTTTTGCCACGCTATAATCTAAATATAGTATTGCTTTACGATAAGATGTAGCGCCATTTTGAGAGATAAAATCTTTCACTTCCCTAAATATATCATCAAAATTATCCTCAATGGATCCGTAAGATTCCATAAAAACAAACCTTTGGTTAGTTATAGATACTTCAGTTGTTTCAAAGGTTGATATTTTATTACCAACAGCATGAACATTTGTAGAAGATATTAATATAACCAATGTTATAATGCTTAATTTGGATATTTTATCCAATAGATGCTTAATCATTATAATGTTTTCTCGCTTTTATTTTTCATGTTATGAATTTCTAAATTGGTGGAGCCTAGGGGAGTCGAACCCCTGACCCCTACAATGCCATTGTAGTACTCTACCAGCTGAGCTAAGACCCCAATCACAAAACATAATTCTATTACATTAATATATTATATAATATATTGCATCTTGGAAAGAAAAAATGTTAATATGGAAAGAAAAAATGTTAATATTATTAAAAATAATGAAAGTTTATAAAATTTAGAGAGTTTTTTAGAGAGTTTTTGATGAGGGTTATTTTATCTTATAAATCAAAAAATATTAAGGGTGAATTATCGGGATTTCCAGATAAGTCTATTTCGCATAGGGCTATTATTTTGTCTTCTATGTCTAAAGGAACAAGTAAAATTGTGAATCTATTAAATTCTGAAGATGTTTTTAATACAATTAATTGTTTTAAAAGTCTTGAAGTAAATATAATTAAGAAAAATGGTGAACATATTGTAGAATCTCAAGGATTTTACTCTTTTAGTAAAAAAAAAGATAATTTTTATATGGGAAATTCTGGAACTTCTTGTAGATTAATTTCTGGTGTTTTAGCTGGTATTGAAGGGAAAATTTCTATTATTACAGGAGATGAATCTTTAATTAAAAGGCCTATGCTAAGAGTAATAAGACCTTTAGAATTAATGGAGGCAAAATTTACACAAAGAGATAATAGGCTTCCTTTAAAAATCATAGGTAATCAGTTAAAAGGTATTAATTATCAATTAGATGTTCCTTCTGCTCAAGTAAAATCTGCAATTTTATTAGGAGGATTGTTTGCTAAAGGGCAAACTCAAATTATAGAAACAGATCTTAGTAGAGATCATACAGAAAATATGATGTTTAATCTTGGTGTTAATATTAATATTGATTTTGATGGTAATAAAAAAATAATTACTTTAAATAACAATCAAAAAAATTTACCTCCTTCTGAATATTTCATACCTAATGATTTTTCTTCAGCAAGTTTTTTTATAGCTTTATCAATTATTACAGAAAACTCAAAAATTCTTATAAAAAAGGTTAATATGAATCCTCTAAGAACAGGTTTTTTAAAAGTTCTTAAAGAGATGGGAGCTAAAATAGAAATTTTAAATTTGAAATCACTGCAGGGAGAAGTAATTGGAGATTTATTTGTAGAAAGTTCATTATTAAAAGGAATTAAAGTGGATCCTAATTTGGTTACTTCTATGATTGATGAGCTTCCTATACTATTCATTGTATCCTGTTTTGCAGAAGGGATAACAGAGTTTAACAATATAGAAGAATTAAGATACAAAGAAAGCGATAGAGTTTCATCTATGACTTATAATTTAAAAAAATTAGGTGTAAAATTAGAAGAAAACAAAGATTCTCTAAAAATCTATGGTGTATTAAAAGAAATAAAAGGTGGAATTGAAGTAGAATCTTTTTTAGATCATCGTATAGCAATGTCTTTTTTAATTTTAGGAAGCAAGTGTAAGCTACCGCTAAAAGTTAAAGGATGTGATAGTATTGCAACTTCTTTTCCTAATTTTTTTGATGTTGCAAAATCTACAGGGTTGCAATTAGAAATAATAGAATAAAATAAATATTAAGAGGTACAAAAATGATAATAGCCGTAGATGGAGAATCTGCTTCTGGAAAAGGCACAGCTTCAAAATTATTGGCAAAAAAACTAAATTTTGCATATCTTGATACCGGATTGTTATATAGAGCCGTATCTTATTTAGCTTTTCAGCAAAATGCTTTAGATAATATTGAAATTATAGTGTCTATAGCTAAAAATCTTACAGAAAAAGATTTTTTATCTGAAAAATTAAGAGGAGATGATATTGCTGTGATGGCATCTAAAGTAGCTAATATTATTGATTTAAGAAAAGCATTATTAAAATTTCAAGTGAATTTCGCTAACAACCCTCCAAGTGGGTTAAAGGGTGCAATATTAGATGGCAGAGATATTGGTAGTACGATTTGTCCTAATGCTGAAATTAAGTTTTATGTTTGTGCATCATTAAAAGAAAGAGCAAATCGTAGATACAAAGAATTAGTAAAAATAGATCCTAATATTGCTTACGATGAAATTTATAAATCTTTACAAACAAGAGATGAAAACGATAAAAATAGAGCAATAGGGGCATTAAAGAAAGTTGAAGATGCAATAGAAATAGATAATACCAATCTCAACATTCAAGAAACTTTTAATCTTATGTATGCTAGCTATTTAGAGAAGGTTATAATAAAAAAATTGTGATTTTTAAATTTTTGGTATATTATAATCTTTATGTTCAATGTATACATACATTGAACAAGACAATATAAAGGAAATAAATTAACATGAAACAACAAAATTTTAATAACGAAAGTTTTGAAAACTTATTCCAACAAAGCATATCTGGTGTAAAAAACTTTGAGGGTCAAATAGTTAAAGGTGTGATTATCGGTATGGATAATTATTACTTAACTGTTGATGTTGGATTGAAATCTGAAGGTAAAATTCTATTAAATGAGTTTAAAAAACCTGATGGTGAAATTCCTGCTTTTGAAATTGGTCAAGAAGTAGAAGTTTATATAGAAAGATACGAAGACTTATCAGGAAATATCATGCTAAGTCGTGAAAAAGCTAAAAGAGAAGAAGTTTGGCATGATCTTGAGAAGTTATATTTAGAAGGAACTCCAGTAAATGGTTTTGTATCTAAAAGAGTCAAAGGTGGGTTTGCGGTAATGATAAATGATACATTAGCTTTCTTACCAGGTTCTCAATTAGATATTCGTCCTATTAAAAATATTAACTCTTTAGTTAATACTACTCAATTATTGCAAATTTTAAAAATGGATAAAAAAAGATATAATATCGTTGTTTCAAGAAAAGCTATTATTTCTAAATCCTATGCAGAAGGTAAACTAGAAGGTCAAGAACAGTATGAAGAAGGTCAAATAGTAGAAGGTGTTGTTAAAAATATTACTGGGTATGGCGCTTTCATAGATTTAGGCTATGTAGATGGTTTACTACATGTTACTGATATTTCTTGGAGTAGAATAAATCATCCTTCAGAAGTTTTAGAGCTAAATCAATCTTTAAAATTAAAAGTAATTAAAATTAATCCAGAAAATAAAAGAATCTCTTTGGGTATTAAACAGTTAACAGAAGATCCTTGGGGTGAAGTTGTTGAAAAATATAAAGTTGAAAGTTCTTTCAAAGTAAAAGTTACTAATACTACAGATTACGGTATATTTGTAGAATTAGCTAAAGGAGTTGAAGGTTTAGTTCATATCAGTGAAATGAGTTGGGTTAAAAAAGATATCAATCCTAAAGTTGATTATAAATTTGGTGATGAAGTAGAAGTTAAAGTTTTAGAAATTGATATCAAAAAACGTAGAATCAATTTAAGTATTAAACAATGTACTTCTAATCCTTGGTTAGAATATGCTAATAAGAATCCGGAAGGTAGCACTGTTGAGGTTGAAATTAAAGAAATTAATCCTAATGGTTTAGTTATTAAACTAAATGATACTATAGAAGGATTTATTAGACTTTCTGATCTATCTTGGGAAAATAAAGATAAAGATATGTTAAATGATTATATTGTTGGTAATAAAGTAACTGCAAAAATTATTAAACATAATTTAGAAAAAGATAAAGTTCTTTTAAGTATTAAACATCTAACAGAAGATCCTTATTCTGGTGCTTTTGATGAGTATAAAAAAGGTGATGTTGTTAAGTGTAAAATTACAGCTACTAATGAAAATGGTTTAGAGGTAGAAATTAAATCAGGTGTTACTGGTTTCATTAAACGTGCCGATTTATCTATAGATGCTGAAGATAGAAATATAGAAAATTATTCTATTGGAGATAATATAGAAGCTTTGGTATTACAAGTTAATTCTAATACTAGAATGATTTCTTTATCTGTAAAAAGCCTAGAAGTTATAGAACAAAAGAAAAGCATGAGTACAGGAAGTGATAGTTCTTCTTCTTTAGCAGATGTTTTTGCTGAAGCTATGAGTAAAAAAGAACAAGAAACTAAGTAGTTTTGAAATAAAGTCCTAATAGCATAAAACATCTAATAATGTTTTATGCTATTTTTTTGAAATATGCTATGATATTACAATATATTCCTTAAATTTTTTGGAGATAACAATATATGAACTGGATTAACAAATTAAGAAATAAAACAGTTGATTATGCATCTGCTGGCACAAAATTAAAGGACATCCCAGATAATTTATGGTTAAAATGTCCTAATTGTTCAGCTTTGTTGTTTAAGAAAGACTTAATAAAAAATGATGAAGTTTGTACTAACTGTGAGTATCATTTCTTTTTGCCTGTAGAAAAAAGATTAGAGCTATTATTTGATGATTCTAAGTACATAAAAATTGATTTACCAAAAGGGTTAGAAGACCCATTAAAATTTAAAGATAAAGGAAAGTATATTGATAGAATAAAAGAATATAGAAAAAAAACGGGACAGGAAGATGCTTTTATAGCTGGATATGGAAAAATTAATGGTAATTTTGCTGTTATTGGAGTTATGAATTTTTTCTTTATGGGTGGTTCTATGGGTAGCGCTTTTGGTGAGGGATTTGTTGCTTCTGTTAATTTTGCAATTGAAAAAAAAGTTCCTTTTGTCATTGTTTCAGCATCAGGTGGTGCTAGAATGCAAGAAGGAATGATATCTTTAATGCAAATGGCTAAAACTTCAATTGCTGTAGAAATGTTGAATGAAAATAAATTACCTTATATCGTTATACTTAGCCATCCTACAACTGGTGGTGTAACAGCATCTTTTGCTATGTTGGGAGATATTCATATTGCAGAACCTAAAGCTATGATAGGATTCGCAGGAGCTCGTGTTATTGAGCAAACTATAAGAAAAAAATTACCAGAGGGATTTCAAACAGCAGAATATCTTCTTGATCGTGGAATGGTAGATATGGTTGTTCATAGAAAAAATTTAAAATTAGAGCTTGGTAATATTATAGATATTATGGTTAATAAGGTTAAAATTGCCTAGTTTTTACCAAATTACTATTTTAAAAAATAACTTATTTTACTTGGTAGATATCTGATAGATATTTATTGTTAGTGTATTATTTTTTGGAAAGTTTTAAGGTAATTTTCTTTTAAAGATAAGCGTTATATTGTACATACTTGTAGAGATTTAAATATAATATGCTTTGTAAACTTAATTGTATAAGATGGTTGATTTGTCCTCCTTTAAACTGAGGGTTTATTAAATGAAATTTAATATATTTTTTTCTTTTATACAAAATACAAAAAGCTTCGTCAGGTTTGTCATAGGGGGTCCAAAATCACCTGATCTGAGCATTACAATCTCGAATTGATTCATATAATAATATTTATCTATGTTTTACTATAATCTTTCTTATAATACTTAATATGATTATCAATTTCAGAGATTACATAGTCTGATAAATACTTTCTATAGGTCAAAATTATTATAACTTGGTTTTTTTATTTTACTTATCCATAATTGGAGGGCTCATAACATTGTGTCTTTTTTAATTTCAACGTACACGATTAATATTTGTCAGATAAAACATTTAATTTTTTAGAATCATTATTTTTAATAAACCATTTTGTAAAGTTATCAGTATTTATATTTTCAGTGATATACCATTTTTTTACAGCAGGATCCCACTTAGCACCAAATTTTTTAGCTTCATCTTTTTCTTTAAAGGGTAAAGATAAATAAATTTTTGACATAATTCATACCTACAGAATTAATTTTAATAAATTAATTTAATGATATCATTTTAGGTTTTTTATGTATTTAATTATTAAATTTTTTTTCATACATAATTATTATTTTTACATCAATTAATAGAGATATTTTCTTATCATAAAATATTTCATCATATAAAATTGGGCTTATTTTGTAATAATTGCCATAATTAATTATATATTAAAAAATTACAATTTATTTATTATAATAATGAAGTTCTAATTTTTGATGGAGTTAACTATTTTGATTAATAATATTTTTACTAATGATCATTTAAACTTTGTAGATTTATCTTTATCTCGCATTAGAATTTTTTTAGAAAAAATAGGAAATCCTCAAGATAAAATCAAAAATATAATTCATGTTGCAGGAACTAATGGTAAAGGGTCTACTTGTGCATTTTTAAGAAGCATACTAGAAGGTCATGGTTATTCGGTTAATGTCTTTACTTCTCCTCATTTGGTTTATTATAATGAGAGATTTCGCCTTTCAGGAGAATTAATATCTGATAGTTATTTGGAAGAAATTAAATCTAAATTACAATACATTGAAGGATATAAGAATTTAACTATTTTTGAGCTAACAATGGTAATAGGATTTGTAGCTTTTTTTGAAAAATCTGCAGATTTTTGCATTATAGAAGTAGGAGTGGGTGGTAGGTTAGATGCTAGTAATGTAGTTAAAAATACTTTATTAAGTATTATTAGTACTATAGATTTTGATCATCAAAATTTTTTAGGAAATACTTTAGAGCAAATAACCTATGAAAAATCAGGAATTATTAAGGAAAATTCTAAGGTAATTACAGATTATCAAAAAAATAAAATTCTAAAAATAATTAAAAAACAATCATTAAGATTAAATTCAGAACTAATTGCTGGTGGAATTGATTATAGTATTAATTTTCAGGGAAAATATCCAATCTTATTTTATAATAATAAAAAAATTATTTTAAGTAAAATCGGATTACAAGGTAATCATCAGTATTATAATGCCAGCCTAGCTATTATAACTTGCATAAACATATTGCAGGATAAGTTTAATTATAATGAATTACCATCTATGCTAAATAATACTAGCTGGTTAGGTAGATTACAAAAAGTTGATAGCCTTTATAATATTAAATTTCAGAAATCAGAAGTTTATTTAGATGGAGCTCATAATCTTTCTGGGTGTAGAGTTTTATGTGATTTTATAAAAAATCGTTATAAGAGTGATAGTAATATTCATATTTTTATAGGAATGTTAGTAAAAAAAGATTTAGATGGATTTTTTAACATTATTACATCAAATCTTAAAGATTTTAATATTATTATTTATCCCATAGAAATTAAAGATCATGTTAGTTATTCTGTTAGTGATATTTTATTAATTGCAAAAACTTATAACTTAAAATCTATAGAGTTTGATAGTATAAAATATACACTGCAGAAAATAGATAAAGATTTAAAAGAGAATGCTATTTTTATTTGTGGATCTTTATATTTATTAGGTAAAATTCTTTCTGATAATTGTATTGATAAATAGGTCAAGCACTATTGTTAGAAAAATCATGTTAAATAAGTCAACAAACTTTCTTTATAAAATAGTTGATGTGTTTATATATAAAATAAACCCATACATAATGTTTTAAATTAATAAAACAAGAAACATTTTTTTATTTTGCATGTAATGACCTAATCTCAATATAGGCAATATGAGATTAAATCTTAATTTGGTTTATATGAAAAATTCTTGAGTTTAGATATCGCATTTTGATCTATATTATAATAAATAGGTTGTCCTCCTTGAACTAAAGAATAAAGTGCATAGTGTTCTAATCCTAATTTATACTGATAAATCCAATAATCTGTAGTAACGATTTTTATATATTCACGGGTTTCTCTATAAGGTATGCTCTCAATAAAAAATAGAGCATCTTCTGATGATTTACGATGTTTATCTGCCTTCCATCTGTCTATATTATAAGATCCAGCATTAAAACCACCTAATACATATATTAAATTACCATCGGTTACATTTATGAGTTGTTTTACATATTGTTGACCAATTTCTATATTTGCTTTTGGTGAGGTCAACATTTGATTGAATTGATCATCTAAATCATATTTTTTTATTACATATTCAGCAGTTTTAGGCATAATTTGCATTAATCCAGTAGCACCAGGACCACTCATAGCCCCTGAATAAAAAGAAGATTCCCTTCTCATAACTGCTAATAATAATGCTGGATCAAGTTCATACCCTGTATTTAGCTCAACAAAAAAAATAGGATAAGAAAGATGAGATAATCCATAGTACATTCCTTGTTGTCCGGCGAATTTTAACCCTAATGCGGGCATAGGAATTTGTTGTGCCATATAAATTAATGCATTTAGAGTTTTTACCTCGTTTGATTTACTCATTGCAGAAGCATCGTAATTGGCTAAGAAAATAAGTTCTTGTTCAGCCCAATCAAAAAGTCCAAATTGTAATAAAGATAATGCTCTACGGGCATAAGGATTTTCTTCTAGTACAGAGATTGATCCTTTAGGAAAACTTAAGTAATTCCAAGTGTAGTTTGGTGTTATTCCTAATTCTTCTGAGGCTATAATACCATAGAAATTATAAATATATTTAGAAGCCACCTTAAGTGCTCTATAATATTCTGGTATGTTTCCTAAAATTAAAGACACTCTAGCATACCAATAAGCAGATTTAGATATGGTATCATCAGATAACACACTAACTTGCATTAGCTTTTTAAAAGAACTAGCGCTTTTTGAATATTCTTTTAAGCGAAAATAAGAAAGCCCCATCGTAAATGTTGCTTCAGGAAAAGCATCGGGATTTTCTCTAGTTGCTCTTCTTGCCCAAAAAATTGCTTGATCATCTTCTCCATCTAAAAAATACGATTTAGCTAGTATTGAAGCATAATGATTGTAAGTGTTGTTATCCAAATTTTTTATTGTAGAAGTAGATAATAATATTTTTTTAGCATTTAGAGTTTTCCCGTCTTTTAAATGCTTTTTTATAGATTCGGTTGTTTTATTACTAGAGATAGTAACTTTTGCAATACTATTATTAGGTAATAAGGGTTCAACATCATTAAAAAATTCATGTCTTTTATAAATAGGAATAAATCTATCATAAAAACTATTAGGTTTTTTAAGGGTTATAGTTTGCGATCTGTTTTTTGACAGGGCTTGTGCTTTTTTGTATACAAGGCTTGCAACAGCTATATCGCTGTATTTATATAGCCAATCTCTTAGTTCATCAAAAGTAACATTATAAGAAGTTTGAAAGTATCTAATATAATAGATATATCCTACTAAAATAGGATTTTTTATAACAGATAACATTTTATCAGATTCAGTAAATTCCCCATTTTTTTGTAACTGATAAGCATCAAAATATTTTTTTATATCTGATTGTGATAATATTTTAGGAAGTTCTTTATAAGCATCAAAATATACAGATCTATCAAAATAGTACTTGGTTTCTTCATTACCATATAATTTTGAAAAATTTATTATTGTAAAAGTGGTACTGAATAATAATATAAAAATATTAAAAATCATTATCTTTTTTATCATTTTATTCCTAAGTTTGAGTATTAATAGATTTTATTTTATCTTTAATTTCTAATAAATCAAGCCACAGAGATTTTTTTTGAGTAGAGTTTCTTAATAAATAAGAAGGATGAAAAACAACTCTACTTAAATAAGAGTTACTACCTAATTTTAGATTGAACCATTTCCCTCTCATTTTTCCTATTGGTTCATCGGTTTTTATTAAGTTAGTTGTTGCCACTTTTCCAACTATTATTATTAGTTTAGGGTTAATGATTTCTATCATTCTTTTTATAAAAGGATAACATATTTGCATTTCTTCTATCGTTGGATTTCTATTTCCAGGCGGTCTCCAAAAAATAGTATTTGTAATGAAAATTTTATCTCTTGGTAAATTTATGCTCTCAAGTGCTTTCATTAATAATTTACCACTTCTTCCTACAAATGGTTCACCTTTTTCATCTTCTTCAGCTCCTGGTGCTTCACCAATTAGCATAATTTCAGAGTTATGGTCTCCACAACCAAATACAGTATTAATAGCCGTTTTTTTAAGTAAGCAATCATTAAAATTTAATAACTTTTGTTTTAACTCTTCTAATGTTTTAATATGATCTAAATCTAATTTAGGTTTACTTTCTATCTCTTTAATAGGAAGTTGTTCTTTAATATTTTTTTTAATTGCAAAATTAGTGGCTAAAGAATTATTATTTTCTTTATTTTCAGATGCTTTTGCGGCTAAATATTCATTTTTTAAAGATTTTATATTTATGTTATCTATAAGATAATCAATTCCCATAGAATGATAAAAATCAACTAATCTAATAATTTTGTTTGAATTCATAATCAAATAATTTATATTATAATAAAATGTATTTTTATATACTATCATTGTATGTATAAAATTGATATTAAGAAATTAACCTAAAAAAAATTAACATTGGATACAATTGGATTATGAAAAAAAAGATTAACAAAAAAATTATATATTTATTGTTATCGTTATTATTTATGATTTTATTAGGATTTTTATTCTTTAATAGTGCTCTTGACAAAGACAATTCTCAAGAAAGTTATCTTAATTACGTTATGAAAGCTAGGTTAGCTAATAGCAGTTTCGATTACAAAAAAGCCGATTCTTTTTATAAAAAAGCCTATAAATTAGATCCTTACAATATGAATTTGGCAGAAGAATATTTGTTATTTTCGGTTATGCAAAGAGATTTTAAACAATCTTTCTATTTAGCTCAAAAAATTGTTATAAAAAATCAACAACACTTTTTATCTAATTTAGTTATTTTGCTTGAAGATATTAAATCTAACAATATTGATTCTGTAATTAATAATTTATCATCTTCTCCTATTGAAAAAGATTCTTTAATTGATATTATGCTTAGTTCTTTAAAAAGTTATAAGGCTATGAAAGAAAATAATATAGAAGAATTTGAAGAAATTAATGAAATCGTTAAAGTTTTTGCTCCTGATTTATATCTCTATGAAAAAGGATTGTTAAATTTACTAAATAAAAGGGATAAAATTGCTGAAAAAGATTTTTTTGAGCTTAATAACTCTTATGTTAATTTAGAATCTATTATTTATTACTCAAAACTTCTTTATATTTCGGGAGAAAAAGAAAAATCTGTTAATTTTTTTGTTGATTATTTAAGTGATAATTTTTTAACTAATGAAAAAGCTTTAGATTATATTAAACCACCAATAGAAATTGATTATAGAAAAGTTATTTCTGATTTAATTTTTAGAATTAGTAAACTTATGTCTGTGGAAATTAATCCAATATATATATATTCAGATAGTATTGCTGTAGCTAATATTTCACTAATGTTGGATCCTACTAATATTCCTGCGCTATTTGAAGTTGCTTCTTTTTACGAGATATTAGGTGATTATAATAATGCTTTAGATATTTACAAAAAAATACCTAATAACAGTTATTACTCTAGGATTGTTTCACAAAACGTCATTGACATTAATAGCGAATTAGGAAATAAAAAAGAAGCTATTTCTTATATATCATCTCAAATATCTAATGATCCTGATAATGCTAAATTATTTGTAGAACTTGGTTTAATTTACCATAAAGATAAAGACTACAGATTATCAATAGATAATTATACCAAAGCCTTACAGGTATCAGAAAAAAATAATTATAAAATTGGTAAATGGTTAGCTTATTTCTTTAGGGGAATATCTTACGATAAGTCTGGTAATTGGTTAAGTGCCGAGCAAGATATGTTAGAAGCACAAAAAATTAATCCAGAAGATCCATTGTTAATAAACTATTTGGCATATTCTTGGATTATTAGAGATAAAAATATTGATGAATCTCTTAATATGCTTAAAAAAGCAATAGATAGTTTACCTGAAAATCCTAACATTTTAGATTCTTATGCTTTTGGTTTATTTAAAAAAGGACAATATAAAAAAGCATTAGAGTACTCTGAAAAAGCAAATTCTATTATGTCTTATGATCCTATTTTAGTAGATCATTTGGGAGATATTTTGTGGCAAATGGGTTATAAAAAAGAAGCTGTAGCAACTTGGTATCGTGCTTCTAATTTAACCCCAGAAGATAAATTATTAGAAGAAATAACAAGTAAGCTAAATGGTAATTTTCCTTCTTATTTGGATAAAAATATTAAAGAAAAAAGCGGATATGTACCTACTATAGATAGAACTATTAAGTAGTAAAAATGAAGAATGGTTTTTCTATTTTGTTATTATTTGATGAAAAATAAAGTAGTTAATTGGATTTACATTATTACTTTTTGAGATTTTTTTAAACGATAAGCAATATAATAAAAAAATCAATTCTTTTAGGGAATATGAATTTGATTTATTAAACCGAAGTACTTATAAACCATTTTATAACAAATTAGTTATAGAGAGCTGATTGCGTTTATTTTGCTATACAGTTTCTAATTTAACTTGTAGAATCTATTTTGATTTTAAGATTAAATTATTTTTTATAGGTCTTTTTTATGATTATTGATTCTTTTTTTTATAAGTCTAAAGCAAAAATTAATTTGTTTTTACATATTTTATCTAAAGAATCTAATTGTTTTCATAAATTACAAAGCATTACTTATTTTCCTGATATTTATGATGAGTTAGTTTTTTCTTTGAAAAGGAGTGATGATGTAAATTCTATAAAAGCTAAGGGCTGTTTTGCTGATTGTTTACCCAATTTAAAGAGTAATAGCATAATTAAGGTAATTTCTTATTTTCAAGAAAATTTTAATATAAAAGAAAAAATTCATGTAGATTTACAAAAAAAATTACCAATTGGTGGAGGTATAGGGGGAGGTTCTTCTAATACCGCCATAACTATAGTGGCTATGAATGATTTATTTAATTTGAATCTATCTTTTTTAGAATTAATTAATATTGCAAAAAAATTCGGATCAGATGTTCCAGTGTGTTTACATCAAAAACCTTGTGTGTTTGAGGGTTTTGGAGAAATTACTACCCCAATTAATTTGGTTGAATTACCAATGTTGTTAATTAATCCAAAACAATCGCTTATAACGGCGGATGTTTTTAAAAACTTTGTTGATTCTGCAGATAAAAATTATTCCACTCCAATAAGTAATATTAAAGAGCTAGAATTTCATGACTTAAAAGATTTAATTTCTTTTCTTAAAACTACAAAAAATGATTTACTAAGTGCAAGTTTATCTTTAAACAAAAATATTGCAAATATCTTAGAAAATTTAGATAATACTAATGCCTTATTAAGTAGGATGAGTGGTAGTGGCTCTACCTGTTTTGCTATATATAAAGATAATCAATCGATTTTATTAGCCAAAGAAAAAATGGAAGAATTATATCCAAATTATTGGATTTCTATTTCAAAAATTTAGTTAGGTGTTATACTTTATCATCTAAAAAAATACAAAGAGAATACATGAATATACTGATTAGATTTATTATTATTTTATTTTTTATTATAACCGCAATTTTTCCATTTTTTCTGAATGCTAAAAGTTGTGATTTCCCCAATATTGATGAATGTTATATTAATAATCGTGATAAAGTTTTTTTTGTTGAAGAAGAAAATATTTCATTAAAAAATAAATCTAATTTAGAGATAGGTAGTATTATTTTTTCTCAAGAAAAATTAAATATTGATATGTATGATTCTAAGTTGAATCTCAATAGGATTATTCCACCTAATTCTAAATATGAAGTTAATGTATCTCTAAATAACTCATACTTTACGTTTAGAAATTCTAATTCTATTATTATAGAAGAGCTATCATTTACTAATACAGAGGCGGATAAACCCTCTATTTTTACCGTTTATGGATTTTCTAATGTGAGAATTAATAATATCACTACCGGAGAGGGTAGTAAATCGGTGATAGAAATTAAAAGTAGTTCCAGCACGGTTTCTTTAAAATCGGCAAAATTAAATGAATTGTATTTGGTTAATGGATATTTTCGTATTATGGGAGGCAATACAAGTATTGATAGTATTTTTAATTATGAATACAAGTATTTAACAAGCTTTGATAATGATGAGAGTACTAATGAAGGCTACAAAGACCTCAATAAAGGTGGTAGAATAGAAGTTGTAGATAAAGGAAATTTAACCATAGGCAAAATAGATGCAGCACAACTTCATGTAGTTTCTGGTAATGTTGTAATTAAGGGTGATTATAATATATTCACAGTAGATAATGTATTATCAGATAATAGCGATATAGATAAAGATCCTGAAGATACGCTAATTACTATAGAGGGTTCAGGAATGGTTAATACCATTAAAGCTAGAGATTTAAAATTATTAGGGGGAATGACCATTCAAAATAGCGGAAGTATTAATAATATAAATTATGCTAAAAATGAAGGTGGTGATTATGTTGGAGATGTTAAGGGAACTTTAGTTTTTGAGGGACTAAAAATTCCAGATAAAGATGGAAATATAAAAGAAGATGATCCAACTCCAGAATTAACCCTTAGAAGTGTTTATTTAGATAAATTAGTAATAAAAGGAGGTAAGGTTTCAATTTTATCAAAAAATAGTGAAATTAATGAAATTAGTGATCCTAATAAAAAAGGATATTTAAGAATAGAATATGTAAGTGAAATGAAATCAAAGAATGTGCAGATAAATACCTTAGATCTATATTCCACCAAGTATTATATTGTTGGTGATTTTAAAGTTGATAATTTAAAAATGGGATCAAGTGCAGAAATACATTTTGATACTATCAGCAGGTTAAATTTTGAAAGTTTAGAAATGGGTTCGTATTCTAAAATAGAGGTAAAAAGCGGAACTTTAGATATAAATGTTAGTAAAAATCTATCAGTATATGGAACAATGCTAAATGTTGATAGCTTATTTTTAGGTAATAAAGAAGAAAGAGGAACTTTAAAAATAGGCGTAGATAAGAATTTAATTACTACAGCAAGTTCTAGTTTTATTAATGGGGTTAATTCTACTGGAAATATTGAATTAAGCAATGTTAATGTTATTGCTGATATTCAAGATACTTCAATATTTAATTTAAAAATCTCTTATTCTTATAATGTTTTACATGCTGATAGAGAAATAAAAATGACAGATACAAATGTCACTACTAATTTACCAAGTTGGTTTGATTCTGATTATAGAATTGAAAACAATGAAAAAGGAGAAAACTTAGTAGTATCTGTACAAAGAAATAAATCTTATAATGAACTTTTAGCATCTTCATCATTTGCAGAAGATAAAAATACACAAAATATAGCAAAATCTTTAGATAAAATGGTAGAAGACTATGCTTTTACACAAGGATTATCCAAAGTTATTACAAGTATAGATCTTAAAAGTGATATTGATACCATCGGTAAAAACTTAAGCTCACTAAAACCTATTGATAATAATGTTTATATACATGATATTCATGCTAATGCCTCATCTTATTTAGATATGGTATTACAAAACTCATCTTATTCTTATTTAAAAACAAAAGATAATAAAGGAGATATTTTATGGATTAGAAACGGATTTAAAAAAGGTAAATTAAATTCAAAAAACTTCTATGATGGTAATAGATATAACATATATTTTGCAATGGCTGGATTTGATATATTTGCGGTTGATACGGAACAATCTTACTTTCAATTAGGTGTAGCTGGTGGTTTTAATTTTAGTGATATTAAAGCAAAATCATATAATATAAATTCCGTTGGTTATAATGTTGCTTTGTATTCTAGTTATGTTTCAGATTATTTTATATTGAATATTAATTTTATGTATCTAAATACAATTTATGATACTGAAAGATACAACATTAGTGATGGTAAAGTAACTTCTAGTAATAATACATCAGAATTTTTAAGTAATATAGAAATTGGTAGCAATATTACATTATTAAATAAGATATCTTACGATAATACAGCATTGAGGATATTAGGAATTAATAATTTATTATTTAAACCAACGCTATTCTATAGTAATGGTTATATTCGTGGAAATAAAGTAACAGAGAGAGGAATTGCGGGTTTTAACCTTGATTCTTATAATACTACTATCCATGATACAGGTTTTGGTGCTTTATTTTATAGTACATCAGAAGCAATATCCACAGATAATAAAATTCTAAAAGGCTATTATATGCCTTTTGTTGAGATAAAAACATTTTATAGAATATATAGTGTTCCTGATACTAAAGTAGGATTTATTGATATGGGTAGTTACTATGATATTGATATTTATGGTGGTAACTCTGATGGATTTGTTACAAAACTATCTTTAGGGTTAGATTATGAAAAAGAAGCCCATGTTTTAGGAATTAAATATTCTTATGAACATGGAATTAGTAGTTACAATGACCATGCCTTTTATTTGAATTATAAGTTTTTGTTGAATTAGTATATTATTAAAAATAATAATGTGTAGATTTTTTATTTGTATAAATTATAACTATTAATTATTCTTTAACTTAATTAAATATGTATAATTTTATTATAAAACTAATAGATGATACTAATTTTTTATACACTTAACACTCAAGTATCGGTGGCTTCTTTGTTTTGAGGCATATTCGTAAGTAAAATTGAGTTTTTTCAGTATTTTTATAGCTAAATTAAGATCATATCTTATTTTTAAATCTTCATTGCTTAAAAGAGGTAATTTTGCTGTATCTTTAAAAGTTATGATGGTTTCTTTAG
Organism: Rickettsiales endosymbiont of Leucozona glaucia; assembly: GCA_964277385.1. Taxonomy (GTDB): domain Bacteria; phylum Pseudomonadota; class Alphaproteobacteria; order WRAU01; family Hepatincolaceae; genus WRAU01. The sequence goes on along the minus strand of OZ195520.1, from coordinate 1,176,487 downwards.
AGTTTTGTTCTAATTTGATTTGAATTTCAGAATTATGGCTATTTTGTTCAATAATATACATCAGCAATAAACTAAAGGCTTTGTTAATTAGAAGTTCATTTGAGTAAATTTCTGATAGTTTAGATTGTACCTCTAATTTTATACTAAGATTCTTAGCCTTTAATCTAGGCTTTACATGAAATAAAATATTAGAAATACTAACATTTAGATCCAAATTTTCTAACTCTACAATATTTGATTCGTTCTCTAGCTCGGTTAATTCTATTTTATGATTAAGCTCACTGTTAATAAAATTAGCTTTCTCAATAATTTTATCCATATATTCTTTTTGTCGCAAATTTAAATCGCCAACATACTCATTTTGTAATAAATCTGCAAAGCCAATAATATTAGAAACAGGAGAGCCAACAAGATGATTAAGGTCTACAATTAAATTCTTATGTAAATCTAGTATGCTATTTGTATCTATTTCTGGTGTTACATTTAATTGCTGGTTTTGTAAATCCCATTGTACAAAAGTATTGCTATTTTGTAGATATATTCCTGAAACTATTATTTTTTCTTTCTCTGAAAGGTCTATAGTAATAGAAAAAGATCTACTACTCACTAAATTCCCTAATAATAAAGCCTTATCATCATCTTTATTGTTCAAGATAGATATTTTATTTAATAAATCTCTACTATGAATTTGATTATCTAGTGCTTCTGAATTTATATTAAAAGTTTCTAAAAATTTTGAGTTATAAGATTCTATAATACCATTAGAAGATATTACAATCAGGGGTTTAGGATTTTTTTCTATTAATCTAGTATACAAATTTTTGTAATTACTAAGGTTACGAACCATATCTGATGTTTCACTGATATCTTCCCATGAAATACTTAGATAATTATCTTCTTTGTTTAGTATTTCTTGTAAATAAACTCCATTGGGTAATAATATCGTGTCTTTTTTATAATGTTCTTTTGGTGATGTGGCGATTTTGTGCATAGAACTACAAAATTCTCTAAAATTATTTTTTTCGGGCATTACACCTTTTTCTCTAATTACTTCAAAAAATTCTACAATACTGGGCTTATCTTGTAAAAAAGACTCTGGTAATTTCCATAAATTTATAAGAGCCTTATTATAAAAAACAAGTTCAGCATTAGAATCAAATAAAGCTACAGCTATTGAAAGTTTATTTAATAAATAGTGTGCTGGTTGCATTATAAATCTATTTCCTTTTCTAACTGGTAAAGTAAATCTTCTGCTTCTTCTTTATCTATATTCATAACTTTATTTATAATATCATAAGAAAAACCATTGCGAAATATAGAAGCATACTCTTTTTCTTTTTTTTTATCATCTATTACTTCTTCATTAAACTCATTTAACTTGATTTTTCTATAAGCTCCAAATGATTTTTTTCTGATGAATTTTAAAGCACTATATAACTCTATTTGATATTTATCATTGTTAGACATCAACGTGCTAATATCTTCTTTTTCTAAGCCTTTCTCCTGAAGTTTTAAATTAATTAATCTTGTTGATTTTCCTTTATTTAGTAAACTTCTTAGCTGTGTTTTAGCATATAGCTGATCGTTTAGGTATCCTAGTTTTTCTAAAAAATCTATTGTTTCATCTATGCATTCTGTAAATATTATTATTTTATCAGGATTTTCTGATAATTCATCTTTGTTATATTCTTTTATTTTTCTGGTAAGATACTTTTTAAGATTATTAGAAGATGAGCTGTAACGTCCAAGATAATTTATGGACATATTCTTTAGGCGAGGAATTAGCTTTTCTTTAGTAATATTACTTGTTTTTTTCATTATAGTTTAATATTATTAATATAATTTATTTATTAAATATATCATCATAAAGAATAAAAATGCAAAAAGAATATAGTACATTTAGAAGTTTAAAGGCTTTTTTAGTTAAAGAAATTCATCGTTTTTTAAAAGTTTGGGGACAAACCGTACTAGGTCCTATAATTACAACTTCATTGTACTTAGGAGTGTTTAGTGTGGCTATTGGCAATAAAATAGGTGCTGATGGTGAGATTTCTTATGCAGAATTTTTAGTTCCAGGTTTAGTAATGATGGCATTAATTCAAAATGCCTTTGCTAATACATCAAGTTCTATAATGATTGCAAAAATTAATGGTAATATTGTAGATATCTTAATGGCACCAATGAAAACTAATTCTATAATTTTAGGATATGTATTAGGTTCGGTGTTTAGAGGTCTTCTCGTAGGTTTACTAACATTATTATATGTTATGATTTTTGTAAAAATTCATATTCATAATGTTTTTTGGATATTATTTTTTGCGATTATAAGTAGTTCTATTTTAGGTTTATTAGGCTTAATCGCTGGGGTTGTTAGTGTTAAATTTGATCAACTAGCTAATTTTACTAATTTGATTATTACTCCTCTTTCTTTTTTATCTGGAACATTTTATTCTATAAATAAATTACCAGAAACCATACAACAAATTATTTTATATAATCCTTTCTTTTACATGATAGATGGGTTTAGATATGGATTTATAGGAAAATCAGATAGCAACATTTTAATAGGAGGAATATTTCTATTATCATTAAACATTGTTCTTTATGTAATCACATGCTACATGTGGAAAACAGGTTATAGAATTAAGGAATAAAAATGAGTATTGCATTATTAGATAAAGATGTTATTTTACCTTTCAGCTTTGATAAAGCTAATATTAAAGGAAAAATAATAAGATTAAGTGAAACATCTAAGCAACTACTAGATAGATTTACAACTGGAATTAAAGAGGTAGATAAAGTATTTTTAGATAGCTTAGCTTTATCGCAACTGATTTTTAGTAATTTTAAATTTGAAGGAACATTCAAATTGCAGCTTAGTGGTTACGACGGAATTATTAAAGCCATTTTATGCGATAGTAAAAAAAATGGTAATATACGGGGTTTTATGAGTTTAAATGAAAATCATAAAATGCAAAGTAAAAATCCAAGTTTTAGAGAAATTGTTGGTAAAGATAGTGCTATGATTTTTCATCTTTTAATGAAAGATGCCAAACAACCATATCAGGCAATTGTTGATTTATCTGGAGATGATTTATCTTCTTGTTCAGAAAACTGGTTTTTAAAGTCTGAACAACTACCAACTTATATTAAAATATTCTCAGATGTAGAAGAAAAAACAACATCAGCGTTGTTTTTGCAAAAAATACCTAATCAATATGCAAAAGAAGAAGAAAAAGAAGAAGACAAAGAAATCTTTAATACTTTTAAAATTCTATCTGATTCTATTACAAAACAAGAAATGCTAAATGATAATTTAGAAGATATTTTATATAAGTTGTATAATGAATTTGATATTTTAATATATGAAAAAAAACCTATTTATTACAAATGTACTTGTAATGATAGTGTTATAAAAGAGGTTATATCTACAATTTCAAAAGAAGAACAAGAATCTATTCGTAAAGAGAATGATGGTCATATAAAAATTAGCTGTTCTTTTTGTGGTAAAGAATATCTTTTTTAGAAGAATTTGGTATTTAAAATTATTTACAATCTAAAAGGTTATTATTTTAGCCTGTTTTTATTTATTTTTTATCTCATAAGAATAAATAAATATTTTTTTAAACTAAGTGAATTGATGTCTTTTAGCAGTAAGTTTTAGAAGTAAAATTAATAGAATTATTAAGAAAAACTGAATAAATTAAATGGTTTAGTTTATATTAAGTTTTCATTTACTAAGTAAAAAATTATTTTGTTGCAATTAAGAACAATAATTGCTAAATTTTCTTTGTTAATTGATAAATTCTTATTTATTGTTTATCCTCCTTTTAGGGTATATTTGTTGGGGTGTAGCCAAGTGGTAAGGCAGCGGGTTTTGATCCCGCCATCCGGAGGTTCGAATCCTTCCACCCCAGCCAAAAGAAATCCCATATTCTTATTATTTTATATTTAGAAGTTTGGTTCATGGGTATTCGTTTTTTATTTTTTATTTCTTTATTTTTCGTTTCATTTTTTTTTAGAGATCATAGCCTTTATGCTGCTTGTGATAAGGAAAATTCTATTATTTCAGGATCATTTGTATCATGTGGTCTTTTTAATCCTGTTGGTGATAAAAGTGTCGTAGAAGAATTTGGGACTCCTCAAAAATTGGTAGATGAAGATAAACCAGAAGGTCCTTTAACTCCGATTGAACCAACTACTTATCGTAATAATCCTAATAAAATTAAAATTTCAGCTGCATCTAATGTTAAGTTTCATTTTTTTAATTTTGAGAATGATGTAACCATAAATGTAATGGATGCTTCAATGTTTGATTTACAATTATATAAAAACACTACAGATATAACTTTAAAAATCGACGATGAGATGAGCAGAATAGTTTATACTGGTGGTAATAAAGGTAAAACTAGTGTTTATTTACCTGCTTGTTTAAATGATTATTGTTTTAGAACAGACTCTGATATAGATTATCTAGATTTTACAAGTCCAGATTTTACCAAAAATGGAAAAATTACAGTAGGTGTTAATAATACAAACGATAATGAAAAAAAAACAGAAATAACTTTTCATGAGGTTAAGGGTAATGGGACTATTGAATTATCTCCTGGTTCTAAACTAACGATTAAACATTATGAAATTGGTGATTGGAACGATAATACAACAGCTATAATGAGAGTTAGAGGTCAAGGTGAGGTAATATTTGACACAGAAGTATTTGTGAGAATTTTAGACGTAGAAAATGCTACTTTTAATGAATATTCTAAAATTTTAAAAATACAAGCAACTGCTGGAGGTAGCCATATTTTTAATGCAAATTCTGATATTGGTGATATGGATAATATGAATAAGATGTTTATTGGAAAAAATGTTCATATTAAAGTAAAATCACTTGGATATGCTGAAGAAATAAATGTGGCAGAAGGAGCAACAATAGAATTTATTCCAGAAGGAAACACATCAAGTTCTGCAAATAATATTACTAGAGTTCAAGGAGAAGGAATAGTTCATATTAATCCTGACTATCAAGGAAGTTCTTATTATAATAGATTTTCTATAACAGATGTTAATCTTAATACTCTTAAACTTGATGAAGGAGAATTAGTTATAAGTAATAGTACCCCTACTTATACTATTACGGAAAAAGATAGTGAAGGAAAAGTAATAAAAGAGGAAATTATAACTCGTAGAATCAAGCATATTAAACAAACAGAGGGTGCAAAAGGTGGACACATTACAGTAGAAGGAACTGTAGTTTTTGATAATATTGATCATTTAAAAAAATTAACATTGTGTAATTCTTCTTCTCAAATTTCTTGTAATGACAATGCTAATCTTACCATAAAAAAAGTAGGAACTTTAGAATCTTTAGAGATAAATAAAGGTAAGCTATATTTATGGGTTGATCATACAAATTACTTTACACCTTCTATGGATTTAAAAACCGCTTATTTTAATGGCGGAGAATTTTTTGTAATGGTTAGAGATACTAATACCATAAGACACAAAAATACATATACAATTTTAAGTGTTGCAGATAAAGAAGATTTAAAATTTGCAGAGGGTGTTAGTGTATATGATAAAGATAATTTTAAAACAGCTTTACCTGATTGGTATAGATACAATTATTTTTTATCTGAAGATGAAAAAACTATTATGTTTGAGGCAGAAAGATTAGCTAAATACAATAGCCTAATATTAGAATCGTATTATGCCGACGAGCGAAATGTTGTGACCATGTCGTCTTATTTTGATGAGATTATAGATAAACAAATACCTCTAAATTTCTCTACTCAAACATTTACTTATGTTGATATTTTATCTAAAAATGATAAAGATCTTTTAGGATATAATATGTATTCTTTAATTCCTATAGGAAAGGAAAAATACATCAGGACAGCACATTCTAATTTAAAAAATTCCTTAGAAATATCTAAAAGAAATGGAATTGTAAGTAACTCTCCTTATGGTTTATGGGATAAAAAACAAGGAGTAAAAGTTCCAGATGATAATGTTTGGTTTGTTCAAAGTTTTTCTAATGGTCAGTTTGATGATATTTTAGCTTCTTTGATAAATAGTTATGATTCAATGCTTTTCCAGTTTGGTTATAATCTTTATAATTGGGTTTCTAATGATCAAAAAGAAGGGTACTCTTATAGTGTTGTTGGTGGTTTTTCAAAAAATAATATGAAGAATTTAACTTATAATTCTGAATCTATATCTTTTAATATAGGAAACACATTTGATTATAGAGATGAAAATGATATTATAAAATTATCTTTTATTTATGGATTATCTTCATTTAATACGGAAAAAGATTATTTTATTAAAGTTTATAAAGGAGAAGATTTTAGTGATTTAGATAAGTCTAGGTTAAAATCATCTCTAAGAACTCATGAATTTTTATTTGATATTCAATATTCTCATGAAATATTTGTAGAATATTTAAAAAGTTTTGCTAATTTTAATAATGTAACTTTAGTTCCAAGAGTATATATTACACCAAGCATATTTGTTGGTGAAGAATATAATGAAAAAGGTCAGTATTCTTCTATAATATCAGAATATTATATTTCTAGCTTATTAGAAAGCGGAATAGGTTTTGATTTATCTAAATCCATTAATTTTACAAATAGATCCAGTATCAAAATGTTCTTTGGTGCTGATACTTGGTACAAATATTATTATATACCTTCTAATAATATAAGATTTGAAGAAGTAAGCTCTGGGGCAAAAATGTACAGTAAAAACTGGCAGGGATTTGCAGTTAGTGCTCAAACAGGAGTATCTTTTGATTACAAAAGCTCTCAAGTTATTGCCTATTATAAAAGAGAAAATGCAAAAGGTTATTATCAAAACATAGTATCTATAGGTTATAAGTACTCGTTTTAATTTTTATTTTAATATATTGATTATTTTTATTATTATTTATATAATACTAGAAACAGAGTAAAATAAGGCAATTGGTTGGATAATGGCTAGATTTTATAGAATTTTAGGTGTTCTACTCGGAGTATTACTTTTATCGTTATCGTTAAATGCTAAAGAAAATCATAAGGTTAGAGATGATCTTCCAGCAGAGTTTGAATGGTATGTTGCTTCAGGCACAAAGAAAGCATCGTCTTTGTTGAAAGGTAATTTGAGGAAAACTCTTCAAATTAGAACTGATAAACAAGGTGCCATTACTTTAAATATAGAGAATTATGATGATGGCTCTTCTTCGTTTTTTATAAAATTTAATAGTTTAGAAGGAAGTGATACTATAATAAACTATGCTAAGGATAAAATTCAAGCCTTTTTAAAAGGAAAAGACCCAAGAGCTGATTATAAAAGTGATCATATAAAATTATTAGTTCATGATGGGATTTTATATATTGGGTTATCTAAGTCGTATTTTTAGTTCTATTTTGACTTATTATTGGCCCCTATGGCGGAATTGGTAGACGCGTCAGACTCAAAATCTGATTCCTGTATGGGAGTGGGAGTTCGATTCTCTTTGGGGGCACCATTCAAGTATATAAAAGCTAGGTTTTTCCTGGCTTTTTTACTACGTTGCTGTTTTGTAATTATCCTTAAAAAGTCCTTATTTTTGGTTGTTTTGGTTGTTTGAGTTTTTTGAGTGGTCGCAAAAAAGACACACCAAACATGTTTACTTAATATCTATTCTTAAATCATCAACGCATAAATGGGCATACTTTAATGTCATTTTTATATCAGAATGTCCTAACCATTTTGATACTTTATATAATTCCATCGGTTTATCTAAAAAATCATGCCAACCCTTAACACTCCATGACGCAAAAGTATGTCTTAAATCATGCCAATGAAAATTCTCTATTTTTGTTTTCTTAAGTATTTTGTACCAATTATCATTTACTTTCCCAACTTTAAAAGGAAAGGGTTTATCTAGGTTTATTTCTTTTCTTTGTTTTAAAATCTCAACAGACTTAGCAACAAGCAATACTGTTCTTGGTTTATCTGTTTTTGTTTTATCAATATAAATACTTTGAGCTTCAAAGTCTACTCTGTCCCATGTTAAATCAAGCTGTTCTCCTTGTCGTAACCCAGTATTTATTGCAAATTCTACATAATCTTTAAGAATATTGTTTTTTAATACTTCAAATAATTCTTTATGTTCTTCTTTGCTTAAAAACCTTATTCTTTCTACATTTTTTGATTTATTTATTTCTGTTAGATCTATTTTATCAAATGGATTCTCTATTATTTCATTTTGTTCTAATGCAAACTTACAGATAGCTTTTATAGGGTCTATATATTTTAATAAAGTTCTATTTGATATATTTCTAGTACTTCTTATATCTAGTATAAATTTATTAATATTCTCTCTGTTAAAGTCTTTATCTAAAAAGAATTCATCAGCTAACTTAAAAGTTAATTTATATTGTGATTTTACCGATTTTGATAAACTTTCTAAAAAATTTCTTTTATTTGGTACAAAGAAAGATAATAATTCATTAAAACTAGGATTTTTTATTTTAAATACTACTTTATTAATAATATCAGTTCTTACTTTTTCAGCAAAGATAATAGCTTCAGTTTTTTTTGTTGTAAAACAAGAACCTCTATATCTAGTACCTTTAATGTAAAAATCGTAGGAATACTTAGGCGATAAAGAACCATCTTTATTGCTTCTTCTATATATTTTCATTTTTTTTAAAAAATATCTTCAGGATAATTATCATAAATATTGCCTTGAAGTAATCTGCCATTTTCTTTTTTACTTCTTCTTTTATTATCCGAACCCCATGTTCCCCATTGTTTAAAGAAAAATGCTGTATTATATTCTTCACATTTTTTCTTGATGTTTAAAACCCATTCTTCTTTCATTGGTCTTGCATTATAACCACTTTCTCCGCCAACTATTGCCCAATGTATTCCCTCTAAATTAATGTCTCCTAAATCTTCTAATAACGGTTCTATTGATAAAAACCTTATCTTTGACTCTATTCCTCTTAAAATATCAATCCTTGGTAAACCACTTTTTTTATTTTCAACCGTAACTCCTAACCATATATTAGGAAGAACTTTTTTATCTTTAAAATATTCTTTCATTATTAAAGCTCTTTTGGTTAGTATTTGGTATTTATGATGTGGTGTTTTCTCTATAATTCCCATTATTTTATCTATATATTCAAAGGGTACTTTCTCATGAAATAAATCACTCATTGAATTAACAAAATACATTGTTGGTTTTTTCTTTCTCAATGGTTCTTCTAATCTATCAGGCATTAATTTTAATTTAAAACCTTCTTTATATGCTTCTATACCCATAGATTGTAATCTTCTTGCCATAACTTCAGCATAACAATTTTTACATCCTGCACTAACTTTTGAACATCCTATAATTGGATTCCATGTTGCATCTGTCCACTCTATTTTACTCATCAACTTCTCCACAAAAATATGCCTTCATACTTTCATAGTACTCTTTCGTAATTTCTTTAATTTCAAAGTTACTCCCTAAAAAAAGTTTTAAAGCTTCTATTATAGATAGTTCCTCTTTATTATAATAACGAAAATTAACTTTTTCACTATCCCAACTGTCAATACCTATTTGGCTACAGTCATATTTGCAAGGTATAAAATGATAATCTTCTTCAATTTTATCAATTAAATCATCTAAATCCATTATTTTAAATTTTTTTATAAAATTCTTATCCTTAAAAGGATAATCTTCTGTATCAATATAATATTTTTTAAAACCCTTCGTTATTTCTATATACATAATTCAACTCCTTTTTAAATATTCTCAAAATTAAAGATTGGTTGTTATTAAATTTCTACCATAAATAATTGATCCTAAAATAACTCCATCACATTCAAATTCTTTTAAAATACTTAATACATAATGTCGGTATCTTACGTCGCTTGATGGTAAAACATTTGGATTTTTTCTTAGTAAAAATTCACGAAATAAATTTATTTCATTTAATATAAAATCTATTTGTATTTTTTTACTCTCTACTTTTTTAAAAACATCACATTGTTGTTTTGCTAATTTTTCTATATCTTCTAATTCTGAGTTTACTCGTACACTTGCTACCATATTTTTTAATCTCCTATAATTCTTTCAAAAATATGCAAATAACACTTTTTTTATTAAGATAATCCTTATAGGTATCATAAGCTCCCTTACGCGTTCTAAATCCAAGATATTTTGTATGACGTATTGTTATAAAAGTTTTTTTTAACGAAATCATTATCTCATCTCCTATATCATTAAAAAGGTCATTAAGAAAATCTTGTGTTTCAATCTCTAAAACACCCCAGCATTTAGCTTTACAAATAATTTCACTATCAATTACAATATTAAAAATATCTTTATAATTAACTTTTTTAGAGTTACGAATTGTCACTGTTTTTTAATCTTTCAAGATTGCTTCTTTATATTGCTTGCTAAATTTAATTTGTTTCATTTTTATTTCTCACTTAAAAAGTCTTTAGTAACTCTTTTATATCTGCGTGTCTCTTAGGTGCTATTTTTTCTTTTTCTAGCTTATGCTTAATAATTATTTTATCTTCTTGTATTTCCGATTTTTCAATCGGTCTAGATATTCTCTCTATTTCATCTTTATAAACTCTTAGTGTTCTCTTTTTAGAGTAGGGGTTATCAAGGTCTGGTCTACTTAAAAAACCTTTATTAATTCTTGATTTTATAGCACTATAAGATAATCCTGTTATCTTAACCGCTTCATTTATTTTTATTATTTCTCTTTGCATTTTAACTCTCGTATTTTTAAATATTCAATTAAAGTCATCTTTTCCGATATGCTTAAATCTTTTATAAATACTAATTTTTCTATATCTTTTAAAACTTTTACTTTTAACCATATACTACTTAAATCTCCAAGATTAGATACACTACTCTCCAAAAAATTACTATCAATTGGGCTTTTACACATTAAATTATCTTTATAAATAAAAAACCTATTCTTCATTACTATTACCTGCATCAAATATATTGTTTTAAAATTCCGAATAGTTGTAAGTTTTCTTTACCTTCATTCCTGTAACGTATTTTTGTTGATGTAAGTTCTACTAACATTGTTTTCCCTTCATAATAAATTGTAGTTCTTGTTGTGGTATATGATTATTAATTCTCATGTGTGCTATATTAAAGAAGTTCTCATCTTTTTCTATTCCTATAAAGTTTCTATCTAGGTTTTTACAAGCTACACCAGTTGAACCTGAACCCATTGTAAAATCAAGGACTGTCTCTCCTTTATTAGAGTAGGTTTTTATTAAATCTTCTAATAACACAATAGGTTTTTGAGTAGGATGATATCTTGTTGTTTCCTTAGAGCATTTTAAAATATTAGATTTAAACTTTTGTCCTTGTAAGTTAAAGGTAGGTTTAGTTTTATCTAACAGTTTTTCTAACTCTTCATAAGATAAAAATCCTTCCATTTTATCAATCCCAAATAAATCAATAAGTCTTTTGTAAGTATTTTTAGTGCATAAACTATGTTGTATAACATGACCTCTTAAAAAATGCATTGCAGTATAATCTCCCATAATTTTAAATATTCTGTTAGGGGGTAAGTTTATGAACTCTAATATCTTTCTTACATAAATTCTTAATTTAGAGTTTGGGTTTGTGTCATATTGCTTTTTAAATACCATAATGTCTTCATAATAATTGACAGGAGCTTTTTTTACAGATAAAGAGTTAGCAAAATGATTTTTTTTCCAAATCAACCTATAACTAAAAGGCATATTACTGTGTTGTTTATTATATAACTCAAATGTATAAGGGTCTTGAGAAAACAATAATATAGATGCTCTAACCTTACATACTCTATTAAGTTCATTAAATACTACTTCCATATTTAAACGATTATCCCAGCTTGCTTTATTTTTCCCCCAGCTATCTATTTCTAAATGCTTTATTGTTCCGTAAGGTGGGTCAGTTAATACTAAATCTACAGAATTAGATTCAATTTCTTTTAGTAATTCTAAGCAATCTCCTTTTAGTAAGTTAATGTTAATCATTATTTATAATCTCGCTATTATTTGCATTGTTTACAGCTAACCTTAATGCATAATATCCATTACTTTGTTTTGTTTCAAACCAATCGGGATGTGATTTTTTTAATTCTTTTAATTTATCAGGTTTTAAACTCTCAGTTTTTTTACCTTTAGTCCAAGTAAGTAAAATATTATTATCTTTAAAACTTTCTTGTTCTTCTAATGTTTCTATTATTATCTCTTTATCAGCATTTATTTCTTTTTCTAGTTCGCTTATTTGATTTTTATAAAATTCAACTCCCAGCTTTTTTTCTTTTATGCTTTCTGAAGAAGCTAGCAATACATCATTAGAGGAATATAATTTGCCTCTATGATTTATGTATCCATCTAATTTCCCGTAGTAAGATAATAGTAGGGGTTTAAATTCGTCTTCAAATAACGATAAATCAACTTCTACAATTTCATCTCGGTAACAAATAAAACCTTTAATAGCTCCTATAGATTTAACATAAGTAGCAACTTGTTTATGGTGTTTAGGATCTTTAGTTACTCCAGTTTTATAATCAAAAACATATAATTTTTCTTGTTTATCAATACATAATAAATCAATAGTGCCAGCAAATTTACAACCATTAACTTCATGCCAAAATTTACATTCAGAATCATAGGGTTTAAGTTTATTTAAAGCCATAAACTCTACTAAATTTGTTAAGATAACCATGTCTTTAGAGTTAGCGTCTTTAAATAGCTTTTTCGCTTCAATTATCTTTTCTTCTTCAGTTTGGTTTTCTTTTACATGAACCTCTTTCCAAAGGTTATCCATAGCCTCGTGAAATATAGTCCCATCATAGGAATTTTTACCACCACCTCCAGAACCTAATATTGTTGAAACACTAGGTATTTGAATATCACTTAAGAAGTAATCAACACCTCTTTTTTCAAATTTATCAATATGGACTGTAAATTCTTCTATATCTGTTTGGTGTAAATTATCTAACATTGCACCTCACTTTGAAGAATATGAATATTATTATCTTCATTAGTAAGTAGATTTTGATTAGCTAATAACTTGTTTATAAAGTATTCTTGTCCTTTGCCTGTTACCTTAGGAGTAAAATTTAAAAGGATTATTCCGTTGCTTCTATTTATTGAAGTTTCTTCATACTTAAATAAATCCAAGTCCATAGATTTTTGAGTTGGTTTATTCCAACGAGATTTATCTTTGCATAGATAATTATTAGTTCTTAACCATTTAAATAATCTTTTTTCTCCAATGTCTAAACCTGATTGTTTTAATAGAACGGCTAGTTGACCAACTAATATACAATCTTTAGATGCTTTAACAGAATTAGCAAAAGCTATTTGTGGTTGAGCTTCTTCTAGTTGATTTTGTAGTTTCTCGTTTTCTTTAACCTCTAGAGCTAGCATCTCTAAAGTTTCTGACCAACTTTTTGGTAAAGTTCTTCCTTTATACTGATTTTGTTGTTCTAGTTCTTGCCAACGGTCTATAACTTTTGCGGTAAATTCTGGGGAGAGTCTAGCTACAATTATTAAAGAGTCTCGTTTATTAGAATAATACTCTGTGTATACTTGTCTATTTTGTTCATGTTTGTATTCACGGGGTGTCGTATTTTTTAGGATACCCTCAGAAATTAAGCTTCTTATAAGTTTTAATAAATTATCATGAGGTTTATTACATAATTTTGCTATCTCCCTTGAAGACATTCTTTTTTCATCAGTTAGGTTTAATATATTAAAATCTTTCATGGCTATTCTCCTTTGGTTTTTTATTAAAATAGTGGGTATGGTAATTTAGTAATTTTTTCAACAAAATCTTCATAGTCTTTTAAATGTTCTTTACTTAAACTTGAATCTTTTTCACATTCAAATCTCATGCTTTTTAAATAACTCTTTGTGGCTAACTGAATCCTTTGTAAATCATCTGTATTAATTTTTAAAGTTAAAATAGTTTCTACTTTAGTAATTTCCATTTTATTACTCTCCTTGTTGTACTTTTCCTATATCGCCAAAAGATTTGAAATCTGCATCTTGATTTACTTCTTTTGAAAGTTCTTGTGGTTGGTTGTCTGCGTATTTAATATTATAGTTTTCATCAATTACAGCTTGATCGTAAGTTTGAGCAGTTTGCATATCTAAACTTAATGGAGCATATTTAGAAAGTAATAGCTTTATTACTGTTTTTCTTGCCATATTATCAAAATCTGTACTCCATAAAGATGAAGTTGTATATGGACCTGCGAACAACTTTGAGTATTTTCTAGCATGTGCTAGTAATTCGTCTTTGGTCATTACAAAAAACTTCTCAAAGCCATTAATTAACTGAAAATAACCAACCCAAACATAAGGTTCAAGATCAGATTTATCGGATAGATCGTATTTAATTTCTCCTGTAAGCTCATCGTAATTTTTAAATTGGCTTTTGGTGAGCATTGAAACATTTAATTTTTTAAATTGACCGCTACGAATTGCGAGTTGTATAAAACCTTTATAACCCATTTGGAATTGTGCTTCTTTTTTATAAGGGACAATATATGCAAATCCTAAATTCTGATTTATTGGTAACTTTAGTGTTGCACAAATAATCGCAGAACCTAATATGCTTTCAGGAGTACAATCTCTTAAAGATGGAGATTTTGCTATTGTTAAGACTGCAGATGTAAAACTAGATGCTTCTTTTCCTATTACTTCTTCTAGCCTTTTTTTTGTACTTTCTTTTGATAAAAGGCTGTTTATAGTAGTTCTTTCTGTTATTGAGTTATTCATTATTTTTATCCATTTTTATTTTTGGTAGTTTTTAATTTCTCATATACTTGTGATAAAATATAATTCTCTTTAAATTCTTTTTTTAATTTAGATATTTGTTTTTGTGAATATTTATCAGCTTCTTTATAAAAAATAATAAGATCAGCACCAGATATTTTTTCCGAAATTTCATTAGAGAAACTTTTACTAAAATGTTTATTTAATAACTTTTTAAAATTTGTATACATTTTTATTATTCCTTTATATCTTTTATAACCGTAGATAATCCAAGTATTGTTATTATGAGTATTGTTTTCTTATTTGATTTTTTTAAAATAATATCTGCCATTTCTAAAATCTTTCCCTTCTTTTTTATTGAATATGGGGTTTTTGATAAAATATCAAAAAGACTTAAAAAGACTTCTTCTTTATATTTCTTTAAACTCATTCTTATTCTCCTTTTCCTTGTCTATCAATTAACTATTTTTTATTACAACTCATCAAGAACAAGTTTTTTATCATAAAACTCTCTGATAACAGTTTCAGCTTCTTTTTCTAAAACAGTTATAAAAGCAAGAGTCAATTTAGTTTGTAATCTTGCATATTCAATTTCTGTTAGTTCTAAGTCTTTTTTATCTATGTTTTCTAAAAAAAAGTGACGATCTAATACTGTTGTTAGATTATTTTCTAAAAAACTTTTTATATACTCTAATATTAAGTTCGTTGTTATCATTTTAATTCTCCCAAATACCTTTATAACAATTAATTTTGCAAAATTCACAATAACAAGCATTACACAGGTACTTGCTACTTCCTTCTTCGTGATTTATTTCAAATCTATCGTGAAACTGATTACATCCTTCACAATAAAAGTTTTCAAAATGTTCAAACTCATGATTATAACAATCAACACAGTAGCTTAAAGTGTCACCTGTTGGTGCGGTAAATGTTATTTCTTTTTTGATTGTTCCTATTTCTCTAACTATTGGACTCGGTCTTCCGTTATAACATGTTTCACACATTGTCTTACCTTTTGTTTTTCTTTTCTTTAATTACAAATATTATGTAGAACATCAGTAATATAATTATTGTTTCCATTGTTTTGTTTCTTGTTTTTGTTTAATAAAATGAATAGGTCCAACACCTCTTTTCGCTTCTTCTATTTTGAGCCACATTTGTAGTCTGTTTAAATACTCTTGATCACTTTCCGTTTTTTTAGCTTTTATTTGTTCTATCGTTTTTTCCTTTTCCATTTTTTACCTCTTTTATCTTTCTTAAATCAGAAGACCCAGTGCCTATTGTTAGTTGCTTATATCTGATTTATTTTTAAAATTACATTAGCTTGTTTTGTTTCTTTATGGCTTTATTATGGTAAGATTATCTTACCATGTCAAACAAAAAAATATACAAAAATATAAAACTAAGTTAAAATAAGGGTTATAAGCAATAAAAAGTAAAATTAAAGAGATTCAAATTAGATTCTCAAGGATTGAAAAAAAATAAATATAGGTATAAATAATGGGAATTTACTTAGGTAATCAAGAAGTCTTATTTAATAATATTCAAGATAATTCAATAGATGCAATAATAACCGACCCACCGTACGGTTTAAAATGGGATCATAAAATTGAGACGCATTTTAACTTTGCAAATTTTATCCACAATTCATATAGGGTACTTAAAGACAATGGTTTCATTGTTTACTTTGGACAAGAACCAACTATAAGTGTTTGGAATACTTTATCTCAAGAAAAATTCCACTATCTAGCAGAAATAATATGGTATAAAAGGGGTAATTCAGCACCTTATCATTATCCATTAAGAGTACATGAAAAGATAATGATATTCACAAAAGGCAAGGGTAAATTAAACAAGGCAACAGTAGATTGGGAACATGAAAAAGAGGAAATTATTGACTACACTACAAAAGAAACAGTTTTAAGAGCGATGTCAGAGATAAAAAAATTATTAAAGACTAGTAATAATATAGAAGAATTAAGGGCAGTAGCAAATGATGTATCACAAGAAATAACAAAAGAAAAATCTAAGGTTAATGATGATATCTATAAAATACCTAAATATCGTATACCAAGACATGTTTATCTTTTCAATCAAAAAAAATTAACAACATTGTGGGGTTGTAGACCACATAATCATCAAGGATATAATAAGGAAGCATTTAATATAAAACACCCAACGGTAAAGCCCATACAAATAATGGAAAGGCTACTTGAGATGACAACTAATGAAAATCAGATAGTGTTAGATCCATTTATGGGTAGTGGCACAACTGGTATAGCGTGCAATTCGCTGAAAAGAGAGTTTATAGGCTTTGAATTATTAGAAGAATACTATAAAATAGCCCAACATAGATTAGCAAGCTAAAATAAAAAGAGGTAATACTAAAATATTACCTCTAAAACTTTAAGCTTGACAAACAAAATAATCTAAAATAGCAAAATTTCCATCTTTAAAGGTAGGATCCATTGAATCTCCATCAATAATTAACAAGCATAAGTTATTGATATTTGATATTGTTATTTTTTCTAAAATTTCTATTTTAATAGGTATTTTAGTATAATTTTTTGTTAATCTTAGTATTATACCGCTGGTTTTTAGGGTTGTACAATTCCTTAATCAAGAATATTTAAAAATTCTTCTTGTAAAACATTAAATTTTTCTTTTGAAAGAATCGGATTAGATAACTCAATAATTTTATATTGTTTAGATTGTATATATTTTAGCTTATCTTTTAAAACTACAGCGAATGATTGACAATTTTTTGATAATAAGTGTTTATTTAATTGTTCATACATTGTTTGCATTCCTGTAATATCAACTTCATCTTTAGTAATTGCATCTATACCAAAAGGAAATTCTATATTTGAATATTCTATTAACAATGAAAAATAAATTAAATATAGACTCAATACTGTTTGATTATTTCCTGCCCCACTACTTTTTGTTAATTCAGCAAAGTCTAAAAATTCCTTACTAATAATATTGCTATGTGGAAAAGCTTTATTAAGACTATTTCTCAATATATCAAATTGCTCTTTAATAGCTTTTCTTTTTTCTTCTAAAGTTTTTTTAGTTTTATTTATTTCTTTACCTAATGAAATTATATCTTCATCAAGTTTCTTAATTTGTTTTGTTAATAGAGAAACAATATTATTATAATTTTCTGCACTATATTCATTAGCCTTTTCATCAATATATTGCTTTAATGTTAGTTTCTCACTCTTTATAGTAGATATTTTTAATAATGATTGATATTCTTTCTCAAAATTAATTTTTTCTTTCTTTAACTTATCAATCTTAGATATTAGAGTATCAATATTGTTTTGAGTATCAAGTTGGTAACGTTTTATATTAAATTCAGTATACTTTAGCTTAATTCTTTTTACAGATTGCTCTATTGTAAGCTCAGATTCACACACAGGGCATTGGCATAACTTGATTGTATTATAGTTTTCCTGATTATCACGTAATAACTTACCTAATTCTTTTTGTTCAATTCTTAGAGTATCAAGTTTTTTTCTTTCATCATAAATTTTTATTTTATAATCAGAAATTTTATCTGATAGTTTCTCAGCTAAAGATAAGTATTCCTTTATCTCAGATTTAATTTTATCTTCATCAAAAATTAATTCATAATTTTTTTCTTTAATAAAATTATCTTTTAAATTTTCTAAAGATGATTTTTGAGTTCGTAGAATTTGAATTTTATTTTGTAAATCTTTTTTCTTTGTTTCTAAAATGTTAAGATTATCGTTGTATATTCCTAATAAATACTCTATAGGTCTTTTAGGAACATTAGAATAATGATTCATACTATTAAGATGCTTATAAAATATTCCTCCCCAAGATTTATCTTGATCTATGTAATAAGGAAATGTATAGACAGAAGTCCTCAAAGTAGCATTTTCATCTGTCTTAAAATGCGTCAGTTTTAATTGAATCTTCAATAAATCAGATAACCATAGAGAATAATCTTTATAATTTAATATTTTTTCATTGTTAGATAAATAAAAATTATCTTTATATCTAATAATATAACCATCTTTATTATCATGAGAATAATATATTTTAAACATCATATCATAATAATTCCAATTCTCAGGAAAGGTTTTAATACCTAAACCTAAGGTATAATATAAAGATTTTAATAAAGAAGACTTACCTGCGTGATTTCCCGAAATATCATCAGAACAAATAATATTTGCTTTATTAGAAAATTCAAATAAATTTGCTTCTTCTAACACAGGGTTTAAAATTATTAATTTTTTAATTATCATTTTTATAACTCTTGTATTTTTTCTGATACTAATGCAATAATGACTGTATAAATTTCATGATCATCCAGACCAATATTATTATTTTTTGTTTTAAAAAACAATCTTTGAATTAAATCAAAATAATTACTTTCTAATTCATAATTTCCTATTATTTTTGTAATAATATTACGTTGTGCTCTTAATAAGATATCAAATCTTTTCTCAATATTTTTTTCAATTTGGCTACATAATTGATCATCATTTAAATTTGCTGTTATTTTAGATAACACTTTTTTGCATTCATCAATTATATTAATATATTGGTTACCTTTATTAAATAGTTTTTTTAATTCTTGAGAACTAATTGTTTTCCTATTAATAGATGATTTATCTACTGATTTAATTGAAGACTTTAATTGAATAATTTTAAATAATTCATTAAAAATTATATCTCCAAATCCATTATCTACTCTTATTCCAGAAGACACCATTGTACCTTTTAGGTAAATCTCTGTATCTATCATATTATCTTTAAAAGGTGTTATTGCAATATAAGTATTACTTAGTTTATAATTATATTCAGGATAATCAATATCAAGGTTAGATAAAGGGTATAAACAGTTATTAAAGGCAATTCCATCCTCAAATATACCATTGCAACCACTAAAATCTGTACAAACTATTTTATATCTATATTGAATATTAGGTAATTCTTCTTTATCCCATAATTTATGTAATATTGAAGAATTTGGTGCTTTTTTTACTAAATTTGTTAATGTTGTTTTAGATTGTTTATATGATTTGATTTGCATGAAGATACAACAATTATCAATCATAATATCAATATCATCTTGAGCTTCTACGCAAATTTTAAAACTATCATTATGATAGTGTTTAATCATCATGTAAATAGCTACTCCAGATTGATAATTAAATCCTTTAATAGCATTACTACCACCATTATTTATTTTCATATTCATAACACAGAATTACTATATATAATATATATTATATATTTGTTATCATGCTCTATTCAATATTTATTATTAAAATAAAAAAGAGACTAAAAAGTTAGTCTCTTAAATTGGATTTATCAACTTTAAATTGATAAATAAAACAAACTCTAAACTTTATTAATTGGCATTGAGGCTTTAACTTTTCCCCATATTTTTAAAGTGTGTTTTGGTGGTAGGTCTATAAACCATTCTTTATATTTAGGATTATCTGATATGATAATTAATTTATCCGGGGTTCTTTGAATTCGTTTTATATAAGATTCATCATCGTAATCAAAAGCATATATGCCGCCTTGAGATGTTAATTCATTAATACTAGTATCTAAAATAGCAAAATCTCCATCTTTAAAGGTAGGATCCATTGAATCTCCATCAATAATTAACAAGCATAAGTTATTGATATTTGATATTGTTATTTTTTCTAAAAGTTCTATTTTAACAGGTATTTTAGTATAATCTTTGTCTGTAATCGCATTATTTAATTTGTAGATTCCCTTACCAGCTGACAGTTTATAATCATAAAGAGGCAGGTAAATCATTTCTTTTGTCGGAATTACTTGTTGTGGAGGATCTGCTGTGATTTCATCAGGATTTACTTTAAGAACTTTAGCTAATTGTTCTTTCATAGATTCGTTAATTTTACTAACATCTTTTTCTAGTAAACTAATATATTGTTTAGTTTTTCCTAGTTTTTGGCCTACTTCAACTTGTGTTAATCCTGCTTTTTCTCTTAAAAGAGTTAAGTTGCTTTTGAGTTTAGAATTTTCGTTAGGTTCTAAAATTAAATCTTCTCTTATTAAATCTTCAGGGCTTACTTCAAGAGCCTTAGCTAATAATCTAAGGGAATCTGTATTTAATCTAGTTTTTCCGTTTTCAATATCTGAAATTGTAGCATGAGATGTATAAGCTAATTTAGCTAATTTTCTTGTGCTTAATCCTTTATTTTCCCTTATTTTTTTTAAATTATTGGGTAAAATATTGTCCATCAAAAATCCTTTTGCTTGACATGGTAAGATAATCTTACCATAATAGAAGCATGAATATATTTAAAGAATACCTCAAGGAGAATAACTATACTTATAGAAGTTTTGCAAAAGCAATAGGAACTACTCATGTATCTGTAGTGAATTATGCTTATGGAAGATATTCTCCTAACAAGAAGACTATGCAACGCATTTATGAAGTAACTAACGGATTAGTTACTCCAGATAGTTTCATCCTTAATGATAAGGATAGGAGAAAATTATTAACAGAAGGTAAACAAGATTTAGAGAGATTACAAGAGATTTATAAGAAGCATCAGAGACAGGTTCCTTTAAAAATTTTATCAGTAGTAATGAAAGGAGATGGAGAGCGAGATTATAGTTTATCAGGGGTAAGTAGAAAAATAAATGGTAGCTTACTGATTAAAGATTTTGAGATGCAAAGACTGAAGGATTTTTATAAGGAAAAATTTAATGAGGATTTTTAAAAGAAATGTATATATTAAGTGATTTTTGCTTACAAAGAAGAGTAGCTGATTGTGTAAGAGTCGCTTTTGAATACATAAATTATGAATCATCTAAGCAAGTATATATAGTTTTGAATAAAGAGGCATTTGAGACTGATTTATTTAAGAGGTTTAAAGAAGAGTATAAAAACATTATTAAAGTTAGATTTTTATTAGATAACAAGATTAATAAAATATATGTAAGTGATAAGAAAGAAGAGGTATTTAAAGAATGATAACAGGATTTTTTATTTTATTTCAAGTTACAGAGCTCACAAGTGTAAGTTATTGTTGGATCTTATTATTTAGCCTTTTTGATACCTTTAATACAATTCCTATAAGAATAAGAAAAGATTAATTAACTAAGGTGTTAATCATGAGAACAAAAGATCTAATTTCAAATTATATTCAAGCTAATAAATGTTCAAGAGCAACAGCATTTAGACATTTAGCTAAGTTTAATAAGGAATTGAATAAACCTAGAACAGAAGAATATATCTTAATTAAAAAAGAAGAGCTTACTAATCTTTTAAAAGCCACTTATGAGATTAAGGAATTAAGGAAGGAAATAGATCAACTGTACTTAAAAACATTGTTAAATTCAACAGATTTACCGAGAGTTTAGAGATGAATATTCAAGAAATAATGTCAGCATATAAAGTATCACAAGCAACAGCATATAGATATCAAGAAAATGGTATCCCGTCATGTAAGTTAAGGAAGTATTCTCAAAAATATAGTTTATCAGAATTATCAAAGAATTTAGAAAAAGAGAAAGTGATAAAAACGATAAATGAGAAAAATGAGAAAAATGAGAAAAGTGAGAATGAGAAAAGTGAGAAAAATGAGAAAAATGAGAAAAATAATTTTGAGAAAATGAGAAATGAAAATGAGAAATTTGAGAAACTGATTAATGCAATTTTGAGAATTGAAGATAGGTTAAATCGCATTGAAAACCTGCAAATCTCTATCATTGAAAGAATTGATAATTTTGAGAAAATGAGAAACAAAAATGAGAAAAATGAGAATGAGAATTCTGAGAAAATGAGAAATGAAAATGAGAAAAATGAGAAAAAGGGGGAGGGGGGTTTTTCTTTAGAGGATTCTAATACTACTATAGAATCAATAGTTATAGAAGATTCTAAAAAAGAAAATAAAAAAAGAAAAAATGAGAAAAACGAGAATGAGAAAATTAAGAATACTTTTGATAAAAATGAGAATGATAAAAATGAGAAAAAAACAAAAAGAAGATTACCTATCAAAGATATAATAGATACTCCTGAGTTAGAGATATTAAAAGAGTTTGTTATTGAGAGATTTCCTAAAGGTAGGTATAAACCAAGACTTGATGATACTGTAAAAGCTTGGATGGATCTCGCTAAAAATCAAAAGCAAGATTTATTGAACAATATGGACAGTATTGTTGAATTTTATAAAGATACAGATTTTCAGTGGATTCCAAACTTAACAGGATTTATTAAGACAAGGAAATGGGAAACCCTAAACTACAATCTACAAAAAACTCAGAAAGGATTTTATTCAAAGTCTCAAATAAATGTAGAAGAGGAGATAATGAGAAGAATGCAAAGGCAATATGGGGCATAAATAATGAAAAAAATAGGTCATTTAATTGAGAACATAACAATTTCTAAAAATAATAATATAGTAGATTTCAATATAAATAAGTTGTTATCAAATTTGTCCTTAAACACAAGCGACCCAATGGTTACTTTACAAATAAATTTTTTTAAATGGCTTGGATTACCAAATAAGTTAAAAGAAGAAGAGAGTTATTCTGTAACAGGTAGGTTAAGTACAATTATCAAAGTAGAGAAAGAAGAGATAGGCAAGCGTAAAAAAGATGGATGGGAAGTAACTTTGCGAACTGAAGAGAGGCACGGAATTGCTTTTAATAATAAGCAAGAGTTAGTAGTTTTAAAAAAATACTTAGGAAGTAGATGCTTGAATAATAAAGATAAAGTTAGAGCTTTAAACGATTTATTAAATGATTTTATTAGTAGTCATACAACTTATGGTAAGGATACTTTATTGTTAAAAACAGCTTATTTTAATAAGTTACATATTTATCCAATGTCTTACCTTAATAAAGTCTTAACTACGGATTATTGGAATCAGAAATTTTTGCCAGCTCTTAGTGAGATAGAAACAGCATTAAGATATTGTGATGGTTTAAAATCACAAGCATTTTGGGAGATAAATGCGGTAATAACTGATACTACAGATTACAACGATGAATTTTAATGATTTTAATAACTTGGTAGAATGTACGATTTTTTATGAAACTATTACTTTGCCAGTAAAAAGAAAAGGTTTTAATTTTATTAGTCCTGCATCAGAAGTAGAGAGAATACTTTCTAATTATCAAAAAGAAATAGGGAAAGATTATTTTGAAACTGAGAAATACATATTTAAAAAATAAAAAAAGGAGATTAATAAAATGGAATTTTTAAATTTGCCATCATTTATGAGAAATTCAGAGTTTGCTGGCAAACCTAGTGATAGCTCATTTAAAGCTAAGAGATCAAAAGTAAACAAGAAGTTTATAGGATTGCAAGCCAAGAGACAAGGAGAAACTTTTGAAGAATATTTCAAACTGGTTATAAATCAAGTGCAAAGTATGACAGAAAGTCCGATTGTTTGTTTTAGAAAACACTCTAATGAAATTGTAAAAACCTTAGCTAATAATAATCGTTTTGATTTAATAAAAAGGCTAGGCTACTTAAAGGGTGATTTAGATTACTCAATAACTCTTAAGTGTGGCTATACAGTGTTTGTAGAATGTAAAAGTGGTAGTTCTCCACTCTCAAAAGAACAAAAAGAATTAATATCTAAGTATAAAGAACATGGAATTTCTTATTTTTTATTCACAGAAAAAGATAAAAGAAACGAACCATATATAAAAGCAACTTATAACTTCCAAAAAGATGCTGAGCTTATGTTTAATATGTTATCAAATATAGAAGTATATACAACAAAAGAGTATCCTTTTTAAAGAGTTTTTTTATTTAGCGTAAAAATATTTTTATATTTCTATTTGACTAATAGTGTTGAAATATTTTATAATTAGGTTGTAGGGTGTAGAAACCTCTAACATAGTATCAAGGAAAAAATACTTTCTATCATTTTAAAATTTGCATTGTTTGTTTTGTTTCTTTATAGGTGCATTTTATATTATGGCGGGAGGGCAGAGAATACAATACTCGTAAGAGGAATAATCTCACTCATACTATGTTGAGTTTCTAACGTCCCGCCACCAGTAATATAACCTGTAGAAAGGAGAAAAGATTATGACTAGTAACATTCAATTATTTCAGTTTGATAATCATAAAGTAAGAATTTTAACAACTAATAACCATCCTCTTTTATTTCTTGACTAAGAATCTTCTTCTGTAGTATTATTATCTTGTAGGGCATAGTAACCCTCTGTACAATATCTTAGGAAAAACACTTTTTATCATTTTTTAAATTGCATTGCTTGTTTTGTTTCTTTATAGGTGCATTTTATATATTATGGTGGGGAGGGCGAAGAATACAAGACCCGCAAGGGGAATAATTCCGCTCATTTTATTGTACTGAGTTACTAACGTCCCCGCCCAATATAATATTAATCCCGTAGTAAGGAGAAGTACAATGTGTAATATATCTAATTTTCACAATGATAAATTTAATATAAGAACTCTTTTAATTAATGATGAAACATGGTTTGTAGCTGTAGACATAGCTAATTCCATTGGATATAGCAATAATAGAAAAGCTATAAAAGATCATGTAGATATTGAAGATAAGAATACAGTAACAATTCGTGACGGTATTGGCAACCCTAAAAAATAGTAATAAATGAAAGTGGATTATATAGCTTAATACTTTCTTCAAAATTACCAAGTGCAAAAGAATTCAAGAGATGGGTAACCAGTGAAGTATTACCAAGTATTCGCAAAACTGGAAGTTATAGTATAAATAAAGAAGAACCCGAATATTTAGAGTTTGGAAGTTTAGAGTATCCTATGAATTGGATATATGAACATTCTAATATAATTGATGTTTATTCTCGCAGCACATTAAAAACTTTAGATTTTATGGAAAAAGAAATTAAGAATATGAAAGATAACATAAAACAAATAAGTAGAATAAGTTTAGAATTTAAAAAGAACTCAGGAGAATATCGTTTTAATTCTCGTTTAATAAAATACGATAGATACAAACAACTTAGTTTTGATTAATCAGTTATTTTATCATATTTTAAAAAGAAAGAGGGCTTATATAGTCCTCTTTTTTTATAGATAATTGTTGCAACAAGAATTATGTTTTTTGTTGCAGGTTGTAGCTATTTGCATTATAGTTAATCTATTAATAAAAATAAGGAGATATCACGATGGGATATAAATCTATAAGATTACCAGAAGAGTTTGTAAAAGAAGTTAAATCATGGGCAGATAAGGATTTTAGAACAGTACCACAACAAATTCAATATTGGGCAGAGATAGGTAAGCAAAAGGAACTAAGAGATTGGCAACTTCAACAAATGCAAGCAGGATTAGATGAAGCTAAAAAAGGTGTTTATGCAAGTGATGAAGAAGTAGAGGCAGTTTACAATAAATGCAAAATTACACAATAAAATGGACACCTAAAGCTTTAAAATTATTTAGCAATTATATAGATTGGTATAATAGAGTCGCAGGTTTAGAAGTATCAGAAAAATTTGTTTCATGCGTAAAAGATTGTGAATTAAAAATATTAAATAATCCTTATATTGCAAGGGAAATAGATGAAATTAAAGAAGTAAGAGAATATGTAGTACAAAAGTATCCATTTTTAATTTCTTATTATATTGATAATGAAAAGATTGTTATAATATCTATTTTACATCAAAAACAAAGTAAAGAATAAGGAGGTTTTTAAAGGACCTCCTTTAGATTAGTTAAAACATTATTTTGAATATTAAATATATTGATATGTTATTATTCATTATTTTTTTCTTCATTATCTTTCTTAATTTTATTAAGTAATTTTTCTTGAAAGATACAATCAGATGCTCTTGCAATAAGTTTTACACCTCTGAATCCAATGTATAGTAAAGCAACATTTAGTGCTAGTATCCATATATCTAAATAGCCAATATTTGTACCACTTAATAAATTCATTATCAAGTTTGCTTGAACTTCGTTTAATCCTAAAAAAGCAACTCCAACTACTACTAATAAAGATACTCCTTTTGTTGTATGCTTATTAATTAATCTATTTTTTGCTACATCGCTACTAATATTTATAAGGGGTTTTAATAATCCCAATAAAGAACTCCACATTTTTATCTCCTTTTATTTTAGATAACTATTTGATTACAAGTAGAATATTAAGCACACATGATAATAATATCCATTAATCATTTTTTACTTTTTTTATTGTTAATAACACTGTTAATAAGAGTGTTAAGTTAACTGTTAAGTTTTTTTATTAACAGTAAGTAAAAAAAATAAAAACTAAAAACTATAGGTTTTGATTGCTTCATGGTAATTAATTTAGTATGAGCAGAAAGATATTTGATGAAGCTAAGTATGTAAAGTATTACAAGTTGGGAATGAGAGGAGAAAATTTAGCAAAAAAGCTTGGTTATTCTTCAGCATCATCCCTTAGCAGAGGAAAGAAACATTACATGAGTGATGCCAGTAAGAAAGCATTAATGGAAGCAGTAGATCTTGTAGAAAGAATACAAACAAAACAGCAAGCTAAAACTGAACTTATTATTAAAAAAGAAAACTTAGAAGAAGAAACAGAAAGCGAGCCAGAGCAAGTGGAAGCAGAACTTATTATTAAAAAAGAAACCAATGCAGAGGCAAAAGTGGAGGATATTATATCTCTACTAGAAGATTTTTCAAGAAAACTAATTATGTCTATAGATATTTACGATATTAAAGCTAAAGACAAACTGTATGCAGGGAGTTCATACCTTAAAACAATGACAAATTTCATTGTTGAGATGGCAAAACTTAAAGGTAAATAATGGTTAATATAGAAAGTTATATAGAGTTAGGCCATAAATATAAAGAGACTTATTCAAAAAAATACGGATTAGATAAGAATAAGGATTTTAAGAAAGAAAAAGCGATATTAGAAACATCATTAGATAATAGCTATTTTAGAATAAAAGAACTATTTAAGAAGGTTTATTTTAGTAATGTATATAATAGTTTTTTGTTTGCAACGGGTAGAGGTACAGGTAAAACAACACAAGCAATAAAGATTGCATTATGGCATATTGTCTATAAAAAAACAGATGTACTTTGTTTTAAGGAGTTTGAGAATAGTACAACAGAGTTACAACAGGCTTTTACAGATATTATCCATTTATTAGGAATAGAAGTTTTATTTGAAATAAAAAGAACAGAGATAAGATGCAAATTAAATAGCAACAGAATAATTTTTAAAGGAGTAAGGAGTGTTAAAAGTTCTTTTGAGAGTTCTATAAGTATAAAGAACAAGCTAAAAGTATTTACGAATATCGGATTATTATTGTTGGATGAATGTAATACTATAACATATGATATTTTAGATACCCTAATTACAACAATGAGGAATCATTTTAAAGAACAAGTTAAGATTATAGGTTTATTTAATCCGTACACAAAAGAAAGTCCTATAGAAAGTTACTTTAAAGGTCGTAAGAGTTGTTTAGTATGTAAAAATGAGTTTTCAATAAAAGATTTAACAGAAGAATATAGGGATGTAAGTTTATGGAATGAGTATAAAGAAGACAAGTTATCAGTTTCCAAAGGTATATTAAATGAAAAAGTATTTAATCAAAGATGGTATGGGATCCCGAATGAAATTGAAAATGGATTAGTTTACTCTAACTTAGAGTTATATGAAGATATAGGGTCTTTATCTGAATATAAGACAATATTTGCAATTGACCCAGCTTTTGGTGGAAAAGATACATGTGCTATGTCAATAGTAACAGAAATAAGGAGTAATATTTTTGTATTTACAGGATTTTCATGGCAAGAGAGTATTGAGAGTTGTATAGAAGAGATAGAATTTATCTTAGAGAGAATGAATATAAAAGAGGGCTTTATAGAGGGTAATAACTTATCTCAAGAATGGTTATCTAATCATTTAAAAAGAAGCAGTGGATTTAATGTAACAGTAGATAAACCAAGACTTAATAAGAATTATAGAATAACACAATCTTTATATGCTTATATGTCATATTACACATTAGAGTTAGAATATTCATTAGGGAATTATAAAAAAATACTTAATTCTAGATTATTTTTCAGTAACTTATTCAATTATGTATTAAATTCAAATAAAAACGACAACGAAGCCGATGCACTAACATACGGCATATATTACCATAAAGGACTAGAAATATAATGAAAGCACCAAAAATTCCGTTTTTTAATAAAAGTACTAATAATAATAACTCAGATTCAAGGTTAAGTTTTAAGGCGCTATTTGATGAGACCTTTTTAAACTATTCTTTAACTTTCTTTTATAAAAGAATATTCCGAGATTCTTTATTATTAAATTTTAAAGGTAAGGAACATTTTAATTTAGGATTATTTGGAATAGCAAAGCAAAAAAATAGTATTATGATAAGGAGCGTTTTAGACATTATGGTTATGAGTGCAATGGGTATTAATACAGATAGTTATTATCCAATAGGTATAACAGATGAATTAAGCAAGCCCTTACCAACAAATATACAGGGTAAGTTTTGTGGATTTATCCAAAACGTTCCTATAGGTTCAACAAGAATATCAATAACTCCATATTTAACTCTGGATTGGGAAGAGGGATTAAAGCCATTGTTACACTTAAATACTGATTTTTTAAATTCTATGAGAACACTTATTGTAGCAAATCAATCACCAATATTCAAGATAGACCCTGGACAATTGAAAGGTAATTTTGAAATTGTAAAAAAAGAACTAGAGAAAGAAATACAAAAAATTTTAGAATCTTGGGAAAAATTAGATAAGCAAGAAAGTATCTACTTACCAAGTAACTCAAGTATAGATTTTCCACAGATTAATTTTGAGAGTTTTGATTATATTCAAACAATTATAGCTCAGGAGATATCTAAAATAACAGGTTTTACAATCACGTATTTATTAGGTAGACAACCACAAGGATTAAATGCAACGGGTGATAAAGATCATTTACAGAATATAAAAATGTTTAAGGTTTATGGTCAACAATATGCATTACCATTATTACAACAACTAATACCATACTTAGATATACCATTATCAGAAAAAAAAGATCTTTTAGATATAGAATATTATAAAACAGTAGAGGAATTAGATGTAGCTTTTCAGTACCTAAATCAATTAAGTACTGTAAACATATATTTGAAAGGGAAAGAAAGAAAAGAAATGACAGAAATTATATTGGGATTATTTAAGTAATGTTATATTTAGAGAAATATATCCTCAAGAAAATACCCAATATAAAAATTTCTAAAGCAACCCCTATAGAGATTAAGAAGATATTGAAGAAAAATAAGAATATTCCGCCTAGTGAATATCCTATAATTATAAAGAGTATCAAAGAACAAGAGAAAAGAGGAGGCACGAAAAAAACACAAGAGAGTTTATTAAATTCTAGCATTCAATCATGGAATAATTACTATAATGTAAAATCTTTACCTGATGTTTGTCCGATAAGAATTTTACCTAGTGATAGTGAAAATCCTAGAAGGTCCCATATGGAGTATTATTATCAAGTAATCACAGTAAAAGAAGCATTAACGCAAGGATTTTTTCAGAATAATTGTAGATGCAAATTTGAATTTGTGGAGAAAGAATTTTTATTTGATTAAATAGGCAAGTTTTAATGTTGATTATCAACTTTTATAAAAGCATGATCACTAGCAAAGATGACTTTATAATTAGATGAAAATGTTCTATATTTTCGTATTTTTCTAAATCAGAATATAACTAGGTATTTTTTTATTTAATCCATCTTAAAAAAGATTACAAAAAAATTAAAACAGGTACTTGTTAAGTTAAAAATAAGTACTAAATAAGTAATGTAAATGAGAAATATTAGATATTATCAATGGAGGAATTAATTATGAAAAACTTTTTAACACCATTTTCAAGATTTGATTCAATTATAGATGAATTTTTTAATGATAAATTTTCATTTGGAAGTTTTAATACAAGATCAGGAAATTATGATATTATAAGAAAATCAGATAGTGTATATCAAATAATTTTGAATATTGCAGGTTTTCAGAAAGAAGATATAGATATAACCGTTGAAGGTGATACACTAATGGTTAGAGGTTCGATTCAGCAAGAGCAAAATAAAGATAAATATATATATCAAGGATTTTCTTCAAATTTTTATAATTCGTTTTTTGTTGGTGCAGATGCTGAGATACTTAATGCAGAGGTAAAAGATGGAATGCTAATTATAGATATTGAGGATCATAAACATATAGAAAATCACGTTAAAAGAATTAGTATTCAATAATAGTTAAACGATTTAAATTATTAATTTATTAAAAAATAGAAGAGGTAAGAAAATAATGTCTTACCTCTTTTTTATCTTATTTTTTTGACTAATAGTGTTGAAATATTTTATAATTAGGTTGTAGGGTATGAAACCCCTTTGTATGATACCAATTAAAAATACTTTTTATCATTTTAAAATTTGCATTGTTTGTTTTGTTTCTTTATAGGTGCATTTTATATTATGGTAGGAGGGCGAAGAAATAAGAGTAGCAATACTACGAATAATTCCGCTCATACTATTCTGAGTTTTGAACCTCCTGCCACCATTAATGTTAATATCCAATTCAAAATGGAGAATAGATTATGCAAAACAATTTATCAATTTTTAATTTCCAAGACAATCAAGTAAGAACAGTATTAGAAAAAGAAGAAATCTTTTTTAATTTAAAGGATATATGTAAAGTATTAGGGATTAGAAAGTCGGAAAATGTTACACCAAGACTTAATCCAAAGGGTACCCGTAAAATAGGTACCCTTACAAAAGGTGGAAAACAATCAATGACTAATAATATTCAATTATTCCAGTTTGATAATCATAAAGTAAGAATTTTAACAATTAATAACTATCCTCTTTTATTCTTGACTACGAATCTTTTTTTGTAGTATAATTAGGCTGTAGGGTATGAAACCCCTTTAAGCAGTATCGTAAAAAAAACTTTCTTATCATTTTAAAATTTGCACTAGCTTGTTTTGTTTCTTATAGGTGCATTTTATGTTATGGTGGGGAGGGCAGAGAATACAATAGCCACTTGGTTAAACTCGCGGTAAATAATCTCACTCATACTGTTTTGAGGTTTCAGCGTCCCCGCCACCATTAATTTGCAACCTTATGAAACAGGAAAAACAGATATGAAAGATGTATCAATTTTGAATCAGATTACTAATAATGAATTCAATATAAAATATTTAACAATAGATAACGAACCATGGTTTTTAGGAAAAGAATTAGCGATTGCTTTGGGATATAAAAATACAAGAGATGCTATTATTAATCATGTTCATAGAGAGGATAAACAGTCAGTTTTATTGCAGTCGCAAAACACGACCTCAACAGATAAGCGTAGTAAATCTCATATAATTGTAAACGAATCAGGATTATACAGTTTAATCTTAAAATCAAATTTAGAATCAGCAAGAAAATTTCAAAGATGGGTAACCAGTGAAGTATTACCAAGTATTCGTAAAACTGGAAGTTATAGTGTAAATAAAGAAGAACCCGAATATTTAGAGTTTGGAAGTTTAGAGTATCCTATGAATTGGATATATGAACATTCTAATATAATTGATGTTTATTCTCGCAGCACATTAAAAACTTTAGATTTTATGGAAAAAGAAATTAAGAATATGAAAGATAACATAAAACAGATAAGTAGAATAAGTTTAGAATTTAAAAAGAACTCAGGAGAATATCGTTTTAATTCTCGTTTAATAAAATATGATAGATACAAACAACTTAGTTTTGATTAATCAGTTACTTTAGCATATTTTAAAAATAAAGAGGGCTATATAGTCCTCTTTTTTTTTAGGTCTATTTTCGTAAAAAGTATAGTTTTTCCTTAGAGAAATCCATTAGGTAAAAAGAATAAAAACTAAAAAGTTTAAAAAAGTTGCATTGCAAATTATTATGTGCTTACGAAATGGAAAATCTAAGGAGTTTGTATGAGTGAAATAGAAAAAGAAGATTTAGAAGAGTTATCCGAAGCATTAGTAGAGGAAAGTATAGAAGAACTAGAAGAAGCCAATGAGGAAGAAGTAGAAAAATTCATGGAGGAAAAAATAGAGGAGACTATAGAAATTTTAGAAGCATTAAATATTCATTATGTTGAATCTGAGGTTGTTGAAGCCGTAGCGGAAGCTACAGAAGAAGCGATTGATAAGCTAGAAGAAGAGGGAGATAAAAATGAAGTACATAATTAAAACAAGGACAATGAGAGCAATAAAAAATAAATTACATGAAAAATATAATAAATCTAAAGAGAAAAATCCTTTAAAGAATGATGCAATAGAACAAGAAAAAGAAAGAATAAATTTACAAAATGAGGTTGATAGATTAGAGTTTAAAACTCCTTTTGGAGATATTGATAAATCACATTTTGATGAAAAATTTGATCTAAACGATAAAACCAATGGCTATCTTAAAGAAAAACTAGAATACTATAAGATTTTAAAGCACCATAGTTTTATAAATAATATTCATAATAAGAATTATTTAAACTCTCAACCTGAATTGGCAAAATTATTTGATGATTATAAAAATTCGGAAGATGCAATGTCTTTTGTAAAGATCAACGAAGAGAAATTGTCAAAAGCATTTGAAGTAGCAGAATTGTTTAAACCAACAATTGATACAGCAAACCATAGTAGTTCATTAGAAGGAATTCATACAAACCTATCTCATCAACCAAAGAATACAAGTTTAAAACCTAAGGTTAGTGAATATATTAGATGGGGTTATGATCCTGAATTTGACAATAAAAAGTCTAGTTCTAAAGGTTACCAGCTTTGGGTTGATAAAGATACTCCAATAATTGTAGATGGTAAAGGTGAAGTTGATAAAGGAGATTAAAATGTTAGGAGTTATAGGTAGAATAACTAAAAAGAAAACGGTATCAGATTTAAGAGATTTTAATGTAACACCGACATCGGCAAATATAAAAGAAGGAGGTACAGAAAGTTTTAAAGTAGATGTAAGTGGTGGATTAAGCATTGAAAGTATTAGAGTAGAAAGCAAAGACGAGGCTAAAGCAAAAGCAAATTTATCTAAAAATAAAATAACAGTTATAGGAGTATCAAAAGGGAAAGTAAAGATATTGGTAAAGTCTACTGAAATAATGAAAGTTATAGAGTTATCTGTAACAATTGAGGAAGTAAAAGCGACTGAAGTAGAAGAAGTAAATAAAAAGTTAGAGAATTGAATAAATAAAGGAGTTAAATAATGTCAGATAGTTATACATGGATAAATTTTAGTAGAAACATATCAACAACACAGAATATTAAAGAAGTTTCTAATGAATCTTATGGATATTTTTTTGTAGCGATAGATTCAGAAAAAGGTTGGATTAAAGCGGATAAAGAAAATAGAGCAGTGGGAGTTGCAGGTCAGCTTTGGAGAGATAATTTTTCTATTAGATCGGATATTTGTACTTTAGGAGATGGAGTTTTTGTACAAATAGAAGAAGGAAGTGAGGTAAAAGTAAATAAAAAAGCATATTGCACCCCTAATGGTTTATTAACAACAGATGCAACATTTAAAGATGCAGTTGAGTTAAATGCATGGGTAACAGAAGAAAATGTATCTTTAGTAATGCCAGATGGTACAAGCATAAAAGGTGCAAGAATAGGATTTAATTCAGCACTATAAGTATATAAATATTAAAAAATTAAAAAGGAATATAAAAAATGAGTACAATTTTTGGAAGTAAAGGTTATTTAAGAGATACAAGAGCAGTTTTAAAGCAGATAGAACCTAGCATTTTTGCGGTTGAATACCAATCAATATTGGCAAATGTAGCTATAAATGATGTTGTAACAGATAATAAAGATTTAGATATAACTTCAATAACTAGGTTTACAGACTTAAAGATGGATGATGTTAAAGCCGTTAGTACTTTGATTGAATCTAATAATACTAAACAGTATGCAGTAGGTACTAGAGAATTAAGATATACACCACAATTATTTAAAATACAAAATACAGTAGATTCACTTAGAGGTCAAGTTGATATTAGCCAAGCATTAGGTGTGGCAGTACGTTATTTAACAATGCAACATGATGCTTTTGCTTTGTTTAGTAATCATAATAGATGTTTTCTTGAAGATTCAATAAGAATTGATACGGAAGCGAAAGAAGATATCGAGATATTAACAGATTTAGCAAATGAGTATAGTCAATTTAATTTGGAAGAACCTATAATTTTTATAGGATTTGGAGCATTATGTAGATTAAGAAAACCTATACCATCATCAGGTCCAGGAGGTTTCAGGTATGGTAGAGCTATAGATTACCTTGAGGAAACTTTCCCTAATGCAATGGCGAATTATAAATTAGTTAATCAATATGTACTAGATAATGTAAGAGAGGCCTCTGATAAAATAGGTAGTGAAGTTAGATTTGGAACTAATGATATTGTTTTATTTAATCCTAATTTTGCTACTTTATATAGGGGAATATCTCCAAATACATTTACTACAAAAGACATGGGAGATGAGTTATTAACATATCATTATTATACAGCCCCATCATTACAAATGATAAGCAAAGATAGAGCATATAGATATACTTTTGCTTAAAGTAATTTAATATAGAGTGTTAAGTTTGGGTAAGTCTTAGCACTCTATAAATTAATTAAATAAGGTTATTGAAGATGAGTACAAGAGAAGAAGTAGATTCATTATTATTAATATTTGATAATGTATTTTTAAGTGAGCAAGAATATAATGGTTTTAGTGAGCTTTACGACTTTAAAAGCACAGACTTACAAAGCATATTCAATACTACTTTGTACATAATTAAGCACCGACTTAAAAGGAACACACAAACACCTTATAATATTGAAGCTATTAGATTATATGCAAAGAACAAAGGCTTAACTATACCATTTGATCTTAGTAGTATGAATAAATCATCAACAGAGGTGTTATTTGGAGTAGTTCGCAATGGATGAGAAAGCGGTTAAACAGATTAAAAGTTATTTTGAGAATAAGGTTATAAGAATAGAGGCTAGTTCTACAAAAAGAAAATTAGCTAATTATAAAAAGAAGTTAAAAAAGAATGGCGGAACTATTGGAACTAAAGGTAAAGAGCTCGAGATAACAAATGATGAAGTAGCAACTTATTTAGATGGTTATTTTACTAAAGCGGTTAAAAATCCAAAAATTAAACCGGCACTATATAGAATTTTACAGGATTTATTTAACTTAAAAGGTAACAGAGTACAAAGATTAAAGAATTTTGGTAAAGGTGTTTTAGTTCAAGCTGTAGAAGATAAGATTTATGGAAATAATGCTAAATCAGTAATAAAAAGAAAAGGTTTTGATAAAAAATATTATGAAACAGGACAGTTAGAGGGATCAATAAATACCTATATTAAAGTAAAAGGAAGTAAAAATTGTTACAACAAAAAATAGTAGAGAAAATAAATAATATATTTGGTTTGGTAGATATCTATTTTAATGCTGAGGAATTAACGAAAACTAACAAATTAGCGATATTAATAAGTAGATTTGATGCTTTTCCTATAAATAACGGCATTAATGTAGAACAATATTTTATCCGTGCAGACTTTATTTTTCCAATGATACAAAATAATGGCTGGAATATAGATAGCGTTATGAATAGATTAACTGAATATAATCAAAAAAGAAAAGATAGGGTAAATATAATTTATCCGTATGATATTTCTGATGATATTTATATAACTCTTGAATTTATGATTGATAAAGATATTAAGAGAAATAAAATCTCATATCCAATTAAAGATGTAGAGATAGTAGTAACAATTTAAAAAAGGAAGTGGAAAAATGTTTTTAGATTATGTAGTAAACATAGATGTAAATGCTCCAAAAGGATTAGTAACAAGAAATAATTTGTTTCAATATTCTTGGATTGTAGAGAAAGATGAAAAAGGAGATTTAAATTCTCCAAAGTTAGTAAAAGGTAAAGATTTTAATAAGTATTTTGATAACAAAGAAATGGTAGAATTTGGAAAATCCTTAGGTAGTAAAGAAGTTTATTTATTGAATAAAACTAACCTATCTAATGCCCATGATACTTGTTTTTGGTTGGTTGATAGTTTAGGTATTTTAAGTTCATTAGAATTATCAATTTTTAAAGGATTTAAAGTTTTAACATCAAATATTATGGACATTGATGCAAAAAATAAAGCGATGAATAACTACACATGTTGTATTGTAGATGGTAATACAATATCTAGTCCTTATGAATTGTTAGAAGCATATTTGAACAGAACGGTAGCTAACTTAAATGATATGCAATACATGAGTTTACAAACATGGCAACCAATTTTAAAAACAGAAGCTGAATACTTAGAGGCTTTTAATAGTAATTTAATTTTTGCAAACACTCCAGATGTAACAACACCATCAATTGAATTGGCTAATTTAAAAATGGGAGGTATTTCATGGACTAGATTACTAATGGGTGAATACATTAAACAAGAATTACAAAATCAAATTAAGTTATTTATAAATAATAGCAGTCCAAATATGGAACATGAGGATTATATAATGGTAGAAATTCAAGGTAATGACTTATTACAAACTTATATTAATCAAGGTTTAATTGGTAAAGAAGCTAAGTTTGAAGTTGATTATAATCAATCTAATGTGGATGAAATTCAGGGAACATTAAAAAATGTAAAAGTTAATCTTGATGGAATTAATTCTTTATGGAGAGTTGAGGCTATTTTAATATCATAAAAAATAAAAAGGAAGCAAAGGAAGGACAAAGATGGTAGCACAAATATTTACATCATCAAATAGTAAAATATCATTAAATTTTAGAAATACAAAATTTACCATGCTAGGTTATGAGAATGCAACATATACGGATAATTTAAGAAATGAAATTATTTATGATCCAACAAGACAAACTAATGGTATGTCTACAATGCAAGGAGGTTCAGAAGCAGATACATTAAGTGTAGTTTCAACAATAGAAGATGCAGGTCTTATTAATGTCCTTAATGAGATTTTTGCAACAAGAGAAATAGGAAATATTATGATTTCTCATAAAGAAGATGTTAATAGGATTTTTGTAATGGAGGCTAGAGTTTTACAAAGGACAATTCAGTCAGCAATTGATGATTCAAGTCGTTCAAAACTTACTTTTAATTTTGCAGGAAAAATTACAAAAAATACATTCTAATGGAGTAGTTTATGTTTAGAAAAAAGAAAATTGAAGTAAAAAAATTTAAAGAACTAAATTTTAAAAAACAGTTAGTGTTATTGCAAGAAGTAGTTAGCTTAGCAAATTATGGATTGTATTTGTTATTAAATAAGAATAATTCTCTTGTTGATAAGGAAGTAATATCAAATAGTAAGATATTTTGTAAAGATATTACATTTAAAGAAACTTTTGAATATTTTAAAGAGGTTTTAGAACTTTTAGGATTAGAAGAGAAAACCTTTCAAATTTGGGGAGATAAAGTTTTTTATAATGGATTTCCTTTATCTAATATTGATAAAAAAAATATAACACCACAATTATTAGAGCAAATAACAACCTTATTAGCAAATCAATATGCTTCTGTTTGGCAAGAAAAAATAAAGACTTATGATAGTTATGATTCAATCCTTTATGAAAATTTAATGAATCAACCCTTAGAGAGTATAGATGATTATATTTACCTAAAAGAACACGAAAAAAGACATAAAGAAAAAAGGTAATTAAGTAATGGAAAAAAAAATAGCAGAAGCAGGAATAGAATTACTTCCTATCATAGATGAAAGCAGAATAAAAAATGTGATGAATAGGGTTGATAAAATAGCTCAAACCTCTAATGCAGGGATAAGTAGAATAGCAAATGCAAGAGGAGGAATGCTTGGAGTTGGAGGAGCAATGTTAGGTCTTGCATTTAATCCTTTAACCTTAGCAATTGGTGTAGTAGTTGCTATATTTATGAAATTATCAAACACTGTAGATAAGTTTAATAATAAATTTCAAGATTTCAATAATCAACTAATGGACGAAGCTAGGAAACAAAATCAAGCATTAGCAGATATGGGAGGTAATAACAAAGAAAACAATATTATGTATAGGGTACTTGATTCTCAAGGTATTAATACATCTAATATTTATAAGAATATTAATGAAAGAATGGAAAGAGAAGATTTACAAAAATATAAAGGCGTGAATAAGAATGATTTTATTATTAATTTAGTAAATCAAGCCAGAGGTATGGGTATTGTTGATGGAAAAAAATATCTTGAAGATATGAAGTTAGTAGAATTAGAACCCTTATTGTATTCGCAATCTTCAATAGAAGATTTACAAAATGATGTTGTAGCACAAGCCAAGGTTAAGGGAAATGGATATGATTTATCTGGTCAAAATGTATTTAATAATGCAAGACAAGGAGAGAAACAACTGGCTGTTGATTTTACAAGGAAAGCAGATCAAAGTACTAAAATTAAAGAAATAGTAGTTAAAGCAGCGAATGTTGTTAAAGATAATGAACATAGTCTTACAAAAAAACAATATGAAGAATTAGCAGAACAAATATCTAAAACTACTATAGCACTTAGTAATTTTAAAAAAGCAGTTGATGAATCTTCTATAAGTTTATGGGGAAAAATCAAAGAAGCTTGGAAGGAAATTACTAAAGGTGATTTTTTTAGTGAATTTTTAAAAGCTTTTGGTAATCATGGTGGAGGTAGGTTTCCTACCCCTACCATTTTTCATGATAACAATGAAAGCCCAAAGGATTAAATAAAGCATGAAATTATTAGGAATAGATATAGCAAAAGGTTATTTAGGTTGTTATGGAGCTAAAATAATTGGATTTAGGGCTTCACCAATACAAGGTATATCTTCAAACGGTATTGGTTCAACAGATAAGAACATATTGTTAGATACCCCTAATTTATACAACATAGCGTGTGCATGTAGAGGTAAATTACCGATCCCCTTAGTTAGTAATTATTGTTTTATAAGCAGGCAACCTGTTATTACTAGAATTTGGAATGACAAGATAAAGGAACAAGTTAAAAATGTAGATATATCTTTTAAAATAGCACCTGTAATATCCATTTATGCTTTGATGGAATATTTAGGTATTAGTTCGGGAGGTATAAGTAATGCACTAGATAATAATCCGATAAATAAAACATTAGGTTTAACAGCAGATTTGAACAATGTGCAGAATCCATTTTTATTGTTAGTTTCAACAATGTTAGCCAACAGACAAAGAACACCGATAACTTTTTATAAAAAAGGGGATATTTATTATGTTTGGAAATTGTTAACACCAAATATAATGGAAGAAGATTTATTTTTAACGAACTATATCATAGATTATGAAACAGGAGATGTAATACTCAATTTAAGCTCTAACATAGCACCAGACCTTAGAGGTCAAGCAGAGCCTGTATTATATGAGGGCATTGTATCAGGATCGGGATCAAAGTAAATGTATAATTATTTTTATATAAAAAACAATCAAAATAAATTACTCAATAATAGTGAAAATAAATATTACAAAATAGAAGATATTTTAGAGGAAATTCCTATAAAAGTTAGTGGTAATTCTAGTTGTATTAATGTATTAAATGGTTTTGTAAGAAATTACCTGAATAATAAATTAATAGTTCAAGAACCTAAAACATATCAACCTTACTTAATTAAAGATGCATTATTATTCAGTGGAATACAGCAGGTTTATAATCACGATATTGTAACTGTGGGTGAAACTAAATATTCATTAGCAGAGGAATTTTTAATTGTTTTTAATACGGAAAATAATAGTACGATCTTAGATTTTAAATACATAAAAGGAACAGTAGAAGATGCAAGCTTATAAAACAACACCAGATAAAATAAGTGATATTTTAGGTTACCAGATTAATGAAGAAGAAGAGGGAATATTAATAACAAATTATGGTTTTAATGTATTTTTACCAAACTATACAGAAAGATTTAATGAAACCTTTGAAGAGATGAAAGAAATAACAAAAAGCCTTAAAGATTGTATAAAAGAATTATCAGGTGCTTTAGATAATTTAACATCAGATATAAATCAGGTAATACCACCACAAACAGGAGGTTTAATATATAAACCAACTTTTATAAGCAATATACAAGCTACTAACAAGAATTTAGAGTCAATAAAAATTGGTTTAGATGATATAGATAGTAAAATTGATGATATTAAGGAAAAGTTGTAATTAAATGAAAGATTATACATTTTTTATTGTGCCTAAGGAAGACAGGGTTTAAATATGCAAGACATCATAGGATATAACAAAGAAAGTAAAGAATATGTTATGACTGAAGAGTGGAATGAAAATAAGTATTTGTTGCAAACTCAATCAAATAATAGATATTTTTACGGATTACATGAAAATGTTATAGATTTTAAAAAAGAAATAAAATCCATGATAAAAGGACAGCAAACAGTATTAGATTTTAATATAAATTTATTAAATTCTTTATCTTCTCAAGGTTTTAGGACAAAAGGAGTGTTTGTAAATCCAATCATTGATGAAAAGGGAGTTATAAAAATATTAATTAATTTTAATAATTCAGATTTTGAAGGAGAATAAAGCATGATATTCAATTGGAACGAGAGTCATATTCAACAAAAGATGGTTTATTTTAATTTTACTTATAATAATAAAAATTGGTTATTTAGCACCTTAAATAATGAGGTTTTATTAATAAATACAACAAAAGATTGGCATAAAACATATTTTTTAAACTACAAAGATAAGAGTAATTTATATGAAACAGATACAACCCTCTTAAAATGCAGTATATCAATAGCAAACAAAGAAATAAACATAGAGGTTAAAAACAATGCTTAGAGAACTAAGTTTTACAATAGAAGGTTTAGCAACTGATTATGACAGTATAGAAGAAAGATATTTTAATGCATTTAAAGAAGTTCATTCAAACACGAATATAACTATAGAAGAATGGCGAGGCTCAAATATATATAATATATTCAATACATGTATATTAGTAGAGATGGTAAATAATCAGTTTTTAAGTAATTTCATTCCAAACATAGTAGATAACTCCATTGAACAAAATGAGATTATAGAACAAAAATACTCTGGTAATACTACTTTTTATTTAAGAAAAGGTCTAAAAGAAGTATCAGGAGTTAATAATTCTCAAATTATAGATACAAATACAGATAGCACTTTGCCTAAAAGTACATTAGCTATTTATATAAAAGGAGCAAGTATTCCAGATTTAGAAGTAGCATATAAAATCTACGATAGATTAAATGAGGGCATTGTAACTCAAGGAGATATAAGTAAAACAGTTTCAAGAGCTGGTTTTTCTAAAAAAATATCATATTCTATAGCAAAAGATACCGATATTAAATTAGAGATAACTGCTCAAATATCTCAAAATTGGAATGGAGAACTATATTCTAATGAAGAAATAAAGCAAATGATAATGGAGAAATGGAA
Source organism: Rickettsiales endosymbiont of Leucozona glaucia (assembly GCA_964277385.1). Lineage (GTDB taxonomy): Bacteria > Pseudomonadota > Alphaproteobacteria > WRAU01 > Hepatincolaceae > WRAU01. The sequence continues at coordinate 1,134,252 of OZ195520.1, read as the reverse complement.
TGATTATTATGATTTTCAAAAGTTAATTCAACCATTAGAATTTTGTAAATTAGATATTTTTGGAGGAGTAAAATATAAAGTTTCTTATAATGATAAAATTTATATAGATCCTTTTATGGTTAATAATGGAGATTTTTTAATATTATCAAAAGAGGATATAACATTAAATATCATACAATAAGGAGTTTTAAAAATAATGAAATTAAACTATGATAATTTGCCAATTTTACAATCTGATTATTTAGATTTACTAAAAAAAAATATTATTAATAATATGGATTTAAGAAAATCAATCTTTGTAAAAGATAAGAAATTAATTTTAGCAAAAATACAATATTTGTCTTTTCAAAAAGGTTTAACAAAAATAGAAATAGCAAAAATTATAAACTATTTGGTTGATAATGAAAGAATTCTTGAAATTATTTATGATTATAAAGGAGTATGTAATAGAGATATTTTTATAAAAGTCATAAATGTTTTTTGGGAGTTGACCTCAATAGAAACAAAAGCTGGAGAAGTTATAATATTTGTGAAGGCAAAAGATATATTACAGGATCCAATAGTTCGATCGGAAAATACAAATATACAATTATTTTATAATAATATAGGTATTTTTACAAATATAGTTGGATCATCACAACTATATACCAACATAATATTTTTATTTCTACCAGCTGGTGTAAAACTTACTATTATTTATAATTAGATTTTTTTTAAATAAAAAGACTTACTTTTTTCTTTCATTAGTTAAATTAATAATTAATGATGTTTATTTTTATACTCCTATAGGGAAAATCTGAATAAATGAATGCAATATAACAAAAGAAGAAATTACTAATTATTTTTTAATAAAATATAAATAGTCAATTAATCTAATAAAAAATTTAATAGTTTTATTAATCTAATAAAAAATTTAATAGTTTTATTTTTATAAATTAAACAAGTAAAATTAGTTGTAAAAATAGAATGATTATAGTATAATCAGAAGTAATATACTATTTTAGTAAGATATAAGATTATATAAAAAAGGAAATATAAATGAAAAAAGTATTATTGGTCTTAGGAATAAGTTTCGTATCTTTAAATTCTTATGCTTTTGAACAAGTTATAGGATTAAGTGGTGGATATACAAATCAAACATCTAAAACTACACACTATCAAAAAACAGAGTTTGATAATCCTAATTATAATCCAAATAGACCAGAAAGTACAAGTAATCAAAAAAGAATTCAAAATCAGTGGATAGATAAATCTAAACATAATAATAGTGGTTATAATTTAAACTTAGAATATCAAGTAAGATTTGATTTTCCGTTAGCTAATACAACCAATTTTTGGGTTTTAGGTATTGGTTATACTTATGATAATGTTCGTACAAATCCTAAATACCAAAGTTTAGATAGTTTTACAAGTACAAACCACAATCCTTATGTGTTAGCGATGTTGACTTTATTTAAAAATAAAGATGTAGCAGTTAGATGGGGTTGGGCTTTTGGTAATGGATTTAATAAAGAAAATTCTCATAAATATAATAAAATCACAGCTGATATGTTATTAGATGCTGAGTATAATGTGAGTAACAGTTTTATTTTATTTTCAAGAGCATCTATAAATATGGTTAGAGGCAAAAATGATGTATATGATACAAATTTAGGTGTTTCTAAAGAAGATGAATTTTATCAAAATGAAACAGTATTAAGTAATAACATAAAAATGAAATCGAAAGATTACGCATACAGAATAAACTTAGGTATAAGATATAAAATCTAATACTTTAAAACTATGAATGAAAAGAAAGAGGACTTATCTAGTCCTCTTTTTTTATGTCTATTTTCATGAAAATTCTAATATTTATGTAATAAAAACAGCTAGGTAAAAAAAATAAAAAGTAAATAATATAAAAATAATTGCTTTGGTTCTATAGTTTTATTGTAAATAAAAAAGGAGACAAAATTGGTTAAATATACGTATATTGAAGACAGTAATGGTGTAGGTTATAAATTAGCACATAAATCTCTAAAGTTAGAGTTAATAAAAAACTTTATAGGAGAAATAATAAGTTATCCAGCAATAACAAAAGCACCTAAATTACTGGAAATAAGTGGAGTAGTGCTTTTGCTTTGTGATGGATCTTCTTACAACATAGCAGATTATCCTGACTTATCAAGAAAAATAAGTAATACAGGAGATACTTTTACACTTCCAAATTTAGTAGATAATACAAGTAGAGTTATGGCATCTCAAGGAACTAAATATAGAGGTGTTGAACTGGGTAGTAAGCATGGGGTTAAACCTATAAGACACAATCATGAAAACTCTATTGATGTAAATTTATCTGCATCTGCATCTGCATACTATAAAGCTTTCAATAGCATTGGTAATAATTCAACTCAAGAACACTTTCAAGGGCAAAGTGTAAGCAGATATGTAAGGGAGCCTAAATTTAATAAAACTATATTTGCTAATAGAGATAGCAATGATGAAAATAGAGATTACAAAGAAAAATCATTTTGTGTAGTTCCTTACATGTTGGCAAACATAAAATAGGGTAATAAAAAAATGGCAAAAACAATTTCACAATTAGATGATTTTAATTTAAACAACAACAATATAAACAATATGTTACTTTGTATTGGAAACGGTCGTTTAAATATAGCTAAACTAAAACAAAAAATATTAGATAATAAAGATGGTTCTATTGAAATGAGGTTATCTTCAAATTTAGTAGATGAAGATGATTTTTATTATTATATTCTTTTAGATGGTTCAAATTATATAGGTACAAAATATGAAAAAGTACATAATTATTTACCAACACCTTTGCCAAATTTAGTAGATGATGTATATGCGTTAGCTTATAATCCTAATAATAAGAATTTAATAAATATTCCTAAATTTCACTATCACAATCATACTTTTGATGAAAAAATTATTAATGATAATATAGTAGATGATTTGTCTTCACAAGGAGAATTACCTTCTCAATGGATACCTTTTAATAATCACCTTTTAGGTGGCAATTGGGCTAGTATTACTAATGATCAAGGTACTTCTAATCGTTTTGCTAATATTAGTATTTTATCTCAGAAAGAAACCTTAATAGAAATCGAAGGTGTAGATTATATAGTAGGAGATAATCTCGTAGAAAATCCATATATTGTAATAAGTAAAGTTATAAATATAGCTAATAAAGTGGTTAATGTTTCAAAAAACTTAAATATTCTTACAGAAACAAGTACATTATTAAGTGAAGATAATTATATTCTAGATGATGGAGAAATAACAGATACAAAACAAATATCTCAACTATTAGGAGTATTTGACTATAAAATAGGTTCAATAATATATTTCCCAATAGGAAAATATATAGAAGAAGAGCTTTCAATAGAAACTGATTTATTAATTTATAAATATAAAAAACTAGATAGCATTTCTCAAAATGATGTCAATAAAAATCATATATTATTAGATACATTACAAAAATTAGGATATGATAATAACTTTCCTAAACTGGATAACTCTTCAGCCACTTATTTTGCAATATCTGACAATCAAAATCATTCAAAAGAAATAATTGAATCTCATATATGCACATTAAGTTATAAAGCTGATATAGAAATAAATTCTATTATTGCTCCATCAAAAAGTGTGTATACTATAACTTTTTTCCCTTTTCCAGCTAATTATATAACTTTTATAGAAAGAATAACTAATGAATCTTCACTGTTAATAAATTATTCAATAACATTGAAGAAAAAAATTATAGCAGAAGCTATTCCTAACAGAAGCTTTGAAAGATCATTAAACAAAAATCACGAAACAGGATATATAAATGTAGTTCCTTATATTTGTATAAGTATAGAAATTAAACCAAAAGCAGAAGAAATAAAAGTAGGAATGAAAGAGCATAACGCAGTAGTAACAAGTATATTCAATAAGATTTATATTTAACAAAAGGAAGCAAAACAATGAGTTCAATAATAACAAAAATTGGATTAGAAAAAATAGCTGAGGCAACAATAGATAACCCTCTAAGACTAACATATTATGCATTAGGAGATGGTAATGGATCAGAGATAGAACCTAACGAGAATATGACTAGCTTAGTTAATGAAAAATACAAAGATAGAATTAATTCTAAAAACACAAAAGATAATAATGTACAAATAGAATGTGTTCTAAGAGTTAATGCTCCAATTAAGAAGGGATTTTATATAAGAGAATTAGGAATATTTGATGATAAATATAATTTAATAGCAATAACACAAATTCCAGAACAATATAGACCAGGTACAGAAGCCCGCAATGTATTAAATGAGATATTATTTAATGTAAGTTTGGCAATATCTAATTCAGAGAACGTTGTTGTAGATGTGAACGAACAGGTATTTGCAACAATAGATATGATGAATAGATTATTAGATAGGGTGGAAAGCTTAGAACAGAATAAAAAAGATTTAGTAGAGGCTTCAGTAGGAATAGAAAAGTGGTTTAATACAGAAGATAAATACAAAGACCAAGATATAGTGCAAGTTGGTATAAAAACTTACGCTTTAATGGATAGTACTAACATTTTGAATATAACAGATTATCCTATTTTATTTAAAAACATTGGAGCTGTAGATAGAGGAGATGGAACATTTGCAATGCCAAACTTTTATGATGGAACAACTCGTCATTTACCAAAAGGAAGTAGTAGAGTATTAGGAAATTTTGAAGATGATGCTATGCAAAGAATTACAGGAGAATTAGGCACAGCCGCTGGTTGGGGAAATTCTGATGAGCAATTTGAGAAAGGAGCAATTAAAAGAAAGCTAACAGGAGGTAACTCATTTTATCAACCTGGTGTTAATTTGTCCTCAACAAAATTTGCAATTGACTTTGATAATTCAAGAGTAGCGAAAACAGATGAGAAAGAGACGAGGATGAAGAATACAGCAGGACAATGGTATATGTTAGCAAAGATGGATTTTAATAGTTAAATTAAGTAAGATGAATGAAAAAAGAATAAATTAGGAGAATATAATGTATACGTATATAGAAGATGATAGAGTTGGATATTCTTGCAAAATAAGTGACTTAGCAGAAGATTAATTGCAGATTTAATCGGTGAAGTTTTGTCATATCCAGCAGGAGATACTGTTATTGAAGAAATCAATGTTAATGGGGTAATACTACATATTGCTAATGGTAAAAGTTGTTTTTTAGGAACTTATCATCTTTATGAAAAAGTTATGCAAATAACAACACCAACTTATGAATTACCAAATTACTTAGAAAAACCTAATATTATTTCTAATTTTCCTAGTAGTGGTAAAAATGTTGGTGATACTATTGATTGGAGACCTCCTAGTCATGAGCATCCTGAAAAAATCACTTCTTCAGAGGGAGATTTTACTTGGAATGCTATTTGGTGGTTAAAAACCAGAGATATAGATAATAATGGAGTTGCTAGGGGTAAACCATCAGATATGAGATCTCCAAGTGTCACAATATTAACAAGTGGTCAGAATCTTAATAATACATCTAGAAACGAAATTAAAGAAAAATATCAACCAGAAAAAATAGCACTAACACCATACATAATATTAGATTATAAAGGATAAAAAGATGCCTAATATATCAGAACTTCCAAATAAAAAACCTAGGAATTCAGATTATATCTTAATAGGGAATGGGTCATTAAGTATTCATAATTTAAAAAAACTGTTCTCTTTTGATCCTGAATTTCAAATTGTACATTTAGCAAGAGAAGAAAAAATAATAAACAAAGAACCTTTTTTTTATATTAAATTAGATGGTACAAATTATAGAAATACCGAATATGATAAGATACATAATTATTTCAATGGAGATATTCCAAACTTAACAGATAAACCATACATGTTAAAGCTAAATAATGACATGGTTAATATTAAAGAAAATAATACTTACAAAAATCATAAACATAATTTCAATATTGATCATAGCAATAGTGGTTTTAGTGAAACATTCCCACTTGATCGCAGTATAATAGCAGGATCTAGTTATGGTAACACAGTAGTTAATGATTACCATAACCCTTATAAAGAAAAAATAAGTTTTAACTTAAATATTAGTTCTATTGATTACCAAGGGGCAAATTATGTCATCCCAGATTCAAAAATAGTAAATTATTATTGTAAAATGAAAATGGATTAAAAAAGGAGAAATAAAAAATGACACAAGCAAGAGATTATCCAAGTACAACAAGCACCCTAAGTAAAGATAACTTTGTTATAGATGATGGCAAACAAACAATAAAGAATGGAATAGGGAATATACAAAAACTTTATCATTTTAAAATAGGAAGTTGTATTTTATTAAATGAAAAAGAAAGCACAATAGTAGATCGTAACACTTTAAGAGAAATTACTTATTTAAGATTAGATAAAATAAATAAATCAATATTAGATTTGTATCCCTTATTAAAAAAAAGACTTTCTCAACACAATGTTACACAAATACAAGAAAAAATAAATAATAACACTTATTTAGGATATAACGATGTTTTTAAAAAGTCTTTTTATACAGAAGAAGAACATTCTCATGAATTCAAGACAATTTCATTATCTACTATCGTAAGAACTAATGTGGTTAATCAATTGCCTAGTTTAGGTTCTAGTGCAAGATCCTCAATTAATATTCCAAATACTAGAATAAATTTTGATTGGATTTTTAAAATGAATGGTAATATTTCTAGTGGTTTATCAATAAATTTAATAGAAGGAGACACAACAAAACCTAATAGTTATGCAACTAATTTATACCTAATTGCTAATGTAGAGTGGTTGTAAAAAGGTGGGGATTTAATACTCCATCTTCCTAAAAAATACTATTTTATAAAATTAAATTTTATATCTTACACCAAGATTGATTTTTACATAATTATTTTGAGGAGTTATATTTAACCAATTATAAAGTTCTCTTGGGTTTTTAAAGGGTATATTTTCTATATGCAAATCTGTATCATAAGTTAGATTGTATTTTTCAGTAACAGAGAGAGAAAATCTAGAAAATAACATAAACTTTTTATTAATATTATATTCGCCATCTATAAAAAGTGTGCTATTAAATTGTGTTTTATTTTCAGAAAGTGCTTTTAAAAAACCTGTACCTAAGGATAAACCAAGCCATATAGAAAAATATTTATTACTATATGGTGATATCATTGCCATAAGATACGGTGTATTTACTGTATAATTAATATTGTCTAAATTTTGATAATTTGGTTTAACATATACTTTATTGTTATCAAAACCAAAACCAACAGCAAAAATATCAGACCTAAATTGATATTCTAAATTTAAGTTGTAACCACTATTATTATTAGATATATCATCAGTTAAAGCATATTTCAATCTTTCTTTATTTGTATTGTCAATGGGCTTATTTGGATCAAAATTAGGGTTTTCGTAATCAATTATAGAAGAATGTCTTAATTTAGTTTTATTATTTCCATAAAAACCACCAACCCCAATCACATGCTCAACGGCACTTAAATTGAAAGACATTAAAGTTATAATGCTACTTAATAATAATCTTTTCATTTTTATCTATCCAAGTTTTTTACACTGGTAAATTATATAAAATAAAATCTCTAATTGCATTATTTATTTGACTATAATATGATAATTATTTTATTACTATTTAATAATTACAAAATAAACACCTTTGTTGTAAAATAAAGGTATATATGTAATTAGTTTAAGATATTAATTTTTAATGAAAAAGTTGTATAATTCATTAAAGGATATTAAAGTTATTATAAAAGCTAGTAGTATTTTATTCATTTATTGACCTCGTTTTTTGATTTTCTTAAGTATAAATCAAATTAGTTAAGCAAACAAGAATAAGTCTTTGTATATAAAAAGAAATTATTTCCCATTTATAACTATTAATTAATCTTAAAATATTATAAAATTTATGTATAATTAAATATTAATTTAAGGTAGTTTTTATGGAATTTCTTATTAGTTTTTTATTAGGTTTGACCATTGGAATTGCAGGTACTTCTTTTTGTATAAAGTTAGGTGTACTAAATTTGTTTAGTAATAATATAAAGAAAAATAGTGAAATCAAAATTAAAGGTAATAATAATAAAATTGGCGATAGTAAGCAAGATGAAGAATAGTGATATTGAAATTAAGGGTGATAATAATAGAGTTGGTGATGAATATTACCAAGCTAAAAATAAAGGTATAGATATTGTTGCCGAACTGTGTCCACTGCTTTTGGATACAATATATGCAACGTCAAATAACGATGATTATAGTTTAACTATTCCTTTTAAAGAAGAGAATAAAATAGATTTTATAGATAATAAGATTATCAAGTATAAAGAATCTTTAAAAAATTTTTGGAGGGTAAATCAATCTATAGAGAATGTAATATTAATTAAAAATAATCACAATCCTGCTTATGCTGGTAGAATCTATGGAAGATTTAAGATTTTGTATGAAGATAATAAAGCTAAATTTATTAATAAGGATAGCTTTGGTGATAATATTATAGATTTTATAAGAGAAGAAATAAAAATTCAGATTAAGGAATGGCATGATTTAGAAAAATATCCAGTATCAGATTTACAAGAGGGTATAAGATTTTTAACTTTTCATGCTTTTTATAAATGTAAAATATTGGAAAACCCTAATGATAGCAAGTGAATATATTGCCCCTAATCATAATATTTTTTATATTGGAGCAAAACTTATAGAAATCATTTCTAAAAAAAGAAATAGAAAGGTTGATATAATGGGGCTTTATAATGAATATATAAAATTAAATGATGAAATACCTTTTGAATATTATCTTGTATCTATTACTTGGTTGTTTATGCTTCATCTTATAGATAATTCAGATAAAGATGGAGATATAAAAAAATGCTTTTAAGTCAATTTTTCATTAAAGTTAAAAATAAGTCTGAAGAAGGCTTTAGCATTATAAGGCAAGTAGACTTTATAGAGGGGCTAAATATTATTAGTGATAAGACTATTAACCCACAGTCAAGTGGTAATAATGTTGGAAAAACTACATTTATTAAATTAATAAAATTTTGTTTGGGAAGTGATATTAAAGATAATTTATTTAAAGATAAAGAGTTAAAAACAGAAAATGCAGAGCTTAAGGAAAAAATTAAAGACTATTTTTTTGAATTAACGATTAAAGATGAAGATAATAACTCCATTACTTTAATTAGAGACCTCTATGGAAATAATTCTATAAATGGAGCAAAAAAGAGCAATGAAGAGTATGCTTTGAATTTAAGGGAAATTCTATTTGGTCTGTGTGAAGATTATAAAAAGCCTACATTAGGAGAACTGTTAGTTAAATTCATTAAAGTAGATATTGAACAAATTACCAATTTATTTAGAATAAATCATGCAACTACTACTAATCATCAATATGAAGCTATGTGGTTATTATTATTTGGCTACCAAAATATTAAAGACTTATCAAATAAATCGGAAGTTATAAACAAAGTAAAGCAAATATTAAAAGGTAAAAATGATAGTGCTTTAAATTCATTAGAGCAAAAATTACCAATCCTACAAAGTACATTATTAGATTTGCAAAACAAATCCAAGAAATTTAAAATTCAAGAATATGTTGCTGAGAAAATACAAACTATATCTCAAATGCAAGCCAGTATTTCTTCCCTAAAAGAAGAATTAAACTATTTGAGTATAGAAATAAAGGATTATGAAAAACAAAAATTATTGATAAATAATTCCTCCGAGGTTAATTATCAGCAAATTGAAGCTATTTATAAAAGTGCAAAGGTTGATCTTCCTAATTTATCTAGCAACTTTGATAAAGTAATTAATTTTTACAACTCTATGATATCTAATAAACTTAATTATATAAATAATAAACTATTAGAGCTTAATAATTTGCACAAAGAAAGAAAAAAAGAATTAGATAACCACTTAGAAAAAGAAAAAAAGGTTATGATTTATTTAAAAAACAAAAAAGATTTTGGAGAGTATGAAAGTATTAATAACGATATTTTAGAAGTATCTAAGAACATAGAGGCGACAGAAACTAGAATATCTATTATACAAGAAGCAACAAGTGAATATTCTAGCCTAGAAAATAAAATTCATAAAATACAAAATAATTTCATATCTTTTAAAGAAAAATATAGTGAAAACTTAAAAATCTTTAATAAATACTTTACTGATTATACATATAAAATTTACAACGAGAAATATTTTATACTAATAGAAGAGGGGAAAAATAAATACTTTGATATTAAAGAATTTTTATTAGCTATAGATGGATTAGATAATTCACCATCTACAGGAGATAAAAGAAGTTTAATTTATTTATTTGATTTGGCATATTTGAATTTTTCTATAGAGAAAAAATTAAAAGTTCCATATTTTTTCTTACATGATCAACTAGAAACAATCTATTATAAAAACATAGAAAAATTATTTGAAATTACTAAAAATACAAAAGGACAATGCATAGTTTCTCTACTAAGTGATAAAATTAAAGATTTTGAAATACCAGTAAAACCAGTATTAGAACTATCCCAAGAGGATAAGCTTTTTAAAGTTTAATAAAATTATAATAATTTATAAGTAAAAAAAGGGAGCTAATTAAAGCTCCTTTTTATGCTTAAAAGAATGAAGGCTTATATAATGTATAAGCATATATAAAGACTAGCATAATTGAGCTTTTGTTGTAAAGAATTGTTATTCAATTGTTTTTAAGAAGAGTCAAAAATCATATTTAGTATTTTATAATAATTATTAAGCATTATATTCCTAGTTATAGGATAAGTTATTGCAAATGATAAATTTTTAAATTATATTATAAATAATCCTCGAACGAGGTAAGGTTTATATGAAGGGATGTAAGAAATTACTACCCCTTCTTTTATTTATAGAGCAAGAATGTCTTTAAACAATCAAAAATCATGGTTATCTATAGATAATCAAATTCAGCTATTAAAAGATAGAAATTTGACCATTGATAATGATTCTTATGCTAGGAATATTCTAAACCGAATTTCTTATTATCGTTTAATTTCTTATAGATTTCCTTTTTGTGATAAAACTAATAAAAACAATTTTAAAAATGGTACTAAAATTGAAGATTTAGTATCTTTATATTGTAGGGTTTGAAACCCCGTTGCAGAGTGTCAGAAAAAATACTTTCTATCATTTTAAATTTTGCATTGTTTGTTTGATTTCTTTATAGGTGCATTTTATATTATGGCGGGAGGGCAGAGAATACAATACTCGTAAGAGGAATAATCTCACTCATACTGTTTTGAGGTTTCAGCGTCCCCACCACTATTAATAACCTGTAGTAAGGAGACAATCATGACTAGTAACATTCAATTATTTCAGTTTTATAATCATAAAGTAAGAATTTTAACAACTAATAACCATCCTTTTTTATTTCTTGACTAAGAATCTTCTTCTGTAGTATTATTATATTGTAGGTCGTCAAAAGCCTTTGAAAAGTATCACAAAAATACTTTCTATCATTTAAAATTTGCATTGTTTGTTTTGTTTCTTTATAGGTGCATTTTATATTATGGTAGGAGGGCGAAGAAATAAGAGTAGCAATACTACGAATAATTCCGCTCATACTTTTCTGAGTTTTGAACCTCCTGCCACCATTAATGTTAATATCCAATTCAAAATGGAGAAAAGTTTATGCAAAACAACTTATCAATTTTTAATTTCCAAGACAATCAAGTAAGAACTCTAACTATTGAGGATAATGAAACACTATTTTGTTTACTAGATGTTTGTAAAATTTTAGCTATTACTAATAGTAGAAATATTGTTTCCAGATTAAATCCCCATGGCGTCCATAAAATAGACGTCACCGATAAACTAGGTAGACTACAAAGAACTACATTTATAAACGAATCTAATGTATACAAAGTAATATTTAAAAGTAATAAACCTGATGCTTTAAAGTTTGAAGAATGGGTAACCAGTGAAGTATTACCAAGTATTCGTAAAACTGGAAGTTATAGTGTAAATAAAGAAGAACCCGAATATTTAGAGTTTGGAAGTTTAGAGTATCCTATGAATTGGATATATGAACATTCTAATATAATTGATGTTTATTCTCGCAGCACATTAAAAACTTTAGATTTTATGGAAAAAGAAATTAAGAATATGAAAGATAACATAAAACAAATAAGTAGAATAAGTTTAGAATTTAAAAAGAACTCAGGAGAATATCGTTTTAATTCTCGTTTAATAAAATACGATAGATACAAACAATTTAGTTTTGATTAATCATTTACTTTATCATATTTTAAAAAGAAAGAGGGCTATATAGTCCTCTTTTTTTATATCTATTTTCATGAAAATTCCAATATTTCTATAATAAAAAGCATTAGTAAAAAGAATAAAAACTGAATTGTAATAATTAAGTTTTAAATAAAGTATTCTTTAATTTTAAGGATAATAGTAATGATAAACAAAAATTTTAACGAGATAATATTGCATTGTTCAGCGACAAAAGAAGGTCAGAATTTTGATGTTGAGAATATAAGAAAGTGGCATACAAGTCCTCCTAATAATTGGAAAGATATAGGGTATCATTTTGTAATAAAATTAGATGGTACAATACAAAAAGGTCGTTCAATAATTGAGGTAGGTTCTCATACATTAGGTCGTAATAGCAATTCAATAGGTATATGTTATATAGGTGGGATAGATAGTTTTTTTAAAGCAAAAGATACACGTACAGAAAAACAAAAGAGATCTATAGATAGATTGATTAAAGAGTTATTATTAAGTTATCCACAACTTAAAAAACTAAGTGGACATAATGATTATGCGAATAAGGATTGTCCTAGTTTTAAAGTCAGTGAACAATATCAGCATTTAAAAGATATTATTGAGATTTAATGTATTGTATCAATATATATCTTGACAGATATTGATATAAAATTATAATATACTTTATAAATATAAAGAATTTTATGAGGAAGTTATGAGTTTGGTAAAATTTTCAGCACAAGCAGAAAAAAAAATCCTTGATGAAATTGATCATTTAGCAAAAATTGAAGGTAAACATAAGCAATATTTGATTAATGAAGCTTTATCAGATTTAATACAGAAATATAATAATAAAACAAATATTGATATGATAAAAGAAGAGTCTAGAAAGATAAGACAAAGATTTTCTGGTACATTTAAAGAGCTTGCTAAATAGTGAAAATTAAATATTTAAGTGTCAATGATATATTAGAAATTCATTATGAGCAAATATCAGAGTTTGGAGGTTCTTTTGGAGTTAGAGATGAATTTTTATTAATATCTGCTGTATCAAGACCTCAAAGTGGATATTATTCTACAGTAATAGAACAGGCAAGTTCTTTATGGGAAAGTTTATCACAAAATCATCCTTTTATTGATGGCAACAAGAGGACGGGGCTTGATAGTACATTAACATTTTTGGCAATTAATGGTTATAATTTGAATTTTAGTGATGAAGAACTTACTAGATTTTTGTTAGATTTATATAAAAATAATAATTTTAACTTTAAAGAGTTACATATATTTTTAGAAAAGAATGTATTTAAAGTATAGACACAAAAAAGACACATTAACTTTAAAAACCTTATATATAAAGGGTTTAAGCTATAAGCTTCTCTTTGGGGGCACCATTAATTATTATCATAAATACCATTTTTCAATTTTTTTCTAAAAAAGTGTATAAAGTGTATAAACCTTATTTTACATATATTTTGATGTGTAATTAAAGTGTAATTTTACTGTGTAAAGTGTATTATGATTACAAGCCTTTAAAATTCTATTTTTAAAGGTTTTTTTTGTCTTTTTTCTAATCAATCAAAAATTTTATTCTAAAATCCAAACTGGTAAAATCATGTAAAACAGGGTAAAAACATGTAAAAAAGGAAAACAAAGAGAGTTTAGTCGTTTTCATAAAAAAACATGGTAAAAAAATCCTTATATAAAATATATGTGTAAGGAATTTATAAATGCCTATAAATAAACCAAATAAAATAATTATTCATTGTTCGGCTACTCCTGAAGGTAAGAACTTTAATGCTGAATGGATAAAAAATATTCACATTAATGAAAAAAATTTTGATGATATTGGCTATCATTACGTAATTTTACTTGATGGAAGTCTTGAAAAAGGTAGACTTGATGAAATTATAGGTGCACATTGTTCTGGTCAAAATACAAATTCAATTGGGATTTGTTATATTGGTGGATGTGATAAAAATTTAAAATCAAAAGATACAAGAACTGATGCACAAAAGAAATCATTAAAGAAATTAGTAGCAAAACTACAAAATCAATATAATATTTCAAACTTACGAGTTTATGGACATAATGAGTTTTCAAATAAAGATTGTCCTTGTTTTAATGTAAGGAAGGAGTGGTTTTAATGGTAAAACTTACCCAATAAGAAGAGCAATTATGAGTGAAAGTAAAAATTTAGAAGATGTTTTTAAGGCTATTAAGAGTAAATATTATAGCTTAATTCTTAGAGATTTAAAAACTAAAGAGCTAAAAGAAATAATGGCTTTAGGGATATTAATAAAAACAACAAACTTAAAAAGTAATATGTATGTTGATTCTTTTGATTATATAGGTCGTTTTTTAACACAAGTATATTTTGATATAAAGAACACAAACCAAACATTAATGGATGGTGATAATAGATATTCATTAGAACTAGAATATGATTTGGCAGAAAACGGAAGTAATAAAATAATAAATAATATGAAGCATAGAAGTTTTTTATTAAAAATAATAAGAGTATAAAACAATGCAAGTAATGAAAATAGTTAAACAATTAGCTAAATTTAGTAAATCATTTATAAAAGAAGAAATAGAAGCTTTTTTTAAACCAGATATTGATTATAGAGGTTATGTCATAGTGGCAGAGAGTTTTGAGATTCAAACAAATAAACCTAATCAATATATAATAAAAGGAGTAATTTTTAAGCAACTAGATAGTATCAATACAGTAGAGGAAGATAAATCATTTAGTTTTTTAGGTGAAAGCTTTGTAAAGGATGATGATTTTATTACTTTTAATTCTAAAAAATTACAGGTAATAGAGATACAACAAAATGTAGAACAAGAATTTGCATTAAGCACAACTTTTGAAGCTAAAATAACAATTGAAGAAGAAGCAATTGGCAATATTAAAATGCTAGATATTAATATCAACAAAGAAAAAACAATAAAAATAGAAATTAACGGAGGAAAGTAAAATGGCGTTAATATGTGAAAACATTTTAGAATTAAAAATATACGAAAGTATTAAACAAATAAGTGCATCGGTACAACATAACGGAGGAAAATAAAATGGCGTTAATAGATGAAATTATAGAAATAGATATAGACTTGGCAAGTATGAGCTTAAGTCCATTAGTTCATAGAACTTTTGCATGTTTCTTAAAAATGCAAGGAGGAGTAAATTCTATATTAATTAATCAATCAAATTTAGATGAAGAAATAGAGAATATCCATGCAGACCATCAAAGTGAAGTAAGAACATGGTTTAAAAGTGGTGGTTCATCATTAAGAGTTTATTCTAACAATGTAGAATATTTAGGAAAGTTAAAAGAAATAGAGGAATATAACTTGATATTTGCAGGTAACTTAGCAGCAGATCAATTAAAAATTCATAAATCTCTAAAAAAGGAACTTTTACTAGATAAGCACCTATTTTTTACAGTAGATAAAAATTTTAATATAAAAGATTATCCAAAAGGTCGTGGAGTGCATGCAATGTTAAGCGATGAAAAAGTATCTACTTTAGAGATGTTTGAATATTTAGCACCATATACCAAAGTAGATTATTACCGTAAAAACAATTTTGAAACAAGTAAAATTGAAGGATTACCATTAAAAACATTGTCATTTTTAACATCTAATAATATCGGTAGTTTAGTTTATTTTTCAGAATTTAAAGAAAACAAATATTACAACATAGTAGATGTTGCAGGTTTTGGTTTAAACAGAAACTTTTTAATTAAAGACTTAGAATACAAAATTAAAAATAGAAGTTTAACTGCACTTTCTAATGGTAATAAATATAACGATATGACCTTAGCAAAATTAGATAATGTGTCTGCTTCTTGTTGTGATTTTTATGTAGATTTAGGAATAATGGAAAGTTACACAACCAGTTATGTACCTAAATCAAAACAACAAACAGAAGATGTAGTGAATGGAATAGCAAGAGGCTTTAAAGTTAGTTATAAACCGCTTGATGAAATTAAGAAAATGCATATTAATTTGCAAGAAGAACTATAAACAAGGAGATATTTAATGATACACCCAAGCAATACCCTAATAATATGGGGAGATTATACAATTAATGAAATGTTTAATGTTATAAGCATAGGTAAACCACCAAGTGAGAGCATTTATACACTAAAACAAGAGGTTTTACCTAATGGAAAATCAAGGAAAATAGCTACAGTTAATTCAGAAAACGATTTTTCAATCACAGTAGATGGTGGAATTATTAGCAGAGAAAGCTTTCTAAAAATGAAAGAATTATTTAATTGCGACCATAGCGACAGAATGAGATTAGTTAATGCAACAACTGGAGAGATACTTGTAGAGTATAAAAGTGCAATATTAACTAACACTAATTTTTTAGAGAATATAGAAGATGGATCAGGAACCAACGCTATCTTAACATTTAATTGTATTAACGAGTTATAAAGTGAATTATTTTAAAAACATGCTTCCAATTAAAGTAGAAAAAAAGACTACAAGAATGGCAACATTAAAACCTATAAATATTTTTAATGTAGAGTTTAACTTGTCAATTTTAGTACTTAAAATACTGATTTCAGATTTAATTTCAGTAATGTCATTTTTTTGTTCAAGAAGAAGTTTAGTAGACTCAGCTAGCTCAACAGATACTTTTTCTGCTAGCTCTTCTACTCCTGCTTTTTTTAGAGCTTTATGCAAGTTTGTTAAAATAATTGGTATTTTTAACCTCGTTAATTTATTGAATATATACAATATAGCTTTAAACCTTAATAAAATCAACTTAAACAAACTATTAGGAGTAAATCATGCGTTTAGAATATAAACCTATTACTGCAAATAATATTGCAACATTTAATGCTTATGTAAATGCAGTTCGTTGTGACGGATTTAGTAAGTTTGCAAGTTATTACTCAAACGAACTCCCTGCCCTATTTAAAAATGTCACCTTCTTTGAAGGTGAACAATCTAGTTCGCAAAAGAGTTCACATGAAAATAATGCAAGCATTTTTACAGAAGAAGAAAAGAAACAAGAAAGAGGTAAAGAACTGAGTCTTACCTATAGTTCATTATTAATTCCGCAGTTACGAACTGTGTACGAACAAGTAGTTAAGCATCGTGAACAAGAGTTCGCAGGAGTTTTTGTTGAAAAAGAAATAGAATTTGCAGAATTAAGTGAGCTAGACAGAATAAAATACTCTTTGTTATTTAACTATGGAGATAAGATAGGTGGCTATATTGCAATAGCTTCGTTAGATATTCAAGAGTTAATTACAATATTTAAACATTTTGTTTATTTACAAAATAATAAAAGTGAGAGTATGGAAAAAATAGTAAAGGATATTGTTAAATAATGAAAGTTGCAAACGTTTATACAGAAATGCTTTTAAACATTGATGAAGGATCATTAAAGATTTTTAAATCAAAAATAGAAAATTTAGGTACAGAAGTGGGTAATTTAATCTGTGGGCCTATAGAGAAAGCTTTCAATGATTTAAATCTAAGTCCTTTAGATGTTATAACTAAAAATCTTAAAATTATACCAAGCCTTTTAGAAGGTATACCAAGCATTTTTGGTAGTGTAATGAAATTTTTAGAAAACAACACTGTAATTGGAAACATAAAGAAGGGTATTGGTTGGATTTCCTCTGGTTTTGAAAAGATAATCGGATGGTTTGACAAAGGTAAAGAATTAGCTTTAACTTTTAAAGAAATGAAAAACTTAAAGATATCTGCACATATTAGTGGTATTTCTATAAATGAGATAGGATCTTCTTTTACTGAATTCAAAGAAAAATTAAAAAAAGCAAAAGAGGGTGTAAACGACGAATCAAGTAAGGTATTAAGAAATACTTTAGGTGATTCTATAGATAAAGAGAGCGAAATAGAACTATATAATAGATTCATTGCTTCTAATAAAGGTTTAGATAAAAAAACAGCTACTAAAAATGTAAATACTGTTTTTAAAAATACTACAAGCAAACACAAGAAATATCTAATGGGAGAAGGCGCTGATTCATTAACAACTGCAAACCAAATAGTTAATGCAGAAGAGTTACCAAAAGAAAATGAATATAAAAAAGATGTCCAAGATGTTAATGTATTAGACGTAAATAAAAACTTAACGATATCTTTAAATAGCAGTGAAATGAATGAAGAGATCAAAAAATTAGCAAATAAGGTTGATGATCTTTTAGGGAACACAATTAATAATTCCTCTGATATTATAAAAGCTGTAAATAGCACTACAGAAGCAATCTATAGTGTTTCAAAAAATATAAATTCTAATTTTACAAATAGGTAAGCAATGAATGGATCATTATATGAAGGATTTATATATACTGCGTTAACCCCAAAGTTTGATAGCATGCTAGATGTAATAAGAGTAGAAATAGCAAAAGAAACATATACAGGTTCAAGTGATATAACACCTTTCGCAATGCCTTTTGGATTAAGTGCAGATTTTGTAAAAAACAATACAATGAAAATAAAAGTAAACGACTGTTGTATTAGAAATGCGAAATGTCTTTCAAAAGGTAATTTAGAAATAAATATGCTTAAAATATTAGAACTACAACAGAAACTTGTACCGATATTTTTAAAAACGAGTGGTTTTAACGGAACAGTATATATGAAAACTTGGGGTGTAGAAAAAGTTGGCATACAAACTAAATTTTATGCAGATTTCGAAACAACAACTCAATGTAAACCATTTGATGAAATAGATAGCGTAGGAACCCCTGTCTACGTAGGGAAAGTTTAAAAATGCAAGTAACCTTATATAATTTTAATAGCTTAGTTATAGATTTTAGTAGCAATTATTTTATTAACTTAGAGTTTAACTTTAAAGATAATGCTTATAAATTTAAAGTAATGAAAAATAATAACGAAGAGCTTTTTATATACTGCAAAGACAATTTTATTATAAGTGATCCAAAGCCTAATATTTTTTACAAAGCAAAAGATTTTTATATATCTTATGTGGTAGAAGATTTTATTACACAAGGTTTTGTAGATGATAAAGATTTAGATGAAACAACAATTTTTAGCAAATACAAACTAGGAGTATTTTATGATTAATCCTATAGCAAGCGTTGGCAATGCATTAAATAAACTAAAGCCTTTTGACTTAAAAATAAATGGTAAATCTTTTAAATTAGATTACGAATGTTTTTTATATCAAGATAGAGCAAAACCATTAATCTTAAAGGTTGCCTTATTTAATACTTACCTGCAAGAAGTAAAAAGTTGCAGTTTAGAAGTAGCAGGAGTTGAAGTATTTAGATCAATAGATCAAGAAGAAGATGACGATGGTATTGTTGAATTAAGCCTAAAAATAGGTTCTGTAACAAGAGAACTCAACTTTAAAGCCATAGGTGAATATCCCGAACTTCAACTTATAGATAATAATAAAGGTATAACTAATTCTAATATAAATAAACTAAATGAACAATTTAAAGGATTACCTTCTGAATTCAATGAACTAGGAAAATTACAAAAAATAAAGGCTATCTTAGATGCAGATAAAGTTAATTTATTAACCTATTACGTTCAAAGTAAAAAAATAATATTTATACATAAAGATTATGAATCTAAAGATGTTACTGAAATTAAAAGGAATACAAGCAAGTTCAGAATATTTGAGGCAGAACAAAATTTAAATAATGACCTATTAACGCTAAAAGGTATTCCGTATTTTTTATTAGAAGTAGGAACTCAAATAAAATATAAATCAAAAGCATTACATAACTTAAACAATAAATACCAAAATATTTTTACAAAAAAAGATACAGAAACAACCTACATAGTAGATAGTATAGAAATGCGAGTATCAACAAGAACAGGAGTACAAGCAGAATACAAATGTAAAACATTAGATGTAATTAAAAGGGAGGTAAATAATGCAAAGAGGCAAAGCCAATCTGAAGTAGAACAAAGTACATAGGAGCTTTTTTGTTGTTAATAAAAAGTATTTTTGCTATCTTAAATAGAGTTATTTAAATTAATAGTAAAATTTGAGGTAAAAATGAAAAAAGTATTATTTTTGTTTGTATTAACAGTATTCAGCTTTAATGTTTATGCTAATATCACCACCCAGGTGTGTGACGCTTATGATAGAGGAGATCGGCAATATAAAGCAACAATAGAGTATGATTCAGAGCTAAATAGTTATAAAATATCTATAAGAAATAAAATTTATTATTTTGATAAACAATCTAAAGACTTATATTATTATCTTGATTCTTATGATGGTAGATTAATGTATGAACGATTAAAATATAAACCTGTAAAGCCTGGCGATCAATTGCATTATATGACAGATCCTGATTATTCTTTTAAGAATTGTATAAATAAATAATTGATATTAAATATAATAAAACCTTTTATAAAACTAGTAATTAATATTATAAAAAAATATTAATAAACAAACACACTCCAAAGTATATATTTTTATTGATATCCTTTGGAGGTAGTTTTTAAATAAATAAAGAACTAGCTAAAAATAAGAAAATAATAATAAAAAGCACAACAAAAAAGCAATAAAAAGCTGATAAAAAATGTGGGAACAAATATCTAGCAGATAAGGAAAGTTTACAAGGTGTTATGTTGAAAGATAAAAGTATTATTGGGCACCTTTTTGTTGTTAATAAAAAGTATTTTTGCTATCTTAAATAGAGTTATTTAAATTAATAGTAAAAATTGAGGTAAAAATGAAAAAAGTAGTATTTTTGTTTGTATTAACAGTATTCAGCTTTAATGTTTATGCTAATATCACCACCCAACTGTGTGACGCTTATGATAGAGGAGATCGGCAATATAAAGCAACAATAGAATATGATTCAGAGCTAAATAGTTATAAAATATCTATAAGAAATAAAATTTATTATTTTGATGAAAAAGATGAAGACTCATCTTATTATCTTGATTCTTATGATGGTAGATTAATGGATGACCGATTAAAATATAAACCTGTAAAGCCTGGCGATCAATTGCATTATATGACAGATCCTGATTATTCTTTTAAGAATTGTATAAATAAATAATTGATATTAAATATAATAAAACCTTTTATAAAACTAGTAATTAATATTATAAAAAAATATTAATAAACAAACACACTCCAAAGTATATATTTTTATTGATATCCTTTGGAGGTAGTTTTTAAATAAAGAAAGAACTAGCTAAAAATAAGAAAATAATAATAAAAAGCACAACAAAAAAGCAATAAAAAGCTGATAAAAAATGTGGGAACAAATATCTAGCAGATAAGGAAAGTTTACAATGTGTTATGTTGAAAGATAAAAGTATTATTGGGCACCTTTTTGTTGTTAATAAAAAGTATTTTTGCTATCTTAAATAGAGTTATTTAAATTAATAGTAAAAATTGAGGTAAAAATGAAAAAAGTAGTATTTTTGTTTGTATTAACAGTATTCAGCTTTAATGTTTATGCTAATATCACCACCCAACTGTGTGACGCTTATTATAAAGGTACTCACCAGGCTAAAGCAACAATAGAATATGATTCAGAGCTAGATAGTTATAAAATATCTATAAGAAATAAAATTTATTATTTTGATGAACAAGATGAAGACTCATATTATTATCTTGATTCTTATGATGGTAGATTAATGTATGAACGATTAAAATATAAACCTTTAGAACCTGATGATGAATTGCATTATATGACAAATCCTGATTATTCTTTTAAGAATTGTGTAAATAAATAATTGATATTAAATATAATAAAACCTTTTATAAAACTAGTAATTAATATTATAAAAAAATATTAATAAACAAACACACTCCAAAGTATATATTTTTATTGATATCCTTTGGAGGTAGTTTTTAAATAAAGAAAGAACTAGCTAAAAATAAGAAAATAATAATAAAAAGCACAACAAAAAAGCAATAAAAAGCTGATAAAAAATGTGGGAACAAATATCTAGCAGATAAGGAAAGTTTACAAGGTGTTATGTTGAAAGATAAAAGTATTATTTTTGTTTGTATTAACAATATTCAGCTTTGATGTTTATGCTAATATCACCACCCAGGCGTGTGACGCTTATTATAGAGGTACTCACCCAGGCTAAAGAACCTGACGATGAATTGCATTATATGAGAAATCCTCATTATTCTTTTAGAAATTGTGTAAATAAATAAAATAGCAAAAGAAACATATACAGGTTCAAGTGATATAATACCTTTCGCAATGCCTTTTGGATTAAGTGCAGATTTTGTAAAAAACAATACAATGAAAATAAAAGTAAACGACTGTTGTATTAGAAATGCGAAATGTCTTTCAAAAGGTAATTTAGAAATAAATATGCTTAAAATATTAGAACTACAACAGAAACTTGTACCGATATTTTTAAAAACGAGTGGTTTTAACGGAACAGTATATATGAAAACTTGGGGTGTAGAAAAAGTTGGCATACAAACTAAATTTTATGCAGATTTCGAAACAACAACTCAATGTAAACCATTTGATGAAATAGATAGCGTAGGAACCCCTGTCTACGTAGGGAAAGTTTAAAAATGCAAGTAACCTTATATAATTTTAATAGCTTAGTTATAGATTTTAGTAGCAATTATTTTATTAACTTAGAGTTTAACTTTAAAGATAATGCTTATAAATTTAAAGTAATGAAAAATAATAACGAAGAGCTTTTTATATACTGCAAAGACAATTTTATTATAAGTGATCCAAAGCCTAATATTTTTTACAAAGCAAAAGATTTTTATATATCTTATGTGGTAGAAGATTTTATTACACAAGGTTTTGTAGATGATAAAGATTTAGATGAAACAACAATTTTTAGCAAATACAAACTAGGAGTATTTTATGATTAATCCTATAGCAAGCGTTGGCAATGCATTAAATAAACTAAAGCCTTTTGACTTAAAAATAAATGGTAAATCTTTTAAATTAGATTACGAATGTTTTTTATATCAAGATAGAGCAAAAGAGTTAATCTTAAAGGTTGCCTTATTTAATACTTACCTGCAAGAAATAAAAAGTTGCAGTTTAGAAGTAGCAGGAGTTGAAGTATTTAGATCAAGAGATCAAGAAGAAGATGACGATGGTATTGTTGAATTAAGCCTAAAAATAGGTTCTGTAACAAGAGAACTCAACTTTAAAGCCATAGGTGAATATCCCGAAATTCAACTTATAGATAATAATAAAGGTATAACTAATTCTAATATAAATAAACTAAATGAACAATTTAAAGGATTACCTTCTGAATTCAATGAACTAGGAAAATTAGAAAAAATAGGTGAGATCTTAAAAGCAGATAAAGATAATTTATTAACCTATTACGTTCAAAGTAAAAAAATAATATTTATACATAAAGATTATGAATCTAAAGATGTTACTGAAATTAAAAGGAATACAAGCAAGTTCAGAATATTTGAGGCAGAACAAAATTTAAATAATGACCTATTAACGCTAAAAGGTATTCCGTATTTTTTATTAGAAGTAGGAACTCAAATAAAATATAAATCAAAAGCATTACATAACTTAAACAATAAATACCAAAATATTTTTACAAAAAAAGATACAGAAACAACCTACATAGTAGATAGTATAGAAATGCGAGTATCAACAAGAACAGGAGTACAAGCAGAATACAAATGTAAAACATTAGATGTAATTAAAAGAGAGGTAAATAATGCGAAGAGGCAAAGCCAATCTGAAGGAGAACAAAGTACATAGGAGCTTTTTTGTTGTTAATAAAAAGTATTTTTGCTATCTTAAATAGAGTTATTTAAATTAATAGTAAAAATTGAGGTAAAAATGAAAAAAGTAGTATTTTTGTTTGTATTAACAGTGTTCAGCTTTAATGTTTATGCTAATATAACCACCCAACTGTGTGACGCTTATTATAAAGGTACTAACCATGGTAAAGCAACAATAGAATATGATTCAGAGCTAAATAGTTATAAAATATCTATAAGAAATAAAATTTATTATTTTGATAAAAAATCTAAAAACTCAGGTTATTATCTTGATTCTTATGATGGTAGAACAATGCATGACCGATTAAGGTATAAACCTGTAAATTCTCAAACTAAATCGCATTATATGGATAACCCTGATTATGATTTTGAGAATTGTGTAAATAAATAAAGAACAAAAGGTAAATAAATAATTGATATTAAATATAATAAAACCTTTTATAAAACTAGTAATTAATATTATAAAAAAATATTAATAAACAAACACACTCCAAAGTATATATTTTTATTGATATCCTTTGGAGGTAGTTTTTAAATAAATAAAGAACTAGCTAAAAATAAGAAAATAATAATAAAAAGCACAACAAAAAAGCAATAAAATTACAATAAAGAATTACAACAAAAAAGTAATAAAAAAGGAAAAAAGGCAAAAGCTGATAAAAAATGTGGGAACAAATATCTAGCAGATAAGGAAAGTTTACAATGTGTTATGTTGAAAGATAAAAGTAGTATTTTTGTTTGTATTAACAGTATTCAGCTTTAATGTTTATGCTAATATCACCACCCAGGCGTGTGACGCTTATTATAGAGGTACTCACCAGGCTAAAGCAACAATAGAATATGATTCAGAGCTAGATAGTTATAAAATATCTATAAGAAATAAAATTTATTATTTTGATACACAATCTAAAAACTCATCTTATTATCTTGATTCTTATGATGGTAGATTAATGGATGACCGATTAAAATATTAACCTGTAAATTCTCAAACTAAATCGCATTATATGGATAACCCTGATTATGATTTTGAGAATTGTATAAATAAATAAAGCACAAAAGGTAAATAAATAATTGATATTAAATATAATAAAACCTTTTATAAATTTAGGAACAAGTACTGCCAAAACAGATTAATAAATAAATACACTCCAAAAGGTATAGTTTTATTGGTAGTTTTTAAATAAAGAAAAAACTACCTAAAAATAAAAGAACAACAAAAAAATTAAAGGATAAAAAAAATGGGGAATAAATATCTAGCAGATAATGAAAGTTTAAAAGGTGTTATGTTGAAAGATAAAAGTTTTATCTTAACAAAAACTAAAGGTCTTGATTATAAAGCAAGCTACAATGTGTTATTACTGCAACTAGAAAAAGATATAGTTTATAAGCAATTTTTAAGAGATGTAGCAGAAGAGTTTAAGGTGTTGGCACATAACCAAAATAGAGATGAACTTAAAATAAAAGATGATATGTTTGAATATGTATTGTGCAATGGTCAAGAAGGTAGTAAATCAGAGTATCCTGAGTATTGTAATAAGATAGGAATAACAAGTGATACATTTAATTTTCCTGATTTTAAGGACGGTACAATTGCCATGAATCCAGTGGGTAGTGGTCAAAGTAATGGACTTTATAAACTAGATTCAATTAAAAGTCATAATCATGGAATGCCAAATATAACAGGTAATTTTCATACTGTGAACAAAGCCCCAAATCTTCCAGAAAATGCTTTCTATTTAGAATATAGATGGAGTACACATCTTGCAGGAACTAAAAATGGAGATGATTGGGGATCTGTAATAAGTTTTAGTTCTCATCGTGCTGGTGCTACCCATACTCATATTACAGGCGATGAGAGAACTCAGATGCGTCATACCACAGTACAAATATATGTAAAAGCAAAATTTTTAGAATAATAATAAAAAAATTATAAACTAGGAACAAGTACTGCCAAAACACGATTAATAAATAAATACACTCCAAAAGGTATAGTTTTATTGGTAGTTTTTAAATAAAGAAAAAACTAACTAAAAATAAAAAAATAAGAGTAAAAAAATGGATTTATATAACTAAACTTTTATTAGAAGTAGGAAGCCAAATTAAATATAAAAGCAGAGATTTAAAACAACAAAATAATCAATACAGTAATATTTTTGCAACAAAAGATACAGAAAAAACTTACATAGTAGATAGTATAGAAATGACTGTCTCTACAAGAAAAGGTGTACAAGCAGAGTATAAATGTAAAACATTAGAGGTAATTAAAAGGGAGATAGATAATGCAAATAACCAAAGGAATTCGTAAAGGTAATGTAGTAGAAGTAGAAAAAATAGAGTTTGAAGATATTAATTTCTTAAACGAAATTAATAAAAAAGAAGCAGAAGGATTTTTACTAAATTCAAATAATGAAGATTTATATTTTATAGAAAATAATAACTATTATATAGAATTACAATCTACACTAGAACAGTTAAAAGAGTTCTTAAATGTTTTTGCTAATTCTCAACCAATAGGGAATGGAGCAATGGGTCCAGTATTACCCGACCCTGCCCTTGTGCAAAGTGCTAACCTATTGAACCTAGAAATAGATAAATTAATAAAGAAAATACCTTAAGAGTAAAAAAATGGATTTATATACAGATAATAACGATAATTTTAATTTCAAAGGCAGTAAAGCTAAAGATATATCTATGTTAAAAACAGAAATACATCCAATAATAGCGCTAAGAAACTATTTGCGTAAGAACAAATACGAATTATTAATTAATAACAATAATGCAAGTAATATTTATAATATTGTTATAAATAAAGCGCTAGAACTTAATCTAAACCCTAATTCTTTAATTTTAGATAGAAACAGTTTAATAAATGGTGAGTTTGACCTAAAAGTTAAAATAACACCTAAAGAAAAGGAATAAACTATTATGTTAAACAATACACAAACAAATATTTTAAAGCAATTTAAAGAAACATTAAGCGACAATAGGTCTGATTTAATAGAAGCAGTTTATGTTAATTTAGAAAGTAAATTTAAAACAGTATTAACTAGAGAAGAAGATAGCAATGTGCATATTTTTATAAGCACAATGGTAGATAATGTGATCGCATGTAAGCTAGATTTTATAGAGCTTATAGATAACCTAAATAAATTTTTTGATAGTAATAAATTTGATGGTTACAACAGTGGAACCTATTCAGGACTTCGTCAAGCAATGTTAGATTTAAGTTATGTAAAAGATGCCAAGTTTTCAGTAATGGAAGCAGGAGTTATAGCGATAATTTTGAATCTAAATGATGAAACTATAATAGAAGATAGAAAAACAGAAATAGCCACACAAATACATAAATATTTAAGCATAGGAATAATAACCGATACTCCAATTGAAACAAGCAAAATAAGTGCAGAAATAAATGCAAGTACAGGTCAATCATTAATTTATAACTTTTGTGAATGTATAAAAAGAAAGTTTAATTTTGATGTAAAGTATTTTGTAGATTATCAACAAAACTCAAGAGAGTTTGATGTAGAAGAAGGAATAAAAGAAGACATTTTAAGGATTTATAACGAAAAATATAACTTTATTGGTAAAAACTTCAACGTTCAAGATTTTTATTCCATATCAAAAACGATGAAGGGAATAAAAAGACTAGATATAACTTTAAATGAATTGAATGAAAAAGACGAGATAATAAACACATTTAAAGATTGTGATATAGCAATGAAAGACTGGGAATTACTTGAAATTAATGAAATTGAATTAAAACAAGAAAACTAGTAAAGGGAATACTAAGAAAAATGAAATACACAAGTGATAGTTTTTTAAAACAAGATAGCGACTTTAAATACATATTGTATATGATGGAAGATTTTAATAAGCATGTATGTATTAATTCTATTAAAGAATATTCAGGTAGTATAGAGAATATAGATGGTAATTTTTTACCCTTAGCATTAAAAGCAATGGACTTATCTAATATTGTATTTTTTTTAAATGATGGAAAGACTTTTTTTGATAATTTTCGTTTAATAAGCACGTATGATGGTTTTGTAGGAATTTTAAAAAGTTTATTTTTAAGTGAAGATATAAAAATAATAAATAAAAGTGGTGGTGTAATAGATATAAAGCTAACCAATAAAAACGAAAGTTTAATAAGTAATTATACAGATGCACAAAAAGCGTTATATAAAGATAATTTTGATTTTTATTTAGGATTTAAAAGTGATAACAGTAGTTCTTTAGAGAATTTTTTTAAAATATTTTTACAAAAGTTTTTACCCACTGGAGTAGTTTTAAACTCAATAAAAATAAATAGCTTTATAGAATTATTAAAACAAGAAAAAAGCACAAATAAAAATAAAAGAACAACAAAAAAAGTAAATGAGAAAAAAAATGGGAAATAAATATTTAGCAGAGAACGAAAGTATACAAGGAGTTATGTTAAAAGATAAAAGTTTTATCTTAACAAAAACTAACGGTCTAGATTATAAAGCCAGCTACAATGTACTATTA
Source organism: Rickettsiales endosymbiont of Leucozona glaucia (assembly GCA_964277385.1). Classification (GTDB taxonomy): domain Bacteria; phylum Pseudomonadota; class Alphaproteobacteria; order WRAU01; family Hepatincolaceae; genus WRAU01. Next base: position 1,105,728 of record OZ195520.1, on the reverse strand, counting down.
TTGCAAATAGAAAAAGATATGATTTATAATCAATTTTTAAGAGATGTAGGTGAAGATTTTAAAATTATATTACATAACAAAAATAGAGATGAACCTAAAATAAAAGATGACATGTTTGAATATGTATTATGCAATGGTCAAGAAGGTATTAAATCAGAATATCCTGAATACTGTAATAAATTTGATATAAGTTCTGAGAGTTTTAAATTTCCAGATATAAAAGATGGTTATTTAGTAAATAATCCAATAGGCAGTGGTATTTCTAATGGTACTTATTTATTAGATAGTATAAAATCTCATGTTCATAACATGGAACATGATCATGACATAAATCACGACCACGATATGTCGCATCAACATACCTATACGACAAGAAATGGAAGTGGAGGAGAATCAAAAAATAGTTCTCATGTTTGGGGAGGTTATCGTGCAGAGTGGACTGGAAATGGTAGAGATAGAACAGGAGAAAGCTCAATAGATCGTAGCGGAGAAAGCTCAAGAGCACATACAGAAGCAGTTGGAGAATTAGAAACAGCAGGACGTAGAACTACAGTACAAATATATATAAAAGCAAAGTTTTTAGGATAAAAATAAGGAAAAAAAAATAATAAACGTAATATTAAATTTAATAAAACCTTTTATAAATTTAGGAACAGAACTAGCAAAAACAAGGTTAATAAACAAACACACTCCGAAAGGTATAGGTTTACTAGTAACTTTTGGTGTAGCTTTTGGTTATTTAGATAAAGAAAAAGCTAACTTAATAATGTTACTACTAGCGAACGTAACCTGGTCAGATGTATATATATTAGCACTTAATTTAGGAGTATTATATATTGGTTATAGATCATTAAAATTATTAGTAAGAGCATCAGATTGCGTGTTTGAGGAGAAAATAAGAAATAAATTAATTCATAATAAAAAAGAAACAAATATTGAAGATAATAAAGAAAAATAAATCATACAAAAAAAGTACAAAAAGCAGCTTTTTTGTTGCTGAAATAAAATATTATTGCTCTCTTAAATAGAGATATTGAAAATAAAAATAGAATTTGAGGTTGTAATGAAAAAACTCTTTTTTTCTTTGTAATAACAATATTCAGCTTAAATTTTATGCTGTTAATGTTCAAATATGTGATGCCTATGATCAAGGTAGACATCATTTTAAAGCAACAATAGAATATGATCCAGATTTAGATAATTATAAAATATCTCTCAGAGATAAAATTTATTTCTTTGCTGAAAATGGTTCAGATGGATCACTTCATTTTATGAGTAACCCTAAGTATTCTTTTAAGAATTGTAAGGATAAAAATAACCTATAAATAGTTAATAATGTAATTAAAGGGTAGTAATTGAACTACCCTTTTTGTTTGTTATAGCAACAAAAGAGTGCTATCTTAGAGATATAGATATTAAAAATAATAATAGAACTTTGGTTTATGATTAATAAACTATCGTTTTTAATGGCTACTACTTTTATTTATAATTTAATTTTACTTGAAACGTATTGCGTATTTATATATTATATAAATATAAAATGAATACAATGTAATAAAAGATGATTAAATCTTTTAAATGTAAAGAAACAGAAAAACTATTTAATGGTATTTTGTCCAAAAATCTACAACTAGATATAAAAAAAAGCACTAATGAAGTTGTATAGAATAGATAACGCTTTAATTTTACAAGACTTGAAATTAACCTCTAATAATCTAGAACTTTTAAAAGGTAATAAAAGAGGACAACACAGCATAAGAATAAATAAACAGATAAACAGCGGCGTGTTTGTTTTATATGGAAAGGTAACCATGCAATAAATTTAGAAATAGTAGATTATGATTAAAAAAGTGAGGTAAAAAATGAATGAAGAAAAAGAATATATAGAAATAATAATGGCAGATTTTTTGCAAGATTATTTAGAAGATACAGGCTTAAGTCAAAATGCATTGGCAAAAGAATTAGGAGTACCGGCAACAAGAATACATGAAATAATGCGAGGTAGAAGAAAAGTAACAGCAGATACAGACCTTAGATTATGTAGATTTTTTGGTCATAGCGATGGTTACTTTTTGCGTTTGCAAGATAATATAGAAATTAGGGTAACAAAGCAAAAAATAGAAAAAGAACTGGAAAAAATAGTGCCCTATAAATATGCTTAAAAGGGATTTAATATCATGAAAAACCTATTCTTTTTATTTATATAACAATATTAAGCTTAAATCTTTATGATAATAATATTTAAACATATGATTTTTTATAATGGAGTAAATATGCATTTTAAAGCAAACATAGTAGACCATATATAAAATATAGGTAGGGGATGTAACTTATTATTTTTTTGAAAAAGATATAGGTGAATAATGTAATAGATTACACCTGAAGGTATTTTTGAAGATTTTCATGGATGTCTAACTAAGATATAATTTTAAGAATTGTAAAAGAATAGGAATAAACAATGAAAAAGATAATTTTTTTAATGGTATTGAGTGTTTTTAGTATGAATTTATATGCTAATAATGATTGGGCAGGAAAATATAGTGGTTATTTTATTTGCAATATAAAAAAAGCAGAAAAAATAATTAAGAATAATGAAAATGTTAAAGTTAAACTAGAATATTATGACGCAACAAAAAACATGAAAATAATTAGTGATGTTTTTGAAGATGTGGGTGGTTATTTAGGTTTAGATGCGACAAATGCAAAGGATAAATATAGAGTTATTGTTGGTAAAGGATATATAATATTTGATGTATCTACTGGTGTTTTGGAAATAAAATCTATTGATACTAAAAAAACAGAAGCTAAAATATTAATTACTGATTGTGTTGATATTAATGATTTATATTAAAAATAATGATAGAACTTTAGGTTATGATTAAGAAACTAGTCTTTTTATTTTAATAACAATATTTAGTTTCAATGTTTATGCTGATAGCTTCAAGTTTGTGATCTTATTATAGAGATGAGGATAAAATATATGCTAAGGCAAAAACTAGAGTATTTTAATGATGTTGACCATTCTAAAATTAGCTTTAAAAATAAATTATATTATTTTGATGAGGTGATTTTTTTATCTTATTTATTCCAGCAAAGATTTTGATTGCACTTTTGATCCTTTAAATCTAACTATAGATAACGATTTTATAATATTTAAAAACTGTAAAATAAGAGAAGGTAGTAATTAAACTACCATTTTTTATTCGTTTTTAATTTTAATTCTTTTTTTTATTTTTGTTATAAACTTTTTGCATTTTAACAGTTGTTTTAATTTTTTATTGATAATTTTTGTTTTTTTTCATTGTTATTATCCTTATTTTTATTAAGCAACTATATAATAGCAACTAAATGTGATAAAATAATTTATCTTTTTTTCACTAATTTTAAAATCAATCTTTTATTCTGATTAAATGCTTCTTCAACTGATGTGCTTTCTTTATATATCGTTGTAACTACTGCATCATAACAACCTAAAAAGTAGCTTCCATTGATTTCTATATTATTTTCATCTGCAAAGTTATAAGCTAATACAAAAACTTCATTAAAAATATCTTCGTTAAGAATCTCAGAATTAGATGCGTCATTGAAAAAGTAACTTATGTGTATATCACATAAGTCAGATATTTTTTCTAATGTTTCAACGCTAGGTATTACATTGCCTTTGATCCAATTTGTTACTTGTGTTTCTCCTACATGGATTTTTTCAGCAAAAATTTTCTGTTGTTTAAATTTCTCTTTAATTAAAGTCTTTAATTTCTTAGGTAATAGTTCTTTTATTCGCATAGATTTATATCTTTAGCAATTTTTTTGTTGAAATTCATATAAATATCAATTATTATCTAAATATATTCATTAATAACCAATTAGTTATATTTAAAGATAATAACATACATTTAAAGCAAACAAAAGCAAGCATAATATGAACTTTTTAAAATGGTAAAAAATGAGATTAGAGATTTTTAAAAAATTAATGGATCAGGAAAAAGTTGTGATAGTAGTAATAACAATAGAATATGGTTAGTTATAGGTATTTGGTATATGATTGGAATTAAAAATAGAGGTAGAGATTTTTTAGATGTAAATAAATCTGATACAGACAAAGAAATATAAGAATTTATATAGAAAATTTTTTATAAAAAAGGAAAGCAAAAATAAAAAGGAAGTATAAAAAAGAAAACTCGCCAACAAATATTGTACACATAAAAATTGATAATCAAGACTATTAGGTTCATAGTTGGGTAGCAGAAGCAAAAGAAAGTTCTCAAAAATACTTTAGTTTGAGTTTAAAAAAATTAGTAGAAAAATATGAACTAGTACAAGATGTTGATGTACCTCTTTTAATAAGTAGATATTTAATTAGAAAACTTATGTGGATGGGATTACATTAAATTCTGAGGAGTTTTAAATTTTAAATTAGTAGTTAGTTATTAAAATTAAATAAATTTATAAATCAAGTGAAATAATGCTAATGCAACTAACAATTGGGATTTACAGAGGCAAGACCAATTTACTATAAATTAGAAAATCAATTATATATGGAAAGAGGAAAATTAATGAAGAAAAAAGCATTTATTATAGCTTTTAAATATAATAATCAAAGAAGGATATTTTTTATTAGAAAATCTTTTTTTTCTAAAGAAGAAGCTAAAAGCTGGTTTTTAGATGACTATAATGATATTGCAATATTAATTAAAGTTGAAGAGTTTTAACTATGAAATAATAGAATATTCATATACCTATCACTAGGGTTGTTATATCTTTTTTAGTAATTTTATTGGTTTTATTTGAAGTTTTTAGATTATGAAGTTTACTATAAAATCAAGCTTGCGGTTATTTTATTAGGTATTTATATTGATAATGAAAAAGAAATATTGGTTAATAATAAAATAAATAACAGGATTAATTTAAATATGGAGTTAATCAAAATACTTTTGCAAACTGAATATAATAAGTAAAAAACACCACAAAAAAGTGATAATTATTAATCGTAATAGAAAAATTGTTAAAACCACTTATTATAAGTTATTGCGATATATTAAACAATACATGGAGGATAAAATAATGGATTTAGAAGTAATGACGAAGGAAGATATAGGTTTTTTTTTAAAAATGCAAAAGAATGAAGTAAATTACCTTTTGTACAAAAAAAAGAAGGTAATAGAAGGAATTATTGTAAAAAAAAATAAAAAAGAATATTGGGTAGACAAAGAAAAATTATTATTTAGTTTAGGTATTAAACAATAGGTCAAAAATGTCTGAAAATAGAAAGTTAATAAGTTTAAAAGAAGCAAGTATCTTTTTAAGTATGCACCATGATACGCTTAGAAAGAAAGTTATAGCTAATGAATATCTAGGAGTGTTTAAAATTGGAGGTAGATATAAAGTAGATATTTCAACCTTTAAATTGAATTTTAGCGATACAAAAAATATTACTCTTAGAGTACCTTTTGAGAGATTACGCCATTATTTTGAAACAGAAAGTGCTTGGTGGTTAGGGGTTACTTATTCGGTTAAGCAGAATGCAAAACATACATTGAGTTTAGCAAGTGCATTTTTTTATGAAAAAGAGTTTACGAGAGAAAATATTGAATTATGGAAAAATGAGTTAAAAATACAAGGTAAAGCCGATGGAACTATTAGAAAATATGTGGGTGCTTTATCTGTAATGGTTCAAGAATGTATAAAAGTTGGATTAGTAAAAGAAAATCCATGTGAAGGTGCAACAATAGGTTTAAAAGTTAAACAAAGAAAGGTATTTTTAACCCCAATTGAAAGAGAAAAAGTATTGAGTGTTTGTAATCAAGATTTAGCTGACCAAATTAATTTTGCAATAGAAACAGGACTACGTCAAGCTGAACAGTTTAATTTGACTTGGGATAGAGTGTTAGGGAGAGAAATATTAATAGTAGATACTAAGAATGGAGAAGATAGGGTAGTGCCATTATCGCCGCCAGCATTTAGGATTTTAGAGAGTAGAAAATATTTAAAGAAGCCGTTTGATAGATATATAGCTCGTGATTACAACGAAGTTATAAAAAAAAGCGGTATAGGTAAGCATGTTAATTGGCACGATTTACGTAGAACTTTTGGAATGTGGTGTATTAAGGGCTGGCACTCTTGGATAAAAGGTCAGAATTACAATAAAGATGTGATTGGTAAGTTTTTAGGACATTTAGATATTAGAACCACTGCAATTTATGCAAGTCTTGATAGTGATGATTTACATAACCTAATAGAACAAGAATTATACGAAGAATAATCTAAATACAATAGATATAAATAGAAAAGGAAGCAAATACATGAGTAACAAAAATCATGTACCTATAGACTTGCACTTAATTTTAGATAAATTTGGATATAATGAATTTATATTAAAAGATGGTAAAGAAGGTAAAAAGAGTGAACGGTTAATGTGTTGTCCTTTTCATGCTGAAAAAACACCATCATTTTATGCTAATAAATATACTTATAAATGCTTTAGTTGTGGTGAAAAAGGCAATGCTAGTACATTTATATCTAAAAAAATGAATATTCCTTTAGTTGAAGCATTTAAAGAATATTGTAATCTTGCAGGTATTAGTTTTAATAATAGTTTAAAATTTAAGACCGAAAATGAAGATTATTATAACAATTTATCAATACCTGAAAAGATTATAAGAAGTTCAATACTTTTAGAAGAGCCTACTGAATATCTTAAAAAGCGAGGAATTACTAAAATAGAAAGTAAATCTATTTATATTTTACAAAAAGATTTTGTTGATAATTATCAGGATAAAGAGGTAAAGATATTTAAGAATGCTTATATTATCCCTATTTATGTAAAAGGAAAATTAAGTAGTATTCAATACATTAATCCTAATAATACAAAAATGTTTTTAAGATCGCACCCGTTAAAAGGTGGATATTGTAAGTTTTTTGTAAATTCTTACGAACAATTTTTTTTAGTTGAGGGAGTATGGGACGCACTTTCGTTAAATCAAATAGGATATAATGCAATATGGGGTATTAATGCAGATAATTTAGTTGATACAGCAATAGATAATTATGAAGACTGGGTATTTAAAGGTAATGTATTTGCAGATAACGACGCTCAGGGAATAGCAAAAGGAACAAAAGCATCTAATATATTAAGTACTCAAGTAATTAAGTCTCCACGATTGGAATACAAAGATGCAAATGATCTTTTATTAGGTATTGGAGAGAAGCAACTAAAAAGAATGATAGTAGATTTTTTAGAAGAGAATTACTTATCAGTTTTGAATTCGTTAATAAAAAGAAAAGAGTTAAAGATTTTTTATAATAAAGGTAATGATGAGTACTTATCACTATTGCTAGGAGAGTTATTAAGTCATAAAAGTAAAACTCAATTAGGCTATCAAATATTAAATAAGTTAGTTAAAGAAAGGGTTTTATGTATAAAATCTACCAATGCAAAAAAAGTAGCAGAAGAAATAGGTAAGTATATAGCTATTAATTGTGTTTTAATTGATGATGTAAATTACCACCCTAAATATGAGTTTTTTGATAAGTTTAAAGACCTTGATAATCTTTATGTTAATTTATTTAAAAAAAGTGGATTACATGCTAAAAGAAAATTAGAAAAAAAGTATTTTCCTAGAATAAAAGAGCACTTAGTACATTTAACAGGTTCTTATGAATATTATGAATGGTTTATAGAGTTTTTAGCATGGAAGTGGCAGAAACCGGAGGTTAAATATCCTTATATTACAATATTTCATGGAATACAAGGAACCGGTAAAAGTACACTAGGTATAATATTATCAATCCTATTTGGTAATAATACTAATAGAGATGTTACAGATTTTGATTTTGAGGATAAGTTTAATTCAGCATTTGAAAACAAATTGTTTTGTGTATGCGATGAAGCAATAACAGCTGATAATAGAGTTAAAGCGCATGCAAAAATAAAAGACCTTACAGGTAAAGATAGTTTTGCTTTAGAGAATAAAGGTATTAAAAAGAAGAATAATTACAAAAATTATAATAGTTTTGTACTTATAAGTAATTATGATTATGTATACCCAGCAGAAAAAGAAGATCGTAGAGCGGTTGTTTTCAAGCAGAATGTAAGACCTGATAAAGATGGTAATAATGCAGATCCTGATTATTTTAAAAAACTATATAAATCTTTAGAAGAAGAATGTGAAGGTTTAGCTTACAATTTATCAACCTTTAAATTACAAGGTAGATTAGAAAAATTAGAAACACAAGCATTAGAAGATTTAAAAGAGTTATCCAAACATCCTATTGAGCATTTTATTGATGATCTTGCAAGCAATTATGAGGATACGATAGCAGAGATTAATCACTTACATAAAACAAAATTTCCTAATCAGATAGGTACTAATGGAACAAATTATGCTTATGATAATGGTTTTTTTATATCCATAGATAGAAAAGATAGATTGTTATTTGTAAGTACTAATATGTTTAAAGCTATGATTAATAAAAAGTTTTCTCAAAATGCAAAAAACGATAGATTTATATATTCATCTGCTCGCAAGAATAAAAAATTTTCTTATGAATCCGATTATATAACAAATGTTAAAGGAAAACCTATTAGAGTGGTTGCAATAAGATTAGATTATTTGTCTGAGTATTAATTTAAACCAATTAAGAACAATTAAAGTAATTAATTGCAACCACACACCAAACTACACCAACTTACACTAATTAAGAACAAGTGTAGACTTTGAAGGATAGAGAAAATAAGGGTTGTACACTTAGCACACTTTATACACTATTTTTTTACTCCTTTAAAACAAGGGGTATTTTTTTATGTATTTTTGTATTCTCTTTGGGGGCACCATTAATTATTTCAATTATTAACTATTGATAATTCAAATCTCACAAGGTTGCACTGCAATACTATTATCAAGTAATAACAATCAAAGAAGAATTAAAACAAGTATTTTCCAAAATAATTCTGAATAGAAGTTTTAAGTTGTTGGGTAAAAAAGTTTAGTAAAAAAATCTAAAAAGGTACTTGTCAAATTTAAAACAAACTACTAAATTTATTAATATAAAATATAACAAAAATGGAGGAATTAATTATGAAAAACTTTTTAACACCATTTTCAAGATTTGATTCAATTATAGATGAATTTTTTAATGATAAATTTTCATTTGGAAGTTTTAATACAAGATCAGGAAATTATGATATTATAAGAAAATCAGATAGTGTATATCAAATAATTTTGAATATTGCAGGTTTTCAGAAAGAAGATATAGATATAACCGTTGAAGGTGATACACTAATGGTTAGAGGTTCGATTCAGCAAGAGCAAAATAAAGATAAATATATATATCAAGGATTTTCTTCAAATTTTTATAATTCGTTTTTTGTTGGTGCAGATGCTGAGATACTTAATGCAGAGGTAAAAGATGGAATGCTAGTTATAGATATTGAGGATCATAAACATATAGAAAATCACGTTAAAAGAATTAGTATTAAGTAATTAAAAAATCTAAACCATTAATAAATAACCTAGGTAAGAAAATACTATCTTACCTAGGTGTATTTTGGTTGACAGCTGTTTCAATTTTTATAAAATATTTGGAACTATATTAAATATTTGATTTGACAATTTATTTTTAATTATTTTTAAATTAAGTTGATGGTGTCGTAACCCATGACATAGTCCCTGAAAAAAGACTTTCTAAACTTTAAGATTATATTTTATTCTGTGTTTATCTTCAGCATATATGCGTTTTTATATTATTGCGGGAGGATAGATAATAATAGCTATTTATGGTTCTATCCGACAAAAATAATTTCATCAATTTTACAAAATTCAGTTTTTGAAGTTTTTTGTTTGTCTGCAATATCTCTTTCTAAAATGTTTATTCAAAAATATTTTTTAAATTTTCGTTAATTGCTGGAATATCAACATAAAACTTAACTTTAATATTATCTTATGAGTATTTTATAGAAAAATTATAATTCTTTCATAATCTTTTAATCCATTTCTATTTGTAATTAATTGTAATATATTGAGAGTTTTTTGTATTTTGTAAAGGATGAACTAAAGGTAAAAAATTGGCGAAAAATAATTTATGCGAATCTCTTTCATAAAATACAACCCTATTATAATCATATAGTTAATTATTTTTACTTTAGATTGCAAAATAAATCCTTTTTTGACACATCAATATTAGTTGTATATTTTTATATGTAGTATTTATTTAATTTGTAGTATTAATATTGATGTATTTATACTTATATTTTTTTATTAGTGTTTTTATTTTATTTTTTGTTAGTTATTCTTATGCAGAATGTGTAATTAATAATAATTATTATGATACAACAATAGAGTGTGAAAGAACGCAATCTGGTTTTTATAAACTTCAATCCATAACAGAAAATAAACAAGAAACTAATATAATTCCAATGTATACAGATAATTCTATTTATCTTACAGTGGAGACAAGAGTTATAAATGTAAATTCTAGTAATCATACTTTAAATATTGGAAATAAGAATAGTTCAATTAATCCTAGAATTGATGTAAATATAACAAACTTTATTAGCAAAGCAGAAAATGAAACTATTAATATTTATGGTATTGATAATTTGTTAAATCCATCGGTTTTGCAAATAGGCTCTTTAGAAATTCATAAGGGTGATTTATATATAAATGCAAATCATAAAAACAAAGTATATATAAAAAATGCAACAGTAAATGGTAATTTTTATTTAAGTAATGTAGAATCAAATTTATATAAAATACAAGCTAATAACTTATATATTGATAATTCTGTGCTTAATATATTAAATACTGGAACTATAGATGTTGTAGATATTTTTTTAAATAATAACTCAAGTATTTTTATTTCTGCAAGTGGAAAGATATCTTCTATACAATCATTAGATACATCTTATAATAACCTAATTTTTTCAGGAGATAACACTGTTTTAAACATAGGAAGTATTGTCATTGATGGAGGGGTTACATTAAAAAACAATGTAGATATTTATATAGATAATACCATAACAGCCAATGAGATAAATTTTTTAGGATCAGGAAGTTTTGTATCCAACTTTATGAAAATAAATAAGATGAATTTTTATAATAGTAATAGCTTTATTAAATCTAATTTTATTTCAGCAAATAATATAAATATTATTAATTCAGATATTAATATTTTTAGCAATAGCCTTGTTATAAAAAATCAATTAACAATAGATGGATCTAATTTTGCAATATATGGAAATGCTGATATAAACACCTTTCTTATTAAAGATTCAACTATAATTAATGACGGATCTTTAAGAGCAAATTCTTTATTATTAAATAATTCCGAGATAAAACTTAATAATTTACAGCTTAATAATCGTTTGATACTATCTGATTCTTTATTAAAGGTTGAAAGTTTTAATTTTATATCTTTTGCAGAATCCCCTTTTATAGGAATAACTTCAAACTCTAAAGTATTTTCTCAGGGAGATCTAACAACTGGAATTTATTCTGATGGTCATGTTAATATTTCGAATAATGTTCAGATGAATCTTATTCTGTTGGATTCTTACAAAATACAACAGGGTGATACAATAATTACCGAATTAATTTATTCTAAAGATGGTAAAATATATTATAGCCCTGAAGATTTTGGATTAAATAATGACAATGATATATTAAAAATAAAATATTTAATTATAGAAGAAAAAGGAACTTCATTTGTAGCTGAAATTACAAGGGTGATATCTTATTGTCAAGTTTTGTTTGTGGATAATTTGTGTAATGAAAATACAAAAGTAGGATATAGAGATGATACTTTTGTTGCAGATACAGCGAAAAATTTTGATAAGTTTATAGAAGAAAAAATTCCTGTTACAGAAAATATTTCTAATTTAATATCTAGGCTTGATTATGATGGAGGTAATAAATTAGAAAATAATTTAATTAGTTTAAAACCTATTTCTAATGATGTTTTGTTATTTGAATCTTATCAAAACTCCAAATTTATTAAAGATTTATATCATGATTCTAAAAATGAAAAATATAATCTATCTTTTTTTACTTCAACTGGTAAAATCAATGACCATCTATTTATTAATAAATCTAAAACACAACTATTTGGTGCATATTATAAAACTTATTTAACCAAAAATTTGGGGATTGGTGTTTCGTTAAATAAATCTAACATTGATAATTCTTTATATAGTATTGATAATTTAGGATTTATATTATTATCTTCATATTTTAAGCAAATAAATAGCATTAATTTAGATTTAATTACTTCATATTATATTAATAAATATGATATGAATAAAACTAATTTTAACAATAATAAAGCAACATCATCTTCTTTATTAAATAATTTTTCTTTTAGAGGAATGATTAGTCAAAACTATTTCATTAGAGATATAAAATTTTCTCCTAATTTTTATTATGACATTAGTTATTTATTATTAAACGATTATAAAGAAATAGGAGATGGATATTTATATGAGGTACTTTCTAATAAATCTTTAGTGCAAGAATTTGCTATTGGTGTAGATTTATCTAAGAATATACTTAATGATAAAAGTTTAATTTTTGTTAATTCAAAAGTACTATATTTTGATTTTTCTTTGTCTAGTATGTTAGCAAAACCTTATGAGGCGATGGATGAATATATAAACTTTGGAAATGCTTCATATTCTGGTTTTGGCATTTCTTATGTTGTTGGTATACAGTATAATATTAAAGAAAATATTGATGTTTCTATTGCTTATAAGGGTTATATTTATCAAAATAGTTCAACATTTAATGGATTAAAATTAAGTATTAATTTATAAATTTTTTATAATATTATGATTTCTAAAGTTTAATAAAAAATAATATTCACTATCTTAAAATCTCTTAAATTAAGTTATAGATATTTAATTTATTCTATTTTTACCGTTATTATACATTTGATATTTTTAATAATTATTTCTTTGAAAGTAATAACAAAAAATTATATTATATGGAATAAGTGAAGATATTTGTAAATAAAATTACTGATGTTTAGAATAAATTACGTACAGTTACAAATAAGTAGTTTGCTAAGTTATAACAAAAATCTAAACGAAAAAAATCAATTAATTAAAAGTGTCTTTTTATTAAATTAACAATGTCTTCTCTTCCAAGAACACCAACAGCTCTTTCTGCTTCAACACCGTTTCTAAATACAATCATAGTTGGTATAGATCTTATAGAAAAAGATCCTGCAGTTAGGGGATTTTCATCGACATTTAACTTTACAATACTTGTTTCTTCTTCTAAATTTTTAGCTACAGTTTCTAATATTGGAGCTAACATTTTACATGGACCACACCAAGGAGCCCAAAAATCTACTAATACAGGTTGATTTTTTGATTCTTCAATTACTTTACTTTGAAAATCGGCGTCTTTAATGTCTATTGCCATGTAATTACCTTTTAATTTATATTATTTATCACCTATTTATATATTAGTATTGCTAGGTTATATTTTCAAGTATATAAGTATTTCCAGTATATAAGTATTTATTTTATCTCAACTATATCTGCACTTTGAGAAAAAAGTATAAATCCTCTTATTATATGTTGAGGATATATATCATGTAGTAGTTTTTTATATAAATTAATTTGTTTTTGATAAGCCACAGGAATAGATTTTTTCTTTTTAGAATATTTATAATCTATTAAAATGACTTCTTGTTCAGTAATTATTAATTTATCTACCCTTGCTGATACTAATTGTAGCATATTATTTTGAAAAACAGAACCGCTAAGAGAGATTTCGTTAAGAGTTTTTTTATCAAACAAGAAGTTAAATTCTTGATTTTTAATAATATTATTGATGTTTTGTTTTATATCTTCCTGATCTTCATAAAAAAGTTGATTTTGAGATGAAATAAAACTATCAACAAATAAATCATGTTCTTTAGGATTAATATAATTAATTTGTTCTAATATTTTATGGATAATAGATCCTTTATTAATTATCGTATTATTTTTATTTAGTTTAATATTTTCTAGTGGAGAACTAAAATAAGTTTCTTCAAATATTAATTTACTTGGAGTTAATGGCTTAGAAGGTGTTGGTTCAATTGGTGCTTTTGAATGGACCCATTTTGGGATATCTATTTTTGTTTTTTCTAGTGATTGAAGTTTAGTTTTAGCAATATTTTGTAGTTTAAGAACAATATTTGATGTAAATCCTAATTTTTTGTTAAAAAATGGATCTTCTTCTTTAGCTAAAATAGTTTCTACATTATTAGTTATTGAATTCCACCATAAATGAGATGATTTTTCGGCTTCTCTAACATCTTCAGTGTTAGAAACAGAGGCAACATATAAGTGCTCCTCAGCTCTTGTTATAGCCACATATAATAATCTTTTAGATTCTTCATAATCTAATAATTTATATGTTTCTTCTAAATTTTTAAGCGATTTACATTTAATATCAGTTCTTGGTAAAATAAGTAAAAGTGGTTTATTAATTGTGTTATTAAAAAGAATATCTTTTTTAGGAGATCTTTTATCTAAATCGTTTAATAAAAACACTACTTTAGACTGTAATCCCTTAGAACTATGGATACTCATAAGATTCACAGAGTCTTTATTATTAGAAAATTCCCTTGATATTTCATTATCGTAGTTCTCTAAAAATTTAATAAAAGATTGTAGATTATCATCATTTTTTTCTTTAAATCTAAAAATTAGGTTAATAAATTCAGACAAAGGATCTATAACATCAAGTCCTAGTCTACTAATAAATTTAGTAATATTAGTTTCACCATTATTATCATTTTTGTAGAGAATATGAAAAAATAAATCAAAAATGCTTTTAAAATCTACCATATTTAACCATTCTTTTAAAGTAGAGTAAATTTTAGGATGTGTAATACTTAAATTTAAAAAAGCATTTTTTTGAGTATTGTAGTGGATAATTTTAAAAATATCCTCATCTAATAAATTAAACATTGGGCTTTTTAAAACACAAGATAGTGAAAAAGTATCTTTAGTTTGGCTTAAAAATTTTGCAAGAGCAATAAGATCCTTAACAGCAATATTATTTTTAAGGTTGATTTTATCAATTCCAAGAGCAGGTATTTTGTTATCTTTTAACAGTTTTACAATATATTCTAATGTTATATTATTTTTCCGATTACGATAAAGAATTAATATATCACCAAAGGCAATTCCTTGTTTTTTGTTAAGATATTGTATTTTTTTTACAATAGCTTGTGCTAAATTTTGAAATTTATCGCTTTTTGCATCATCATTTTTGGAATCTTTATCAATACAAATTAAAGGCCATACTTCAACAGAAAAAGGTTTGTTGGTATGAAATACATTATGATTAATTTCTTCGTTCAAATAAGGAGATTTTTGATTATCAAAAATATTACTACTAACATGATTAACCATATCAATAATACCTTGTGATGACCTAAAAGATGTATTCATAGCAATTTGCACAAAAGGTTTATTGGCATTTTGGATTTTATTGCTTAAAAATTCACGAGTTTTACTAAAAGAATAAGGATCAGACCCTTGAAATGAGTAAATAGATTGTTTTATATCTCCAACCACAAAAATACTACGATCAATATCAGATTTAGCATTTTCACCATTAAAAAATTCTTCGGTTAAACTTTTAATAATTTCCCATTGCATTGGGCTTGTGTCTTGGGCTTCATCTACTAATATATGATCTATTTTTTGGTCTATTTTATACATAATCCACAAAGATAAAGAGGGATTAGTTAATAACTCATAAGTTTTCATAATCAAATCGCTAAAATCTAAATATCCATTAGAATATTTTAATTCTTGATATTGTTTATAAATACTAAGAGCTATTTTTATTAGTGAAAAATTAAGCTCTGCACATATTTGATTTTTATATTTTTCTATAACATTAATTATTTCTAATGCTGCCTCATTGATGCCATTAATTACAAAATCAGCATCGCTATTTAGTGTTTTTAAAACATCTTTATTTAAAATAGAGGCTTTAGGTGTTCCTGTGGTTTTTGTTAAAAAAAACTCTTTCCAGTTATTGAACTGTTCCACTTTTTGATGGATTGGTAGCTTTATAAAATCATCTATTTGTATTACATCGAATTTTTTGGGAGCAAGTTCTTTTTCTTTTAAAAGTCTAACACATTCTGCTATTTTATTGATATTATAACTGTTATTGAAATATTGGAAATAAACATCAGAAGAAGATAGAGATATATCAGCCTGTAGATAACCATAAATTTCTTCTCTTAGATTTTCTAAAGAGTAATCAACATTGTATTTAGTGCTTATTAATTCTAGTTTTTCTGAATAGTTTAAGATATTTTTAATAATGTTTTCAAAACTATATTGAGAAATATTTTTAGTTAGTTTTTCTAAGATATTTTCTGTTTCTTTACTAGATTTTGAAACATCCATTTCCTTAGATAAAACAGTTTCTATAGCCTGATTTTTAATATTTTGCACCACATCATCTTGAATAACCAAGAAGTTTGTAGGAATATTTGCTTCTATTGGAAATCTAGCTAATAGATTTTGACAAAACGAGTGGATTGTTTGTATTTTTAACTCTCTTGGATGATTAATTATTTTAGAAAATAACTCTTTTGCAATAGTTATTTGCTCTTTTGTTGGTTCAATACCTGATATATTTTTTATATGGTTTATAAGATCATTCTCAGATATAATACTCCATTCAGACAATATTCCCATAAGCCGATTAATCATTTCTTGTGCTGCTGCCTTAGAGTAGGTAATACATAAGATATTATCTATGCTTACATTATCAAGAAGTAATCTAAGCAATCTATCTACTAAAATTTTAGTTTTGCCAGTTCCAGCTGAAGCACTAACCCATACGGAGGTTTTAGGATTTGATGCTATTCTTTGTTTATATGATGGATTATTTTCCATTTTTATTAATCCTCTTTATCATCAGTTTGATTATTTAAACTAAGATTATTGTTCCACTCATCAAATCTAATAAAATGCTTGTGTTCCTCGTAGACTTTTTTGTCTTTTAAGTTAAATTTATAAGAAATATTATCAATATAGTATTTTTTTAATACAGCTTCAATCTCTTGCAAAAATGTTGGCAGGTAGTTTAAAATATTTTCTATACCATTATCTTTTTTTTGTAGATTATCTTCTATTTTATTAGGAAAAAAGATGTAATTAGTTTTTATATCTTGTGGTTCAAATTCTGTTAAATTATCAGAAAAAAAGCCGCCTTGTTGAAAAATTAAACTTAAAATTAAAAGTTGTTTCCAATAGTTTTCTATTTTTGTAGAGCTTGTTGTTTTATAATCAATAATGCTGATAGAATTATCTTCTAGTACATCTATTCTGTCAGCCTTACCATTTAAATTAATAATGTTATTCCCAATGCTAAGATTTATTTGTCCTGATATTTCTATGTGTGATTTTTTTATTGTTTCTAATTTTTCAGTATCTAAAAGAGATTTTATTCCTTTTTTAATAATAGGCATTTTAAATAGCTTGAATGTGGCTACTTTTAAAAAAGGTTGAAATTGTTCTTCTGTTATTTTTATAATTTCAAGATATTGTTGATAAGAAGGAAAAGCCTTAAAGCTATCTAAATTTGCAAAAAATATCTCAAAAACTTTATGTAGAGAATTTCCATAATCTTTTTTATTAGGGACTGGATTTATTTTATCTAGTGGGCGAATTTTTAAAATCCTTTCTATAAAAAATATATAAGGATTTTTAATTAAACTCTCTAGTTGGGTTGCTGATATTTTTTTTGGTCTATATTCTAATGGAGGATTATAAAAAATATTATTTGTTAATAGTGGTTTAAAATACGATGGTGTATACATTTCTGCTTGGATATTATAAATATAATTCTTAGAGTTTAAATCTAAATTTTGATTACTATAATAATTCAAAAATGTTTGTAGTTGTAATAACCATCTTGATGGAGTTGTTAGTTTACCTTGTTCTTTTTCACTACGAGTTAAAATAACTTCTTTTGCGCCGATAATTTGTGCAAAGATATTTGTTTTTAGACCAATTTGAGACTCATCTTTTATAAATCCTAATTGATTCATAATATGTGCATTCATCCATAGATTTGATGATGGTAAAAAAGGCATAGAACCCTCATTAAGGTTAGCTAAAATCATAATATCATGATGAATTAAGTTATTTTGCATATCTCCATAAATATAAAGTCTTGGATGTTTATTATAAATAGACCTTATGTTTACATCCAATATTGATTTTTTAATAATTTCCATGTATTCATGAATGCTAACCAAACCTATTTGTTTTGTTTCTAACAATAGATTTGACAGTAAAATAGATAGTTCTTTTCCTTCTTGTTCTTTCCATAATTCGCTAGGATTATTGAACTTTTCTTTAGATAAAGATTCCGCAATTCGTATATGAGAAATTAAAGTTGTTTGAAAATCAATTTGCTTAGATTGTTTTATAGATTTTATTGTAGAAATAATTTCTGGATATTGAATTTCAATATGTCTTAAAAAAGATATAAGCTTGTTTTTAGTATCTTGATGTAGAAATTCCATGTTCTTTAGTTCGTTTTTATAACCATCAATGGTTTTATCTCTAATTAAACTTCTAAACAAATAAAAATCAAGATTTTGTGCATAATTTAAAATTTCAGTACGACTTATTCCCATATTACAAAAAGGATGCTTCAGCAAAGCTAAAAAATCTTCAGGTTCAAAGTTGTTTTTTAGAATATTGCCAACCACTAAAAAAAACTTCCCTGCTAGTGAATTTATTAATGATTGTCCTAGGTAATCATCTATTTCTATATTCCATTTTTCTAATTCGCTGGTAACACGTTCTATTAAATGTTTATTATTTGTTATTAATCCTGCTGTTTTACCCTCACACTCTAATGTTTCTCTTAAGGTTAAAGCTATTGTTCTTGCTTCTTCTTCTTCATTTTTTGTATTTATGATACTAAATTTATTAGCAAAATTTTTAATATCTTCTACATTTGCATTTTTATATACAAGTTTATCAAAAATTCTATGAATGATATTATCTTGAGTATCATTTAGAAGTAAATTTGAAATATTTTCTCTTTTAATTTTTAGTTTATTAAACATATAAGAAAATATTTTTTGAGGATGAGTATATTCTAAATTTTTAAAGTCATTATCGCATAAGTTATAATCTATACCATGAAAATAAATATCTGATTTTGGTAAACTATCAATAGTACTTAAGAGATTTATTATATCGTTATTAAATCCTATAATGTTAAGAGCGATAACATGATTTGGTGGTGGTGTTAATTGCCAAATTTTATTTTGAATCTGATATATTAATTTTTGCTGATGAGTTGCATCTATAGATTTTTTTTCTGCTAAAATTTGAGGCCAAACTTGTGTAGCTATAGTTAAAAACTTCAAAATTTCTTGCCAATGAATGGCTAAGTTAGTATCTACTATTTTATCTAAGTCTTGAAAATTTACATTTTCCATATAAGATCTATCTATTAGTAACCCTAAGTTATCAGCCATTGCAATGCTTTGATTGAAACTTAAAGATTGACCCATTTTTTTTATGAGTTTGCTTAGTATAAATGATCGTTCTCTTTTTGAAATAACAGGTTTTAAAATATCAGAAAATTCATTTTTGCTTAAAGTACTAAAAACTAAATGATTATTAGATATGATGTAATCTAAATCGGCAAGAGATATCATTTTAGGTAAAATTAATGCTGAAGCATTAGAGTTTTTTAAAAAAGCTGTTTGTAGGTTTCTTATAATTCTTTTATTAGGAACTAAT
Source organism: Rickettsiales endosymbiont of Leucozona glaucia (assembly GCA_964277385.1). GTDB lineage: Bacteria > Pseudomonadota > Alphaproteobacteria > WRAU01 > Hepatincolaceae > WRAU01. Next base: position 1,085,942 of record OZ195520.1, on the reverse strand, counting down.
ATCAAATAGTTATACAAATTTTCTGGAGTGTTTTTATTATATTCAAGAATTTTTTTACAAAAAGCATCAATAAAAGAATAACAAAAAGGAATATTATATAACATTTAAGTTTTTTATCTCTTGTTCTATATTTTTTAAAAGTTCAGCATATTTTTTAGAAAAAGTAATTTCTAAAATCCTACTTGTTTCAGATATGGTATAGAAATTAATTTCAACAAAGTGTTTAGGTTTGTAAGATCCCATTTTTTCTGACCATTCTATAAGGCAAGTAGTTTGTAAAATTTCATCTATACCTAAATTCATAAGTTCATTTTCATTTTCTATGCGATATAAATCTAAATGATATACAAGCCCGATATTTGTATAATAAGACTGTACAATAGGAAAAGTTGGGCTAGTTACTAATTGATTTTTATTAGAGAGAAAATTTATAAAAAAACTACTAAAGGTGGTTTTACCACTTCCAATATCACCACTTAATAAAATAATAACATTACTTAGATGTAGAGATAAGATTTTAGCAATTTTTTTAGTATCCTCAATAGATGAAAGATTATAAATGATTTTCATGTTTCTTTTTCTTTAACTATATATGTATATTATAACTTATACTAACACGAAAATATAATAGACAAAAAAGAAAAATTGTATCACAATTATTGATGATATAAATGATTTTTTAGGATTTTTTATGAAAGAATATAATACAGATTTATTAATAGTTGGTGCTGGTCCTGTTGGAATTTTTAGTAGTTATCAGGCTGGATTTTTAGGAATGAAAACTTTAATTGTAGATGCTTTATCTGAAATTGGAGGGCAACCTATAGCACTTTATCCATATAAATATGTGTATGATATTCCATCGCAACCAAAAATTTTAGCGAAAGACCTCATAGATCAATTAATAGAACAAGCCAAACCATTTGCTAAAGATGGTAGTGGTGAATATTTACTAAATAGGCATGTTACAGATCTTTCTATAATTGATAATGATAATAAAAAATTTTGTGTTAAAACTTCTCAAAACGATGTTATTTATGCAAAAGCTATTATTATATGTTCTGGTGCTGGTGCTTTTGGACCTAATAGACCTCCAATTGAAGGTATAGAAAAATATGAAAATAAATCGGTACACTATTTTGTAAAAGATCCGGAGATATTTAGAGATAAAAACATTGTTATAGCAGGTGGTGGAGATTCAGCTGTTGATTGGGCTATAGGATTAGCAGATATTGCAAAAAAAATCTATATGGTACATAGAAGAGATAATTTTAGAGCAGCTACATCTTCTATTGAACAACTAAAAAAATTAGCAAGTACAAATAAAGTTGAAATGGTTATTCCCTTTATGGTAGAAGATATCAAAATAGAAAATAATCAACTAAGTAATGTAATAGTTAAAGATTTATCGGGAAATATAAAAAATATAGAAGCTGATCACTTGCTAGCTTTTTTTGGATTATCAAGAAGTTTAGGTGATTTGGAAAATTGGGGCTTTAATATTAACAAATTACATTCTTCTATAGAAGTAGATGTTCCAACTTGTGAAACTAAAGTTGCTGGAATTTTTGCAGTTGGAGATGTTGCTCAGTATAATCATAAGATAAAACTTATCTCAATAGGTTTTTCTGAGAGTTCTATGGCGATACACTCGGCTTGGAAATATGTTTTTCCAGATAAATCATTCCATTTTATGCATTCTACAGCTAAGTAATAATTTAGACTATTTATATTTATTAATAATAAATAGGAGTATTATTGCAAATTAGATAGTTTTGCTATACATCATTACGAATTACTTTTATTATTTCTTTGTTTATAATTTAATTTATTTCAAGATTTTTATTTATGTTTAAAATTTATTTCATTTTTTTATCGTTATTTTTTAGTATTATGGTAATTCCTTCTACTATGAGTGCAGCTTGTACTGTAGAAGAAGTTACAGGGAAAAATCCTAGAATTAGAGTTTCTGGATGTGAATATGAAGTAAACCAAGGCAGTTTAAAATATGTTGGTGAGGATGGTAAAGGTGAATTTGGTGGGAATATCGTTTTTATTTTGAATTCTGTTAGGGGTTATATTCCTGAAATAAAAGCACAAAATAACGAATTCCAAGTAGATGCTAGTGGTAATATAGAATACGATAAAAATGGGAATCCAGTAAAAAGTACTCATACCCTTGAAATTAATGATTCATCTGGCTTAAGTATTGGGAAGATGTATGTTAATTATAATGGCTTACTAGACATGAGAAAGAGTAGTGTTGCTTTTACAGAAGAAGGATTACGAACAGATAGTGTAAAATTAACCGACTCCACCTTATTGTTTTCTGGAGAAAACAATAATAGTATAATTGGTGTAATTGAAGCTGATAAATTAAGTAATGTTGACATATCAAAGAAAGCAACAGTAGAAATTAGGAATGGTGAAGTACATAATCGTTTAAATGTTATTGAGGGATCTACTGTTATTTTTAATTACAATGAAATTTCTCAAGAAGAAAATAAAGAAAAAGTTTTAAGAGTAAATATTGTAAATTTAAAAGATTCAACTTTAACTAAAAAAGGAAAAGGTGAGGTTAAATTTACAGATTCTTTCTTTTCAGGAGATTATAAAATAATTGTAGAGGAAGGTATACTAGATGTTTCTAGTATAGGTTTGGCTAGTACTAATAGTGAATTTTTAATTTCAGGAGGAACTCTTAAATTTAATCAAGGTGAATTTAAATCTAAAGTGAAAGATGGTGGGAAATTACATTATTCTTCAGAGACTTTTAGGTCGTCCATAGAAGTAAACTCGGATCTTACACCTAAAACAGCAGAAGGAGAGGTTCTTGTTCAGGGTAATAAAGAAGGAATGATTATAAAAAATAGCAATATAAATATTTTAACTATTAAATCTGGCTCGGTTAGGGTTGATGCTAATAATTCTCCTCAAAAAAACCATATTAGTCATTTAAAAATAGAAGGTGGAGAATTTAGACCAGGTTATGTATATGACCCTTCTTCCGTTTATACTATTGATATATCTAATAATGGTACTTATTATTATACAGAGAAAGGATTTAGCAATTTACAATCATTAAAAATTTCTGATGGAGGGGTTTTTTCTTTTGGTGGAACTAATGATTTAATTTTAGATGGTAGTAAAATAGATATTGATGCCTCTAATGGTGGTGTTATAAGAGTTGATCCTCACAATAATGCTAAATTAGTTTTAAAAAATATAGATAAAGAAATTTATCAAATTGATATGCAAGCAAGTACTTCTGTTGCACAACTTCAAATTGGAGAAAAAGTTAAAATTGGAAAATTAAACCTCAATACCTCAATGGCAGACCATGTTTTTGATATAGATGGTGGAAATATCAGACAAATAGATATGAGAAGAAGAGGAACATTAAATATTAAAGGAACAGCTGTTGTTGAAGAAATTGTAAATAGTAGTCCTTTTTCTCCTGATATTAATATTTATGGTGGTAAAATTGGTGCTTTATCTTTAAATAATTCTGGTAATGTAAATATAGATGGAAATGCCAATATAGGTATAATTAATTTAACTGGTGTGGAAAAAGTTACTTTAAAAGGTGGAAATGTTGGAGAATTTAATGTTTTAACTCAAAATAATAGAGCAGAAGTAAATATTATTGATGGAGTGATTGAAACCTTTAGGTTAGAAACTTTAGTTAAACTAAAACTAGAAAACACAATAATAAGAAACTATGAAATTTCTTTAAAAGATCAAACTTTTGATTTTACACAAAAAAATGTTGAGAATTTATGGGTAAAAGGAAAAGGCTCTACTGTGACAGTAGGTGGATATGAAACTGTTAATACGCTTAACAATATAAAGTTAGACCGTGGTAAGCTAATTTATAGTTATGATAAAGATAAATCTTTTGTTTCATGGACTACAACAATAAATCATCCAGAGACTGTCGTTAAACCATGTGATCCTGACAAAGAAGAGTGTAAAGAAGAGGATAAAGAACCAGAAGTTGTTTATGATAGTGAATTTGTAGTTAAAGCTGGAAAGGCTACAGTAACGGTTAATACTATAAAGCTAGAAAACTTAAATCTTGAATCGGGTAATTTAATAGTTAATGATTCTATGGAAATACAAAGAAAACTAACTTTAGGTATAGAGGAAGAAAATAAAATAAATAAAGATAGAGCTGATCTTTCCTATAAAATATACTCTAAAGGAAATGTTTCATTATCAGGATTGTTAGAAGTAGAGTTTAGGTCTACTCATAGCACTTTATTAGGAATGGAAAATAATTTCTCTATTATTCATTCAGACACTGAAATCAAAATAGATACAGAAAATGAAGAGACTAAGTTTAAATTCTTAACTAATTTAGCCGAATGGTTTGTTGTGGATTATAAAATTGATAATGGTCAAGATTTTATTGTTAATATTCGTAGGGAAAAATCTTATTCTGAAGTTTTAGATATCTATGGATATAGTGGTGGATTTTTAGAAGTTGCTGGTCTTTTAGATGCTATGTTAATGGGAAAGATTACTATGCCCAAGGATATGGAAGTAATTATTACAGGGCTTGATACTCAATCTAAAGGTGGTAAGGATCTAAGTAATAATTTATCGAAATTAATGCCAGTTAGTAATAGAGTTTATGCTAATAATATACACTTAAATACTAATAGATCGGTTGATAATTTATCTATGGAATTAAGAGATTTTTCTAATTTAGAAGATAATATTTGGGTAAAATTGCAATATAATTTAGGTAAACTAAAAAATAAAAAAGATGTTGTAGGTTATAACGATAATTCAAGGTCTATGCAAACAGGATATACAAGGATTGTAAATTCTAAATTACTTCTAGGTGGATCTTTTTCTTATGTTGATGGGGGGTTATATGGAAAAGACTCTAGTTATAACGAAAATTATACGGCATTTAATTTATCTTTAGGAGCTGATTATCTGATTAATTCAGATTATTATTTAAAAGGAATATTAAGTTATAGTTATACAATGTTTGATAATACAAGAAATATTAATTTTATTAACTATAGCAATAATTCAGATATTAAAGCCGATGAATTTATGGCTCACTTTGAGGCTGGATATATAACAATTCTTCCTGATAAATATCGTAATTTTAATGCTACTTATAATGTATTTTATTCTATATCTAAAATAGGAATTGGTAGCTATTATGAAGAAGGAATAGGAGCGTTAAATGTTGATGGCGCTAATGTTTTAGTAAATGATTTTGGTGTGGGTGTAACTTTTGATAGAGAGCTTTTGTATGACAGAGAAGAAGTATCTCTAAAACCTTATGCTTCTTTAGCAACAGGAATTAGAATATATTCAGGTGCAAATACTAGTTTTAAATTCCAAAGTGTAGACAGTGATTCATTAACAACAACAAATGGCTCTTATCTACCTATATTTGTTAAAGCTGGATTTGGAGTGGACTACATTGCTGATTGGGCTACGGTATCGGTTGGTTATAGAATGGAAACAGATGTTAATAAATATGTAGATTCTTCATTCCAATTATCTTTCAAAAGATCTTTTTAGAGTTTTATAAGTGGATTAAGTAAAACAAGTATTAGATCAGTATATATTTTTAGAGAAAAAGATATACTGGAAGCTTTGTTTTAGTAAGTGTTTTTATGTAAGTAATTTGTATTATTAGTTTTGAGTAATTTATGCTTTTAAAACTAATAGGAAGATTTTAAAAATAGAAATAGGTATATCAATAAAAACCAATTGAATATCTGTTAAAATAATAAACTAATTGTTAGAGTTAAAACAAAATTAAGTTAATGCCCCATTATCTCTTTGTAATTAATGAAATATTGGATGTATATAATTGTCTAAATTAATCTTCTAGCGGTTATTTAAATTTATTGAACTAAGACCAAAATCTTTTACTTAATATCATTAAAACAGCAAAAATTTCTAATCTTCCTAACAACATGATTAAGCAAAGAAACCATTTACCAGTTGAAGGAATCTCATGAAAATTACCAGTAGGTCCTATTAATTCTCCTAATCCTGGTCCGACATTTGTAAGACAGGTAGCAACAGCAGAAAATGCAGTTATAAAATCAAGATCTAGTGCTGACATAACTACAGAACCAAGCATTAATATTATAAAAAATAAAAAAAAATACAACATAACAGCTAATCCAGCATCATTGGATATAGGCTTTCCATTATAGTAAGTAATTAAAATATGTTTTTTTAAAAACAATCTATTTATATAAGATAAACTCATATAATAAGCAACCTGAAAACGGTATATTTTCATTCCACAAGCGGTAGACCCAGCACAACCACCTATAAACATTGTAACAAATAATAACATAAAAGGGAAATTACCGAGAGAATCATATGGATACGAAATATATCCTGTTCCTGTAATAAGAGATACAGTAGAGAAAGATGAATATCTTAATGCACTAAAAAAGTTAATTCCATTGTTAAAATTTAACCATAATGATAATAATAATATTATAATAACTACAGTTTTTATAAAACCTAAAACTTGTTGATCTTTAAATAAACTATTTTTTCTTAAAAAAAACAAATTATACAATAAAATATAAGGCAAAGATCCACTTATCATAGCAAAAATTAATATAATTTCTACTTTTGGTTTATTAAAGTAAGCTATAGAATTATCTTTATTTGAAAATCCTGCAGTAGAAACAGAAGTTAAAGAATGAATTACAGAATCAAAAAAATTTAACTCTCCAATAAAAAGTAATGCAAAAAATACAATAATTGTTACGCATAAGTAAATTGCTATCATACCTAAAGCTATTTTTTTAACTTTGTCCTTGGCGTTATCAAAGGTTTCAAAGGATTCTAACTTAAGTAATTGCATCCCACCACCTTGTAATGATGGCATTAAAATAACGGCAATAACAATAATTCCTATTCCTCCTATCCACTGAACTAAAGCTCTCCAAAAATGTAAACCGTAAGATAATGCATCTAAGTTAGGTATAACAGTAGATCCTGTTGTACTAAATGCCGACATAATTTCAAAATATGAATCAGTATAACTAAGTTGCAAATCTCCAAATGTAAAAGGCAATGCAGATAAACCAACAATACTAATCCAAGCAATAATTGTTAACAAAATTCCATCTTTTGTGGATAAAGGCTTATATTGCTCTTGTTTATTACAAAAAGCTAATGATAATCCCAAAAAAGTTATTATTATAGAAAATATGAAAAATGTGCTTTTACCAACTTGATCTGTAAAATAATCTATAACAGCAGGAATTATCATTAATAAACCAATACTTGTTATTAAGTAACCGAGCAATGATAATATAAGTCTAAAATTTATCATGATGATTTTTAAAATAAGAAAGTTAATTTATTAATGTAAGGTTGAATTTTTATTTATACTGTTTTATAGTTATGATGTACATTATAACATAGATTAGGGTAATAACAATGTTTAGTAATACAACATCTTTTTGGTTAAAAATAATGATAGCTGGTGTTGTTGCATTAATTATATCAATGTTATTATATTATATTTATACTAAAGAAAAAACTTTTAATGTTATTTCTATAAAAGAAAAATTAACTTCTGGATCTTATGATTTATTTAAAACAGAAATTAAATGGGTTGAAGATCATGGAAAAATTATGGGTAATCTTGAAGTTAGCAAAATGAAATATAATGTGTATTACATATTACAAACTTATTCTGTAGAAGCAATTGTTTCTATGGAAAAATCTTTGGATATACAAGATAGAATACCCTGTTTAAACATTATTCATTTATTATCAAGAGATGAGGTTAAAAAGTTTTATGAATCTATTTTTAAACATTCTAAAATAGAAGAAGAAGGATACAAAATACCAATTAGTAATAAATTATTTATAGATTTCTTCAAAAAAAATAATAAAGAAGGCTTAGAACTGCATTGCAAAATGTATTATATAAATTAAGTTTTTTTGATGTCCCTTCTAATAAGATTTTGTTAACCTTTTATCGCTAAAATGTTTTTATATGGTTAATAAATCATATAGTTTAAATATAAAAGGGAGTGCTTGATTATGTCTCAAATTAGTGGATTGTTATCTTTAAGTAAATATATAAATAATTTTAATTCTAAATTAGAATCTAATGATAATAAAAAATATTTAGAGGATGTTATTACTAAAATAAAAAATACTACAAATCTATCTAATAAAAATAATAATTTTAAGAATAAACCTAACTAAAATAATTTGTTTTTATTTTTATAGATAAGAGATAACTAAAGTGATTTTAAAACAAATAAAAATAATATTTTTCTTATTAATTTTTGCTTTATTTTCTATGGTTGTGAAATCAGAAAATTTAGTAGAAGTTAAAAATGTTAAAGTTATCAGAATAATAGATGGAGATACAATTGTAGCAGAAGTAGATAACAAACAGGAAAGAATTAGATTTATGGGAATTCAAGCCCCAGAATTATTTACTGATCCTCCAGAAGATTTTTCTTTTGAATCTAAAGAAGAAGTAGAAAGACTATTGCAAAATAAATATATTACAATTAAATATACTCCTAAATATAAAAGAGATAAGTATAAAAGAATCCTTGCTGATCTTTATGTTGAGGATAGCAACTTATGGGTGAATGGTCATTTAATAGAAAAAGGGTTAGCTTTTACCTATATTTTAAATAGAAATCCTATTCCTTTTGTAAAAGAACTACTTGAGTTAGAAAGCAAAGCAATAGCTGATAATTTAACTTTTTGGCAAAATGAAAATTATAGAATTATAGATGTTGATGAGATTGAAAAACATATGGGAGAGTATAAATTAGTTAGAGCTGAAGTAAAAGATATTATAAACACAAAAAATAGTACTTGGATTCAATTAACTGATGAAAAATATAAAGGTTTTTCTTTAAGAATAGATAGAAAACACTATGATAGCATAGCATCATCAATAGATTTAACAAATCTTATAGGGAAAAAAATTATAGCAAGGGGATTTATTGATAAATACTCACCTAAGTATGGTGCATTTATAGATGTTGTTTCTCCTTATATGATTGAAACTTTATAATAAATATACTACTATATTAAAGTGGAAGATGAATAAAACTGGAGAATAATTATGAGTACTAAATTTGTTACTTTAGATGAAGTAGAAGTGCAAGGTAAAAAAGTTTTAATTAGGGTTGACTTAAATGTTCCTATGAAAGATGGCAAAATTACAAGTGCAGAGAGAATAATTAGATCTGCTCCTACAATTAAAGAATTATCAGAAAAAGGTGCTAAAGTAATAGTTTTATCTCATTTAGGTAGACCAAAAGGTGATGGTTTTGAAGCTGAATTTTCTTTAAAACCAATATCAGAAGCATTATCAGAAGTATTAAATAAACCAGTTAGTTTTGCTAAGGATTGTGTTGGATCTATTGCTAAATCTGCTATATCGGATATGAAAGATGGTGATATTCTAATGCTAGAAAATGTTAGATTCTATAAAGCAGAAACAAAAAATGATAAAGAATTTACAAAACAATTAGCAGACTTAGCAGACTTATATGTTTCTGATGCTTTTTCTGCATCTCATAGAGCTCATAGTTCTACAGAAGGAGTTGCTCATTTATTACCTTATGCAGCGGGTAGATTAATGCAAGCAGAGTTAGAGGCACTAGAAAAAGCTTTAGGTAATCCAGCTACTCCTGTTACAGCTATTGTTGGTGGTTCTAAAGTATCTACAAAATTGGATGTATTAAATAATCTAACTAAAAAAGTGGATTACATTATTATTGGTGGTGGTATGGCTAATACATTCCTTTATGCTTTAGGATTTAATGTTGGTAATTCTTTATGTGAAAAAGAAATGGTAGAACAGTGTAATAATATTATGTTTTCTGCATCTGAGCATAAATGCCAATTAGTTTTACCTCTTGATGCAATCGTTGCTGATAAGTTTGATAATGATGCTGATACTAAAATATGTAGTGTTAAAGAAATTCCAGAAAACTATATGATGTTAGATGTTGGACCTAAATCAACATCAACCTTTATTAATGAGGTGTTATCTAAGTCAAAAACTTTAATTTGGAATGGTCCTTTAGGTGCTTTTGAAATGTCTAATTTTGCAAGTGGAACAAAAACTTTAGCCGAATTTATTGCTAAAAGAACAACAGAAGGTAATCTTATTTCTATTGCAGGTGGTGGGGACACTGTTTCTGCCCTTAGTACTTTTGGTTTAGCAGATCAAATAACTTATATATCTACTGCTGGTGGAGCATTTTTGGAATGGATGGAAGGGAAAGAGCTTCCTGGTGTTGTTTGTTTGCTTAAAAAATAAGATAATTATAATTACAGTCTTATAATAAAAAGAAGTCAATTTTAGTTACTTAAAAATATATATTCTGTCTAGGTATTTATATGTTTAGTAATTATTGTTGCTTTAAAGTTATGGTGTGTATATAGTTAATTAGTTTACTAGATCTGATTTTTATCAAAGGTATTAATATATTCTTTTAACTAGAATTTTATTTCTAATATGATGGTGGATGATAATTACATACAAAACAAACTGAATTTTTGTAAAACAGGTAAATTTATATAATTACTACAATAATATTAAAAATTAAACTTAGGGTAATTACAATTTTATTTATGTAAAATAATTATTTAAAGCGTTTTAAGTTGCTAGGGATCAATGTATGTAATTGACTTATTAATTTAAAAGATTATTTTTTAGGTTACCTTGTATATAATATATCTAAATTGTTGTTCTTAATCATTTTTGATTGTTGAATGTTTGATTTGTAAAGTATTTAGATTTTAATATGGTGTATTCCTTTTAAATAAGAAAAACTTGGTTAAAATATAATGTTTTAATAAATAATAACCTCGGTATATGTATGATTAACATAAAAAACTTAATAAATAATACGAGCGATAAACTTGTTACTTATGCTAATTCTAAGTATGCTTTATTTATTTTAATAGTTGTTTCTTTTACTGAGAGTTCTTTTTTTATTATACCTCCAGATTTTTTTCTTTTTGCTATGGCAATGGCTATTCCTTCTAGGGCATTATTTTTTGCTTTTATTACTACTATTTTTTCTGTATTAGGAGGTTTATTCGGTTATTTATTAGGATATTTATTTTTTGATATCTTTTTTCTTGATTATATTTCTTCCAAAGAAACATATTTAATGGCATTTAACAAATTTAAAGAGCTTTATAATTCACACTCTTTTTTAGCTATTTTTATTATAGGATTTACACCAATACCCTACAAAATTGGAACAATTGCTAGTGGTGCTTTACACACTAATTTAGTGTATTTTGTAGTAGCCTCTTTTCTTTCAAGAGGATTAAGATTCTTCCTTTTAGCATTTTTAATTAAATATTTTCATAAATCAGGAAAAGAACTTATAATAAAATATTTTAAAAAAACAATAGTTATATTATCTATGATAATTTTTGTTATATTTATAGGTTATATAGTAGTACAATATTATTATTAATATTTTAAGGATTATCAATGAATAAATTAGATTATTTTTTATTAATTATTATTATGGTTATTGCTTTATTTTTATTTGCTATATTCCAAATTTCATCAAACCAATTATCTTTTGATTTTTTTGTAAAAATAGGAATTTTTGAAAACTCTAAAGAAACGGTTAAAGGAATTTTTATAACTTTTTATTCGCTATTAGCTTTATTTTTTATACTTTTAGCATTAATATTTATTAGAATTTTAGTTAAACTATTTAAAAAATAGGTAAATAACAAATGAAAGATAACAAACTTATTTGGTTATTACAAATATTAGCTTGTATAATAATTTTATCATCATTCTCATTGGAGTATTTCTTCAATATATCTGTTTGTAGCTTATGTTTAATACAAAGATCTTTGTGGATTTTATTGATCTTTATAACATTATTAATAAAGAATAAAGGTATAATCTTATTAATTATTTTAGCTTCTATGTTAATATCTTTTTATCAAATATTAATGCAATATGGCTTTATTTATTCTACATGTGATATAAATATTGATAGTAATGTTCCGGTTATTTCTTGTGCTGAAAAAGATTTTTTAATTATGGGCTTACCTTTATCTTTTTATAATATGATTATTAATTTAATATTATTTATTTTTATAATAACAAAAATAAGCAATAACAAAAAGGATACGCAAAAAAATGATGTATTATTTGAAGAAGAGAACTTCTAATTTAAGAGGCTTATTAGGATTTTTTATAATTTTATCTTTAGATATTTTATTATTTTTGTTTTCTTATGAAAACAATCTTGTTTATTTATCTATATGTACTTTTTTATACTTATTTATTGATAAAATTCTTCTTAAAACTACAAAAGATCATATTTCTTTTCATATTTATAACGGGGTACTAAAAGTATTAGAAAATATGGAAAAAAGAGATGGAATTATTAATTTTTATGTAATTATTATTGCCCTAAGTTATGTTTTATCTTTATATTTAGTTAGTATACATTTATTTGTTGGATATCTGTGTTTTGGATTAATTATTTTTACAAAAATTTTAGCATATATATTATGTTATAAATATTCTTTAAAAAATTCATATTAAATAAACTGTTAATATATTTTTTGCTATTTTTATTGTAAAGTTTATTGTGAATATACACAGGGGGTAAATAAAAAATCAAATTACTACAAAAGTTCTTTTTTTTATAATAATTGGGGTATACTTTATATATGTGTAGTTTTTGTATTTTTTAAAATCTTTAGAAAGTATTCCGTTGATTTAAATCATAATAATAAAAGGAAGGACTGTTGACAAAATTAATAACAACTACGATTATATTTATATATTTATTTTTCAATAGTGCTTATGCGATAGGAATAAGAGAAATTGGTGATGTTATGAGAATTGCTATTCCTATGTATGCTGCAGGTTATTCTGTTCGTGAAGAAGGATATGAAGGACTTACCCAACTAACATTTTCTTTATTATCTGCACAAGTTACAAGTGAATTATTAAAAGTTATTGTTAAAGAAAAAAGACCAGATTATGAACCAGGAGCAAAGAGAAATTCTTTTCCTAGTGGTCATGCTGTAGGGGCTTTTTCGGGTGCTATGTTTCTTCATAAAAGGTACGGATTTAAACAAAGTATTGTTCCTTATGCTTTAGCAACACTGACTGCTTATTCTAGGGTAGAGGCTAAAAAACACTATGTACATGATGTCATAGCTGGAGCTGTTATTTCTGGAATATGGACTTGGATTTTTGTTGATAAGTATGAGAAAAAAGATCCTTCTGTTTTTGTTTCTTATGATGGTGAAAGCATTAGATTTTCTTATAGAATAACTTTTTAAAGCTTGTTTTTATAAAAGATTATTTAAAATCTAATTTAGCTATAATTTTATTTCATAAACAAAAAATAAATCTATAAAATAAAAAAATTTTTTACAGAAAATTATTTTTGTAAGGTTTTTCGGTGTGTTTCATATTTAATTACCTTAAATAATTAGGGTGTACTTTAAGTAAAAATTTTATAAATTTTACTTAAAATTTAATGACTTAATTTTTTGCTCATTACTATCTAAATTCTCTAAAATTTGCATCATTTGTTTAGAGATATTATCTAGTTGAGTTTGAATTTTTGTTAAATTTTCAAGATTATTTTCAATTCCAGCTTTTTCTAGTTCAGCTAAAAGTTTTTTTTCTTCTGAATCTAGTTTTTTTAGAGTTCTTTCAAAATTGATATTTTCTTTTTGTAATAAAGCAAAATCAGATTTTAGTTGCTTTTCTTCATCTATACTGAGATTTTTTTTAGAAGAAATTGTATTTTTTTTAGTTTTTAAAGTTCTTTTTTCTACATACTCATCATAAATACCATCAAAAAAGATTGTATTATTTTGATTTATAATACACAACTTATCTACTATATTATTTAAAAAATTCCTATCATGAGATACAGCCAAAATTGTACCATTGTAACTATCAAAAGCACTCTCAAGCACCTCACGAGAGTAAATATCAAGATGATTGGTGGGCTCATCTAAAATTAAAAAATTAGGCTTGCTAAGAATAAGTTTAAGTAAAGATATCCTAGCTCTTTCTCCACCGCTTAGAGATTTAATTTTTTTATACACATCATCTTTAGAGAACAACATTTGTCCTAAGTAGGATCTTGCTTCTTCTTCTTTTACATCAAAATTACTTACTATTTCTTCTAATATAGTATTTTCTAGGTAAAGTCCTTTATGATGTTGATCATAATATCCAATTTTTATTTTTTCACCAAAACTTAACTCACCAGTATCTGCTTTTTCTAGGTGATTTATAATTTTCAATATTGTAGATTTTCCAATACCGTTGCGTCCTAATAAAGCTACTCTATCTCCTTTTTCTAGTGATAGATTGAAGTTTTTAAACAGTAAATTATTTCCAAAAGATTTTGAGAGATTTTTAACTTCTAAAACTTTTTTTGTACTAGGAACATCAACCTCAAATTGTAACCTCATAGATTTTATATTATGAAGTGGATTTTCTTGTTTATCCATTCTTTCCAAAAATTTTTGTCTACCACGAGCTTGCTTAGATTTTTGACCTGCTTTATATTTCAGTACAAATTCTTCTAATTTTTTAATTTTATCTTGCTCTTGCTCAAAAGATTTTAACGCTCCACTTAAGAAGATTTCTTTCTGAATAGTAAAATCGGTGTAGTTACCTTTGTAAATTTTTAAGGTTTTTCCTTCTATTTCAAAAATTCTGTTTACTGTATTATCTAAAAAATATTTATCATGAGATATTAACAAGAAAGATTTTTTATAGTTTTTTAAAAAAGATTCAAGCCATTCAATAGATTCCAAATCTAAGTGGTTTGTTGGTTCATCTAAAATTAGTAAATCTGGATCATTAAGTAAAATTTTACATAGTGATAATTTTGTTTGTTGCCCACCTGATAGTGTACTAATTTTATTGTTCCATAAATTTTCAGATACTTCTAAATCGTTTAGTACTTTATGAATTTTATATTCACTGGTATAACCACCTTGTTCTTCATAAATTGATACTAAATTCGTAAGCTCATCAATTAATTTTTCATTATCGGTATTATTATGAGCATTAGATAATAAGATTTTATTAATTTCTTGAATTCTTTCGTAATTAGCTCGCAACGTACCAAATGTATCTAGTAATTCTTCTAATATGTTATTATTAGGATTCAAATCAGAATGTTGTGATAAATATCCGATTTGTACATTGTTATTTCTTGATATTGTACCTATTACATGAGTATTAGGGTTTTTATCAGATTCTTCTAAACCTAATATTAGTTTTATTAAAGTGCTTTTCCCTGACCCATTGATACCTATTAAACCAATTTTATCTTTTTCATTAATATTAAAACTAATATTCTTAAATATAGTTATTCCGGTAAAAGATTTGTAAACATTGCTTACCTGAATCAAAGACATTTTTTATTTTCCTATCCTTAATTTTATTGAGTATTTAGTAGATTTTTTATATATTCAGCCAAGTTAAATTCTTTAAGGTTATCTTCTTTTTCACCAACCCCTAAAAAATAAACAGGAACTTTTAAATTTTTGGTTACATTAATTAAAATTCCACCTTTAGCTTGTGAATCTACTTTTGTAATTATTAATCCAGTTATATTAATTGCTTTAGAAAAACTTAATGCTTGAGAAAGAGCGGTTTGTCCTATTGTACCATCTAATACTAAAATGCTTTGATGAGGAGCATCGGGTATTAGTTTTTTTATGGTGTTATCTATTTTTTTTAACTCATCCATAAGTCCACTATTGGTATCTAGTCTACCAGCTGTATCTATTATTAAAACTTCGTAGTTATTTTTCAGTACCATATCTACAGATTTATAAGCAACGGCTGATGGATCTTTGGTATTTTCATCCCAAAAAATATCAACACCAATTTTTTCACTCCATAATTTTAGCTGTGTTGAAGCTCCAGCTCTAAAAGTATCACAAGGAGAAAGTAAAACATTTAAACCTAATTCTTTAAAATATTTAGCTAACTTAGCAATAGAAGTTGTTTTCCCACTGCCATTAGTTCCAGATACTAACATAATATAAGGTATCGCATTCACAAATATATTATCTGATTTATAAAATTGAGATACATTTGTATAAAGAATGTTGTATACAAGTTCTTTAAGTTCATCAATTGATATTTCCGTATTCATTTTTGTTTTTTTAAGTGCTGATAGTACACTTAAGGTCATTTCTACACCAATATCAGAGAGTATTAATTCTTCTTCTATTTCATTTAGTAATTCTTCATTAAGAACTTTTTTTGATTTTAAAAAACCAAACATTATTTTTTTCCTTTATTTATCAGTAGATACTATTTTATAAGCAAAGGTTCAGCTATTAAGTGTTTATTTGTATAGTCTACTATTACTACAGTAACTAATTCTTTTTTAGTTACATCAGATTTCATTTTTACTAAACAATAATCTTTAGTGTAGCCCATATTATTGGCTTCACACAAAATTTCTTCTGTTGTTCCTACTTTAGATGCAAAAAGGTTTGATTTTATTTGCTCTCCTAAAGAACTTAACATTTTTGCTCGTCTTTTTCTTATATCTACTGGGATAGGAGTCATTTTTTCTGCCACAGTTCCTTTGCGTTCTGAATATGGAAAAACATGAAGAAATGGTATTTCTAGATCTTTTATTGTATTATAAGTCTCTTCAAATTGTTCATCGGACTCTCTTGGAAAACCACAAATCATATCAGCACCCAAGACAACTTTATTATGGGCTTTTCTTATTTCATTTATCCAAGATGTAGCTGATTCTTTGTTATGCCTTCTTCCCATATTTTTTAATACACTATTATTCATTGCTTGTAAGCTAAGATGAATATGAGGCATAAAGCGCTCTTCATTTGCTAGCAGATCTAAAAGATGTTCATCTCTAACAGCAGGATCAAGAGAGCTTAAACGCAATCTTTGTAAGTTAGAAACTTCTTTTAGTATTTCTTTACAAAGCAAACCAATTTGTGATTTTTCGTTTAGCAAAGCGTTTCTTTCCCAAGATGAAATATCAACTCCTGTTAAAACAATATCTTTATGTCCAAAAGATACAGCTTGTTTTATTTGCTCAATAATTTTATCCTTATATATTGAACTACTTCTTCCTCTTGCTTCAAAAATTATGCAAAAACTACATCTATGATCGCATCCTTGTTGAATTTGAATAAAAGCACGGGTTCTATTTTCAAATCCTTTTATTTGAGGAATAGAAAAGTTTTCTTTAACATCAGATTTTATATCACTAACTACTATCTTTGCTTCTGATTGAAAGGCTTCTAATGAAAATTTATCTTTATTACCAATAACCTTAGACACTTCCTCCATATTAGCAAAAGAATAAGGATCTATTTGTGCACCACAACCAGTTACTATAATATTCGCATTAGGATTTTCCTTTTTTAGTTTCCTAACTAACTGCATAGATTGCTTATGAGCTTCTTGTGTTACTGTGCAAGAATTTACAAATATAGTATTAGATAATCCTGCCTTTGATGCTTGTTCTTTAATGAGTTCAGCTTCAAATGTGTTTAATCTGCAGCCCAGTGCAAAAACTTGATTGTTTTTATTCTCTTCGTTCATTTCTAATCAATAATTATATTATACTGTATAAATAGCTACTTATTATATCATTAAAAATATTTTTTTAAAACTAATTAAGTCTAATTAGTCTCATATAAGTTAAATAAACCTTCAAAAACAAATAAGGTATTTCCATGAATTACAATATTATGATTATCTATATAAGCATTAATAACCCCCCCACATGTTTGTATTGTAGTGGCTTCATTAACTAATTTCATATAATACGATGCAATAAAACTAGCGGTAGCTCCTGTGCCACATGATAGGCTATATCCTATTGCTCGTTCCCATGTTTGAATTTCAATTTTTTCTTTAGTGATAACCCTCACAAAATTCACATTGATTTTTTTAGGAAACATTTTATGATTTTCTATAATCTCACCATATTTTATTACATCTTCTTTTTGTATTTTAGTATCACTAAATAAAATAACATGAGGATTACCAACATTAACATAAAACGGATTTTTAAAATTTCCTATTTTGATATCATTAAAAGATATTTCTTTTATAATAGGACTTCCCATATTTACATAAGAAAAACCATTTTTATACTCAAGTGGATACTTTTTATTATTGGCAAGAATTGTCATAGAATTCCAAGAGTTTTTATAACAAAAGTAATCTCCAGCACATCTAAAAGCGTTACCACAGCTTTCTGCAAAGGAACCATCGTTGTTGATAATATCAAGATATACAACTTTATGCTCAATATCCTCAATATATATAATCATTTGATCACAACCAATCCCTAGTTTTCTATCGCACATATTTTTGATTGCAAAACGAGTATCAAATGCGTACTTTTTATCTATAAAAATAAAATCGTTAGATAATGCTGTCATTTTAAAAAAAGGAATTTTTTTATGTGTATGGTTTACTTTCATGATAATCGCTTGTAATATTAATTTAGATACAATTATATATTAATAAATGAAATAAGAGAAATTATGTTTAATAGTTTAACCTCAAGATTTAAGGATGTATTTAGCTTTTTTGGTAAAAAAGCATCCATAGAAGAAAAAGATTTAGATGTTGTTTTAAGAGAAATTAGACTCGTATTACTAGAAGCTGATGTGAGCTTAGAAGTAATTCGTGATTTAATTCCAAAAATTAAAGAAGATCTAATCGGAAAAGAAATATATAGGAGTATTTCTCCTAAGCAAGTTATTTTAAAATCTGTTTATGATCATTTGCACCAGTTATTAGATTCACCAGAAGAACAACTAAAACTTTATACAAATCCTACAACTTTTTGTATGATGGTAGGATTACAAGGAACTGGTAAAACAACAACATCAGCAAAAATAGCTTACAATCTAAAAAATAAGCAAAATAAAAAAGTTTTATTAGTATCGCTAGATTTAAGTAGACCAGCAGCTTATGAGCAACTAGAAACTTTATGTAGGAATAACAGTTTAGATTTTTTTGAATATAAAGAGAAAAATCTTAAAAAAATTATTAATGATGTAAAAAATTATGCTACAAAAAATTTCTACGATGTTGTAATTTTAGATACAGCAGGTAGATTGTCAGTTGATTCGGAACTAATGGATGAAATGAAATTAGTTCATGATTTAACCAAAGCTAAGGAAGTTCTTTTGGTTATGGATTCTATGGTTGGTCAGATATCCTTTGATGTTGCTAAGCGTTTCTCTGAAAAAATTCCTCTTAGTGGAGTTGTAGTATCTAAAGCCGATGCTGATAGTAGGGGTGGTGCTATTTTATCTTGTAAATTTATTACTAAAGTTCCTATTAAATTTATGGGTGTTGGTGAAAAAATTCAAGACTTAGAAGTCTTTATCCCAAAACGTATTGTTGATAGGGTTTTGGATCAAGGAGATATTATTTCTTTAATTGAAAATTTTGAAGAAGTAAGTTCCGAAGAAGATGCAAAACTAGAAGAAAAACTACTGAAGGGGCAGTTTTCATTAGATGATTTAAAAAAACAACTTCTAACAATGAAAAAAATGGGTGGTGCTGGTGGATTAATGTCTATGATTCCAGGCTTATCAGGCTTAACAGATAAGCTAAAAGGAGGCATGAATGACAATATTATTAAAAAAAATGTTGCTATTATTGATTCAATGACGCCAAAAGAAAGAAAAAAACCAGCTTTACTAAATTTTTCTAGAAAAAAAAGAATAGCACAAGGATCTGGTACAACATTGCAAGATATCAATATTTTATTAAAGCAATTTGAAGGTATGTCTAAAATGTTTAAGAAATTTAAGGGGATAAAAAATCCAATGGAGATGCTGAAAGGATTAGGAATTAATCCATCAATGTTTAAGAAATAAAGAGTATATTGACTTATGAGGTTCATTTTTGTTTTAGTTTTTACATCAGTTTTTATGGTGCAAAACTTATTCTCTTTTAGTATAGATACAATAAATGATTCCATCAAAAAAGAAATGATAACTAAAGAAGTATGGGTCAAGTATTGTCCTGTATCTATTGATAGGCTTCGTTTGATATCATTTTCTTTTTATGATTTTAATGGAAACATTCAAAAAGGAGAACTTATTGTTTTAGATGCTGTTGCTCCTTACGTGCTAAAAATTGTGGAAACATTGTATGAAATGAAATTCCCTATGGAAACAGTTAATAGAATAGAAACTTATAATTTATCAGGTGAATATTCTAATTTTGAAGGCTTACCAATAGAACATAATAATTCTTCTAGTTTTAATTGTAGACCTATCAAAGATACTAATATTTTTTCTATACATTCGTACGGACTAGCTATTGATATTAATCCAAAGCAAAATCCTTATGTAATAATTAAAGATCCTAATAGTGATGAGGTAAAAAACAGAAAACCCCTAGAAAGTAATATTGTTTTGGTTCAACCTTTTGATGGAGCTTATTATCTTAATCGTTCAAATAAAAGAGCAGGAATGATAACTCCTAATGATGATGTTGTTAAACTATTTTATGAAAACGGATTTATTATTTGGGGTGGGAATTGGAATTATCCTATGGATACACAACACTTTCAAACCACAAGAGAAATGGCTAACTTATTAGCTATAATGAGCTCTGATCATGCTGAATATTTTTATGATTTGTATGTAAAATCTAATGAATTAAAATCATCTTCTAATACAAAAGATATAATTATCAGTTTTACAGATTATTATAAAAAAGATTCTAAAAAAATAATAACGTATATCAAAAACAACGAAAAAAATTTTATTGAAAATCCTAAATCAATTATGAATAAATATTCTAAGTAAATATGAATTTATAAATTGACAGTTTCATAGCTTTATGGTTTAATGTGTGTTAGTTATAATATAATTTAGATTGCAATTGATATGTTTAATTGCTAATCTTGTAATGTTGTTGTTTGCAAATAAAAACATTTAAAATATGTAGGAGTAATATATTAATATGGCTGTTAAACTTCGTTTAGCGCGTTGGGGAGCGAAAAAAAATCCTTATTATCACATTGTAGCTTCTGATTCTAGATCTCCAAGAGATGGTAAATATATTGAAACTGTTGGAAAATATAATCCAATGGTAGAGGGAGATTCTAAATACTCTTTAAAGAATGAAAGAGTTCAATATTGGTTAGATAATGGTGCTATCCCAACTGATAGAGTGCACAAAATTTTTGCAAAATTTGGTTTGCTAGAAGCAAAATCTTACGATGCTCAAAACAAAAAATCTGCACCTAAAGCTAAAGCTCAGGCAAGATTAAAAGAAATTGCAGAAAAAGAAGCTGCTGCAAAAGCCGCAAGTGAAGTTCCTGCAGATTCAACTATTTCCGAATAGCAAAGAGTGTAGTTACAAGTGAGTAAAGGATCTTATATAAAAGATAAAGTTCTGCTAGCAAAAATAGTTGCTACTAAAGGACTAAAAGGTGAGCTAAAGCTAAAATCTTTTACAGAAGATCCCATATCTATTGTTGATTATGAAGTTTTTAGTGAACGAAATATATCTTTTAAAATTTTAAGTGCTTATACTCATAAGGGTGTAGTTGTTGTAAAAATCGAGGGTATTAATTCAATAGAACAGGCAGAAAAACTAATAGGTGATAGCTTATTTACTAATAGATCGGATATGCCAGATTTAGATGAAGATAGTTTTTATTATGTAGATTTAATTGGTTTAGATGTATTAAATCTTGATAATGAAAAAATTGGTGAAGTTTTAGCTATTCATAATCATGGAGCTGGTGATTTTTTAGAAATTAAAAAAGAAGATAATTCTTCTATTTTAATTATGTTTACGAAAGAAAATGTACCATATATAGAAATAGATAAAGGCTATATTAAGGTTATAGATGTAAATTATATAAATTCTGAGGATTCTAATTAAAAATTTGTAATTATGTAATTTTATGCAAAATAAAGCCGATAGAACAAATTTCAATATAAAAATAGTTTTTTGTAAAATGTAATTTATAACTACATGCAGTTTTACACTAATTATTAAAAAAATATTCTATTAATATAGAATCCATTAGTTTTTCTGGATTATTGGGATCATAAATTTTCACATATTTTATATTTGAATGTTTAAATATATTATCTTTAGAATATGAAGGAAAGTTGTCAAATTTGCTTTTTAACATTAAAGCTTTTATATAAGGATAATGCTGACTTTTTGTAACGTATTCAAATACTTTTGCAGGATGTACAATGCCCCACATACCTCCAACTCTTAAGTCTGTAATTCCTAAAGGATCTACCTTTTTAACTTTAGCAAATTCGTTAGTAGCAGTTAGATCTAACCCTAAATTTCCAAAATTTGTTTATTTATTAAGTAAGACAAATTTACAGGTACATCGTTACCAACCATTTTATATCCATTAATTATATTATTACCTAAAAATAGAAAGTTATCAGGGAAAGTTTGTATTCTTGCATATTCTATGATTGACTATCTAGCCATAGAATAAATTTCTTCTTTGATCGTTAATGCCTCGTAGTAAACAGTCTTCTGAGTGGCTTTGGCAAAGATGGCTATGCCAATACAATTTGGAATTTGACTGATTGATAGTTTTTTTATATCTTTTACATTAAGCTCAGTAAATGGAAAATTATACTTAAAAGTTTCCTAGATGCTTTTATTAAACTCATTTTCAAATAGAATATTAAAACCTACTTTTTTAAAAATTAAATCTAAACCTCATGCACCTGAAAATAAAGATAATAAATATTCATTTTATTCTACTTTATAATCTAATGCTTTTTTATTAATAATATATAAAAAGCAATAATTATATCAGTACTACCAATCTGGATTTTTTATAACTAAAATTACTACCTATATCAAATTATAAGTTAGTGATTTGTTATAGTTATTTTTAGCATAGTAAGTCAATTTATGTTTTATATAAGAATGTAATAATTTTGGTTAAAAAACAAAAAAATGCTATATTAATACTGTATAAACTTATAGTTAGATTTAAGTTATTTATAATTAAAAGAATATTTATGAATAAAAAACCTTTTAGCATTACAATTTTAACTTTATATCCTGATTCTTTTCCATCTCATTTGGGATCTGGTGTTACTGGTAGAGGATTAAAAAATTTTTTATGGTCCTTAGATGTAATTAATATTAGAGATTTTGCCAAAGGTAACTATAAAAAAGTTGATGATAAAGTATACGGTGGTGGCAAGGGATTATTGCTTAAGCCTGATGTTTTATCAAGAGCAATAGATTTTGCTTTTGAAAAAGGAGCATCTAAAAATTTGGTTTATCCTACTCCAAGAGGGAAGGTTTTTAATCAAAATATTGCTGAAAATTTTTCTAAAAAAGAGGGATTAACCTTTATCTGTGGTCATTTTGAAGGAATAGATGAAAGAATAATTGAAAAATATAAACCCACAGAAGTTTCTATTGGCGATTATATTTTATCAGGTGGAGAGCTTTCAACAAGTGTAATTATAGATTCTGTTTTGAGATTAATCCCAAATGTGTTAAACTCTTTTGAGTGTACAGAAGAAGAAAGTTTTACAAACGGACTTTTAGAATATCCACAGTACACACAGCCTGCAGTTTGGCAGAATATGAGTGTTCCTGAGATTTTAAAATCAGGGGATCATAAAAAAATAAAAGATTGGCGGTTAAAAAAATCTCTAAAAAAAACTAAAGAGATTCGTCCTGATCTCTTTGAAGAATATTTAAAAAATAATTCATCTATTAATAATTAATTATAATTATTAAAAATTAAGTGTTAATTAATTTGACTATATGTAAAATATGGTCTAGTATAATTTGATTGAATATCAAACCAAAAAATAGTTTATGATAGTGTATCTCTTGTAAATAGAGATTTAATTAATAAGTGGAGCTAAAAATGAGCATTGTATTAGCTAATTTTGAAAAAGAACAAATAGAAAAATTAAGTGCAGAAAAATCTTATCCCGATTTTACTGTTGGTGATACCGTTAATGTTAGAGTTAAGATTGGTGACCGTTTTCAAAACTATGAAGGTGTTTGTATCGCTATTAAAAATAGAGGATTAAATTCAGCTTTTACTGTTCGTAAACTATCTTATGGTGAAGGCGTTGAAAGAGTTTTTCCTTATTATACTCCAAATATTGATTCTATTAAAATTATTAAACGCGGTAAAGTAAGAAGAGCTAAATTGTATTACTTAAAAGATAGATTAGGCAAATCAGCTAAAATTTCAGAAGAAACAACTGGTTACAAAATGAAATTAAAAAATAACTAATTGTAGTAAATCCGTTATTGAATAATATCAAAAATAGATAGTAGATTCTAAAGGGTTTTAAATAGATCTTTTTGTGATTGCTATCTATTTTATTTTTATGAGTATAAAGTTATTTTTTTATAGAAACAGTTTGAGTTATGTGTAAAAACAATAATTTATTGGATTGAAAACTAATAATCCATATTTTGATCATGTTTGATTAGATGTAAGTATAAGTGGTACTACTATATTTTTGTCTGATCTTTTTTTGTATGTAAAATTATATATGTAATGTTATTTTAGTAAAATTTAGACTAAATTTCTAAAAATCTATTTTGTGATAGTTCTATATTTATTGACTATTCTCTGAATTCTTATAATTTTTCATATTAGATAAATAATTTGTATACTCAGTAATTTAAAGTGCTTAAAAGAATAATTGTGATATGGTGTGTTATAATACATCTAGAAATAAATGTTTAGAATAATAATAAAATGTGAGATAAAATCATTATATTGTTGTTTTATTATAGATTTTATTTGTTTTTTGAATTGAAAATATGGTTTAAAAAACTTAATTTATTTTCTATGAAGGCCCAATATTACACTAATTTATTGAATTTATGTAAAATTTTTCTTTAGTATTTAGATACAAGATAATCTTTTGCTGAGTTAGAAAATAATGTAGTTATTTGAAAATGTTTTTTATTATGACTAGATAAAAAGGTTGATAAGGTGATTTTTTACAAAATAAACCCAATTATTTTAAATTGTAATTTTTTAAATTTTCTTACAAAAATTATATGATTATTACTTTAAAAAAGTTAAAATAACCTAAGCGAACTTTATAAGTGTTAAATATATTTTTTAATAATATCTTTTGAGGATTTTTATGTACAAAATTGTAGTTGTTGGTGTTGGTCGTGTTTCTAGCGAAATTTTAGATATTCTTGATGAAAGAGAATTTCCTATAAAAGAAATTAGTCTATTAGGTTTAGGGGAAGATGTAGGAAAAAAATTATCTTACGGTGAAGATAATACACTAACAATTAAAAATCTTGAAAAATATGATTTTGAAGGAACTGATTTTGCATTTTTTTGTGTGGGAACAGATATTACAAAACAATATGCTGAAGAGGTTACTCAAAATGGAACAATAGTGATAGATTGTTCTACTTCTTTTAGAAATGATCCTCAAGTCCCTCTTGTTGTTCCAGAGGTGAATATAAAAGAGTTATTAGAGTATAGAACAAAAGGAATTGTTTCTTCTCCTAATTGTATAACAGTTATATTATTGCTTGCTTTAGCTCCGCTTCATAGAATTTATGGGGTAAAAAGAGTTGTTCTATCTACTTATCAATCAGTATCAGGAGCTGGAAGTGAAGCTCTTGATGAGTTGTTTAACCAAACTCGTGGAATATATTTAAATCAATCATTTACAGATACGAAAAAAGTTTTTACAAAGCAAATATCTTTTAATCTTATTCCTCATATTGATACCTTTAGTGATGATGGTTATACAAAAGAAGAGCAAAGTATTGTTGATGAAACTCATAAAATTTTAGATAGCAGAATATCTCTTACTGCAACATGCGTTAGAGTTCCTGTTTTTATAGGCCATTCTATATCTGTAAATATAGAATTTGATAGATTAGTATCTAAAGAAGATATTAAAACTTTATTATCCGAACAAGAGAGTATTGTTGTTGTAGATTATAATGCAGATGAGGGATATGTAACTCCAGTAGAAGCAGCGGGTGAGGATAAGGTTTATGTTAGTAGAATTAGAATAGATGAAACCGTTGAAAATGGTGTAAATCTATGGGTGGTATCTGATAATTTAAGAAAAGGTGCTGCTTTAAATATGGTTCATATAGCAGAAGAAATAATAAAATTAATGTAGAAATATATTTCAAATATTATGAAATAATAAATGTAATTTTTGTGTTTCAATGTTTTTAATTAGCAAATGATAAAACTGATATTTTAATTATATAAACTATACCTAGCAATTAAACAATAGGTTATGTAAATATAAACTATCACTGATATACAGTGTAAAATTAATTTTTTTAAATATCATATTTTTAAGTAAAATAGAGCGTAATAATTTGATGAAATAAGAAATAAAATTATTTAATTTGAATATGATTTACAACTGTTTTCTATACAAAGATTTCAATAAAACATGGTAACACTTTAATTGCTAGTTGTATAATACATATAATTGTTTTTTTATAAAAATGGGCTTGATTTGATCTATTAAATACATAACATTAGTGTTTGAAAATTATTGTATTTTCGGTTGTTTTTCTTAAAGAAAAAACAAATATCATTGCTTTTTATAACGATATTTGCTACACTGCACGGTAGTTAATATTAAAATCATTGTTCAGTTTTGGTGTTTGGATGTTAAAAAAAAAATCAATATTTTCTATAAAACTGGTTAGAAATATATTTTTTGTTATTCTATTAAAAATAATTGCTTTTTTGATTTTATTTGTTTTATTTTTTTCTCCATCTCATCGCTTAAAAGTTACTCCCTCTAGTGTATTAGAAGGAGTTTTTTTTAATGATTAACATAATTATAAACATAATGTGGAATAAAATATTAATATACAAATATTTTTTAATAAGTAAAAAGGGGATTTAAAGTGTTTGGTTTGGACAATATTGATTTATCAAGGATTCAGTTTGCCTACACAGTAGGGATACATTTTGTTTTTGTACCACTTACTATTGGGTTAAGTTTTCTTATGGCTATAATGGAAACTATATATGTAAAAACAGGTAAAGAAATTTACAAAAATATGGTTAAGTTTTGGAGTATTTTATTTGCCATTAACTTTGCTATGGGGGTTGCTACTGGTGTTCCTATGGAATTCCAATTTGGAACAAACTGGTCTTATTATGCTCATTATGTTGGAGATGTTTTCGGAGCTCCTTTAGCTATTGAAGGCTTAATGGCATTCTTTTTAGAAGCTACATTTATAGGATTATTCTTTTTTGGTTGGGATAAATTATCTAAATTACAACATTCTGTTGTTACATGGTTAGTTTTTATAGGTTCTAACATTTCTGGATTATGGATTTTAGTAGCGAATGGTTGGATGCAAAATCCAGTGGGAGCTTACTTCAATATAGATACAATGAGAATGGAAATGAATGATTTTTGGGCTGTGATACTTAATTCAGCTGCTCAATACAGATTTTTACATACTCTAAGTGCCTCTTATATTACAGGAGCTATTTTTGTTATTGCTGTATCTAGTTTCTACTTATTAAGAAGAAGAAATATAGAATTTGCAAGAAGAAGTATTATGATAGCGGCTGTAATTGGTTTACTATCAACTTTTTTAACAATTTATATGGGACACGAACAAGGTAGACTTGTGAATAAAACTCAACCAGCTAAAATGGCTGCATTAGAAGGTTCTTGGGAAACAGAAAAATATCCAGCTGGTTTTATTCTTTTTGCTGTATCTTCAAAAGAAGAGCAAAAAAATTATTACGAAGTTAAAATTCCGCAATTATTAGGAATTCTTAATGATGGTGTTGTTAAAGGTATGAAAGAAGTTATTGCCGATAATAAATGGCGTATTAAAAGTGGTTTAATAGCTTATGATTCTTTAATGAAATATAAAGCAGATAGAACTAATATTGCATCTCAAAAACTTTTTGAAAAACATGTTGTTGATTTAGGATATGCTTTATTATTATTCAGAAATTTATCAGATATTACAAAAGCTACAGAAGCAGATATTGCCTTTTCTGCAGAAAATAGTATCCCAAAAGTGACTCCTCTTTTCTATAGCTTTAGGATAATGGTTGCTTTAGGTGGTTTATTTTTAGTATTTTTCTTTGTTACATATGTAATGAGTATCAAAAATATTTATATTGAATCTAAATTTATGCAACGTGTATCTTTATTTATTTTACCTCTACCTTGGTTAGCAATTTTCTTAGGTTGGATAGTTGCAGAATATGGTAGACAGCCTTGGGTAATTCAAGATATTTTACCAACATTTAAAGCTGCATCTAATTTATCGTCTACCACGGTATTTTCTAGTTTAATGGGATTCTTTATTATATATACATCTTTAGTTATTGTTGATGCTATATTAATGATAAAACAAATTAAAAAAGGTCCAGAAGAAATTATTAATAAATAAAATTAAATAGAAATTGGAGATAAATAATGTTGTCAATGTTATTTGAATACGAAGCTCTAAGAGTAATTTGGTGGATACTACTAGGTGCTCTTTTGATAGGTTATGCAATTATGGATGGATTTGATTTAGGTGTGGCTACATTGTTACCTTTTATTGCAAAAACTGAAACTGAAAAAAGAATATTAATAAACACTATAGAACCGTACTGGGAAGGAAATCAAATTTGGTTAGTTCTTGGTGGTGGTGCTATTTTTGCAGCATGGCCAGCTGTTTATGCGGTTAGTTTTTCTGGACTATACTTAGCATTGTGTTTAGTATTAATAGCTTTAATTTTAAGACCAGTTTCTTTCGCATTTAGAAATAAATATGAAAATGAAACTTGGAGAGGATTTTGGAGTTGGACTCACTTTATTAGTGGTTTCTTACCATCTTTATTAACTGGTGTTGCTGTTGGTAATGTTATTATCGGGTTACCTTTTAAAATTGATCCGATAGATCTTTCAATTACTTATCATGGTTCATTTTTTGCTTTATTAAATCCATTTTCGTTACTTTGTGGATTGTTAAGTTTAAGCATGCTTGTGATGCAAGGGTCTGTTTATACTGCTCTTAAAACAGAAGAAGTAATTGCTACTCGTTCTAAAATAATTGCAAAATTTGCTGGTATTTTATTGCTAATTCTTTATGTTATTGGTGGATTATTAACAGCTCTTTATATAAAAGGTTATGTTATTAAATCAGAAGTAATGATGAATGGTCCATCTAATCCGTTATATAAAACTGTAGAACAAGTTCAAGGTGCTTGGTTTAATAATTTTGCAAATATGCCATGGACTTTAGTAGCTCCAGTATTAGTTGTTTTAGGTGTGATTTTAGTTATAACTTTCTTGAAAAAAGATAATATGATAGGTGCTTTTATTTGTAGTTCTGTTGCAATTTTTGGAGTTGTTTCAACTGTTGGGGTTATTATGTTCCCATTCATCTTACCTTCTTCTTATGATTTGGTAAGTAGTTTAACTGTTTGGGATGCTTCTTCTTCAGTCTTAACTTTAAAAATTATGTTGATTACTACGATTATTTTCTTACCTATAGTCCTTCTTTATACTGCTTGGGTATTTAGAGTTCTAAGAGGAAAAGTGACAGAAAATACTCTAGAAGAAGATTATTAATTTAATAAAATAAGGAGTTTTATTATGATATACGCTTTATGGATGTTTTTTCTAATTATTGCGACTATTATTTGTGTAAAACATACAAATATTGTAGATAATCAAGAAGATACAATCTAAAATGCTAGTTAATTTAGGACGAGTACTTAGTTTAATGAATTTTTTATCAGTGGTTCTTTTAATTGTATTTTATCCTTATGCTTTTAAAAGCATTGTAGGAACTTCAAGGTATGGCTTTATGTCTTTTACTTTGATGGCTTGTTGTTTATCTTTTATTAACGTAATAGGGTATACACCTGATTCTAAGTTTTGGAAAATTATTACAAATCCACTACTTACAACAACTCTATTGTTATTACTTTTATATGGAATGTTTAGGTAGTTTATATTTCATAAAAGGGGTAGTAGGCAGTACCCCTTTTATGTGTATAATAGGTAAGTATAAAAAGAAGGAAATATTATGGTAATTATTAAATAAGCAACTTAATGTTGTTTTATTTTGATGGTAATATTATTTTTTACAAATTGCAATTATAAACAAAATAAGATATTATACTAAGTAGATAGTTTTTTGTAATTATATATGCTAAATGTTTGGTAATTAAAAATCAATTAGAAGTGTACTTTTTATACAAGAGGGATTATACTGATTTCATATTATTGAGATGTAGTTTATTATTTTATTAAAAATATATTGTATGAAAAAAGTTAGTTTGTTTTGTATATAATGATCTAATTTATTAAAGCTGGTATTATATTTTACAAACTGTAATTACAAATAGAGTAATTTATTATTCTAAATATTAAGTAAATAACTTAATATTGTGTTAATATTGTGTTTGTGTTTTTATAGATGATATATTTTTTTATAAAAGCAACCATATATAGAAGGGTATATCATACTAACTATTAAACGAATAATTGAGTGTTAATTCTATTCTATGTGATAATGTTTTTTATTAAAATAGTGAAATGATTTTAATAAGATTAATAAAAATTGTTATTGCTATTTAATTTAGCAAAAAATTATAAGCCACTGCTTTCTTTGGTTATAAAAAAATAAAAATAATATGAAAATAAGAAACTTTATAGAAATCGCCAAGCCTGGAATCGTTTTTTCTAACTTGTTTACAGCTTTTACAGGATTTTTTCTTGCATCTGGACTAAATATTCCTTTTGCTTGCTTAATTTATTCTATGTTGGGAATATCGTTGGTAGTGGCATCATCGACTGTATTAAATAATTATATAGACAGAGATATAGATAAACTTATGGAAAGAACAAGTAAAAGGTCTTCTGTAAATGGATATTTATCTGGCAAAATTATATTTATATATGCTTTGATTCTTGGGATATTAGGTTTTTCTATTCTATGGTTTTTAGTAAATCAACTTACTTTTATTATTGTAGCTTTAGGTTATTTATTTTATATCTTTTTTTATTCTTTATATTTTAAAAGAAAAAACAAATACTCAACTTTTATTGGAAGTTTTGCTGGAGCAACTCTTCCTCTTGCTGGTTATACATCATTTAGTAATAATGTAGATACTTTTGGAATCATCTTATTTTTAATTTTATTAATTTGGCAAATGCCTCATTTTTATGCAATTGCTATTTTTAGATTGCAAGATTATAAAAATGCAAATATTCCGGTAATGCCAGTTTCTACATCTATTATTAATACAAAAATTCATATATTTATTTGGACTTTTTTATTTTTTATAGTCACCTTGATGCCTTTTGTTTTAGGGTATTTAGGATGGTTATATTTAATTGTAGCTATTGGCCTTGGTTTATCTTGGCTGTGTGTTGCATATTTTGGGTTTAAAACATCGGAAGATGTAAGATGGTCAAAAAAAGTATTTTTCTTCTCGATACTAATTTTGATGATTTTATGTTCGGTTATGATGTTGGATAGAGTATTAATTGTAGTTTAATTGTGAAGGGTAAAATGAAAATATATAATAATATACGTAATTCACTGTTAGTTCTATCTCTATTGGCCGTAAGTGCTTGTGGAGGAATTTTCTCGCCTGTTGGGATAATTGCAGAACAGCAAAAAAGTTTAATTATTATAACTATTCTTCTTATGTTGATAGTTGTAATTCCCGTTTTAGTATTATCTGTTATTATTCCTCTAAAATATAGAGAAAAAAACAAAGATAAGGCAGATTATAAACCAGAATGGAATCATTCTATGAAGTTAGAGGTTGTATGGTGGGGTGTTCCTATTATAATTATAGTGATTCTTGCTATAATTACGTGGCAAACTTCTCATTCTCTTGATCCATATAAACCATTAGAAAGTAAAAAACAACCGATAAAGGTTCAGGTTATATCTCTAAACTGGAAATGGTTATTTATATATCCAGATTACAGTATAGCTACAGTGAATTATATGCAAATTCCTGTTGATGTTCCTGTTAATTTAGAGCTAACCTCAGATGCTCCTATGAATTCATTTTGGATTCCACAAGTAGCAGGTCAAATATATACAATGACTGGTATGGCAACTAAATTGCATATTTCTGTTAATAAAAAAGGGCAATACGAAGGTTTATCTTCTAATTACAGTGGTGATGGTTTTGCTGATATGAAATTTGTTTTAAATGTAACATCTAAAGAAGATTTTGAGAAATGGGTAAATCAAGTGAAATCTTCAGATAAAAGATTAACTCAAAAAACATATAATAAATTAATGAAAGATAGCATAAACCATTCTGTTGAATATTATGGTTTTGTTAAACCTACTTTATTTAACGATATGATGATGAAATATATGGGTCATGAAGTACATGATGATTCAGATATAAAAAGCAATAATCATGAGCATTATAAAGCTCATGCAACAAACTAAAATAAAAAAAGGATAGATAAATGTTTGGGAAATTAACTTTAGATTATTTACCACATGATCCAATAATTATTGCTGCTGGTTGCTTAATGGGCGTAGTTGCATTAATTGTTATGGGTTTACTAACCTACTTTAGAAAGTGGGGATGGATTTGGACAGAGTGGCTTACAACAGTAGATCATAAAAAAATTGGTACGATGTATATCTTAGTAGCGGCTTTAATGCTATTAAGAGGATTTGCTGATGCTTTAATGATGAGATCTCAGCTATCACTAACATCATTTGGTATTGATATTGTAAATGCTGATCACTTTGCACAATTATTTTCTGCACATGGCGTAATTATGATATTTTTCATGGCAATGCCTTTGATGTTTGGATTATTTAACTGGATGGTTCCTATTCAAATTGGTGCAAGAGATGTGGCATTTCCATTTTTAAATGCTGTAAGTTTCTGGTTATTTGTTTCAGGGGCTATGTTAGTTAATGTTTCTCTTGTAGTAGGAAAATTTGCAACAGCTGGTTGGCTTGCTTATCCGCCACTTTCGGGAATTTTTTATAGTCCTGGTGTTGGTATGGATTACTATATTTGGTCGATTCAAATCTCAGGTATAGGTAGTTTATTATCTGGTGTGAACTTTTTTGTAACAATCATGAAAATGAGAACAAAAAGTATGACTCTATTTAAAATGCCTATTTTTGTTTGGTCTGTTTTAGGTTCTGCTATTTTAATAATGATGATTTTTCCTGTTTTAACCGTAACATTAGGTATGTTAAGTTTTGATAGATATTTTGATATGCACTTTTTTACTCCAGAACTGGGTGGTAGTGCTATGTTGTACATCAATATGATTTGGGTATGGGGTCATCCGGAGGTTTATGTATTAGTATTACCTGCTTTTGGTATATTCTCTGAAATTGTTGCTACATTCTCAAGAAAAAGATTATTCGGATACCATACAATGGTTTGGGCTTTAATGGTTATTACATTCTTATCTGGGCTTGTTTGGGTACATCACTTCTTTACTATGGGTGCTGGAGCTAAAGTTAATGCTGTGTTTGGTATTGCAACAATGATTATTGGTGTACCAACTGGTGTTAAAGTATTTAACTGGTTAGCTACCATGTATAAAGGAAGAATTAATTTTTCTTCTCCTATGCTTTGGATAATTGGTTTCTTATTAACATTTACTTTAGGTGGAATGACAGGCGTTATGCTTTCTGTTCCTGCTGCTGATTTCCAATATCATAATAGC
The DNA here is from genome assembly GCA_964277385.1 of Rickettsiales endosymbiont of Leucozona glaucia. Lineage (GTDB taxonomy): Bacteria > Pseudomonadota > Alphaproteobacteria > WRAU01 > Hepatincolaceae > WRAU01. The sequence continues at coordinate 1,052,192 of OZ195520.1, read as the reverse complement.
TTATTCTTAGTAGCTCATTTCCATAATACAATTGTTGGGGGGGTTGTTTTTGCTTATCTAGCTGGTTTAATGTATTGGTTCCCTAAAATGTATGGTTTTAAACTAAATGAAGGTTTGGGAAAAATTTCTACAATTATGTGGGTTATTGGTTTTTTTGTAGCATTTACTCCAATTTATATTTTAGGTGTTATGGGTGCTACTCGTAGACTTCATACATATTCTAATTCTGAATGGACAATCTACTTTGTTATTGCTCTTATTGGTACTTTAATTATTTTTGGAGCAGTTATTATTCAACTTCTACAATTAGTAATGGGTATAATTAATCGTAAGAAAAATCCTGCTGGTAATGATCCTTGGAATGGTAGAACTTTAGAATGGTCTATACCTTCTCCAATTCCTTTTTATAACTTTGCTCATTTACCTGAGGTTAAACAAATTGATGATTTTTGGTACAAAAAACAAGAGGGGTTAAAAGAAGAAAAAAGACCTTATGAAGATATTCATATGCCAAAAGGTTCAGGTATACCAGTATTTCTAGGAGTTTTTAGCTTTATTTTTGGGTTTGCTTTTGTATTCCATATTTTCTGGTTAGTAATTCTTGCTTTTGTATTAATGATGGTATTACTTTTTGGAAAATCATTTGATTATGATAAAGATTACTATGTACCTGCAAGTGAAGTAAAAAAAATAGAAGAAAAATATAAAACTAAAATATAAGGGGTTAATATAATGTCTACTAATTCAATGATAAATGATCATAAACATCATCATGATCATGAAAAAGAAGTAAGGGATAGAGATTTATACGGCTTTTGGATTTATTTAATGACCGACTGTGTTTTATTCGGAACATTATTTATAGCTTTCTTAGTTCTAGGTGCTGGTTATCCTGCTTACAAATTTAATATGAGCACAGTGATGTCTGAAACTATAATCCTTCTTACAAGTAGTTTTACTATGGGATTATCTGTTTTATTTATGTATCAGAAAAAAATATCTGCTGTTTTTTTATGGTTAATTATTACTTTCTTGTTAGGAGCAGGCTTTTTAGCAATAGAATTTCAAGAGTTTTCTCATTTAATTCATGAAGGAAGAGGATATGATGCACATGCTTATTATTCTGCTTTCTTTACTTTAGTGGGAACTCATGGGACTCATGTATTTTTTGGTTTGATATATATGTTAGCTTTAATTTTGCAAATTAAAATACATGGAATAACACCAAGAACTACAACCAAGGTTCTATTGCTTAGTTTATTTTGGCACTTCTTAGATATAGTATGGATATTTGTATTTAGTGTTGTTTATTTAATAGGAGGACTATAATGGGACACAGTAATCAAAATGTTGAACAGCAACATGGAACAGCAAAGTCTTATGTAATTGGTTTTGTTCTTTCTCTTATTTTTAGTATTATTCCTTTTATATTGGTACAAAATGGAATGTTATCTAAAATAGGATTAGTGGTAGTGATTTTATCATTTGCCACATTGCAGTTAATTATTCAATTGTTTTTCTTTATGCACTTGAATACAGAAACTAAACCTAGATTATATTCTCAAGCTTTTTGGTTTGCTGTTTTTACACTATGTGTATTTGTAGGCGGATCTGTTTGGGTAATGTTTGAGCTAGCTTATTATATGGGAATGTAACTGTAGAATTTAGTTAGAAATTATTTTATAAAGCCACATGTATTTGATAGTATGTGTGGCTTGTTTATAAAAATTGTAATTTAATAATAGGGATTAATATGTTTTTGTAAATAAAAAACAATGGGAAATTTTGGATATTGTATTATGTTAAATAATTTTTGTCATTTAAGGTCTTCTAAATTTCATAAAATTATGTCATCTATATATATTATTATATATTAAGATCTACTTCTTGGGTGAAAATTTTCTTGAGTTTTTTGTAGCTGTTGAATATCTACTTTTAGATATCTTTGGGTCGCGGATAGTGAAGAATGCCCTAGTAATTCTTGTAGTGTTCTTAAATCTGTTCCGTTGTTTAATAGATGAGTAGCAAAAGAATGCCGTAGTGCATGAGGTGTGAAAGTATCATCTAGGTTAAGCTCTAATCTGATTTTTTCCACTAATCTTTGTATGATTCTAGGATTTATTCTATCTCCTCTTTCTCCTAAAAATAATGGAATTTGATTCTTTTTTTCATTTAATATTAATTTTTTAGTTATATTGTCAGGTATTGAATTTGCATAATCTACAATTAATTCAAAAACAAAAGGAAGCATAGGAACTAATCGTTCTTTATTGCCTTTTCCTTTTACTTTTAAAATCATATTTGAATTATTTTTAGTAATATTAGATGTATTAATAGAAATAGCCTCATCTATCCTTAATCCACATCCATAAATTAAACCAATAAATGCTTTGTTTCTTTTTTGAATCCAAGGTGTTTTAGATAAAGAATAAGCAATATCAAGACTTTTTGTTGCAAAATTTTCTGAAATTGCTCTTGGTAATTTTTGAGAGACTTTTTTCATTTTAATCATATCTAAATTATGATTATCAATAAGTTTTTTTTTCTCTAAGTAATTAAAAAATGATCTTACTGCTGATAATTTTCTTGAGATAGAAGATTTATCTAAATCTTGTGAATGTAAATCAGCTAAAAAAGCTCTGTAATCAAGAGTAGATAGTTTAGGAATATCACTAACTGATATATTAAATCCCAAATTATTGCTTATAAATGTAATAAAATTAGTAACATCATTAACATAAGCAATTATTGTATGTTCAGATTTTCGCTCTTCAACAAGCATACTATTAAAAAAATTATATAAAGATTTTTTAATGTCATTAGTAGCTTTTGTTTGAATTATTTTTTCTTCTATTATTCTCATGATAGAATTATAATACTTTATGATTATTTAATAAATAGATTAATATATTATATGAAAAAATTTATACACAATGATATGATCTCGGTTTACTTACCACTAAAAATAGAGGAAAGTTACGTATATAAAGTTCCAGAAAATTTAGAAGTATGTACTGGAGATATAGTTGTTGTTCCCCTAAGAAACAAAGAAGTAGTTGGAATTGTTTTTGGAGTTGCAGAGAATATCAATTTTGATACCTCTAAAATAAAATATGTGATACAAAAATCTTCAAACATTCCTTCTCTAAAACCTCAACTAATGGAATTTTTACTTTATTTATCAAAATATAATCTATCAAATATTGGGAATGTGGTTAAATTAGCAATTAATATTGCGGGATTTGATTTTGAATCTTACAATGAGATTGTATCAATTAATAGAAATAATATAGATAGTTTAAAAATTACTCCTAAAAGAAAACAAGTATTAGATATATTAAATGATTATGAATCTTTAGAAAAAAATGATTTAGTAGATAAATCGGGAATTAGTAAATCTATAATTAATAACCTTATTAAAGAAGATTTTTTAAAAATTGATTCAGAATTTAAGGTTTCAGATTTTCAAAAAAATATAAACTATACACCAGTAGAGCTATTAGAAGAACAAAAAGAAGTAACAAATAATCTACATAATTATTTTAGCAATAATGATTTTAAAGTTGCAGTGCTACAAGGTTTACCAGGATCAGGTAAAACAGAGGTATATTTTGATTTAGTTAATAAAGTAATATCAGAAGGAAAACAAGTTCTAATATTATTACCAGAAATAGGACTAAGTACCCAAATTGTAGATAGATTTAATAGAAGATTTTCTGTTTTACCATATATTTGGCATTCTAATATTACAAAAAAACAAAAAAAAGATACATTTATATCAGCAAGTAATGGTATGCTAAAAGTTATCATAGGAGCAAGATCAGCATTATTTTTACCATTTAATAATCTAGGTTTAATTATTGTTGATGAAGAACATGATTCTTCATACAAACAAGAAGAAGGTGTAATTTATAATGCTAGAGATATGGCAGTTTTAAGAGCAAAAATTCATAATATTCCAATTGTTTTAGCTTCAGCAACCCCATCATTAGAAACTATAAACAATGTAGAAAAAGGAAAATACACATTGTTTAAGTTAAATAGTAGATATAATCAAATGGTTATGCCTGATATAACTCTAATAGACATGAAGATAGATAAACCAGCAAAAGGTAGATACCTATCTGATCCTATGTTACAAAAAATAACAAAAACATTAGAGCAAAAAGAACAAGCTCTGTTGTTTGTAAATAAAAGAGGATATGCATCTTGTTTGTATTGTACTTCTTGTGGGGAAAAAGAATCTTGTAGTAATTGTTCGGTTTCATTAACAGAACACAGATCAAAAAATTTATTAACTTGTCATTTTTGTGGTTTTTCTAAAAAAATTAGCAATATTTGTTCTTCTTGTTCAGAGGTAGATAGTTTAATTTCTATGGGTGTAGGAGTTGAGAGAGTTTTTGATGAAGTAACCGAATTATTTCCAAATAAAAGGGTAACTATTTTATCTAGTGATACTATTAATTCTCATAAAAAAGCCTTTGAAATGGTAGAAAAAATTAATAACTATGAGTATGATATTTTAATAGGAACACAAATTATTTCTAAAGGATACAACTTTCCTTTACTTACTTTTGTAGGAATCGTTGATGCTGATTTTTCTTATAGTTTAGATTTAAAATCTTCTGAAAAAAGCTGGCAAGTTCTATATCAAGTAGCAGGAAGGTCAGGAAGAGATAAATTAAAAGGTTCAGTTATGTTGCAAAGTTATGATAGCAAAAATTCATTGATAGAATCTTTAATAAATCAAGATTACGATTCTTTTATAAAACATGAAAATAATATTCGTAAAACTTTCAATTTTCCACCTTTTGGTAAACTTGTTGCAATTATTGTTTCATCTAAACAGTTACAACAATTGGATGATTTTTGTAACTATTTGTTCAATAATAAGCCAAAAGGAGATAAATTTGAGATATTAGGTCCTAGCAATGCTCCAATATTTTTGTTACGTGGTTTTTATAGAAAACGATTTTTGATAAAATCTGATCTATTAGTAAACATTCAAAATATTTCAAAAACATGGTTGTATAATTTAAAAGTCCCTAGTTTTATAAAAATTCAAATAGATGTAGATCCTATTAGTTTTTATTAAATAAAAATACTTGATAAAAGTAATAAAGTTGAGATATAATGTTTACTAATGATAAAGTACATGAAGTGGTTTAATGATAGATTTAGAATTAGAAAGAGATATCAAAAGATATAGTACAGCTTTGTTAGATTTGTCCACAAGCCAGAACTCTTTAGATAAGGTTAATGAAGATATGAAAATCATATCCAATCTTTTATCTACTGTTTATTTGTCTAAAAAAGATACAGACGATTATCGTGAATTTAGTAAAAAATTTAGGGTACTATCAAATGTAAGACAAACTGAAATTATTAAACAAATATTAAAAGATTTAGATATTAGTAAACTTGTTTACAATTTTGTGATGCTTTTACTAGTTTCAAGAAATATGCGAATTATAGGACTTTTGGCAAAAAATTGGGATTCTTTGTTCCTATTATATAAAGGTTATTTTAAGGTTAGAATAAGTAGTGTTATTCCTCTTAATGAAGAACAAACAAATAAAATTAAAGATGTTATTTCAAAAAAATATGGAAATAATTTCTTTTTGGAAACAAAAATAGATCTGTCTGTTTTAGGTGGTTTAGTTGTATTCGTAAAAAATCAAGTTATTGACGATAGTCTAGCTTCTAAAATTAAAAAAATTAAGAGTGATACAAAGGGAGTAATATAATGACTCAACATAAAGATCAGCTTATTGAGGTAATAAGAAAACAACTTGAAACAATAGATCTTGGTGCAAATTTAAGTGAATCTGGTGTTGTTTTATCTGTTGGCGATGGTGTTTCTAAAGTTTATGGTTTAGAAAATATTGCAGTTGGTGAAACTGTAGAATTTCAAGATGGGACAAAAGGTGTTTGTTTCAACTTAGAAGAAGATAATGTTGGTATTATTATATTAGGTAATGATGCTAATATAGAAAGTGGACATACAGTTAAAAGATTAAATAAAGCACTAGAAGTAAAAACTGGTAAAGCTATTCTTGGTAGGGTGTTAGATGGATTAGGGAATCCTATTGATGGAAAGGGTGATATTGTTTCTGATATAGTAAGAAATGTTGAAGTTGCTTCTCCTGGTATTATTGACAGAAAATCTGTGAATAAGCCATTCCAAATAGGAATCAAAGCTATAGATGCTCTTATTCCAATTGGTAGAGGACAAAGAGAGCTTATTATTGGGGATAGGCAAACTGGTAAAAGTGCTTTAATTATTGATTCAATTATAAATCAAAAAAATATTAATGATTCTGCAAAATCAGAATCTGAAAAAATGTACTGTGTGTATGTTGCAATAGGACAAAAAAGATCCACAGTTGTACAACTAGTGCAAACCCTTGAAGAACAAGGTTCTATGGAATATTCTTGTGTGATTTCAGCAACTGCTAGTGATCCTGCTACTGTTCAATATATGGCTCCTTATGTTGGTTGTGCTATTGCTGAATACTTTAGAGATAATGGCATGCATGCTGTGATTTTCTATGATGATTTGTCTAAGCAAGCAGTAGCCTACAGACAGGTTAGTTTACTATTAAGAAGACCTCCAGGACGTGAAGCATATCCAGGTGATGTTTTCTATTTGCATTCCCGTCTTTTAGAAAGAGCAGCGCAAATGAGTGATGAAAAAGGTGGTGGATCTTTAACTGCAATACCAGTTATTGAGACACAAGCTAATGATATTTCTGCTTATATTCCAACAAATGTTATATCAATTACTGATGGACAAATTTTCTTAGAAACAGACCTTTTCTTTCAAGGAATAAGACCTGCTGTTAATGTTGGTAATTCTGTTAGTAGGGTTGGTGGTGCTGCACAAACAAAAGCAATTAAAAAAGTTACTGGACCTATTAAACTAGAATTAGCTCAATATAGAGAAGTGATGAAATTTTCTCAATTTGCTTCTGATCTAGATCCTTCTACTAAAAAACTTTTAGAAAGAGGTAAAAGGTGGACTGAAATATTAAAACAAGGTCAGTATACGCCTATGTCTTTATCTCATGAAGTACTAACTTTGTTTGCTGTTGGTAAGGGTTATTTGGATGCTGTTCCTATTAGTGAAATTATTCGTTTTGAAGAAGAAATGTTTTTAAGTGCCAAAAAAGACCTTGCTCCTGTTTTAATTAATATTGAAACAAACAAAGATATTTCTAAAGAAGACGAGAATCAAATGGCTAACTTCTTAAAAGATTTCAGCGAAAATTATGTTAAAAACTTGTAGAATAAACAATGAGCAATTTAAGAGATATAAAAAAAAGAATTACTAACATTGGTGTTATAGAAAAAATAACTCAATCTATGAAAGCTATATCTACGTCTAGGCTTTCTGCTGCAAAACTTTTTCGTTCTTCTAATGCTAATTATTTTTTAATTTCTGAATATATTTTAGAAACTTTGCTTGATTTGCAAAGAAAAAATAATTCTTCTAATCTTAATTTTATGAAAAACATGTTTATCACAAAAAAAGATGTTGAATATAAAAAAACTCTTTATGTTATCATAACATCAGATAGAGGTTTGTGTGGTTCTTATAATAACAATGTGTTTAAAGCATTTTCTAATGAAATTTCAAAATTAAATCATTCTAATTATTTAGTATTGCCGATTGGTAGTAAATCTTTGCAATTCACTAATAAATTAAACAAAGATAATATTCTAGATCTATTTATCAGTTCAGATCCAAGGCATAATCTTGAAGAAGATATCTCTAAAACTGCAAACTATATTTCTAACTTAATTGTAAATGAAAATATAGATAGGGTGCAATTTGTTTATACCAAAAGCCAAAACATAATGCTTCAAGAAATTTTAGTTGAAACTGTTTTTCCAATTTCTATAAAAGTTGAAAAAAATGAAGATAAAGCTAAAAATATTAATGAAGAGATAAATAAAAACATTGTAACAGATACTAAAAATTTTGGTTATTTAACCGAAGAATTATTAAAACAATATATATCAGTTAGTATTTTTGATAAAATAACATTAAGTGCTATATCTGAGCATGCAAGTAGGTTAAATGCAATGTCTGGTGCTTATGATAATTCTAAAGAACTAAAAAAAACTCTCAATTTAGAATATAATAGAACAAGACAAAGCTTAATAACTAAAGAATTGATAGAAATAATTTCAGGGTCAGAAGCTCTGTAAGAAAATTAATTAACATAAATACCCTAATAAAAATTAATTGGAGATTTTTTTTATGACTGAACATATAAAAGGAAAGGTTGCACAAGTAATGGGTCCCATTGTTGATGTTGATTTTTTAAATGCTAAAGATATGCCCTTAATACATAACGCTCTACAGATAGATAAAAGTACAGAAAAAGTAGTTTTAGAAGTTGTTCTCCATTTAGGAGATGGTAGAGTTAGAACTATTTCTATGAGCTCAACCGATGGTTTAGTAAGAGGCGATGAAGTTATCGATACTGGTGCTCCTATTACTATTCCAGTTGGGGATGAGGTTTTAGGTAGAATTATGAATGTTTTAGGTGATCCTGTTGATGGACAAGGTGAAATTAAAACATCTAAAAAATCTCCCATTCATAAAGAGGCTCCAGAATTTATAGATCAATCTACTAAAGCCGAAGTATTATTCACAGGAATTAAAGTTATTGATTTAATGTTACCATATCTAAAGGGTGGAAAAATTGGCTTGTTTGGTGGTGCAGGTGTTGGTAAAACAGTTGTTATTATGGAACTAATTAACAATATAGCTAAAGCTCATAGCGGATATTCTGTATTTGCAGGTGTTGGAGAAAGAACAAGAGAAGGTAATGATCTTTATCATGAAATGATGGAATCGGGTGTTAATACTATGGGAGATTATACTAAATCTCGTTGTGCATTAATTTTTGGTCAAATGAATGAATCTCCGGGTGCAAGAGCAAGGGTGGCATTAACTGGTTTAACAGTAGCAGAATACTTTAGAGATGAAGAAGGTAAAGATGTATTATTTTTTGTAGATAATATATTTCGTTTCACTCAAGCAGGATCTGAAGTATCAGCACTTCTTGGTCGTATCCCATCCGCAGTTGGATATCAACCAACACTAGCTAGTGAAATGGGAGCTTTGCAAGAACGGATTACTTCAACTGTTAAAGGATCTATTACGTCAGTACAGGCGATTTATGTTCCCGCTGATGATTTAACAGATCCAGCACCAGCAACATCTTTTACTCATTTAGATGCAACAACTGTTTTATCTAGAGATATTGCAGCGTTAGGTATTTATCCAGCTATTGATCCATTAGCTTCTAGCTCGAGAATTTTAGATCCTAAAATTGTGGGAGAAGAGCATTATGAGATTGCGTTAAAAGTACAAAGAATATTACAAAAATATAAAGATCTACAAGATATTATTGCAATATTAGGTATGGACGAGTTATCTGATGAAGATAAGTTAACTGTATCAAGAGCAAGAAAAATTCAAAGATTCTTCTCTCAACCTTTCCATGTTGCAGAAGTATTTAATAGTATTCCTGGAATTTTGGTAAGTATTGAGGATACTATAAATGGATTTAAAGATATTTGTGATGGAGTTGTAGACGATATACCAGAAGAAGCATTTTTTATGGTTGGTAGTTTAGCTGAGGTTAAAGAAAAAGCTAAAAATCTTTAATTTAGGTAAGTAAGAAAACTTATAGTTATAACAAGATGATTTATTTTACATAAGTTTTTAGTTGCAAAATTATGATGTGTTGATTTTATAGGGATTTTATTTTTTATGATGTTAGTTTTGTTTTTTCTGCATTTATTGTGTTTGAAAACAATCAAGATATCTGAATTGATTTTAGATTTTTGTTAGTTTACATATCCATTGGTTGTTTTCTAATATAAAAGTATTTTATATTTTATTATTAGTGTAATATTGTGTGAGCGAAGTGTAAAATATTAGTTTTGTATAAAAAAATTGGGTAAATATTGATGTCAACTTTGAATTTAAAAATTGTTTCAAAAAAAGGTGTTCTTTTACAAGAAAAGATAGAAATGGCAGTATTACCAGGATATTTTGGTGATGTTGGAATTACAGCAGATGAGAGTGAGAGAATTTTTGTTTATTTGCTAAAAGCTGGTATTCTTTATTTGTTTAATGGATCTCGTGTATCTAATAGATATTTCATTTTTAATGGAAGATTTAAACTAGAGGGTGAAGATTTAATAATTGCTACGGATCATCAAATTATTGATTTGTCTAAAATGGATAAATCAGCAATTGATAAGAAGATTGAAAGTTATGAATATTTAAAATCTAAAACTGAAGATCAAATACTTATAAAAAACTATGAAAATAATATTCTAGCATATAAAGAAGCACTTGCTTCTGAAAATATAAATTTATATAAGTAGTATAACTGATTATTTGTAGATAGTTATAGTGAAATGCTCCTAGTTTTTTAATAGGATGTTTTGTTAAAAAATATTAAAGTCTTTTATCATACAACAAGATGAATATAATAAAATTATATTCATCTTCGGAATAAAAAATCAAATTGTTGAAAAATAGAAGATCGTAATAATATACATAAAAAACCAAAACAAAAAAATACCCTAATCAAAATAAATTAATTAGGGTAAATAAAGATAAAAATAAGCTATTTTAATTAAATATTTATCTTCAATAATTACACTATAAGGTTAATCATATATTAATATATACGGCTACGACAGTTTATATAATCTTTAAAGTAATTATCTATAATTAATATTTTATCTGTAAATATCTAAGTTTTTTTGATTTGGGGAACTTTCAATATTTAGTTATCATAATTCTATAATTGATTAAATTTAAAAATTGAGAATTAGTGGTTTTATGAGTTTGGTTTTTTATGTATATTATTATCTAATATTATTAAGCAAAGATAGAGTGATTATTGTTTATTGAGGAAATAATTAAATGGATATTATTTATAACAAATCATATTTTTTTATATAAATTTTAGTTTTTATCAGGTATGTAATGATATAACTAAATTTCTTAGAATTACGATACAATATTAAAATTATGTCTATATACATTTAATTAACTAAATTATTAAAAAAAATATGATTTTGGTTACTTGGTTTAAAAGTATCAATTAGTCTAGGTAAATCATTAATCACATCTATTAATTTAGCATTGATGAGTTATTAATTTAAATATTAAAAGGTATTATTACAATTCAATAGGCAATAAATCTATTTTAATATAATCTGCAATTACTTACTAACAGTATTTTTTACACAAACAAACAAATAAAATATAGGTAGATTATTATTTTTAAACTAAATAATAAAATTACTTTCCCAATATTATTATTTTTTAGGAACTTTTGATTGTTGGATGTTTAATATAATTATTACTTTATTTTATATAATTTACCAAAATTAACATAAGTACATTTTACTTATTAATTACGTAAAATAATAATAACAATACCTATTATTTATGTATTTAAACAATAAATATATCCTATGAGCAGGATTAACTATCTATCATCATCATCGGAATATAATAAATATTCTTGTGCATTAAGAGCTGCTATGCTTCCACTTCCTGCTGATATTATTGCTTGTTTATATACTTTTTCTTGAACATCTCCTGCTGAATAAATACCTTCAATATGAATACCATTTTTTAATACTTTTGTTTTGTTGGTAATTATATAATTATCTTCATCAATATCAATTGCATCTCCTAAGAATTTAGTATTAGGTGTGTGTCCTATGGCTATAAATAATCCATCAACTTTTAAGGTAGTTTTTTCCATAGTTTTATTATTTTTTATAATAAGACTACTTAATGTTTTATTAGTTTCATTTCCTAATATTTCTTCTATTTCGCTGTTATAAATAATTTCAATATTTGGTAAATCTAAAACTTTATTTTGTAATATTTTATCTCCTTTAAATGAATTTTTTCTATGAATTAAGTATACTTTTTTTGCAATAGAAGAGAGATATAAAGCATCACCTAAAGCAGTATTACCACCTCCAACTATAGCCACATCTTGATTTTTAAAAAAGAAGCCATCACATGTAGCACAAGCAGATACACCAAATCCCTTAAATGTATCTTCGCCTTTTACTCCTAAATATTTCGCGGAAGATCCAGTACAAATTATAACGCTTTTTGTTAAATAAGATTGAGACTCTCCATTTAAAGTATATGGTTTTTTTGAAAAATCTACAGATTTAATAACATCAAAAATAATTTCAACACCAAGATCACGGGCTTGGTTTTCCATGTTTGTCATTAATTCAATTCCTGTAATAGACTTAAATCCTGGGAAATTTTCTATTTCAGTTGTTTGAGTTAATTGCCCTCCTGGTTGAAGACCTTGAATAATTACAGGGTTAAATCCTGCTCTTTTAGCATAAATGCTAGCGGTATACCCAGCAGGACCAGATCCAATTATTATAATATCTTTTATTTCATTATTTTTCATATTTTTACCAATAAAATTGTTTTTTATACTACCTAATATGTAGTATAATCTAAAACATAATCAATAGTAGAATTTTTATTGCTGATTATTATTATTTTATTGTTAATAATTGGATTTTTATGTAAAAATTATTACGGTAATGCTTAAGAAATAGAAATTATGAGTATCTGATTAATGGGAAAAAAAATTTTTAAACTTGATGATATTGATGTTAAAATTTTAAAAATTTTACAAAAAGATGGAAGAATATCTAATATAGACCTCTCAGAGCAGGTTGGAATTTCTCCATCTCCATGCTTAAGAAGATTACGAACTTTGAATGAACAAGGAATTATTAAGTCTTATTATGCTGATTTAGATGAAAAATTTTTTGGATATAATACTACCATGTTTGCTTCTATTACTATTGCTTTTGAAAACGAAAAAGAAAAAGATCAATTTGAAGAAGAATTATCAAAGATTTCAGCAGTCAGAGAAATTTATGCTTTGTCTGTTGATACCGACTATTTAATTAAAATGGTAGTTAAAGATTGGTATGATTATAAATTTATTGTAAATACTAAAATTGCCAAAGTTCCTTTTATAAAAAAAATCAGAACAACAACTATTTTAAGAAAAATCAAACAAGAACCAGGCTTTGAAGTCCAAGAAAACTAAGCTATCTAAGTTTAGATACTTATATACAAAATAAATCCAATTTTTTATGATACAATATTTTTAATTAATAAAATAACAAGATACAGTTTAATGTAACGAAGTAAGCAGTATTTTATTTATATAAATTATTTCTTTTAAGAGGTTTAAATTTTTAGGATGTTCTTTCTATTCTTATCAGATTAAAACAAAAATATAATCATATAAACTAATAAAATAGTTAGTTATATTAAATTTATTTTCTTAATAGTAATTATCTTATGCATTTTATAAAAATTGACTTTATTTTTTATATAAATACTTCGTATATGCAAAAAGATTTTATTATGTGTTATATAATCTCTGATAGCTGAGTTAGTTGTAATATATAGCTTTATGTCTTATAAGAAAAATACATAAATTATTTATCTTTTAGATGATTTGAGATCATAAATCCAATAAGTTATATTTATTATGATTAATTTTATTTGATTACTGTAATTATGTACTTTATAAAAATTACTTTTTTAGTTATAGGACTATTTTTTTTAATTTATAAATAAGCAATAATTAATTCTACTTTTAGTAGAAAAATAAATTCATTATTTATATTTAATTCTATAAGAATCTATTTTATTTTATAAAAAATCTATGTTACTATTACTTATAACAATAAAAAAATTTTGCATTTGAGTAGTGCCTAAAAGCATTACTCATCTTTTTTTGTTATTGGATAACTAGATATTTTTCAACTTAAAGCTGTAATTTGATTTGCCAAGCTTTTGGTAAAATTAATTGGTTTTTTTATAAAGAATATAGAATATAAAAATCTAATTTTTATAATGAACATTTTGTTAATAAGATTTGTAACACAATAAAATAAGTAGAATTTTCCTTTAAATGATTGCTTTTAATCTTAATAATTGTTTTTCAGTCTAATAGTTAATTGATAATATTGCAATAAAGAATCATTTTATTGTTTGTTTTTTCTATATTTTCATATAAACAATTATGGAAAAATACCTTAATAAAAAAAGGATTATTAATAATATATTTTTCCAATGATAAATATATTATTAAATAATATAATAGATAATTGTATATAAAATAAAGCCAACTTTTTTTGATATAACATTTATGTCAAGATAAGAAAATGTATTTAAATAATACAAAACAATTATAATTTTAACCATTTTAACTTGTTAGGTGGGTAATCTATCAATTACCTAAATTATAATATTTCTGAAGATAATATACATGGCAATTACATATATACTCATCATTATAAAAATAGTTAATTTTTCTTTTATAACATAATTATTGACTTGAAATATCTTAGTAAAGAAGAGATATTTTATATGTAATTCAAAGTTTTATTGTAAGTAATTTATATCTTTTATCTTCAAACTATTTTATTCCTGTTTTTACAGATTTTTAAATCTAAATCTTTCAAGCAACATGAGTTCAAAGCAACAATAAACCTTGAGAGATTATGAGAATATGATCATCAACAAAAACTAATTATCGAGCTAAGTATTTAAAAGTTTTTTTCTTTATTTTCAATTTTCTTTTTACTATGAGAAGATGCAACATTACCTAATATATTAAGTGCTTCCCAAGTTCTTGTGAAGGGAGGAGCATAAGCAAAATCTAACATTCCTAAATCTTCTATATGTAACCCTGTTTCTACAGCTAGGGATAAAGCATGAAGCCTAAGTAGTGTATTATTTTTACCCATAATTTGAGCTCCAATAATTTTATGAGAATCAGGATCAGTAAGAACCTTCATAAATAATTTAGAATTATTAGGATAATAATTAGTATGGTTATAATCTTGTACAAAAGTTTTATTATAAGGAATTTTATACCTTTTAGCTTCAAATTCGGTTATTCCTGTTTTCCCTATTTCTAAATTTAACACTTTTAAGCATGAAGAACCTAATGTACCAATAAATCTTGAAGGTATTCCAGCAATATGATCAGCAATAACCCTAGCCATTTTGTTAGCTATTGTTGCTAATGGAACATAAACATCTTTTTTAATAATTTTATGATATATAGAAGCACAATCACCAAGTGCATAGATGTTTTTTATATTAGTTTCACCAACCTTATTTATCAAAATAGCTCCGTTTTCTAATTTTTCAAAAGGTATGTTTTCTAAAAATTTAGTATTAGGAATAAATCCTTTAGATATTATTAGTATATCGCTATTAATTTCAATAGGCTGATTATCTTTATTGGTAGCAGTAATTTTTATTTTATCCCTAGTATCAATATTATTGATACTAGTGGTTAAATAAATTTTTATACCATGTTTTTTTAGTTCTTGTTCTAAACCAGCTTCAAAATCATAATCAATTAAATTATCAGTAATGTTGTTTTTAATATCTATTATATTTATTTCTTTAACACTTTTATATTCCTTAAATGCTTCTAGTAATTCTAATCCAATATATCCAGCACCAACAATAGAAATAGAGGAGGTACTTCCAGTAGATAATTTTTGTTTTAATACTTTTGCATCTTTAAGAGTTTTAACATTAAAAGTATTTGTGTTGTTACAAATTGCATAATCACGAGATAAAGATCCAGTTGCAATTATTAATTTATCGTAGTTTTGTATAAATTCTTGTTTGGTTTCCATGTTTTTTACTAATAAAGTTTGAGATTTTTCATTTACTGAGATAACCTCATGTTTAATAAAAATTTCTAAACCTGTTTCTTGCAATTCACTAACAGTTTTTGCAAACATATGACTTTCTTCACTAAAAAAATTTCCAATAAAGTAAGGTAAACCACAAGCTCCAAAAGAAACATACTCACTGCAATCAAATATGATTACCTCAGCATCTGGAATATTTCTTTTTAGCTTTGCACCAGCGGTCATACCACCACCTTGTGCGCCAATAATTACAACTTTCAATTTAGTTTCCTAATTTATATTATCTTCTGTGTGCTTAATTGTTTTTGTATTATTATAAACATTCATATCTATGTTATTACTTAATTTAGCAGATATTAAAGATGAAACAGTAGAACCATTAATATTAAGCATGGTTCTTGCCATATCAACAATTGGTTCTATTCCTATTAATAAAGCGACAAGAGTAAGAGGCATATTAAATGTAGATAACACAGCAATAGCAGCAAAAGTAGCTCCTCCACCAACACCAGCAATACCAAAAGAACTAATAACTATAATTGCGGTTAAAGATAATATAAATCCAATAGAGAAAGGATCTATACCGACACTTGGAGCGATTACAACAGCTAGCAGTGCAGGATAAATACCAGCACAACCATTTTGTCCCATTATTGCACCAAAAGATGATCCTATTGTAGCAATACTATGAGAAACGCCAAAACCATCGGTCTGTGTTTTAATATTCATAGGAATTGAGGCAGCAGAAGATCTTGAAGCAAAACCAAATAATAATAAAGGAGTCATTTTTTTAAGATATATTACAATGTTAAATCCAAAGAACATTAACATTATTAAATGAATTACAAACATAATCAATATTGAAACATAAGTTACTATAAGGAAATGAGCCAAAGATATCATATCTTCATAAGAGCTTGTTGCTGTAATTTTTACAAATAAAGCAAAAATCCCATAAGGAGTTAATCTTAATACTATAACCACAAGTCTCATTACAATTTTATAGATAACATCAACACCAGTTTTGAATTTAGCTGCTGTTTCTGGGTCTTTTTTTAGAACACCTAAATAAGCTAATCCTACAAAAATAAAGAATATAACTAAAGAAGCAATAGAGTTTGGTCTAGCGCCTATTAAATCTAAGAAAGGATTTGTTGTTATAAAATCTGTAAAAATAGAAGAAAAAGATTTATCTAATAGAGATGTTTGTCTTTCTACTAAAATAGATAATCTTTGAGGATTATCAGAAGTTGAAGCAATAATAGAATCTAAATTTAATCCAAATCCTAAAGTTGTTGCAATTGTTACAAGTGCTGAAATTGCAGTTGTTCCAAGTAAAACTATTACGATAATAGCAATAGGTTTTTTCATATTTTGATTTGCACCAATTTTTGTCATAGCAGAAAGAATCGCGATACAAATAATAGGGTAAATCAACATTTGTAAGAATCTAACATATCCATTAGCGAATATATTATAAACTTCTATGGTTTTTTTAACAGTGTTTACATCAGATTGATAATGAAGAAATATCCCTAATGTAGCACCTAGAAGTAATCCGGTGAAAACTCTTTTGTTAAAAGAAATGTATTTTATTTGTAGAAAATACAAAAATGCAATAACTATAACTAACATAGCTATATTTAGTATAAACATAACTCACTACCCTAAAAAATATTTTTGATATAATTAATATTACTAATTATAACAAGCATTGTGTAAAATACCAAGTGAATCATATTGATAATTACGAAAATAACTACTAATCTTATATATGATTAATTAATATTAATATGTAAGGAGAGTTTAATGAAAAAATTATATACATTATTAATTTTAGCAGTTTTAGGAACAGGATCTTTATTTGCTGAAGATATGGATTTAAAAGGGCTATCAAGTTATGATGGTAAAAATGGTCAGAAAGCATATATTGCTGTTGATGTTAAGATTACCATGTAACCTCACAAATAAAGACTGGAAAGATGGAGTTCACATTCCTTCGGAAGGTTTTTTAAAAGCTGGAATAGACGGAACAACAGCTATGAATAACTCTCCACATGGTAGAGTGGTTTTACAAAAATTACCTATTGTTGGTAATTTAATAGATTAATACAATATCTAGCAGAAATATAAGTTAAATATTTCTAATATTTCTGATAGAAGTAATTAAAAATTGAGGATTTATGTATTTATATTTTTTTGATCTTGATGATACAATTTGTAATACGATGAGTGCTGTTAATGAGATAAAACAAAAGTATCTTATTGAAAAAAGCAATTATGAGGATGAAAAAGAATATTATCTTTTGATGGAAAAAAAACTTAGGGAATACGGTTTTGATAAGATTGAGCCTTTAAAAAATTCTACAATTCATTTGTTGAAAGAGCTTATTCAAAACTCAAAACAAGATGTTTATTATATTACGGCAAGAGAAGGGTGTGATAGAAAGGCTAGTGCTTCTTGGTTAAAACAACATGATTTATGGTTAGGTGAAGAGAAACTAATTATGGATACTCATGGGATCAAAGGGAAAGTAATTAATTCAATACTAAATAATAGCAAAAAAGAATTTGCCTTTTTGTTTGATGATTTGATAGATAATCATAAAGAGGCATCTACTTATAAAAAAATTATTTCTTGTTTACCTATGTAGATATAATGGAGTTACGTAATGTTAAAAATAATTATGAAAGGAGATAGGTTATCTCCTATTAAACTAGGTCATCCATGGGTGTTTTCAGGAGCATTAGAAAAACAATATTCCAATATAGAAGCAGGGGATATTGTAAGTATAGTTGATGCAGAGAATAATTTTTTAGCCTATGGTTTTTATAATCATAACCAGAGTATTAGTTTTAGAGTTCTATCTTTTAATAAGGAAGATATTTTTAATGAAGATTTCTTTTTTAATAGAATTTCTAATTTATTAAAAATAAAAAAATCTTTTTTAACAGAAGAAACGGATGGTTTTAGATTAGTAAATGCAGATGCTGATTATTTAGCAGGTTTAGTTATTGATGTTTATGGTGATTTAGCTGTTTTTCAAATTTCTATTATGGGAATGGAAAAATGCAGAGATTTTATAATTTCTACTTTAAAAAAATTAAATTTTACTCATATAGTGGAAAAGTCAGATTCAGAGTCAAGAAAAGCCGAAAAATTAGAAATAAAAGAAACTATCTTAATTCAGGGAGAAAAAAAAGAATATTATCCATTTTTAGAAAATGGTATTACAATGCTTGCTGATCCATTTGATGGTCAAAAAACTGGATATTTCTTAGATCAAAAAGACGCAAGATCTTGGGTTAAAAACAATTCTAGAAATAAAACAGTTATTAATTTATTTTCGTACTCTGGTGCTTTTTCTATTTCTGCTTTAATAGGTGGGGCTATTGAAGTTTACAGTGTTGATATTTCTCAAAAAGCCTTAAATTTATCAGAAAAAATTTTATTATTAAACAAAGATAGTTTTTCAGGTAAATATAATTTATTAAAAGCTGATGTTTTAGATTATATTAATAAAAATAATGATTTAGTAAAAATAGAAAACAAAATTATTATTTGCGATCCACCAGCTTTTGCAAAAAATAAAGGTGCATTAAAAAATGCTACAAATGCTTATATTAAGTTAAATTCTAAGTGTTTATCAAGCATGAATTCTGGAGATATACTGCTTAGTAGTTCTTGTTCTGGGTTAATTAAAATGGAAGATTTCCAATTTATTTTAAAAAAGGCATCATTATTATCTGGAAAAAAAGTTAAAATATTGTCAGAATTTAAACAATCCTCTGATCACAGTAGGATTTTAGGTTTTCGTGAGGGAGAATATCTTAAAACATTAATATTACAGGTGATATAAACATGAAAACAATTCTTATAACAGGTGGAACATCTGGTATTGGTTATGGTTTAGCTGAAAAGTATCTTATTCAAGGATGTAGGGTAATAATTACGGGTCGTTCTTCTGAAAAACTAGAAAATGTTAAAAAGAAACTTGAATCTTATTCTAACCTTTTAGAGTTAAAACTCATTGATGTTAGAGACGAAGAAGAAATGAAAAATTATTTATTACAAATGGATGATTTGTATAAAATAGATATTGTTATAGCAAATGCTGGTATTTCTGCTGGGGTTTCTGATAATACAAATTTTAATGATATTGCAAAAGAAGTTTTTGATATTAATGTGTATGGTGTTTTTAACACAGTTCATCCTTTATTAGAGAGAATGAAGCAAAGAAAGAAAGGTCATATAGTTTTAATAAGTTCTATGAGTGCTTTTTTTGGTTTAACAAGTGCTGTTTTTTATGCAAGTTCTAAGGCTGCAATAAAATCTTATGGTGAAGGATTAAGAATATTAATGTTTGATTACAACATTGATGTTACAACAATTTTTCCAGGGTTTGTAGAAAGTAATATCACAAGAAGTAATAAATTTAAAATGCCTTTTTTTATGGATACCAAAAGTGCTATAGATATTATGGTAAAAGGTATTGCACATAAAAAAGGATATATTTCTTTTCCTAAAAAAATGCAGTTTTTGGTGTATGTTATTTCTATTTTACCGTTTTGGCTTAGAGAAAAAATATTAAAAGCATTACCTCATAAATAATAGAATAATTAGTATTAAAAGGTAATTATTTATAGACATTTTAATTAAAATATACTTAAATATATACTTATTATTGTAATAATATAAGAAAATTAAAGGATTTCTATGGCTCAGTTTGTTTTAACAATGAAAGATGTAAAAAAGGTTTTTCCAGGTGGAAAAACTATACTAAAAGGACTATATTTGTCGTTTATAGAAGATGCTAAAATAGGTATTTTAGGACACAATGGTGCTGGTAAATCAACATTTATGAAAATTGTAGCTGGGATTGATAAAGAATATTCAGGAGAAATTTGGGTTAGAGATGGTATTAAAATTGGCTATCTAGCACAAGAACCACACTTAAATGAAAATTTAACGGTTAAAGAAAATATTATGGAATCTGTAAAAGATATCCAAGATTTAATCCATGAGTTTAATGAAGTAAGCATGAAATTTGCCGATATAACAGATGATGCTGAAATGGATAAACTACTAGAGATACAAGGTCATTTGCAAAATCAAATAGATGCTAAAGATGCTTGGGATCTTGAGCGACAAATAGATATGGCTATGGATGCTTTAAGATGTCCCCCTAGTGATTCTAGCATCAAAATGTTATCAGGTGGTGAAAAAAGAAGAGTAGCTTTATGTAAATTATTACTAGAAAAACCAGATATTTTATTACTAGATGAACCAACAAACCATTTAGATGCTGAATCTGTTGCTTGGTTAGAGCGATATCTAAAAGAATACAAAGGAATGGTTTTAGTAATTACCCATGATAGATATTTCTTAGATAATATCACTAACTGGATTTTAGAGTTAGAAAGAGCTGAAGGACATCCTTATGAAGGAAATTATTCATCATGGTTACAACAAAAACAAAAAAGACTGGCACAAGAAGAAAAAGAAGAATCAGCCAGACAAAAAACTCTTAAAAAAGAATTTGAGTGGGTTTCTCAATCTCCAAAGGCTAGACAAGCTAAAAATAAAGCAAGAATTAGTTCTTATGAAAACTTATTGTCTCAAGAAAACGAAAATAAAGTTTATGAATCAGCTTTAATTATTCCTCCAGGACCTAAACTTGGTGAAATAGTTGTTGAGGTTAAAAATGTAAGCAAAGCATTTGAAAACAGACTATTAGTAGATGGTTTAAGTTTTACGATTCCAAGGGGAGCTGTTGTTGGTATTGTGGGTGCTAATGGTGCTGGTAAAACTACTATGTTTAGAATGCTTACGGGTAAAGAAAAACCAGATAAAGGGAGTATTAGAATTGGTGATTCTGTTGTTTTAGGTTATGTAGATCAAAGCAGAGATTCCTTAAATGATAACAATACTGTTTGGCAAGAGATTTCAGATGGTATGGATCAAATTCCAGTGGGTAATAGAACTCTTCCAAGTAGAAATTACACTGCACAATTTAACTTTAAAGGTTCTGATCAGCAGAAAAAAATATCGGCTTTATCAGGTGGTGAGAGAAACAGGGTGCATTTGGCTAAAATGTTAAAATCTGGAGCTAATGTTTTGTTACTAGATGAACCAACAAATGATTTAGATGTGGAAACATTAAGTGCATTAGAAGAAGCAATATTAGAGTATGCGGGCTGTGTTTTAGTTATATCTCATGATAGATGGTTTTTAGATAGAATATCAACTCATATCTTGGCATTTGAAGGTGATAGTAAAATTATTTGGAATGAAGGTAACTACCAAGATTATGAAGAAGATAAAATTAAAAGATTAGGGATTGATGCATCTCAACCTAAGAGAATAAAATATAAACCTTTAGCTTAGGTGATTTATGGAGGGTTTAGTTTTAGCTATTGGTAATTTTGATGGTGTACACAAGGGACACAAAAAAATAATTCAAGAAACAAAACATCTAGCTAAAGAATTAGGTTTAGAAAACAATTGGGGATTAATGTATTTTGACCCTCATCCTAGGATGTTTCTAAAAAATCATGATAATTTTTTATTAACCTCTAAGGAAGAAAAGTTTAATTTACTAAAAAAATTATTGGTTCCTATTATTATAGCTTTACCGTTTAATGAAATTTATCATTTATCTGCAGAGCAATTTTTTTTTGATATTTTAATTAAAAAATATAATGTTAAAGGAATGGTTACAGGAGATAATTTTAATTTCGGTAAAGGAAGATCAGGCAATATAGGTGTTCTCTCTAGTATGGCTTTAAGGTCCGGAATTAAATATGTATGTGTTAAAGAAGAAAAATATAATGAGAATATTTCTTATTCTTCTTCAAATGTTAGAAAATTTATTAATCAAGGTAATATAGTATTGGCAAATGATTTACTAGGTCATGGTTTTAAAATTAAATCTTGTGTTATTCATGGTAATAAATTAGGGAGAACTCTTGGTTTTCCTACTGCTAATTTATTTATAGATAACTATGTTTCTCCTAAATATGGTGTATACATTGTATTTGCTTATATAGAAGGCAAAAAATATAGGGCAATGTCTAATTTTGGCTTAAGACCAACAGCAACAAAAGAAAAAATAGAAGTATTAGAGGTTCATATTTTTGATTTTGATGGTGATTTATATGATAAAATCATAGAAGTAGAATTTATAGATTTTATTAGAGATGAAAAAAAATTTGAATCACTAGATCAGCTAAAAAAACAAATTAGTAAAGATAAAAAATTAGCATTAGATTATTTTAAAAAACTAGAAACTTAATAAGGTTAGCAATATGGAAAAAGATATAAAATCTTCGGTTCGTTTACCAAAAACAGATTTTGCAATGAAGGCAAATCTAAATAATTTAGAGCAAAATGTTCTAAAAAGTTGGAAAGAACAAGGAATTTATAATAAAATTTTAGAGAAAAATCAAAACAACGAAAAATTTATTTTACATGATGGACCTCCTTATGCTAATGGGCATTTACATGTGGGTCATTCTTTAAATAAAATTTTAAAAGATATCATTGTAAAATCTTATATTACAAGAGGATATTATACTCCTTTTGTATTAGGTTGGGATTGTCATGGATTACCTATAGAGTGGAAAATAGAAGAAAAATACAAAGCTCAGGGTATAAAAAAAGAAGAGATAGATATTAAAGTATTTAGAGAAGAATGTAAAAACTTTGCCCATTCTTGGATAGATATTCAAAGAGAAGAATTTAAACAATTAGGTATTATTGCCGATTTTGATAATCCATATGTAACAACAGATTTTGTAGCAGAAAAAACAATTGTAACCTCTGTTTTAAGTTTGCTTAAAGAAGGAATTCTTTATCAAGGAAAAAAACCTGTTTTATGGTCTTGCGTTGAACAAACTGCGCTTGCAGAAGCAGAAGTTGAGTATCAAGATAAGAATTCAGATACAGTCTATGTTAGCTTTAAAGTTGTTGAGATTCCAGAGGGTAGAACTAATGCTTTAGAGTGGTTAGATGCAAGTATTGCAATATGGACAACAACACCATGGACACTACCATCTAACCAAGCTGTTGCCTACGGTGAACATGTTGAATATGGTCTTTATGATATTATTCCACTTGATGATTCAGAGATCAAACATCCAATTAAATTGATTGTGGCTAAAGAATTATCTAAATCATTATTTGAAAAAATAAAAGTAATGGGTACTAAAATAGATGAAATAGTAGGACTTGAAGGCTTTAAGTTAAATCATCCTTTATTTGGTTTAGAAGGATACGATAGAGTTGTACCAACCCTAATGGGAGATTTTGTAGAAACTACTGTTGGGACTGGTCTTGTGCATATGGCTCCATCTCATGGTGAAGATGATTTTTATTTATGTAAAAAATATAACATAACTCCATTAGAATTAGTGCAAGGTGATGGTTTATTTATAAAAGCTACACCAATTTTTGCGGGTGATCACATATTTAAGGTCAATCCTAAAATCATTGAGTATTTAAGAAAAAATAATGCTTTATTGTTACATGAAAAAGTTAAGCATTCCTATCCTCACTCATGGAGATCTAAAGCTCCGTTAATTTATAGATTAACCTCGCAATGGTTTATTTCTATGGATAAAGAGGGACTTAGAGAAAAAGCGATTAAATCATTAGATAATGTAGATTTTTATCCTAAAACTGGTAAAAATAGATTATCTTCTATGCTAGAAGGTAGACCAGATTGGTGTATTTCAAGGCAACGCTCTTGGGGGGTGCCTTTAGGGATTTTCTTACATAAAGAAACTAACTTACCTTTAATAGATGAAGAAGTATTTAAAAATATTATAAATGCTTTTGCTAAACAGGGATCAAATGCTTGGTTTGAAGGTGATCCAAGAAGATTTTTAACATCTAAATATAATATTGATGATTATACTGCTGTAATGGATGTTGTTGATGTTTGGGTTGATTCTGGTTTGAGTCATAACTATGTATTAAAACAAAAAGAAAATATGTCTTTTCCTGCTAATGTTTATTTAGAAGGATCAGATCAACACAGAGGTTGGTTTCAGTCTTCTTTAGTTATGTCTTTATTGATTGGTGGTATTGCACCTTATAAAAAAATTATAACTCATGGTTTTCTTTTAGATGAAAAATCTGATAAAATGTCAAAATCTAGAGGAAATATTGTTACTCCAATTGATGTTATTAATGAATTTGGAGCAGATATTTTAAGACTTTGGGTGGTATCATCAGATTTTAGTGAAGATGTTCATTTTGGTAAAAAAATATTAACACAACAATCAGAAACTTATAGAAAAATTAGAAATACTCTAAGATATTTAATTGCTAATTTATCTTACTATAAAGAAGATGTTGTTTATGATAGCTTATCAGATATTGATAAATGGGTTTTACATAATATTTTTGAATTAGACAATTTATATGAAAAAACATTCACAGAAACTTTTGCAATACATTCTTTTTTTAATAAATTATTTAATTTTATGCTTACTGATTTATCTGCATTTTATTTTGATATAAAAAAAGATGTCCTATATTGTGATGATGAAAATTCGGATTCATTCAAAGGAACACTAACCGTTTTAAATATTCTTTTTGATTTTATGCTTAAATGGTTATCTCCATTTATTCCTTTTACAATGGAAGAAGCCTACGCTAAAAGATATTCTAAAGAATTAGGATCTTTATTTTTGTTTGATTTTAAAAAAGCAAAAGATACTTGGCAAAATGATTATATTTTTAATTCTTGGGAGAGAATCAAAAAAATTAGAAAAGTGGTAACTGGATGTTTAGAACAAAAAAGAGCATCAAAAGAAATCGGCTCATCATTAGAGGCTTCTCCTATAGTCTATGTATCAAATGATGATAAGAAATTAATTGAAAATATTAATTTTGCAGATGTTTGTATTACATCAAATATTATAATTAAAAATTTGGTAGATACAGTAAACAAAGAAAATTTATACTCTTTGAATGATGTAGAGGGTGTTTTTGTTGAATTTGTAAAGTCTGATGGAGCTAAGTGTAGCAGATGTTGGAAGTTTTTTGATAAACTAGAAGCACATGATTTGTGTACTAGATGTAGTGATGTTGTATTTAAAAAGTAATATATAAATGAACGAAGACGTTAAAAAAAGTTATAGTTTGGATATAATAGTATTAAAAACTCAACTTAGCTATTTTATTGTGTATTGTTAAAAATGTATGTTAAGAATTACAACATATTTTTAAATAATTATAAAAATGATAGGTAAAAAAATGGTTAGTTTATTTAGATCTCTTTCTAAAGTAGAAAAATTTATTTTAGTTTTTTTTATTTCAGCTTTAGTATTAGCAGATCAACTTATTAAAATTCTTGTTTCTTCTAATTTAGGATTAAATTTTGGATACATAGAGGTTTTACCTTTTTTAGAAATTAGATATATTATTAATGAAGGGGTTAGTTTTAGTTTTTTAGTTGGACTTGATTATAAAATAATAGCTATTATATCTTTTTTGGCTTGCTTATTAGCTTTATATCTAATTATAGATTTTTATAAAACTAAATCTATCGAAGTATTGCTTGTTGTATCTTTATTGTTATCAGGAAGCATAGGGAATTTAATAGATAGATTAATGTATAAAGGAGTTATTGACTATATTCATGTTTTTTATGGTGAATATAGTTTTCCTATTTTTAATTTAGCGGATTGTTTTATCACTTTTTGTTCTTTAATTATTTTAAAAAGTGTTATAATGGGTTGGTATAGTAAAAAATCATAAAAAATGGAAGCCATGAATTTTATTAATAGAATATACTTTATTTTGAAAAATATCTTTTTGTTGTTTATTGTTGTTCTTATCGCATCATGTGGTAATAGTGGCTTTATTGTAAGTAAACAAGTGTTAGATCCTTTTAGTATGTACTCTTATCAACCTTTGTCTCTTCCTCCTGTTTATTATCTTTCTTCTCAAGAAATTGCTGATGAAAGAAGATTTATAAAAGAGGGTCAAAGTAGAGTGCAATCTTTATTGTTTGAGAATCAAATTTCTGATTCTCTTCTTCCTAAAAAAAATAAAAAAACTACATTAACTAATTCCGATGAAAAATTTTTATTGTTAGCTAATGCTAATCAAGATTTATCTAAGGTTAGAGAAAAATTAGATGAAGAATCTCTTGGTATAACCTATAAAGACAAAAATTTTATTAATAAAATTTTCTTAGAATATAAAGGAGAGGCTTTAGATGATAAATTTTCAGAATACAAGAAATACAATCGTTAATAGCATGTTAGATATTAAATTTTTATTTAAAATAGTGGCAGTATTCTTATGTTTTACAGCTACTTTGTTTTCTTCTAATTACGAAACTTTTACTCTAAGAAATGGTCTTGAAATTCATATTATAAAAACTAACAGTCCTATTGTTACACATGTTATTGCTTACAATATAGGATCAAGGCAAGAAACCTCTTCTAAAGAAGGAATAGCTCATTATTTAGAGCACACAATGTTTTTAGGTACTAATAAGTATTCTAAAAAGGATTTTTCTAATATTATTAAAGAAACAGGAGCATATTATAACGCTTTTACTTCTTATGATTTAACTGTTTATTATTTTAATTTGCCTGCAAGACATATTGAAAAAGCTATTAAGCTAGAAGCCGATCGTATGAAATGGTTGTTATTTAATGAAAAAGATGTAGAAAATGAAAAGCAAGTTGTAAATCAAGAAAATAATATGTATAAAAACAATGTTTATTCTACATTTTATGATTCTCTAAGAAAAAATATGTTTCCAACTACAAACTATGGTAGAACAATAATAGGCTGGGAGGATGATTTTAATAAATTAACTAAAAAAGATCTACAAGAATTTTATAACAAATGGTACACACCTAATAATGCTAAATTATTTATTATTGGCAATGTTAATGTTAAAGAGGTAAAAAAGCTTGTTAGCAGTTATTATGGTAGAGTAAAATCACCAAGAAAAAAACCAGAGAGAACAAAATCAATAGAGGAACAATATAATTCAAATGTTACAGTGAATTTCAAAGATCCTAGAATTAATCAAGAAGTTATAGTGAAATCTTATTTAGTTCCATCTTTAAATTCAGATACATCAGAAGAAAAAAGAGATGCTTATTCTTTAATGGTTTTAGAAAATTTATTATCTTCAAATTTTGGTAAAATTTATAAATATTTAGTTTTAGAAAAAAAGGTATTATCAGATTTTGATGTTAGTTATAGTAAAGATAATCAGGGAAGTGCCATTTTTTCTTTTTCACTAATTCCATCTAATAATAAAAAGACAGAAGATGTACTTAAAGAGTTTGATTTTATTTTAAATAAAACTATGGAAGAAGGATTCTCTTCAGCAGATCTGAAATTGAGTGTAAATTTAGTTAAAGACAATTTAGAATTATTGAGAGAAAATGATATGGATTATTTAATTATGATAGTTAGGTATATGAATGCTGGTTTGACTTATGAAGATACTCAAAATTTAATAAGTAATATTTCTAAGGTGAAAATATTAGATGTTAAGCAGGCATATAAAAAATATATAAAAGACTCTAATTATGTGATTGGTGTTGCTAAAAATAAATAATTAAATTTGTAAAATATCTAAGGGTTGATTAAAATGAATAAAAAACAATCGAATAAAAAATTAATCATTATGTATGTTGTAGTTTTTATTGGATTATTATTTATAGCTATTATTTTATTATATAAAAAAGAAGTTGATATTGATAAATCTTCTCAGCTTACAGTTGAAACCTTTTTAAATAAAGTGCAATATCCAAAAATTAACGGTATAGATAATATATTATTGTATGAAAATAATGAAAATAATATTATTTCTATGGATATTAGGTTTAAAGGTGGATCATCTTTAGATCCCAAGGGGTATGAAGGATTGACTAATTTTTTAGTAGAATCTATGGTGATTTCAGCTGGTGGATATTCTATTGCTGAATTTAATAAAATGCTAGAAGAATATTCCATAAAAATTTCAACACAAGTAAGTAGAGATAGTATATCTATTAAATTAACAACACTAAGTTATTATAAAGATAAAGCTTTTAACTTATTAAGATTGATTTTAAATGAACCAAATTTAGGTAATCACGAAATAGAAGTTACTAAGAGTAGTATTATTTCTTCATACAATATTAAATCTAGCCAACCAGACTATATTATATCAAAGTCCTTAAGAAAAGAATTGTTTGGAGAACATGATTATTTCAGAGAAATAGAAGGAGATCCTAGTACGATTAATAAATTCAATCAAAAAATTCTAAAAGATTTTAAAGAAAAAATTATTACAAAAAAAAATATCTATATTGCTGTTAGCGGGCATATTTCTTTAGAGGAATCGGAAAAAGAATTTAAAAACATAACTTTAAAACTACCAAAAGGAAATGCAGATTTTTTATTTATGGATTACATTACTCCTAAATTTTCAAACAAAGTGATATCTGTACCGTTTGAGGGTGCTGCACAAAGCAAGGTTTTGATTGCTTTTTCTTCTCCTAATTATAAATCTTCTATATATTCTTATGCTAATTTATTAAATATTTATATGGGTTTAATTCCAGATTCCTTATTATTTGAAAAATTAAGAAATGAAACAGGATTAGTATATACAATAAATAGCTCATTGTATCAAGATAGCATTACTAATTTTTGGCTAATTTCATTAGGTACTTCGCTAGATAAGGCAGATGAAGCTATAGAACTTGTTAAAAATAATTTACTAGAATTGAAAAAAGGTAATTATGATTTTAACAATATTATTATCGCAAAAGAGTGGATGTTAGATAATAATTTACGTTATTTTTCTAATAACAGCAATATATCATCTTATCTAAATAACATGCAGTTTTTAGGATATTCTGTTGATGATATTATAAAAAGAAATACACTATATAAAGATATTAGTAAAGATGAATTTGATCAAGCGATAAATGATATAAATATAGAAGAAATTACTGTTATTAAAATAGTAAAAAAATAATCTTTATAATAAGTAGAATTTTTTTATGATGTAATTTTACTGGTAAAAATAAGAAATTGTATTTTAATATCATAAAATTGGTATAATTTTATTTATATAAATTTATTCTAATTATAGAAAAACAAACCTTATTTTCATCATTATAAAAATAATAAAACAATGATCTAACCACCTACTTTTATAAATAAAACATCTATTGGGGTTATTTTAATAAGAGGTTAAACTGTTTTTGTCATAGCTAATTTTACATATAAATTTTTTATATTTTAATGAAATATTATTATTGTATTTAATTATAAATTCATTCTTATCTAGAAGATTTAGTTGAAGGACTGAATCAGATTATAAAGGTATTTTTAGTATTGAATAGACATAGAATTATAATATGAACCACAAATTATTTAGTCTAATGGTGTAAAAAAATATTTTATTGATATCAAAAAACTTTCATAATGAAATTTTCCTGTAATTTTTTGTACTAATATGGTATGGATAATAGATATTAATAAAGCTAAACAATTAGATTATTTAATTAAAGGAAATTTTCTCATAATGTTAATTTAAAAGTAGGGAGACAAACCTAAATGTAAATTTACAGATAGTTTTTGAAAATTAAGATATTAGCTAGTTATAAAATATATAATGATTATTTTTTGTTTCATCAATAGATACATTATAAATAACAGCATAACAGCTAAAAATTAATAAGACATAAAGGTATTTCTATTTTTTAGAAGAATTTTTTTTAGAGCTTGAATCTTCTTTTTATTACTTTTAATGTCAATATTAATTGTTCTTTTGTGCGATTTATTAGAAAATATATTTCATATTAATCAATATTGCTTTTTCCTAAATGTAATCTACTTTTATATCAATTATCTAAATAGAATTAAGTAATTTTTTTTAAAAATTAAAATACAGTTAATAATACTAATATTGTTATATAAAAAATAAATCCGACTATTATGATTTATTATTTTAATAAATAGATAATAAAACATAAACTTAATGTAAAGGGACAGTTTATAATGGTAATGATTACTAAGTCTTGTAAGTAAAAATAAAGTGGTAATACACGGTATTATATGGGATTAAGCGTAATAGGACTATAATTTTCCTGTTATTTATGTCCCTAAATTAATTTTTACAAAAAACCTAAGAAACATTCATTTTCAAGCAAAGTGTCTATTTTTTTGTAAAAATTAATGGGAGATTTATATAGTTTATTTTTTATTATAAAAACATTGAAAAATAGGGAATTAAGTTTCATTTTAGATTAGTAGATAAAAAAGCTATAAATGAGGGGTAATTTCATAGTGATTCTCTAAAAATGGTCTAGATGTTATTTTTAACAAAGAGACCAATCAATATTATGCTTTAGGTTTATTTTTAATAATAAACTTATCTACATTATTAATAATAGAATAAGATTTGCAACGGTTAAACCAATACAAATAGTGTAAAGCTTGTTATAGATGACAACAAAAAAAAGCAAATAGTGTTGATCCATTTATTTGTTCAGGAACTATTGTTATAGCATGTAATAATCTAAAAAGAGAATTCATAGAATTTGAATTACTAGAAGAATATTATAAAATTGCACAAATGCGAATTTGTTCTTAGCAGTAAACTGAATTCTCAGGAGCGAGGTTAGGAAGAGATAGCTCAAAATAGACTAATACAAGTTAAAATAATATGATAATAAAAAAGATGTGATACTAAAAATATTATTTCGCTTATGCTCAATAGCACCAAGCTTGCCACTTCGTGGAGAATAAAATTTTGCGGTGTTATCTCTAAAACTTTAAACTTGACAAACAAAGTAGTCTAAATATCAAAAACCATTCCCACTATATGTCTCAAATTCCCATTTAATTTTTTCTGCTACACTTAAACAGTAACAAGGTCAAATTTGATTAATATAAATAACTCTTTTTAGCCGACTTTAATTACTAGGTTTGTGATTATTATTTTTTATTATTTCTTAAACAAAATATATTTATAAAAACATTCTAAACAGAGTTAATTACAATTAAGTTTACTCAAAGAGTTTATAACAGAAGCAATTCTTCCTATATCTCTTAATTTTTCTACAGAAAAATTGAGATCTTTTAGTGATTTATAATGGGCTTGTACACAAAAATGACATTTTCCAATAATAGATGCCGCTAAAGAATATGCTTCAAATAATTCTTTAGTTGTTCCAGCATGATTACCTATAACATTCATTCTTAATTGTGCAGGTAATCCCTTTAAGTTAGCATCATTTACCATATCAATATAAGGGTACCAAATATTATTTTGTGCCATAATAATACCAGCACTTAAAGCTGCATTTTTATTTAATTCATCATCCATACTTTCAGAAATAATTTTTACAAGATTAGAATTACCAAGTGTTATCGCACAAGCCAAAGCACAACCATTAGCTTCTGTAGCATCAAGAGAACTTCTATTGATTACAGCATCTAAATTTAATTTAATATCTTTTGCATAATCTGGTATATTTTTTTTTACTTTTTCTACCCAAGCCATATTTTATTATCCTTATTAAATAGTTTCACCACCTAGGCTTCTGTTACAAGCACATAATTCACCAGTTTGTAAAGCATCTAATATTCTTAATGTTTCCTCAGGGGAACGACCAACATTCAAGTTATTAACAGTAACATGTTGAATTACATTTTCAGGATCAATAATTAAAGTTACTCTTAACGCACAGCCAGAATCTTCATGAAAATAACCTAATTGATTTATTAAACTATTTTCGTTTCTGCTAGTATCTGCAAACTGCCAATGGTTAGTTTTTTTTAAATCTTCGTGGGTATTTCTCCAAGCTAATTTACAAAATTCATTATCTGTGCTTCCTGTTAAAAGGATCGCATCCCTATCGTTAAAATCTTGCACTAATTTATCATAAGCAACAATTTCAGTTGGACATACAAATGTAAAATCTTTCGGATAATAAACTATAATTTTCCATTTTCCAGCAAAACTATTTTCGTTAATTGTTTCAAAAGCATTATCTGGAGTTAAGACTCCTGGTTTAATTCCTACTAATGAAAATCTTTCAATTCTATCATTAACTGATTTCATACTATCCCCCTATTAAATACAAAAAATCTTATTAAAATAGTATACTTTAATAAATTAAAAAATAAAAGAATTTATCTTTAATAAATGTGAAAAAAATATATTTATATTTTAAAGAATTTATATGCAGAATAAAACAGGTTTTTCCTAATATAAATTATACAGTAAGACTGAAATCCATAATTAAAATACATATAAAATTAGGTTTATTTTATTGTAGGCGGTCTTAATTTTATATATTTTTTAAGAATAATTTTTATGATTTTCTATATTTAAAATAAGACCAAAGGCAGTCATCATTGTTATCATTGATGTACCTCCAAAAGATATTAAAGGAAGAGGGATTCCAACAACTGGCAATATACCACTTACCATTCCAATATTTACAAAAACATAAACAAAAAACATTGTACTAATACCAGCTATAATATATCTTCCAAAAGCATAAGTGCAACGATATGAGATTAAAATCATTGTGATGATAATAGCGGTATATAGTGTTATTAAGGTAAGAGCTCCTAAAAATCCAAATTCTTCTGCAAATAAGGTAAAAATAAAATCAGTATGTTTTTCTGGCAGAAAATCTAATTGTGCTTGTGTTCCTTGTAGAAACCCTTTTCCTGTTAACTCTCCTGATCCTATGGCTATTTTTGATTGTATTATATGGTATCCGGATCCTAATGGGTCTCTATCAGGATTTAAAAAATTTAGTATTCTTTCTTTTTGATAATTATGTAGATTCATCCAAGCAATAGGTAATGAAATTAATAGAGATAATCCTATAAATAAGAAGTACCTTATTTTTAATCCAGATAAAAAAAATAAAGATGTTGCTATTAATATTATTAACAAGGCGGTACCCAAATCAGGTTGCTTTAATATTAATAAAAAAGGAATAATAGTTATCAGTAGTGGAGTTAAATAAAACCTTAATTTACCTATTTGTGAAACAGAAAAGCTATGAAAAAATTTTGATAACATCAAAATAAGTGCAATTTTCATTATTTCTGATGGTTGAACCACAAATATTCCTAGATCTATCCATCTTTTTGCTCCTAGTCTTATATCTCCTAATATTTCTACAACTAATAGTAGAAATAAAGTAAAATAATAAAAGTAATTTGTTAATAAAAATATTACTTTTAGATCTAGTTTAAATACAACAAAAAGGATAATGATTCCTAAAATAAATTTTATTAAATAAGAAAAAGCATACTGATAAAAATTTCCTCCACCAGCACTATATTGCATACCCAATCCTATCAAACAAACAGTAATTATTAATCCTAATAAAACTCTACTAACAGGTGTAATATAAAATATATTTACATATTTTTTATTCATATTTAAGATATACCATTGATTATTTTATTTATTCTTTCATTTTCTGCCACATAAAAAGGATGTCTTTTAGCTAATAATCTTGCTATTTCTCCAGCTAAAGGAGCAGCTGTTATCGAAGCACTACCCCCGTGTTCTATAACTACAGAAATTGCATACATAGGATCATTACTAGGAACATAACCAACAAATAAAGCATGATCTCTTCTGTTCCATTCAACCATATGGTTTGATAACACTCCTGTTTCTCTTTCTTTAAGTGAAATTCTTCTTACCTGAGAAGTACCTGTTTTTCCAGAAAGCTTCCAATTTTCCATCCATGTGTTTGCTAGCATACCGCTATTGCCTTGAATATTAGTTGTTTCAAAAAGAGCTTGTTTTATTAAATCAAGATGTTCTTTTTTATAGTTTAAAACTCTGTTATTTGTAGTTTGTTTTGGGTATACTACTTTATCTTCATATTCTATATTTTTTAACAAAGTATAATTAAAATCGTATCCATCATTAGCAATCAAAGATATCATTTTATTTAATTGAATTGGAGTTGTTAGCCACTTACCTTGTCCGATAACTCCAATTATTTTGTCAGCATAGGTTGTTTTAGTATCATCAGATTGTAGAGTTTTTCCTTTTGATTCACTATGTAAAATAGGAAGGTGTTTTTCTCCTAGTCCAAAATTTCTTGCTACTTCTTCTAAATCTTGTGCTGAAATAAGGCTTGCTAAATTGTAGTAGTATACATCACAAGATTTTGATATAGATTGAGACAAGTTTATATCCCCATGTCCTTTTCTTGACCAACAATGAAATCTATCTTTTCCTATATCAATATATCCTTTACAATGAAAAGTTTTTTCAGGAGTTATTACGCCCTTTTCTAGTGCTTGTAATGCAACAATAGGTTTAATAGTAGAACCAGGAGGGTACATACCCATTAGTACCTTATTAGATAAAGGAGCTTTTTCATTATTTAAAAGTTCAGACCATAGTTTGTGTGAAATTCCTTCGGTAAAATAATTAGGATCAAAACTAGGATAAGAAGGCATAGCCAAAATTTTACCTGTTTTAATCTCGCTAACAATAACACTTGCACTGTTATATTGACTTATAAGTTTATATACTTCTTCTTGAAGAATTTTATCTATGGTTAAAGCTATATTATTTCCAGGTATAGATGTTTTTTGATCTAATTTTCTTATTATATTTCCATAGGCATTAATTTCATATTTAGAATATCCAATAGTTCCTTTTAAAAACGGATCAAGAGCCTGCTCAAGAGCATACCTACCAATTTGCCAATTAGGAACTTTATTACTTTTAGAGAGATCATTAGTTATACTTGTATAACCAAGAACATGAGCAAAAGTATTAGCGTAGGGATAGTTTCTTCTGTAGAATGGTCTTATAAAAATACCAGGTAGGTTATAAGAAAAAGTTTCAATAGCCGCAATTTCGCTTTGAGATAGATGTTGTTTTATTAGAATAGGGTAATGGGATGGTTTGTTTTTATAATCACTTAATATTCTTTCTTTATCTTTGTCGCTTAGAACTATTATCGAAGTAACATTATTTATAAATAAATTAATATTTTGAGCTATTTGAGATTTAATAAAAAGAGCTTCCCATAAAAATAAGTTATCGGCTATAGGTACATTAAAATTATCGTATATTAACCCTCTTTTAGGAATAATAGGTACTAAATTTGTTCTGTTTTTATCTGATAAGTCATTGAAATAAAGTCCTTCTTTTATTTGAAGATAGAAAAGCCTAACAACAAGCAAGCAAAACAAAAGTATTTTTGCGATAAGCAAAACAAATACCCTTCTATTAAAAACATTAATATTTTTCATAAGACTTAGGTGCGATTATTTTATATAGTTTAATACTATTATATAATATAGGAAATATTAGTAAAGATATTATGATAAATTCTATCATGCTAACAAAATTAGTATGAACAAAAATAGATATAATAAGAATAAAAATTGCTGTTAGTACTATGTTTATACTATAAAAAAAATAAGTTGTTAAAAAATCTCTAACTTTCATATATCTTATTTCAAAAGCTGTAACGGCATAAATAGATAAAAATATGAAAGAATTTAATCCTAAATAAATATCATTAATACTATCTAATATTATTCCACTTAAAACCACAGCGAAAATATTAAATAAATTTTCTTTCATGATAAAGTGGTAGAATATTAAAGAATATACTAGAATAAAAATAAATATATTCATAAATCCAAAAAATACTCCTTGTGTGAAAGATAGCAAAACAAGGAGTATGGATGGAAAAATTTTAGCTAAGATAAATTGTATCTTTTTTTTCATTTCTATTTCACAATATACACATAATGTAGTTCTTTTAAGTTTTCAAATAGATAAACTTTCCAACTATCTTTTTTTTCGGTATCTTTTATAATCCTACCAATTGTTATGAAAGCAGGGAAATTACCTTCAAGACCTGAAGTATATACCAATTCACCTTCTTCTATAGGTATACCTTGAGAATACAAAGTTACATCAGGAGTTATAGTTCTATTACCAGAAATAACAATATTTACTTTTGTTTTTTCGGTTACACCAGATATTTTAAAATTATTATCCAATATACTAAGAATTTTTGTTGATTTTTTTTTAATATCGTAGGTATAACCAACAATACCTTTATTAGTTATAACCAATTGGTTAGTGGTAATATCATCAACTCTTCCAAGCCCTATACTAAGATTATTACTAATAGATCCTAAAGAGTTCGAGATTATAGTTGTTGTAATAACTGAGTTAAGGTTTTTATTATCTAAAAAATTTATTTTATTATTAAGAGTGTTTAATTTATTATTTAGATACTTATTCTCTAGTTCTAACCTATAAGTATTTGATAATTTTTCTTTTAATTCCGCATTTTCTTGCCTTAACTGATCTATCATTTTCGATTTATTACTAAAATCGGTAAAATATTCAGAAATTCCTCCACTAAAAAAATATCTAATAGTAGTCGCTTTATATTTTATAGAGTTAGTAATTGCCGTATTAAATTCTTTTGATGTTGCATTTAATCCTAAAAGAACTAAGGATGTAATCATCAAAAAAATCCATACAAGCCAATTAATATGATATAGCTTCGTGTTTTTGATAGACATTATATAGCTTTATTAATTCCATTATTATTAGTAATAAGTAAACATATTTTTGAACTTATCAAAATTTTCTATCATTTTACCAGTTCCACGAGCTACGCATTCTAAAGGATTAGGTGCAATAATAACAGGAACCCCAGTTTCTTGAGATATGTATATATCTAAATTTTTTAACAAACTTCCACCACCAGCTAATACAATACCCTTTTCCATTATATCACCAACTAATTCAGGTGGAGTTTTTTCTAATGAATCTTTGCAGATATCTAATATACCTTTTACACTATTTGCTAAGGCTTCTTGAACATGAAATTCATTAATTGTGATTTCTTTAGGAACACCAGATAAGAAGTCTAATCCTTTAATTGTAACATAATTATCTGGATTTTTATTAGTTATAATCGCATAACCAATTTGTTCTTTTACTCTTTGTGATGTGGTTTCACCTATCATCATATTGTAATTTTTTCTAACATATTGGATGATATCTTCATCCATTTTATCACCAGCAATTTTTGCACTTTTTGAGTATACAATTCCACCAAGAGACATAACCGCAACTTCTGTTGTACCACCACCGATATCAACAACCATAGATCCAACTGGATCTAAAATTGGTAAATCAGCACCTATTGCTGCGGCTATAGGCTCTTCCACTAGATATACAGTATTACCACCAGCATTATAAGCTGCATCTTGTATTGCTCTTCTTTCTACAGGGGTAGATCCAGAAGGTACACAAACCAGTATTAAGGCTTTTTTCATGTAAGAGTTTCTGTATACTCTTTTGATAAAATATTTTATCATTTGTTCAGCAACTTCAAAATCGGCAATCACTCCGTCTCTAAGGGGTCTTATTGCGGATATGTTTCCTGCTGTTCTTCCTAGCATTTTTTTTGCTTCATTTCCAACTGCTAAAACTTTACTAGTATTGCCTATTTTTTGTACGGCAACAACCGAAGGTTCATTTAGTTTTATGCCTTCATCTTTGATGTATATCAATGTATTAGCTGTACCAAGATCTATTGCTATATCAACAAAAAGCCAATCTCTGAAATTCCACATATTTTTCTCTAATTTAATAAGGTTATATAAAATTTTTTTATAGTACAACAGAAAAGATCCACAAAGAGAATCTTATAATGAAGTATTAAATTTTTAAATGTAAAACTTACACAAGTTGATTATAACAAATTAAAGATTTTTTGATAATTATTTTTTATAAAAAATATCATTATTGTGTTTTATAATATTTTTTTCTTTAATTTGATGGTTAAACCAAGTAACTTGTCTTTTTGCATAGTTTCTTGTTTTTTGTTGAATAAGTTCTATTGCTTTTAGCAAAGTGATTTCTTCGTTAAAATAAGATAATAAATCTTTTAAGCCTAATATTTTTTTTAGGTGTAATGCATCTGTGGTTAAACTAAAAATTTCAGATGCTTCATTTAATGCTCCTTTATCAAACATACTCAATGTTCTTTCATTGATTTTTTTATATAGTAAATCTCTGTTAGGATCAATAAATATATTTATAAAGTTAGCATTTATATATTTCTTTTTTTTCATGTTTTGGAAGGAAGAAAAAGGTCTATTAGAACATAGGTATACCTCGTATGCTCTAATTAATCTTTGAGGATCGTCCGTTTTTGCAATAAATTCAGGATCAATGCTTTTTATTAAATCAAAAAAATTATTATAACCGATTTCATTATATAAATTTATAGATTTTTGTTTGTTAATTTTATCAGAGGGTATATCAGATACTCCATATAATAATGAGCTTATGTACAGACCACTGCCTCCTACTATTATGGGAGTTTTTTCTTGTTCTCTGCAAAGTTCTATTTCTTTTGAGCAAAGGGTTAACCAATCTATAACCGAAGATTCATCTACTAAACTAAGATAAGAAAATAGTTTATGAGGTATTTGTTGAAATTCATCTTGAGAAGGAATGTTAGATAAAATAGGTGCTTCTTTATATATTTGAGAGCTATCAGAATTTATTATAATTCCGTTAATTTCTTTAGCTAGTTTTAAGGAAACTTCAGATTTACCTGATGCGGTTGCTCCAAATATTACTATAACATCTTTTTGTTTATCAAGTTTTTTTATATTTATCATTGTTTTTTATAAAAGATATGTGTACTTTTTATATAATGAAATACATTATAGGATATAAATTATGATTTCTCTAGCATTATTTGAACCAGACATTCCACAAAATACAGGAACTATTTTAAGAATGGCTGATTGTTTTGGTATTCATGTGGATATTATAGAACCGTGTGGTTTTATTTTTGGTGGTGTTCATATGAAAAGGGCGGGGATGGATTATCTTAATACTGTAGATTATACTTTACATTCTAATTTTGAAGAGTTTATAAAGTATGTACAAAAACAACAAAAAAGATTAGTATTAGCAACCACTAAAACTGATTGTAGTTATACTAATTTTAGTTTTAAAGATAATGATATAATTATGATGGGAAAAGAAAGTAAAGGTGTTCCTCAAGAAATTCATGATTTGATATCTAATAAAGTAACAATAAAAATGAAAGAAGGTAAAAGGTCTTTAAATTTGGCGGTATCAACAAGTATTATCTTAAGTGAATCATTGAGGCAATTGAAATATTAGGTATTGCTTATGTAGTTATTTTTATGTACTAAATAGCTAGAGATTAGGAAAATATAAAAATATTTTTTATTGTCATATCCTGTTATTTTCATATCCTGTTATTTTGATATATTGCTAAAATAAATCATAAGTGTTAAAACTTTTGTTAATTATATATAAAAATATATAAAATAAATCCAATTTTTGTTATGTAATATTATAAAATATGAAAATGAACTATGCTAAAAAGCAAGAAGGAATTTTTTATATGAAGTATTTTTTTATTGCTTATGTGTATAATATGACTATCTTTTTAGAGCTAATATAATTCTGCAATTACATTTAATTACTACAAACATAATCCCACCAATTATATTTGGTGGGATTATGTTCAGGTGAAACATATAAATAGTAATAATATTATTTTTTATCTATGTTTATAAATGGAATAGCCCCACTTCCTGTATAGGTTGGTAGTTTACCATCCCATTTTTGAATAGCCTCATACTCTATTAAACCTTTGTTTGTGCTTAGAGCTTGAGATCTTATTCTAATAGATTGGGCTTCTGCTTCTGCTGAAATAACTTTTTGTTTGGCTTCTTCAGATATTCTTACAGTGTTATTTTTAGCTTTTATAGCATTTTGTGTAGCTATTTGCTTTTCTTCAATACTTTTTTCAAATGATTCACTATAAGTTATTTCTATTAAAGAAAAACTTCCAAAGTTAATAAATTCTTTATTTAAACTATCTGTTAAAAAGTTAGACATATCTACAGTGGCTTTATTTCTATTCTCAATTAATTTATCAGCTTCCCATCTACCTACAATATCT
Source organism: Rickettsiales endosymbiont of Leucozona glaucia (assembly GCA_964277385.1). GTDB lineage: Bacteria > Pseudomonadota > Alphaproteobacteria > WRAU01 > Hepatincolaceae > WRAU01. Next base: position 1,011,371 of record OZ195520.1, on the reverse strand, counting down.
TTTACTGCATTTTGTAAGATAGGAGTAATTAGTTTATCTCTATAGCTTACACCTACTGTTCTAAATAGTTTTTGTACATTAGTTCCGTTTAGATTAAAAGTGAAAACGATTTTTAATCGAGCTAACTGGATATCTTTAGTGTATGTAGACATTGATATTTCTTCTCTTTGCTCTCTTAGGTCTATATCATTAACCTCAGAAAGTGGATTTAAAAAATGTAATCCTTCATCTAATACTCTTTCATTAACTTTACCAAACAAAGTTTCAACTCCTTTATGTCCAGCAGGTACAGCATGCATACTTGCATAAATTAATAAAAGTATAAAACCTCCAGCTATGACAGTAGCCATAAGCTTTATATCTTTTGATGCAAAAAAATTGTCCATTATTTGATTCTCCTAATTTAAATAAACTTAAAACCTAACAATATTATAAAGATTATTTTAAATAAGTAAATAAAGTTAAAAATTAATATGATATTTTTTATATGATCTAAACTTTAAGATGTTTGTAGTTTTTTATGATTTTTATTTTAAGGAATAGATAGATGTCTATTAAATGATTTATAAAATACATCCTATAATAGGTTGTAATGACAATCTTGCTAAATTTAATTAAATTCTGTACCATAAAGAATGGTATCATATTAATAATAATAATAAGGATAATAATTATGAGAAGTAAATTTTTACTACTAATAGTACTACTATCATCATATATTACACAAACAAAAGCTAATGAAAAAGCATCATTACGTTATATTACACAAGCAAAAGCTAATGAAAAAGCATCATTACGTTATATTACACAAGCAAAAGCTAATGAAAAAGCATCATTACGTTATATTACACAAGCAAAAGCTAATCGAAACAATTATTTAAAAGGTTTTTATATTACTACTGGTATAAGCGAATCTTTAAGTATTACTAAATTTAAAGCAGAATCCGGATTAGATGAAGATCGAACTCCATATGATACTCCGGAATTGATGCCTAATAAAATTCAAAGCGCTAAAAATTTATTAAATTTGGGTGTAGGGTATGAAGTTAATAAGTTTTTTGCGGTTGAATTCAACTACAAAAATGGTTTATTGAGATCTTATGATTATGAATTCATAAAAACTGAAGATTATATTGCTATTAAAAATGAGTATAATAAATCAGATAATTATATTATGTATTTAGTAGGTAAACTTCCATTACCAACAGAATATATTACCCCATTTGTAAAAGCTGGATTAGGATATTCAGAATATAAAGCTAGAGAGCTTAACTCTGTTGCAGTAATTCATAATAATCCTTCTCCTAGGGTAGATTTTGATTTTCAAAAGGTGAAAACTAAAATGAATGAAATATCGTATCATATGCAGATTGGAGCGTATATTAACTTAACGGAACACAATGCACTTTCTATATTTTGGGGTGCAGATTATATGAGTGGCAAACCTAACACACTTATAATATATGATTACATTGTTGATAAAGGTGTGGATGAAGGTGTAGATCAAGATGTAGATCATGGGATAGGGAAGTTTTCACAAAAAGATAAAAAACACCATGTATTTGATAATTTTATAGGTATTAATTACATTTATAGATTTTAATTAATTAAAAATTATTAAAGAAAGCCTAGTATAAAGCTTCCTTTTTTTTTGACAAGTTGATTCAATATAATCTTTTATAAAAGAATAGATTAGTTCTTTTAATTAAGAAATAATTGACTTTTAATTTAAGATTGCATTTCATATACAAATTAAATTTGAATTTAAAAAAGATTGGAGATTATTAAACAAAAATCCAAAGATTACCAACCTATCAATTTTTGTTTAAAAATTTTTATCACGTGATAGTTGAGTAAAAGTTACGTCAAAATTACGGTATTTGTACTTTTTTATGATGTGTTAATTACCCAAAGATTACTTCTTAAACCTTTTGACATAGGTGTACCCTAAAATATGTTGAGTAAAATGTTGCTAAATTTAATAAAACTTTGTACTATAAGGAGTGGTTCTTTATTAACGTATTAAAGATAAGGATAATTAAATAATTATGAAAAGTAAATTTTATGTAGTGTTAATATTTATACTATCATTATATGATATACAGGCAAAAGCTAATGAAAACAATTATTTAAAGGGCTTTTATATTACTGCTGGTGTAGGCAAATCATTAAGTAATACTAAATTCGAAGAAAAATCAGCATTAAAAGAAGAAAATAAATATGATCTTGCAAACTTTAGCCCTAATATGATCCAAAGTGCAAAACATTTATTAAATTTAGGTGTAGGATATGAAGTTAATAAGTTTTTTGCGGTGGAATTAAACTACAAACATGGTTTGTTAATGGATTACAGTGCTGAATTAATAAAATATGAAGATTACTTTATTAGTAAAAATAATGAAAATTATTCTAATAAATCAGATAATTATATTATGTATTTAGTAGGTAAACTTCCATTACCAACAGAATATATAACACCATTTGTAAAAGTTGGATTAGGATATTCACAACATAAATCTAGACAATCTTTGACTTCTGTTAAGTTGTATGATGAGGATGAGGATCAAGTTGAGGAGCTTCGTCGTGCTGCTTTTGATTATGATTATGGTGTTCAAACGATGAAAAATAAGATTGATGGAATATCATATCATATGCAAGTTGGAACCGATATTAATTTAAATCAGCACAATGTGTTTTCTATATTTTGGGGTGCAGATTATATGAGTTCCAAAATTAAAACAAATGCTGTAGGTAAATGGCTTGTTGAAGATGCTGTAATTAGTAAAGATGAAGTAGTTTCTTATTCAGGAAAAGGGAAAAAGCAAAATGTATTTGATAATTTTATAGGTGTTAATTATATTTATAAATTTTAATTAATTAAAATTGAATTATTAGATAAAGGGTAGCTTTATGCTACCCTTTTTTTTACAAATTGTATCAATATACTCTTTTATAGAAGAATAGATTAGTTTTTTAATTAAGAATTAAATGACTTTTAATTTGATATTCATATTTTCAGATATCAATTAAATTTGAATTTAAAAAATTTTTAGGTTATTAATACACAACCTAAAAGGTTAATACATAATCCAAAGATTCCCAACCTATCAATTTTGTTTAAAAATTTTTATCATGAGATAGTTGAGAAAAGTTACATCAAAATTACGGTGTTTGTAGTTTTTTATGATGTATTAATTACCCAAAAATTATCTTCTAAAACTTTTTTTTGTAAGTCATAGTCGATATATTAACGGGGTTATAGAAATACACCCAACAAAATGTTGCTAAATTTAATAAATCTTTGTAATATAACAGATGATACTTTATTAATATTTTAACTATAAGGATAATAAATTATGAAAAGTAAATTTTATATATTATTAATAGCTATACTATCACTATATATTACACAAGCAAAAGCTAATGAAAACAATTATTTAAAAGGTTTTTATATTACTGCTGGTGTAAGCGAATCATTAAATAATACTAAATTCAAAGAAAAATCAGGATTAAAAAAAGAAGATAAAGACAATGGGTATGATTTTACAAAATCTAGCCCTAATAGAATCCAAAGTGCAAAACATTTATTAAATTTAGGTGTAGGATATGAAGTTAATAAGTTTTTTGCAGTTGAATTAAACTACAAACAAGGTTTAGTAAGAGATTACAGTGCTGAATTAACAAAAAATGAAAATAAATTTTCTGATAGAAATTATTCTAATAAATCAGATAATTATATTATGTATTTAGTAGGTAAACTTCCATTACCAACAGAATATATTACCCCATTTGTAAAAGCTGGATTAGGATATTCACAATATAAATCTAGACAATTTACTTCTTTGGGTGACGGTGCTGCTGGTACTCGTGCTGATGGAGGTGATTATAGTGTTCAAACGATGAAAAATAAGATGGATGGAATATCATATCATATGCAAGTTGGGACTGATATTAACTTAAATCAACACAATGTGTTTTCTATATTTTGGGGTGCAGATTATATGAGTTCAAAAATTAAAACAAATATGATAGATAATACGGTTGTTAAAGATGGCGTAATTAATGAAGATAAACCAGTTTCTTATTCAGGAAAAGGGAAAAAGCAAAATGTATTTGATAATTTTATAGGTGTTAATTATATTTATAAATTTTAATTAATTAAAATTGAATTATTAGATAAAGGGGTAGCTTTATGCTACCCCTTTTTTTTACAAATTGTATCAATATACTCTTTTATAGAAGAATAGATTAGTTTTTTAATTAAGAATTAAATGACTTTTAATTTGATATTCATATTTTCAGATATCAATTAAATTTGAATTTAAAAAATTTTTAGGTTATTAATACACAACCTAAAAGGTTAATACATAATCCAAAGATTCCCAACCTATCAATTTTGTTTAAAAATTTTTATCATGAGATAGTTGAGAAAAGTTACATCAAAATTACGGTGTTTGTAGTTTTTTATGATGTATTAATTACCCAAAAATTATCTTCTAAAACTTTTTTTTGTAAGTCATAGTCGATATATTAACGGGGTTATAGAAATACACCCAACAAAATGTTGCTAAATTTAATAAATCTTTGTACTATAACAGATGATACTTTATTAATATTTTAACTATAAGGATAATAAATTATGAAAAGTAAATTTTATATATTATTAATAGCTACACTATCACTATATATTACACAAGCAAAAGCTAATGAAAACAATTATTTAAAAGGTTTTTATATTACTGCTGGTGTAAGCGAATCATTAAATAATACTAAATTCAAAGAAAAATCAGGATTAAAAAAAGAAGATAAAGACAATGGGTATGATTTTACAAAATCTAGCCCTAATAGAATCCAAAGTGCAAAACATTTATTAAATTTAGGTGTAGGATATGAAGTTAATAAGTTTTTTGCAGTTGAATTAAACTACAAACAAGGTTTAGTAAGAGATTACAGTGCTGAATTAACAAAAAATGAAAATAAATTTTCTGATAGAAATTATTCTAATAAATCAGATAATTATATTATGTATTTAGTAGGTAAACTTCCATTACCAACAGAATATATAACACCATTTGTAAAAGCTGGATTAGGATATTCACAATATAAATCTAGACAATTTACCTCTTTGGGTGACGGTGCTGCTGGTACTCGTGCTGATGGAGGTGATTATAGTGTTCAAACGATGAAAAATAAGATGGATGGAATATCATATCATATGCAAGTTGGGACTGATATTAACTTAAATCAACACAATGTGTTTTCTATATTTTGGGGTGCAGATTATATGAGTTCAAAAATTAAAACAAATATGATAGATAATACGGTTGTTAAAGATGGCGTAATTAATGAAGATAAACCAGTTTCTTATTCAGGAAAAGGGAAAAAGCAAAATGTATTTGATAATTTTATAGGTGTTAATTATATTTATAAATTTTAATTAATTAAAATTGAATTATTAGATAAAGGGGTAGCATAAAGCTACCCCTTTTTTTTACAAATTGTATCAATATACTCTTTTATAGAAGAATAGATTAGTTTTTTTAATTAAGAATTAAATGACTTTTAATTTAATATTGTATTTTAAGATATCAATTAAATTTGAATTTAAAAAAATTTTAGGTTATTAATACACAATTCAAAGATTCCTAATTTACCAATTTTATTAATTCCGATCGTGGAATAAATGCATCTTTTTTGGTCATAGTTGCTTTTTTTATGAATTTTTTACATTAAAAAAATGGATGAATTTTTGTTTAGTAAGATAGTAAAATAAAAGATTTGATAACTGGTGCCACCAGCATGAATTGAACATGCGACCCCGTCATTACCAATGACGTGCTCTACCCCTGAGCTATGATGGCAAATATATTAGCACTTATTATCATATTAGATAAAAGTAATAATTGCAAAATATTTTTTTTACATTAGAATAACCATTATGAGATTATTATATTAAGATGGTAAAGTTTCGGTAAAAATTTAGTATCATGAAGAATTCAAAAACTCCTAAAAATGAAAAAGCGGAAGCTATAGCAAAGGCATTAAGGGAGAATTTAAGAAAAAGAAAAAAGCAAAAAATTAATAGAAAAGAAGAATTAGAGATATCTAATGGCTCTATTACGAAACAAAATAATAACTAAAAGGTTAATTAATATAAGTAATGCAAAATGTAGATAAAATCAAAATTATTGGTGGAAAGCAATTAAAAGGAAAACTAAAAGTTCCAGGATCAAAAAATTCGGCTCTTCCTTTGGTTGTATCATCTATTTTAACTAAAGAAAAACTTATTCTAAGTAATGTTCCAAGCCTTTCTGATATGGATGTAATTTATGAAATCCTAAAGGAATTGGGATGTTCTATAGAAGTTAATAACGATATAGTTACTTTTGATAGTAGCAATATTTCTAATTTTTCAGCATCTTATGATTTAGTAAGTGTAATGAGAGCATCTGTTTTAATTTTAGGTCCCCTTTTAGCTAGGTATAAAAAGGCTGTAGTTCCTTTACCAGGTGGTTGTTCAATTGGTCTTAGACCAGTAGATTTGCATGTTAGTGCCTTACAACAAATGGGTGCTAATATTAAAATGGAGCATGGAAATATTATTGCTGATGCTCCTAATGGCTTAATAGGATCAGAAATTACCTTTAATAAAGTATCTGTAGGTGCTACCGAAAATGTTTTAATGGCGGCTACTTTAGCAAGAGGGAAAACTAAGCTAATAAATGTTGCACGTGAGCCAGAAATTATAGATTTAGCTAATTGCTTAATTAAAATGGGAGCTAAAATAGAGGGAGCTGGTACTTCTGTCATTGAAGTTGAAGGAGTAGAATCCTTACATGGTACAACTCATAGGGTTATAGCGGATAGAATTCAAGCTGGTAGTTATGCAATTGCAACAATTGCTACTAAAGGAGAAATTATCTTAGAAAATGTTGATTATGATATTTGGGGTAATTTTTTAGAAACACTAGAGAAAGTTGGTGCTGATGTTAATTGCTTAGGTTTTAATTCAATAGAAATTAAATCTACAGGTGTTATAAATTCAGTAGATATTACAACAGCCCCATATCCATTATTTCCTACAGATTTACAATCTCCATTTATGGCTTTGATGTGTGTTGCGAATGGAAAATCAGTATTTAGTGAAAAGATTTTTGAAAATAGATTTACACATATTCCAGAATTAAATAGAATGGGTGCAAATGCGGTTATAAAAGATAATTCGACAGCAATTGTTGAGGGTGTTGATCATTTATGTTCAGCAGAAGTAAAAGCCACTGATTTAAGATCTGCTTTTTGTTTAATTATTGCAGGGCTTGTGGCAAAAGGGGAAACTACAATGACACAATTACATCATTTAGATCGCGGTTATGTTGATGCAGTTGGAAACTTATTTAGCTTAGGTGCTGACATTAAAAGAGGAGTAGATATTTAATGAATGATATACCAGATATTAAACAAGACGAAAAAGGAATTGCAATAACAGGTGAGGTTATTGAAATTTTACCAGATACTAAATTCAAGGTAAAATTACCTAATGGAGCTGTTGTTTTAGCTCGTACTGCTGGTAAAATGAGAAAATTTAAAATCAGAATTTTATTATACGATACAGTAACTGTAAGAATTAGTCCTACAGATATTCCTAACTTAAAAAGAACAGATTTTATGGTTAATGCTAGACTAGAATATAGATTTAAAACTGATAAAAATAGTACACCAAAGCCAGAAGATAATAAAAATAAGAAAGCATAATGATAAATAAACAAAAACTTGTATTAGCATCAAGTTCTCCTAGAAGGTTAGAATTATTAGGTAAAATAGGAATTATCCCTAATGAAGTGATTCCAGCTGATATTGATGAAACCCCTAAAAAAAATGAAAAACCTTATGAATATGTAAAAAGAGTGTCATTAGAAAAAGCTCTTGTTGTAAAAAAACAACATGAGGGATCTTTTATAATATCTGCTGATACGGCTGTTATTAAAGGTGCAACTATTTTAGGAAAACCAAGTGATGTTAATCAGGCAAGAGATTTTTTAAATTTATTAAGTGGTGGTAAGCATAGTGTTTTAACATCTTTTAGTATTATTTCACCTAATAATCAGATAGTTACAAAAGTTATTAAAACAATTATAACACTAAAAAGATTATCTATTGATGAAATTAATTGGTATTTGAAATCTCAAGAATGGGAAGAAAAATCAGGAGGATACGCGATACAAGGCAAGTTTGAACTGTTTGTTAAACAAATAAATGGTTCGGTTTCTAATGTTGTAGGTCTTCCAATTTTTAATGTTTATAATACTCTTACTGGTATGGGCTATAACTTTAATTACAATATATCTTAAATAAGATATTTATAATTTTTTAATAATAAGATAGCGTATTGTGTAATCAATATTCAATTGCTATATAAATATATCTTAATATAAGAAAAAAATTACGCAATTATAGTAATAATATAATATACAACATATCTTGTTTGGAGATAAAAATTATTAATGAATAATAATGTTAAGTTAGTTGTTTCTTCTACGAGTTTTTATAAAGCAATTTTTCGTTTAAAAAATGATGTTTTACAAAATGTTTTTTTTGAATCTAAAATTGGTAAATCTCCTAAGGTTAATGATATTTATTTTGCTCAAATTTCAGAAATTGTACCTTCTTTATTAGGCGCCTTTGTTAATTTAGGTAACAGTAAAAAGGCTTTTTTAAAGATAGGAAAATCTAAAGAAAATCTAAAAATTGGTGAAAAAATTATTGTTCAGGTTGTAAAAGAAGAAACTATTCCAAATAAGCTGGCAATTGTTAGTAAAGATATAGGAATAAATGGTTTTTTAATTAGATTCAAACCTAATTCTCATAATGTTATTTTTAGCAAAAAGTTAACAGATCAAGATAGATCAAATATTATAGAACAATTAAACTATAATAAAGAAACTGATTGTGGCTTTATTGTTAGAAGCCTTTATAAACATTCCATGTTAAATGATTTAATACTAGAATATAAATCTATTAATAATAAATGGATAGAAGTAAAATCGGCAAAAAATGTTGGTTTAATTTGGAGTTTTGATGTTGTAGAAAATATTATGCTTTCTAATTCTAAGTTATTTCCTGATGAAATAATTGTGGATTCAATAGAAGAAGCTATTAATATTAAAGAAATTTTTTCTAAATATAATGTAAAAATTTCTATTCATGATAAAAAAGAAGATATATTAGATTATTATGAAATAAGAGAATATCTAAAAGAAATATCGGATAACAGATTACAATTAAATGACTATTTAGATTTAATATTTTACGAACATGATGCTTTCAATTATATAGATGTAAATTTTTCTGGTGAATTATCTATGAATCATTCTAAAGAAGATGTAATATATCAAGCAAATATGGATATGTTGCCATTTATTGTTAATCAAATTATATTAAGAAATTTGAGTGGGCAAATTTTAATAGACGTATTGAAAATTACTAATAAACAATATCGCAACAATATGATGGCTTTAGCAAAAAAACTGTTTGATTTAGATGAAACGAAAACTACAATTTTAGGATTTTCTAATTTAGGATTATTAGAAATTTCTAGGCAAAAAAATCAAGATAGTTTTTCTTTATTATCATCTAAAAATATGGATTATTTGCTGTTTATGTTGCTTAGTGATGTTAAAAAGCTAATTAGTGATGGTATTAGTAAAATTAGTGTAGATATTAATTCTAAGTATCTAGCGAAATTACAAAGTATTGCAACAAAAGATATAGAAGAGTTAAATTTTAAACTAGAATATCCAATTAGTTTTAATATTGATGAATCTGTTAAGAAACCTAAATTGAAATAATAAAAATCAATAATATTTGAGGTAATTATACATAATTCTTATTAGTAGCAGATAAAATTAGAAATAATAAGATTTTTTAAAAATGTGCTGTTTTTGTGATGTATTTGATTTTGTTATGAGTATTTAGTATATAATTATTGTTTTAAATTCTTAATATAGAAATAGTGAGGAAAATGATGGCAAAGTGTCCTGTTTGTAAGAATAAATCATCAAACGATATTAAAATACTACCTTTTTGTTCATCAAGATGTAAATCTATAGATTTATATAAGTGGTTTTCTGGTAATTACTCTGTTCTTGTTGTTGAGTATGATGATATAAACGAAGAAGAGTTAGAAAAATTAAATTCTATGGAAGAAAGTAAAGATAGATTCTAATAAAAAATCCTAAACTATAAAAGTAAATAAAATAATATAAGTAAGGTATCATATAGTTTTTTAAAACTTAACTATTTGTGTTTTAGAAAGTAGTAGACAATAAAGTATTTTTGATATATAAATATATAGTGATTGGTTGATAGTAGATTTATTGTGTTAACGCTTTTTTTGTAAGTTAAATCAATTTTGCCCGAGTAGCTCAGATGGTAGAGCGGAGGACTGAAAATCCTTGTGTCGGTGGTTCGATTCCGCCCTCGGGCACCATCAAAAGATGTCGAAGTTATGTTTTGCCTAGTTTTTTCCTGAGATAGTACTTTATAATCAAACTTTTAAAGCCTTTTTTTGTTTTATCTTTTTGAGTTTTTTAAGTACATAAAAAACATAAAACAATAGACACTTACTTGTTTGTATGGTTATTATAATTTTCTTATTACTCGTGATATTTTTTAATATCTATTCTTAAAATCATTAACCCATAAATGGGCATATTTCATTGTTATTTTCTATTTTTATTACAACTCATCAAGAACAAGTTTTTTTATCATAAAACTCTCTGATAACAGTTTTGGCTTCTTCTTCTAAAACAGTTATAAAAGCAAGAGTCAATTTAGCATGTAATACCGCATATTCTATTTCTGTTAGTTCTAAATATTCTATTTCTGTTAGTTCTAAATATTCTATTTCTATGTTTTCTAAAATAAAATTACTAGTTAATAGTGTTGTTAGATCTTTTTATAAAAAACTTTGTACATACTCTAATATTAAGTTTTTTGTTATCATTTTAATCCTCCCAAATACCTTTATAACAATTAATTTTGCAAAATTCATAATAACAAGCATTACACAGGTACTTGCTACTTACTTCTTCGTGATTTATTTCAGATCTATTGTGAAACTGATTACATTCTTCACAGTAAAAGTTTTCAAAATGTTCAAACTCATGATTATAACAATCAACGCAGTAGTTTACATGATCTCCTGTTGGTGCGGTAAATGTTATTTCTTTTTTGATTGTTCCTATTTCTCTAACTATTGGACTCGGTCTTCCGTTATAACATGTTTCACACATTGTCTTACCTTTTGTTTTTCTTTTCTTTAAGTGCAAATATTATCTAGAACATCAGTAATATAATTATTGTTTCCATTATTATTTTTCTTGTTCTTGTTTGCTAAAATTAACAGTACCAATACTCCTTTTTGCTTCTTCTATTTTGAGCCACATTTGTAGTCTGTTTATATACTCTTGATCACTTTCTGTTTTTTTAGTTTCTATTGTTTTATCTTCCATTTTTTACCTCTTTTGTTATTTTCAATCAGAAGACTCATTTTTTATTGTTTAGTGTCTTATATCTGATTTATTTTTAAGTTGCATTCGCTTGTTTTTTTATGCTTCTATTATGCGGAACTATATCCCGCATGTCAAATAAAAAAATATTCAATTATATAAAACTAAGGTAAAATAAGGGTTACAAATAATAAAAAGTAAAATTAAAGAGATTCAAATTAGATTCTCAAGGATTGAAAAAAAATGATAATAATTGCAGTCAAAAAAGAACCTATTAAAATAAGCATTATTTATGATAGTAGAGTAGCAAGATATAATAAGGAAATTGATAAATTGATTATTTGAGATAAAGTTATACAAGCAAAAGGTTTATAAGTTATGATTTTTAGTATAGTTAATGAAAGTTTTTTATTAAGAGATAGAAGAATTAAAACCAAAAAAACCTATAGGAATTAATGGAATAATTACTTTAATGGCAAAATTTCTTACTTTTTTAAAGAATCCACAAAAGAAAAGCCAGAAAATAAATACATAATAATAAAAATAAAATAATATTTTTTGTAGGTTCTAATCTTTCTAATATTGGGTAAGTAAAAGATTGTATAGTAATAAAAAATACTGATAAACATGAAATCAACCTCCTTAAATTAGGTAAAATCACCAAAGAGAAGGTTTATATAGCTGTAAGTTAGAAATATAATAGATACTTATTTATTAGAAGTACTTGGTTTACTCTGTGGGTATTTGTTTAGAGTCTTAGCAGCCCTTGGTTTTTGTAGATTTAGAAGTAGAGTGTGATCTAATTTGCTACCAGCTTTGCTAGCTTCTTTTTTTTGTTGGTGTGTTTTTTGCCATAACGATTTACTTTTTTATATTCGATACATTAAAATTATAACAAAAAAATTAAAATGTTAATATATATATATTTGTAAAAATGCTAAAATACCATTATATTAGATCAGTTTAATGAATTAAAAGAGAATTTTGGCACAAATGAGTTATTAGATTATTTACCAAATACTACTTTAAAAGAAACATATAATGATGCTTTAATTATTATTAATAGTCTTGGCATTTCAAAATAAATGAAGAAGAGATTTATAAGACCCCCCCTTATAAAGTTTTTTGATAGATACCAATAAAGTACAAACAGCAAATGATATTAGAACAGAAATTAAAAAACTTGGAGATAAATAATTAGAATCTTCTTTTCATAAAATAGTAGATCATACATTAAAAGGGGTTCATACTAAAATTGAAAAATTAAATAATGACCCCTCATATATACTACAAGTCATGGTAGTATTATTTACAAAAAAATTTAATACCAGCAGAAAAATGAAAATTACATAAGTGCTTCTTAGAGAAAGAAGAACGTTTAGATGAAAAATTAACCCTAATATACAAAAATAATTTAAATCTTATTAAGAGAGAAAGAACCTTTAACTTTTCCCCATATTTTTAGAGTGTGTTTTGGTGGTAGTTCTATGTACCAATTATCATAAGAACTATTGTCTGATTTTATTATTAATTTATTCGGCATTTTCTGAATTCTTTTAAGATAAGATTCATCGTCATAATCAAAAGCATATATACCACCTTGTGATGTTAATTCATTAATGCCAATGTCTAAAATGGCAAAATCTCCATCTTTAAAGGTAGGATTCATGGAATCTCCATCAATAATTAACAAGCACAAGTTGTTAATATTTGATATTGTAATTTTTTCTAAAAGTTCTATTTTAACAGGTATTTTAGTATAATCTTTGTCTGTAATCGCATTATTTAATCTGTATATTCCCTTACCTGCTGATAGTTTATAATCATAAAGAGGCAGGTTTATCATATCATTAGATTTTATATTTTTATGACCAGTTTGATTTTCTATTGTATCAGCAGATTTTTTTTTGATTTCTTCCTTATTTACATCAAGAATATCTGCTAATTGTTCTTTCATAGATTCGTTAATTTTACTAACATCTTTTTCTAGTAAACTAATATACTGTTTAGTTTTTCCTAATTTTTTAGCTATTTCCACTTGTGTTAATCCTGCTTTTTCTCTTAAAAGTGTTAGATTGCTTTTAGTTTTAGAATTTTTTTTAGGTTCTAACATTAAATCATCTCTTATCAAATCTTCAGGGCTTACCTCAAGAGCTTTTGCTAATATTCTAAGAGAATCGCTGTTTAATCTAGTTTTACCATTTTCAATTTTTGCTATATGACTGTTATCAATACCAGATAATTCAGATAATTTTCTTAGGGTTAAACCCTTATTTTTTCTTATTATTTTCAAATTATTTTTTATCATATAAAAATACCTATTGACTTGCGGGCTTAAGTTCCGCATAATCTAAATATGGAATTACAAAATTTTTTAAAAGATAAAAATCTAACATATAGAGAATTTTCTGTAATTATGAATGTTGATAAAACAGGGTCTCTTGTATCCAAATGGATTAATGGTAAGACGACACCGAAGACTATTCATTTACAAAAAATCTACGAAGTAACAGAAGGAAAAGTTACTCCAGATAGTTTTATCCTTAGTAACAAGAATAAAGGAAAATCATTAACAAAAGGTAAACAAGATTTAGTGAGATTACAAGAGGTTTATAAAAAGCATCAAAGACAAATTCCTTTGAAAATTTTAGCCACAGTAATGAAAGGAGAAGGAGAGCGAGATTATAGTTTATCAGGAGTAAGTAGAAAAATAAATGGTAGTTTACCAATGAAAGATTTTGAAATGCAGAGATTAAAGGATTTTTACAAGAATACATTTAATGAGGATTTTTAAAGAGCAATGTATATATTAAGTCATTTGTGTTTACAACAAAGAGTAGATGAGTGTGTAAGAATAGCTTGTGATTATGTAAATTATGAAAAATCTAAGCAAGTATATATAGTAATGAGTAAAGAAGCTTTTGAAACTTATTTATTTAACAAATTCCAAGAAAAATATAAAAACATTATTAAAGTTAGATTTTTATTAGACAACAAGATTAACAAAATATACATCAGCAACAAAAAAGAAGAGGTATTTAAATAATGATAACAGGGTTTTTTATATTATTTCAAGTTACAGGAATCGCAAGTTTAGGCTGTAGTTAATATCCTTTATGAGAGTGATTATATCATTTTTTTTAGGTTAAGTAAATAATAAAAAATTAAAATTCACACTTGTTGTGGATAGTAAGGGATAATTTTTTTAGGATAATTGGTTGAGTGCTTTAAAACACTACTTTACTAAATGTAAAGGATAGCAGACAAAGCCCAAAGGTTTGAATCTTTTTTATATATGCTAAAAATAAAAAGGATTAATAAATTAAGGTATTAATCATGTATATAAGTTCAAGTAGGGAGGTAATATTGTTATCTAATAAACCTAATAGTTTTATAGCTAATGTTTTGGATAAAAATATCCGAACAATTCAAAGAAAACGTAAAGATAATTCATTAGATATTTATATTGCAGACTGTCTTAATAAGAAGTCATGCGACATAGCGACAAGTAAGAGGAAATCTACAATATTAAATGTGACAAGTGATAATAATGCACGACAACTTGACTACAATATCATGAAGTCAAAACGACATTTAAGCGACAGAGAATACGACAAATTATGCGACAAAATAGTTAATCTTGAAGCTGAGATTGTTAAGCTTAAAAACCTAGTTATTACATCTACTAAAGCTGTTCTTGAAGCTGTAAAAAGTGACATTTTTAATGATAAAAGCGAAATAATAGGTGATAAATCACACGACATAGCGTCAATAAAAGGGAGTTTGAGGGTTTTAGAGGATTCTAATACTACTATAGAATCAATAGTTATAGAAGATTCTAAAAAAGAAAATAAAAAAAGAAAAAGAACGACAGCGACATTTAAAGATGACAGCGACAGATTAGTTTATGAATTTTTTAGAGATAACTATCCTAAGAGTGCTAAGAGATCAAAAGAAGAAACTTGTCAGAAGTATTGGCATAAACTGACAGATCAGCAGAAACTAGATGCTTTAGATAAAATAGAGCTTATAAAAGAAAATTTTAAAAATACACATCCTAGATATATTGATAAGTTAAGCAATATGATTTTGGAGAGAAGATGGGAGCAAATAGATGAAGAAAGTGTAGGTTTAGCAAATAAAAAAACAACTTCATTTAACTCAGAAGGTTACAAAGGAACGTATGCAGGGCATGATACAAGGGCTGAGAGAGAAATTTTTGAAGAACGAATTATTGCTGATGTAGATTTGTTTCAAAAGCTTTGGCAAAAGCAACACAAATCAAAACTCATATAAAGGAGGCTAATTATGGATATTAACTTAACAAAAAATAATAAAACTATTAAAAGAGTTGGAATTAATGAATTTAATCTAGTGATAGAGCAAGTTAGAGAGTGTTTTAATAACCCTGTTGTGGAATATCATCAAAGATTAGTTAATTATAAACCTAAACAATCTTATCGTCTTTATGATGAGGTTTATGTATTTGGTTTTGCTAGAAAAAGTGAGTTACAAAGTCTTTTGATTTCACATTTAGAGAATTATAAAGGATATCAGGCTGAGGATAAAATGACAGTTTTTGAAAAATTTGTTCCTATGCCTAAAGATTATGATGAAAAACTTATTAAATTATCTCTAAAGTTTAAAGAAATTAACAAAACAAAAAATGATTTATTAGACAAATTAATTGAAGATTTGCATGTGTCAGTTAAAAATTATGGAAAACCTTTAGATCTAATAAAAAAAGTATATAAGAAACATTTAGAAATTTATCCTAAAAAATATTTAATAAAAGCATTACATATAGATCTTTATTCAGAGTTTCCAACTATTAAAGAGATTGAAGAATATATAAGAGATAATAATGGCATTAGAGGTAAATTTTTTTATGATATGAACAGAGTTGATCAAACAATTGACGAGGAGGAAGAAGATGATTTTTAACAAAGAAACGATATTAAGTATTCCAAGAAAAAACTATTTACCATTAAATAAGAAATTTATAGGATCGCAAGCCAAGAGGAAGGGTGATACTTTTGAACAATATTTCATACAGGTTTTAAAACGAGTACAAAGCATGAAAGATAGTCCGATTGTTTGTTTTAGAAAACATTCTAATGAAATTGTAAAAACCTTAGTTAATATTAATCGTTTTGATTTAATAAAAAAGATTGTTTATCTAAAGGGCGATTTAGATTATTCAATAACTCTAAGAAGTGCCGATACAGTATTTGTTGAGTGTAAATCTGGTAGTTCTCCACTCTCAAAAGAACAAAAAAAATTAATAGCTAAATACAAAAAACATGGAATTCCTTACTTATTATTCACACAAAGAGATGAAAAGAATGAACCCTATATCAAGGCAACTTATAATCTCCAAAAAGATGCTGAGCTTATGTTTAATTGGTTATCAAATATACAAATATACACAACAAAATAGTATCCGTTTTAATAGTTTTGATTATCTATTGTTTTCGTATTGCAATTATAATACTAGAATATTGTAATTAGACATGCCTAAAGATAGAAAGGTCATAATGAAAATAGTTGATTATAAAGAATTTTTTGATAAGTTAGTAACCAGAGTAAATACTTGTACTTGTATTAAGATAATAAAAATCAATCCAGAAATTGCAAAAATAGGAAGAAGAAATAAAACAAGAGAATTTTTTTATTTAATAAAAACTGTATAATATTTTATAGAATAAACAAAGATACATTAGAAATAATTACAATATTTCACACATCAAGAAAATATTAGAAATAAAAAAAGAGGTAATTAAACCTCTTTTTAATTATTGAAAGTATTATTTTTATATGATTATTATTCATTATTTTTTTCTTTATTATCTTTCTTAATTTTATTAAGTAATTTTTCTTGAAAGATACAATCAGATGCTCTTGCAATAAGTTTTACACCTCTGAATCCAATGTATAGTAAAGCAATATTTAGTGCTAGTATCCATATATCTAAATATCCAATATTTGTACCACTTAATAAATTCATTATCAAGTTTGCTTGAACTTCGTTTAATCCTAAAAAAGCAACTCCAACTACTACTAATAAAGATACTCCTTTTGTTGTATGCTTATTAATTAATCTATTTTTTGCTACATCGCTGCTAATATTTATAAGGGGTTTTAATAATCCCAATAAAGAACTCCACATTTTTATCTCCTTTTATTTTAGATAACTATTTGATTACAACTAAAATAGTAATCATATAGGATAATAATATCCATTAATCATTTTTTACTTTTTTTATTGTTAATAACACTGTTAATAAGAGTGTTAAGTTAACTGTTAAGTTTTTTATTAACAATAAGTAAAAAAAATAAAAACTAAACAGTATAAAAAAATTGCATTGCAAATTATTATATGTATATAAACAAAAGGTACATGGAAATTTATAACAATTATGTTACAGGGCAGTTAGAGAAATATAAAAGTAAAAGGAAGTAAAAATTGTTACAACAAAAAATAGTAGAAAAAATAAATAATAATACTTATTTAGGATATACCGATGTTTTTAAAAAGTCTTTTTATACAGAAGAAGAACATTCTCATAAATTCAATACAACTTCATTATCGCCTATTATAATAAGTAATGAGATGTATGATGTTACAAATCCTAATAAGAATAATGGCAATGATAAAATGTATTTAATTTATCCTGGTCCTTCCTTATGAGTAGTTAAAGGTGATTGGATTT
The DNA here is from genome assembly GCA_964277385.1 of Rickettsiales endosymbiont of Leucozona glaucia. Taxonomy (GTDB): domain Bacteria; phylum Pseudomonadota; class Alphaproteobacteria; order WRAU01; family Hepatincolaceae; genus WRAU01. The sequence goes on along the minus strand of OZ195520.1, from coordinate 993,151 downwards.
TTAAAATGAATGGTAATAAATTAATTTAATAGAAGGAGACACAAGGAAACCTAATAGTTATGCAACTAATTTATACCTAATTGCTAATGTAGAGTGCTTGTAAAAAGGTGGGTATTTAATAACTATTTTATAAAATTAAATTTTATATCTCACACCTAAATTTATTCTTACAAGTTGTTCTATTGGTTTATGTCTAATATCATTAGATAGTATTTCATTATTTGTGTGATCAACAGCTTCATTAAAAGTTAAATTTGTTGAATAATTAAATTCTTTGTTGCCAGAAAGTAAGTAAGAAATTCTTGAGAAAATCATAAAGCTTTTACCTATACCATATTCAGCATCTATAAGTAAATTAGTTGTAACTTTATTATAATTATCATAAGATTGTACATTAAAAAAACCTTGTCCTACTGAAATACCAGTTTTTAGAGAAAAATCTTTGTATTGACCTAGTTTTACTAAACCTAGTAAATAAATTTCATTCATTTTATAATCAATATTGTTCATATCTTGGTATTTATTTTTTACTTTAATGTTTTCATTTGTATACCCAACACCTGCTGTAAATAAGTTTGATATATCATAAGCATCAAATTTTATTTGATATTCTAAGTTTAAGTTATAACCTTGTCCATTATCAGACCTATCATTAGCATATAATTTTTCTATTTTTGGAACCATAGGATTGTTAGGATAGGCTGGATTATCATATTTACTTAAGATAGAATGTGCAAAATCTGATTTAGTATACGTATATCCACCACTTAATCCTATAACTTGTTCAAAAGCATAAGAATTTAAAGATATTAAACCTATTCCTAAAACCAATAATAGTTTTTTCATTTATACTTCCTTTTTTTTATAATCTTATATCATACTAAAATAGTATATTACTTCTGATTATACTATAATCATTCTATTTTTACAACTAATTTTAATTGTTTATATTATATGTATTATATTTGATATTTTTAGTGATATATTGAAGTCATGTTTTTATTGGATTACTGATAGTAATAGTTATTTTAACTTATGTATGAAGTAGAACAAAACCTAATTCTTAGGCTACAAATTTGTATATTATTGCAGATATTGAGTGGTTTTAATTTTTTATTTTAACTTATAATAATAAGTATTATATAATTTTATTATATCATTAAATATAATTTTTTTCTTTGGATTTTGATCATCGTAAGAATAATAAATTTCTGGTAGTTGATTCTCAAATTCTAATAACTTAATTTTGATTTCTTCTTATTGTTCATAAGTTAAATTTCTAGTTTTATATGGATCCATTTCTATTAAATCATAAGGAGTAAGTTTATCTTTAAATTTTAACGCTTCTGATAAAGATTTAATATCCGATTGTGCTATTATACGTATAAACTGAACGTAATTCAGCACAACCCGTTAAAAAAGCAAAACCTAAAATCAATAATAGTTTTTTCATTTATCTATCCTAGTTTTTTAACCTAATGAATTATATAAAATAAAATTTCTAATTGCATTATTTATTTGAATATAACTTAAGTATTATTTAAAAAATTATCATTTAGGTTGTAATATATCTCCTAGTAGAATGTCAGAAAAAAATTTTTTTTCTATAATTTTTTGATTACATATGTTTCAGTGATATATTAAAAAAGGTTAAAAGTTGGTTACTCAATAAAAATTTAATAGAATCTTTGTATTTATTTGGAAAAATTAAATAGTAAGTATAATTTTAATTATTTGGAATTTAAGAGAATTAAAAATCAATCAGGATTGAAGATGTTTCATTAATGTTTTTATTAAATTAATTAACAATTTCTAATTGCATTATTTATTTGACTATAAAGTGATTATTATTTTATAATAATATTGTAGGTTGTAATAAGCCCTAAGATAATGTCAGAAAAACAATTTCTATAATTTTTTAATTGCATATGTTTAGGTGATATATCAAAACATCTTGGAACTTGCTTAAGTAATAAATACAATGGAATTTTTGTGGTTCTGGGAAAAGTTAAATAATAAATATACTTTTAATTTTATGGAATTAGAGGGGATTAAAAACCGGTCAGAATTAAATAGGTTTCATTAATTTTTTTATTAAATTAATTAACAATCTGTAGTTGCATTATTTATTTGACTATAAAGTGATTATTGTTTTATAATTATCTTGTAGGTTGTAAGAAGCCTTAGCATAATGTCAGAAAAAACACTTTCTATCATTTTTAATTTTGCATTTAGTTGTTTTCTTTTTTTATGGGTGCATTTTTATTATGGTGGGGAGGGCAGAGAATACAATAGCCATTTTTGGTAAATAATCTCGCTCATATTATGCTGAGTTCTTAACCTCCCCATCAATATAATATTTAATCCCGTAAGAAGGAGCATAATTATGACTAAAAATATTACTAATTTTACAAAAGATAATTTTAATATAAGAAGTATCACAATAGATGAAAAAATTTACTTTGTGGGTCGAGATGTTGCTTTATCTTTAGGTTATAGTAGACCAGCTGAAGCAGTTAGAAAACATACTTTTAAAAGAGATACTTTACTATATACTATTGATTCAATTGATACGCCAAAACAACGTATCACATCAAAAGCTCGTAAAACTCAACAAGTAATACTAATAAACGAATCAGGATTATATAGTTTAATTTTAAAATCAAAATTACCTTTAGCAGAGAATTTTCAATATTGGGTAACCAGTGAAGTATTACCAAGTATCCGCAAAAATGGAAGCTATAGTATAAACAAAGAAGAACCTGAATATTTAAAATTTGGAAGTTTAGAGTATCCTATGGATTGGACTTGGGAACTATCTTCTGTAATTGAGATGTATGCTAAAATATCATTAGATAAGTTAAATGATATGGAATCCACGATAAAATCTATTAAAGATATGTTAAAGCATATTCATCTAAGAGGGGTTAAACTTAAAAAAGCATCCACACCTATTAGATTTAACTCAAGATTAATTAAGTATGATAGATATAAGCAGTTTGGTTTAGATTAGTTAATTTGTTCTATTTTTAATAGAACAAGGAGGACTTATATAGTCCTCTTTTTTTATGTCTTGATTATGGATCTCTTTTTTGGGCATAACTAAGGTGTAGGTTTTTAAACCGATTTGTGTTATATCAATTAAAAATACTTTATATCATTTAAAAGTTGCATTTGCTTATTTTGTTTCTTTATGGGTGCATTAAAAAAGATACCATTACAAAATGAGATAAACAGTTAATAATTTACATAAAATAATCTAATTTATACAAAGTAATATTTAAAAGTAAATGAGCGAAGTCCTACCAAGTATCGGCAAAACTTGAAGTTATATTTTCAACAAACAAGATCGTGAATGTTTGGAGTTTAGTAATCTATGAATTGGACTTTGGAACTATCTTCTGCAATTGAGATATACGCTAAAATGACACTAGATAAATTAACTGACATGGAGTCCAAAATAAAATATATGAAATATATGTTAAAGCATATTCATCAAAGATCAAATTTACTTAAAAAGCATCGACACTTATTAGATTTATTTCAAGACTAATTAAGTACGATAAACATAAACAACTTAGTTTTTATTAGTTAATATAGGGAATATAATTTAATAGCTCCCTTTTTATAGCAAAAAAAACAATAGCATATCAAAGAAGATGCTAAAGAAATAGAAAAAGCAGTGATTCAATTTAATAAACAAAAAGATATTGCCCCTATTTGTTTATTTGAGAAAAATACAAATGAAAACCGTTATATAAAAGATTCAAATAACAAAATAAATTTGTACCAAACATAGATTTAAGAAATTTTGAAATACCATCTACCATTACGTCTATATATATATAAGCAATATCAATGAAGATCCAGTAAAAACAATTAATCTTCTAACAGAAGAGGTTAACTCTAAAGATAAACTTACTCCTTATGATTTAATAGAAATGCACCCATCTAAAACTAGAAATTTAACTTATGAACAAAAAGAAGAAATCAAAGTTAAGTTATTAGAATTTGAAAATAAACTACTAGAAATTTATTATTATTACAATGATAAAAATCCAGAGAAAAAAATTAGATTTAATGAATTAATAAAAAGATATAGCAATGCTTATAATAAGTTAAAATAAAAAATAGAGGTATTATAAAAAATATTTGCTCAAAAGTATTTATGCTCTATCCAAGTAAAAACAGAAGGTTAGATAAATACTACCCTTTTTTATGTGAAAACTCAGTAATTTGATTAATAAAGAATACAAATTTATTTACTTTATCTCTATAGTTTTATTATAAATTTATCACAATCAGAAAATAAAGGATATGAAACTAAACGAAATTTTTATGTAACTAATATTTAGTTTATAGCTGATATTAAGTAGCTATAAATTATAATATACTCATTTTTTTTATTAAATTTTATATCTTATGCCGAAATTTAATCTATATAGTTGTTCTTTTGGTTGCATATTAATATAATTTTCTACAATTTTTGTATCTTCTTTTATTTTTTCTATAAGTAATTTTGTATCATATGATACATCTTTTCCACTTATAATATTTATATTCAATCTTGAAAATAAAATAAAATTACTACTAATGTTATACTCAGCATCAAAAATTATATCTGCTGTAATTTTATTAAAATTATAATTATCTAATTTATTTATTCCATAACCAACAGTAAAACCACCTCTAAGTTTTAAATCTTTTACATCTAAAGGAGTTACCATTGCTAATAAATAGGGGTTATTGATTGTAGTATTTAAATTACTAAAATCACGATAATTTGACTTAAAAGAAATTTGTTCATTTTTATAACCTATACCTAATACAAAAAAATTGTTAATTCTTTCATTATTAAATACATTAAATCTCAATTGATATTCAATATCAAAATTATATCCTATATTTTTATTAATTTTTTCTTTTGTAAAAGTAGAAGTTGTATCAGAAACAGTATCAGGAACATGTTTTTTTTTAGTTTTCATTATATGCACTTCTTTTGAAGTAGAAAATGAATATCCCCCACTAATACCAATAACATGTTCAAGCGCACTTAAATTGAAAGATATTAAGGTTATAAAGCTAGTTAGTAACAGTTTTTTCATTTATATATACCTTGTTTTTTATACCGATAAATTATATAAAATAAAATTTCTAATTGCATTATTTATTTGAATATAACTTAAGTATTATTTTGTAACTAACTTGTTGGTAGTCAAAAACCTTTGAATCAAGTTAGAAAAAAATACTTTCTTATTGTTTTTAAAAATTGCATTCGCTTGTTTTATTTCTTTATTTTGCATTTTATATTAAGGTAGGAGGTAGAAGAATAAGCCTTTATATGTAAATAATTCCGCTCATTTAATTCTGAGTTTTGAACCTCGTTCTACTATTAATATCAATTCTAATTCAAAATGGAAAATGGTATGTAAAACAAACTATCAATTTTTAATTTTCAAAATAATCAAGTAAGAACTCTAAGTATTAAGGATAGAACATATTTTTGTGTTAATGATGTTGCAAAAACACTTGGATATTTATAACCAAAAAATGGAGTAACGAAATATTTTAAGGGATTACGTTTAATATCCTTCTTACAAGTGGTGGCGAACAAAGGTTAAAATTTATACATAAGAAAATTGTTTTAGATTAGTTAATTTATTGTATTTTTAATAGAACAATCAGGATTTATATAATCATCTTTTTTAATAATTATTTATTGTTATATTGTACATCTATAATTCAATTACATATTTCATACTTATTTAAGAGTGATTTAACATTCTAAAATATTAATGGTGATAGGAGGTTAAAAAATCATAATAGTATTGGCGGAATAAAGGCTTATTCTTTGTCGTACTACCATATATAAATAAAAAAACAAAACTAAATGTAATCTTAAACAATGACGGAAAAGAGTTTTGAATTGATATTACAATATTATATAATGAAATAATAATCAAGTTATAATCAAATAAATAATGCAATTAAAAATTTTATTTTATATAATTTACGGGTATAAAAAACGAGGTATATATAAATGAAAAAACTATTACTAACTAGCTTTATAACCTTAATATCTTTTAATTTAAGTGCGATTGAACATGTGGTTGGTCTTTCGGTAGGATATAGCAATACTTCTTCTAATGCTAAGCATTATCAAATTGAAAAATATAATAAAGAAAGTAGTTCTGTATCTATTAGTTATTCAGAAAATAATAAACATAAAAATATAAGTGGTATGAATTTTGACTTAGAATATCAAGCTAGATGGAATATGATATCTTTAGGTGCAGGATATTTGTATAATCAAACTTCTCATAGTATAAATTATACAGATTTGAAATCAATCAATTATAAAAATAATGTACCTTATATTTTAGCTATGACAAAGTTTTTAGAAACTCAAAATATGGTATTCAGGCTTGGGGTTACATTAGGACCAGAGGTTACTATAACAAATTGTAAATCTTATTTAAAAATTCATGATTCTATTTTTGTTGATGGAGAATATAATATTAATAATAATTTTATGGTATTTTCAAGAGCAAGTTTTTTATACACAAGTGGTAATCATGTTGAATGTAATACGAATGTATTAATAAATATTCCTAAAGATGATGTTAAAGAGATAGATAATTATATAAAAGGTTCTTTAAGATCTCAATATAAAATCAACTTTGGTGTTAGATATAAAATTCAATCTTAAATAATAAAGGAGGTCGTTTTTTATTATGTTTCTTTTTTGAATCTTATAACCATTCAATTTTTGCTATAACATAAAGATTAGTTACATAAGAATTTGGCTTAATTTTCATCTCCATTATTTTCTAATTGTGATAAATTAATATTAAAAGTTTCTTCTTTTAGGCTACTAAATGAAGAAGTAACTTATTTTAAAGTTCTTTTACATATATCATGAAGTTCAGTAGAATGACAGATTATATTTATATAAATCTTGTATATATCAATATTTTATTCATTTTTAGCTATTTCCTTTTTGGAAATAATCGTAGTAAAAAGAATAAAAACTGAATTGTAATAATTAAGTTTTAAATAAAGTATTCTTTAATTTTAAGGAGAATAGTAATGATAAACAAAAATTTTAACGAGATAATATTGCATTGTTCAGCGACAAAAGAAGGTCAGAATTTTGATGTTGAGAATATAAGAAAGTGGCATACAAGTCCTCCTAATAATTGGAAAGATATAGGGTATCATTTTGTAATAAAATTAGATGGTACAATACAAAAAGGTCGTTCAATAATTGAGGTAGGTTCTCATACATTAGGTCGTAATAGCAATTCAGTAGGTATATGTTATATAGGTGGGATAGATAGTTTTTTTAAAGCAAAAGATACACGTACAGAAAAACAAAAGAGATCTATAGATAGATTGATTAAAGAGTTAGTATTAAGTTATCCACAACTTAAAAAACTAAGTGGACATAATGATTATGCGAATAAGGATTGTCCTAGTTTTAAAGTTAGAGAAGAGTATCAGCATTTAAAAGATATCATTGAAGTTTAATTATAGATAGAATTTTCAGTTAAAAATATTCCTAAATTATTACTGAAAATTTTGTTTTTATTATTGTTGTAAGTATTGGAAATTAAGGTTTTTATTAGTTAAATTACAAAATTTAAATTCAATAATTGAAGTCAAAAAGAAAGAGTATCTATTCAAGTTACTCTTTAAAAGTGTTTTGTTTCTGTGAATTAAGATTATTTTATTATTATTTTTATATTAATCCTCAATAAGATTATAGCATATTATTCTATAAGTTAGAAATTATTAATAAAATTATAATAAATACAGAAAATAGAATAGTTTAATGTATAAATTACAATATTAAAGTACCTAATTTCTTTATTATTTTTAGTAATTAACTATAAAATAAATCCAAATTTTTGGAATGTAATATTTTATTATAGAGATATACAACTATATTAGATCCTAATGAAATAAGCATAAATAACTGTTTTTAATTTCTTTTGATTGCCAAAAATATAATGATATAATCACTTTGTTTTATAATTTTATTAAGCGATTAATCACTAAAAAATTATATCTTACTTTGAATTTTTTATATGACTGTTTTGTATTTATAGCCTGAATTATGTTTAAATATCGTATTTTTTATGAAAAATAATATAAGATATAACCATAAATTTCTTGATAGGTTTCCAGTTTTATCTAAAAATAGATTTTATTTATATGCTAGTGTGTTATACTGATTTTTAATTTAATGTATTGGTTGTTTTAATGTATTTGATTATTTTATTTAAAATAGTTGGTTTTATTATCTTTTTTTTATCTTTTTTATATGCTGATGATATTGCAAATCTTAACATTAAACAACAAACGGATCAAAACATTGAACGTCAAAGGAGAAGCATGGAACAGGTTACTCCTTTTACTGGTGGATCTCAAATTAACATTTTTAGGTAAGACGATTTAGGTAGATGCTTTACTTTCATGGGAATTAATGTTACAGGCAATACGGTTATATCTTCTAAATTAATCAAAAATATTACGAATAGATATCTAAATAAATGTATTTCAATTAACATAGCTCAAGAATATTTGCTAGAAGAAATCATTAATATGTATCAAAAAAAGGGATACATTCTAGCTATACCATATTTTCCAGAACAAAACTTGAATACTGGTACTTTGGAAATTATTATTCAAGAAGGCGTTTTAGAAGAAATAGAATATGATAAATCTGTTTTGCCATCTCGCGTTGTAAATATGGCTTTTTTAGGAATGAAAGGAAAAGTTATTAACATTCGCAATTTAGAACAAGCCTTAGAAAATTTAAATAAGTTTGGTGCCGTTGCTGTTAATATGGATTTAAAACCAGGAAATAATAGTGGAGAAAGCATTCTTGTACTAAAAGCAGAAGAAAAATCTCATTTTAGTGGATCGGTTAGCTACAATAACGACTATAACTCTATTGATTATCCTTCTTTTCCTAATAAAATTAATCATAAATTAAATGTTAGTATATATTATGCTCATTTATTAGAGAATGATAACTTATCCCTAAATACAAGCACAACATTACAAACAGATGATATGGCTAATAAAATTGCTAGTTTTGGATTTGCTTATTATGTTCCAATTGGTTATTGGGATATTATCTTTAATGCTAACTATGATATAAGAAATACTATTAGTAGAATGATGCTAGATGATTACAATATTCAAACTGGATCCTTAACATCTTCAATTGATATCAAAAGAACATTATCAAGAGGACAAAGCTATATATTAAAATCTATAATAAGACCAAATTACTATACAACATATACCTATTTAGACGATATAAAAACAGTAGCGGGATATAAACTATATTATTTAGATTTAGGATTATAATATCAATATTTTTCGCAAAATTTTATAATATATTCAAATTTAACTTATACAAGAGGGCAACCTATGTTTGGGTTAAAGAAAAAAGCAAGAGAAAATAATCAATATCTCCTAATTCCACAAAATATGTTTGATGTAGGTAAATTCACACTTTATCTATCTGTTCCGATTGTAAATAGAATTTCTTATAACAATAAATTCTCTGCTCAATATTCTCCAGATATTCTATATACTATTAATGATTTTATTGTGATATCTTCCGAAGTTGTAAGAGGATATGAGGGTGTTTATGCTAATTATAATAGTGGTTTTACAACACAAAATGATATTAATGTTGATGTGTTTTATTTTGAAAATTCTTATATAAATAAGATTAGTGCCAGTATCGGATTTGATGCAGGGGCTGCTATTGATGGTTATAATGGTAAAATAGCACACGATAAAGTTCTTATGGGATGGGCTTTTGGGTTAAAAACTCAAGGTAAAGTTAATTTTTCATTTATTTACGCTCAACCAATTAATCATATTTATATTCGAAAAAATCATAAAGTTATAAAGGCATTTTTAGAAATAAGAGATGGTGATGAAAAAATTATTTTTGATAACATTTAGTATTCTTCTTCTTCTTATTATTTTATTAGTATTTTGTTATGCTCCATATAACAAAAAGGAGATAAGAGAAAAAAAATTGTTATTGATGATCTTACCTTGCAAAAAGAGGTTGTTGTTCAACAAAAAAAGCCAGCAGAAAAGAAAAAAGATACTTTGTTAGATAAAGCGAAAAAGGAATGTAAATTAAAAAGTACAAAAAAGGAAGAGGAGTATTTTTGTTTAGCAAAAACAGGATTATGGCAGACAAAAGATGTCAATATTCTTAGAGTTATTGATGATATAGGTTTATCAGTTGCTCATTACTTAGCACAATATAATAAATCTTGGAATACAGATGATATATCTATTTTAAGCATATATAATAAAAGAGGCTGGTCGGTTGCTTATTCTTTATCTCAATTTAATGAAGATTTTAATCCAAGTGAAAATATCTTGTATATTGTTGATAATAATAATTTATCAGTTGCTCATGTTTTAGCACAATATAACAAAAATTGGAGTACAAAAAATAAAAATATACAATCTTTAAAAAATAAAACAGAGGAAAGTGTAGCTCACTTTTTAGTAACAGCAAATAAAATAGTAGATATAACTGATGAAGAAATTTTAAATATAAAAAAAGAAAATAGAAGCTATTCTTTTTAAGTAACTATTTTTTAGTAAAATAAGATTAGTGAATTATAATATAAAGAAATTTTTATACAATCATCTAAATAAAAAATAGATAGATAATTATTTTAGGATACATAATAATAATTGCCTATTATTGTATGTATATAATTAACTAATTTAATTTGTAAATCAAAACATATAAACAATCTAAACAATTAAAAATAATAATCTATATAAGGAAAAATTTATATTTTAATTTTTTATCATCTAATCATATTGGTTATTAGTTAGAAAGAATGAAACAAAACTTTGTACTTTGTTTTTAACAAAGAATAAAATATCCAAAGCAAAAACCAAAAGAATCTAATTAAGAAAAATAATTAAATTTATCTAGTATGTAATTGGATATATTTAATTTGTCACAAGGTACATAAAATAATTAAATTACCCAATTCATTCTTATTATACTTTTCTTCAATTTTTTTGATATTACTTTTTGGTGAAATAATTTGATTAACACAAATTGCTAAATTTTTTTCTAAATTATTACAAAGATAAACTAAAGGTAATTCTTGATAATTAAATATATCTGTACATTTTTAAATTATGATTTATCTCTTAAATGAGATTCATTCTTATCAAAGATATACTTATTTGATTATAGAAAAGTACTCAATTGTATCGTTTTATCAAATAAAAAGTAAAAAATGATATGATGAATAGTGAAGATAATACTAGAATTAAAAGAAAGATTCTATGTTTTATTATCTATTATTTATGAAAAGTGTTTCAAAATATATCTAATATCGTAAAGTAATGAGCTAATTCATTGAACTCAAAGATATATATGGTTAAAAAATAGCTTTTATTTTTACCAAATTTTTAATTATAAAAAATAAAATAAATATGAAGATATATTACTAATCTATTAGTTAAAAATAATAATTTCTTATTTCTTATTTATATTGTATAAAAATTCATTTGTAATATAGGTACTTTCTTATTTTGCTAAAAATAGTTCATTACAAAAAATTCGGTTTATTTTGTATATAATTTCATAAAATATATAAAATGTATGAAATATAAAATAGGGGATATTCCTAAGAATATCCCCTATAATAACAAAAACTACTAACAACTATTAGAACATAAATCTTAATCCAAGATTGGTAGATAGGTTACCAGAAGAGTTTGCCTTAATTTTTTGATCATCTACTTTAAAGTTATTGGCGCCAGCATAAGTATAATCTACAGTAGCACCGATAGCAAAATGTTCAGCAACGTTATAATAAGCGTTTATCCCTATTTTAACAGCAGGAACAAGTACTACATAACCTTTAGTTTTACTATCTCCTGATATATCAACACTTTTCATATAACGATAACCTAAACCAGCACCCATTTCAACTGATGTTGTAAATTCAGGTGTTTTTATAAAGGCATAATCAACAATAAAAAGACCAACTGTAGGTCCACCATAAAGAGTATTTTCTTTAGTAGCAGTATTTATTTTTTCTGTTTTAGCGTTGCGCATTTCATAGTTTAAACCAACAGACAAAGCTCCATCATTAACATCCAATGTTCTTAAGTATGTTATACCGAAGTCAAGATTACTTTTTGCCTTATAAGTTTCTCCGGATTCAGTTTTATATTTGGTTGTACTGAAATCTTTACCAAAATCTATAGTTACAGAATTTTCGTTATCTGCCATTAAATTAAAACTGAACACAGATAAAATAAACACACCAAATGCTATAATTGTTTTTTTCATAATTAGCTTCCTATTTTATAAATCGTTATTAATTATTAGTAATAAAAAATTACTTTTTAATTTACTATACTTAAAGTTACTAAGTAGTTTTTATTAAGTAATTAGAAATTGGAATCAAAATGTTTCCAAATTTCATGCTCTAAGTATGACAATTTTATAAAAGATCGTCAACATATTTTATATTAATAAAACTTTTTTTGTTATTTTTATAGTGCGAATGAGTGTGATTAGGATTGTTTTAGTCCTGAAGTGCTTGTTTTTATGGGTTTTAAAAGGAAAAACAATGTAATAATTTTTTACATTTATAAGCAATTTTATTCTAAAAAATGATTATTTATGATAATTTAGTTAAAAAAATAAATAGAAATATATAAATATATAAAATAGGATAATAAAATAAAGTGAGATATATCAAGATATTTATCGATTTTTTATATTAATTGTATAAAAAATTAAGATAATGATATAAATAAAAAATCAAACTCATAAAACCACTAATTCTCAATTTTTAAATTTAATCAATTATAGAATTATGATAACTAAATATTGAAAGTTCCCCAAATCAAAAACACACACATCTATTTAGTAGATAAAATATTAATTATGGATAATTACTTTAAAGATTATAAAAAATTGTTGTAGCATTATAGATATAATATATATTAAATAATAAACATTATAGTGTAATTATTGAAGATAAATATTTAATTAAAATAGCTTATTTTTATCTTTATTTACCCTAATTAATTTTTGATCCAGGGTTTTTATTTTTTTTTTTTGCATATTTGTGTGTTATTTCTTTTTGTATATAGTAACCGATTCTAATAAGATTTAATAAAAGTAATAATATTTTTTAGTTAGCTGTTTAGCTAGGGTTATTTTTGAGCAGTGGTAACTTGTGTACATCTCTTATTTCTATTGGTTTAAATTTATTTAAGTATAATCAATATTACAAAGAGATATGGCTGTGTTTTTTTTATAAAAAAATTTTCTTTTTTTTCTTTAAGATTTCTATCTTTATTATTAAAATATATTGGATTTGTTGCTTTTTTTAAAATGCAACTTCTGTATCCAATTTATGCAACGGTCAATATTGCAATTATCAACAAAAATGGATCTAATACCAACAGTTTAAATTCAGCTAATGGAATTCCAATTATTAATATAGATAAAGTTAATTCTCAAGGAAAATCTTTTAATGAATATGATTCTTTTGATGTATGTAAAGAGGGCTTAATTTTTAACAATTCAAGCAATTTATCTCAAACAGAATTAGCTGGTTGGATAGCAGGTAATTCTAGATTAGAACCTAACAAATCAGCAAATTTAATTGTAAATACAGTGCATAGCAAACGTAGTGAACTTATGGTTTACATGGAGGTTGCAGGTAATAAAGCAGATGTAATACTATTGAATAGTAATGGTATAGTTTGCGATGGCTGTGGATTTTTAAATACCAATAGAGGAGTATTAAGTACAGGAAGCGCTGTATTAAATAATGGATATTTTTCAGGAATTAATGTCAGCAAAGGTGAGGTTATAATTGGCAGAGGAGGATTAAATGCTGAGCGAGCTAATCGCATAGATATTATTTCACAAAGTTTAAGACTAAACGGACAGCTAAGGGGGCGTGAGGTTAATATAAGTTTGGGTGGTCAAAATTATAATTACGCAACTGGAACTTCTGTTTCTAATGGAATAGTAGGAGAATCTTATGTAATATCATCCTCAGAATTTAGTGGAATGTATGGAGATAGCATACGTTTGGTGAGTCATAATAAGTCCTTAGGTGTAAATATAGATTTTAATATGGCAACAAGTGGCTCAAAACTAGAAATTGATACAGCGGGTAATTTAATAATTAGCGGAAAGCTGAGCTCTAAAGGCGATATGAATATTAAAGGATCAGATATTTATGTTACAAATAATTCAGAGATTACTAGTTTATCGGGATTATTTTTAGAAGGAAGTATGCTAAATTTTTCTGGTAAATTAAAATCATTATCTAATTTAAGTTTAGATTTTGATAGTATATATACCCTGCAAAATTCAAGCATTAATGCAGGAGGAGATATAAATATATTTACTAAAGATATTGGTAAGTTTGAAGGAGAGATTTTAGGAAAATCAAACATCTTTCTTAAAGAATATGAATTAAATTTTTTATCAAACATTACAGCTAGTAAAAATTTAAAAATTGAAGGTAACAGTGTAAATGTTTTTAGTAATTCTAATATGTCATCTAGTCGAGATATGATTTTTGTTACTAATACATTAGATGTTTTTGGGAAAATAGTATCTTCTAAAAAATTAGAATTTAATTCAGATAATATTTATTTGCAAGATGGTGCAATTGTACAAGGATTTGATGTATCTATATATTCAAAAGATCTAGATTTAAAAAGAGGAAGTTCAATATCTTCAATGGGAGATTTTTTTGTGAAATTACAAGGAGATTTTAATTTACAAGAAGGAGTTTTAATAGGATCAAACAGAAACTTTTATGCTGAGGTAAATAATATAAATCTTTATGCAGGAGAGAATCTTAGTTCTAATGGAACAATGCATATTGTAGCAAATAATCTTTATGTTGGAATAGGAAATGATGTATCTAAAAATGATAACAAAACAAAGACAATTTCATCAAAAGGAGATATGGGTTTAGAAATAGCGAATGAAAGCAAGATAGAAGCAAAAGGTAATGTAACTTCAAAAGGACTTCTAAGTTTTAGAACATTACAGTTAAATAATAGAGGATTTATAGCAGGTCAAGATATTAATTTTAAAGTAGATTACTTAAATAATTTAGGACACGAAAGAATAGGATATAGCTATAACTCGTACAGCAGTGCAGGAGTTATTTACGGAGTAAATGGTATAGATATAGAAGGATTTAACGGAGGTAGATCAAAGCATGTGTTAAATAGTTCGTCTAAGATTCAAACTCAGAATGGAGATATAAATATCAACACAGATATTTTTGAAAACACGATCAGCTGGTGGGATTTTGATGAGCATGTTGGTAGTTGGAAAACAATTTATAAAGATAAGTTAGTAGATTATGATTACTATGAAGACAGTAACAACCATTGGTATTATTACACTTATGAAACTTTAAAAGAGAAAGAAATAACATATGATTTATATGGATTATCGTCTGCAAATCTGATATCAGGAGGGAATTTAAATATTAAAGGAGGATTTTTTATAATTCTTAGTTCAATATTAGGTTGGTTTATAGTTATGTTTTTTTTGTTTGTGATTAATATGACTTTAATTGAATGGCACTTTAAAAAGATAAAACTTGGTATAAGTGAACAATATAAAAAATATTTTTTTATAATTAATTAATTAATTAATTTATTTATTTTTTGTTATATACACTTAATAATTAGATTATTATATAAAAAAATATGATCCTAGTTCTACTTATTCTAAGTATGATATATATAGGAATACAAGGGTTTGGAGCATATTATTATATAAAAAAGCATTCAAAATTAACTTTCATAAAAAGTATATTTAATAGCATAATATGTATGTTAATTAACTTACCTTTTATTGCAGTTTCATTAATAGTAACAATTTTATTTTACATGATGTGGGGTAATTTTTTGGGTTTTGTGCATATTGATTCATGAGAAAGATTATAGATAGACTAAAAAAAGTAGCTATGTGGAAATTTTTATTAGTTTCTACGGTTATTAATTGTTTGTTGATTTACCTTTTTTTAATATAAGAGGAGAAAATTATAATTTTATTATATATGATACTGTGATACCTATATCTATCTATCTATGTTAGAGGGTTTACATATATCATATTTTTGAGATAAAATCAAATAAACTAGTAAATTTAGCAGGTATATTGCTAATAGCAGTTCATATAGTCTTTCCTGTAATATATTTTTGTGTGCTGATAATTATAGTTGGTTTTACAGAGATGATTGTAGAAAAGTTAATAGTCCCATTCTTTTAATAAAGTATTTTAGTATTTATATCAAATAAACAGTTTAGAATGATGTATGATGCAACCCAAGATGGAAGCACTACGATTTTTTGGAGTACCTATATAACATTAAATAAAATAGATAAATTAGAAATAGAATCTCGTAATAGGAATATAAATATATTAGATAATCTAGAAGAATATATGAAATTAGGGTTAGAGCTGGGACTAAGTGAAAGCGAAATCAAAGTAGTAATGCTAGATATATTATATATAACTAGCAAAAAATTTACTTAATTGACATATTGCAGTATATAAGATAGTTTTATGTAGTCAGATAGCTGGGTAATTACTGCTAGATTTAATTTAGTAGAGGAAAGTCCGGGCTCCACAGAAACGAAAGACTGGTTAATGGCCAGCTAGGGCAACCTAAGAGAAAGTGCAACAGAAAATAAACCGCCTTTTTATATTTATATATTAAGGCAAGGGTGAAACGGTGAGGTAAGAGCTCACCGCTTTTTTGGTAACAGAAAAGGCAAGGCAAACCTTCTTTGGAGCAAGACCAAGTTAAATAGAGTTAAATCTAATTTATTAGGTTTAACAGCCTTTGTTTCTGAGGTCTATATTATGGTGGGTCGCATGAGGTTGTTGGTAACAATAATCCCAGATAAATAATTACCAAGTAAGTTTACTTACGAACAGAACCCGGCTTATAGGCTATCTGACAAAAATTTTATATGAAAAATTCTTTTATGTTATAATCTTATAAATATCTAATTAAATGTATTTTATTGAGTGTTTTATGAAACAAATAGATTTAGATTTTTTGAAGAAA
The DNA here is from genome assembly GCA_964277385.1 of Rickettsiales endosymbiont of Leucozona glaucia. Taxonomy (GTDB): domain Bacteria; phylum Pseudomonadota; class Alphaproteobacteria; order WRAU01; family Hepatincolaceae; genus WRAU01. Next base: position 975,995 of record OZ195520.1, on the reverse strand, counting down.
AATCGTCCTCATTTTCCTGTTCTTATTAGAGAAGTTTTAGAATCACTAAATTTACCAGAAGAAAACTCTAGTGAGCAAAAAATTTATTTAGATTGTACCTTCGGAGCAGGTGGATATAGCTCTTTTATTTTATCAAATCCTAACACAAAAGTAATAGCAATAGATAGAGATGAAACAGTTCTTCCATTTGTAGAAGAATTATCAAATCAGTATAAATATAGATTCAGCTTTCATTTATCTACTTTTTCTAATTATCCAGAAATTTTAGGTTCTTTAGGTTTGAAGATTGATGGGATAGTTATGGATCTTGGTTTTTCTTCTATGCAAATTGATAATGCTAATAGAGGATTTTCTTTTAAAAATGATGGTGATTTATCTATGAAAATGGGTTTAAATAAAACATCAGCTTATGAGTTCATTAATAAAGCCTCTCAAGAATTATTAGCGGATGTTATTTTTTATTATGGAGAAGAGCACAAAGCTAAGCAAATTGCTAAAAAGATTATAAATAGTAGAGTTAAAGAAGAAATCAAAACTACAAAACAATTAGCAAATATAGTTCGCGGTGTGGTTGGATTTAGCAATGGGAAAAATAGAACAGATCCAGCAACAAAAAGTTTCCAAGCTATAAGAATATATATTAATGATGAACTTCATCAGCTTCAAGAAGCTTTAAAAAACAGTTATAAATATCTAAATGAAAATGGTAGATTAGTTGTTGTTAGTTTTCATTCATTAGAAGATAGAATAGTTAAAGATTTTTTAAATAATGAAGGTTATATTCCTAAAAAATATGAGAGTGAATCTTCTAAAAGGAATCAAGAATTTACTAAAAATAAACCAAATGATGATAATACTAATAATAAATTTAAAATTTTAACTAAAAAACCAATTTTACCCAAAGAAGATGAGGTTATTATAAATCCACCATCATCATCATCAAAATTAAGGTTTGCAGAAAAAATATAGTTATTTTGATAGTGAGAAGTATATGAGAGGCATTCTAAATCTATTAATTTTTATAATGGTTTTTCTAGTTTTAGTTTCTACAGTTTTAGCTTTAAAACAAAAATTTATGGAAATGAAAATTGCAAAACTAAATAAAGAAATGTTTAAAAATTATGAAACCTTGCAATCTTTAAAAGCAGAATGGCATTATCTTAATAATAAAGAATACTTACAAATGCTTGTGAAAAAATATTCTCCTGATTTAGTTAAAGAAATTAAACAATCCGATATTTCATTGTTAAGAAAAAAAACAAAATCATTTATAGAAGAATAACAAAATGAGGAATAATAATACCAATAATACTATAAAAAAAAGACTACATTTTGTCTTATATGTAATTTTTGTTGTTTTTTTTATAATTATAGTTAAATTGGTGTATTTATCTATTGTTGGTTATAAAAAAGATTTCTCATCGTACTCTTCATCTAATACTAAATTAAGACGTTATGATATAACAGATAGAAATAGTAATGTTTTAGCTATAGAAATTCCTTCTGTTTCGGTTTATTTAAGACCTAAAAATATTAAAGATAAAAATCAAGCAATAGATGCTTTAGTAGATAGTTTAGCCATATCTAAGGATGTTGCAGAAAAAATGGTTAATTCTAATGCTTCTTTTTTATGGGTTAAAAGGAATATCACAGAAGAAGAAGATAAAAAACTAAAATACAAAGGTGTTTTAGGAATTTATTTTGAGAAAGAAACTAAGAGAGTTTATCCTTATGGATCTTTATTTTCTCATGTTGTGGGAATAACTGATATTGATGGTAAAGGTGTTAGTGGAGTAGAAAACTCGTTTAATGATGAGCTATATAAAAAAGATGTAAAATTATCACTTGATTTAAAACTACAAAGAATATTACATGATGAGATTTCAGATGCAGTGCTAAAAAATCAGGCTAAAGGTGGCTATGGGATGATTGTAAATCCTAAAACATCAGAAGTATTGGCGATGGTTTCTTTACCTGATTTTAATCCTAATGATCGTGTTGATATTAATTTAAACAATATGTTTAATTATGTAACTCAAGGATTAAATGAACCAGGATCAATTTCTAAAGTATTTAGTGTTGCGATGGCTTTAGAAAATGGTACTTATCATGTTGATGATTTATTTGATGTTTCTAAGCCAATAGTTAATGGATCTTATATTATTGTTGACTTTAGTTATATGAATAGGTCTATTAATATTCCTGAGTCTCTTATGTATTCTTCTAATATTGCAACATCTATTATGATGAAAGAAATAGGAATTAATACTCAAATTTATTATCTCAATAAGTTTGAATTATTTAAGGAAACAAGTTTAGAAATTACCGAAAAAACAGCAAGTTTAACGCAATCTAAATGGAACGATTTAACTGCGATGACGGTTTCTTATGGTTATGGCTTAGCACAATCTCAAGCTACTTTTACAAATTCTTTTTCAGCAATTATTAATGGAGGAAATTATATTCCTTTAACATTGCTAAAAAGAGAAGAAAATTTAGAAAATATACCTAAAAAAAGGGTATTATCAGAAAAAGTATCGGAAAAAATGCGTAAAATGTTAAGATTAACAGTAGCAAAAGGTTCAGGTAGAAGAGGTGATGTTACAGGATATTCTGTAGCTGGTAAAACAGGCTCTGCTGAAAAACAAGTACGTGGTAAGTATCAAAAAAATGTTGTTATAGCCTCTTTTGCTGCTTTTTTCCCTAGTAATGATCCTAAATATGTTGTGGTGCTAACAATAGATGAACCTAAACGCGTTAGTTATAATGGTTATAGTATAACTGGAGGGGTTTTATCTGCTCCTGTTGTTAGGAATATTATTTCAAAAATTGCTACAACTTATTCTATAGAAAAAGTAGAAGATGATACAAAAGATGTAAAAAAAGATGATCAACAATCAATTGTAGATTATGTATTAGGAGTAAATCAGCTGGAAAATGAAAATAAAAATTAAAGATATTATTAGTTTCTATAACGAGATAGAATCAAACTCTTTGAAAGAAGATAATTTAAATTCTGATGTTTTAAACATTACTGACAATTCTAAGCAAGTAAATAAAAATAGTATTTTTGTAGCAGTTATTGGTGAAAAATTTAATGGTGTAGATTTTGTTGATAATGCTATACAAAATGGGGCTTTACTTGTAGTTATTCCTAAACAGTATCAAAATATAATTAATAAGAAAAATGTAGTTTTTGTAGAAAATACAAGAGATTTTTTATCAAGAGCAACATTTTTTCTATATAAAGACGATATTCCACAAAATATTTTAACGGTATCTGGAACTAATGGAAAAAGTTCAGTTAGTTTTTTTGTATCACAAATTTTAAATCATCTAAATATTAAAAATATGGTGATAGGTACACTTGGAATTTATATTGATGGTAAAAAAGAATTAGATTGTTTAACAACTCCAAGTCCATCTGTATTATGTGAGTATTTTAAAATAGCTTCAAAGAAAGGTATTAGCTATGTTGTTATGGAAAGTTCAAGTCATGGTATAGAACAACATAGAATGGATGGATTAAATTTTAAAACTCTTGGCTTTACAAACTTGTCACAAGATCATTTAGATTATCATAAAACAATGGATAATTATTTTTTATCTAAAAGTAGATTATATACCGATTTTGATAATGGGAATGCGGTAATTAATGTTGATGATAACTGGGGTCTAAAACTTAATAATTTATGTGTTTCACTTGGAAAATCTGTATTAAGTTATGGTATGAATTCCAGTAATGGTTTAAAAATATTATCTATTACTAAGTATAGTACTTTGCAAGAAATTAAAATTATATATGATAATAAAGAGTATGATATTGAAATAAATCTAATTGGTGAGTTTCAGGTTTATAATATTCTTTGTGCCATGGGAATGCTTTTATCTTGTGGATTTGATATAGATAGTTTAGTTGTTATATCTCCAAAAATTAAGGAGGTAGAAGGTAGATTAAATCTTTTAATTCCAAAAAACAATGTTAATTATAAAATATTTGTTGATTTTGCTCATACACCTAACGCATTAGAAGAAGTTCTTAAAACTCTTAAAAAAGAACAACATAACAAACTTCACGTATTATTTGGATGTGGTGGTAACAGAGATAAATCTAAAAGGGCAATCATGGGAAAAATTTCCTCAATATATGCTGATGTTGTTTATATAACTGATGATAATCCTAGATATGAAGATCCAGCGGATATTAGATTTGAGATAGAAAAAGGTGTAGAGTTAAGAGATGGTTTAGAAGTTTACAATATTGATGGTAGATCTGAAGCCATAAAAACGGCAATATCATCGCTTAATAGTGGAGATATTTTATTGGTAGCAGGTAAGGGGCATGAATCCTATCAAATTATTGGAGATACTACAATCCATTTTTCAGATAAAGAAGAAATCTTAGCAATGCTGGAATAATTAAAATAGATAACTAAGGATAAAAAAGCTAAGGGTGCAAAATGCAATTAAACAAACAAGATTTATTTAAGGCTTTAGGAAATAACTTAATTGAAATTAAAGGAAATTTTACTGTATCTCATTATTCAATAGATAGTAGAACTTTACAAAAAAATGATACTTTTGTATCTTTAAAGATAAATAAAGATGGGCATGATTATCTAAACGAAGCTATATCTAAAGAAGCTGGAAGTTTGCTTATTTCTCAAAATTTTTATAGAAAAAAACCTACAAATTTTGAAAATCTTATTATTGTTAAAGATACTTTGCAGGCAATTACTGATATTTCTAAATATAACGCTAACTTGTTTGCTAAACAAGGAGGTAAACTTATAGGAATTACAGGAAGTGTTGGTAAAACAACTTTAAAAGAAGCATTAACTTTTATTTTACAGCAAAATAATGTTGTATCCAGTACTTTTGGTAACTTTAATAATCATATTGGTTTACCGTTATCTTTATCTCATATTTCAGATAAAGCTAAATTTGGTGTATTTGAAATGGGTATGAGTTCCAAGGGCGAAATTTCTCACTTATCTAAAATCTTAAAACCTCAAGTTGTGGTTATAACAGAAATAGCTGAAGCACATTCAGAATTTTTTATTGCTAATGAGAATAAATCTTCTTTAGACCTTATAGCTGATGCTAAGGCAGAAATACTTGATGGTTTAGATGATCAATCTACCTTATTTTTAAATCAAGATAATCTTTATTTTAATTACATAAAAAATAAAGCTATACAAAAAGGCATAAAGGTTATTTCTTTTTCTTTGATTAATACTAAATCTGATATTTATGTGAAATCTATTTCATTTAAAAATTATGTAATGGAAATTACTTCCTCGGTTTTTGGAAATGAAATTTCTTATGAAATGAAAAGTATTGCAAAACATAATGCTATGATCTCAAGCTTAGCTTTTGGTATTGCAAAATATTTAGAAGTTGATATTACAAAAGCAATCATAAATTTTATGAATTTTCATATCCCTAAAGGTAGAGGAAAAATATCTGAGCTTTTATATTACAATAAAAAAATTACTTTAATTGATGATTCTTATAATGCTAATTATAAATCTATGAGTAGTTCTATAGAGTCTCTTAGTAATGTATGTAGTCCCAAAATTATTATCTTAGGAGATATGCTAGAAATTGGTGAGAATGAAATTAATGAACATAAAAAACTGAAAGGTAGTTTATTAAAAATAGGTAAAATTAAAGAAGTTATTTTAATTGGTAATTTAATGAAAAATTTACATGAAGATATTAAAGAAGAGTTTTCATCAAGATATTTTGAGAATTATCAAGATGTAATAAATCATTTAAAAGGCGTTATAAATAAAGGAGATTTAGTATTTATTAAGGGTTCTTTTGGTTCTTTAGTGCATAAAATATCTAATTATTTACAAAACTAACTGAATAAATTATAGTTACATAAATTAAGAGATTATAGGGACTAAAAATGAATTTTTTTATTGAAATTAACAATTATTTAACAAGTATTTCAATCATGCACAGGGCAGGATTAGCATTTATAACATCATTATTTTTAATGTTGCTTTTGGGTAAGCCTTATATAAAAATCATTAGATTATCTAAAAAGTTGTTACAACCTATTAGAGAAGAAGGACCTGAAACTCATTTAAAAAAACAAGGAACTCCAACACTAGGTGGGCTGTTAATTATGGTTTGCTTTTGGTTAAGTACTTATCTTTGGGTAGCTGATCTAAACAATATTATAAAAATAATATTATATGTATCTTTTGCTTTTACAACCCTAGGATTTATAGATGATTTTCTAAAATTAGTTCTTAAGAATTCTAAAGGGTTAAACGGTAAGTTTAGACTTGTTGTTGGTACATTAATATCGCTAACCGCTATGTACTATTTGATTCCAGAGTACCCAGCTGAAATTGCTAAAAATGTTTTTTTCCCATTTATTAATAGTTTTTATTTTCCTATTGGCATGGGAATTTTATTTTTTGGTGCATTTGTTGTTGTTGGAACAGCAAATAGTGTAAACCTTGTAGATGGTTTAGATGGTTTAGCTAGTATGGTTGTAAGTGCTATTTTGGTATCTTTTTTATTATTAATTACTTTGATAATCACACCAGGAATTTATACATCATTTTTATATAGCTCGTTATTTTATTTTAATAATATTATGGAAATTATTATATTATGTTCGGCTTTAATAGGAGCTTTATTAGGATTTTTATGGTTTAATGCCCATCCTGCAAAAATATTTATGGGAGATGTTGGATCGTTAGGGATAGGAGCAACTTTAGGAATGATTGCTGTCTCCTTAAAACAAGAAGTATTTTTAGCAGTAGCCGGATTATTTTTAGTAATTGAGAGTTTATCGGTTATTATTCAGGTGTATAATTATAAAATTACAGGGAAAAGAATATTTTTAATGGCTCCGATTCATCATCATTTTGAAAAAAAAGGTATTTCAGAAATGACAGTGGTAAAAAGAATTTGGATTTTTACAATAATTATGAGTGTAGTTGCCTTATTACTTTTAGATATTTAAAATCATGAAAAATAACAAAAAAATTGCCATTTTAGGCGCAGGGAAAACAGGAGTATCAGCTTATAAACACTATCAATACTTAGGATTTGATGTTTTAATATGGGATGAAAACCCTATAGTTGTAAAAAAATTACAAAACAACTACAATTTTATTTCATTTGCCAATTGGGATTATTTAGAGTTAGATTTTATTATAGTTTCACCAGGTATTCCTTTAAAACATCCTAAAAGACATTATCTATTAGAACAATCTGAAAAATTCAATGTTAAAATTTATTGTGATATAGAACTTTTTATAAAAGAAAATCCTCAAATAAAATATGTAGCTGTAACTGGAACTAATGGAAAATCTACAGTTACAGCACTAATTAAACATATTTTTTCAGAAAATGCTAAAAGATGTACTTATGCTGGAAATATCGGAGTACCTGTTTTTGATATAGAGCCATCACAGTATGATTATATTATACTTGAATTATCATCGTACCAAATAGATTTAATAAATGATCTCCATTTTAATTGTAGTTTGCTTTTAAATATCCAAGAAGATCATATAGATCATCATGAAACTTTTGAAAACTATAAAAATATAAAATATCGTATTTTTGAAAATCAAATTTCTCAAGATGTTGCGATTATATCTAAAGAATTAATTAATGATTATTTAGAGCAATCAAAACAGCAAAAAATAGTTGTGAAATTAAATGATGATATTAATGAAAAATCTATTTATTGTTTGGATAATAAAATTATTGATAACTATTTTTATAATAATAAAAATATTATGGATACCACAGATTTAGTTTTTTTAAAAGGCGAACATAATAATATCAATATTAGTTTTGCATACGCTGTGGCTAAATTTTTTAATATGAAAAATGAGGATATTGTAAAATCTATAATATCATTTAAAGGATTAAAACATAGACAAAACAATTTAGGATTAAAAAATAATATAACTTTTATTAATGATTCAAAAGCTACCAATCAAGAGTCAACCTTGCAAGCTCTTAAAGCCTATGTTAATTCTAAAAATAATGTTTATTTAATTTTAGGAGGAGTTGCTAAATCGTCTAATCTTGATATTATTCTTCCTTACTTAAAATGGGTAAAAAAAGTATTTTTAATTGGAAGTTCAACAGAAGTTTTTTCTATTATATTAAGAGCAAATTCTATATGTTTTGAAATTTCTGAAAATTTACAAACAGCTACAACCTTTGCTTATAAAGAAGCATTAAAAGATGAGATGTTGAAAGAAAAAGAGAAATATGTTGTGTTGCTTTCTCCTGCTTGTGCTTCTTTTGATCAGTTTAAAAGTTTTGAAGAAAGAGGTGATACTTTTGTAAAAATAATTGAAAACTTATGATAAGTTACACTAATATTAAAAATATTATCAAAATGGTTAATAAAATAGATAAATTATCAGCATAAAATAATAATTTTTATAAGTAAAATATTTTTTAAAAGAGATTGTTTGTATTTATATAAAAATAAGGCATAAATGTCATTATTAATTGGTAAAATTACTTATAAAACTTTATATTTCAAACAATTAAAGAACATTTTTTATAAAATAAAATTAATAATAAGTTAATTATTTTTAATTAAAATCTTATTAGATAGTTAATTGAAAGGTATATTTTAGTTTGATAAGACGCAGTAGTGACAAATTTTTAGTAAAGTGGTGGTGGCAAAACGATAAAACTATTTTGTTATCATTTTTTTTAATTGTTTTTTTGGGTATTATTTTAGTTATTACAGCATCTCCTTTTGTTGCTATTAGAATAGGTATTGAGCCTTTTTATTTTATAAAAAATCACCTTCTTTATTTATCTATTTCTATTTTTATTGTTTTTATAATTTCCATTCTTGATAAAAGAAAACTAATACTTTTTATATTTTTTGGCTTTATTATTAGTGCTGTATCTGTGCTGTTAGTAATACTCATAGGGGATGAAATTAAAGGTGCAAAAAGGTGGATATATATTTTTGGTGTTTCTATACAACCATCAGAATTTATGAAAGTTTTTTTTCCAGCTTTTTTAGCATTGGCTTGGAAAAAAATGGAGCTACTAAAAAAAGATAGAATATCAATGTATTTGATTATTTCTTTAATTTATTCTATAGTAGTAAGTTTTCTTTTATTACAACCAGATGTAGGAATGACTATTTTAATTAGCCTTGTATTTATTGGGATCATTTTTATAACAGGAATTAGATATCTATGGGTTTTGATAGTTTCTTTTATTTGTAGTATAATTTCTGTGGTTGCGTATTTTATTTTTCCTCATGTCAATTACAGGATAAATACCTTTTTATTTGAAGAAAAATCGTATCAAGCATCAAAGGCTTTAGATGCTATAGCCGGTGGTAAATTATTTGGTAGGGGTGCAGGTCAAGGAATTGTAAAACAATATCTTCCTGACTCACATACGGATTTCATTTTTACTGTGGGTACAGAAGAATTTGGAATAATATTTAGTATATTTTTAATATTAATATATTTAAGTATGATATATAGAATATTTTACCTTATACAAAAACAACAAAATTCTTTTAACATTATGGCACTTTCTGGTAGTATGTTAGTTTTAGGAGTACAAACAATTATCCATATTGCTTCTAATATAAATCTTATTCCCACAAAAGGAATGACTCTTCCTTTAATATCTTATGGAGGATCATCCTTGATATCTATGGCTATTCTTATGGGAATAATTTTAAATTTAAGTAAAAAAGATATACAAAATATCATTTTAAAAGTAGAATAGCGTTATTGGTTTTTAAGAAAATATATCAAGTTAAATTAATGAAAAAAATTTATAATAAAACTATTGCAATAACAACAGGTGGCACTGGTGGTCATTATTTCCCTGCGAAAGCGTTATGCGATACCTTTATACAAGACCAATATAAAGTGGTTGTATTTTTAGATAAAAGAGCTTATAAGTATAAGTATATTTGGGATAAAAAGGCAAGTGTATACAAAATATCTTCTTTAGGGTTTAAAAATAAATCTTTTTTACATATTTTGAAAATATTCATAATGATCAGTATTGGTTTTTTACAATCTTTTTATCATTTTATAAGAAATAGGCCATCAGTATTGGTTAGTTTTGGAGGATATTTTTCTATTCCCGCTGTTTTTGCGGCTATTATCTTAAGAATTCCAATTGTAATGCACGAACAAAATGCTACTTTAGGAAAAGCACATAGATTATTTTTAAAATTTGCAAAAGTGGTAGCAACTACATTTAAAGATACAAAAAATATTCCATCTAATATAAAAGCTAAAATAGTTGGTTTACCTGTAAGAAAAGAATTTATTTTTTTTAGAAATAAACAAAGAAATGAATCTTTAAATAACTTTACAGTTTTCATAATTGGAGGATCTTTAGGAGCTCAAATATTTTCGGATATGATACCAAAAGCTTTTGCAAGGCTATCAGAAGAAGAACAAAAAAATATAACGGTATATCAACAATGTCGTGAAGAATTTAGAGATATTACGCTAGAACAATGGAAAAAAACTAAGATTAATTATACGATTAAGCCATTTTTTAATAATATTGCAAAAATTTTATGGGAGAGTGATTTAGTAATAGCAAGAGCAGGATCATCAAGCATTGCAGAAATTAATACAATTGGTAGATATGCCTTTTATATTCCTTATGCACTAGCTACAGAAAATCATCAAGAATTAAATGCTATAAATGCTAAGCAATATTCAGGTGCAGATTATGTTATTGAAAAAAACTTTAATGCTGATACTGTTGTTAATGTTGTAAAAAAATCTTTTTATGATAGAGAATTTATAAAAAGTAGAGAATTATTATCTAAAAACAGTGTAGATGTGAATTCAACTCTTGTTTTTAAAGATATTATAGAAAATATTGTTAGGTAAGTTATGAAAAATTTATTGCAAACTCCTTTTTCAACTGTAAAAACCATGTATTTTTCTGGAATAGGAGGAATAGGTATGAGCGGTTTAGCTGAACTTTTTTTTAATCTAGGATACAATATTCAAGGTAGTGATATTAAAGAAAGTGCAACTATTGATAGGTTAAAATCTAAGGGTATAAAGATTTTTAATAGTCAAAATAAAGAAAATTTATCAGAAGCAGATATTTTAGTTATATCTTCAGCTATTAAAGAAGATAATGAAGAATATAAAGAAGCAATAAATTTAGGAATTCCTATTTTTAAAAGATCAAAAATGCTGGCCGAGTTAATGAGATTTAAGTGGAGTATTGCAGTTGCTGGTACTCATGGAAAAACAACAACTACATCTTTAGTTTCTCATATTATGCAATATGCAAAATTAGACCCAACTGCAGTGATTGGTGGAATTGTAAATTCATGGGAAAGAAATTCAAGATTTGGAGATAGTAACTGGATTGTTGCAGAGAGTGATGAATCAGATGGTTCGTTTTTAGACCTTCCAGCTACAATTTCTGTTGTTACAAATATAGAAGAAGAACACATGGAGTATTATGGAACTTACGATAATTTAAAAAATAATTTTGTAAGATTCATCAAAAATATACCATTTTTAGGGTTTTCTGTTTTATGTGTTGATAATTCAGGTGTTCAAGATATTTTACCTTTTGTAAAACAAAGAAAAATTATTACCTATGGGCTTTCAATTCAAGCAGATTATAGGGTAATAAATGTTGATTACACAAGCAGTGGAGCTTATTTTGATATTGAATCTAACATTAAAGGAGTAGAAAAAATAAGAAAAGGATTTTTTCTACCAATGTTTGGAGAGCATAATGTTCTAAATGCTACAGCAGCTATAACTGTTGCAGAAAATATAGGCATAGAAGAAGAAATTATAAAGGAATCTCTAAAAGATTTTAAAGGAGTAAAACGCAGATTTAGTAATATTGGTGTTTTTGAATCTGTTGTGTTTATAGATGATTATGCTCATCATCCTTCAGAAATAGAGGCAGTAATAAATGCTGGTAGGCAGCTTAAAAAAGAAGATTCAAAAATAGTATCAGTAGTGCAACCTCATAGATATACAAGAGTTAGAGATCATTTTGAAAGCTATTGTAAATGTTTTAATAAATCTGATTTTGTTATTGTTTTAGATGTTTATGAGGCTGGTGAAGAACCAATAGATGGTTGTAGTGCTGAAGATTTGGTAGTTGGGATTCAGAACTATGGTCATAAAAATGTTTTATATTTGGAAGAACAAGAGTTGTCAGAAAAAATTATAGAATTAAAAGAATCAAATAAAATAGAAATGATATTATTTATGGGTGCAGGTGATATTACAAATATTGCTCAAAAAACACTTGATAAACTTAATAAAAGTTAGTTATGCAAGATTTTTTTAATAATTTAAAAGGTACATTAAAATGTAATTACCCTCTTAAAAACCTTAATTGGTTCAAAGTGGGCGGAGTTGCTGAATATTTTTTTTCTCCATTAAACATTGAAGATCTAATTTTTTTCTTAAAAAATAAACCTAAAAATAAACCTATTACCATATTAGGAGCTGGATCTAATGTTTTAATTAATGATGATGGAATAAAAGGTTTTGTTGTAAAACTTAATAATTTTAATAATTCATATTTTTTGGAAGATGGAAAAATTTTTGCAGAAGCAGGAACTCTAAATATTTCAGTATCTAATTTAGCATTAAAAGGATTTAAAAATAAAAAAGGAAATATTAAAATTCAAGGTGGGTTTGAATTTTTATCAGGAATTCCTGGTGGTATAGGTGGTGCTATTACTATGAATGCTGGTGCTTTTGGTAGAGAGTTTTGTGATATTTGTGTATCTGTAAAAGCATTGAGTTTAAATGGAGATATAATTGATTTATCTAATAAAAACTTAGGATTTTCTTATCGTAAAAATTCTCTACAAGAATCTTTAATTTTTATATCTGCCATCATGCAAGGATATGATGATAGTTCTGATATTGTAAAAGAAAAAATTCAAATAATTAAACAATCAAGAGAAGATAACCAACCTAAAAAAGTTTTAACAGGTGGATCTACTTTTGCTAATCCTACAGAAAATAATCCTCAAGCTTATAAAGCATGGCAACTAATTGATATGGTTGGATTAAGGGGGTATAATATTGGTGATGCTGGATTTTCAGAAAAACACTGTAATTTTATTATAAACTATGGTAATGCAACAGCATCAGACATAAAAACACTAATTATAGAAGCAAAATCTAGGGTTAAAAATCAATTTAATATAGATTTATATCAAGAAATTAAGTTTATTTAATAAGGATTTATAAAAATGAGAAAAAAAATTATTGTTTTAATGGGTGGAATTTCAGCAGAAAAAGAAGTATCAATTGATACAGGAAGAACAATATATGAATCTTTATCAAAAAATCCTAATTTTGATGTTGAAAAATATATTCTTAATAATGATATTATTGCCTTTATTAATTATTTAAACTCTAATAAAAATTCTGTAGTTTTTAATGCACTACATGGCAAATTTGGTGAAGATGGAAGAATACAATCAGTACTAGATTTAATGAAAATCCCTTATACTCATAGTGGAGTTTTAACTTCAGCTTTAAGTATGAATAAAGTTTTTTCTAAAGAAGTTGCTAAAAATTTAGGAATCCCTGTTGCTATTCATCAAACTATTAGACCAAAAGATTTTAAAATAGAAAATTTAATAATACCTTATCCTTTTGTTATTAAACCAGTAGATGAGGGATCTAGTGTTGGAATTTATCTAATAAATAATCAACAAGATTTAGTCAATGCTTTAGAAAAATTACAAAATTTCTCTTTAGTAATGATGGAAGAGTATATAGCAGGAGTAGAATGTACTATTGGTGTTTTAGATGGATCGGCACTATGCGTAACTGAAATCATACCAATCAATAATTTTTATGATTATGAATCTAAATATGCTAAAGGTGGTTCTAAGCATATTTTACCAGCAAATTTGGATGAAAATGTTCAAAATACAATGAAAAAACATGCAGAAAAAATATATAAATTTTTAAATGCAAGGGGAGCATTAAGAGTAGATTTTATATATGTAGAAGAAAAAAATACTCCTTATATTCTAGAAATTAATAATCAACCAGGAATGACACCAACGTCGTTGTTACCAGAACAAGCAAAATATCTAGGTATTAGTTTTGATGATTTATGTGTTAAATTAATAAATTTAGCAAAGTACGATAATTAATAATTTATTTAATAGTTTATTATAATATTTTTCTGTAGATATATAATTTTTTAGGGCAACTTCGTGGATAAAAAAAAATTTAATTATAACAAAATTCAGCTAGTATTAGTTGTTTTTTTTGCTGTTATACTTATTTCTTTTTCTGTAATTTTGGCTTATAAAGTTTTTTATTTTATAAAAAGAGTCCCTGTTAGTGAAATAGTTGTAAAAGGAGCTTCGCTTGATGTTAAATCAGAAATTATTAATAATTTATCCTTTATTAAGGGTAATAAGGTTTTAGATGTCAATTTAGAAAAATTACAAATATATATAAATTCATTACCTTGGATTTATAAATCCTCTATATCAAGGAATTTAAACGGCAAAATAACTATTAATGTTGTAGAAATTAATCCATATTTTTTATGGAAAAATGATGATGATAAATATAAGGTTATTTCATCTGATGATACACTTGTAGATATAAAACTTAACTTTCCTTTAGAAAATTTAATAACGATAGAGCAAGGGGAAAAATCTTTAAAAAATTCTCATAATATAAGATTTTTAATTTATCAAGATTTAGATATATTGAAAGAAATAAAAACTTTAAGATATAATGGTTATAGGTGGGATATTATTTTAAAAGATGGATTAGTAATAAAATTACCAGAAAACAATGTAGATAAAGCCTATAAAAAGTTTTTATCTTTAAATAAAAAATATAATTTAATGGAAAAAGATTTAGAATATATAGATGTTACATCTGTAAATAAATTGTTTGCTCTTCCTAGAATTAATAAGTAGAGTAAGTAAGGTTTAATTTAGATAATGTTAAAAAAACTATCAAAAATAACTCAAAACATTTCATCATCAGTGATTGCTGTTATTAATATAGGTGATATTAGAACTTTTTGTGCTGTATATAGAGTATACGATAATGATAATTATATATTATTGGCGGTTGAATATGTTTTTACTTCAGGATTTGATAGAGGTGTTGTTGTTGATTTAAAAAAAGCTAGTGAGTGTTTATCTGAGCTTTTAGAAAAATCAGAAAAAAATTCTAATGCTAGAATTGTAGATGTGATTGTATCAGCACCAAGAGAAAAAACTTCAGTAAATATCTACCCATTTGCAACAAGTATTAATAAAACAATCACTACTTATGATATTGCAAAATTATCAGATATTGCGGAATATTCTTCAATATTAGCTAATGATGAAGTTGTTATTTCGGCTAAACATGCTGATATCTATTTAGATGGTAAAAAAGTAGAAAATCCTATAGGAATGTATGCTTCTAAAATAACGACAGATATTTCTGTTATTAAGTGCTTTGAACCTTATGTTATTAATTTAGTAAATTTATTTGAGCATTTGTCTATAAATTTAGTTTCAATTATTCATACTTCTTTATCATTACCTTGTTTATTAGATATAGATAATCCTAATGACTTATCTATTTTTATAAATATGGATGGTTACGCCACATATATAAGTATTTCAAATAAGTACAAGATAGTTTATTATAAAGTTATAAAAAATGGAGTTAGTGATATTCTTAGAAATTTATTTAAAGAATTTGGTGTTGGGGAAGACATTTTAGAAGATAAAGAAATATATGATATGTTTTTTACAAACTTTAAAAATAAAATAATTAAACTAAATTCTTATGGTAAAGAAATTAAAATTTTACCTCAAGATATAAATTCTAAATTAGATAAAGTCATCTCTTCTTTTTTTAAGATAATAATGTTAGAATTAGAGGATGTGGATATGAATAAAATAGTAAACATAAGTATTATAGGAGAATGTTCAAATTTATTAGCATTGAATGCTAATTTTTGTGATCAAATAAATTCAAATGTCATATTGCTTAATAAATTAAAAAATGAAAATATTGCATTAAAAAAACCTCTTGAAAGTGTTGCTGTTTTAAGTATTATTAAGTACTATCTAAGTAATTATAAAACAGACAGCACCTTTAAGGTATTAGGTAAAAAACTTAAAGATTTGCTTTACTAAAAGGAGTATAACCTGTGATAAAAAAATTTACCTCCATTGAAGAAATCAACAATATAACCAATGATGATGTGTTTAAACCAAGAATTGGAGTTATTGGTGTTGGTGGTGCTGGTACTAATGCAGTTAATAACATGATAGATATGGATTTGCAAGGTGTTAAATTTGTAGTTATTAATACAGATTCACAATCTCTAGAAAAGTCCACTTGTTCTAATAAACTTCAAATAGGACCTAAGGTTACTAAAGGGTTAGGTGCGGGATCTCGCCCTGAAATTGGTATTCAAGCAGCAGAGGAATCAGCTGAAGATATTAAAAATATTTTAGAAGGAACTAACATGTTATTTATAACATGTGGTATG
This sequence comes from Rickettsiales endosymbiont of Leucozona glaucia, assembly GCA_964277385.1. Lineage (GTDB taxonomy): Bacteria > Pseudomonadota > Alphaproteobacteria > WRAU01 > Hepatincolaceae > WRAU01. The sequence goes on along the minus strand of OZ195520.1, from coordinate 959,456 downwards.
GGTGGAGGAACTGGAACTGGGGCTTCTCAAGTTATTGCTAAACTTGCTAAAGATATGGGAATACTAACTATTGCTTTTATTACAAAGCCTTTTGATTTTGAAGGCTCTCAAAGGGTAGATATATCTTTGCTGGGAACATCAGAATTAGAAAAAGTTGTTGATGCCTTAGTTGTAATATCTAATCAGAATCTATTTAAAATTATAGATTCTAATACAAGTATGTTAAACGCTTTCAGAGCTACAGATAGTGTTTTATATTCTGGGGTTAAAGCAATAACCGATTTACTAATATCTAGTGGTTTAGTAAATTTAGATTTCAATGATATTCGTTCTGTTATAGAAAATATGGGTAGAACCATGATTGGTGCAGCAGAAGCATCAGGAGAAGATCGTGCTGAAAAAGTATCAAGAGCTGCTATTTTAAATCCACTTTTAGAAGAAGTAAGTATCAAAGGGGCAAAAAAGGCTCTTATCAATATTACAGGTGGAGAAGATATGACTCTTTTTGAAATTGATACAATAATTAATATTGTAAAATTAGAGTTATCAGACGAAGCATTTATTAATTTTGGTACTGTTTATGATGATTCTATGCAGGATAAAATTAGAGTTTCTGTTGTTGCAACAGGTCTTGATCCTAATGCCAAGCAAAATGTAAGAGAAAAAAATGCAGATATCAGTATAATAAAATCATCTTCTTTACTTAAAAAACCCACTATTGATAGATCTTATAAAGAAAGAACAAGAGAAGTTGTAGAAGAAATTTATGATAATCCACATGAAGATAAAGAAGAAATAAAAATAAAACTTCGTGAAGAGAGATTATCTCAAGAGAAAAAAATATCATCAATTTCACAAAGAAAAAGATCTTCTTTATATCAAAAAGCGGTTTCTTTCATAAACGATGAAGAAATAAACGAATCAATAAATGAAAATTCAGAAGTCACAGAAAAACAAGAGAATCTTTATAATCATAAAAATGAAGATGCTTTATTAGATGATGATAATTTTGAAAATAAAATAAGAGAGGATTCTCAAAAAGATGCTGAATATGCTAAGCAAAAAAATTCAAAAAAAATCCATAGAGAAGAAGAATTTTTTGATGAAAATGAAGAAGTTGGATTGTTTGAATTAATTGCTAAAAAAAATAAATACGAGGAAGAAGCAAAAAAACAAAACAGTATAAATGAAGAAGATATTATGCAAATAAAAAATAGAGATAAGCTATCTCAATCAAAAAAAGAATTTCAAGAAGAAAAAGATGTTTCTTTTTTTGATTTACCTTCTTTTTTAAAGAAAAAAAAGTAATACTCAATAAATTAGGGTTTATAGGGAGATTATTTTTATCATAAAAAATTACCTAATCGTAGTGAAAAATATAATTTCAGTCAGTTTATACGAATTAAACTCATATTCCGGTATGGGGTGCATTGTTTTTAGAGAATTATGTTATTACAAATCGATAACTAAAATTCTATAAAAGAATTAGACTTATTTTTTGTATTAAAGGGCAGTTTTTTATTTTACTAATTTTAAAATAGTATATTAGAAAAAATTAAGTTTGCTTATAATAATTTTAATTTTATCAGGGTGTATAAGTACCTTTTTTATATAATAATCTAAATTGAATATAAAAGATTATTAATTATTAAGTAATAATTACCAATATTCTTTCATTATAAGAATTTTTTTATATAGTGGGATCTAATATCTGTTAAGATATAATAAAAAAACTGTAATAATTTGTTATTGTTTTTTAAAAGTTATTTATTTTTATTATGTTAACCTACCTATTAGGTAATGAAATAGGATAGAAAAAATGCAACAAATAACAGTAAAAAAAGTTTTAGAAATTAGTGGGATTGGATTACATACTGGAAAAACTGTAACTATGAAAATTTTTCCAGCGAAAGCCAATCACGGAATAATTTTTAAAAGAGTTGATATCTTAGATTTAGATGAAAGTTTAGTTCCTGCTAGATATGATTTGGTTCGTGATACAAAACTTTGTACAATGTTGATTAATGATTTAGGGGCACGTGTTGGTACAGTAGAACATTTAATGTCTGCTTTAGCTGCTTTAAAAATTAATAATGTTTATATAGAGATTGATTCTTTTGAAGTTCCAATTCTTGATGGAAGCTCTAAAATATTTATAGAAAAATTATTAGAAACTGGGATTAAGAGTTTAGCCGAACCAAGAAAAATATTTAAAATACTAAAACCTGTTGAATTAAAAACAGATAAATGGTTTGTAAAAATTATTCCTGCTGATAGTTTTATAATGAATGTTGAGGTAGAATTTACTAATCAGGTTATTGGTAAACAAAATCATAGATTTGATATTAATGATGGTGATTATCAAGAAGATATTTCAAAAGCAAGAACTTTTTGTTTTGAACAAGAAATAGCTTATTTGCAATCAGCTGGTTTAGTTTTAGGTGGTTCTTTAGATAATGCAATTGTTGTTGGTAAAGATTCAATTTTAAATAATACTGGTTTAAGATACGAAAATGAATTTGCTAGACATAAATTATTAGATGTATTAGGGGATTTATATCTTTGTGGATATGAAATTAAAGGTGAGTTTTTTGGTCAAAAATGTGGTCATGAATCTAATAATCTTTTATTAAGAGAAATATTTAAAGATAAAAGTAATTATGAAATTGAAACAGATTATGCTGATTATAATATACCTTTTGTTGTTTCTTCTAAAGATGTAATTTCAGGAAATTATTAAATAATTTAGTAATCTATTGATAATAAAGATAAATTAAAATACAATATAGATTAGTTTATATTGTATTTTTTTGTATATAACATATTTGGATTTTATGAGTAAAATAAGAAATATTATAATTTTATTAGTTTTGGCTTTTGTGCTAGCTTCTTGTAATCATTTTAATAAAGAGCCAGAAATGGACGCCGATTACTTATATTCAAAGGCTCTTTTTGAGTTTAAAAAAGGTAACTTATTTGAAGCAAAAAAATATTTTCAAAAAATATCTGATAATTTTCCTTATAAAGATGAAGCAATAGAAGCACAAGTTTTTTTAATTTGGATTAACTATTTAGAAAATGACTATATTATGACAGAAGTAACTATAGATTCTTTCTTAAAATACTATGTTGCTAATAAATACACAGATTGGGCAAATTATATGAGGGCTTTAATTGTCTATGAGCAAGTTAATTCTTCTGATACAGATCAATCAAAAACACTAGAAGCTCTTAATGCTTTTTCTGTTATATATAAAAAGTATAAAGGTACTTTATATGAACAAGATGCTTATTATAAAATAGATGTAATTAAATATAATTTAGCATTGCGTAATATGAAAGTAGGATTCTTTTATTTAGAAGAAAAAAGTTATATCGCAGCACTATCAAGATATCAAAATGTAGTGATGTATTTTCAAGACACTATTTTTGTACAAGAAGCAATGTATAGATTAGTATACTTATGGTTGACTTTTGGTGTAGAAGATGAAGCATATAGAGTTGCATCGGTACTAGGATATAATTATCCTAGTAGTGAATGGTATAAAAAATCTTTAACCTTAATTAAAAGATATACTAAAGATACCAAGAAAGATTTACCAAGAAATGTTTCTACCAACTAAATACTAACAATAAGATAAAAAGTTATGCTAAGAAGTTTGCATATTAAAAATATTGTATTAATAAAAGACATTAAAATTGATTTTTTTTATGGTTTTAGTGTATTTAGTGGCGAAACTGGTGCTGGTAAAAGTATTCTTTTAGATTCTTTATCTTTAACTCTTGGTGAGAGAGCAAACTATAATTTGATTCGTAATGGTGAGAAAACAGCAGAAGTTTTAGCTATTTTTTTTGTACAAAAAAACCACTTATCTGTAGAATTATTAAAAAATAACTCTATTGAAGTAGTAGATGAAATAATTATAAGAAGAATTATAACAGCAGATGCTAAATCTAAATGTTTTATTAATGATACTCCTGTAACTGTGAATTTTTTAAGGCAAATAGGTGCTACTTTAATTGATATTCATGGTCAATTTGATAATCAAAGGCTTATTAATCAGTCTTTTCATAAAGATATACTAGATAGTTTTTTACCTAATAGATCATTATTATCTGAGGTTAAAAAATCTTGGGAAAGTTATAAATTAGCTAAAAAAGATTATGATTCTAAAATATTAGAAATAGAAGAATTAGAAAAAGAAAGAGAATACATAGAATATTCTTTAAATGAGTTGCTAGAGCTTAATCCAAAAATAAATGAAGAAAAAGAACTTTTAGAAAAAAAATATCTGATGTCTAATGGTAAAAAGATTTTAGGTAATTTAGTTGATATAGAAAAAAATATGATAACAACAGGAGTATTATCTAATATTCATAAATCTATTAAAATTTTAGATCATACAAAATCTTTGTTGTCAAATAATGAAGAAATAGAGCAACTGATAGAGCTATTTGATTCTGCTTATGTTAAGGTTGATGAAAGTATAGAATCTTTTGATATTTTTAGATCATCTTTAGATTTTGATGAGAATGAACTAAATAATATTGAAGAAAGAATTATGAATTTAAGATCCATAGCAAAAAAGCATAGGGTTTTAAGTGAAGATTTACCTAAGTTAAAAGATGAGTTTGAAGAAAAATTATTATTGTTAAAAAAATCTAATAATTTAGTAGATGATATCAAAGAATATTTAGATAATAAATATTATAAATTTAAAAATCTTTCAGTTCAATTAAGTAAGGAAAGAAAAAATATTGCGAAAATTGTAGATGAAAAAGTAAATTCTGAACTATATTTTTTAAAACTTTTTAGTGCTGAATTTAAAACTATTATAGATCAAGAAATTGAGGGTGAATCTGGAATAGATAAAGTTGTTTTTAAGGTTAAAACAAATGTAGGATCAGACTTTGGTGATCTTAATAAAGTAGCATCTGGTGGTGAGATGGCTAGATTTATGCTAGCTTTAAAAATAGTTTTAGCAGAGGTTGATATAATTGGTACAATAATATTAGATGAAATAGATATTGGGGTTGGTGGAGAAGTTGCTGAGGCTATTGGACAGCGTCTTTTACATTTATCGCAAAAAATTCAAACCATTGTTGTTACTCATTCGCATCAAGTTGCATCAAAAGGTGAGCATCATTATAAGGTTTTAAAAGAGCTCGTTGATAATGAAGTGTTTACCAAGTTATCTATTTTATCTACCGAACAAAGAATAGAAGAAATAGCAAGAATGCTATCAGGTGCTGAAATCACAGAGCAAGCAAGAGCAACCGCTATTACTCTTTTAATAAAGAATTAAGTTTTATTCTCCATTAATTCAAGAAATAATTAACCACTATTTTCTTTATGTGGGGGGGTGTATTGAGTGTTTATACTTAACAGAGATTATATTATTAATATCTGTTAAGTAAGTGCTAAATTTTTTAGAAAATTTATATTCTGATGATTATTTAATAATTATATTTTTAAAAATAAAGTAATATTTTATTAATGAAAAAATTAAAAAAATAGTTAATAAAAAGTAATAGTATTATGCAAGAAAAATTCTTTGATGATTTAGAAAATATCAGTAAACTAAAAGATAAAGCCTTTAGTAAAGCAGAAATTAATGACTTAAAATATGAAATTAAAGAAAATGATTCTGAAGAAGTCGTTGCAAAAAAGTATAATAAACTTATGTTATTCTTAGAAAGTGCAGGTAATCATTACTATGTAAAAGATGATCCAATAATTGATGATGCTAATTATGATAAACTGATAAAATATCTACAGCTTTTAGAAGAAAAGTTTGGTTTTACATCTCAAATTACATCAAAAGTAGGATCTTCTTTATCTTCTCAGAAATTTAGAGGATTTCAGCAACTTAAGCATACTCAACAAATGATGTCTTTGGATAATGTTTTCTTAAAAGAAGAACTTATAAAATTTGATGAAAAAATAAAAAGATTCTTAAATATGGAAAATTTTCAACAAATTGATTATTTTTCGGAACTTAAAATTGATGGTTTATCTCTTTCTTTAAGATACGAAAATGGTATATTAGTTCAAGCACTAACCAGAGGAGATGGTGAATATGGTGAAAATGTTACCTTAAACGCTAAAACAATTAAAGATATTCCTCATAAATTAAAAGATGATTTTCCTAATATTCTTGAGGTTAGAGGTGAGGTTTACATAGAAAAGGATGATTTTCTAGAGCTAAATCAATTATTAGAAAAGGAAGGTAAAAAAGTTTTTGCTAATCCTCGTAATTTAGCAGCAGGAAGTTTAAGGCAGTTAGATTCTAGGATAACAGCACAAAGACCTCTTAAATTTTTAGCTTGGGGATTTGGTGAAATTTCTGCAGAGAGTAGTATAAAAATAGAAAATTTTTCTGATATTTATAATCTTTTAATAAAATCAAATTTTAATGTAAATAAATTTAATAAGCATTGCAAAGGGGTAGAAGAACTTTATAATCATTACTTGGAGATAGAAAGTATTCGTTCCCAATTGTCTTTTGATATTGATGGAATGGTTTATAAAGTAAATTCTATTGAATTACAAAATCGCTTAGGTACATTAATTAAATCTCCTAGATGGGCGGTTGCACATAAATTTAAGGCAGAATTGGCGATTACTCATATTAAAGATATTATTATTCATGTTGGTAGAACAGGAACATTAACTCCTGTTGCTGAATTTGAGCCTATTAATGTTGGAGGCGTTATGGTCTCTCGTGCTTCGCTACATAATATTGATGAAATTAAACGCAAAGATATTAGAGTAGGAGATAGTGTACTTATTAAAAGGGCTGGTGATGTTATTCCACAGGTGGTTGAGGTTTTATTAGAAAAAAGACCGTTAAATTCTATGGAGTTTAAAATGCCAAGCAATTGCCCAGTTTGTGGATCAAAAGTAGAAAGAGATATTGATGAGGTTGCTATTCGCTGTAGTGGAGGTGTTTTTTATTGTAAAGCGATGCTTATAGAAGGGTTGGTGCATTTTGTATCTAAAGGTGGTTTTGATATAGAAGGGTTGGCAGAAAAACAAATTATTACTTTTAATAAGCTAGGAATACTAGATTTACCTCATAATATTTTTGAGTTAAAAAATCATAAAGATATGCTAATAAATTTAGATAGATTTGGAGAGAAATCTATTAATAATTTGTTAGATTCCATAGAATCTAAAAAAGAAATAGATTTAAATAACTTTATTTATTCTTTAGGTATTAAACAAATAGGAGAAAAAGGAGCTAAAGTTTTAGCAAAAAATTTCAAAAGTTTGGCTAATTTAAGAAAATTATTTGTAGAAATAGAAGATTTTGAGATTAGTTTATCGGAGCAAATTAATATTAACGGATTAGGTAATAGTATTTTATCCGATTTATCTAAATACTTTAAAAATCTAAAAAATATGGAAGTAATAGATAAATTATTAGATTATGTAATGATTAAAGATTACATCCAAGAAGAAATACAGAAGGAAGGTAAATTATTTGAAAAAACAATCCTATTTAGCGGAAGTTTAGCGAAAATGAGCAGGGCAGAGGCAAAATCAATTGCAGAAAGAAATGGTGCTATTGTAGTTAGTGGAGTATCTAAAAAGTTAAATTATTTGGTTGTGGGTGATGAGGCTGGATCTAAACTTAAAAAAGCTCAAGAACTAGGAATTAGCATTTTATTAGAAGAAGAATTTTTAAGTTTGATAGATGACTAGTTATATAAAATTATATAATTATATACATAAAATACCAAACTACTTAAAACCAAATATGATATTTCATTAAGATTAAAAAAAATTGTTATATAAATAAAAAATTATCCCAATCAATATAAAAATCAATTATGGTAAAGAAATAAAACTAAGATTTTTTAGTTAATATTTATATTAACTAATTATTCTATAAGGTTCATCATATATAAATATAAACTGCAACAACAGTTTTATAATCTTATTTATAACTTATATTTTATTAGATAAATATCTCTATTTTTTTTGGAATTGATAATATTCAGTTTAGTCTAATAGTTTTAATTTAAGAGTTTAGTTTTCTATCTATCCATACCTTTATCTTTTGATGATAATCTATCTATTTCTTTGGCTATATTATTTGATAATTCTTTAGTATTTATAGATATATTTTCTCCATGTATATTTATATTAATTATTGGACTAATATCTTTACTATTTACTTTAATATTGATGAAACTTTTAAATTATTCCATAACAGGTTTATTTATTTTGGAGAAATTATTTTCTGTAATTATTTTATCTGATTCTGATTTATTCTTTTCAAAGAGTAATTTAAGTGCTTTTAGATAAAGAGCAAACTGTATTAATGTCTATTAGTATGCTCAATAGAATTAATAACTACAGACGTAATTTCAACAATTATAGATCCTTTATTGATTTCTTTTATAAATAGTTTTTCTGGTGTATCTAATTTTTTAAAATATGAATATAAATAACTTAATGACATTAAGGATTTAGAAAAACTTTCTAGTTCTATAGGTAAATGATTATTTTCTATTTTTATTGATAAATTAGTAGTATTATCTTGTTTAAAGTTTTCAATATCGCACATAACATATCCTATTTTTATTTGATTACAACCATCACTATAAAAATAGATATGAAAAACTTATTTTTTATTACTTATTTATTTATGAGAAATATTACTTTTTCAGTATTTTAATTAAATCTATTATATTGCTAATTTCTATGATTTCTAGGGTTTCAAAAATTTCTTTTTTCATTAAGTTTTTTTGTTTTTTAGGAATTTTTGGAATAATAGCTTTTTCAAATCCTAGTCTCATTGCTTCTTGTAATCTTTTTTCCGTATGAGAGGTTGATCTTATTTGTCCTGATAAGCTAATTTCTCCAAAAAATACGGTTTTATGTGGTAATACAGTTTCAAGAAATGATGAAATAATAGAAGCACCAATTGCTAGGTCTAATGCTGGTTCGCTTATTTTTAAGCCTCCTGCAATATTAAGGTAAATATCTTTATTAGAAAATAAAATTCCACAACGAGATTCCAAAACAGCTGTGATCATCGATAATCTATTAGCATCAGCACCAACAACAGCACGACGAGGAGATGCAAAAACAGTAGATACTAGCAATGATTGTGCTTCTACTAGAATTGGTCGTAATCCTTCTATTCCTGCAAAAACAGAGGTTCCATTGATATTTGTTAGATAATCGTGTAAGAAAAGGGCCGATGGATTTTCTACTTCTACCAAGCCTTTTTCGCTCATTTCAAAAATTCCAATCTCATCAGTTGCTCCAAATCTATTTTTTACAGCTCTCAAAATTCTGAAATTATGATTTTTTTCTCCTTCAAAATATAAAACGCTATCTACCATATGTTCTAATACTTTAGGACCTGCGATTTGTCCCTCACGAGTTACATGTCCTATCATTATTACTATTATATTATGCTTTTTACAAAAATTAATTAGTTCATTGGCACAAGAACGAACTTGAGAGATACTTCCTGGTATTCCTGTTACAGATTCTAAGTACATTGTTTGTATAGAATCTATAATTAATATTTCGGGTTTTATTTTTTCTAATGAAAATAAAATATCTACTAAAGAAGCGTGAGTAGCAATTTTTAAATTTTCATGTAGTACATCTAATCTTAAAGCCCTTCTTTTTAGCTGATCTATAGATTCTTCACCTGATATATAAACGCAAGATTGATTTTTAGATAAATTAGCAATAACTTGCATTAAAAGTGTAGATTTACCTATTCCTGGATCTCCTCCAACCAATATTGCCGAACCTGGAACTAATCCACCACCACAAACCCTATCAAACTCTTTAATGTTTGATAGGAATCTAGGAATAACTTTTATTTTTTCTGATAACTTTGCAAAAGTAATTACATTTGGTGTAATGCTAGATATTTGATTTTTAGAAAATTGGGTAACAATAGAAGATATAGATTCTTCTATTGTATTCCAACTATTGCAATTATCGCACTGTCCGCTCCACTTAGGAAAGTTTGCTTGACAGTTAGTACAAATAAAAATAGAGTGTTTTTTTGCCATAATTTTCTTTGATTTTATATAAATATACAAGTAAATATAACTTATTTTTGTTTAAATTCTTAAGAATATTTTTTAATTATATATTGTTTGTAAAGAATTATTATTTTAGGCAATTATATATAAAATAAACCCAATTATTTATGATGAATTATTTCCAATTAAAAATTGATAAATCCAATTGTCAAACAATCAAATAATAGGATTATTATTTTATAAAAAACTAATTTTATACTATATTTTCTTTTATTTGGTTTATTTTATATATAATTGTCGTATTTTAGCCATTTAAAATTGCTAGTGTGCAATATGTATAATACCTAAATTTATAATATTTATGGTGATGATAATATAGTAAAAAATTGCATTGCCTATCTAGATTTTAGTTTTTTATTAATTATTGTAAGCCAATTGCTAATTAATAAAAAAGGTCAATAATCATCTTTATTAATAAAAACAATTACTAACCTTTCAATATAAAATTTTTTACAACTACAAGAAGAGATTATATTTTACTATCTTCTTCTCATACCATCGGAAGAAGCTAGCTGAGGTCTACCAATTCCTAAAGTTGCATTAGCTGGTTTCACCATGCCACGCATACCCATAGAATTAGCTTGTCTATTAATACCACTGATAGGGCTAGGTCTATTCATACCACCCATGCTGCTGCCCATAGGATTGTTTCTATTCATGCTGCCCATAGGATTGTTTCTATTCATACCACCCATACCCATAGGATTAGCTTGTCTATTCATACCACCCATGCTGCCCATAGGATTATCTTGTCTACTCATGCCGCCCATACCCATAGGATTAGCTGGTTTCACCATGCCACGCATACCCATAGGATTAGCTTGTCTATTCATACCACCCATGCTGCCCATAGGATTGTTTCTATTCATGCTGCCCATAGGATTAGCTTGTCTATTCATACCACCCATACCCATAGGATTGTTTCTATTCATGCTGCCCATAGGATTAGCTTGTCTATTCATACCACCCATGCTGCCCATAGGATTAGCTTGTCTATTCATACCACCCATGCTGCCCATAGGATTAGCTTGTCTATTCATACCACCCATGCTGCCCATAGGATTGTTTCTATTCATACCACCCATAGGATTAGCTTGTCTATTCATACCACCCATGCTGCCCATAGGATTGTTTCTATTCATGCCGCCCATAGGATTAGCTTGTCTATTCATACCACCCATACCCATAGGATTGTTTCTATTCATACCACCCATATTATACATATTATTTTGTCCTTTTTCATTATTATATAAATCATTACTAGAATTTAATAGAAAATTTTCTTTACTAACAATATTTACATCATCCGCTTTTTTTAACAAATTCAACGACAATGGTTTAAAATTGAATCTATTACTAGCTTCTTTAGCAGAGTTATTAAATCTACTACTTTTAGTATCTGTAACCGCCCCATTATTAAAATTATTATTAACTTTTTCAAGTTTGTCAACTTGAAACTCATTATCAAATCTATTTGGTCTTTGAGTTCTTAATCTGTTGAGACTTCTGTTTGATTTAAATCTATCAGTTTGATTAATTTTCCTTGTAGATAAAGGAGTAGCAGTTAATGATTTGGGTAAAGAGTTTATATCAGATCCAGTATCAAGTTTATTAGATTTTTCTATAGATGATACATTATTATTGGTTAAAGGATTAGAATCTATAACTTGAAGTTTAGGAATTTCATTTGTTTTTTCATTAGGTTTAACATCTACTTCTGTTTGTTTTATTTTTTCTTCTATTTGCTTAGATACTTGTTCAAGTGCAGATAAAGTATTTATATTTTCTACGACATTATCTAATATTTTTTGCCTTTCAATAGGAATATTTTTAACTTCATTTTCTAAAAGAGCTAAACTGGTTCTACTTTTAGGAGTTGAAGCTAGATTAGCAACAGTTGTTTGTACATTATTTTTTTCTTTTTCTTTGTAAGAATCATTTCTATTAGAGTCATTAATAATTTCCCCTAAACTAAGTGAATTATCTTGTTTTTTAGGAAGTTCTTTTTTTTGAATATTTTCTCTAATTTCTAAATTATTTTTTACATTTATTTTTTCTTTGGAAAGGTGGTTTATAATTAAATCTAGATAATTTATAATAACCTTTTCACTAGAAATTTGCTCGCTGATTTGATTTTCAATATCTTTATCAAGTTTTCTAACTTTTGTTGCTATAACGACTAAAGCAAAAATTAAAGTTAAGACTAAAGATACAACAAACAATATTAAAACAACTAAATCATATACACTCAACTCTAGTAAAGAAAGAGAGAAAAATCTTTTTATTGATTCTAACATTATAACTCCTAAAAAGTAAAAAAAACACACAAATACAATAAAGCCAATTGTACTCTTCAATATAATTGAACTACAGGACAATGCTATCATATTTTTAAATTAAAAGCATTATTATTTTTTTATTAATATCTTATTTTCTTCTTTATATTTTTTTTTATTTTTACCAATAACTATTATACAAAACAATATGCTTATTAGATAAAATACACCAAAACATGACATAACAGCCCAAGGGTACATAAATACCGATACCAAAAGTAATGTTATAACTCCCATTATTAATGGTAAATAAGATTTTGAAATCTTTAAACTTTTAGTAGATGGGGTTGGTATGTTAGATATCATTAAAAATCCAATAACAAATAAATATATTGAATAATAAGAAACTGTAATTTCATAATTCCAAGCAAAATCAATTGAAATAGGTAAAATACCTAAGAAAAAACCTGCTGGAGTAGGGACTCCAATAAAAAAGGATTCTGCGTAAGCAGGAGGTTCAATATCTAAATTAAATCTAGCTAGCCTAATTAAAGAAGAGATAGAAAAAAATATGATACTCATGTAAAGAAACTTGCTTGAAGATTCTGTATAAAATAGAACTATTAAAGATGTAGCAACACCAAAGCAAACCATATCACTTAGAGAATCCAGCTCTGCACCGAACTTACTAGAAGAACCTAATAATCTAGCTATTCTTCCATCTACCAAATCTAACAAAGAAGAGATTAGAATAAATATAATGGCACTTTTAATTTGTCCATTTATAGCTAGCAGAATAGCATTAAACCCGAAAATAAAGGCAGAAATAGTGAATAAACTAGGTAATGCCTTATATATGTGTAATTTTTTTTCCATTGGCTATAAACTCTTAATGAGATTTCGCTCTATCTTTTATTTGATAATCCATTGCTTCTCCTTTATACTCAAAATCAGCAAGTATTGTTTCTCCAGCAAGGGTAGATTGACCTACTGCAACTAAAGGAGTAACATTAGAAGGCAGATATATATCTACACGACTACCAAATCTAATTAATCCAACTTTTTCACCTACAGTAACACTCGTATCTTCTTCTATAAATTTAACGATTCTTCTAGCAACCAAACCAGCTATTTGCACAAAAGCAATTTTATTTCCATTTTTAGTTGTCATTAGGAATGATTGCCTTTCGTTATCTATGCTAGCTTTATCTAGTGAGGCATTTAGAAACTTACCAGGATAATATATAATTTTTTCTATATGACCAGAGCAAGGAGTTCTGTTTACATGAACATTGAATACATTCATAAAAATAGATATTTTTGTCATTTCTTCGGATATTTCTAGTTCTGCAGGAGGAATAACCTTTTCTATTTTTATGATTTTACCATCAGCAGGAGCTATAATTAGAGAATCATTTTGGGGGGTCACTCTTTCAGGATCTCTAAAAAATGAAACACACCAAACAGTAAGTATAAGTCCTAAAATACCTAGTACAGAAGAAATTAAAAATAAAACCAAAGTAATTGCAGTGAAGATTATAATAAAAATATTGCCTTCATGGGCAATTTTAGGTAATTTAATATCCATTTAAACCTCAAAATATATTTGTATTTTTAACAATTAATTCATATTATATAGTATAAGTTATTAGATATACATAATTTTTTTTTAAAGGAATATAAATGACTGAAAAAATAAGGGATTTTTATACTGTGATTTTAAAACTTCAAGAATTTTGGTCTTCTCAAGGTTGTTGTTTTTTAAGTCCTTATGATCTTGAAATGGGAGCTGGAACATTTCACCCAGCAACAGCAATTAGATCATTAGATAGCAAACCTTGGAATGTCGCTTATGTGCAACCATCAAGAAGACCAACAGATGGGAGATACGGGGAAAGTCCCAATAGATTATCACATTATTTTCAATTTCAAGTTTTAATGAAACCAGCTCCTGAAAACATACAAGATTTATATTTAAAAAGTCTAGAACATTTAGGAATAAATACGAATCTGCATGATATTAGGTTTGTAGAAGATGACTGGGAAAGCCCAACTCTTGGAGCATGGGGATTAGGTTGGGAAGTATGGTGTGATGGAATGGAAATTACGCAATTTACTTATTTTCAGCAAGTAGGTGGTTTGGAATGCAATCAAATTCCAGCTGAAATTACTTATGGATTAGAAAGAATAGCGATGTATATTCTAGGATATGATAATGTTTATGAAATGCCTTGGAATGCTCAATCTGGAATTACTTATGGCGACGTTTATTTGCAAAGTGAAAAAGAATTTTCTTCTTATAATTTTGAATATGCAAATGTAAAATATTTATTTGATCAATTTGAAATGATGCAAAAAGAATGTGATAAATTAATTCAAAAAAAATTAATTTATCCGGCTTATCATCATGCTGTTAAGGCTTCTAATTTATTTAATATTTTAGACGCAAGAGGATCTTTGGGAGTAAATGAAAGAGCATTATACATCAATAAAATTAGAGATTTAGTGAAAAGCTGTTGTCATGCTTATGTTGAATCTCAAAATAAATAAAATATTTTAATTTTTATTTAAGGAATACTATATTTAATGGCTAAATTTTTATTTGAATTACTAACAGAAGAAATTCCAAGTTCATTACAGTTACAAGCACAAAAAGATATGGAATCTTTATTTAAAGATATATGTAATGAAAGAGGAATCGTATTTTCGTCTATAAATGTTTTTTCAACTCCAAGAAGATTAACAGTTTTTTTGGATGGATGTATAGAGCAAATACCAGATAAAGTTGAAGAAAAAAAAGGTCCTAGAGTTGATGCTAATTCTAAGGCTATTGACGGATTCTTAAAAACATACTCTTTAAAACTAGAAGATTGTATAAAAAAAGATACTTCTAAAGGGGAATTTTATTTTTACCAAAAGATTACAAAAGGTGGTAAGGTTAAAACCATTATGGTAAATGTAATTCTTAATGTTTTGCAAAAAATGAAGTTTAAAAAATCTATGAAATGGAATGATACAAAAGTATATTGGGCGAGACCAATTAGAGGTTTGTTATCTTTTTTTGATGATGAAGTGTTAGATTTTAGTTTTGCAGGGGTTAGTTCTGCTAATACTACAAAGGGACATAGATTTTTAGGAAAACAAAATATTGTTGTAGAATCTATAAGTAATTATTTTGAGGAGCTAAAAAATAATTTTGTTGTTTTAGATGCAGTAGAAAGAAAAAACATTATTTTAGAAAAAGTACAAAAAATTTCAAAACAATATGATGTAGATTACTATTTTAATGAATCTTTATTTGAAGAAATTTGCTATTTGGTAGAATATCCAGAGGTATTAGTTGCTGAAATTCCGCAAAAATATATGTTTTTACCAAAGGAGCTTTTAATAGAAATTATTGTTAAGAATCAAAGATACATTAATTTAATTAGTAAAGATAGTAGCCTTTATAATAAATATGTTATTGTATCTAACCTAAAATCTACAGATAAAGGTGAAACTATAATTGCTGGTAATAATAAGGTTCTACAAGCAAGATTAGAAGATGGTTTGTTTTTTTATAATAATGATTTGAAATTATCTTTAAAAGATAAAGCTAAAAAACTAAAAAACATTAACTTTTTTGAAGGTTTAGGGTCAATTTATGATAAAACTCAAAGAGTTAAAAAATTATTTGGTGATATTTTTAAAGAAGATCAATCCGAGTTGTGTGACATATATAAATCTGATTTGTGTAGTGAGGTGGTATTTGAAATTCCTGAATTGCAAGGAATAATGGGATATTACTACGCTAAATCAGAAAATGTGGTTGAAGAAATAGCTCTTGCTATAAAAAATCAATATAAACCACAAGGTCCAAGTGATAGTTTGCCAGAAAATTTATTAGGGGCTAAATTAGCATTTTTAGATAAACTGGATACTTTAATTGGATTTTTTAACATTGGGAAAAAACCAAGCGGTTCTAAAGATCCTTTTGCACTAAGACGCTCTGCTATTGGTATAATTAGAATCATAGAACAATTTGAATTGGATGTTGATTTATCTCATTATATTTCATCAGATTTAAGAGAATTTTTAGCAGAAAGAATCGAGGTTTATCTATCTTCAGAATATTCAGTTGAAGTTATCAAAAATAATCTTAAACAACTAAAAACTAATGAATTTAATATTTTATCGGTAATTGTTGCTATAAAACAGATAGATTCTTTATTGAAAACAGAAGAAGGAATTAAGTTAACAGCTTTACATAAAAGAGTTTCTAATATTTTAAGATCTCAAAAAATTTCTACTTTTGAGATAAATGAAAGTTTCTTTACAAATAGCTTAGAACAAGATCTATTTGAAATTTTTAAAGAGATTCAAAAAGATATTTCTTTTGATATATCTCAAAATGTTAAAAATATTGCTAAACTGAAAAATCCATTAGATGCTTTTTTAGATAATATTCAAATTAATGACTCTGAAAGTGTTGAAATAAAAAACAATAGGATTAAGTTATTAGAGCTAATATTAAGTATGTGTGATAATGTTTTAAAATTTTAGAATTTTCATGAATAAAAAATTATTGATTTTATTTTTATTTATTGTTTTACCTTTTCAATTAAATGCAAAAGAAAAAGAATTATTAATTTATTCGTATAAATATATTCCTATGATAGAAACAATTAATAAAATGTTCTATAAAAAAACAGGAGTAGTTATTTCGGTAGTTAATTTTTCTGAAGATAAATTTTTAAATCAACTAAGCGATCAAGAGATAAGAAGCAAAGTAGATATGGTAATCGGATCTACCTTGTATGGAATGGTTTTTATTAGAGAATCTGGATATTTGCAAAAAATAGATGATTCTTTTATAAAAGAAATCATTCCTGAGGGTTATCAAGATAAAAAAGATTTTCTTATTCCAATTTCTGTAAATCCAAGATTGTTAGTTTATAATAACAATATTATACAATCGGATATATTTAACTTAGAATATAGTTCTTATATGGATATTTTCCCAAATAAAATAACAACATCTCAAAGAACATTTTTAAATAAATATAACAGAGAATTGGTTGCACATTATTTGAAAAATTATGATGAAAAACAAGTAAAAAGATGGCTATTAAACTTATCTAATAATATTTTAGAAAAACCAAAAGGTAATGATAGATATTCCCTAAGAAAAGTTGCCAAGGGAGATTCTGCATACACATTCGCAAATGGTTCTGATTTAGGTTTAATGTTAAACTCTAAAAATAAAACCGAAAAATATTTGGCAAAATCTTTAAGTTTTGAGTATGACAGAATTGATAATTTTGACGAAAATAATCAAAATATAGCAAATGATCTTCAAGAAAATTCTATTCCCATAAATTTAGCTACTATTGGTATTTTAAATGACTCAAGTAACAAAGAGATTGCTCTAGAATATGTAAAATTTTTATTATCAAAAGATATTCAAAATTATATTGCTAAAACATCATATGAGATTCCTATTCATAAGGATGTAAGTTCTAATAAAATGTATTTTTCTATTAAAGAAAAAATTCCTGATACTGTAAATTACGAAAATATCATATTTTATAACATTAAAGCCTCTAATTTAATTAAAGAAAGTTCTGATTTTTTACGATAAATATTTCTAATACTAAAACTTATTTGTATTATTATGTAATAATATGTTATAATTTAGTGGGTGTTATTTGCTAACAGTCTTAATATTATAATAAAAATTTAAGAGGTTACAATGGGTTCAATTTTTTCTAATTTACAGAAAGTAGGACAAGCGTTTATGTTACCTGTTGCTGTTTTACCAGTCGCAGGTATATTGTTAGGTATTGGTTCTGCTAATTTATGGTTTCTTCCTTCTTGGCTATCCGAAATGATGGCTGCAGCAGGTGGAGCAATTTTTACAATTATGGCTTTATTATTTGCGGTTGCCACAACTATTGCATTTACTAAGATGGATGGTGTGGCTGCTCTTGCTTCTATTTGTGGTTATTATGTGTTTTTAGCTACAATGGGAGTTATGGCACCACACATAGGTATGGAAACAAAAAATATTTTGGGTATTAAAAGTATTGATGTTGGTGTGCTTGGTGGTATTGCCATAGGATTTTTAACTGCATTTTGTCATAACAGATATAGCGATATTGAACTACCAGAATGGTTAGGATTTTTTTCTGGTCGTAGGTTTGTTCCAATTGTAACTTGTTTAAGTTCTTTTGTTTTAGCTATTGCTTTTGTATTTATTTGGAAGCCTCTTGGATATGGTATTCAAATAGCCTCAGATTGGGCGGCTTATGAAAATCCTCTTATAGCTTTTCCTTTTTTTGAATTTATTGAAAGATTATTAATTCCAACAGGTTTACATCATATTTGGAATGTTCCATTTTTCTTTGAAATCGGTAGCTATAATGATCCTGCAACAGGAGAAGTTCTAAGAGGAGAAATTCCTAGATATTTAGCTGGAGATAAAACAGCAGGGCATTTAGCTGGTGCTTATATTTTTAAAATGTATGGTTTACCAGGTGCTGCTATGGCTATGGTATATACTGCAAAACCTGAAAATAGAAAAATTGTAGCTTCTTTAATGATACCAGCTTCTTTAACTTCTTTTTTAACTGGAATTACAGAACCAATAGAGTTTTCATTTCTTTTTGTTGCTCCTATTTTATATTGTATACATATATTGTTAGCTTCTAGCTGTTATTTATGGACAGAGCTTTTAACAATTAAACACGGGACAACATTTTCTCATGGTTTAACCGATTATATTTTATTATATTCTAGATCGACTAATGCTTGGGCGATAATTCCTATTGGTATTGGATATTTCTTTGTTTATTTTTCTATCTTTAGTGTTTTAATTAAAACTATGAATTTGAAAACTCCAGGTAGAGAAGATTTATTAAAAGCAATAGAAGGTAGTTCTACAAGTAAATCTATTTCAAATTTATCATCTGAAAATTTAGAAATGGGTGAAAAACTTGTTTTAGCTTATGGTGGAGCAGAAAATATAAGTAGTTTGGAGGCATGTATAACTAGATTAAGAATTTCTGTTGTTGATGTAAAAAAAGTTAATCAAGAGGAGCTTAAAAATCTAGGTGCAAAAGGTTGTATTGTAGTTGGTAATAATGTTCAAGCTATTTTTGGTCCTAGAAGTGATACTTTAAGAAAAGATATGGAAAGATATATAAGAAAAATTTAATTATATTTTTTATTCTAAAACAAAGGGATAATTATAAAGATTATCCCTTGTATTGTTAATGGTAAGATTTTAAACAATTATATACAAAATAAAACTATTTTTAGGCAAATAAGAAAATATGTTTTAAATGAGAAATAACTATAAATTTTTTTGATTATTATATAAATTGCTCCTAGTAAAATCAAGTTCATTATATAAATAGAAAATTATAATTGTCGTAAGTTACAATAGTATTCAAAAAATCTAATAATTTTAATTTACAATTTTTACCTAAAGCAACCCTTCTTATATTTTGAAAAATTAAACATAATTACCCCTACTATATACCTTAATAATAATTAAAAATTTGACAAACATATATAAAACTATCTCTTTCTCATTTTTAAACTATAATTTTTCAGATACACATCTACATACCTTCAGAGGTATCATAACTAAAATTAACTTATAATCATATCTGAAGTAGTTGTTAATGTTTCATTATTCAATAATAAACTTACGAGTAATTGATATTTACTCGTTAAAATTAAATTGATAAAATCTTAAAGAAATATATAACACTATAAATAGTATCAAAGTCCAAGTAATCATGTTTCTTGAAGAAAGATTTGTTGTTGCTTTTATTAATGCTACAAATTTAAAATAAAAAGTAGAACTATAATAATGAAGATTTTTCATTGGCTTTTCACTACTCATAAATCTTAGTAAATAAACGGTTGTAGAAGCACATATAGATTTAAAATTATGAATCATTACATTTACTTTTTTTTCTTTATTACTTATTAAAAACAATGAAAGAATAAACAACACAATTCCAAGGGCAATAAATTCTAAAGAATGTAATATGTAAGATAATGTAAAATATTGTAGGCCATTATTTACAAATATTGATTGTAATAATATAACTAAAGTAAAAAATATCAAATATTTTGAAGGATTATCTAAAATAATTTTATTTGATGTACTTTTTAAATTAATTAAATAATAAGGAATTCTTACACCAATATTTAAGGCAGCTCCAGCAAGTAAAAACATCATAATATAATTTAACCAAGGAAAAGACAGTAAAGATATATTATCAATGATATAATTTTTTACTACAAATCCACCAGTTGCTGGTAATCCTATTGCTTGTAATGAGGATATAATAATAGATATACCCAACATAGATTTTAAATTAATAGAATTTTTTAACCTATAAATATTATCAGTGTTATATCTTTTAATTAAAATAGCAGCTAATATAAATGCTATCATTTTATATACAACACTTACATAAATGTAAGTTATTAAGAAACCATCAACTGTTTTAAAGGAAGAGATAGCAATTATGATAATTCCTATTTGATGAATAATAGAGAAAGATAAAATTCTTCTCATAGAGGTTTCAAGTAACGAAAAAATTAACCCATAAACAGCTATAAAAATTCCAATATATATTAATAATTCAGATCCATAAAATAATTTCAATAATATAAATAATGCTGATTTAGTAGTAAATATAGATAAAAATATAGATGCATTAGGAGAACACTTAGAATATCCGTCTATAAGCCAAGAAGAAAAAGGAGGGATAGCTAAATTTATCAATATACCAGCTAAGATTAATATATTTCCTAAATTTCCTGTGCTAAGTGCATTCTCTGAAGGAAATATATCCGAAGAAAATACTCTTACATAATCAATTGCTCCAATTATTAATAATACTCCACCAAGAGAATGAATAACAAAATATTTAAGTGCTACATATTTTTTATCGTTGTGTTTTGATTGTAAAATAACTAATGTTGCGGTTATACTCAAAAGTTCCCAGTAAATTATTAACTCAATAAAGCTATTAGCAAACAAAACACCAATAGAGCATGGGAAATAAAGTATAATAGTACCAACTTCTTTATAATTAATATATTTTTGAGATAAAACAAATACCATTCCAATAATAAAAGTAATACAGAATAACAATACCATAGAATATTGTGGATATATAAAATCGGTTATGAATAATATATCATTATAATTATCATTGAATGTATAAGATATCATAAAAAATACAGTTACAATAATAGATGATACAGCAAAAAGAAACAAATATTTTTTATGCTCAACAATAATCAATCCTAATGCGATTACAATTAAAGGCAATATTAAATTTGTTAAAATCATTTTTAATCCTTAATTAGTTAAAATACTTATAAAATTATTAGAATACACATAAAACATTATGATACAAATAGATGATATTATCATAGCGACATCCATGGAGCGTGATACGGTTATTTCATGATCATTTTCATGATTTTTCGGGTATTTTTCAAAGAATGCTTTAAAAATAATAGGTAGAAAATACATTGCATTCAAAAGTGTAGATAAAACTATAACAATCAGTACCCAATATTGAGAAGATTCCCAAATTCCTCTTATTAGAAACCATTTACTAATAAATCCTCCAGTTAATGGAAAACCAATCATAGATAAAGCACCAAGTGAAAATGCAATCATAGTAATAGGCATTTTTCTACCAATACCAGATAATTCAGATATATTTTCCTTATGAGATAATACAATAATAGAGCCTGCAGCAAAAAATAAAGTAATTTTTGCAAAAGCATGTGCAAAAATGTGAGTTATAGAAGAAATTATTCCAGCATTAGATAATAATAATACCCCTAAAACAATATAAGATAATTGTGATATTGTAGAATAAGCTAGTCTTTTTTTAAGATTATCTTGATATAATGCAATAATAGAAGCCCAAATAATTGTTACAGATGGAATAATTAACAACCAATTAATAGAAGAGATTTTATTTACTACTACATAAAGATAATCTACACCAAAAATATAAACAACAATTTTAATCAAAATAAATACGCCACTTTTAACAACAGCAACAGCGTGTAGAAGGGCACTAACAGGAGTAGGTGCTACCATAGCGGCTGGTAACCATTTGTGTACAGGCATTATTCCAGCTTTTGCTATACCAAAAATAAATAATAGCAATAATCCAGTAGCAACATATAAATTTGTAGTTTCTTTTTGTAAAAATAATCCACCAATAGTGTAATTAGAGGTCTCTAAATATATTATGGATGTAATTACCGCTGGCAAAAACAATATTAAAGATGTAACTATTAAAACTCCAATATATACTTTTATATTAAATTTATTATTTTTATTAATATTATGTGCAACAAGAGGAAATGTCCCTAAGGTTAAAAATTCATAGAACATAAAAGTAGTTAGTAAGTTAGCTGAGAAAGCTATTCCTAAAGTAAAACAAATAGATAATGAAAAGAAAGCAAAGAATCTACCTTGATTATTCTCATTATGAGCTCTTAAGTATCCTAAAGAATAGATAATACTTATTATCCATAAAAAGTTTACCATGCTAGCAAAAATTAAAGAGATTTTTTCAGCATAAAATCCAAAATAAATAGCATTGTTAATTGTAATAAATTGAATAAAAGCATTTTCACCAGAAGAAAATCTTAAATAAGCTAAGATTGTTAATATAAAATTAGTTGAAGAAATCAGAATGTTAAAACTTTCTCTTAAGTTTTTATTTTTAACTAATGGAGTAATTAAAAAGCTAAGAAAAGGAATTGATATAATTAATAATAATAAGTATTCTAAAGTCATTAATTTTATCCTTGTGCAACGATATTCAAATCAATAATTTGTTCTATAAAATAATATATAACATCTGGAAAAAATGTTATATAAAAATTTAGCAAAATAAATATTGCTAAGGTCATATTCATATAAATAGGTATTTTTCTATGTACCATTAGGGCACTAGAAACAGTTGTATCTTCTTTTGCAACCCAAAGATAATAAATAATTTTCCAAGAGTATAAAAATGATAGTACAGATGCAAGTATAACAGAAATAATAAGTACTAAATTAGTAGACTGTATAACTGAAATTATTAAATATAACTTACCCCAAAACATAGATGTTCCTGGTAATCCAGCTAGAGATAGAGATAAATAGATAATAGTAAAGTAAGTAAATGGTGATTTTCTTCCTAAGCCTCTTAATTCGCTTAGTTTTTCTGTTCCAAAAATATATATTAAATTACCTACACATAAAAATAATCCCGATTTAATAAAAGCATGAACTATGGTTAAATAAAGAGCTGATTGTATTCCATATAAATTAAACAAAGATATACCTATAACTATAAATCCTATCTGTGATACAGATGAAAAAGCCAGTAGAAGTTTTAAATTATCTTGTTTAATAGCTAAAATTCCTCCAGCAAACATACTAAATACAGATAACATCATTAATAATTCAAAAAGGTGATCTAAACTAATGTTTACACCTCGACCAATTACAATAATAATAACTTTAATAAGCATATAAAGTGCAATATTTACTGAAGTTCCAGCTAAAAATGCAGATAAAGTAGAAGGAGAGCTTTCATAAGTTTGTGGTAACCACCAAAAAACAGGGAATAAAGCTATTTTAATTAAAATTCCTAGAGTTATAGATACGATACCAAGCATTAACATAGGTGTCATTGGAGTTTTACTAATTTGGATTACTAGATCATTAGCATTTAGTGTACCAAACAACAAGTACAATATTCCTACACCAAATACATAAAAAGATGCAGATATTGTCCCAACTATTAAAGAGTCAAAGGCTGCTAAAGCAGAGTTTTTACGTTGTCCCATTGCAATTAGTATATATGTTGTTAATGATGTAATTTCTAAAAATACAAATAAATTAAACAAATCGTTTGTTACTATTATTCCTAATGATCCAGCGAAAGATAATAAAAATATAGAGCTAAATAAATGAGCATTTTTAGTACCAATTTCTCCTATTATATTTCCTTTTGACCAAAGAGCTGTTAAAAAACCAATGATAGACATCAAAAATAAAAAGAAAATACTTAAAGCATCAACTTCATATTCTATACCAAAAGGAGGTATAAAATTACCAAAATTATAACTTATTGTTGTTAAGTTACCTTTAATAAGAATAAATGAAGTGATCCCAAGAACAGATAAAGTAGTTAAAAATGTTGATATCCAAGAAATAAAGGTACTTTTAATAAATACTAATAAAACCGCTATTATAAGTGGTATGATAATTATTAAGGGTACCAAAAAACTATATTTTAAAATATCCATCTACTTTTCACCAAATTTTTTTATCTTACTTAATTTTATTTTTTTAAATTTACTCTTTATTTTCAATTTCATATATTTTCAATAACTCGGTTTCGTTTATAGTTCCATAGTTTTTATAAACGATATAAATCAAAGCACAAGCTAAAGAAGTAGTGGCTATTCCAACGACAATAGCTGTTAGCATTAATACATGAGGAGTAGGGTTTGAGTATATTTCCTTCACACCTTCGGTGTTAGCAATAGGAGGAACCCCATTTCTTATTTTACCAATAATTACATAAAATAATATGATACCGCCTTGTATTAAATTTACCCCTATAACTTTTTTTATTAGATTTTTTTCTATCATTAATACATAAAAACCAGCCATCATTAATACTAAAGAAAGAATATAAGGGTAATTGTATAATATATTACTGTAATATTGCACGATTCACTTCCTATTTTAATCTTTTAATTTATTATAAAATTGACTTATAACTGTTGAGGTAGCTGCAAATACGGTTATACCAACTCCAAACTCTATAGCAAATAATCCATAATGGTAAGCATGAAGTGGATTATTTCCAAATACTAAGTAATCTAAGTATTTCCCTCCTAACATCATGGTAACAATACCAGTTCCACCATAAATTAAAACCCCAAAAGATAAGCTAACTATAAATATTTTTATATTAACTATGGTATTTGCAATTTTTTTTCCAAAATGAAGAATTACTAAAAAATAAACTGCTGCTGTAATTACTCCACCTTGGAAGCCTCCTCCTGGTCCAAAATCGCCATGAAATTGTACATAAAAAGCAAATAATAAAACTATAGGAATTAAAGCTAATACTGCTGAAGATAATATAAATTCTTTAGGTTTAATTTTTTCAGTTTTAGGATGTCCAAACTCTGGTTCATTTGGTGATTGTAGCGTTGCATCAATTGGAATTTTTATATTTGTTCCAAATTGATCTTTCTGTAAAACTAAATAAACACCAATAGCCGCAATTAAAATAACTGTTGTTTCCCCTAATGTATCGTATCCTCTGAATGATCCTAAAATCATAGTTACAGCATTTTGAACGTTAAACGTTTCATAACTTGTTGTTGTATATATTTTATATATTATATTAGAGTTAGCAGGAGAATTAATATCTCCAAAAATTGGAGCATAAGCTAGTCCATCTAACAGCAAACCTAGTATTACAAGTATTAATAATAATGTAAAAAGATTACCAATAGATTTTCTTGAAAATCGTTGGATAGGATTAACTTCGTCAATATTATAAGCTTTGGTTAAATGTACAGTAATAAGCATTAAAATTGTAGAAACAGCAGAACCAACAACAACTTCTGTTATGGCTACATCGGCTGCATCTAAAAGTATGTATACAATTGCTGATAATACAGAGATTATGCTTGTAAACAAGATTAAAGTAAATAAATCATTAACAACCATTATAGCAATAATGATAACAGCTAAAAAAACTAGAAATAACATTAAGAGAATATCAAACATAATTATTTATCACCTCTTTTTTCTTCAACATTTTCCAAAGTTGTATCTTTTTCTCTATGTATTAAAATTTGCATAAAAGCATAACAAAGAGGAGCACTTACAAAAGTAATAAGTAGAGATAAAAATATTATTTTAATACTTACCAAAGAAAAACCCGAATGTATAGATAAAGATATACATATAAAAAATATTCCAGCTGTATCTATAAGTCCTGTTGCGTGTTGTTTAGTATAAATATCTTTAAAACGAAATAATCCTAATAATCCTAAACTACAAAATATTAAACCTATTAACATAAAAAAACTGAAAGATATTTCTTGAACAAAAATAATTATTGTGTTTACATCCATAATTTACTCTTTAATTATTATTTTCCTTGGTAGTAGTATTTAATTCAAAATATTTTTTCAACCCTAAAATTCCTATAAAACTTAATACTGCATAAGATAAAGCTATATCAACATATTCTGGCTTTTTAATATAATAGAAATATATAGCTATAAATACAGTAGCTAGTGAGTTAAAAGTGTTTATAATTTGTATTTTCTCATAAATAGTTTTAGATTTTAAAAACAAAAATATAATCGCACCAATAAATAAAGCAATTACAATCAAAGCATAAAATAAAATAAGTGTTGTATTTACTAGCATTTTATTTATTTATTCCTTCTTCTTTATATTTTTCTAAATCCAAAACTTTATTATACATTCCGTAATCTAAAACTCCGTCTCTTAAGTCAGGTGTTAATGAGTGAATAATAAATTCTTTCTCACTAGCATGAAGTATAATAGTACCAGGAGTTAAAGTTACAGAGTTTGCAAAAACAGTAGTACATGTATGTGTTTTAAAATCATTAGGTATAGTAAAAACAATTGGATCAGGTTTATTTTTTAAAATAATTTTAGCTACAAAAATATTTGAAAAATATATTTCTTTAATCATGTAAAGGATATAAAAAACAAATTTATTAGGTTTAACCGAAAAAGTTCTTTGAGAGTTAGAATCCTTTTTAATTTTTTTAAATAAAAAAATCCCAAGTGCTAAAAAAACCAAACCAGGAAACATAGGAAGGAAGCTAAAGTAACCAGAAAGTATAATCCACAAAACTACTGATACTAAAAACAAAACCATCTTAATATTCCTACATGAAAATATTTGAGCAGATTAGAAATAGAATCTACCTGTTACAGGTAGTATTTTTTTTACAACATCTCTTACACTAAGAATACTGTTTATGATGTTAAAATTCAAGAAAAATATGAAGATAATCTGTTATTAGATGTTGTATTTCCTGTTTCTATTCTTTTAAAGAATAAAAAAACTTTTATAAAAACATAAATATAGATAATTGTGCTTTAAAACGATTAACCTAAACGATCATAGGGATAATTTCCATAAGATTTTCTTGACAAAATTTTTTTTTATTATACACTTAGAGTATAAATTGCTTATTAAGTATTTTTTACTATAAATTATTAAATAAAAAATTATTTTTAATTTTAGATTAGGAGAAGATTAATAAAAAATAATAAAGATAAACTAAATAATAGTAATAAAGAAAAAAAAATTGATAATTTTTCTAATTCTTTACAAAATGTAGATGTAAAAAATAATTCTATTATAATAAAAAACAATAAAAATATTAATATCAAGAATGAAGAAAATATTGATATTTTAATAGATTTAACAATAGATAGAACAATTATTTTATGTAAATGTTATGATATAGATGATCTTAATATTAACAAAATGTATATTAGTAACATAAGAGCCTTATCTTTGTTGTATAAAATAAAAAAAGATATGAATTCGTTTAGTGATAAAAAAGTAAAAATAGAAATTGATTATGATTCTATGTTGAAAAACATAATTAATAATCACAATAAAGTGAGGTAATTATATATCTAATAATTAAAAATAATAATTATTCAAAGCTAGATTAGCTAAATTTATTAAGGATTAATGATTGAAAGGTTATTAATCCTTAATGGTGTAATAATAAAAAAAGGAGCAATAACATTGTGGAAGGTAATAATTTAAAAAATATAATTAAGGTAATTATTAATAATTTTCAGTCTTTTGCATATAATTTTTTATATATAAGAAGTAAAAATAATTCTGTTTCACGATTTATTTTTAATAAAGAACAAATATATATAAACAATATATTGAATGATCAAAAAAAACGTACCGGGAAGGTTAGAGCATTAATTTTAAAGGGTCGTCAAATAGGTTCTACAACTTATGTTTCATCAAGGTGTTACCATCATAGCATCTCTCATATTGGATCAAAAAGTTTAGTATTATGCCATAGACAAAGTGCAACAAATAATATTTTTGATATGATATTAAGGTATTATCAAAATAGTCCTAAATTTTTACAACCTAAGGCATTAATTAGTAATTACAAATATATTAACTTTAAAGAGCTTAATAGCTCTTATTCTTTTGCAACTGCTGGTGGAAGTGAAGTTGGTAGAAGTGAAACCATACAGTTTTTTCATGGAAGTGAGGTTGCATTTTGGAAAAATTCTGATAATCATCTGTCTTCAATTTTAATGTCGGTTTCAGATAGTAATGATACAGAAGTAGTACTAGAAAGCACATCAAATGGACCAGAAGGTCTTTTTTATAATATGTGTATGGAAGCAGAATCTGGTAATAGTGAGTATAAATTAATATTTTTACCATGGTATTGGCATGAAGAATATACTTCAAATGAAAAATGTGATTTTTCAGAAGAATGGTTAGAATATAAAAAAAATCATAAATTAAGTACAAAACAATTGGCATGGGCGTATTTAAAAAATAAAAATCTATGTGCTACAAACTTAGAAAATACAAATAAGCCTAGCTATAGATTTCATAAAGAATTTCCTGCTACAATACATGAAGCATTTTTAAATAATTCAGAAAGTAAACTTATTCCTATTAATATATTATTATCAAAATCATTAAAAGGAGATTTTTGCCTATTTAACAAGGATAGGAAAGAAGAATTTTTGTTAAATAAGCTAGATAAACCGATCATATTAGGTGTAGATGTAGCAAGAGGAGGAGGTGATTTTTCTTGGATTATAGATAGGCAAGGGAATTACATAGGATTTAATTTAAATGAAAAAATCAATACAGCAGATACAATGGAATTAACAGGAATTATTGCAAAAAATATAGACAAACTCTCTCCATTACAAGTATGCATAGATGCAGGAGGTGGTGGTATTGGAGTTTATGACAGACTTTGTGAACTTGGTTATAAGAATTGTTTAAAGTTAGTAAATTTTGGAGAAAAAGCTTTTAATGGTCGTAAATATTTTAATAAAAGATCTGAAATGTGGGGGCTTTTAGGAGATTTTATTAAAGAAGATGGTTTTATTGTATCAGATAATATGTTATTACAACAAATTAGTACAATTGAATATTTTTATAATTCTATGGGGCAACTAAGAATAGAATCAAAAGATGAAATCAAAAAAAGATTAAAGGGATCTCCAGACGGAGGTGATGCTTGTGCTTTAACCTTTGCTTGTGATAGCAATAATACGAAAGTAATAACACAAAAAATTGTGCCTAATTATGAATCCTTTGATCCTTATAATTGGTGATAATAGTATAAAATATAATAAACCATATGTTATTAATGCCTTTTTTTATTGGTTTTATAAAAAATCTCATACAAGAGATGATTTTATAACAAAATAAAATACAATAAATAACTTTCAATTTTATGTAATTTAAAGTAGTATTTATTAAGTATATACCAAATAATATTAATAATAAAAGGTAGTAAATATGTCATCTTATGTGTTAAAAGTAGGAGAAGAAGATAATAAAAGATTAGAGATTCTAACCAAGATTTATAATCCATCAAGTTATAAATTTATAAATAAACATATTAATTCAAATATAAAAAATATAGTAGACCTTGGAACAGGTCATGGATATATGGCTGGTTGGTTTTCTAATCAATTTCCTAATGCGAATATATTAGCAATTGATAAATCTGAAGAACAACTACAAGTTAGTAAGAAAAAATTTTCTAATATAAAAAATATTTCTTTTATTAAATCAGATGTGTTAGATGATTCTACTACTAACATAATTAAAGAACATTTTCAAGATGTAGTTGATTTAATCTATTGTCGTTATTTATTGATACATTTGCCGTACTGTAAATGGGATATGTTTTTTAATAATATGCTTAAAATATTAAAACCAGGCGGATCTTTAATATTAGAAGAACAGGGATTACCAGCAAATTCTTATCCAGTTGTGCCAGCGCTATCAAGAGGAGCAGATTTAGTAAAACAAGCAACTAAAAAAAAAGGTTTGCTTTTTGATAGTATAGAAACACTATGGAGTCACATTAAAGTTTTAAAGAAACAATTTAGAATTAATGATTATTCGATAAATAAACCAATATTAAAAGATTTAGAAACAAGAAAGTTATTATCGTATTCTTTTAATCAAGTTTTACCACTTTTAATAGAAACCAAAGTTGCTTCTGAGAGTGAAATTAAACAAATAGCTAAAGAGGTAGAAGATATAGTTCAAGATGAAAACTATCTTATTACATCTTTCCCAGTGTTTCAATTACATGTTGTAAAAATCTAGCAGTTTTATTTTTGTTGGTTGGCTGATATTTTATATTAGTTAATCAGTGAGAATAAATAATAATATCATCTCTTATTAATTTCTTATAATAATCCATATGTATATTATGTATAATAATTTTTTTTATTTATTTTTTATACAACGAATTAAATAACTTTCTCTTTAAATTAGTAATGTTAAGTTAAATATTATAGATTTATTTTCTTTGATTCTTATATTAAAACATTATCTAACATATGAAAATATCATTTTATAGAACTTGTATTATTTAATAGAACTTTCATTGTAAGTATATTTTCAATGAGTTTTAATAAATTAAATTTTAAGAAAAACCTATTCTTTTAAAGGATATCTTAGAGATAATATATATTTAGTTTAAAATAAACAAGAGCTATTTAATTCTTTTTATTATTAAATATACTTGACAAGTATAAAATAAGCTGTTATTGTATTCTTATAATAAATAAAGAGGCAAATAAATAATATGAAAATCAAAAAAGTAGAAAGTATTTTTAGAGATTACAATCAAAAAAATTCTTCTTTAAGTAATGAAAAAACATCTAGAAATTACCCTTTAAACAATGAGAAATTTTTTAAAAACTCTGATTTTATAAAATCTAATTTAGATAGTAATAAACAAGAATTGACTCAAAAGTATTTATTAAATCAATATAATAAGCAATTAGAAAAAAGAAAATATAAAAAATCAAATATTGCTTTAAAAAATGATAATTACAATTATGATAACCTATTACCTATAGATGATACTGACAGTAAAGATAATGAAATAGCTACATGGGCTATTAATTTGTTACAAAAATTAAGCAATGAAAGGTTTCATTTAGAAAAATTATGGAAAGAAGTATCTAATTTTGTTTTACCTCAAAAATCAAGTGATACAAAAAATATAAAAGAAGTATATGATTCAACTGCAGTTATTTCAGCTGAATATTTAGTAGCGGGAATTTGGTCATTAATTTCTAATAGTACATTAAATTGGTTTAATATTAAGCAAAAATCTTCATTTGAGGCTGATGATGATATGCAGAAATGGTTATCTTCTGTTAATTTAGCAATGAAAGAGATGTTAAATAATCCAAAGATGGGATTTTACCATAAATCTTATGAATTTTATTCAGATTTAGTTTGTTATGGAACCGCTGTATTCTTTTTATCAGAAAATTTGCAAGATGCTTCTATTAATTATCAATCTATGAGTTTAGGAAGCTCTTATCTTCATAAAACTTATAAAGATAACGATACAGTGTTGAGAAAATTAGAATTAACGGCTCAAAGTGCAGTGAATTTTTTTGGAGAAGAAAAACTATCCAAAGAAATTTTAAATGCTTATTCAAGTGGGTCGTCTGAATTATTTACTTTTATTCATATTTGTATTCCTTCTAAATACTTTTCGGATAAAAAAGCAAAAATAAAGGGAATGAGTTATTCATCTTATTATGTGGATGTTAATAATTCTAAACTTGTTTTTAAATCAGGGCATCATGAATTTCCTTATATGATAGCAAGATGGTGTACAAATTCTCAAGATGCTTATGGGCAAAGTCCAGCAATGACTGTTCTAGCAGATATAAAAATGATTAATGCAATGAGTAAAACCATGCTGATTTCAGCACAAAAACAAGTAGACCCACCTCTATTAGCACCATCAGAAGCATCTGTGCAAGGAATAAGAGCAGTACCTGGTGGAATAATTTATGGTGGAATTGACCCAATTACAGGAAATCAACTACTAAAGCCATTATCTATGGGTGGGGATTTATCTCATGCCTATGGGTTACAAGAACAAAGAAGAAACACAATTAAAGAGGCTTTTTATACATCACTGTTAGTATATTCTTATTCAAGTAATGCAACAGCAACAGAGGTTGTGTCTACTAATGAGCAAAAATTAAGAATTTTAGGATCAAAAGTATCAAGAATACAAGGAGAGTTCTTATATCCCATGTTAATAAGACAATTAGGACTTATGTATAGGTTAAATCTCCTTCCTAAATTACCTAAGGGAATTAGTTTTGAGGAGGTTGATTTTGAAGTAGAATTTATAAATTCTTGGAATAGATATCAAAAAGTCCAAGAAAGTAATGGATTATTTCAACTTAATAATATGGTTGATAGAATAAGAGTATTTAATCCTGATGTGGTAAATTCATTAAATTGGGATGAAATTTTAAAATTAGTTTCACAAGCTAATGGCGTACCAAGCAATGTTTTTAATTAAAATGCTTAGTTTTTTTTTAATGATAATATAAAAGGAGAAGGTAATGAGAAATGGTTTAAAATGGTTATTTGCTGTGTTTGGACAATCAAAAGCAAAAGAAGCAACAGAGGCTTGGAATAGTGTTTTTGATATGGAAGATTATAAGGTTAGAATGGTGCTTAAAGATCTAGCATCGTACTGTAATTTTACATCATCAAGTTTTATAGCTAATGATGCAAATCAAACAGCCTTTAACGAAGGAGCAAGGGATGTATTTTTGCATATATTAGAAATGTCTAATTTAGATGTTAAAACAGTTTTATATTTTTTAGAAAGAGATAACTTAAAGTAATAAAATACAAATAAACAGCCAGCAATTTATTAAAAATGTAAAAAGGTAACTAAGTTAGACTAATAATAATATTACAATAAAAAAGGAGAAAATGATTGCAAACAGAAAATAAAGAAATAGAAAATGAACTTGATACAGGGGAAGAAAAGAATTATTTAGAAGATTACCTAGATATTCTAGTTGAAAAGTTAAAACTTTTATGGGGGGAAGAATTAGATCAAAAATTACTTCTATCTAAAAGAGGATTAACTTGGTTAGGAATAAATGAAAATGTAAAATCTATACAAGATATTGATGAAATTACATTTTTAAATAAAATGGTAGACTTAGGTAAGCTATTATCTGAAGATGAGATGTTTTCATCAAACAGAGAAAGTTTTGAGATGTCTCCAAGTGAAGCAAGAAAAATTCGTTTAAAACTAACTTCTCAAAAAGATGTAATGGAAGCACTAAACAATAAAGGTAATATCCGACACAAAGAAGTTTTAGCTTACATTAATAGTTTAAACGAAATAATCGCTAGAGATAGTAAATAACTTATCAATAAAAATAAATAACACAACAGTAGTAAAAAAAATATATTAGCATTTTTTAATTTAACCAGATGCTCAAGATTTTTTTACACTTTTGAAATAAAAAAAGGAGAAAAAATGAGTTCAATAGATACAATTTTAAAAGAAGGTTACAACTATGCCGTAACTTTAAACATGCAACAAAAAGGTTCTAAATTATCATCATGCGTTAGAGAGGAAGAACAAAGTACAGAAAGATATTACTACGATCAAATAGCACCAACAGAGGCAACAGATGTAACATCAAGACATTCAGATACTCCGTTGATACAAACAAAATTTGATAGACGCATGATTTCTTTAGTTACATCAGACTGGGGAGATTTAATAGACAAAGAGGATCAACTTCATTTTCTTAGTGATCCAACATCGGCCTATGCTCTTAATGCTGCTTATGCTTTGGGTAGAAAAAAAGATCAAAGAATTATAGAGGCAGCTCTAGGAAATGCTTATTGTGGTGTTAAAGGAGAAAACAAGATAAATTTACCGGACAGTCAAATTATTCAAGGTAATTATACTGAAAAAGAAGAAATAGAAACAGGGCTAACAGTAGAAAAATTAAGAATGGCAAGACAACTACTAGATGATGCTGATGTTGATGATGGTGAAGAACAATATTGTGTTGTTAGTGCAAAACAAATAAGTGATTTGTTAAAAACAGTAGAGGTAACATCCGAAGATTACAATACAGTTAAATCTCTAGTAGAAGGTAAAGTTAATACTTTTATGGGATTTACATTTAAAAGAATAAGTTCAAGTTTATTGCCGAAAAAAGAAGACTTTAGAAATATTGTTTGTTTTGCTAAATCTGGGATTTTAATGGCAACTAATGGCGATATAAAAACTGATATTAGTGTTAGATTAGATAAAAGAATGGCAATTCAAGTTTACGCATCTATTTCTTGTGGTGCTACAAGAATGGATGAAAAGAAAGTTGTTAGCATTTTATGTAAAGAATAAATAGATAAAAAAATAGAGGCAACATGTTACAAAGTAATCAAATAAAACAAGAAAACTCTTATTATTCAGGTAAAAATATGAGTATAAAGTCACAAGGTAAGGTTAGAGTTCTAAGTTTTAATGTAGATTTTTCAGAAAAAGAAACAAAAGAAAAAGAGGATATTCTACTGGTAAAATTACCAAAAGGAAAAATAAAACTTATTCAGGTTGGTTTAAATTCTATAGAAAGCACAATAAAAGATGAAGATAATAATGAAATAGCAGGAACATTTGATTTAATAAATTCTAATATGATTTATAGCAATATTGAAAACTCTTATAAAACCATTAAAGATAGTGTAATTAAATCAGGAGTTATTTTTTCTGATACAGCATCTTCTGTTCTTAAGGTTGATACCATTGTTGATGATCAAGAAGAATTAAATTCTTATAATTATGTAAAATTTAGATCTTCAATACCGTTTAGTAAAAAAAATATGTTAGATGGTTACATTTTATATTTGGCGGATTAATCATGATTTATAACGATATTAGAGTTTGCAATAGAGCTTTAAGTTTATTAAAGCAAAATCACATAAACTCGCTAGAAGAAAACACTTTTGAAGCAAGACAATGTAAATTTTTATATGAGGTTATAAAAGCAGAAGTTTTAATTTCGGGGCTTTGGAAATCTTGCTTAAAGATAAGGTTTTTAAATAGTTTATACAATGAAGATAAAATTTTTAAATCTAACTACGAGTATGAATTCATGTTACCTAGTGATTGTTTGAAAATTTTAGAAGTTAATAATAACAATGATTATTTGCGTCAGGGTAGATACTTATATTCTAATTCTCAAGAAATAAAACTTACATATATAGCAGATGTAAATATTTCTGAATTACCGCTTAATTTAGTTTATTTAATTGTTTTGCGTTTGGCTATGGAATTATCTTTTTCATTGAATGATGATAAATCATTATATGACAATTTAAGATTTTTATATGAAAGTGAATTCAAAAAAAGTACAAATATGGATACTAAAGAAGGAAAGGAACTTCTTGATAATAAAATTATGTTTGAAAGCTCATGGATAGAAGCTAGAAAATAATAAATAAATATTTTATGCAGCTAACAATTTAATTTATTTTGTTGGTTGCATAAATATAAAAAATTAATACTTTAATAATTAACAATAAAATTAATAATAATAAAAAGAAAAAAGAGGTAAAAAGGAGCAAATATACACTAATGAAAGGATTGAAAATAAATATTAGTGATTTTAAAGTAGGTGAGGTTTCTAAATATGTTAATAAATTTAATGCTAAAAATTTTTATTACTCGTGTTGTTTAACACTAAAAAACATGATGCTTAATCCATGGGGTGGATTAAGTAGAAGAAAAGGAAGTAAATTTATAGATGATTTATCACTAAAAGAAAAAGAAGTAAGGTTAATAGCTTTTGAACATAATAATAATAGTATACTTATGGCAATTTATCCTATGAATATTTACTTTTATATCAATGGTGAGCCTTTGATAAAAGAGGGGAGTCATTATCGCATCAGTAACTTTTGGGTATCTGAAGAACAAATAGCTAAAGTTAACTATGTTTATGATGATAAAAATCAATGTTATTATTTCTTTTCATCAAAAAGAACACCATCAATATTAACTTTCAATGATAATTACGATTTTAAACTAAAAGATGTTAGTTATAGTGATGGTCCTTATCTTGATATGAATAAAACTTCTATTACCCTAAAAGCCAGTGCTACAACAGGTGAGATTTATATTATAGCATCGGATAATTTTTTTAAAGTAAGTGATGCTTCTTATTCAACTGGTCGTTTTGTTAGAATCGCACATAAAGGTATATGGGGTGTAGCTAAAATTATCGCTTTTATGGATGAAAAAAAAGTTAAAGCACAGGTTAGTATTCCTTTTAATTCTACCGAAGCAAGTAAAGATTTTAAAATGGGAGCATGGGGAATAGAGATGGGATATCCATCGGTTGCAACTATTTTTAATGGTAGAATGTATTATGGAGCTAGTAATTCTGATAAAAAAAGTATCTGGATTTCTAAAACAGGTGATTATACAAATATGTCGCCAACAACTAGAGTTACAGAAAATAATGTATTAACAGATATTATTGTTGAGGATAATTCTATTACTCTTTCTGTATCTAAGGGGAAAGATATTTTATGGCTAGGATCAAATAAAGATAATGTTTTGCTAGGTACAAAAGAAGGAGTATTTACATTATTACCTTTTAGTTCTGATGATCCTATATCTCCTTTTAACTATACAATAGCGCAGCTAAATTCGCAAAGAAATTCGACACATTCAGTAAGTACAGATTTTGTAACTTTTTATGCTGATTGGAATAGAGAAAATATTTTTGCGGTTGAGGTATCACAAGATAAATTATTATCATTATCTCAAATTAATTCTTGGTGCTTACATTTATTTTCTAGCAAAATTAAAGATATGTTGTATATAGACTATCCTTCAAAAGTTTTATGTGTATTAATGGAAAATGGTAGTTTAGCCTTATGTAATATCATTCATAATGATGGATATTTAAGTTATTCTTGGTCTTCTCATTGCTTAGGGGGTAAAGACATTAAAATAACATCAATGAGTACATCTTATGATGATAATCAACAATATCTTTGGTTAGCAACTAAAAGAACGGTAGGTCGTGTTAATGATAAAAAATTAATAGAAGTTATTGAATTTGATTCATTAAAAAATATGTACATGGATAATGAAAAACAATCCTTTTATTTAGATTTATACACTAATAAAAATATGGTTAATAATCAAATTACAGGGTTAAATTTTTTTAAAGATGAAAATTTAGCAGTTATAACTGAAAACAACACTTTTTTAGGAATTTTCAAAGTAGAAAATGGGGTTATTAATATAGAAGATAACATATACAAGGATGAATCCGTTTTTGTAGGGTATTGCTTTGATTCAATGTATCAAAGTCCTTATTTAGAAAATTTAAATGGAAATGAATTTGAAACAAAAATAGATAAAGTATCACTTTTATTTTATAAATCATCTCATGTGGATATTTTAAAAAATAATAATAAAATCATACAAGCAAATATACTGGGTGTTAATATGCTAAAAAATGATACTTATCAAAGTGTAATAATAATTTTAAATTCAAATTGGAATAAAGATTCAACTATAACTCTAAAACAAAACTTACCTTTTTCTATGAATATAATATCAATAGATTTAGAATTACTAAATAAATAAAAAAATAAATAAGAGGCAAAAATATGAAAAATAAAGCAATAGAAGAATATAAATCAGAAAAAGAAGATATTTTAAGCAAATCTAATAATATTCTTAGTAAATTATCTAATAAAAAAATATCGGAAAAATCAAAAATCAGAAATAGATCTGCAAAAACAGGAAGTGGTGGTAGTAATGAAGATTTAAGATTTTTTATAGAAAACTCTTTTGATAGAGAAGAAGAAGAGATTTTAAGAGATAGAGATAGAAATCTTGAAGCATTAAAAGAAAAAACGATATCTCAAAACAACAAAGAAGCCGAGAAAAAAAGAAAGAAAGAAATGAATAGTGCAAAAAATATCTTATCGGCTTTTGCTAAGGGATTTTAGAGAGGTTACATGGGAAAAGACAATTTTATAAGTTATTTATCTATGGGTCATGATACTTTTTTTTGTGACTTTGATGTAAAAAATGAAGAGCAAATAGAGGTAATTGTAGAAGAAAATTTATTAAAATATCTTAATGATTATACAATTAAAAATTTTAATGAAAAAACAAAAATTATAAAATTAAAAGAAAAATTAGGAAGTACTCTTTATCCTAAATTACTCATTTTAAAAAGAAATCTAGATATAGCAAGAGAAACAAATTTTAATGATGATACACAAATCCAAGCTAATTTGCTAAACCTAGAATTTGATAATTTAATAAATAATCAACAATTTTTAAAAGATTTTTTAGACAAGTTATCAGCTGGATTTAAGGCTGCACCTATAATTGATAATGGTGGTAATCACGTAGACAATGAGGGAATTTTGGATCCAAGAAATTGGGAGAAAGAGGTTCATGTGGTTGATATAGAAGATGGTTTTGATATTGGTGATTTTATTGAAGTTGGTATTCCTGATCTTAAGCCACTTACTCATAATGTTTATTTTATACATTCTACAGATTTAAGTAAAATTCCTAATGAAAAAGTTTATCAATTTGTGAATTTTAAAAAAATAGAAGAACCATTTAGTGTTAGATTTTTTATTGATAAAAGAATATGTTTGTATAAAAATTCAGATTCTTTTAAAAA
Source organism: Rickettsiales endosymbiont of Leucozona glaucia (assembly GCA_964277385.1). Taxonomy (GTDB): domain Bacteria; phylum Pseudomonadota; class Alphaproteobacteria; order WRAU01; family Hepatincolaceae; genus WRAU01. The sequence goes on along the minus strand of OZ195520.1, from coordinate 920,219 downwards.
GAAAATTTCTGCAATATTTGCTACAGGAAGTAACTATTTAGAAGAATTTATTATGTATGCGGATAAATTTGACGTAATAGCAGAAACAATTACAGATTATTCAACTATCATTAATAACTATAAAGACATCTACTATCAGTTAGGAATAAGTGATAAGGATATCTTTATGGGATCTTCTAAATATTATTTAGACCCTAAAAGAGGGTTTTAATTAACACGATATATTTTATTTTTATAAATTAATTTAGAGATAAATTTACATAATATGTGAAATTTAAGGTTAGATATTCTAAAATAGCTAAATTTCTTCACCAAAGCAATGTTTATCTTAAATTACTTATAAAAATTTATTAAATTATAATATAAAAATTATAGGTAAAAAATGATAGAAAATACAAGAAAAATATTAATACTAATAATGATAATTAGTATTGGATCTTATTTAACTTTGCAATCTAAAGAGCAACACATATATTGCGAACAGATCCAAAAAGAATAAGGGACTATTTATGTTAAAAATAATAATAGAAATATTAAAACCTATTTTAGGAACAAGCAATAATATTGTAAAAAATAGGTTACTAAATCAACATACATCAAAAGGGATATTGATTCTTTTAGGAACAGGATATTTATTTGGTGCTGTAGATGAAAAAAAACTAAACGTAATAATAAATTTACTATCAGGAACATCTGTTAAATATTCTGATATTTATTTATTTTTATTTAATTGTGCTATTGTTTATTCTGGTTATAAAGGGTTTACTTTAGTATGGAAAAGAGCAGAAAAATGGGTAGAAGAAGCTTCATTTAATAATGAAAATAAAAATAAAGAACAAGTTAATAATGATAATGACTAATCTAAAAATATAAAATTTTTAAGATATACTTAGTTAAAAAATTTGAAAGATTATCTTTTATTACATAATTTTGTAATGCGAATAAAAAACTATAGGGAAGGTATATGTAATTTTATCAAATGAAAATTATAATAAAGTTATGGGAAAAGAAGTTGAGTATATATTAAAATCATACTTATTAAGTATTATATAATAAATATTTTAAATGTATAAAAGTAGAGTTAACACAGAATCAACATGCTTTATTATTAAGTTTAATGTTTAATATTGGAGCTAATTGTTTTTGCTAAGTCTATTCTTTTAAAACTGATTAATGCAAAATGCTTGTATAAATCAAACAAAGAAAGATTTTCTCAGTTGAAAATATTTAGTTCAATTAGAAAATAAATGGTTATTAAATGGAAGATTAGCTGAGTGGCAAATGGATACAAAATAATAAAATGATTATTTATCTAAAAAAATAACTTTACATAAGAATCTGCATTAGAATATACTTTAAAGTTATTAGTTTAGTCAGTAATTAAAAAATTAGAGGATAGAAAAGTATGAGAATTAAACTACCACATACCTTTACAATTATATTTTCACTCATAATAATGATGGCAATTTTAACATGGATTTTACCATCGGGTAAGTTTGAGCGAAAGTTTGATGAATCTACTGGTAGGGAAGTGGTAGTAGCTGGTACTTACCAAACTGTGGATTCTAATCCTCAAAATTTTCGCGATACTTTTTCTGCCTTTGCTAGAGGTATAATAGATGCTGCTGAAGTTATTGCCTATGTTCTTATTATAGGTGGAGCTTATGGTGTTATTTTAAAAACAGGTGCTATTAACAATGGTTTAAAAGCTGTTGTAAAAAAGCTAAAAGGAAAAGAAAATATATTAATTCCTGTTTTAATAACTATATTCTCCATTGGTGGAACAATGGCAGGTTTGTATGAAGAAACTTTGGCTTTATACCTAATTTTTATTCCTCTTATGGTTGCAGCAGGATATGATCCTATTGTTGGAATTGGTGTTCTTATTGTTGGAGTTGGAACTGGTTTGACAGCTTCTATTGGTAATCCATTCGCTACAGGAATTGCATCACAAATTGCTCAAATTCCTATTACAGAAGGAATAGAGCCAAGAATAATATTTTATTGTATTTCTCTTGTTATATCCATATCTTATGTATTATGGTATTCTAACAGAATAAAAAAAGATCCAACAAAATCTATAGTGTATCATTTAAGAGAAGATCATATAAAACATTTTGCGGGATTATCTCATCAGGAAAGCCATATTAATTTTGGACTTAATCAAAAATTCATATTGATTATTTTTTTATTATTAATGGGATTCATGATGTTTTCTGTTGTTAAACTAGGATGGTGGATTCCTGAAATGACTATGTTATTTTTAGTAGGAGCAATTTCAGCTGGTATTCTAGGTAAGCTAAGTGAGAGAGAATTTTGGGATTCATTTGTAGAAGGATCTCAAAGTTTATTATATGCAGCATTAGTAATTGGTTTAACAAGAGGGATTGTTCTTGTTGCACAAGAAGGGGTAATAATAGATACTATTTTAAATTGTATTGTTAATTTTTTATCCGGTCTGTCTAAAGAAACATTTATTGTTTTAAATGAACTTGTGCAAATTGTTATAGCTTTCTTTGTTCCTTCAAGTTCGGCACAAGCCGCCTTAACTATGCCTTTGATGATTCCGTTAGCTGATGTTTTTGAAATACCAAGATCTTCTATTATTACAGCATATCAGACATCTTCTGGGCTTATCAATCAGGTTTCACCAACTGCTGGTGTTGTTATGGCAGCTATTGGTATGGCAAGAATAACTTGGGGACATTGGTTAAAATTTATTACACCTTTACTTGCTATTCAGCTGGTTTTATCTATGATAGTCTTAGTTTTTACCATTTAGTTAATAAAAGGGGGTGTTTTATGGTATCTCCTTTTGTTATATTATTATAATTGTGTTAATAAAAAATTAATTATATATTGACACTTTGTTGTTATTATAATATAACTACGTAACTACGCTAATCCAGTACCACAGTACCCAGTACCAGTAGTTGTTTGTTGCCATGTTTTGTTATGAATTAGTGTTTAAATGAGGGGATTTATGATTAGGTTTCTATATAAAATATCTGTGTTTTTTTTCTTAATGTTATTTTCTGTAAACTTAAGTGCAGAAGATTTTGCTACTGCTAATCTTAAGGCTTTTTATGGTTATATTGATTCTGATGCAACTTATCTAACAGACAAAAATCATTACTTTTTTGAAGTAGAAACAATAGCAAGGCAAGGACAATGGGACTTGTATGGTTTTACTGATTTAAAAATGATTAATGGTAAAGTTAATTACGACTTTTTTAAATATATTGCTAAATATGATGTATTAAATAACAATAGATTATTTATAGTGGCAGAAGCTAAAGAAACTTTTGGAGATCATAAAGGTAGTGCTTTTATTGGTTTAGGAACTAGTGCTGTTGTTCCAGGTATTGGTAACTTAAATGTTAACGTTATGTATTTTATTGCTAATGAAGATAAAACTGGTGAAAAATTAAAACTTCCTATGATGTTTCAGCTTTCTTGGTTTAATAATTTTGGACAAATTAGCGATAGTAAATTTAGCATTTATCATGGCGGTTGGTCTGATTTTGATTTTTTTGAAAAAAGAGAATCTGCAAGAAATCGTTATTCTTTTCAAATTTATGAAGGTGTAGGTATTAATTACGAAACATATGCTACAGAATTAGGTTATAAATATTGGTACGGTATGGGCGGCTATGCTAATCAAGCTCATAGTGTGTTTGTTTACTTAATAAAAAGATTTTAGTACAATTTAATTATTATTTATTATGTTTTTTGAATATGGTATTAGAGTTACTTTAGTTTAGGAGCTTGTTGTGAGTAATATTAAAGAAATAACAGCAAAAGAATTAAGAGATAAATTGTTGTCTGGCGAGAAAATTTTAATGATTGATGTTCGTTCAAAAGATGAATATATAAATATGTACATTGAGAACTCTTTTTTGATGGAACTACCTCTTTTTAATCAAACAGATTTAGAACAAAAATGTAGAGATATAGATAATTTAAAAAAAGTAGTTTTTATTTGTAAAAGCGGTTTTAGAAGTAGAAATGCTATTAATTTATTAGAAAATTTTCCCTATGAGGCATATAATCTTATTGGTGGAATTTCTGCTTGGGCAGGATTGGGATATAGTTTAGTTATGGATTTTGAAAAATAAATAATAACAGTTTGTGGTTTTACTATAAATAAAAAATCTATCTTATCAGATAGATTTTTTATTTATAGATTGTGGTTGTTATTTTACAAAATTAGCTTTAATTAGTTTTTACAGCGTAAATTTCGCATAATCACTTGTGCGAAAATGTAATTTCAATTATAAAAAATAACCAATACATATAATAAAAAAAGATAGCTATCTAGTTCATTTATATTAAACCTAACAAAAATTAGGTTGCTCGATAGTTTAAAAATAATACAGATTTCTATCTTTTGAAAAATTAAAAGTTATATCTTTTGTTTCATTTTTTAAGTGTTCTGGTTCTATAACCTCAAAGGCTAAACCGTTTTTTTGAGCGTAATTCACAGCATCATCTTTAGACTTAAATTTAAGTACAACTTGGTTTTGAGTTTCAAATGTTGAAGCCCACCCCATTAAAGATTCTTGCTTATTATCAGTTTCTTTATTGAAAACCAGTTTCCAAATATTAGAAGTAGAGTTTCCAGATTGCATTAGATTTCTTGTAGGGATGTATATAATTGCTTTTTTCATTTTTAACCTTATATTTCTTAATATAACATTATGCTTATTATAATAAATTAATAAAAACATTGCAATATTGTTTACTAAATTATAAATAAAATAAGAAATATAATTAATGAAAAAACAATAGGGATAGTAAAAAGTATGTTTTTTTAAAAGCTAAAATTTATGTATAGCATTTTGCAAATGTATTAGTTATTTTTAGAATTTTAATTTATGATCATTTATTTTCTCTAGTAAAGGAATAGGTGTTAGGTTTGCTAAATAATTATTTTTAAAAATATGTAAAACAATTTTTTTGCTTTTTTATATAAAGAATAACTTAAAAATTTTTTTAAGGGTTTAAATTTTCATAAATAAAAGACTATCTGGTATAGAATCTATTCTGATGCAATAAAGAATATACATTAAATTATACAGATATCTGTAGATTCATAGAATACCAATCGCTTTACCTTGGAGATAAATAAACAAAACGGTAGTTTAAAAAAGGATTGAAAAATAAGTTTAATTCAGAGCTGATGGCGGACCCAAGACGACTCGAACGTCTAACCTACTGCTTAGAAGGCAGTTGCTCTATCCTGTTGAGCTATGGGTCCATATTTTTTAGATATAACTAACAAATTCATATAAATAATATCAAAATAATAATAAAAGTCAATAATAAATATTATCAGTTACTAAATTTTTTTGTAATTTATATATTAAATATAATGAGACCTATATTGATGATATCAAAAATTGACTTAACTATTACAAATTAAATATTGATAATATAAGGTTGTAAGTTAGAATCGTTTTTTATTTGTAATTTATCAGAAAAAAGTCTTATCTTTTTGTTATATAATATGTTATTGAAAAAATAAGAAATTGTATTTTAAATAAAATAAGTAGAAGTATAATATTTTTTATATAAATTGTTATTTTAAACCTTGTTAAATTTATGTATGTGTAATGTATATAATTGTTTTATTTTATTGCATGCAGATATTACATATTCTTACTATAAAAATAATACTTGATAATAAAGATATAATAATATATATTAATTAAGGGAATTTGGTTAGATATTTTTAACTTTGATTTTTGTTTAATTCGGGGAGTAGCGCAGCCTGGTAGCGCATCTGATTTGGGATCAGAGGGTCGCAAGTTCGAATCTTGTCTCCCCGACCACTAAAACCAGCAAATATAACGGCTAGAAAGATTTTCTTCTAGCTTTTTTTATATCCATATTTTGCTAATTTTTGCTTATTTTTATCTATTTTTATTAATTTTATGTCATAGTTTACGTCATAGTTTTATAAATATGTTTAGTTTTTATTTTATGTGGATAACTTTGTTAATAATAGCTAGTTATCAACAAATAATTAGAAGTGGAATGACGCATAATTAGAAATTTTATAGTTTAGGAAAAGTATCAAGAATTGCATGTTTACGCATAATTAGATTTTAAAATCTTCTACAGACTATAATTATAATGCTTTGCAAGGACTCCATAATAATACATAATCTATAAATAATATATATCTTTATATACATAATAATACATTATAGATATTAAGATATCTGTGGAAATGACGCTCAAGAGCTATTAATAAGTCTGTGTTTAACTGTAAAGGGACAGTTTATAATGGGAAAATTTAGTATTTATATAAAAATTAATGCCGAATAATGGCGTAAAATAAGGGGTTGTAGGGAAAGATAAAAAAATAATTCTTTCCGCTACAGTTCTAGCTACGGCTAAGGTAATGTTCTCATATAAGAAGTAGAAAAATAAAGGATACCGCAAAATTAAAATTACTACGAAGTAGTAAACTTGGTGCTCACGAACGAAGAGAAGTAGAATTTAATAATTATGAGAGAAAGATATAGCTTTAAAGAAATATGTAATTACTTAAAAATAGATAACAATAAAATGGTTAATTTTAATGAGTTATGGGACATATTATATAAAATTAAATCGCAATTTGATGTAGTATTTAATAATGAATATGATGGCTATTGTATTATGAATGCTCAAGAAATAGGAATGGGGATATAAGAGCGGGAAGATGAAAAACACCCATTATTTGTGTGGTTAGGGTATTGGGAAGTTAAAAACGATTATGAATTATTAGGTTTTGAATTTAATAATTTAACATATAATAAGTATAAAAAAACTAGATAAATCTAGCTATTTTAAATAAGTTATTATAAAAAAAAGAGAGTGTAATAATCTCCTCTATTTTTGCCCTAGTATAATAAATAATTCCTATTATAAATATGGTTTATTGAGCAAGATAATTTCTTATTATTTTTTCATTTTCTTTTTCTTTTAATTCATTATAAACATCTTCGTAATATTTTTCAGCATTCAAGCTTACTAATCTAGCTCGCTTTGTAAAACATTTTAGAATCAATACATGTAAATGTAAATTTATTAAATTAGCGCTTACATGGGTTGAGTTTTTATATAAAAAAACAGTATCAGTAATTTGATAAAATAATTCTTTAAATAAATCATATGTTTCTTGTTCTGTTATCTTTCTATATTTATATAAATTTAATATATGAGTAAATCTGTATAAATATGACCTAAGCTCTATAAAAAATTTATCACCTGTTAGGATATCCATTAATACTCTATCTTCATCTAAATATATTATTTCAGGCAACATATTTTTTACTTCTTGATAATCTTTTTCTATTATCATTATTGCCTCATTATTAATTATTAAACATACTAAAATATGTAACATAAAATATTAGATATTAAAAATCTAAACTTGACAAACAAAAAATATTTTTATTTAGTTAGTATGCCATTAAATCTGTACAAATTTGTCATTAAATTTGTCTCGCTACAATTGTCAAAAAAAGACAAAAATTTAATAAAAATTCCCGTTATTTACGTCCCTAAATTAACTTTTACACAAAACCTAAGTAAACAAGTAATTTCAAGCAAAGTGTCTATTTTTTTGTAAAAAATCAATGACTCATTTGTGAAAAATTATTAATTTTAAAAAATATCTTTATAGACTTTATAAAATAAAGCTTATATAGGCATAAATAAATTTAGTTCAAATTAAAGAATAATGACATCACCTCTAGAACTTAGAACTTGACAAATAAAATAATCTAAAATTCAAAATCCATTCCCACTAGATATGTCTCAAATTCCCATTTAATCTGTCCCGCTACAAAAGTTAGTAGAAATATGATAAGGTTATAGTATTAGGAGAATATAACGAATGCAAAGTGGTGAATGTATTTTAAATAATAAGTTTGGTATTACTGATAAAAAGTTATTAGATAAGATAGAATTTGATTTTGTTTTAAAGAGATTAGGTGAATTAAAAGAAAAGAACATTACAGGTAATTTTGATTATAAGCACTTGATAAATAATCATAAGCATATTTTTCAAGATATTTATCCTTGGGCTGGTACGTTGCGAGAGGGTGGATATTCAAGAAAAAATAGAGTGTTATCTGATGGAACATGTTATATTGTAGAATACAGTTATAGTGATTATCTCGAGCATAATTTAAAAAAGGAATTAGAACAACTTAAAGAAGATCATTTTTTTACTAATTGTAAAAATAAGGAAGACTTTTGTAATAAATTAGGTAATTTATACAAAGAATTAGATTTTTTACATCCATTTGCAGAAGGAAATTCAAGAACTCTAAGAGAATTCACAAGGCAAATAGGCGTAAAAGCCGGATTTAATATAAAATGGGAAAAAACGTATAATATAAAAGATGAACTATATATAGCAAGAGATTTAGGTGTAAATAACAATGATGGTAGTAAGTTAATTAAAATTTTGAATGACATTGTAGAGCCTGCTATAAACATTACTAAAGTAAACAAAAAAGATAGAGATTATATTAAATAATATGTTATTTTATAGTAATTTGTGCTATAATTATATTGTAGTGTTTATGAGAGATGAGAGGGATGAAGAATTTATAATGAAAAAAATAAAAAAATTGACTCAAGAAGAACTAGATGGAATAGAGTATGCTGTTTTATCGACAGCTATGGAAACTGGTGCAACAGAAGAAGAGATTAATGAGGGAAGAGGAAATCTAAAAAAAGTTCATGTAGGTGAATGGACTGATGAAGATTATAGAGCGAATATTATAAAAAAATATAATTTAAATATTGTATCTTTAAAGTCTCTTGTAGTAAAAGATTTGATAGATAGATAATATATTTTATTCTTATCTATCTAAGAAATTAAGAAGGACTAGAAACCAAACTTTTAATTTTTTGGTGTTTTTAGTTCTTTTTTTGTGGATTTTTACATATAAAAGTGGTTAAAAAAAGAGTTTATTATCCTAACAAATAGAATAAAAATAGTTGGAAATATCAACAAAGAAAATATAGAAATTAATGAGTAAAAAGGTTTTCCTAAATGGTTATTTATTATCACTTAAAAACCCAGCTGAATAGGATTAAAAGTATAAAAAAGCGAAAAATAGATTTACCTTTTAGTATTTCATAACTAGAATTAAAATCAATTAAAGGTAAAGAAAATCAAGCTAAAGTTATTAAAGATTTAGTTAAAGAAGCAAAAGAAATTGTAAACGTTGGAGATCATGATGAAGAATGATAGCTTTTAGTAGAGGAACCACTAGAATATTTCAAAAATAAAAAACCATTTAAAAGAGTTTTAAATTATCGGTATAAAAGACCTTATCTAACCTAAAATATAATAAAGATCTTTTTAGGTTTTAGGAATTATGTTTATGTAAGATCAGTTTCTGATTGGGAAATAGACTTAATCTGACTCTTGCTTATACTTTAAAATTCCAAGAAAATGACTATAAATGTGGAAATTTATTAGTAGTAAGAGCACAAACTCTAATATTAGATCTTGTGTATGAAAGAGAACAAGAAGTTAGTAATCAGGTTAAAGAATTATACTACAATATATTAATTGATAATGGCTTTAATATCGTTTTAAAGAAAACTTCAATAAAATGGTTTATTTGGTTAATTATGAAAAGATTGACTAAAATTTATATTGAATTTTTTCCTTTACCAATTTTATTGGTTATAATTTATAAATTATTTTTCACCTTTAATTCTAATGATATTTTTACGAGGAGGTTCTCCAAACAAACGTTTATATTCTCTTGTAAATTGTCCAATATTTTCATATCCCACAGAAAAAGCAGAGCTGGTTGCATCCATGTTTTCTACAAGCATAATACGTTGTGCTTCATGTAAGCGTAATCTTTTTTGGTACTGAATTGGACTTAAGCTAGTCATTTTTTTGAAATAACGATGAAAAGTGGAAGGAGACATATTTGCTTTCTTTGCTAAATATTCTATTTTTATTGACTTTGATATATTTTGTTTCAGCCAAGTTATTGACCTAGCTATTTGATTATTTTGAGAACCTAAAGCATAAAGAGAACGTAAATAAGCACCATTTATTCCTGTTAATAAGTAATAATAAATTTCGCGTTTTATTTGTGAAGATAGAATAGGAATTTGTTGAGGTTTGTTTAATAACTCTATTAAACGTAAAAAAGCATCGGTAATTTCTACATCCGCAGGTTGTAATAATCCTACTCCCGATGGGTTATCTACAAATTTATTTTGAGGAATTTCTGCTAAAAGTTGTAAAATCATAGGAGCATCCAATTCAAGCACTATAGCAAGATAAGGTTTTTCCATTAATGCTTTAGAAACAAAACTGCTTACTGGAATCTCTATTCCTGAGATTAATATATTATTTTCTTTGGCTATATATTTAGAATCTCCAAAGATAATTGTTTTATTGCCTTGTAGAAACATAACTATTACTGGTTTATAAAAGCATTTTGTAACATAAGTAGGAGAATTTTGTCGAGATAGATATAATCCTTCAATCTCTGTAGGATAAGAACCAGACTTAGGTATTTTATTTATAATTGTGTTTTTTAATATTTCTATGGAGGTTTTTAAATCTATATGAGATGTCATTATTTAAATCCACTTTTTTATTATGTATAACTTATCACAAATTTATCAGTCTAACAATATAAAGTAGGATTGTGTATAAAGTAGGTGGATATATTTCTATTTTAGAGTTTTTTATGTGTTATAATTTATTATAGTAAATAATGGGCTAAATATATGAAAAATAAATTAAAAATAATTGCAATACCAATAATGATAATGCTGGTTATGGCTATTGGCATATTATATTATGTAAAAATAAATGAGAAAACAATGAATAAACTTACAGAAAAACAGAGAAGCATTGTTTTAATATCCTCTTATACAATGAAAGGAGATATTAAAAATTTAGATACAGAATTAATTTATGGACTAAATCATGGATTATCTATAAATGAAATAAAAGAAATATTGTTGCAAATGTCGGCATATGCTGGATTCCCTCGTAGCTTAAATGCGGTTACAACATTTCAGAAAATTATAGAAAAGCGTGAATCAGAAGGTATTTTTGATGCTCATGGAAATACTCCGAATGTTTTATTCAAGGGAATAGATAAAAATAAGTACGGTGAAAATGTAAGGAGTGGTCTTGTTGGAAATTCATCACAGGGTACTTATGCTAATTTTATACCAGTGATTGATGATTTTTTAAAAGAACATTTATTTGCAGATATTTTTGGAAGAGGAGTTCTTAGTAATCAGGAAAGAGAATTAGCAACAATTTCAGCATTATCCAGTGTGCCTGGTTTAGATGCACAACTTAAAGGTCATTTAAACATAGGAATAAATATTGGGTTAACTCTAGAAGAACTGCAAGATGTGGTGTCATTAGTTGGTGTAAAAAGCTCTGCTGATCTATTAAAGAATGTTTTATATAGTAAAACTTCGGAAAGTTCTACAAAAGTGGAAAAACTATCTGAAAATAAAGAAAAATTTTACAAAGAAAAAGTTCATTTTAAAAATAGAGTTGGTATTGTTGTAGTTGGAGATTTATATATTCCTAAAAATATTGATAAATCTAAAAAATATTCTGCAATTATTGTTGGTCATACTTTTACAGGTGTTAAAGAGCAGACCTCAGGTTTACATGCACAAAAATTAGCAGAACTTGGATTTATAACTCTTGCTTTTGATGCTTCTTTTTGGGGAGAAAGTGGAGGACAACTTCGTAATATAGAAGTTCCGGGGATTAGAGTAGAAGATTTTAGTGCTGGAGTAGATTTTTTAAGTAATCACCCTTTGGTTGATGCAAATCGTATTGCTGCATTAGGAATTTGTGGAGGTGGAGGATATGTTCTTAGTGCAGCGGCTATAGATCATAGAATAAAAGCAATTGCCACGATAAGTATGTATGACTTAGGTAGAGCTAGACGTCAGGGGTTAGGAGATGTAATTTCCTATGAACAAAGAATGGAAACACTTGATAAAATTGGAGAATTACGTACAAAAGAATTCAGAGGTGAAGAACGTACAGATACCTTAGGTGTTCCACTTACAATTACAGAAAAAGATACGGAAAATACTCGTGAATTTTATGATTATTATAGAACACCAAGAGGTAATCATCCTAATGCAGGTACATCATATTCACTAATTAGCCAAGCTGCAATGATGAATTTTTTTCCCTTTGAACAGATTGAAACTATTAGTCCTCGTCCAATATTATTGATAGTAGGAGAACGTGCAGTATCAAAATATTTTAGCGATAATGCATATTTTAAGGCATCAGAACCTAAGGAAATATTTGTGGTTCCTAATGCTTCTCATGTTGATTTATATGATCGTCCAGAATATTTAAAAATTACATTACCAAAACTGGCTGATTTTTTTACTAAAAATCTTGATGGTAAAACACCTGTGCCAACTTCTAACACTTCTAAAATAAAAGTTATGCGTAAAGCTGATTTTGTGAAGTCTGAAGCTCCTTCTGATAAATTCAGTGGAAAAGTAGAGGTTGAATATATTCAAGGAATACCAGAAAGTTCAAATGGTCTTGTATCTTTTAGTAAGGGAGCAAGAACGGCATGGCATTCTCATCCAAAAGGTCAAATGATAATAATTGTTTCAGGTATTGGAAATGTTCAACAAGAAGGTGGAGAAGTAATTAGAGTTTATCCTGGTGATGTTGTATGGTTTCCGGCTGGAGTAAAACATTGGCATGGTGCAGAGCAAGACTCAGAAATGTCTCACTATGCTATTACACCAACTCGTGATGGTATTTCAGCAACTTGGATGGAGTTAGTAAAATGAAAATAAAAATAGTTTTAACTCTTATTGCCATAGTTATAATTATTATTGTGTCTATTTTTTTTGTAGGAGATAAAAATATGCCTTTACATATAAAAGATCAAGGTAGTTTTTCTATAGGTGGAACTGTTATTAAAAATTCAGGAACTTTTGATAATTATAAATTTGAAGGTTGGGTTCCAAGTGGTAGAGGTCAAACATATCATGGTGATCATGCTGTTGTTTTTTATCAAATACCAGAAAAAGCAAGAAAATTGTCACTAGTGTTTTTGCATGGATATGGTCAAGCATCTAGATCATGGGGAACTACTCCAGATGGACGTGATGGATTTAACAATATATTTTTACGTCGTAATTTTGGGATTTATTTAGTAGATCAACCTCGTAGAGGACAAGCTTCTCGTGGAACAGAAGCAGCATCTATTAAACCTGTTGCGGATGAGCAGACTTGGTTTGATATTTGGCGTATGGGAACATGGCCAATATTTGCTGATAATGTTCAATTTCCAAAAGACGAGGAAAGTATGAATCAATTTTTTCGTCAGATGGTACCAAATATTGGTTCAATTGATAATAATTTAGTTGTAGATTCTGTGTCAGCATTATTTGATAAAATTGATGGAGCTATTTTGGTAACTCATTCAGCTGGAGGAGGACCAGGTTGGAAAACAGCTATAAAAAACAATAAGGTAAAAGCAGTTGTTGCATATGAACCTGGTAGTTTCCCATTTCCTCAAGATGCACTTCCTGAACCAATTTCAGGTCTAACAGGAACTATTTTGCCAGAAGTTGTATCTGGTGAAGAATTTGATAAGCTAACAAAAATTCCTATTGTTATTTATTTTGGAGATTATATACCAGAAGAACCATCAAAAAACTTGGGTGCAGAAAATTGGCGTATACGTCTTGCTATGGCTAGAAAATTTGCAAATCTTGTAAATGAAAATGGAGGAGATGTAAAACTTGTGGAACTTCCAAAGATAGGCATTTACGGCAATACTCATTTTTTATTTGCAGAACTTAATAATATTCAATTAGCAGATTTATTATCAGAATGGTTAAAAGAAAAAGGATTGGATAAATAGTTTAGCAAATAAGATTTTTACAAACAAGTATAAAAGCTCTAATATGCAGAATTTAAACTCAGCACTTGAGCTTTGAAAACTTATATTCAGGGGTCACAGCTAACTAAAAAAAATCAACTTTAAAGTATTCGGTGTTTTTAGTGTTCAATTTTTCTAAAAATTCAACAAAATTCTTTAAAAGATAATCAATAAAATCTTTTTATTACAAGGATTATAATACATTTTTATTGTTATTTTTTATAATACTACGAAAACAAATTTATATTACAATAAAATTTAACTACTGATTTTTACACAAGTTATCTATAGCGTATAAATATCCATCTAATCCTAAACCACAAATAGTAGCTTTTGCCACTTTTGATATATAAGATTTATGTCTAAAATCTTCTCTTCTATAAATATTGGACAGATGAACCTCTATTGTTTCCATGTTTGTCGCAAGAATAGAATCCATAATTGCAATAGATGTATGAGTATAAGCACCAGCATTTATTATTAGTTTTGTAACACCTAAATTATAGGCTTTATGAATTCTATTTATTATTTCTCCTTCTGAATTGCTTTGAAAAAAAATAATTTCATGCTGACATTCTTTAGCTTTTTCTATGCAAATCTTTTCTAAATCAGCCAAAGAATAACTACCATAAATAGCTTGTTCTCTTGCTCCTAACAAATTCAAGTTAGGACCATTTATTATTAGTATTTGTTTCATTATATTTCTCTAATCTTTTATATTAAATATTACCATAAAAAGTAGTTTAAAAATCAGATAAAAACAAGTGTTTTTATTGTTAGATATCCCTTTTAGAAGTTTGGGTTGTAATAAAAACTTGACAAGCATTTTAATAGATAACTATTTAATTAGTTTTTAGAATATATTTATATGTTATAATTTGTGTCAAATGCCATTTAATAAGGGGAATCTAATGATATCAAAAAAAATTCAGCAATTTATTAATGACAACTCTTCTAATATAGAAACTCCATGTGTTATTTTTGATTTGAATATTTTAAAAGAGAAATATGTTGAATTTAAAAGAGATATGCCTAAAATAGAAGTTTTTTACGCTGTTAAATGCAATCCTGCTATCAAAGTGTTAGAAACTTTAAGAAATTTAGGAAGTTCATTTGATGTTGCATCTATAGAAGAAGTTAATCTTTGCTTAAGTTTAGGAATTGATCCTGATAAAATTTCTTGGGGAAGTACAATTAAAAAACCTTATTTAATAAAAGAAGCTTATTCTAAGGGAATAAGAATTTTTGCAACAGATAGCATAGAAGATCTTAATTCTATTGCTTTAAATGCTCCTAAATCAAAAATCTATTGTAGAATATTAGTGAACAATGCTAATGCTTTATGGCCATTGTCTGCTAAGTTCGGATGCTCTATTGAAATGGCAGAAGATATCTTAATTCAAGCTAAAAATTTAGGTCTAAATCCATTTGGTATCTCTTTCCATGTAGGATCGCAACAGTTAGATTTAGAGGCTTGGGATAGAGCCATTTCTAGTGCTAGTGTTGTTTTCAAAAATTTAGAGAAAAATCACTCTATAAAATTAGAAATGCTAAATTTAGGTGGCGGATATCCTGCTTATGGTTATCTTAGCGACCATAAGTTTTTATCTGATTATTATAAGGTTATTAATAAATCTTTAAATGAAAATTTTGGAAAGATACATCCGATTATTTTTGCAGAACCAGGAAGATTTTTAGTAGCTGATGCTGGTGTTTTAAAAACAGAAGTTGTATTGGTTTCTAAAAAATCTAAAGATGCAAAATTCAGATGGGTATATTTGGATGTTGGGATGTATGGCGGATTAGCTGAAACCTTAGGTGAATCAATAAAATATAAAATGATTACCTCAAAAGATTCAGATAGGAATCTAGGAGAGGTTAATTTGGCAGGACCTACTTGTGATGGTATGGATATTTTATACAAAGACTATAAATATAAAATGCCTTTAAGTTTACAAGCAGAGGATCATGTTTATATTTTATCAACAGGTGCTTATACTACTTCATACTCAGCTGTAAACTTTAATGGTTTCAAGCCGTTAAAAGATTATTTTATTGAATAACTATGAAAATATTATTATCATATTAGGTATGTATATAAATAATATTAGGAATAGCTTTTATGAAATGCTTTTTTTCAGATATTGATGGAACTTTGTTACAAAATCATAAAATAGATAAAGATACAGTAAAAAAAATTAAATCTTTTATTGAAGATGGTAATAAATTTATCTTAGCAACAGGTAGAATAGATGCTGATATTAAAGCACTAGAAAAAAGTTTAGGATTTTTTGGTGATTATAGAATATCCCAGAATGGTGCTGTTATTAAAGATAAAAATGACAACATAGTATATAAAAAATTATTGCCAAAAAATATAATAGAAAAATTATCTGAATATGTTTATTCATTAGAAAATGTAACGATTGAGGTTACAGAAGTTGATAAAAGGTATGCAACAGCAAAAAGACAAATTTCATATGTATACGAATTTACAGAACCCGTTATTATAGATCCAAAATTAAAAGAAAAAATCCCTAACTTAGAATGTACTTTGTTTTTAATTCTTTCAGATAATGAGGGGCAATTTCAAGGTTTTTCTAAATATATAAAAGATAATTTTGAAGGAATATATGCAGTTCAAACTTCTCCTGGTTGTTTAGAAGTTATATCTAATGAAGTATCTAAAGGTAATGCTATTGTTTATTTACAAGATATTTTAAAAATAAAGCCTGAAGATGTTGTTGTGGCTGGGGATAATTATAATGATATATCTATGTTTAAAATATTTGAAAACTCTTTTGCAATGGAGATGGCCCCTAATGATGTTAAATCTTATGCTAAAAATGTAGCTAAAAATGTAGCTGAAGTTATAGAAATGGTAAATTTTAAGCAAAAATAGTTTTCTTTGTACAAGACTATTATTTTAGAGAACTTTTTAGTTTCTTGTTGTGTAATAATAAAGTGTTCTAATTTTCTATAATGGTTGTGATAAATTTCTGGTTTTAAAACAAAAATAGAATTTATTTAAGATTAATTAATCTTTATTTTATATGTAATAAATGTAGATTTTTTTTATAAACTAATGAAGATTCTTAATACAACAATAAGAAGATAGGGTATCTTTATAAATTTTTTAATTCCAATATGCAACTTAATCACTATTAAATTATAAAACTTATTCATTAAAATAATAAAAAGATATTTGTATACAGGTTAAGAAATAATTAAAATCTATTTTTTAATAATTGTAGTTATTTTATATATAACTGCATCATTTTTTTAATCTAATAGATTTTTTTTCCATAAGAAAAAAAGAGATAAAGCAATAAAGACTAAAGAAGATATTGTTACTATCCAAAAACCGATAGCTTCTTCTTGGTAAGGTACTTTAACATTCATTCCCCAAAAACCGGCAAGTATCATAGGAATAGTAAGTAAAACTGTAATATTGGCTAGGAGTTTTAAAAATTTATTTTGTTCATTTGATATAATTGATGTAATTGTTGACATTAAATCAATTATAAGTTTAGAGTAAGTATCAGCCATTTCTATAGCCTGTTTATTTTCATTATGTACATCTCCTAGTAAATCATCATTAATTCTAGGAAACATAGATAAGTAATTATCTTCTTTTTTTTCATTTAATTTTATTAATTTAGCTATTACTAAATCGTTAGAATGTAGAGAAAAAGAAAAGAAAGTTAATGTTTTTTGTAAGTTAAGAATTTGTAGCATATATTCTTTTTTACTAGATTTTAATAATAAATTTTCCAATGATTCAAAACTTTTAATAATATTTGTAGTATAAGCAATATAAGATTTTGTTATTTCATAAAATATTGAAATAAACATATCTATCTTGTTTTTAAGTAAAAGCTCTTTATTTTTAATAAGATCTATATTTTTTATATAACTAACATTTCCCATAGAAATCAAAAGTAAACAAGTATCAAAAACTAACATACCAACAGGATATACTTCTAAAGTATTATTATCAGATTTAAAAGGGGCATTAATAACACTAAGAATATAATCTTTTTTAATATCTATTCTTGATTTTTCTTCTTGATCTAATATTCTTGTTATTATGGAATGATTAACATCAAGTAAGTTTGAAATATATGTGATTTCTGTAGTTGTTGGATTATGTAATTCAATAATGCAATCTGTTTCAAAAGATTCTATTAGTACAAGATTTTTATTTTTTACTTTATAAAAGTTAATCATTTTCTTATTGTTTTGGTATATGATAATGTATATACTATTTTTATTTAAGATATAAAGATAGTAACTTATTTTAAAGTTTAAGTCTAATTAGAAATTAGAGGATAAAATCATAATGAAAAAAATATTTTTACTGATTTTTGTATTTTTAGTTCCTAGTTCTTGCGTATTTTTAAACAATCAATTTGAAGAAAAATACTGGAAATTATTTTCTATAGAAGGAGACAAGGTTTTAATTTATGATAAAACCGCATTAAGTAAAAAAAATGCCCATCTCATATTTAAGTCTAATGGTAGGGTAACAGGGAATACTGGCTGTAATATTGTTAATGCCAGATTTGAAAGAGAGAAAAATGTTACTCATTTTATAGGAGTAGTAACATCTAAAAATCAATGCTCAAAAGAATCATCTAAGATTGAAGAAAGATTTATTAATTTTTTACAAAAATCAGAATATATGATAGTTAATGAATCATCATTAACTATTTATAATAAAAATAAGGATATTACTTTGATTTTTCATAAAGAATAACAAGTTTAGGTTATATATAAATAATTTATTTACCCATATAATAAAAATAATAGATCATATATTTAACATTTTATTTTACAATAATAAAAATATATGCCATTATAAATTCAGGGTAGATAGTAAGTTCTAATTTATTTTTGTTTATTATCTATTAAATTTTAAGAAAAGTGTTTTACAGGGTATTCTATAATGCAAAAAGGAAAAGTTAAGTGGTTTAATACTACTAAGGGTTACGGCTTCATTAAGCCAGAAGGTTCGGAAAGTGATAAAGATATTTTCGTTCATATTTCTGCGGTTACTGCGGCAGGTTTAACTACTCTTAACGACGATCAGCTTGTTGAGTTTGAAGTTGAAAAAAATCCTAGAGATGATAAATCATCGGCGATTAATCTAAGAGTTATAGATTAGTGGTTTTTTAATAAAAATATGATAGAAAAATCAAATTTAGAGCGAATGTCGTTAGTCGGTGTTCGCTTTTTTTACATCTAATTGAAATTTTCACATGTAACTGAATTTTGTATAATAATTATTATATTATATTTTTATATGAGAAATGGGAATAGATTTATGAAACTTTTTATAGCAGAAAAACCAGAATTAGCTAGAGCCATAGCTGATGCTCTAGAGGGTAGGCAAATAAGAGGAGATGGCTTTATTAAAGTTGGAGATAATATCATAACTTGGTGTTTCGGACATCTTTTATCTCTTAAAAATCCAGATGAATACGATTCTAAATATGCTAAATGGAGAATGACTGATCTTCCTATGGATATTAAAAAATTATCCTTAAAGCCAATTAAGGGTAAAGAGAATCAAGTTAAAATTATTAAAAAATTATTATCAGAAGTAACAGAAGTTGTAAACGCGGGTGATCCAGATGAAGAAGGACAGTTACTTGTAGATGAAATCTTAGAATATTGTAAAAACAAAAAAACAGTAGGTAGGATTCTTATTAACGATAATACCAAACCTCTAGTACAAAAAGCTATTGCTAATATCCAAGATAATAGAAATTTTATTGGTCTTAGAAATTCTGCTTATGTAAGATCAGTTGCTGATTGGAAATATGGACTTAATTTAACCCGTGCTTACACCCTAAAAGCAAGAGAAAGTGTTTTTAATCCTAATGTTTTATCTGTTGGTAGAGTACAAACTCCAATTTTAAATTTGGTATACGAAAGAGAACAAGAAGTTAATAATCATATTAAAGAAAATTATTATAATATTAAAGGGATAAAAGAAGTAGATTTTTTATTTAAGATTCCTAAAGATAAACTAGAAGATAAGTTACTAAAAGATAAAGATTATGCAGAAGAGATTTTAAAAATAGCCCAAGAAAATAATCTATTTAAAGTAGAAAAATTTGAAGTAAAAAAAGAAGAAGTAACTCCACTATTACCTTATAATTTATTAGAATTACAAGCCGATTGTAATAGAAAATTCAAATATAAACCAGACCAAGTAAAAGATATAACTCAAATATTAAGAGAAAAATATAAGGCTATTACCTATAATAGAAGTGATTCTCAATATTTATCAGATGAACAACATAATGATGCCTCAAAGCTAATACCAGTTATTCAATCAAACTTAAGTGAATATAAAGGTAATTTTTTTGATACAAAAATAAAAAGTAAAGCGTTTAATTCTAAAAATGTATCTGCCCACCATGCGATAATTCCAACGCAAAGCAAAATAGATATTAATCGTCTAACAATAGAAGAAGCTAATGTTTACAAATTAATTTCTCTTAGATATTTAATTCAATTTATGCCAAATAAAGTTAATGAAAAAACTACCATATCTACAAAAAATAATCAAAAATTAGAATTCATTCATAGTAGTACAAAAAATCTCTCTAAGGGTTGGTCTTCATTAATGAAAGAAGAAGAAGAAAAAGAAGAGTCTATAAATACAAATTTAGCAGAAAAGTTTAAACTAGGAGATGAATTTCCATTTAATGAGATAAATCTTATTGAATCTACAACAAAACCAAAGCAATTATATACCTTTGCAACATTATTAAAAGATTTAACCAGTGTATCAAAATATGTAAAAAATCCAAATATTAAGAAATTATTACAAGAAAAAGATAAAGATAAAAAAGGAGAAAGTGGAGGAATAGGAACTCCAGCAACAAGAGATACAATAATAAAGTTGTTAATAGATAGAAATTTTATGAGTGAGATGAAAGGCAAGTTAGTTACAACTCAGCTAGGAAAAGATTTCTTAAATACTTTGCCAGAAACAGCTAAAAAACCGGATATGACAGCTCTATGGGCAGAAAAACAGAGAGAAATTAAGTATAATAATTTATCGGTTGATGAGTTTCTAGCAGAAATTGACGATTTCATTTCTGCTGAGATAGAAAATATCAAAAAAATAACAATTAAAATGGAAATTCCTGAAAGTTTACAAGCTAAAAATAATATACAGAGAGATGTAAGGAAAAAAGTTGTAAAAAAAATAGATAAAACCTATAAATGCACTAAGTGTAAAGATGGCTATTTGCAAGCAAAAGAAGGACAATACGGTAGATTTTGGGGTTGTAGTAGCTATCCATCATGCAAAACCACCTATAAAGATATGAACGGGATTCCTGTGGGAATAGTGGTTACATCTAAAGATTAAAAGGAAAATGTCAATTATTATTTTAAGTAATAATTTTAATTGCATCTTTTAATGTAGATAATTATATTGAACCACATAGTTTTTTTGATTTTTTTTAATTCCAATATTAATTTATTTTATTTTTTTACTATTATATCTTTTTATTATAAAACCTATTATATTTCATATTGGAGCAGTTATTAAGACAATACTATTGAATTATTTATATAATCATACTATATTAGTTCAATGGTGTTTTTTATGCAGAAAAAATGTATGTAAGAAATCAAAGTATTATTTCGTTGAGGTTGCTTTTGTTTAAAGGCTAAGCAAAACTAATTTTTATAAGGATTTATTATGGAAATAAAAGAACTAAGCAAAGAAGGGTTAAAGATAACCTATGTTGTGTCGGTATCGTCTGAAGAATTGATAGAGGCTAAAAAAGTAAAATTACAAAGTATTGCATCTAAAGTAACATTAGATGGTTTTAGGGCAGGTAAAGCTCCTATAGATAAAGTAGAAGCTCAATATGGAAACAAAGTTATTCCAGAGATATTAGAAGAAAGCACAAATAAGGCGATAGATAAACTTTATGCAGAATATAAATTAGAAACAGTAAGCTCACCTAAGGTTAATGTAAAAGGTTTTTCTATGGAAAAAGGTTTAGAATTAACTATAGAAACTGAATTATTCCCAGAAATTAAAGAAGTTGATTTTTCATCTATATCTTTAGATAAAAAAGTAATTGAAGTTTCTGATAAAGAAATAAATGAATCTTTAGATCAAATGGCCAATTATTACAAAACTTTTGTAGAAGTAGCAGAAGAAAGAGAGGCTAAATTGGGTGATGTTGTAGTAATAGATTTTGTTGGTAAAGTGGATGATGTTGAGTTTGAAGGCGGAAAAGGTACAGATTTTCCTCTTGAATTAGGATCTAATATGTTTATTCCAGGATTTGAAGAACAATTAATAGGTAAAAAAATTGGTGAAAAAGCAATTGTAAATGTGCCATTCCCAGCAGATTATCATGCAACTCATTTAGCAGGTAAAGATAGCATATTTGAAGTAGATATTAAAAAATTACAACAAGTAGCAAAAGCTAATATTGATGATGAGTTAGCTAAAAAAAGCGGTTTTGAAACACTAGAAGATCTGAAAAAAGATATTGTAGCTAAATATCAAGAACATGCAAATCTTTTAGAAAAAAACAATCTAAAAAAACAACTAATAGAATCTTTAGAAAAAACAGCAGATTTTGAACTCCCTGTATCAATATTAGAAGCAGAAAAAGAATCTTTATGGAAAGAATTTAAAAATTTCAGAAATCATATGAAATCTCATGAAGAAAAAGGTGATTTTAAAGAACATGGTCATAATGCAGAAGATTTACAATCATATAAAAAGTCAGATGAAGAAGTAAAAAAAGAACACGAAGAAACTGCTAAAAAAAGAATCAAAATTGCACTTCTTTTAAATAATGTTGCTGCTAAAAATGAAATAAAAATAGAGGATAAGGACGTACAAAAAGCTCTACAAAATGAGGCTATGATGTATGGTCGTGATTCTACTTCTTTAATGTCTTATTATAAAAGTGATAAAAATGCAATGAGATCATTACAAAATAGAGCACTAGAAGATAAAATTATGTCTTTTGTGTTGGATAAAGTAAAATACAATGAAACAAAAATTAGCTTTGAAGATTATACAAAAAATCTTTCAAAATAGTTTGAGTTAATTAAAGATAATTATTATTTAAGTTTAAAATACTAAAATTTATTTTCTGACTTATTATAAATTAAAAATTTATATTCTATCTGATAGAAAATTGAATTTGTTTTTTATATAATTGTCAAATTAAGTAATATTAAAATAACGGTGATGTTAAATGAAAAAATGTAAAGAGCAAATGAATAATCTAGTTCCTATGGTTATAGAATCTAGTGGACGTGGCGAAAGAGCTTTTGATATTTATTCTAGACTTCTAAAAGAAAGAATAATATTTTTAACCTCACCTATTGATGATAATATTGCTTCACTTGTATGTGCTCAATTGCTTTTTTTAGAATCAGAAGATTCTAAAAAAGATATTAATCTTTATATTAATTCTCCTGGAGGAGTTGTAACAGCAGGATTAGCTATTTATGATACGATGAATTATATTAGGTGTGATGTTTCTACTTTATGTATGGGACAGGCAGCATCAATGGGATCTTTTTTGCTTATGGCAGGAACTAAGGGAAAAAGATTTATTCTTCCTCATGCTAGGGTTATGGTGCATCAGCCATCAGGAGGAGCAAGAGGACAAGCTACAGATATTGAAATCCAAGCTAAGGAAATATTATATTTGAAGTCTTTAATTAATGATATATATTCGCAACACACGGGGCAAACAGTTGAAAAAATTAAAGAGGCATTAGAAAGAGATAATTTTATGAATGCTCAACAAGCTAAAGATTTTGGTTTAGTTGATGAAATAATAACCAAAAGATTGGTAGTTTAAATAATATAATTAAAACAATCATAGCAAAATTAAAATTACATGACAGAAAAAAAAGATAAAAATAATATAGAAATTTGTTGTTCATTTTGTGGTAAGAATCAAAGTGAAGTTATAAAAATAATTCATGGGACAGAAGGAAATATCTGTTCAGAATGCATATACATATGTTCTGCGATTTTAGAAGAGCAAGAAAATGTTGTATCAACGGCTAGTGTAAAGAAAATAAATAAAAAACTAGCAGATGCTTTTAAAAAACTATCTCCGCAAGAAATCTATAATAAACTTAATGAGCATGTTATAGGTCAAGATAAGGCAAAAAAAGCATTATCAGTAGCAGTTTATAATCATTATAAAAGAATATTATCAAATTCAAGCTCTAAAACTGGTAAGTTCAAAAATGTTGATATTCAAAAATCTAATATACTGATGATTGGATCAACAGGAGTGGGGAAAACTCTATTGGCACAAACTCTTGCTAAAATTATAGATGTTCCTTTTGCCATAGCGGATGCGACATCTCTAACTGAAGCTGGTTATGTTGGAGAAGATGTTGAGACAATTCTTCTAAGATTGTTACAATCAGCAGATTATGATGTAGAAAAAGCCCAACGAGGAATTATCTACATAGATGAAATAGATAAAATTACAAGGAAAAGTGATAATCCTTCAATTACAAGAGATGTTAGTGGTGAGGGTGTACAGCAGGCTTTGTTAAAAATCATTGAAGGAACTGTTTCTTATGTTGCACCACAAGCGGGTCGTAAACATCCTTCACAAGAATATATACCTGTTGATACTTCTAATATTTTGTTTATTTGTGGTGGTGCTTTTTCTGGTTTAGAAAAAATTATAGAACAAAGATTATCTAAAGGTTCTATAGGCTTTAATGCAAGTATTTCAGTTAATGATAAATCTAAAAAAGAAAACTATATGCAATACTTAACAGAAGAAGATTTGTTTAAATATGGTTTAATTCAAGAATTTGTAGGTAGGTTATCTCTAAGAGTTACATTAGATAAAATGGATGAAGATACCATATATAAAATTCTAAAAGAACCTAAAAATGCGATTTCTTTACAATACCAAAAATTATTTCATCTAGATGGTTTAAAACTTACATTTAAAGAAGAAGCATACAGAGCCATTGCTAAGCAAGTTTTTGAAAAATCTTTAGGTGCTAGGGGATTAAGAAGCTATTTAGAAGAAATGCTTAATGAGGTAATGTTTGAAGTACCATCTCAAAAAGATAAAGTTAAGGAAATAGTTATAGATTATGATGTTGTAAATAAAAAAAAGAAACCTATATATGTATATAAGTAAATTATGTAGACCGTGAGTTTGAGTTTTAATTTTGGGTGATGTCTATATAAAGATATCACCTTTTTTTATAGAAAAATTTGAATAAAAATTTTGTTAAGATTTTGTTAATAAATATTACCATATACTAAAATTGTAAACAAAAAAAAGAGGATAGAATGAGTACCCCAAAAGAAAATATACTACCAGTAATTGCAGTTCAGGAAGTTGTAGTTTTTCCGCATATGATTGTCTCTTTATTTGTAAGCAGAAAAAAATCAATAAATACTTTAAATAGTGTTACAAAAGATTCTAATAAAATTTTAGTTGTTACACAAAAAGAAGATACAAAAGATGACATAAAAGTAGAAAATTTATATAAAATTGGTACATTAGTAGAAATTATCCAAATAGTTAAAATGCCAGATGGTAGCATAAAAATTGCTATTAGAGGGCTTGAAAAAGTAGAAATAAAATCATTCAATGAAGAAAAAGGTTATATAGAATCTAGTTATGTAATAAAAAAAGATTCTAAAAATTATGATGAAGGTAAATTAAATGAAATTAAAGAGAATCTTTTTATAAATCTAAAGAACTATATTGATGATACAAAAAAAATTCCAAATACTATGCTACCGTCTATAAGAAAAATAGAATCTTTAGAAGAAGCAGTTTATTTGATAATTTCTCACATACAAATTAGAGAAGAAGAAAAACAAAAGATCCTAGAAATGGATAATCTTCTAGAAAGAGTAGCTTATGTAAATTCTATTTTAGAAATAGAACGAGATCTTGTTATTGTGGAGAAAAAAATTCGTGATAATGTAAAAAAACAAATGGAAAAAAATCAAAAAGATTATTATCTTAATGAACAAATAAAAGCTATTCAGAAAGAATTAAATAATGGTGAAGATGTAAAAGATGAAGTTAAGGAACTTTTAATAAAAGCGAAAAGAACTAAACTTACGAAAGAAGCTAAAGATAAAATTGAGCCAGAAATAAAAAAACTAGCAATGATGAACCCTATATCAGCAGAAGCAACAGTTCTTAGGAATTATGTAGACTGGGTTTTAACTCTGCCTTGGGATATACAAAGTGATACAAAAATAGATCTTAAAAAAGCCGAAGAATATGTAGAAGAAGAGCATTATGCATTAGGTAAAGTTAAAGAAAGAATCCTTGAATATTTAGCTGTGTTAAAAAAATCATCAAAAATTAAAGCACCAATACTTTGCTTAGTAGGACCTCCAGGTGTTGGTAAAACATCTCTAGGAAAATCTATAGCTAAAGCATCTGGTCGTGAATTTGTAAGAATATCTTTAGGTGGAGTTAAAGACGAATCTGAAATTAGAGGACACAGAAGAACCTATATCGGAGCTATGCCTGGTAAAATTATCCAAGCTATGAAAAAATCAAAAGTAAGTAATCCTTTAATTTTGTTAGATGAAATTGATAAAATGAGTTCTGATTTTAGAGGAGATCCATCTTCAGCTTTGCTAGAAGTACTAGATAAAGAACAAAATTCTAATTTCGTGGATCATTATATTGAAGTAGGATATGATTTATCTAATGTAATGTTTATTGCGACAGCAAATTCTTTAAATATGCAAGAAGCACTTATAGATAGAATGGAACTTATTCAATTAAACGGTTATTCAGAGGAAGAAAAGCTAGAAATCGCTAAAAGGCACTTATTGCCTAGAAAAATGGAAGAAACAGCTCTATCGTTTGAAGAAATGAAAATTAGTGATAATGCTATAATTTCTTTGATTCGAGATTATACAAGAGAATCAGGTGTAAGAAAATTAGAAGAGATAATAGCAGGCGTAGCAAGAAAAGTAGCTAAAAGAATCGTATTAGAAGAAATTAAATCTGCAAAAATTACAGAAAAAAATGTAATAGATTATGCAGGTGTTCCAAAATATAAAGATTCAGATAGAGAAGAAGAAGATAAAATAGGAATAACAACAGGTTTAGCATGGACTCGAGTAGGTGGTGATATTCTCTACATAGAAGCTCTAAAACTACCAGGTAAGGGTGATGTTAAAATGACTGGTAAATTAGGTGATGTAATGCAAGAATCTGTAAAAGCTGCGTATTCTTTGTTGCAATCTAACGCTAATGAATTAAATTTAGATTCTAAATTATTCACCGATTTTAATTTACATATTCATGTTCCAGAGGGTGCTACTCCAAAAGATGGTCCTTCAGCAGGCGTTACTATGGTTACTTCTATGTATTCAGCTCTTAGTGGTTATAAAGTTAGAAAAGATGTAGCTATGACAGGAGAAATAACATTAAGAGGGAAAATTTTACCTATAGGAGGATTAAGAGAGAAGATTCTGGCTTCTTTAAGATTCGGAATCAAAAATATTATCATCCCAAAAGAGAATGAAAGAGATTTAATAGATATTCCTGCAAATATTTTAAAAGAATTAAATATTATTATTGTCAAAAACTATAAAGAAGTCTTGGATTTTGCTATAATAAAGTGAAAATTAAAAAAAAGATATAAAAGCACTTGACTATTTGTGCAAATGTTTTTAATATATAAAGAGAATGAGGGCTGAATATAATTAGACTGTAAATACTAATTTATTCTAAATAATTTAAAAATAAGGATCTTGTGATGAACAAAACAGAACTGTTAGAAGAAATCGTTAGTCGCTCTGGTTTGAAAAAAATTGAAGTTGCAAAGATGTTCGATGCTTTTGTTGAAACTATAGAAAGCAGTTTAGCTAAGGAAGATACTATTCGTATAGTTGGTTTCGGTACGTTTTCTGTTTCTAAAAGAAAAGCTAGTGATGGTCGTAATCCTAAAACTGGTGAAGCTATCAAAATTGCTGCTTCTAATGTGCCTAAATTTAAAGCAGGCAAAGGATTAAAAGACGCGGTTAATAAAAAATAGTCTTTTTTTTTATTAAATTAGGCAATTTATAGTGATAAGTTGTCTAAGAAGGGGCGGTTAGCTCAGTTGGTAGAGCGTCTCGTTTACACCGAGAATGTCAGGAGTTCGAGTCTCTTACCGCCCACCATTTATTATAGAATGTTTTTTTTGAAAAATGGTCTCAATATTTGTTTTAATAATGGGGGTGTAGCTCAGTTGGTTAGAGCGCCTGCCTGTCACGCAGGAGGTCGCGGGTTCGAGTCCCGTCACTCCCGCCACTTAAAATTCACAGTAGTCAAGCATTGCTTGGCTTTTATCACATCTGGAGGATACTTTCTAGCACCACCTCATACCTTCTATTTTTATCAATTTTCTGTCATAAATCGGTCATAGTTGTCACCAGACAAATATATTGCTATAGTTTTATTCTATGTGGATAATTTAGTAAAAAATAGGTAGTTATCTACAAATAATTAGAAATCTTATAGTTTAGTAGAGATATAGATTTTATTATACTTACGCATAATTAGTAGTAATTGTACGCATAATTAGATTTTAAAAGGTAATACAGGCTATACATTATAAAGCTTTGCAGACTTTCCATAATAAAACATAATCTATAAATAATAAATATCTTTATATACATAATAATACATTATTATATTGAAAGGTTTTGTGGATAAGTATTATTATAAAGTTATCTATGGAAATGTCGCTCAAGTGTTGTTACTAGTATTGTGTTTAACTCATAGAGTTTACATAATACTATATACAACCACGCTTGGATAACTACTTCGTAGTAATCCACATTACACACAGATACAAAAACAATATATTTATATCTTGTTTTCTCATTAAATTTGTAGTATTGGCTTGACTATTTGCTTAAATGTTTTAATAATATAAGAGTATAGTTTTTGTTTGAGAAATAGGCATATAGTTTAAAAGATCATATTGGTGTAAAAATAAGGATATTATTATGAATAAAACAGAATTGTTAGAAGAGATAGTTACTCGCTCTGGTTTGAAAAAGTCTGAAGTTACAAAAATATTTGATGCTTTTGTTGAAACAGTAGAGGCAACTCTGGCTAAAGATGACGATGTTCGTATAGTTGGTTTTGGTACATTTTCTGTTTCAAAAAGAAAAGCTAGTGATGGTCGTAATCCTAAAACTGGTGAAGCTATTAAAATACCAGCTTCAAATGTACCTAAATTTAAAGTAGGTAAAGGTTTAAAAGATGCTGTAAATAAGAAATAGAAAATTATAGTATCTAATAGTTATTTGAGTTTATTAAAGTGACTCTCAAAATTTTCTTAAAGTTCAATCATAATAAGGGTTACAAGCGTATTTTGTGGCTCTTATTTTTTATATTTTTACTTAAAATGGTTCTATTTTTCAATATTTATTTACACTGAAGTCTTTTCTATTCTAGCTTACAAGGTATTATGGGTGGCTCTAAGTGGTGGCTTTCAATTTGTTTTTATTTTAATATACGAAAACAAGGGAATAATTAGCTTTAAGATATAACAAATAAATATTCAGGAACCGCATTTTATCTGACAGTTTCATTTATAAAAGTGTTTAATTTATTAATTGCATTAGCAAAATATTCTTTTTTATTATAATCAATTTCTTTAATATTCTTAACAATATCAATATTTTCTTTAATATCTAGTGCTAATTTTTTACTATTTGTAATAGTTTCATTTTCAATTTCAGAAGTTTTGTATAAAAAATCTATTTCATTTGTAATAAGGTAACCTTGATGTAAGCATATATTAGTAATTGTTTTTCTAAAAGTATCTTGAAGATTCATTATATATTCATTAAATTTTTTCCGCTTTGCTTCTTGATTTGCTTTTATTATATCTTTAGCTGTAACATCTTCTTTTTGAATTTTCATTTTTATCTCCCTTTTTAATATTACTATTTTATTACTAATGTTGATTTTAAATTTATTATTAGATTTGTATCTTTTAAATATATTCTGTTTGAAAAAAAAATCTCATTACTAACCTCATTTCTATTGATATTTAACAACAAATATGTTGACAAATATTATCTTACTACTTTTAACAAAAGAGGGGTAATTTGTTTGAATATTTCTTCAATGGTTTTATCTGGATTTTTATTTAATTCTTTAATTACAAATTCATAACAACCCAAAAAATATGTTCCTTTAATACTTAAATTTTTATCAACAGTTAAACTATAAGCTAACTCAAATACTTCATTAAATATGTTTTCATCAATCCCAATTTGTTCTTCATGCGAATCATCTACAAAAAAATACTCTGGTGGTAAATTGCATTTTATTACAATAGATTGTAATAATTCTAAGCTAGGCATTGTTTTTTATTAATCCATTGGCTAAGTAAACCTTAATGTAGATTTAGCTATAAAGCCATATTCTTTTGTGTTTTGAATCTTTCTTTTGCTAATTGTTTTAATTTTTTTGAAATAGTATTTTTGTACAAAAACTTATAAATCCTTTAGATGATATTCACAAAAGGCAAAGGTAAGCTAAATAAAGCCACTTTAGATTGGGAACATGAATATATTACGTTTTACAAAGGATAGTATTTTAAGAGCAATAACTGAAATCAAAAAACTATTAAAAGAAAGCAACAACATAGAAGATTTAAGATTAGTAACTAATGACATCTCATATCAGATAACAAAAGATAAAAGCAAGGTAAATGATGATATTTATAAAATTCCTAAATATTGTATACCAAGACATGCTTATCTATTAAATCAAAAGAAATTAACAACATTATGGGGTTGCTGAGCCCATAATAATCAAGCTACAATAAGAAGAGTTTAATGTTAAGCATCCAAAGGTTAAACCAATACAAATAGTGGAACGTTTGTTAGAGATGACAACAAAAGGGCTCCTTTCATGATCTAAGTAATTAATGGAATAGCTTTCAATAATCTAAGCAGAAAATTCATAGGATTTGAATTGTTAGAATAATACTATAAAATTACAAAAATGCGAATTTGTGAGTAGCAGTAAACTCAATTTTTAGTAGCGAGGTAGTAAGAGATAGCAGAAAAAAGACTAGCAAGTTAAGTATTTATAGATGTAAAAAGAGTTAGTAATTATAGAACTTGTAACTTGACAAATAAAATAATCTAAAATTCAAAATTCATTCCCGTTATTTCTGTCTCAAATTCCCATTTAATCTGTCACGCTACATTTCATCCAGAGATAGTTTTATAACTATCTCTGAAGTGTCTTTTTTAAATACCTAGAACCAAAGATGCAATAGAAAAATATACTAATATACCAGTAATATCAGCTATTGATGTAATTAGTGGTCCACTCGCTATAGCTGGATCTAATTTTAACAACTGGAAAATAAAGGGCAACGATATTCCAATTAAGCATCCAAGTATAACAAGAGAAAACATTGTTAACCCTACAATTATAGCTATATCATAACCTCCTCTCCAAATTCCTAAAGGAACTACAGCTAAAGTCATTGTAATAGCTATAGTGAAAGAAACTAAGGTTTCTTTAGAAAATAAAGAAAACCAATCTTTCATTTTTACATCTCCTAAAGCAAAAGATCTTACTACCAATGTAGCACTTTGAGATCCAGCATTACCAGCACTATCTATTAAAAGAGGTAAAAAGAAAACAAGAGCTATAGAAGAAGCAATAACATCTTCAAAAGCAGCAATTCCTGCTCCAGAAAATATATTCATAAAAATCAATATAACTAACCAAGGAGTCCTACTTTTATATAAAATAAAAGTACTAGAGTTTTTTACATTAGAAATTAAAGATGGAACATAACCAGCTTTGTGCCCTACATTACTAATATTTTTTTTATTATTATAAGATTTATTTAATAACATATGAACATCTACAATACCTAGGATTTGCTTATCTTTATTTAAAACAGGTAATTCAAGCATCATAGAAGTAGTAAAAATATCTATTAAGCCTTTTTTTTGTAAAATATCTTCTGAAATGAAATCATAATCATCTTCCATAATTTCAGATACATGAGATCCAAAATTAGATACAAGTAAAGTATTAATATTTAATACTCCTAATAAACAATTATCGTCATCTATTACATAAAGTAAGGGCCGCTTATTTTTATTAGGCGAATTTCTAATAGTATCTATAGCTTGTTCTGCTGTGGATAAGTTATTTATAGTTATAAAATCGTGTTTAAGTAGTTGATTCGCAAATGTCATTGTAAACCTCTTAATATTAAAATTATTAAATAAGTTACAATTAAGGTAAAAGTACACAAAAAAAAGAGCTTCTTATATAGATACTTAGGCCTTAATCGTTGAGTTTTAGCACTATATGGCGTAAGGTTATTACCTAATCACATTAAAAATTGCCTTCTTTTCGACAATTCTTGCTAACCCATTGGCTTCTCTCGAAGTTTCTGGGCAGTGATATATTTCCATATAGGAGCCTCACCTAACAGGCGACTGCAAAGATTATACAATAAATAAAATTTTTTAGCAATACATATTAAAAAGCACCTACTCTTCGGTATATATTTTCATCCAACTAGGAATATTTTTAATAATTTTTTTGTTATTTATAAAAACATTTTCATTTTTATATTTCATTTTAAATAAAGACATTGCTAAATAGTTTGTTGTGTTATCTAAATTAAGTATTGAAACAATTTTACCAACTTCAGTGTTATCAATTGTTGTTATTATATCATTTTCATTTAAAACAAAATTAGATGATATACTTATTAATCTTTGTCTGATTGCCATTCTATTTTTAGCAGAATTTGTAAATTCTTGTCCTAAATAACATCCTTTACTATAACTTATAGCGTTTAACTCATCCATTCCAAACTCTATGGGTATGCTTTTATCAAATGTAAAATCTTCAGATTCTGGAATTGTATTTATATAACGAATTTCATGGTAATTTGTTAATAAATTAGCTTCTTCAATATATTTAGTAGATATTGTTCTAAATCCAAGACTATCTAATCTAGGATCTTTAAAAGAAATTATCGCATCAATAATTTTTATTTTTGTGTTATACACCTTATAATCAGGAAGTATTTCAAAATTCACTTTAGAAATTAATTTACGATATTTTAAAGCAGATAGAAAGATTTCTACCAAATTACTACTAATGTCTATTAAGAAATAATCATCGATTCTTATTATAAAAAAATCAAATTGATATCTTCCCTTAGGACTTAGTAAACAAGAATAAATAGGATTACTTGTTGTACATAGTGTTAAATCATTGGTGGTTAGATTTTGTAAAAAAATTTCAGCATCTAAACCAAAAATTTTGATGATATTTCTATTCAAAGTGCTTATTCCCTTGAAAAAAATTATTATAAGTATAAACTATATGTAGTGTTAGATAGATATTATATCAAGTTTTTATAATGCTTTTTTTTAAATATTCATTTTTTTTGGTAACTTTTTTAGGATTATCCGTATCTTTTGCAAATCCTAGTTTTTCTTATGATGACATAAAAAGTAAAAGTTTTGATTCTCCAACAGCCGAATTTAGAAGTTATTTTAAAATTAATTTTGATAAGGTAAAAAATAATAAATTGGCACGTACTAAGTTTTTTAATGATCTACCAAAAAATTATAAAAATCAAACTTTGCAAGATAAAAAATATGTGCTAAAGTCCTGTATTGTTAATGGTTATTTAATTGAATTAAGAGAATTTAATAAAAAACATTCTTTAGAAGAAACAGTAGAATTAGCACAAGCTCAACTTATTACCGATTGTGAAAACTATATAGAAGAACTTGCACCTACTTTAGAAGATCAAGAAAAAAAAGATCTAATTATCTTAATAATGGATGTAACAACTTGGGCTAAGTATAAAAAGTTTATTAAATAATATTTTGCTTTTTTTCAATAGTTCCATCAAGTAAAATTACATAATGATAACCAATATCTTTAAAGCCTCGTTCTTGATGCCAAGTACGAATGTTTTTAGCATTAAAGTTTTTACCTTCAGGTGTTGCTGAACAATGAATAATAATTTTATTTGGATTATTTTTATACACTTATCAATTCCTTATACATTAGTTTATATAAGGACTTTTTAGCATATTTTTTTAGAAAAACGACTATTTCCCCGCCTTTTTCTGTTTTCGTCTGTTTTTACCCAGTTTTACCTGTTTTTATCCGTTTTGATTTTAGAGTGAAATTTTGTGAAAATTGAGAGAAGTGATGAAAAAAGGGGTTAAAGTGAGGATTTAAAAGGCTTTGGTGCTTAAACACCACAAACACTTGCAAACACTTTAGCAAACACTTGCAAAGCTAGGTTTTTGCTGGGATAAACACTTTAAACACTTAATTTAGAAAAAATTGAAAAAGGGTATTTATGATAATAAAAAGTGGTAGCGAAGGAGGGGTATAAAAAATATATAAAAAAATACCCCTTATTTAAAGGAGTTGAATCAAGTGTTTTTTCTGTTTTTTCTGTGTAAGCCTTTTAAATACTACCTTCTAACTGTTTGTAATTTTTTAGTTTGCTGTTTGTAGTGTTTGTTTGCCTTATTTTTCCTTAATTGGATTTATTTAGTTATTTTAAATCTATCCTTATAACTCTAAATGGCTTTTTATCATAATATTCTACAAAATCACTTGTTGTTTCATAACTAAATCTTCTATTCTTTCTTGCCATGTTATAAAGATGCTTATTATTTTTCGCATTCTGTTTATATTTTATATTCACCATATTTGTAAACATATTAGCACTCATACATAATTGCTTTTTCTCTCTATCTATTCCTAATAAAAATCCTTTATTATACGTAAATCTATTACTATGATGTAAAGAACTAGGAAAAATAACCGATTTATTTATTGTGTTAATCTCGTTAATTGTATCCTCATAATTACTTGCTAAATCTTCTATAAATTCATCTACAAAACCTTTTGAGATACTTTTTAATTCCTCTCTAGCAATCGTTTTCAACATTGGTAATCTTTTTCCTAGTTTATAATTAGATAAGTGATATGCTAATCCCTCACACTCTTTTTCTAATACTTTATATAACTTAGTAAAATATTCCTGATCGGCATTATCTCCATCTTTATCGGGTCTATGGTTCTGCTTAAATACTACCGCTCTTCTATCTCCTTCTAATACTGGAAATGGATAGTCTTCATTTGATAAAACTATAAAACTTATATAGTTTTTATATGTGCTTTTTAAATTTGTGAACTTACCATTTAATGCTAAAGTTTCCGAACCGCTCAACGCTTTCATTGCTTCATATACTTCATGCCTTTTTTCTGCACTTGATTTTTCATCATGTACACAAAATAATTTATTCTCAAAAGCTGTATTAAAATCTCCTGTAAAATCTCTATCTTTTAATGTCGGATTGGTATTATCTCCAAATAGATATCTCAATATTACTGCTATCGTACTTTTACCTGTTCCAAACTTGCCATGAAATATTGGTATGTACTCATACTTAACATCCGGTTTTTGCCACTTCCATGCTAAAAACTCTATAAACCAGTTGTAATATTCTAACTTACCAGTTCTATCATCTAAAATATGGACTAAATAATCTTTTAAACGATTAAAATTTCTTTGCTCTAGCTTCTTCTTTCCATGAAGACCACTTCTTCTATACATATTAAGATATGTTTCATCATATTCCTTATATGTCTCATAAAAATTATATTTCGGGTTATAATTTACATCATCTACTAAATCACAATTAATAGCTATATGCTTACCTATTTCTCGCGCTACTTCTTCCGCTTTATTTGATTTTATCCATAACAATTTCTCCTTCACTAATTTATTTAAAATCTGATAGCCTAAATTAATTTTCGCTTTATGTTTCAATTTCTTACCTAAGAGTAATGCCATGTATTCATCATTACCTTGATTATAAAAAATCTTTAACTCTTTTCTTTTTATTAACGAATTCAAAACTGATAAGTAGTTCTCTTCTAAAAAATCTACTATCATTCTTTTTAGTTGCTTCTCTCCGATACCTAATAAAAGATCATTTACATCTTTATATTCCAATCGTGGAGACTTAATTACTTGTGTGCTTAATATATTAGATGCTTTTGTTCCTTTTGCTATTCCCTGAGCGTCGTTATCTGCAAATACATTACCTTTAAATACCCAGTCTTCATAATTATCTATTGCTGTATCAACTAAATTATCTGCATTAATACCCCATATTGCATTATATCCTATTTGATTTAACGAAAGTGCGTCCCATACTCCCTCAACTAAAAAAAATTGTTCGTAAGAATTTACAAAAAACTTACAATATCCACCTTTTAACGGGTGCGATCTTAAAAACATTTTTGTATTATTAGGATTAATGTATTGAATACTACTTAAGTTTCCTTTTACATAAATAGGTACAATATAAGCATTCTTAAATATCTTTACCTCTTTATCCTGATAATTATCAACAAAATCTTTTTGTAAAATATAAATAGATTTACTTTCTATTTTACTAATTCCTCGCTTTTTAAGATATTCAGTAGGCTCTTCTAAAAGTATTGAACTTCTTATAATCTTTTCAGGTATTGATAAATTGTTATAATAATCTTCATTCTCGGTCTTAAATTTTAAACTATTATTAAAACTAATACCTGCAAGATTACAATATTCTTTAAATGCTTCAACTAAAGGAATATTCATTTTTTTAGATATAAATGTACTAGCATTGCCTTTTTCACCACAACTAAAGCATTTATAAGTATATTTATTAGCATAAAATGATGGTGTTTTTTCAGCATGAAAAGGACAACACATTAACCGTTCACTCTTTTTACCTTCTTTACCATCTTTTAATATAAATTCATTATATC
Source organism: Rickettsiales endosymbiont of Leucozona glaucia (assembly GCA_964277385.1). GTDB lineage: Bacteria > Pseudomonadota > Alphaproteobacteria > WRAU01 > Hepatincolaceae > WRAU01. Next base: position 883,387 of record OZ195520.1, on the reverse strand, counting down.
CAAATTTATCTAAAATTAAGTGCAAGTCTATAGGTACATGATTTTTGTTACTCATGTATTTGCTTCCTTTTCTATTTATATCTATTGTATTGATTATTCTTCGTATAATTCTTGATTAATAAGATTATGTAAATCTCCAACATCTAAGCTAGCATAAACTGATGTAGTTTTTTCACTTAAATGTCCTAAAAACTTACCAATCACATTTTTATTGTAATTCTGTCCTTTTATCCAAGAATGCCAACCCTTAATACACCACATTCCAAAAGTTCTACGTAAATCATGCCAAGTTACACCTTTATTAATATTGGCTTTTTTCAATGCATCTTTATAATCAGAAGCTCTATATCTATCAAAAGGTTTATATAGGTGTTTTCTTTTTTCTAAGATTTTAAGGGCAGGGGGACTTAAAGGTACAACTCTATCTAAATTTGTTTTAGTTTCAATAATTAGTATTTCTTTTGCTTTAAAAAATACTCTATCCCATGTAAGACCAAATTGCTCACCCTGACGTAACCCTGTTTCTATTGCAAAGTTGATCTGATCAGCTAAATCATCGTGACAAACACTAAGTAATCGTTCTCTCTCTTCAGGGGTTAAAAAAGTGGTTCTTTGTACTTTTTTTAATCCTTGAAAAGTACCTCTGCAAGGGTTATTATCTAATAAACCAACCTTTATACATTCCTCACTCATTTTAGAAATTCCACAAAGATACTTTCTTATTGTACCGTCGGCTTTACCTTGTATTTTTAATTCATTCTTCCATAATTCAATATTTTCTTTATTAAATTCTTTTTCATAAAAAAACAATGATGCTTCTTCAATTGCTTTTCTAGTACCAGCTTTAGTACTATCAGAGACAGATGTCCAGTAAGCACTTTCTGTTTCAAAGTAATGTCGTAACTTTTCAAAAGATACCTTTATATTAATGCTTTTTATATCATTAAAATTTAACTTAAATGTTGAAATATCTATTTTATATCTACCACCAATTTTAAATACTCCTAGATATTCATTATTTCTTAATAAAATAGTTAGATAATTATAGCTTACATTTAACTCTCTACTAGCCTCTTTTAAAGATATTAGTTTTTTAGTTTCTAACATTTTTTTACCTACTGTTTAATTCCTAAACTAGATAACAATTCTTTTTTATTTACCCAATATTCTTTTTTATTTTTCTTTACAATAACCCCCTCTATTACCTTCTTTTTTTTGTACAAAAGATAATTAACTTCATTCTGTTGCATTTTTAAAAAATATCCTATATCTTCCTTCGTCATTACTTCTAATTCCATTACCTTTACCTCCTTTTTGATTACTGCTTCTTATTTAAAAATTTTCAACTTTAATTAATACTGCTATATCCTTATAATTATCTAAAAACCATTCCTTAGCTTCTTCTTTAGAAAAAAAAGATTTTCTAGTGAAAAATATCTTTTTCCCCTTATTAAATTTAAAAGTTATAATAAATGCTTTTTTAATATTGTTGCTTCTTAATTTAAGTTGCTTTTCTAATTTTTCTATTTTTTCTTTTCTTGTCATTTTTATTCCCCATTTTTATTTAATTCTTGAAACTCTTAAACATTTTTAAACTCCTTATTCTTAATTAAGATACACTCTTTAAAATCTCTTAACTTCCTAATACATATTAAAAGGGGATATCATCATCTATTTCATCTACATTATTAGCGGGTTGATCTTGTTCTGTTACTTTAGAAAAACTTAAACTAAAATATTTTTCACCGCTCTCCTTGGCTTCACTTACCCAGCCATTAATCCAATATTCTTGATTATCTACTTTTATCCTTCCACTATGAGTTGGCGAGTTCTCTTTTTTACGCTCTTTTACTCTAAACATTCTACCTCTTAAATTAGGTAACTCTTGTTTCTTCTTATCTTCTATACTACTCATTTTTATTCCCTTCTCTTTATAAATTGACTAATATATCACAACAAAATCCAACCGAGGTCATTCTAATTAGTTCTTGTTCATCTGAAACATTTAATATTCTTTCTATCTCTGCTAAACATAAATTATTATCTTCTGCTGAAGACGAGATTTTTAAAAAACCATCAACAATACTTAAAAAAACTTTTTCTTTATATTTTTCTAATTCCATTTTGTTTTCTTTTCCTTTTATTTAATTATTAACTCTTATTGAATGAAATAATTTAACTGTACTAATTGTAATTAATTCTTTTCTATAAGTTTTCTAAGTATATTTGTTAACTCTTCTAAAATTTTGTCCTTATCTTCTGTTGCTAAAAATGAATATTTTTTTAAACTCTCAACAATACTTAAAAAAACTTTTTCTTTATATTTTTCTAATTCCATTCTTATTCTCCTTTTATAATTATTATTAATTTCCTATCTTATTTCTCTAGTGCTAAAATATACTCAATGTTTGAAATTAAATCTTCTATCACTCCAGCTTTTATTCCTATATCTGATCTCTCTTTTTCTTCTAGCAAAACTAATCCATCAAGTAAAACTTTCATCTCTTCATGATTTAATTTTGTTTTATAAACTGTCCTTTTACTTATCAATTCCATTCTTATTCTCCTTTTTTTTCTTCTAAATCTATAAATTTTATTAAATCTAATCCTATCCATTCTGCTATTTGTCGTATATCTAATGTATTAATTCTATATTTCATTTTTAATATCAATTCTGCTTTTTCTTCCAAAGACATACATTCATTATCTTCTAAATTACACTTTACATATTCAAATATTTTACTTCTTAGCTTCAGATTTAATGCTGCTTCTATACTCACACTATTCCTTATTTTCTAAAATAAAATCTTCAATTTCTTCATCTAAACCAGTATCAATAAATACTTCCCTAAACCAATCTCCTTTTTTTATTTCTTCGTACAACTCTACCAACTTTTCTAAATCCTTATCTATTATCAAATCTCGCAAGTCATCTAAGTTATTAGATATTTCCTGATACTCATCTATCGCCAACCAAAGTTGGTCTTTAAGTGTCATTTTATTTGAACTATACATGTTTTATTGCTCCCACATTATTTTTTATTATTCTCAATCTTGCTAATAGTTCCCTCTTCTCAGAAAACATATCTTTAAATATCTCATGCTCTATATGTTCTTCCAAACTAGCTATTTCAAACTCTACAATGGCAATCAACTCTCTTTGTATTCTTCTTTTCCTATTTATCCATTTTCGCATTGCAAACTCCTTTTTATCTTTACTTTTTCCTCACTAATTCATATATTATCCTTAGATATCCTTTATTAATTATTTTTGGATATATTTATATGATAATAGCAATATATTGCAATTGCAAGTATAAAAATGCGTTTTTTTATTATTAATTTAAAAAGTTAGGGAAAACCTTGAATAATAGACAAAGATTTTCAAAAAAATTAAAGAGACTTATTAAAGAAAGATTTAAGCAACAAAAAATATTTGCTGAAAAATTAGATTTTAATGAAAGTCAAGTTGGAAGATGGATAAAGGGTACTTATTTACCAAACCTTGATACTCTCTACAAAATAGCTGATTACTGCGAAATAGATATAAACTATTTTTTTACTGATGAGGATAGTTGCGAATCTATAGATGAGGAATTATTTGATGAAGTGTTTTATTATGCTTATAAGTTTGCTGATAAAGAAAAGTTGCAAATTCATGGTAAGTTATTTCTTGCGTGCTATCAGTCTACAAGACTAGTTTTAAAAGATAATCCTAAGATGTCTGTTGAAAAAGCCTTTAATAGTGTTACTCCTATATTGCTTAAACTTGTTAAAAGTTCTAATATATAAGTTGTATATTGTTAATTGTTCTAATATACTAACTGTATAATTAAAAAAAAGAGGAGGGGGATTTATTATGAAAAAAAATAAAAAAAATAAATTACAAATAAAATTACTTTTAAAAAAGTAATTAAAAGCAATTTTAAATTTAACATTAAAACGGAGATACAACTTAAAAAGTTTAAAAAGAAAAAATAAATAAACCAAGGGTAGTTTATTTGCTGCCCTTTTTTTCTGTTATTACTAAAACCTCAATTACTACCCTTGTTATTATTATTTCTATTATAGAGATAATTTTTAAAAAATATTCATGTTAATCTAAATTATTTTGATCAATACAGTTTGTAATCACTATTTTCTTAAGTAATTCTTTAGTATCTATATCTTTAAATTCTAATGTTTTTGTATTAGAGTTAAAAATAACATAAACTTCATGTTTACTTAAATATCTATATACATCTTTATTATCTGTTTTTTCAAAATACTTACGAAAGTTCATTGAAGGAATATGTATTAATACATCTTTATATAGGTACTCAATACGTACACTATGAGTATCATCATCAATATTCGTGCTACAAATATATTGTGATTTTTCAGCATAAACATTGAAGCTAAACATTGTTATTACGAAGAAAAAAAAGAGTTTTTTCATTACAACCTCAAATTCTATTGTTATTTTTAATATCTCTACTAAAGATAACAATAATATTTTATTTCAGCAACAAAAAAGTGTTTTTTTAAAGAAAACAAAACATTTTAAAGAATAAAACTATTTCTTTTCTTTACAATTCTCAAAATCATAATCAGGATTATCCATAAAATGAAGAGATCCATCTGAAGGATAATAAGTCCTTTTACTTGTAGCATAATAATATCCATCTCTACCTCTTTCATCAAAGAAATAAATTTTATCTCTGAGAGATATTTTATAATGATCTAACTCAGAATCATGTTCTATGGTTGCTTTAAAATGATGCCTACCTCTATCATAAGCATCACATATTAGGGTAGTATCAGCATAAACATTAAAGCTAAATATTGTTATTACAAAGAAAAATATTATTTTTTTCATTACAACCTCAAATTTTATTTTTATTTTAATACCTCTATTTAAGATAGCAATAATATTTTATTTCAGCAACAAAAAAGGGGCATTATTTAAGAAAACAAAAAACATTTAAGAAAACAAAACTATTTCTTTTTCTTACAATTCTCAAAATGATAATAAGGGTTACTCATATAATGAGTATCATCTCCAGGATGATATCTCCTTTTACTTGTAGCATAATAATATCCATTTGAATTTCTTTCATCAAAGAAATAAATTTTATCTCTGAGAGATATTTTATAATGATCTAACTCAGAATCATGTTCTATGGTTGCTTTAAAATAATGCCTACCTTGATCATAAGCATCACATATTAGGGTAGTATCAGCATAAACATTAAAGCTAAATATTGTTATTACAAAGAAAAATATTATTTTTTTCATTACAACCTCAAATTTTATTTTTATTTTAATACCTCTATTTAAGATAGCAATAATCTTTTATTTCAGCAACAAAAAAGGGGCATTATTTAAGAAAATAAAACTATTTCACATATTCACAGTTTTTAAAATCTAAATCGTATTCTCTTCCATCTTTTGTTACATTAATGTAATGCATTTCTTCAGTGTTATTGTTATATTTGTACCGAGTATATCTCCCTTCAGAATATCCTTCACGTCTTGCATAATAAGAAGAACCACTCTCTGATTTTCCTTGAAAGTAGAAAACTATATCTTTATAAGATATTTTATAATGATCTAAATCGGGATAATACTCTATTGTAACCTTTGCTCTATATTCCTCAAATACATTATAAGCATCACATACTTGAATGTTACTAGCATAAACATTAAAGCTCAATATTGTTATTACAAAGAAAAATATTATTTTTTTCATTACAACCTCAAATTTTATTTTTATTTTCAATACCTCTATTTAAGATAGCAATAATATTTTATATCATCAACAAAAAAGGGGCATTATTTTAGAAAACAAAAAACATTTAAGAAAACAAAACTATTTCTTTTTCTTACAATTCTCAAAATGATAATAAGGGTTACTCATATAATGAGTATCATCTCCAGGATGATATCTCCTTCCATTACCAGCATAATAATATCCATCGTTACCATTTTCAGCAAAGAAATAAATTTTATCTCTGAGAGATATTTTATAATGATCTAACTCAGAATCATGTTCTATGGTTGCTTTAAAATAATGCCTACCTTGATCATAAGCATCACATATTAGGGTAGTATCAGCATAAACATTAAAGCTAAATATTGTTATTACAAAGAAAAATATTATTTTTTTCATTACAACCTCAAATTTTATTTTTATTTTAATACCTCTATTTAAGATAGCAATAATATTTTATATCATCAACAAAAAAGGGGCATTATTTAAGAAAACAAAACTATTTCACATATTCACAATTTTTAAAATCTAAATTGTATTTTCTTCCATCTTTTGTTACTCTAATGTGATGCCTTTCTTCAGTATCAGATATTTTGTGCCTAGGAGTATACCACCCTCCAGAATATAGTACTCCAGAATATCTTTCATGTTTTGCATTATAACTAGTAGGATCACTCTTTGATCTTTCCCCAAAGTAGAAAATTACATCTTTATAAGATATTTTATAATGATCCAAATCGGGATAATACTCTATTGTAACCTTTGCTCTATATTCCTCAAATACATTATAAGCATCACATATTTGAACGTTACTAGCATAAACATTAAAGCTAAATATTGTTATTACAAAGAAAAAAAAGAGTTTTTTCATTACAACCTCAAATTTTATTTTTATTTTAATACCTCTATTTAAGATAGCAATAATAGTTTATTTCAGCAACAAAAAAGGGGCATTATTTAAGAAAACAAAAAACATTTAAGAAAATAAAACTATTTCTTTTTCTTACAATTTTCAAAAGAATAATCAGGGTTACTCATAAAATGAAGAGATCCATCTGAAGGATAATAAGTCCTTCTATTTCCAGCATAATAATATCCATCTCTACCTCTTTCATCAAAGAAATAAATTTTATCTCTGAGAGATATTTTATAATGATCTAACTCAGAATCATGTTCTATGGTTGCTTTAAAATGATGCATACCTTGATCATAAGCATCACATATTAGGGTAGTATCAGCATAAACATTAAAGCTAAATATTGTTATTACAAAGAAAAATATTATTTTTTTCATTACAACCTCAAATTCTATTTTTATTTTAATACCTCTATTTAAGATAGCAATAATATTTTATATCATCAACAAAAAAGCTGCTTTTTGTACTTTTTTTGTATGATTTATTTTTCTTTATTATCTTCAATATTTGTTTCTTTTTGATTTTCTTCTTTTTTATTATGAATTAATTTATTTCTTATTTTCTCCTCAAATACGCAATCTGATGCTCTTACTAAGAGTTTTAATGATCTATAACCAATATATAATACTCCTAAATTAAGTGCTAATATGTATACATCTGACCAGGTTACGTTCGCTAGTAGTAACATTATTAAGTTAGCTTTTTCTTTATCTAAATAACCAAAAGCTACACCAAAAGTTACCAGTAAACCTATACCTTTGGGAGTGTGTTTGTTTATTAATCTTGTTTTTGCAATACTTGTTCCTAAATTTAAAAAAGGTTTTATTATATTTAATATTATGTTTATCATTTTCTCTCCCTTATTTCTATCCTAAAAACTTTGCTTTTATATATATTTGTACTGTGGTTCTACGTCCTGCTGTTTCTAATTCTCCAACTGCTTCTGTATGTGCTCTTGAGCTTTCTCCGCTACGATCTATTGAGCTTTCTCCTGTTCTATCTCTACCATTTCCAGTCCACTCTGCACGATGACCTCCCCAAACATGAGAACTACTTTTTGATTCTCCTCCACTTCCATTTCTTGTCGCATAGGTGTGTTGATGTGACATATCATGGTCGTGATTTATGTCATGATCATGTTCCATGTTATGAACATGAGATTTTATACTATCTAGTAAATAAGTACCATTAGCAATACCACTTCCTATTCGATTACTTACTAAATAACCATCTTTTATATCTGGAAATTTAAAACTCTCAGAACTTATATCAAACTTATTACAGTATTCAGGATATTCTGATTTACTACCTTCTTGACCATTGCATAGTACATATTCAAACATGTCATCTTTTATTTTAGGTTCATCTCTATTTTTGTTATGTAATATAATTTTAAAATCTTCACCTACATCTCTTAAAAATTGCCTATAAACCATATCTTTTTCTATTTGCAATAATAGTACATTGTAGCTGGCTTTATAATCTAGACCGTTAGTTTTTGTTAAGATAAAACTTTTATCTTTTAACATAACTCCTTGTATACTTTCGTTCTCTGCTAAATATTTATTTCCCATTTTTTTTCTCCTTTACTTTTTTTGTTGGTCTTTTATTTTTATTTGTGCTGTTGCTTCTACTTTTTAATTGTCGTAATAATTTATTAAAGCTATTTATTTTTATTGAGTTTAAAACTACTCCAGTGGGTAAAAACTTTTGTAAAAATATCTTGAAAAAGTTCTCTAAAGAACTACTGGTATCACTTTTAAATCCTAAATAAAAATTAGAATTGTCTTGATATAATGCTTTTTGCATATCTATGTAATTACTTATTAAACTTTCGTTTTTATTGGTTAGTATTATATCTATTACACCACCACTTTTATTTATTATTTCTATCTCTTCACTTAAAAATAAACTTTTTAAAATTCCTACAAAACCATCATACGTGCTTATTAAACGAAAATTATCAAAAAAAGTCTTTCCATCATTTAAAAAAAATACAATATTAGATAAGTCCATTGCTTTTAATGCTAAGGGTAAAAAATTACCATCTATATTCTCTATACTACCTGAATATTCTTTAATAGAATTAATACATACATGCTTATTAAAATCTTCCATCATGTATAATATGTATTTAAAGTCGCTATCTTGTTTTAAAAAACTATCACTTGTGTATTTCATTTTTCTTAGTATTCCCTTTACTAGTTTTCTTGTGTTAATTTAATTTCATTAATTTCAAGTAATTCCCAGTCTTTCATTGCTATATCACAATCTTTAAATGTGTTTATTATCTCGTCTTTTTCATTCAATTCATTTAAAGTTATATCTAGTCTTTTTATTCCCTTCATCGTTTTTGATATGGAATAAAAATCTTGAACGTTGAAGTTTTTACCAATAAAGTTATATTTTTCGTTATAAATCCTTAAAATGTCTTCTTTTATTCCTTCTTCTACATCAAACTCTCTTGAGTTTTGTTGATAATCTACAAAATACTTTACATCAAAATTAAACTTTCTTTTTATACATTCACAAAAGTTATAAATTAATGATTGACCTGTACTTGCATTTATTTCTGCACTTATTTTGCTTGTTTCAATTGGAGTATCGGTTATTATTCCTATGCTTAAATATTTATGTATTTGTGTGGCTATTTCTGTTTTTCTATCTTCTATTATAGTTTCATCATTTAGATTCAAAATTATCGCTATAACTCCTGCTTCCATTACTGAAAACTTGGCATCTTTTACATAACTTAAATCTAACATTGCTTGACGAAGTCCTGAATAGGTTCCACTGTTGTAACCATCAAATTTATTACTATCAAAAAATTTATTTATGTTATCTATAAACTCTATAAACTCTAGCTTGCCTGCTAAAATATTATCTACCATTGTGCTTATAAAAATATGCACATTGCTATCTTCTTCTCTAGTTAATACTGTTTTAAATTTACTTTCTAAATTAACATAAACCGCTTCTATTAAATCAGACCTATTGTCGCTTAATGTTTCTTTAAATTGCTTTAAAATATTTGTTTGTGTATTGTTTAACATAATAGTTTATTCCTTTTCTTTAGGTGTTATTTTAACTTTTAGGTCAAACTCACCATTTATTAAACTGTTTCTATCTAAAATTAAAGAATTAGGATTTAGATTAAGTTCTAGCGCTTTATTTATAACAATATTATAAATATTACTTGCATTATTGTTATTAATTAATAATTCGTATTTGTTCTTACGCAAATAGTTTCTTAGCGCTATTATTGGATGTATTTCTGTTTTTAACATAGATATATCTTTAGCTTTACTGCCTTTGAAATTAAAATTATCGTTATTATCTGTATATAAATCCATTTTTTTACTCTTAAGGTATTTTCTTTATTAATTTATCTATTTCTAGGTTCAATAGGTTAGCACTTTGCACAAGGGCAGGGTCGGGTAATACTGGACCCATGGCTCCATTCCCTATTGGTTGAGAATTAGCAAAAACATTTAAGAACTCTTTTAACTGTTCTAGTGTAGATTGTAATTCTATATAATAGTTATTATTTTCTATAAAATATAAATCTTCATTATTTGAATTTAGTAACAATCCTTCTACTTCTTTTTTATTAATTTCGTTTAAGAAATTAATATCTTCAAACTCTATTTTTTCTACTTCTACTACATTACCTTTACGAATTCCTTTGGTTATTTGCATTATCTATCTCCCTTTTAATTACCTCTAATGTTTTACATTTATACTCTGCTTGTACACCTTTTCTTGTAGAGACAGTCATTTCTATACTATCTACTATGTAAGTTTTTTCTGTATCTTTTGTTGCAAAAATATTACTGTATTGATTATTTTGTTGTTTTAAATCTCTGCTTTTATATTTAATTTGGCTTCCTACTTCTAATAAAAAGTACGGAATACCTTTTAGCAATAATAGATCTTTATCTAAATTTTGTTCAACGTTGAATATTCTGAATTTGCTTGTATTTGCTTTAATTTCATTAATATTATTAGATTTATAATCTCTAGGTATAAACATTACTTTTTTACTTTGAACGTAATAAGTTAAAAAATCTTTTTTATTATCTTTGAAGATTTTTTTTATTTTATCTAAAGAACCTAATTTATTAAATTCAGAAGGGAATATTTTAGATTGTTTATTTAGTTTAGTAATATTAGAGTTGGTAATACCTTTATGATTATTTATAAGTTCAAGTTCTGGGTGGACACCTATAGCTTTAAAATTAAGTTCTCTTGTTATTTCTCCTACATTTAGGGTTAATTCAACAATACCATCGTTGTCTTTTTCATCTTTAGTTGTTGGATTTTCTATATTCTCCATGGATTTAAACACTTCAACACCGGCTACTTCTAAGCTACAATTTTGTATTTTTTGTAGATAAGTATTAAATAATGCAACTTTTAAGGTTAATGGTTTTTGTCTATTTTGATATAAAATACATTCAAAATCTAATTTAAAAGACTTCCCATTGATTTTTAAATCAAAAGGTTTATCTAGTGGGTTAATCATAAAATACTCCTAGTTTATATTTGTTGAAAATTGTTGTTTCATCTAAATCTTTATCATCTATAAAACCTTTTGTAATAAAATCTTCTACCACAAAAGCTATATAAAAATCTTTACCCTTGTAAAACACATTAGGTTTTAGGTCACTTATAACAAAATGATCTTTGCAGTACAGTAAAAGCTCATCATTATTATTTTTAGTTACTTTAAATTTATAAATATTGTCTTTAAAGCTAAACTCTAGGTTAACAAAATAATTGCTACTAAAATCTATAGCTAAGTTATTGAAATTGTATAAAGTTACTTGCATTTTATTTTCCTACAATGTTTACGCTATCTGATTTTATACTTGAACTTGGAACAGAGGCGGTAACTCCTTGAGTTGCTTGAAAGTTAAGCTCTTCAAAAGGTTTTAGTATTGTTGTTGTTACAAACTCGGCATTAAAGGTGCTTTCTATTCCTTGCCTTTTTACATTCCAATTTCTCATATATACCATTCCGTTAAAACCACTGGTTTTTAAAAATATCGGTACAAGTTTCTGTTGTAGTTCTAGTATTTTAAATATATTTACTTCTAAATTACCGTGTATTAACCCTTTAGTATTTTTCATGCAACAGTTATTAATTTTTATAACCATAGGATTATTATCTACAAAGTCGCTACTTAAACCAAAAGGCATTGCGTATTGTGTTATGTTACTTGAACCGTTATATTCTTCTTCGGGTATCTCTATTTTTATAACATCTAGCAGGCTATCAAACTTTGGTGTCAACGCCGTGTATAAAAAGGCTTCAAATAATGTTTCATTCATTGTTTTCTTCCTTACTTGTATATTTACTAGGGTTTTTTTCAAAGAAAGAAGAAAGCCAACTTTTATTTGCATAAAAATCAAGAGCTTTAGTTTTCCATTCAGAAAGACCAGTTGCAATATTTCCTACAAATCCAGTCATTTTTTCTATATTCTCCTTGTCTTTTATTTCATTTAAAGCAACAGTTTTATTACGTTCTACATCTTGATTATTAATGTCTTCTATAGTTTTTTCATAATTTTTTAAAATAATTTCTTTAGAAGCATTCGCTAAATTTTTATTTTGTTCGGGGTGTACATAATACTTATATTTTTCTTGTTTATTACTATATTTTCTATACGCTTCATTTAGATTATCTGCTCCTGCACCTGATAGGTATTCTTTTGTTTTTGAGTTAGTTGCTCCAAAAATAACTTCTATATTTTTCGCAACTGTTTCTTTATCTAAATACTTATTTGAAGAGACTAATCTACCAAATAACTCAAAGTTACTTTCTTTATCTAAATACTTACCTAAAACACTTTGTAACACATTGGTTTTGTCATTATCTTCTCCTTTTTTTAACTCTTCTAAACCTGATAAAAAGTTTTTATATGCTCCTTCTAACTCGCTTGCACCACCTTCCATTCCTGCTAATATTCCTGATAAATTCAATTGCTGAGCTTCTAAAAAACTAAGCTTTAAACTCTCTCCTATATCTTCTATTGATGAAGTAAAGCCTATGCTTGTTTTAAGTTCCTCATTCATTCCTTTTATGGAATTAGCAACCATATCAAAACCAGCTTTCGCTACTCTGAAGGCTATAAATCCTTTTATACTTCTAGATAAAAATCTTATAGAACTATCAACTTCTTTTACCTTACTCATCATTGGTTTTGATACATTCTTTGCGTTTTCTTTACCTAGCTTCTCAAACCTTTTTGATACTCTTTGTGCTGACTTCTCGTCTAAATTTATACCCATCTCAGCAAAGATTTCAGCTACTTTAATACTTTGCATTGGTTACCTATTTTTTAATTTGCTTCAGTGATTTTTCTATTTCTTTACTTTTCTTTTCTTCTAGTTCTAAAAAATATTTATAAATATTTAATAGTTCTTGTATATCTAAAGAAGCTATTGCTATGTATCCACCTAATTTATCTCCATAGTTAAATAGTAAAGAGTATTTTATTTTTTCTAGTTCGCTTAACTTAGCGAACTCTATTTCTTTCTCAACGAACACACCTGCGAACTCTTGTTCGCGATGCTTAACTACTTGTTCATACACAGTTCTCAACTGCGGAATTAATAATGAACTATAAGAAATACTTAGGTCTTTACCTTTTTCTTGTTTACTTTTATCTTCTTTAAAAATGCTTGCATTATTTTCCTGCGAACTTTCTTGCGAACTAGATTGTTCACTTTCAAATATTGTTATATTCTTAAAGAGGGCAGGGAATTCGCTTGCATAATAATTTGCGAACTTACTAAAGCCGTCACAACGAACTGCATTTACATATGCATTAAATGTTGCAATATTATTTGCAGTAATAGGTTGATATTCTAAACGCATGATTTACTCCTAATAGTTTGTTTAAGTTGATTTTATTAAGGTTTAAAGCTATATTGTATATATTCAATAAATTAACGAGGTTAAAAATGCCAATTATTTCAGCAAACTTATATAAAGCTCTAAAAAAAGCAGGAGTAGAGGAAGATTTAGCAGAAAAGGCCTCTGTTGAGGTGGCTGAATCTACTAAACTTGTTCTTGAACAAAAAAACGACATTACTGAAATTAAATCTGAGATTAATTCGTTAAAACAGGAAATAAGAATTAAATTTAATATTCTTATAACTGTTAATGTTGCCGTTTTAGGTGCTTTTATAGCAACGCTTATGGCTTTTGTTTTTTTAAAATAATTCACTTTATAACTCATTAATACAATTAAATGTTAAGATAGCGTTGGTTCCTGAACCATCGTCTATATTTTCTAAAAAGTTAATGTTAGCTAATATTGTGCTTTTATACTCTACAAGTACCTCTCCAGTTGTTGCATTAACTAATCTCATTCTGTTGGTATAGTCATCTTCAAATAATTCTTTCATTTTTAAAAAGTTTTCTCTGTTAACAACTCCACCGTCTACTGTGATTGAAAAATCGTTTTCTGAATTAACTGTAGCTATTTTCCTTGATTTTCCATTAGGTAAAATTTCTTGTCTTTGGGTGTAAATACTCTCACTTGGTGGTTTACCTATGCTTATAACATTAAACATCTCATTAATTGTGTAACTTCCCCATATGATTAGGGTATTGCTTGGGTGTATCATTAAATATCTCCTTGTTTATAGTTCTTCTTGCAAATTAATATGTATTTTCTTAATTTCATCAAGTGGTTTATAACTAACTTTAAAGCCTCTTACTATTCCATTCACTACATCTTCTGTTTGTTGTTTTGATTTAGGTACATAACTGGTTGTGTAATTTTCTATCATTCCTAAATCTACATAAAAATCACAACAAGATGCTGACACATTATCTATTTTCGCTAAGGTCATATCGTTATATTTATTACCATTAGCTAGAGCCGTTAAACTTCTATTTTTAATTTTGTATTCTAGGTCTTTAATTAAAAAGTTTCTGTTTAAACCAAAACCTACAACATCTACTATGTTGTAATATTTGTTTTCCTTAAATTCTGAAAAATAAACCAAACTACCGATATTATTAGATGTTAAAAACGATAATGTTTTTAATGGTAATCCTTCAATTTTACTTGTTTCAAAATTGTTTTTACGGTAATAATCTACTTTGGTATATGGTGCTAAATATTCAAACATCTCTAAAGTAGATACTTTTTCATCGCTTAACATTGCATGCACTCCACGACCTTTTGGATAATCTTTTATATTAAAACTCTTATCTACTGTAAAAAATAGGTGCTTATCTAGTAAAAGTTCCTTTTTTAGAGATTTATGAATTTTTAATTGATCTGCTGCTAAGTTACCTGCAAATATCAAGTTATATTCCTCTATTTCTTTTAACTTTCCTAAATATTCTACATTGTTAGAGTAAACTCTTAATGATGAACCACCACTTTTAAACCATGTTCTTACTTCACTTTGATGGTCTTCATGGATATTCTCTATTTCTTCATCTAAATTTGATTGATTAATTAATATAGAATTTACTCCTCCTTGAATTTTTAAGAAACATGCAAAAGTTCTATGAACTAATGGACTTGAGCTCATACTTGCCAAGTCTATATCTATTTCTATAATTTCATCTATTAAAGCCATTTTGTTTTCCTTTTTTATGTTGTGCTTATTATTTTGTTTTATTTATTAAAATCATTTTGTTTTCCTTTTTTAGGTTGTATTTATTTTTTTTTCTCCTTTAGTTTATATTTCTATTATTTTGTCGTTGTTAATATTAATTTCTACTTTTTTAATTGCATTATCATCTTCTTCCTCTACTGTAATTTTTGAATAAAACGGTGCACTAAGACCTAAACCTCTTGCAACATTATATTCTGTTCCCAATACTTGAACCTTTTTTGAATGAAAACTTATATAATCCTCATTATCTCTATAAGTATTCCCTATAAATGAAAAACCACTTTCCTTCTCTAATCCATCTATTTGTCTGAAAATATCACCTCTTATTATTATTTGATTAGTATTTGTTTGCTTTTCAAAATCATAAAATACTATTACATAACCAACATAATCCTCTTGTACTAAATAAGAGGGCAGGGCTTCTATTTTTATTTCTTTTTCTATTAAATTTCTTAGCTTGTTTATAATTTCTACAAAATTCATTTTCTACCTAATTTTCTTTACTAAAAAGCTTCTATGCGAATAACTATTTATTAATTTATTGTTTCCTTGTTCTGCAAAGTCGTATTCTAATTCTAATGCGTATTTACTTTCACCATCTTTTAATACTTGGTTATTATTTTTTATATTAAAATTACTATTACTTAAAAACCTACCAGTATAATCAAAAGCATCTCCGTACATATTCCTTCTTAAATTTGTTGTTTTTATTAATATTCCTAGAGCCTTTTCTTCTACTATCTTTCCAGTTCTTAATTCGGTTAAAATAATGGTGTATTCTTTTCCATTCATTTTTTTTACTATTAAAGAAAAACTATTACTTCTCATCTGTTCTACTTTTCACTTCTAAAGAATTAAGCATCTATTGGGTATCAATCAATGGATTATTAATATTCCTAGAGCCTTTTCTTCTACTATCTTTCCAGTTCTTAATTCGGTTAAAATAATCTCGTATTCTTTTCCATTCATTTTTTTTACTATTAAAGAAAAACTCTCACTTCTCATCTGTTCTACTTTTCACTTCTAAAGAATTAAGCATCTGTTGGGTATCAATCAATGGATTATTAAATCCTTTTATTGCAACTGTTTTACTGCTATTTTTCGGTTTTGAAAAATCTCTTATTGCGCGTCTTAACACCGCTTTACTTAAGTTCTCCCAAGCCCTTAATGTTTGTTCAACATCTGCTGTTTTATTAAAATATTTTGTTAAAAAAGAAAAATTATTTTTATCCCAGTATTTCTTACTTCCTGCTAACAGAAAAAAATTACGAGCAGGGCTCTTTGCATCTCCATAGACATTTTTGTAAACAACTTCTGCATTGCTTATCTTAGATCTTAATTTCTTCTTCCTTCTTGCCAATCCGTATGAGGTATACGAATGATTACCTTCTTTTGCTTCTTTTCTAGGCTTTACATCAAACCAGCCAACTTTTGATTTAAAACTATGGTTATGTGTACGCAAATAATCTTCTACTGCTTTTATATTTGTTTTTGTTTCTACTTCTATCATGTTTTTTACCTTGTTAACTTAAGCATTTACTACATCTAAAACATCATTAACTATAAAACCGTACTGCTCTAACAATCCGTAGGCTTTATTTGCTAAACTACTTCCTAAGTCTTCTCCGCTTAAAGATATATGTCCTATTGATATTGAAGACTTATTCTCTGATACTCCATCTACACTATCATTGTCTAAAATTATATATGCACATGCATAAGCTAAAGGCAGTAGGTGCTTATTTTCTTCATTTATTTCAAAAGATCTTGCTAATCCATCTATTGCTTCCCATACTTTACTTACAATATCCAGCTCTTCGTAACTAAAAACATCTTTTAGGTATTCGTTTACCTGGTTTTTAAATTCTTCTTTCTTGCTGTTAATTTCCTTGTTGTCTTCTTCTTCCATTTTTTACTCCTTTACAAAAATCATTTTACATTTACAATTTGGTAATTCTCCCGGAAACTCTCCATTAAAAGCAGGAGAAACACCAATTTTACTTTTTTTACCGTACAAAACTTCGTGCGATGATCTTGATGTTTTTGAACTACTTGCTCCCCATGTCCACATTGTAAAACCTTCTTTAATTGCTACTTTTTCAACTGCTAAGTTAGTTATTTTTGCTAACTCGCATTTAGCTATTAGTTCCGCTCTTCTTATAAAGTCGGCTTTTTTATATGTACCTAAAGACTTTGTTTTTGATACATCAGCTATAAAACTATTTATTACATTCTTGCTTCTTTCTGTTGCTTCTGCTACTTCGGATTTTGAAACAAAATATCTTAGTAAACTTCTACCTTTATAGCTATTGTTATCAAAAAAATCTAGCTGATTAACCGAGTTTATTGTTGAGTTTCTTGCTATATTCTCTACAAATTTACTAATGTCTTTTGTATCTATAAACTCTTTTTCTTTTAAAAATTTTAATAACTTATCCTTAAAAAGAGACATATCAGCTCTACTATAAGAGGTATGTATAAATTTAGAACTAACCCATCTATTCCCTACATCATCACTACCATACTCAGATATTTCTGAAATGTATAGTTTTGCTAAATTTATACTACTCTTACTCTTTTTCATTATTTAACTTCTTCTGAGAGATTAGTTACTATGGATATTGATCCGCTATTACCTACTAAATTCTGAAAACCTCCTATAGACATAAATATTGCAGGATACTCATTGGTATTACTTTTTTTGTTTTCTCTTACAAAAGGAGCTCTACCTATATATCCTTTTAACATTTTTTCATCTTTTTTAAATATTGCCATGCATGGTCCATATTTACCTACATCATCAAACTCAGGTACTACAAAGATATTTAAATTTAACTTTTCGGTTAAAAATGTTTGAACCGTAAACTGGTCTAAATTAGTATCCGCAAGCTGAATTGCACGCCAAATATCATCACTTATTATTAATGTATCGGCAACTCCACCACCTGCTTTTTTTATATTACCTATCTCACTGCTTATAAATGTTACTATTTCTTTCGCACTCTTTTTTATTAAATCAAAAGGGCTCTTACTTATCTTTCCTACATCAAAAAACGAATTTTTTAGTAATGATAGTCTTTGTTCTAGTTTTTCATCTGTTGCTACTCCCGTTATCATTAAGCTCATAGCTATTGTTTCTAAATCTGTTTGTGCTTCTTCTACAGATAAAGTTATATCTATATCTCCATCTTCTATTTGGTTTATATCTATTTCAAGCTCATAGGCTAGTTGAAATATTTCTATTTGACCTTTATAAAGTGCTGGTTTTATTAAGTTTAAAGCCGTTTGGTTTTTTCCAACTATTGTTGGTATTAATTTCCCTTTATTCTTTTGCATTTTTACATTGATAATACCTCCGTTTTTATTAGCATACTCAAAATCAAAAGCATCTAATATGTTCGTATATATTTTCTCTGCTGGGCGTGAACCTTCATCTGTGAAGTTCTTTATTGAGTTAACCATGACTTGCTCTTCTATTGTTGGTACTTCGGTATTTTCTTTAAATGTTATATCAAAATCTAGTACTTCCTCTTCCATTTTCTTTATCTCCTTTTTTATTAATAACTTTTAGGTTTATTTTCTGTTTCTGACTTTTTAAATGTTTCTAATTCTTTTGTTAAATTCTCTATTTCCTTACTATCTACTGGTTTTACTACTATTGATTTTAATACTCCTGATATCACTTCTAATGATTTAAAAATTAACTCAAATGCTGGTAATAAATTATTATAATTAGAACTCCTTGTTCCTAATTCTGCTTTATCTTTTTCTATTTCTATTGGTGAAAAAGCATCATATTCTAAAAATCCTATATGCATTCCATTTTGTTCGTAACTATTATTTCCAAAAATTCCTACTGGATTTAGTTCATTACCTTGATTGCTAAATAATCCGTTAGGTTTTAAATAGGCAATTTCTCCTTCTTTTACTGCTTTTTCTACTTGAACTACAACGCAACCACTTCTTCTTATCCAAACAGTTTCGTAATTCTTTGCATCTTCTTCTCCATATACTAAAATATCTTGTGAGTTATTGTCTGAGTGAACTCCAAAAAATATACCTTTATTTATTACTCCTAATCCTCTTATTTCTTTTTTTCCTTCTAGTTCCTTTTTTAGTATCTTGTAACTATCGTTATGTTCTTTTGTATTATCATAAGCTGAACCAAGTTCCGGGGATAATGTGTTATAATGCATTCTTTTCTCCTTTTTTCTTCTCTGTTAAAATTAAACTATTTAGTAATTTATTATTTTAAAATCCCTAAATTCTTTGCCATATCTTTAGCTTTTCCTTTATATTTATAGTCATAAAGACCACATTGTATTTTCTCTAATGTTTCTTTTGATATATTCTTTTTATTCATTGCATAAAAAGCACTTGTTGTTTTTCCTTCTTTATTAAAATGTTTTAAAGCATCTTTGTATCTAACATATAAAGCTCCTTTTTTATCTAAAACACTTATATCTCTATTTTGCAATAAACCTTCTATCTCTTTATCTGCTGGAAACGCCTTTTTTATTATCGCTCTTGCTAGGTATTCGGTTTTATCGTTTACATTATAGATATTTTCAATTGATGTTAATCCTCCTTTTGCTTCTTTACCAAAAATCCTTTCAAAATCAGATTTAACCTCCGCATATGAGGTTACACGCATCTCCTCGGCTTGACTAATGGCTTTTTCTTTCGCTTGAGTTTCATAGTAATCAAACACTGGGTTACTGCCTTTTCCTTTTTTATTCTCGGCTCTTCCAATTAATTTTTGTAATGCTGTATGATTAATATTATTTTCTGCTTTACCTTGATTGTTATTTTGTACTCCTAAACTTGATAAATTAATTGGTACAAAACCTATATTATTACTTGCAGAAATATTTTTATCTCCATTAGCTTGATTGCCGTTTTTTCCTTCTTTGTTCTCTTCACTCATTTTCTTTTACTCCTATATATTCCCTTAAATCTAGTTGCTTATTTTCTTCTTCGTTTTCTTTATTTATTCCAAATATTTCAGATACTATTTTCTTTGCATCTTCATATTCTAAAAGTCCCGTTGATACTGTACTTATTATTGTTTGTATTCTTTGTGTATCTATTAAAGCATTCGCTTGTCTATCTGTTACATCTAATTCCTCCATTACAATTCCTGCAAATTCTTCACTTAAACCTACTATCTCTGAATACTTTTTTAATTGTGAAAAAAGATTGATTATTTGAAATGATCTAACTGTATCATACCAAGACTTTCTATCTCCTTCTCCCGTTGCATTTAAACCTGTTGCTCCTTCTCCAAATAATTTTGTAAACGGGATATTGTTATCTACACATATCTTTGTTTGATATATATGGGTAAACTTATCTATCCAATCTAAATTAAGTTGTGTATTTGAAAATTCATCTTCTTTATCTAATATTGCTATTGATGATGCTTCTCTTCTTGCCAATTTCTTTATTTTTGCATTCAAAAGATTTTTTTCTTCGTTATTACTTAGTGATTTTATATCGTTATATCCTTGTAATCTAAATATCCAGGCATGAGCGTCATCTATTTTAGGGTACAATTTCAATAATATATTTTCGTAATATAATATGCTTTTCTCTTGATATTTGTTGATTTTAAACTTGTTCTTACCATGATTTAATAAGTCTCCAAATATTATTACTTCTTTATATGGAAAAATCTCATCATGAAATTTAAATGTAAATCTATTATCAAAATCCGGACTATTCTTATAGGCTTTATTCTCTATAACTTGTATTTTCTCATCAAAAAATAATCTTCCATGCGAATATATGCAATATGATATTCCTTCTTTTCTCATATGCAACAATGCATCATGAAAAGGACTTACAAAATCATATCCTAATACTGTTGTTACATCTCTTGGTAAGCTTGATAACGCTTCTTCTATTATTATATTAAATAACCTTTGGTATGTTCCCGTTTTCTTTACATCTTTTATGACTTCTTTTTTATCTGCAACTTCCTCTTCAAAACCTGATTTTCTTTGCAAGCTTATTGCGGATAGTCCTTTATCTAAATATTTTTCTAAAAATTTCATCTACACCACCTTTACTTTATCTTTGTTCCCTGTCACAAAATTTAGTAAACTTGCTAGTGCATCGGCTACATCGTCGTGTTTTGTAGATTTATTGTAATTAAGTATTTCTTTAAAATCTCCATATGTACTAAGAATTATCTTCTCTCTTCTTGTTCCTATGTGCGATAATATTTTTACATGCTTGTTTCTGTTTTCTCTGTATCCCTTAAATAATATCTCGCTATTACTCGCTTTAAATTTCCT
The DNA here is from genome assembly GCA_964277385.1 of Rickettsiales endosymbiont of Leucozona glaucia. Classification (GTDB taxonomy): domain Bacteria; phylum Pseudomonadota; class Alphaproteobacteria; order WRAU01; family Hepatincolaceae; genus WRAU01. The sequence continues at coordinate 861,773 of OZ195520.1, read as the reverse complement.
ATATACTTCTCCACCCCCGTTATTCAATTCTATAAAACATATTTCTACATTGTTCTCTTCTAAAAAATTTAATATCTTATTATGATTTTCTATAATATCTCCCTCTATTTTCTTTACTAAACTTAAAAACTTACCTTCTCTTTTTAATACTATTCCTATTCCGGTTGCATCTTCTCCTTCAAAACTCGGGTCTATACATGCTACTGTTCTTGAGTGAAATATAAACTCTTCATATTCTATATTCGCAAAAGGGTATGTCTCATCCTTTATGAGTTTTAAGTTATAGTTCTTTTCTATGTTTCTTTCTGATACTCCTGCTATGCTTAAGGATTTTAAATCTTTGTCTCTTTCGGGTATACTTCCGTACGGACTTTTCATTATCATTATATTGATTGATTTATTTCCTTCTTTTCCTTCTAAATGCGTATTAAATGCATTCTCTATCATTGCGTATAAATCTTCTTCATGTACTGGTTGTCCTAATATCACTATGTTCTTTGCTACATTCAACGCTTCTTGATAAAAGGCTATTGTGTTCTTTCTCTCTTTTTCTGAATGCTCATCACTTCCTATTACTAAGTCATCTCCAAAAAGCCAATCTACATGATTACCTCTTAGTGAACTCTCACTCCCATTACATATTGAGTAGGTGTCTTGTTTGCTTATGTTATTATCTAAATTTATACTCTCACTTAAATAACTTCCTTTAAAACCTAACTCTTTCATCGGTTTATGTAAGGATTTTAATATTCTTTTCGCTCTTGCTTCTTTTCTTGTTGCTAGTAAAAAGGTTAATTTAGGATTTTTTGCTAACTCTTTTATTACTCCTAGTTTTGTGATTACTTCTGTTTTCCCATAGCTTCTTGCACCTAAAACTAAAAATACATTTACTACTCTTGTTTCTTTTGATGCTTTTGGATTATTAAAAATAAATTCTAGCCACTTTTCTTGTTCTGCGTATATTCCTTCCCAGTCTAATATATTTTTAGCACTTACTTCTTTCTTCTCTAATCCTTCATAAAAAGATATTGCTTCCTTTATTTCTTTATTAATTTGTTTTAGTTCTCTTCTTATATCTAAAAACATTAATTTCCTCCTTTAGCTATACCAATCACATTGCTAAATAGGTCTATTGTTTCTTTGTTGCTATATTTAGCTGCTCTTTTCTCTACTTGATCACTTATTGTTGTGCATGCTCCTAAAAAACTGTTTTTAAAATCATCACTTGTTATTGTTTTTCTTACTTGTTTAGATAGTTCAGGATGACTTGATATTGCTTTTTTAAGATCACTCTTCCAACGAGAACGCATTACTTCTACTTGTTCTTTACTTGTTTTAGATATATCGTTGCTTAATATAATAGCTATCTCTTCATTAGTTTTCTCCGGATACTTTGTAAAATATTCACGAGCAATAAATGTTTTACTCATTTTACCTGCGTATTTTTTAGATTGTGTGCGTCTTACCATTAAAACCACTCCTTCCTTACATTAAAACAAGGACAATCTTTTTGTGCAAACTCGTTATGTCCATGAACATTCAAGTTTGATATGTTGTATTTATTTTGTAATTTAGTAACTAGTTCTTTTAATGATTTTTTTTGTGCATCAGTTCTTGTATCTTTTGCTTTTTGATTCTTATCAAGACCACCGATATAACAAATAGCTAGCGTATCAATATTTTGAAATTGACAATGTGCTCCTTGGATATTTTCTTCACGACCTTTTTCAATTGTTCCATCAAGTAAAATAACATAATGATAACCAATATCTTTAAAACCTCGTTCTTGATGCCAAGTACGAATGTTTTTAGCATTAAAGTTTTTACCTTCAGGTGTTGCTGAACAATGAATAATAATTTTATTTGGATTATTTTTATACACTTATCAATTCCTTATACATTAGTTTATATAAGGACTTTTTAGCATATTTTTTTAGAAAAACGACTATTTTCCCGCTTCATAGATAATCATAGATACTTTGAGATACTTTAAGATAGTTTTAGATACTTTTATTTTTAGAGTAAAAAAATATGAAAATTGAGAGAAGTGATGAAAAAAGGGGTTAAAGTAAGGATTTAAAAGGCTTTGGTGCTTAAACACCACAAACACTTGCAAACACTTTAGCAAACACTTACAAAGCTAGGTTTTTGCTGGGATAAACACTTTAAACACTTAATTTAGAAAAAATTGAAAAAGGGTATTTATGATAATAAAAAGTGGTAGCGAAGGAGGGGTATAAAAAATATATAAAAAAATACCCCTTATTTAAAGGAGTTGAATCAAGTGTTTTTTCTGTTTTTTCTGTGTAAGCCTTTTAAATACTACCTTCTAACTGTTTGTAATTTTTTAGTTTGCTGTTTGTAGTGTTTGTTTGCCTTATTTTTCCTTAATTGGATTTATTTAGTTATTTTAAATCTATCCTTATAACTCTAAATGGCTTTTTATCATAATATTCTACAAAATCACTTGTTGTTTCATAACTAAATCTTCTATTCTTTCTTGCCATGTTATAAAGATGCTTATTATTTTTCGCATTCTGTTTATATTTTATATTCACCATATTTGTAAACATATTAGCACTCATACATAATTGCTTTTTCTCTCTATCTATTCCTAATAAAAATCCTTTATTATACGTAAATCTATTACTATGATGTAAAGAACTAGGAAAAATAACCGATTTATTTATTGTGTTAATCTCGTTAATTGTATCCTCATAATTACTTGCTAAATCTTCTATAAATTCATCTACAAAACCTTTTGAGATACTTTTTAATTCCTCTCTAGCAATCGTTTTCAACATTGGTAATCTTTTTCCTAGTTTATAATTAGATAAGTGATATGCTAATCCCTCACACTCTTTTTCTAATACTTTATATAACTTAGTAAAATATTCCTGATCGGCATTATCTCCATCTTTATCGGGTCTATGGTTCTGCTTAAATACTACCGCTCTTCTATCTCCTTCTAATACTGGAAATGGATAGTCTTCATTTGATAAAACTATAAAACTTATATAGTTTTTATATGTGCTTTTTAAATTTGTGAACTTACCATTTAATGCTAAAGTTTCCGAACCGCTCAACGCTTTCATTGCTTCATATACTTCATGCCTTTTTTCTGCACTTGATTTTTCATCATGTACACAAAATAATTTATTCTCAAAAGCTGTATTAAAATCTCCTGTAAAATCTCTATCTTTTAATGTCGGATTGGTATTATCTCCAAATAGATATCTCAATATTACTGCTATCGTACTTTTACCTGTTCCAAACTTGCCATGAAATATTGGTATGTACTCATACTTAACATCCGGTTTTTGCCACTTCCATGCTAAAAACTCTATAAACCAGTTGTAATATTCTAACTTACCAGTTCTATCATCTAAAATATGGACTAAATAATCTTTTAAACGATTAAAATTTCTTTGCTCTAGCTTCTTCTTTCCATGAAGACCACTTCTTCTATACATATTAAGATATGTTTCATCATATTCCTTATATGTCTCATAAAAATTATATTTCGGGTTATAATTTACATCATCTACTAAATCACAATTAATAGCTATATGCTTACCTATTTCTCGCGCTACTTCTTCCGCTTTATTTGATTTTATCCATAACAATTTCTCCTTCACTAATTTATTTAAAATCTGATAGCCTAAATTAATTTTCGCTTTATGTTTCAATTTCTTACCTAAGAGTAATGCCATGTATTCATCATTACCTTGATTATAAAAAATCTTTAACTCTTTTCTTTTTATTAACGAATTCAAAACTGATAAGTAGTTCTCTTCTAAAAAATCTACTATCATTCTTTTTAGTTGCTTCTCTCCGATACCTAATAAAAGATCATTTACATCTTTATATTCCAATCGTGGAGACTTAATTACTTGTGTGCTTAATATATTAGATGCTTTTGTTCCTTTTGCTATTCCCTGAGCGTCGTTATCTGCAAATACATTACCTTTAAATACCCAGTCTTCATAATTATCTATTGCTGTATCAACTAAATTATCTGCATTAATACCCCATATTGCATTATATCCTATTTGATTTAACGAAAGTGCGTCCCATACTCCCTCAACTAAAAAAAATTGTTCGTAAGAATTTACAAAAAACTTACAATATCCACCTTTTAACGGGTGCGATCTTAAAAACATTTTTGTATTATTAGGATTAATGTATTGAATACTACTTAAGTTTCCTTTTACATAAATAGGTACAATATAAGCATTCTTAAATATCTTTACCTCTTTATCCTGATAATTATCAACAAAATCTTTTTGTAAAATATAAATAGATTTACTTTCTATTTTACTAATTCCTCGCTTTTTAAGATATTCAGTAGGCTCTTCTAAAAGTATTGAACTTCTTATAATCTTTTCAGGTATTGATAAATTGTTATAATAATCTTCATTCTCGGTCTTAAATTTTAAACTATTATTAAAACTAATACCTGCAAGATTACAATATTCTTTAAATGCTTCAACTAAAGGAATATTCATTTTTTTAGATATAAATGTACTAGCATTGCCTTTTTCACCACAACTAAAGCATTTATAAGTATATTTATTAGCATAAAATGATGGTGTTTTTTCAGCATGAAAAGGACAACACATTAACCGTTCACTCTTTTTACCTTCTTTACCATCTTTTAATATAAATTCATTATATCCAAATTTATCTAAAATTAAGTGCAAGTCTATAGGTACATGATTTTTGTTACTCATGTATTTGCTTCCTTTTCTATTTATATCTATTGTATTGATTATTCTTCGTATAATTCTTGATTAATAAGATTATGTAAATCTCCAACATCTAAGCTAGCATAAACTGATGTAGTTTTTTCACTTAAATGTCCTAAAAACTTACCAATCACATTTTTATTGTAATTCTGTCCTTTTATCCAAGAATGCCAACCCTTAATACACCACATTCCAAAAGTTCTACGTAAATCATGCCAAGTTACACCTTTATTAATATTGGCTTTTTTCAATGCATCTTTATAATCAGAAGCTCTATATCTATCAAAAGGTTTATATAGGTGTTTTCTTTTTTCTAAGATTTTAAGGGCAGGGGGACTTAAAGGTACAACTCTATCTAAATTTGTTTTAGTTTCAATAATTAGTATTTCTTTTGCTTTAAAAAATACTCTATCCCATGTAAGACCAAATTGCTCACCCTGACGTAACCCTGTTTCTATTGCAAAGTTGATCTGATCAGCTAAATCATCGTGACAAACACTAAGTAATCGTTCTCTCTCTTCAGGGGTTAAAAAAGTGGTTCTTTGTACTTTTTTTAATCCTTGAAAAGTACCTCTGCAAGGGTTATTATCTAATAAACCAACCTTTATACATTCCTCACTCATTTTAGAAATTCCACAAAGATACTTTCTTATTGTACCGTCGGCTTTACCTTGTATTTTTAATTCATTCTTCCATAATTCAATATTTTCTTTATTAAATTCTTTTTCATAAAAAAACAATGATGCTTCTTCAATTGCTTTTCTAGTACCAGCTTTAGTACTATCAGAGACAGATGTCCAGTAAGCACTTTCTGTTTCAAAGTAATGTCGTAACTTTTCAAAAGATACCTTTATATTAATGCTTTTTATATCATTAAAATTTAACTTAAATGTTGAAATATCTATTTTATATCTACCACCAATTTTAAATACTCCTAGATATTCATTATTTCTTAATAAAATAGTTAGATAATTATAGCTTACATTTAACTCTCTACTAGCCTCTTTTAAAGATATTAGTTTTTTAGTTTCTAACATTTTTTTACCTACTGTTTAATTCCTAAACTAGATAACAATTCTTTTTTATTTACCCAATATTCTTTTTTATTTTTCTTTACAATAACCCCCTCTATTACCTTCTTTTTTTTGTACAAAAGATAATTAACTTCATTCTGTTGCATTTTTAAAAAATATCCTATATCTTCCTTCGTCATTACTTCTAATTCCATTACCTTTACCTCCTTTTTGATTACTGCTTCTTATTTAAAAATTTTCAACTTTAATTAATACTGCTATATCCTTATAATTATCTAAAAACCATTCCTTAGCTTCTTCTTTAGAAAAAAAAGATTTTCTAGTGAAAAATATCTTTTTCCCCTTATTAAATTTAAAAGTTATAATAAATGCTTTTTTAATATTGTTGCTTCTTAATTTAAGTTGCTTTTCTAATTTTTCTATTTTTTCTTTTCTTGTCATTTTTATTCCCCATTTTTATTTAATTCTTGAAACTCTTAAACATTTTTAAACTCCTTATTCTTAATTAAGATACACTCTTTAAAATCTCTTAACTTCCTAATACATATTAAAAGGGGATATCATCATCTATTTCATCTACATTATTAGCGGGTTGATCTTGTTCTGTTACTTTAGAAAAACTTAAACTAAAATATTTTTCACCGCTCTCCTTGGCTTCACTTACCCAGCCATTAATCCAATATTCTTGATTATCTACTTTTATCCTTCCACTATGAGTTGGCGAGTTCTCTTTTTTACGCTCTTTTACTCTAAACATTCTACCTCTTAAATTAGGTAACTCTTGTTTCTTCTTATCTTCTATACTACTCATTTTTATTCCCTTCTCTTTATAAATTGACTAATATATCACAACAAAATCCAACCGAGGTCATTCTAATTAGTTCTTGTTCATCTGAAACATTTAATATTCTTTCTATCTCTGCTAAACATAAATTATTATCTTCTGCTGAAGACGAGATTTTTAAAAAACCATCAACAATACTTAAAAAAACTTTTTCTTTATATTTTTCTAATTCCATTTTGTTTTCTTTTCCTTTTATTTAATTATTAACTCTTATTGAATGAAATAATTTAACTGTACTAATTGTAATTAATTCTTTTCTATAAGTTTTCTAAGTATATTTGTTAACTCTTCTAAAATTTTGTCCTTATCTTCTGTTGCTAAAAATGAATATTTTTTTAAACTCTCAACAATACTTAAAAAAACTTTTTCTTTATATTTTTCTAATTCCATTCTTATTCTCCTTTTATAATTATTATTAATTTCCTATCTTATTTCTCTAGTGCTAAAATATACTCAATGTTTGAAATTAAATCTTCTATCACTCCAGCTTTTATTCCTATATCTGATCTCTCTTTTTCTTCTAGCAAAACTAATCCATCAAGTAAAACTTTCATCTCTTCATGATTTAATTTTGTTTTATAAACTGTCCTTTTACTTATCAATTCCATTCTTATTCTCCTTTTTTTTCTTCTAAATCTATAAATTTTATTAAATCTAATCCTATCCATTCTGCTATTTGTCGTATATCTAATGTATTAATTCTATATTTCATTTTTAATATCAATTCTGCTTTTTCTTCCAAAGACATACATTCATTATCTTCTAAATTACACTTTACATATTCAAATATTTTACTTCTTAGCTTCAGATTTAATGCTGCTTCTATACTCACACTATTCCTTATTTTCTAAAATAAAATCTTCAATTTCTTCATCTAAACCAGTATCAATAAATACTTCCCTAAACCAATCTCCTTTTTTTATTTCTTCGTACAACTCTACCAACTTTTCTAAATCCTTATCTATTATCAAATCTCGCAAGTCATCTAAGTTATTAGATATTTCCTGATACTCATCTATCGCCAACCAAAGTTGGTCTTTAAGTGTCATTTTATTTGAACTATACATGTTTTATTGCTCCCACATTATTTTTTATTATTCTCAATCTTGCTAATAGTTCCCTCTTCTCAGAAAACATATCTTTAAATATCTCATGCTCTATATGTTCTTCCAAACTAGCTATTTCAAACTCTACAATGGCAATCAACTCTCTTTGTATTCTTCTTTTCCTATTTATCCATTTTCGCATTGCAAACTCCTTTTTATCTTTACTTTTTCCTCACTAATTCATATATTATCCTTAGATATCCTTTATTAATTATTTTTGGATATATTTATATGATAATAGCAATATATTGCAATTGCAAGTATAAAAATGCGTTTTTTTATTATTAATTTAAAAAGTTAGGGAAAACCTTGAATAATAGACAAAGATTTTCAAAAAAATTAAAGAGACTTATTAAAGAAAGATTTAAGCAACAAAAAATATTTGCTGAAAAATTAGATTTTAATGAAAGTCAAGTTGGAAGATGGATAAAGGGTACTTATTTACCAAACCTTGATACTCTCTACAAAATAGCTGATTACTGCGAAATAGATATAAACTATTTTTTTACTGATGAGGATAGTTGCGAATCTATAGATGAGGAATTATTTGATGAAGTGTTTTATTATGCTTATAAGTTTGCTGATAAAGAAAAGTTGCAAATTCATGGTAAGTTATTTCTTGCGTGCTATCAGTCTACAAGACTAGTTTTAAAAGATAATCCTAAGATGTCTGTTGAAAAAGCCTTTAATAGTGTTACTCCTATATTGCTTAAACTTGTTAAAAGTTCTAATATATAAGTTGTATATTGTTAATTGTTCTAATATACTAACTGTATAATTAAAAAAAAGAGGAGGGGGATTTATTATGAAAAAAAATAAAAAAAATAAATTACAAATAAAATTACTTTTAAAAAAGTAATTAAAAGCAATTTTAAATTTAACATTAAAACGGAGATACAACTTAAAAAGTTTAAAAAGAAAAAATAAATAAACCAAGGGTAGTTTATTTGCTGCCCTTTTTTTCTGTTATTACTAAAACCTCAATTACTACCCTTGTTATTATTATTTCTATTATAGAGATAATTTTTAAAAAATATTCATGTTAATCTAAATTATTTTGATCAATACAGTTTGTAATCACTATTTTCTTAAGTAATTCTTTAGTATCTATATCTTTAAATTCTAATGTTTTTGTATTAGAGTTAAAAATAACATAAACTTCATGTTTACTTAAATATCTATATACATCTTTATTATCTGTTTTTTCAAAATACTTACGAAAGTTCATTGAAGGAATATGTATTAATACATCTTTATATAGGTACTCAATACGTACACTATGAGTATCATCATCAATATTCGTGCTACAAATATATTGTGATTTTTCAGCATAAACATTGAAGCTAAACATTGTTATTACGAAGAAAAAAAAGAGTTTTTTCATTACAACCTCAAATTCTATTGTTATTTTTAATATCTCTACTAAAGATAACAATAATATTTTATTTCAGCAACAAAAAAGTGTTTTTTTAAAGAAAACAAAACATTTTAAAGAATAAAACTATTTCTTTTCTTTACAATTCTCAAAATCATAATCAGGATTATCCATAAAATGAAGAGATCCATCTGAAGGATAATAAGTCCTTTTACTTGTAGCATAATAATATCCATCTCTACCTCTTTCATCAAAGAAATAAATTTTATCTCTGAGAGATATTTTATAATGATCTAACTCAGAATCATGTTCTATGGTTGCTTTAAAATGATGCCTACCTCTATCATAAGCATCACATATTAGGGTAGTATCAGCATAAACATTAAAGCTAAATATTGTTATTACAAAGAAAAATATTATTTTTTTCATTACAACCTCAAATTTTATTTTTATTTTAATACCTCTATTTAAGATAGCAATAATATTTTATTTCAGCAACAAAAAAGGGGCATTATTTAAGAAAACAAAAAACATTTAAGAAAACAAAACTATTTCTTTTTCTTACAATTCTCAAAATGATAATAAGGGTTACTCATATAATGAGTATCATCTCCAGGATGATATCTCCTTTTACTTGTAGCATAATAATATCCATTTGAATTTCTTTCATCAAAGAAATAAATTTTATCTCTGAGAGATATTTTATAATGATCTAACTCAGAATCATGTTCTATGGTTGCTTTAAAATAATGCCTACCTTGATCATAAGCATCACATATTAGGGTAGTATCAGCATAAACATTAAAGCTAAATATTGTTATTACAAAGAAAAATATTATTTTTTTCATTACAACCTCAAATTTTATTTTTATTTTAATACCTCTATTTAAGATAGCAATAATCTTTTATTTCAGCAACAAAAAAGGGGCATTATTTAAGAAAATAAAACTATTTCACATATTCACAGTTTTTAAAATCTAAATCGTATTCTCTTCCATCTTTTGTTACATTAATGTAATGCATTTCTTCAGTGTTATTGTTATATTTGTACCGAGTATATCTCCCTTCAGAATATCCTTCACGTCTTGCATAATAAGAAGAACCACTCTCTGATTTTCCTTGAAAGTAGAAAACTATATCTTTATAAGATATTTTATAATGATCTAAATCGGGATAATACTCTATTGTAACCTTTGCTCTATATTCCTCAAATACATTATAAGCATCACATACTTGAATGTTACTAGCATAAACATTAAAGCTCAATATTGTTATTACAAAGAAAAATATTATTTTTTTCATTACAACCTCAAATTTTATTTTTATTTTCAATACCTCTATTTAAGATAGCAATAATATTTTATATCATCAACAAAAAAGGGGCATTATTTTAGAAAACAAAAAACATTTAAGAAAACAAAACTATTTCTTTTTCTTACAATTCTCAAAATGATAATAAGGGTTACTCATATAATGAGTATCATCTCCAGGATGATATCTCCTTCCATTACCAGCATAATAATATCCATCGTTACCATTTTCAGCAAAGAAATAAATTTTATCTCTGAGAGATATTTTATAATGATCTAACTCAGAATCATGTTCTATGGTTGCTTTAAAATAATGCCTACCTTGATCATAAGCATCACATATTAGGGTAGTATCAGCATAAACATTAAAGCTAAATATTGTTATTACAAAGAAAAATATTATTTTTTTCATTACAACCTCAAATTTTATTTTTATTTTAATACCTCTATTTAAGATAGCAATAATATTTTATATCATCAACAAAAAAGGGGCATTATTTAAGAAAACAAAACTATTTCACATATTCACAATTTTTAAAATCTAAATTGTATTTTCTTCCATCTTTTGTTACTCTAATGTGATGCCTTTCTTCAGTATCAGATATTTTGTGCCTAGGAGTATACCACCCTCCAGAATATAGTACTCCAGAATATCTTTCATGTTTTGCATTATAACTAGTAGGATCACTCTTTGATCTTTCCCCAAAGTAGAAAATTACATCTTTATAAGATATTTTATAATGATCCAAATCGGGATAATACTCTATTGTAACCTTTGCTCTATATTCCTCAAATACATTATAAGCATCACATATTTGAACGTTACTAGCATAAACATTAAAGCTAAATATTGTTATTACAAAGAAAAAAAAGAGTTTTTTCATTACAACCTCAAATTTTATTTTTATTTTAATACCTCTATTTAAGATAGCAATAATAGTTTATTTCAGCAACAAAAAAGGGGCATTATTTAAGAAAACAAAAAACATTTAAGAAAATAAAACTATTTCTTTTTCTTACAATTTTCAAAAGAATAATCAGGGTTACTCATAAAATGAAGAGATCCATCTGAAGGATAATAAGTCCTTCTATTTCCAGCATAATAATATCCATCTCTACCTCTTTCATCAAAGAAATAAATTTTATCTCTGAGAGATATTTTATAATGATCTAACTCAGAATCATGTTCTATGGTTGCTTTAAAATGATGCATACCTTGATCATAAGCATCACATATTAGGGTAGTATCAGCATAAACATTAAAGCTAAATATTGTTATTACAAAGAAAAATATTATTTTTTTCATTACAACCTCAAATTCTATTTTTATTTTAATACCTCTATTTAAGATAGCAATAATATTTTATATCATCAACAAAAAAGCTGCTTTTTGTACTTTTTTTGTATGATTTATTTTTCTTTATTATCTTCAATATTTGTTTCTTTTTGATTTTCTTCTTTTTTATTATGAATTAATTTATTTCTTATTTTCTCCTCAAATACGCAATCTGATGCTCTTACTAAGAGTTTTAATGATCTATAACCAATATATAATACTCCTAAATTAAGTGCTAATATGTATACATCTGACCAGGTTACGTTCGCTAGTAGTAACATTATTAAGTTAGCTTTTTCTTTATCTAAATAACCAAAAGCTACACCAAAAGTTACCAGTAAACCTATACCTTTGGGAGTGTGTTTGTTTATTAATCTTGTTTTTGCAATACTTGTTCCTAAATTTAAAAAAGGTTTTATTATATTTAATATTATGTTTATCATTTTCTCTCCCTTATTTCTATCCTAAAAACTTTGCTTTTATATATATTTGTACTGTGGTTCTACGTCCTGCTGTTTCTAATTCTCCAACTGCTTCTGTATGTGCTCTTGAGCTTTCTCCGCTACGATCTATTGAGCTTTCTCCTGTTCTATCTCTACCATTTCCAGTCCACTCTGCACGATGACCTCCCCAAACATGAGAACTACTTTTTGATTCTCCTCCACTTCCATTTCTTGTCGCATAGGTGTGTTGATGTGACATATCATGGTCGTGATTTATGTCATGATCATGTTCCATGTTATGAACATGAGATTTTATACTATCTAGTAAATAAGTACCATTAGCAATACCACTTCCTATTCGATTACTTACTAAATAACCATCTTTTATATCTGGAAATTTAAAACTCTCAGAACTTATATCAAACTTATTACAGTATTCAGGATATTCTGATTTACTACCTTCTTGACCATTGCATAGTACATATTCAAACATGTCATCTTTTATTTTAGGTTCATCTCTATTTTTGTTATGTAATATAATTTTAAAATCTTCACCTACATCTCTTAAAAATTGCCTATAAACCATATCTTTTTCTATTTGCAATAATAGTACATTGTAGCTGGCTTTATAATCTAGACCGTTAGTTTTTGTTAAGATAAAACTTTTATCTTTTAACATAACTCCTTGTATACTTTCGTTCTCTGCTAAATATTTATTTCCCATTTTTTTTCTCCTTTACTTTTTTTGTTGGTCTTTTATTTTTATTTGTGCTGTTGCTTCTACTTTTTAATTGTCGTAATAATTTATTAAAGCTATTTATTTTTATTGAGTTTAAAACTACTCCAGTGGGTAAAAACTTTTGTAAAAATATCTTGAAAAAGTTCTCTAAAGAACTACTGGTATCACTTTTAAATCCTAAATAAAAATTAGAATTGTCTTGATATAATGCTTTTTGCATATCTATGTAATTACTTATTAAACTTTCGTTTTTATTGGTTAGTATTATATCTATTACACCACCACTTTTATTTATTATTTCTATCTCTTCACTTAAAAATAAACTTTTTAAAATTCCTACAAAACCATCATACGTGCTTATTAAACGAAAATTATCAAAAAAAGTCTTTCCATCATTTAAAAAAAATACAATATTAGATAAGTCCATTGCTTTTAATGCTAAGGGTAAAAAATTACCATCTATATTCTCTATACTACCTGAATATTCTTTAATAGAATTAATACATACATGCTTATTAAAATCTTCCATCATGTATAATATGTATTTAAAGTCGCTATCTTGTTTTAAAAAACTATCACTTGTGTATTTCATTTTTCTTAGTATTCCCTTTACTAGTTTTCTTGTGTTAATTTAATTTCATTAATTTCAAGTAATTCCCAGTCTTTCATTGCTATATCACAATCTTTAAATGTGTTTATTATCTCGTCTTTTTCATTCAATTCATTTAAAGTTATATCTAGTCTTTTTATTCCCTTCATCGTTTTTGATATGGAATAAAAATCTTGAACGTTGAAGTTTTTACCAATAAAGTTATATTTTTCGTTATAAATCCTTAAAATGTCTTCTTTTATTCCTTCTTCTACATCAAACTCTCTTGAGTTTTGTTGATAATCTACAAAATACTTTACATCAAAATTAAACTTTCTTTTTATACATTCACAAAAGTTATAAATTAATGATTGACCTGTACTTGCATTTATTTCTGCACTTATTTTGCTTGTTTCAATTGGAGTATCGGTTATTATTCCTATGCTTAAATATTTATGTATTTGTGTGGCTATTTCTGTTTTTCTATCTTCTATTATAGTTTCATCATTTAGATTCAAAATTATCGCTATAACTCCTGCTTCCATTACTGAAAACTTGGCATCTTTTACATAACTTAAATCTAACATTGCTTGACGAAGTCCTGAATAGGTTCCACTGTTGTAACCATCAAATTTATTACTATCAAAAAATTTATTTATGTTATCTATAAACTCTATAAACTCTAGCTTGCCTGCTAAAATATTATCTACCATTGTGCTTATAAAAATATGCACATTGCTATCTTCTTCTCTAGTTAATACTGTTTTAAATTTACTTTCTAAATTAACATAAACCGCTTCTATTAAATCAGACCTATTGTCGCTTAATGTTTCTTTAAATTGCTTTAAAATATTTGTTTGTGTATTGTTTAACATAATAGTTTATTCCTTTTCTTTAGGTGTTATTTTAACTTTTAGGTCAAACTCACCATTTATTAAACTGTTTCTATCTAAAATTAAAGAATTAGGATTTAGATTAAGTTCTAGCGCTTTATTTATAACAATATTATAAATATTACTTGCATTATTGTTATTAATTAATAATTCGTATTTGTTCTTACGCAAATAGTTTCTTAGCGCTATTATTGGATGTATTTCTGTTTTTAACATAGATATATCTTTAGCTTTACTGCCTTTGAAATTAAAATTATCGTTATTATCTGTATATAAATCCATTTTTTTACTCTTAAGGTATTTTCTTTATTAATTTATCTATTTCTAGGTTCAATAGGTTAGCACTTTGCACAAGGGCAGGGTCGGGTAATACTGGACCCATGGCTCCATTCCCTATTGGTTGAGAATTAGCAAAAACATTTAAGAACTCTTTTAACTGTTCTAGTGTAGATTGTAATTCTATATAATAGTTATTATTTTCTATAAAATATAAATCTTCATTATTTGAATTTAGTAACAATCCTTCTACTTCTTTTTTATTAATTTCGTTTAAGAAATTAATATCTTCAAACTCTATTTTTTCTACTTCTACTACATTACCTTTACGAATTCCTTTGGTTATTTGCATTATCTATCTCCCTTTTAATTACCTCTAATGTTTTACATTTATACTCTGCTTGTACACCTTTTCTTGTAGAGACAGTCATTTCTATACTATCTACTATGTAAGTTTTTTCTGTATCTTTTGTTGCAAAAATATTACTGTATTGATTATTTTGTTGTTTTAAATCTCTGCTTTTATATTTAATTTGGCTTCCTACTTCTAATAAAAAGTACGGAATACCTTTTAGCAATAATAGATCTTTATCTAAATTTTGTTCAACGTTGAATATTCTGAATTTGCTTGTATTTGCTTTAATTTCATTAATATTATTAGATTTATAATCTCTAGGTATAAACATTACTTTTTTACTTTGAACGTAATAAGTTAAAAAATCTTTTTTATTATCTTTGAAGATTTTTTTTATTTTATCTAAAGAACCTAATTTATTAAATTCAGAAGGGAATATTTTAGATTGTTTATTTAGTTTAGTAATATTAGAGTTGGTAATACCTTTATGATTATTTATAAGTTCAAGTTCTGGGTGGACACCTATAGCTTTAAAATTAAGTTCTCTTGTTATTTCTCCTACATTTAGGGTTAATTCAACAATACCATCGTTGTCTTTTTCATCTTTAGTTGTTGGATTTTCTATATTCTCCATGGATTTAAACACTTCAACACCGGCTACTTCTAAGCTACAATTTTGTATTTTTTGTAGATAAGTATTAAATAATGCAACTTTTAAGGTTAATGGTTTTTGTCTATTTTGATATAAAATACATTCAAAATCTAATTTAAAAGACTTCCCATTGATTTTTAAATCAAAAGGTTTATCTAGTGGGTTAATCATAAAATACTCCTAGTTTATATTTGTTGAAAATTGTTGTTTCATCTAAATCTTTATCATCTATAAAACCTTTTGTAATAAAATCTTCTACCACAAAAGCTATATAAAAATCTTTACCCTTGTAAAACACATTAGGTTTTAGGTCACTTATAACAAAATGATCTTTGCAGTACAGTAAAAGCTCATCATTATTATTTTTAGTTACTTTAAATTTATAAATATTGTCTTTAAAGCTAAACTCTAGGTTAACAAAATAATTGCTACTAAAATCTATAGCTAAGTTATTGAAATTGTATAAAGTTACTTGCATTTTATTTTCCTACAATGTTTACGCTATCTGATTTTATACTTGAACTTGGAACAGAGGCGGTAACTCCTTGAGTTGCTTGAAAGTTAAGCTCTTCAAAAGGTTTTAGTATTGTTGTTGTTACAAACTCGGCATTAAAGGTGCTTTCTATTCCTTGCCTTTTTACATTCCAATTTCTCATATATACCATTCCGTTAAAACCACTGGTTTTTAAAAATATCGGTACAAGTTTCTGTTGTAGTTCTAGTATTTTAAATATATTTACTTCTAAATTACCGTGTATTAACCCTTTAGTAT
The DNA here is from genome assembly GCA_964277385.1 of Rickettsiales endosymbiont of Leucozona glaucia. Lineage (GTDB taxonomy): Bacteria > Pseudomonadota > Alphaproteobacteria > WRAU01 > Hepatincolaceae > WRAU01. The sequence goes on along the minus strand of OZ195520.1, from coordinate 845,301 downwards.
TTTTCATGCAACAGTTATTAATTTTTATAACCATAGGATTATTATCTACAAAGTCGCTACTTAAACCAAAAGGCATTGCGTATTGTGTTATGTTACTTGAACCGTTATATTCTTCTTCGGGTATCTCTATTTTTATAACATCTAGCAGGCTATCAAACTTTGGTGTCAACGCCGTGTATAAAAAGGCTTCAAATAATGTTTCATTCATTGTTTTCTTCCTTACTTGTATATTTACTAGGGTTTTTTTCAAAGAAAGAAGAAAGCCAACTTTTATTTGCATAAAAATCAAGAGCTTTAGTTTTCCATTCAGAAAGACCAGTTGCAATATTTCCTACAAATCCAGTCATTTTTTCTATATTCTCCTTGTCTTTTATTTCATTTAAAGCAACAGTTTTATTACGTTCTACATCTTGATTATTAATGTCTTCTATAGTTTTTTCATAATTTTTTAAAATAATTTCTTTAGAAGCATTCGCTAAATTTTTATTTTGTTCGGGGTGTACATAATACTTATATTTTTCTTGTTTATTACTATATTTTCTATACGCTTCATTTAGATTATCTGCTCCTGCACCTGATAGGTATTCTTTTGTTTTTGAGTTAGTTGCTCCAAAAATAACTTCTATATTTTTCGCAACTGTTTCTTTATCTAAATACTTATTTGAAGAGACTAATCTACCAAATAACTCAAAGTTACTTTCTTTATCTAAATACTTACCTAAAACACTTTGTAACACATTGGTTTTGTCATTATCTTCTCCTTTTTTTAACTCTTCTAAACCTGATAAAAAGTTTTTATATGCTCCTTCTAACTCGCTTGCACCACCTTCCATTCCTGCTAATATTCCTGATAAATTCAATTGCTGAGCTTCTAAAAAACTAAGCTTTAAACTCTCTCCTATATCTTCTATTGATGAAGTAAAGCCTATGCTTGTTTTAAGTTCCTCATTCATTCCTTTTATGGAATTAGCAACCATATCAAAACCAGCTTTCGCTACTCTGAAGGCTATAAATCCTTTTATACTTCTAGATAAAAATCTTATAGAACTATCAACTTCTTTTACCTTACTCATCATTGGTTTTGATACATTCTTTGCGTTTTCTTTACCTAGCTTCTCAAACCTTTTTGATACTCTTTGTGCTGACTTCTCGTCTAAATTTATACCCATCTCAGCAAAGATTTCAGCTACTTTAATACTTTGCATTGGTTACCTATTTTTTAATTTGCTTCAGTGATTTTTCTATTTCTTTACTTTTCTTTTCTTCTAGTTCTAAAAAATATTTATAAATATTTAATAGTTCTTGTATATCTAAAGAAGCTATTGCTATGTATCCACCTAATTTATCTCCATAGTTAAATAGTAAAGAGTATTTTATTTTTTCTAGTTCGCTTAACTTAGCGAACTCTATTTCTTTCTCAACGAACACACCTGCGAACTCTTGTTCGCGATGCTTAACTACTTGTTCATACACAGTTCTCAACTGCGGAATTAATAATGAACTATAAGAAATACTTAGGTCTTTACCTTTTTCTTGTTTACTTTTATCTTCTTTAAAAATGCTTGCATTATTTTCCTGCGAACTTTCTTGCGAACTAGATTGTTCACTTTCAAATATTGTTATATTCTTAAAGAGGGCAGGGAATTCGCTTGCATAATAATTTGCGAACTTACTAAAGCCGTCACAACGAACTGCATTTACATATGCATTAAATGTTGCAATATTATTTGCAGTAATAGGTTGATATTCTAAACGCATGATTTACTCCTAATAGTTTGTTTAAGTTGATTTTATTAAGGTTTAAAGCTATATTGTATATATTCAATAAATTAACGAGGTTAAAAATGCCAATTATTTCAGCAAACTTATATAAAGCTCTAAAAAAAGCAGGAGTAGAGGAAGATTTAGCAGAAAAGGCCTCTGTTGAGGTGGCTGAATCTACTAAACTTGTTCTTGAACAAAAAAACGACATTACTGAAATTAAATCTGAGATTAATTCGTTAAAACAGGAAATAAGAATTAAATTTAATATTCTTATAACTGTTAATGTTGCCGTTTTAGGTGCTTTTATAGCAACGCTTATGGCTTTTGTTTTTTTAAAATAATTCACTTTATAACTCATTAATACAATTAAATGTTAAGATAGCGTTGGTTCCTGAACCATCGTCTATATTTTCTAAAAAGTTAATGTTAGCTAATATTGTGCTTTTATACTCTACAAGTACCTCTCCAGTTGTTGCATTAACTAATCTCATTCTGTTGGTATAGTCATCTTCAAATAATTCTTTCATTTTTAAAAAGTTTTCTCTGTTAACAACTCCACCGTCTACTGTGATTGAAAAATCGTTTTCTGAATTAACTGTAGCTATTTTCCTTGATTTTCCATTAGGTAAAATTTCTTGTCTTTGGGTGTAAATACTCTCACTTGGTGGTTTACCTATGCTTATAACATTAAACATCTCATTAATTGTGTAACTTCCCCATATGATTAGGGTATTGCTTGGGTGTATCATTAAATATCTCCTTGTTTATAGTTCTTCTTGCAAATTAATATGTATTTTCTTAATTTCATCAAGTGGTTTATAACTAACTTTAAAGCCTCTTACTATTCCATTCACTACATCTTCTGTTTGTTGTTTTGATTTAGGTACATAACTGGTTGTGTAATTTTCTATCATTCCTAAATCTACATAAAAATCACAACAAGATGCTGACACATTATCTATTTTCGCTAAGGTCATATCGTTATATTTATTACCATTAGCTAGAGCCGTTAAACTTCTATTTTTAATTTTGTATTCTAGGTCTTTAATTAAAAAGTTTCTGTTTAAACCAAAACCTACAACATCTACTATGTTGTAATATTTGTTTTCCTTAAATTCTGAAAAATAAACCAAACTACCGATATTATTAGATGTTAAAAACGATAATGTTTTTAATGGTAATCCTTCAATTTTACTTGTTTCAAAATTGTTTTTACGGTAATAATCTACTTTGGTATATGGTGCTAAATATTCAAACATCTCTAAAGTAGATACTTTTTCATCGCTTAACATTGCATGCACTCCACGACCTTTTGGATAATCTTTTATATTAAAACTCTTATCTACTGTAAAAAATAGGTGCTTATCTAGTAAAAGTTCCTTTTTTAGAGATTTATGAATTTTTAATTGATCTGCTGCTAAGTTACCTGCAAATATCAAGTTATATTCCTCTATTTCTTTTAACTTTCCTAAATATTCTACATTGTTAGAGTAAACTCTTAATGATGAACCACCACTTTTAAACCATGTTCTTACTTCACTTTGATGGTCTTCATGGATATTCTCTATTTCTTCATCTAAATTTGATTGATTAATTAATATAGAATTTACTCCTCCTTGAATTTTTAAGAAACATGCAAAAGTTCTATGAACTAATGGACTTGAGCTCATACTTGCCAAGTCTATATCTATTTCTATAATTTCATCTATTAAAGCCATTTTGTTTTCCTTTTTTATGTTGTGCTTATTATTTTGTTTTATTTATTAAAATCATTTTGTTTTCCTTTTTTAGGTTGTATTTATTTTTTTTTCTCCTTTAGTTTATATTTCTATTATTTTGTCGTTGTTAATATTAATTTCTACTTTTTTAATTGCATTATCATCTTCTTCCTCTACTGTAATTTTTGAATAAAACGGTGCACTAAGACCTAAACCTCTTGCAACATTATATTCTGTTCCCAATACTTGAACCTTTTTTGAATGAAAACTTATATAATCCTCATTATCTCTATAAGTATTCCCTATAAATGAAAAACCACTTTCCTTCTCTAATCCATCTATTTGTCTGAAAATATCACCTCTTATTATTATTTGATTAGTATTTGTTTGCTTTTCAAAATCATAAAATACTATTACATAACCAACATAATCCTCTTGTACTAAATAAGAGGGCAGGGCTTCTATTTTTATTTCTTTTTCTATTAAATTTCTTAGCTTGTTTATAATTTCTACAAAATTCATTTTCTACCTAATTTTCTTTACTAAAAAGCTTCTATGCGAATAACTATTTATTAATTTATTGTTTCCTTGTTCTGCAAAGTCGTATTCTAATTCTAATGCGTATTTACTTTCACCATCTTTTAATACTTGGTTATTATTTTTTATATTAAAATTACTATTACTTAAAAACCTACCAGTATAATCAAAAGCATCTCCGTACATATTCCTTCTTAAATTTGTTGTTTTTATTAATATTCCTAGAGCCTTTTCTTCTACTATCTTTCCAGTTCTTAATTCGGTTAAAATAATGGTGTATTCTTTTCCATTCATTTTTTTTACTATTAAAGAAAAACTATTACTTCTCATCTGTTCTACTTTTCACTTCTAAAGAATTAAGCATCTATTGGGTATCAATCAATGGATTATTAATATTCCTAGAGCCTTTTCTTCTACTATCTTTCCAGTTCTTAATTCGGTTAAAATAATCTCGTATTCTTTTCCATTCATTTTTTTTACTATTAAAGAAAAACTCTCACTTCTCATCTGTTCTACTTTTCACTTCTAAAGAATTAAGCATCTGTTGGGTATCAATCAATGGATTATTAAATCCTTTTATTGCAACTGTTTTACTGCTATTTTTCGGTTTTGAAAAATCTCTTATTGCGCGTCTTAACACCGCTTTACTTAAGTTCTCCCAAGCCCTTAATGTTTGTTCAACATCTGCTGTTTTATTAAAATATTTTGTTAAAAAAGAAAAATTATTTTTATCCCAGTATTTCTTACTTCCTGCTAACAGAAAAAAATTACGAGCAGGGCTCTTTGCATCTCCATAGACATTTTTGTAAACAACTTCTGCATTGCTTATCTTAGATCTTAATTTCTTCTTCCTTCTTGCCAATCCGTATGAGGTATACGAATGATTACCTTCTTTTGCTTCTTTTCTAGGCTTTACATCAAACCAGCCAACTTTTGATTTAAAACTATGGTTATGTGTACGCAAATAATCTTCTACTGCTTTTATATTTGTTTTTGTTTCTACTTCTATCATGTTTTTTACCTTGTTAACTTAAGCATTTACTACATCTAAAACATCATTAACTATAAAACCGTACTGCTCTAACAATCCGTAGGCTTTATTTGCTAAACTACTTCCTAAGTCTTCTCCGCTTAAAGATATATGTCCTATTGATATTGAAGACTTATTCTCTGATACTCCATCTACACTATCATTGTCTAAAATTATATATGCACATGCATAAGCTAAAGGCAGTAGGTGCTTATTTTCTTCATTTATTTCAAAAGATCTTGCTAATCCATCTATTGCTTCCCATACTTTACTTACAATATCCAGCTCTTCGTAACTAAAAACATCTTTTAGGTATTCGTTTACCTGGTTTTTAAATTCTTCTTTCTTGCTGTTAATTTCCTTGTTGTCTTCTTCTTCCATTTTTTACTCCTTTACAAAAATCATTTTACATTTACAATTTGGTAATTCTCCCGGAAACTCTCCATTAAAAGCAGGAGAAACACCAATTTTACTTTTTTTACCGTACAAAACTTCGTGCGATGATCTTGATGTTTTTGAACTACTTGCTCCCCATGTCCACATTGTAAAACCTTCTTTAATTGCTACTTTTTCAACTGCTAAGTTAGTTATTTTTGCTAACTCGCATTTAGCTATTAGTTCCGCTCTTCTTATAAAGTCGGCTTTTTTATATGTACCTAAAGACTTTGTTTTTGATACATCAGCTATAAAACTATTTATTACATTCTTGCTTCTTTCTGTTGCTTCTGCTACTTCGGATTTTGAAACAAAATATCTTAGTAAACTTCTACCTTTATAGCTATTGTTATCAAAAAAATCTAGCTGATTAACCGAGTTTATTGTTGAGTTTCTTGCTATATTCTCTACAAATTTACTAATGTCTTTTGTATCTATAAACTCTTTTTCTTTTAAAAATTTTAATAACTTATCCTTAAAAAGAGACATATCAGCTCTACTATAAGAGGTATGTATAAATTTAGAACTAACCCATCTATTCCCTACATCATCACTACCATACTCAGATATTTCTGAAATGTATAGTTTTGCTAAATTTATATCTCTTTTTTTCTTGGTCATTATTTAGCTTCTTCTGAGAGATTAGTTACTATGGATATCGATCCGCTATTACCTACTAAATTCTGAAAACCTCCTATAGACATAAATATTGCAGGATACTCATTGGTATTACTTTTTTTGTTTTCTCTTACAAAAGGAGCTCTACCTATATATCCTTTTAACATTTTTACATCTTTTTTAAATATTGCCATACATGGTCCATATTTACCTACATCATCAAACTCAGGTACTACAAAGATATTTAAATTTAACTTTTCGGTTAAAAATGTTTGAACCGTAAACTGGTCTAAATTAGTATCCGCAAGCTGAATTGCACGCCAAATATCATCACTTATTATTAATGTATCGGCAACTCCACCACCTGCTTTTTTTATATTACCTATCTCACTGCTTATAAATGTTACTATTTCTTTCGCACTCTTTTTTATTAAATCAAAAGGGCTCTTACTAACCTTTCCTACATCAAAAAACGAATTTTTTAGTAATGATAGTCTTTGTTTTAGTTTTTCATCTGTTGCTACTCCCGTTATCATTAAGCTCATAGCTATTGTTTCTAAATCTGTTTGTGCTTCTTCTACAGATAAAGTTGCATCTATATCTCCATCTTCTATTTGGTTTATATCTATTTCAAGCTCATAGGCTAGTTGAAATATTGCTATTTGACCTTTATAAAGTGATGGTTTTATTAAGTTTAAAGCCGTTTGGTTTTTCCCAACTATTGTTGGTATTAATTTCCCTTTATTCTTTTGCATTTTTACATTGATAATACCTCCGTTTTTATTAGCATACTCAAAATCAAAAGCATCTAATATGTTCGTATATATTTTCTCTGCTGGGCGTGAACCTTCATCTGTGAAGTTCTTTATTGAGTTAACTATTACTTGTTCTTCTATTGTTGGTACTTCGGTATTTTCTTTAAATGTTATATCAAAATCTAGTACTTCCTCTTCCATTTTCTTTATCTCCTTTTTTATTAATAACTTTTAGGTTTATTTTCTGTTTCTGATTTTTTAAATGTTTCTAATTCTTTTGTTAAATTCTCTATTTCCTTACTATCTACTGGTTTTACAACTATTGATTTTAATACTCCTGATATCACTTCTAATGATTTAAAAATTAACTCAAATGCTGGTAATAAATTATTATAATTAGAACTCCTTGTTCCTAATTCTGCTTTATCTTTTTCTATTTCTATTGGTGAAAAAGCATCATATTCTAAAAATCCTATATGCATTCCATTTTGTTCGTAACTATTATTTCCAAAAATTCCTACTGGATTTAGTTCATTACCTTGATTGCTAAATAATCCGTTAGGTTTTAAATAGGCAATTTCTCCTTCTTTTACTGCTTTTTCTACTTGAACTACAACGCAACCACTTCTTCTTATCCAAACAGTTTCGTAATTCTTTGCATCTTCTTCTCCATATACTAAAATATCTTGTGAGTTATTGTCTGAGTGAACTCCAAAAAATATACCTTTATTTATTACTCCTAATCCTCTTATTTCTTTTTTTCCTTCTAGTTCCTTTTTTAGGATCTTGTAACTATCGTTATGTTCTTTTGTATTATCGTAAGCTGAACCAAGTTCCGGGGATAATGTGTTATAATGCATTCTTTTCTCCTTTTTTCTTCTCTGTTAAAATTAAACTATTTAGTAATTTATTATTTTAAAATCCCTAAATTCTTTGCCATATCTTTAGCTTTTCCTTTATATTTATAGTCATAAAGACCACATTGTATTGTTTTTAATGTTTCTTTTGATATATTCTTTTTATTCATTCCATAAAAAGCACTTGTTGTTTTTCCTTCTTTATTAAAATGTTTTAAAGCATCTTTGTATCTAACATATAAAGCTCCTTTTTTATCTAAAACACTTATATCTCTATTTTGCAATAAACCTTCTATCTCTTTATCTTCTGGAAACGCCTTTTTTATTATCGCTCTTGCTAGGTATTCGGTTTTATCGTTTACATTATAGATATTTTCAATTGATGTTAATCCTCCTTTTGCTTCTTTACCAAAGATCTTTTCAAAATCAGATTTAACCTCCGCATATGAGGTTACACGCATCTCCTCGGCTTGACTAATGGCTTTTTCTTTCGCTTGAGTTTCATAGTAATCAAACACTGGGTTACTGCCTTTTCCTTTTTTATTCTCGGCTCTTCCAATTAATTTTTGTAAGGCTGTATGATTAATATTATTTTCTGCTTTACCTTGATTGTTATTTTGTACTCCTAAACTTGATAAATTAATTGGTACAAAACCTATATTACTATTACTTGCAGAACTATTTTTATCTACATTAGCTTGATTGCCGTTTTTTCCTTCTTTGTTCTCTTCACTCATTTTCTTTTACTCCTATATATTCCCTTAAATCTAGTTGCTTATTTTCTTCTTCGTTTTCTTTATTTATTCCAAATATTTCAGATACTATTTTCTTTGCATCTTCATATTCTAAAAGTCCCGTTGATACTGTACTTATTATTGTTTGTATTCTTTGTGTATCTATTAAAGCATTCGCTTGTCTATCTGTTACATCTAATTCCTCCATTACAATTCCTGCAAATTCTTCACTTAAACCTACTATCTCTGAATACTTTTTTAATTGTGAAAAAAGATTGATTATTTGAAATGATCTAACTGTATCATACCAAGACTTTCTATCTCCTTCTCCCGTTGCATTTAAACCTGTTGCTCCTTCTCCAAATAATTTTGTAAACGGGATATTGTTATCTACACATATCTTTGTTTGATATATATGTGTAAACTTATCTATCCAATCTAAATTAAGTTGTGTATTTGAAAATTCATCTTCTTTATCTAATATTGCTATTGATGATGCTTCTCTTCTTGCCAATTTCTTTATTTTTGCATTCAAAAGATTTTTTTCTTCGTTATTACTTAGTGATTTTATATCGTTATATCCTTGTAATCTAAATATCCAGGCATGAGCGTCATCTATTTTAGGGTACAATTTCAATAATATATTTTCGTAATATAATATGCTTTTCTCTTGATATTTGTTGATTTTAAACTTGTTCTTACCATGATTTAATAAGTCTCCAAATATTATTACTTCTTTATATGGAAAAATCTCATCATGAAATTTAAATGTAAATCTATTATCAAAATCCGGACTATTCTTATAGGCTTTATTCTCTATAACTTGTATTTTCTCATCAAAAAATAATCTTCCATGCGAATATATGCAATATGATATTCCTTCTTTTCTCATATGCAACAATGCATCATGAAAAGGACTTACAAAATCATATCCTAATACTGTTGTTACATCTCTTGGTAAGCTTGATAACGCTTCTTCTATTATTATATTAAATAACCTTTGGTATGTTCCCGTTTTCTTTACATCCTTTATGACTTCTTTTTTATCTGCAACTTCCTCTTCAAAACCTGATTTTCTTTGCAAGCTTATTGCGGATAGTCCTTTATCTAAATATTTTTCTAAAAATTTCATCTACACCACCTTTACTTTATCTTTGTTCCCTGTCACAAAATTTAGTAAACTTGCTAGTGCATCGGCTACATCGTCGTGTTTTGTAGATTTATTGTAATTAAGTATTTCTTTAAAATCTCCATATGTACTAAGAATTATCTTCTCTCTTCTTGTTCCTATGTGCGATAATATTTTTACATGCTTGTTTCTGTTTTCTCTGTATCCCTTAAATAATATCTCGCTATTACTCGCTTTAAATTTCCTATATACTTCTCCACCCCCGTTATTCAATTCTATAAAACATATTTCTACATTGTTCTCTTCTAAAAAATTTAATATCTTATTATGATTTTCTATAATATCTCCCTCTATTTTCTTTACTAAACTTAAAAACTTACCTTCTCTTTTTAATACTATTCCTATTCCGGTTGCATCTTCTCCTTCAAAACTCGGGTCTATACATGCTACTGTTCTTGAGTGAAATATAAACTCTTCATATTCTATATTCGCAAAAGGGTATGTCTCATCCTTTATGAGTTTTAAGTTATAGTTCTTTTCTATGTTTCTTTCTGATACTCCTGCTATGCTTAAGGATTTTAAATCTTTGTCTCTTTCGGGTATACTTCCGTACGGACTTTTCATTATCATTATATTGATTGATTTATTTCCTTCTTTTCCTTCTAAATGCGTATTAAATGCATTCTCTATCATTGCGTATAAATCTTCTTCATGTACTGGTTGTCCTAATATCACTATGTTCTTTGCTACATTCAACGCTTCTTGATAAAATCCTATTGTGTTCTTTCTCTCTTTTTCTGAATGCTCATCACTTCCTATTACTAAGTCATCTCCAAAAAGCCAATCTACATGATTACCTCTTAGTGAACTCTCACTCCCGTTACATATTGAGTAGGTGTCTTGTTTGCTTATGTTATTATCTAAATTTATACTCTCACTTAAATAACTTCCTTTAAAACCTAACTCTTTCATTGGTTTATGTAAGGATTTTAATATTCTTTTCGCTCTTGCTTCTTTTCTTGTTGCTAGTAAAAAGGTTAATTTAGGATTTTTTGCTAACTCTTTTATTACTCCTAGTTTTGTGATTACTTCTGTTTTCCCATAGCTTCTTGCACCTAAAACTAAAAATACATTTACTACTCTTGTTTCTTTTGATGCTTTTGGATTATTAAAAATAAATTCTAGCCACTTTTCTTGTTCTGCGTATATTCCTTCCCAGTCTAATATATTTTTAGCACTTACTTCTTTCTTCTCTAATCCTTCATAAAAAGATATTGCTTCCTTTATTTCTTTATTAATTTGTTTTAGTTCTCTTCTTATATCTAAAAACATTAATTTCCTCCTTTAGCTATACCAATCACATTGCTAAATAGGTCTATTGTTTCTTTGTTGCTATATTTAGCTGCTCTTTTCTCTACTTGATCACTTATTGTTGTGCATGCTCCTAAAAAACTGTTTTTAAAATCATCACTTGTTATTGTTTTTCTTACTTGTTTAGATAGTTCAGGATGACTTGATATTGCTTTTTTAAGATCACTCTTCCAACGAGAACGCATTACTTCTACTTGTTCTTTACTTGTTTTAGATATATCGTTGCTTAATATAATAGCTATCTCTTCATTAGTTTTCTCCGGATACTTTGTAAAATATTCACGAGCAATAAATGTTTTACTCATTTTACCTGCGTATTTTTTAGATTGTGTGCGTCTTACCATTAAAACCACTCCTTCCTTACATTAAAACAAGGACAATCTTTTTGTGCAAACTCGTTATGTCCATGAACATTCAAGTTTGATATGTTGTATTTATTTTGTAATTTAGTAACTAGTTCTTTTAATGATTTTTTTTGTGCATCAGTTCTTGTATCTTTTGCTTTTTGATTCTTATCAAGACCACCGATATAACAAATAGCTAGCGTATCAATATTTTGAAATTGACAATGTGCTCCTTGGATATTTTCTTCACGACCTTTTTCAATAGTTCCATCAAGTAAAATTACATAATGATAACCAATATCTTTAAAACCTCGTTCTTGATGCCAAGAACGAATGTCTTTAGCTTTAAAGTTTTTACCTTCAGGTGTTGCTGAACAATGAATAATAATTTTATTTGGATTATTTTTATACACTTATCAATTCCTTATACATTAGTTTATATAAGGACTTTTTAGCATATTTTTTTAGAAAAACGACTATTTTCCCGCTTCATAGATAATCATAGATACTTTGAGATACTTTAAGATAGTTTTAGATACTTTTATTTTTAGAGTAAAAAAATATGAAAATTGAGAGAAGTGATGAAAAAAGGGGTTAAAGTGAGGATTTAAAAGGCTTTGGTGCTTAAACACCACAAACACTTGCAAACACTTTAGCAAACACTTACAAAGCTAGGTTTTTGCTGGTATAAACACTTTAAACACTTAATTTAGAAAAAATTGAAAAAGGGTATTTATGATAATAAAAAGTGGTAGCGAAGGAGAGATTTGAACTCCCGACACAAGGATTATGATTCCTCTGCTCTAACCAACTGAGCTACTCCGCCATAAAAAAATCATAAAAACATGCTTTATATTTTTACAAATACAAGGAGTATTTTACGATAAAAAATATTTATTGTCAATAATAAGAGTGCATTTTTTATTAAAATAGTAATAATAAATTACATATCAATTAATTTTAAATAATTCTTTTTAGTTTAGATAAGGATCAATCTTATTTTTAAAGGTAAAAATTCTAATAAAAGTGAATACGATCAGAATCAATTTAGTAATCATCAAAGTACAACCATAAAAGCAAGTAACTATATACAACCAGCAATTTCAATTTTATCAATTAATCATTATGTTTTTAATGAAATCATCTACATTCTGATTAAGATTTTTAAATAATTCTATTTTACTTTCAGCTAAAGTTTTTCCTTTTATTACTATATTTTCTAGCGGAGATAAATAAATTTCTTCTTTTAAACCTCTTGAAATTAATCCAAATTTAGAAATAGATAAAACCTCTTTAGCTATGTCTAGCAACTTTTTTTCTTTAAAGCTAGCATTAAGACCTTGAGTTATTATATCTGATTTAAGTTTTACAAGTTCTTCATATTTCCAAGACCTTATTAAAGAATAAATACTATCTAAACTTGTATCATCGTACAATAAACCAACAAATAAAGCAGATAAAGTAATTAAATAGTCTTTATCAGGACAATCAGCAAGACGAGTTTCTAAATATGTTTTTAAACGAACATCTGGAAAAATTGTGCTAATATGAGTTTCAAAATCTTTAACGGTTGGTTGAATATTTCTAAATTTGTATTTGCCAGTCATAAAATCTTTAAAAGATATATGGGGTATTTTAATATATTTTTTATTACGATATAAAAAATACATTGGCAACATAATTGTATGATCTATGTATTTTTCTATAGTGAAATTGTCTTCAAATACAATAGGTAAAAGTCCTGCACGATCTTTATCTGTATTATTCCATACTCTTATTCTTGTGCTTAAATCGCCACTAAGTTTTTGATCTATAATAGGAGAATTCGCAAACAAAGCTCCAATAAGTGGCTGTAGTGCCATAGAAATTCTAATTTTTTTTGCTAAATCTTGCTCATTATAATAATCTAAGTTAGTTTGCACTGTTGCACTTTGCTTCATCATTATCCTTCCCATAGAGCAAACTCTTGGCATGTAATCATACATGATTTTATATCTAGCTTTTGGCATTAATGGAAGTTCTTCTAAGGAAAATTTTGGATTAATACCTAAATTATAAATTCCAACTTCTTTTTGGTTAAGAATAGGTAATAATTCATCAAAATATTCATTAGTTAAACTGTTTAAGTGATGTAAATCGGAAGCAGGAATAGAAGAAAATTCAAACTGTCCAGCAGGCTCTAATGAAATAGTTCCAATATTGCTGGTTAATCCTATTGTGTTAATGGGGTGTTCTTCATTTACATCTTGCCATTTTTTATGATTGAATTTTCTTAAAATAGAATGAATAGAAGGTCTCTGAAGACCATAGCCATGACAATAAGGAAGTGTAGTCATATGTTTTTTATCAATAAGAAAACTTTCAAATTCTAACCCAACCTTAAAGTTTTGTTTGGTTTTAAAACCTGATGAAATATATTCTATTAATTGATTCTTTGTGCTAATTTCTTTATTAAGATTGCTCAAAACATACATCCTATTATTAATATTTAGTTAATAATTACATTTAGTATTATTCTTAAAAATTGCAACAAATTACTTGAAAATTAACTAAAGATACAACACAAGCGGTTTCTGCTCTTAAAATATTAGTATTAATATGTACTTGAGTTATAAAATCTAGTGTTTTTAAAATAGATACTTCTGTTTCAGAAAATCCTCCTTCAGGTCCTATTAATATGATTATATCATTAAATTTTTCTTTAGAATATTTATTTAAATATTCTGAAAGAGTATATTGTGATTCTCTTTCATATAACCAAAATATTTTTTTATTTTTATTAGTATCTAAAAATTTCTTTAAGGAAATAGGTTGATTAACAATTGGAACATCTAAACGTTCGCATTGTTGTGATGCAAAAATTAGTTTTTGTCTAATTTTATCAGTATCTAATGGTTTATTAACAGTATTTTGAGTAATGACTTGAGTAATTTCAGTTACTCCAAGTTCGCAAGATTTTTCTAAAACATAGTTATTAGCATCTTTTTTAAGAGGAGCATAGGCAAGATGAATATTAATTTCTTTTTTCTTAGGCTTATAAATCTGATGTTTTAAGATAACTTCGGCTTCTTTTTTATTTAGGGAGATAATTTGTGCTAAAAATTCTCCATCTATTTCATTAAATAAAGAAATGTAATCATTAACTTTACAACGCAAAACATTATATAAATGATGAAATATGTCATCTTTTAGTACTAAAGATCTTTTTTCTGTTAAATTATAAGCATTTATATAAAAACGAGATTTTATTTTAATTTTATTTGTATTCATGTTGGCTATTTTTTTTTAAAAAATGTATTATTAATAATCAAGATTTAATTCTAACATATTTAAAATATAATTGAAGACATGAATTTTATAAAATCAGGTAAACTATCGGCTTATATTCGTTTGTCACGTTTAAATAATTTATATGGCGCATTTTTATTATTGTTACCATCTTATTGGTCTTTAGCAATTAATAATCATGGTCAAGGTATATATATTTTATTAGCTTTTTATGTACTTTTTTTATTTGGTGCGATAAGCATGAGATCTTTTGGTTGTATTATAAATGATATGGCTGATATGAAAATAGATAAACAAGTAAAAAGAACTCAAAATAGACCACTTGCTAATGGTGATTTATCTATGGAAGATGCTTTTAGATTATTAGTTGTATTAGGATTCTTTGGACTATTTACTTTGGTTACACTTTATATTATTAAACCAAGCAATTTTGCAGTTTTTGTAGGATTATCATCTTTAGTATTGGTTGTAATATATCCATTTTCTAAGAGATTTTTTCATGCTCCTCAATTAATATTGGGATTAACATTTAACTGGGGTATTTTACTGGCAGATGCTTTACTAAATAATGAGATATCTATAAATTCAATGATTCTTTATGGTGCAAGCATTATTTGGACAATTGCTTATGATACCATTTATGCTTATCAAGATTATGAAGATGATAAAAGAATTGGCGTTAAATCTACTGCTCAAATGATAGGGAAAAACCCTCAAAAACCCTTAATGATAATGTATTTAATTTTTATTTTTATGATAATAGGAATAGGCAATATTAATGATTATGGGTATGTATTTTTTGGTATAGTAATTGTATGTTCAATTATTTTATTAAAATTATTAAAAAACTTAGATTATAAAAATGCAGCACTCTGTGGAAAATTTTTTAAACAAAATGTTTATTTTGCAATAGCAATATGGATAGCATTTTTATTTAACAATTAAATGATAAAAAAATTATAGAAATAGGAATTTTTATGAAAAATCTTCAAGATTTTATAGAAGAGTTAGAGAAAAAAGGAGAATTAATAAGATTTAAAGAACCTGTTAATTCTTACTTAGAATTAACAGAGATTCAAACCAGGCTATTAGCACAGGATGGACCAGCTCTATTGTGTGAGCATGTTCTTAATAAAGATGGGACTAAAAATAAATATCCTGTTCTTATCAATTTATATGGATCAAAACGTAGATTTGCAATAGGATTAAACAAATCTCAAGAAGAAATTAAAGAATTAGGCGAGTTACTTGCTTTTTTAAAAAATCCTAAACCTCCTAAAAACTTAAAAGATGCTTTTAACTATCTACCAATAGTTAAAAAGGTTATGAATATGTCGCCTTCTATTAAATCTAAAGCTCCATCTCAAGAGATAGTTTACACTGGCGAAGATGTTAATTTAGATGAACTTCCTATTCAAGAATGCTGGCCCAATGAACCAGCTCCTCTTGTGACATGGGGAATAACAATTACTCATGGTCCTTCGTATGGCAATAAGGACCTAGAGGAAGATGATTTAGACGATTACAATCTAGGCATTTATAGAATGCAAAAACTAGGTAAAAATAAACTTATTATGAGATGGCTAGCTCATAGAGGAGGAGCACAGCAATTTTTAAGATGGAAGCAAAAATTTCCTAATCAAGATATGCCAGCCAGTGTTGCTATAGGTGTAGATCCGGCATTAACTATCGCTGGAGTTACTCCTGTTCCTGATAATTTATCAGAGTACAAGTTTGCAGGTCTATTAGCAGATAAAAAAGTAGAATTAGTTAAGGGTAAAACTAATGATATTTTAGTGCCAGCTAATGCTGAAATTATTTTAGAGGGATATATATCGGCAACAGAAACAGCAAAAGAAGGTCCTTATGGAGATCATACTGGATATTATAATGAGGTTGATGAATTCCCAGTTTTTTATGTTACAGCAATAACCATGAAGAAAAATCCTGTTTATCTTTCAACTTTTACATCTCGTCCTCCAGATGAGCCATCCATTTTAGCTGAATGCTTAAACGATATGTTTGTGCCTTTTATTAAACAACAATTTCCTGAAATTCATGATTTTTATCTTCCAGCTGATGCTTGTTCTTATAGAATGGCATTTGTATCAATAAAAAAAATGTATGCAGGACAAGCTAGAAGGGTAATGATGGGAGTTTGGTCTTATTTAAGACAATTCATGTATACCAAGTTTATTATTATTGTTGATAATGATATTGATGTTAGAAATATGTCTGATGTGATATGGGCAGTATCAACAAATGTAGATCCATCAAGAGATACAGTAATAGTTAAACATACTCCAATAGATTATTTAGATTTTGCATCTCCTGTTTCAGGATTAGGTTCTAAAATGGGGATAGATGCCACGGCTAAAATTTACCCTGAAACAAACAGAGAATGGGGAAGAAAAATATTTATGGATGAGGATGTAAAAAAATCTGTAGATGTTTTATGGGAAAAACTAGAGTTAGATATTAAAAAATAAGATAATTTATTTATCAATAATTAATAGATCATTAAAAAACTATTTTTTTATGCAGTTTTCTTTATTGGGTAATAAAATTAGGCAACTATGTACAAAGTGAACTCAAAATAATAAAAATAATTTTTTACAGAATGTAATCATACCATTTTATTTTTTTATTATTAATATAACAGTTTTATGTAAGATAAATTTAACAATAATTTATGAAAAATTAAATGACAAAAAATTCTTAGATAATTATCCCGACTTTTATAAAATTTTAGGTTTTAGATGAAATAGCAAAATAATTAAAATCACTTCAGATATAAGTTTTATAATACTAGAATACAACATAAGTTTTAACTTATATTTTATTCATATTTATATTTATATTTTATATTGCCTTTAATTTATATAAAAAACTCCCTATTTAAACTAACCAATAAGGAATAATTATTGTTTTACTATTAATTAGTTATTTTATTGAAATTTGTTTATATAATTATCTAATTTATTTTGGATAAAGATGCATATTTGTTATCGGATAAATTAAGTTTGGGTATTGAACAATGGAATAATTTTAGGAAAAATATGCAAAATACATATAAAAAATAAAATTTATTATAATAAATGGTTTTTTAACTTGAGTTATAAAAAGGGTCATTTGAAAAATCTTTATTTTTTATAATTGTCTAATTTTATTATTTATTTTTAAAAAATATTTTACTAATGATTCAAATAATATTATAAGATATAATATTATGTTATAAATGATTAAAATGGATATTAATATGGAAAAATTTGCAAAAGCAGGTTTAACGGCTAAGTCTTGGCCTTTTGAAGAAGCAAGGAAAATCTTGGAAAAAATAGGGAATAAAATACCTTCAAAGGGTTATGTTTTATTTGAGACTGGTTATGGACCATCAGGGCTTCCTCATATTGGAACTTTTGGTGAGGTTGCAAGAACAAGTATGGTTATGTATGCTTTTAAGCAATTATCTGATATTCCTATAAAACTTATTGCTTTTTCTGATGATTTAGATGGGTTTAGAAAAGTTCCAACCAATGTTCCAAATCAAGAAGAATTAAAAAATTATATAGGTTTTCCATTAACTAGAGTAAAAGATCCTTTTGGTTTATATCCTAGTTTTGGAGAACATAATAATGCTAAGTTACAAGAATTTTTAGATACATTTGGCTTTAAGTACGATTTTTACAGTGCAACAAAATGCTACCAATCTGGAATGATGAATGAAGCATTGTTGCAAGTATTAAAGAATTATAATGAAATCATTAATGTTGTATTACCAACACTAGGGAATGAAAGAAAAGAAACCTATTCTCCTTTTTTACCAATTTGTTCAAAAACAGGGAAAGTTTTACAAGCGAGAGTAGTTTCTCATAGTTATGAAGATGGGACTATTACCTATGTTAATGATGCTGGTGAAAATGTCGTTACAAAAGTAACAGATGGTGCTTGTAAACTGCAGTGGAAAGTAGATTGGGCAATGAGATGGTATGCTTTAGAGGTTGATTATGAGATGTCTGGTAAAGATTTAATTCCTTCTGTTGTGCTATCTTCTAAAATTTGTAAGATTATGGGTAAAGAACCACCTCTATCTTTTACTTATGAGTTGTTTTTAGATGAAAATGGTGAAAAAATTTCTAAATCTAAAGGGAATGGTTTATCCATAGAAGAATGGTTACGTTATGGTAATCAGGAAAGTTTGGCTTATTATATGTATCAAAAACCTAAAACTGCAAAAAGATTATATTTTGATGTTATCCCTAAAAGTGTTGATGAATGGCTATCTCAAGTTACTAAATATGATAAACTAGAAGTAGAACAACAGGTTGAAAATCCTATTTTATTTGTGCATGAAGATAATCCTCCAAAAGGACTGGAAGAAATAACTTTTTCGTTGCTTTTAAATTTAATTTCTGTTGTTAATACAAGTGATAAATCATTACTATGGCAGTTTGTTAATAAATACAAAGTTTTAAATGAAAACACTAAAAAAGTAGTTGATGATTTATTAACATATGTAATAAACTACTATGATGATTTTGTTAAACCTAATATTTCTTATAAAGTGTTATCTGTTGATGAGAAAAATTTGTTGTTAAAGCTATCAAATAGTATTTCTAAATTGCCAGAAGAGACTGAAGGTGTGGATGTGCAATCTGTTGTTTATTCTATAGGTAAAGAAAGTGGAATGGAGTTAAGAGAATGGTTTAAATTATTGTACGAAAGTTTACTTGGACAAAAAGAAGGGCCTCGTATGGGTAGTTTTTTTGCTCTTTATGGATTAAAAAATTCAGTTGCTTTAATTAATAAAGCTGTTCAAATATAATAAACAAAATAAAAAAATAGAGAAATAGTTATGGCGAAAGATTCTATATGGAATGAGGGTTTAGTTAATAAACTTAAAGATTTATATCTAAAAAAAGAAATGACAACAGTTAATATTGCAAAAGAGTTAGGTTTTACTAAAAATGCTATTATTGGTAAAATTCATAGATTGAATCTTAATACATTAAAAGAGATCAAAACAATAAATTCTAAAGAAAAAACTCTGGCAAAAAAAGAAGATACTAAAATAATTAAATCACCCAAAGAAAAAACTATAGTTACTTTAAGTTCTGATGAAATTAAAAGTGTTATTAATATTGCAAAAAAAAGTAATACAGTAATTGCTAAGACTGATATTCCTTTTATTGTTGAAGAAATTTCAAAAGTTCAATCAGATAATAACAATTTAATTAATAAAAGTATCCCTAGCTTTATGAACGAGCATATTGATAAAAATCAAAACTTATCTCATAAAAATAACAGCAAAAAACAGGGAAAATATAAATTATCTGAAATAGAATCTAATATGTGTGTTTGGCCTTTTGGTGAAGATGAATTTTCTTTTTGTGGGGATAAAGTTGTTGCTGGTAAAAGCTATTGTCAATCTCATTTAGATTTAGTATATTTTGTTACAAAAAAAGCCCCTAAGAAAAAATATGCTGAAGTTGGAGAAGAAGATATTGAAGGATATGATGAGGAAGAAAGTGAGAAAATAAACTAATTGCTACTAATATTAAATTTTATTAATAGAAATGAATGTAAAAAGAAAATTAGAAGATAATTTTTTAAAGTTTAACGAACGTGATTATATAAAGCTTTTTTTAAATATAAAAGGTGAAAATAATCCAGTAGAATTATCTTATATTGATAAAAATAATTTGAAATTAATTCAGTTATATTTTTCAGATTTTTTCATTTTTTCAGATAAATCTATACATCTTATTGATAATTATAATACTCCTCAATTACTATCAGAAGTATTTACTTTTTTTGCTATGGAATTAGAAAAAAAAGAAGCTATTAAAATTAGACACGAGCATATGTTACTACAATCAGAAGATACTAAATCTAAGTTAGGATACATAGATAGATCTTTAATGCATTTTTTTGGTTGTAAGGCATCAGGGGTGCATCTTAATGCGTATGTTGAAAAAACTGATTCTAATAATGTTAGAAAAAAATATTTATGGATTGCAAAAAGATCCGCAGCTAAACTTTATGATCCTAATAAACTAGATAATATAGTGGCAGGAGCTGTTCCTTTTGGATTTTCCAATTTTGATGCTTTAAAAAAAGAGGCGCTAGAAGAAGCAGGAATATCAGAGGAGATTTCAAGAAAAGCAATATATGAAAATACTATTTTGTATAAATCTCAAAAGTATAACGGTTTAAGAAATGATATTGTTTATATTTATAATTTGGAAGTATCAGAAAATTTTGTTCCGATACCTGTTGATGGTGAGGTAGAGGAGTTTTTCCTTATTAGTTGTGATGAAGTTTTAGAAATGTTAATAAATAATTTTGATGATTTTAAATATAATAGTGGTCTTGTTATATTCTATTTTTTATATTCTCAAAGGCTAATTAAAAATAAAAAACTGTATGATTATTTAACATGTTTATTTGATAAATTAATATAAATATTGACTTTATTATTATTATAATTTGGTAGCCTTGTTAAAATTTCATAGGTTGAAAAATTGATTCTATAGTTTTACAAATTAAATTATAAAAAAAATCTAATCATAAAAAATTTTTTTTATGAAAATTAATTTTTGTAGGGATTATTAAATAAAAAATATAAAGAGGAATTAATAATAAATGTTAAAAAAAATATATTTTATTTTATTTTTATTGCTTGTAAAGATAAATTTTTTATATGCTAATTTACTTTTTGATGATATTTTTAATGTTTATGGTAGTGGAAATTACACTAAAGAAGATCATTTATTTCAAGAAAGGCGTATAGATAATAGATTTATTACTACTTACACTAATGAAAAACTAGGTTTAAAGGTAGAATCTCACATACTTAGTAGTTATTCTAGAAATAAAAAACAAACTTATCCTATACCTGTAAAACTTATAATAAAAAGTGATAAAAATAATTTATTTAGATTATCAAGAGAAGATAATATTATTAGAAATGACTCTTTAACTAATAAAATAGATAGATTATATGTTTCTTATTCTCATAATAACTATGAGTTTGTCCTTGGTAGAAATAATCTTAATTGGGGTAGGGGAAAAGTATTTAGTGTAGCAGATTTTTTTAATTCTTCTTCTCCTTCATTTTATAATGGAGATTATAAAATAGGTACTGATCTTGCTTATTTTGTTTATTCAATAGATTCAAATAGTAATATTTCATTTGTTTTTAATCCTAAGAGAGATTATCAAAATGGAAATTTTTCTTTATATGATAGCACATTTGCGGTTAGATATATTAAATCTAATTCTTATAGTGATTATAATATTACGGCGGCTCAATATTTAAGAGATTATGTTTTCTCTTTCGGCTTTACAACAGATTTTGTTTTAAATACTATTTTCAAAGTTGAAACATCTTTATGGTCTCCAGAATATGACAGAGGTGAGATTATTTCTGCAGGTTTAGTGGGTTTAGAAAAAGAAGATTATTATTTTGATTATTATACCACATTGTATGTAGAATTTTATCATAATGGTTTTGGAAAAAAAAGTTTAAACGCAGACTTAAATTCATCACTAGAAAGAAGAAAAGAATATCAAGAAGCAAATATTTTTGGTATAAATTATTTGTCTATAGGTGCTTCAGTAGAAGTAATAAATTCTGTATACTTAAATTATTCTAATATAATTTCTTTGCAAGATTATAGTTTGTTTAATTTAATATCTTTAAAATACTCATATTCTAAACAATTAGATGTAGGAGTGAGTTATATTCAATCTTTAGGTACAAAAAATAAAGAATTTGGTGGAAACTGCTTAGATAAAATTTGTGTTGGAATGATTTCTAGTATTATGTTAAGTGCAACTTACTCTATAAAATAATAATCTTATTTTTAAATTAAGAAAGGGTGAATTTGTAACAGTTAGGTTAAATAAAGATATATTTTATTAAGTAACTATATATAATAATAAATCCGACAATTAAAAGTATTTTAAAAATAATAATCTACTTATATTTTACTTAAAAATATTGTATTACAAAAAATTTGTTTATATAATATATCTAATTCTAAATTAGAAATACTATATATAATTATTTCTTTATTTTTGGATTCTATAATATCTACAAATTATCAAAAATGAAAGTTTTACAATATTATTTCAATAGTATAAATTATCTTTATAATTCTGTATAAAAAGTAATCTAGTTTATAAAAAAGATTACTAAACCAAGAAATATTAAAAAGTACAATATAAAAGAAAAATAATAGCACTTATAAAATGAAGTAATATTAAAGGGATTATAAATTTTGCCCATTTATCCCAAGGAATTCTTGCAATACCCAAAGCTACCATTAATACACCTGATGTTGGTGTTATCATATTAGATAAACCTGAAGAAATTTGATAAGCTGAAATTACAACCGATTTTGGAAGTTCAAATATATCAGCAAGTGGGGGAATAATAGACATAGTGAGTGCTGCGTGTCCAGAGCTTGAAGGTACTAAAATAGCTATAAAAAATTCTAATACTAAATCTAGTACAACAAATAATGGCTTTGGTAAACCTGCTAAAAAATTTGCAGAAATATTTAATATAGAATCAATAATAGAGCCATTTGTAGCAACTACAACTATAGCTTTTGCCATTCCTACTACTAGGGTTGCTGGTAGTACATCTTTTGCTCCTGATACAAAACCATCCCAAAAATCATTTTCTTTCATTCTTTTTACAATTGCTGTAATAAAAGCTAATGCTATAAATAAAGCAGAAATTTCTGCCATCCACCAATCTAATTCAATAATTCCATAAATCATTGCTCCTAAAAGAAGAAATATTGATGAAATTATTATTTTATCTGAAAAAGAGAAGGGTTCTTGTTTTTGAGATGCTTTATTAGGATGATTCTCATCATCATGGTTAATAAAATGTTTGTAATGCTCTTTTTGTAGATCAAAAACTATAGATTTTTCAGGAGTTTTTTTTATTCTGATTGCATAACATAAAATGTAAACTGTACTTAAACATGTTGATATCATCCAAAAAACTATTCTTTCATTCAATGCGTCTCTTAAATCTATATTTGCAATAGCAGAAGCAACCCCTGTTGCAAAAGGATTAATTGTTGAAGCCATATTTCCAGTTGTCGTCCCTAAAATAATTACTGCAACACCAAGTATGGCATCATAACCCAAAGATATCATGATTGTTACCATAATGAAATAAAAAGGGATTGTTTCTTCAAATGTTCCTATTATGCTTCCTCCTATAGAAAATAAAAACACTAATATTGGAATTAGAATCTTAACCTTAGAGCCAAGTTTATTAATTACAGAATGCAGAGATCTATCAATAGCTCCAGTTTTTATAATAACACCATAAGAAGCTCCAACTATTAAAATAAATCCAATAATTTCAGAAGCACTAATAAATCCATTTAGAATGGATTTTAAAACATCCTGAACTCCTTGAGGATTAGAATCTACATGATGATATGTATTTGGTACAAGAAGAGTTTGATTAGTTGATTTGTCGTGCCTTCTATCAAATTCTCCTGAAGGTAAAATCCAGGTTAAACAAGCAACTATAACAATAAGGCTGAATATAATGCTGTAAGAATGAGGTATTTTCAATTTCATCACTGTTCTCTTTTGTTTAATTATATTTTTAACAAAATATTATATATTAAAAAATTTTAATTATTAAATAAAAAATATGTTATGTTATAAAATTTAATAAAATTATGTTTTTTATAAAAAAGGCTTTATCTGATTTTTTAAGGCAAAAATAGTTTTATTTATAATATTTTTGAAATTATATAATTAATAAACCTAATGAGTGATAAATAATCTAAAGTTTAAAATCAATTCCCATTTAATTTGTCCCGATAAATTTTAATCATAGTGATCTTTTTTGGTAACCTTTGGCTCTTAATAAATACTAGAGATAAAGAATTATATTAGATTGTAAATATAAAGTGCTTTTATATTATTTTTTATTATAAAAAAAACAAGTAAAACTCTCAATAGAATTTTACTTGTTTTTTTGAATTTTTAATTTTAACTAACTAATTTATTATAAAAAATTAATTATTGAGCCGGTTTAGGTTTTAAAATACCTAAACAAAAAGCTGTTACTAATGAACCAATTAAAATTGATAAAGCATATAATAAAATGTGATTAGATAAGAACATTACTATAATACCACCGTGAGGAGCTGGTAAATTTACTCTAAAAAACATACTTAAAGCTCCAGTAACAGCTGAACCTATCATAAGCGAAGGTATAACTTTTAATGGATTAGAGGCTGCAAAAGGAATTGCGCCTTCAGTAATAAATGTTAAGCCCATAATGTAGTTAGATTTACCTGCTTCTCTTTCTTCTTTTGTAAATTTACTTTTAAATATACTTGAAGCAATTGCAATTCCAAGTGGTGGAGTCATTCCAGCAGCCATTACTGCAGCCATAGTTTCTGAAGCTCCTGTAGCTAGTGATGCAACTCCAAATACGTAAGCGGCTTTATTAAATGGTCCGCCCATATCTACAGCCATCATGCCACCTAAAATTAATCCAAGTAGTACTCTATTAACATCACCTAAGTTATTTAACCATGCTAAAATAGAATCATTAATATATTTTACTGGCGTATTAAATAACAATACCAACAAAACACCTGTAATTAAAACCGTTAGTACTGGTAAAATTAGGATATTTTTAATACCTTGTAAGCTATTTGGCAGATTTTTTAATAATTTTATCATTAAAACAGTTACATAACCTGCTAAGAATCCCGCAATAATTGCTCCTAGAAAACCAGAACCTCCAGCACTTGCTAAAGCCCCACCAACAAATCCGGCAGTAATTGCAGCTCTATCTGCGATACTAAAGGCAATAAAAGCAGCTAGTACAGGTACAAACAATGCAAAAGCTTGACTTCCGACTAATGAGAAAAGTTTTGCTAATTCTGTGGTGTTACCAAGCCCAACTCCGGCTGGAACTCCTGCTAGTTTATCGAATAAAAACGAGAAAGCTATTAACATACCACCACTAATTACAAATGGTAACATGAAAGATACGCCAGACATTAAGTGTTTATAGGTTTCACTTCCACTTTTTTTGCCAAGTTGACCACCGGTTTTTTCATTCCCATTTTCAATGTTTGTTCCGTCTCCTTTATAAACTTTACCGTATTTTCTAATGATAGATAAAATTAAATCTTTAGCGTCTTTGATAGCTTTTGCAGCATCAACTTGAATTACTTGTTTGCCTATGAATCTATTGGTTGGTACTTTACGATTAATTGCTAAAATAACACCATGAGCTCTTTCAATATCTGTGTCATCCAATTTATTACCTACGCCACTGGCCCCATTCGTTTCTACTTTTATATCTACTTTGAGTTCTTTTGCAGCTTTTTCTAAGGCTTCTGCGGCCATAAAAGTGTGAGCAATACCGGTTGGACATGCAGTTACCGCCACTATAAAATATTTTTTATTTTTAGAATCGCTGGTTGCATTAGATGTCGTGTTTGGAGATTCTTCGCTAGAATCATACTTTTTAATAACACTTATTACTTCAACAGGATTGTTACAGGCTAACAATTCTTTTTTAAAATTATCATTTAAAAACAAGCGAGATAATTTTGCTAAAATATCCACATGTTCTGAGGTGGCATCCTCTTTAACCGCTAACATAAATAGTAAGTTTACAGCTTTATTATCTAAAGATTTATAATCCAACCCACTATTACTTTTAGCAAAAAGGATAGCTGTTTTATTTACAAATTGACTTTTAGCATGAGGTATAGCAACACCTTCACCAATACCTGTTGTGGTTTGGCTTTCTCTAAGGTGGATATCATTAATAAAACCATCGAGATCGGATATTACATTTTCTTGCTTCAAAACATTAGACATTTCGCTAATCGTATCATTTTTATTTTTAGCTTTTAAATCTATAATTACTAGATTTTCATTTAACAGATCTAAAATATTCACTTTTAACCTCTGATATTAAATTGTACTTATCTTATTGCGTTTATTATAACTTAATCTTATAATTATTTATAATTTTTTGATAATAACTTTTGCAAAATTTTTCTCTACATCCTCTTCACTAGCTAACCCCTCTTTACTTACAGTGGCACTGGCGGTAGCTACTGCCATTTTGTAGCAATCGTCTAACTTATAATTTCTTTCTGCGGCTGTCATAAATCCAGCTACCATAGAGTCGCCTGCTCCTACCGTATTAATCATTTTCAAATCCATTGGTTCAGCTTTAAAAACTTCATTAGCATTAATATATAAAGAGCCTTCACCACCCATAGATACAATAATATTTTTAATTCCTTTTTTAAGAAAATAATCACAACTTTTAATAATTTCTTTAATAGAATTGAATTTTTGGTTAAACATGTCTTCTAATTCTTTTTTATTGGGTTTAATTAAAAAATTATTATAGAGATTATCTCGTAATGATTCCCCCCTTGTATCTAATACCACATTGATATTTTTAGCAGTTTGTTCCAATAAAAGTGCTAGCTGTTTGTAGATGTTAAAATCAATACTATTTGGAATACTTCCTGAACATATTAAACTATCACCATTTTGTAAATTTTCTTTAATGTAATTACATAGTTTGTTAACACTTTCTTTAGAAATGGTTGGCGATTGTCCTGCAATTTCAGTTTCACCATCATTTTCTTTTAGTTTTAAATTAATTCTAGTATTTTCATTGACTGAAATTGTATGATGATTAATATTTAATTCTTTTAACTCTGTGATGATTTTTTCACCACAAAAACCACCAGTAAAGGTTATAGCAGTATTTGTGGTGTTTAAATTTTTTAAAACTTTAGATACATTAATCCCTTTACCACCAGCAACAATTGCGGTTTTATTAGGTATGTTTAAAGTGTTTTTCTTAATATCTTTCAAATAAATAAAGTAATCTAATGAAGGATTTAGAGTTAACGTGAAAATCATTTATATTTCTTTCTTATTTAATAATTATTGATAAATGTTTCTATTTTATTTACTATATATTATATCAAAATATTGTATAAAAACTATTATCTTGAATAAAATTCCACAACAATACTTGGTTCCATTTTAACAGGGTAAGGAACCTCTTCTAGTTTAGGAACATTTAAGAATTGCCCTTCCATTGCTTTATGATCTACTTGAACATAATCAGGAACTTCTCGTTCTCCGCTATTAACAGCATTTAATACAATTTCTAATTCTTGAGAAGTAGGTTTAACCGCAATGGTATCACCAACTTTAACCTTATAAGAAGCAATATTTACTTTTTTACCATTAACAAGAATATGACCATGATTAATAAACTGTCTTGCTGCAAACATAGTAGGAACAAATTTCATTCTGTAAATTACAGCATCTAATCTTGTTTCTAATAAACCGATAATATTTTGAGAAGTATCACCATCTCTTCTAACAGCTTCTTCATAAATTCTTCTGAATTGTCTTTCGCCAATATTAGCGTAGTAGAATTTTAATTTCTGTTTAGCAATTAATTGCAATCCGTAATCGCTTGGTTTTTTAGGTTGTGCTCCATGCTGACCTGGTCTTGAAGTTCTTTTATTATAAGGAGATTTTGTTCTACCCCAAAGATTTACTCCTAATCTTCTATCAATTTTATATTTTGCACTATGTCTTTTAGTCATTTATATATAACCTTTATTTAATAAGTTGTCCCGATAGTCTTTAAAAAAGCGTGTTAATAACTTATTATATTAACAACTTTCTCGGGAATGGAAATAATTATCCTATAAAATCTTATAGATGTCAATACTTATGGTAATATATTTTATATGATTTGATGAATTTATAACTAAGTGTTACTATTTTATTATTAGATATGTAATTTAAGGGTAAAAGATGTTAAAAAAAATATCTATTGTAGTTTTAGTTGTTTTATTATTTCTTACTTTTTTGAAGGCTGAAGATAGTAAAATAATTTTATTTAAAAATGATTTTACAAATAAAAAAATTCAAGAATTAGCAGATGGAAAAATATTTGCTAATAAAACGGCTGGAATGCTTATTTTAGTACAAAAAGACGGTGAAATTCAATATTTAAAAGCTTTTGGTTACGCTGATTTAAAAGATAGACAAAAAACTATTAGATCGCCCAAATTAATGAAAACAGATACAATTTTTGATTTAGCTTCACTAACTAAGGTTTTAGCAACAACTCAAGCTACAATGATGCTTATATATGAAGATAAATTACAATTAACAGATAAAGTTTCACGGTATATAGAAGAATTTAATACTGCAGATAAAAGTAATATCACAATTTATGATTTGCTTACTCATAGTTCGGGATTACCAGCTTGGAGACCTCTTTATATGTATGTAGATAATAAAAAAGATGTTGTTAAATATATAGCAAATATTCCTTTATCTTACAAAACAAAAACAAATCAGATTTATTCAGATTTAGGATTCATTATCTTAGGCATAGTTATTGAAAAAATAAGTGAAAAATCTCTTGATGATTACTTAACTGATAACCTATATTCAAAATTAGAAATGTTTGATAGCGGATACAACCTATCAGAAGATAAAAAAATCAGATCAGCTTCTACTTCTTGGGGTAATATTTTTGAAAAAAATATGATTAAAAATGGTAAGTATGGTTTAAAAGATGATCCTAAAAGATTCAAAAAATGGAGAAACTACACATTAAAAGGAGAAGTTGATGATGGCAATGCTTTTTATGTTATGGAAGGAATTTCAGGGCATGCTGGATTGTTTTCTAGTGGAATTGATATTTCTAAATTAATACAGTTAATGTTAAATGGAGGTACATACAACGGTGTAACATTTTATTCTCAAGATATTATGAATCAGTTTTCTGAAATACAAAAATTACTAGGATTAAAAGGTAGGGCTATAGGATTTGATTATTCAAGAGATTATATGGGGAAAAACCGTCCACAAAGAACATTTGGACATATTGGATTTACAGGGAATTGTTTAGCAATTAATAAAGAAAATAATATTGGAATCTTAATTTTAAGTAATAGAGAAAATGTAGGACTTAATTCTCAAGGTTCTTATACTGGCTTTAATGAATTATGTACTGATATAATGGATGCTGTATATGATAATTATCGTTAATTCTATATTATTATCGATAATAAAGTAAACAACTAATATTTAGTATTAGATTTTTATTAAAATTTTTATAAAATATATCAAATATAGTGTTAAGTTTTCCATTATATATAAAATAAGATTTCCAAGAAGTATTACTCATTGAAATGTAGTATTTTTATCAATAATAAAAAAACTATACCAAAAAATTATAAAATAATTGATTTACTTATAATTCATTTTTTTGTATATAATTACCAAATGGTTATTATTAATTGACAGATATTTTTATTTTGATGATTAGTAATATTTCTTCAATATCATCAGAAAAATTCAGGTATTAGGAATACAAATAAAAAAATCAATTTTTATACTAAAAGTTTTTAATTAAAAATTTTTCGCAAATATCAACAGTGCTTTGGTTGATACTATGTGCTAAGTTGGATTCTATATGATTTTCAAAAGATATTTTATTTTTATTTAAATAAGTTACAGATTCATTAAATTTATTTAAAGATAGCACATCATCATTAGCACCATGTACCATTAAAATATTTTGGTTATGATTAAAATCAGTGTTATTATCTCCATAATAAATACCACTGTGAGAAATTACAGATCCAAATTTTATTTCAGAATGAAGAGCAGTATAAAGAGATAATATTCCACCTTGAGAGAATCCAAACAGCGAAATATCTTTTGTATCTAGGTTATGATGATCTTGAATTTCTCCAACCAATTGCATAATTATATTTGAAGCAATTTTAACATCAAAAATACTAGATATTTCAATATCAAATTCTCCTTTACCATTATCTTTAGTAATTAAAGGAAACCATTGTCTACCAAATCCATTATCACAATTATATGGAGCATTAGCTGAAACGATAAAAGTATCTTTTAGATGCTTAAACATAGGAGCTAAGGCAATTAAATCTTTTGCATCTGATCCATAACCATGCAAAAGAATTACAATCTTTTTTGCATGGTTAGGGCTACCATAAGATAAACATTTTAAAGATTCATAAGGAGGATTGTCATACATTAAACTACTCTCTTTTATATAAACTATAGTAATTATCTAATGATAAATAATATAAAAATACTATAAGGATACTTTGTAAATAATTATATTTTATTATTATTCAGCAGATGTGAATTTAATATTGTTAGATTGTAGTAATGCTTGTAATTCACCATTTTGGTACATTCCTTTAACAATGTCACATCCTCCAATAAATTGACCTTTAACATATAATTGAGGAATTGTAGGCCAGTTTGAATATTCTTTGATCTTATCACGAATTTTGTAATCTGCCATTACGTCAACATCTTCAAAATCTAATTTTAAAATATCTAAAAGAATATGATTAACAACAGAAGAAAAACCACATAAAGGCATATCTTTATTACCTTTCATAAATAATACAACATCATTGGATTTAATAAGTAAATCTATTTTTTTTAATACATCATCATTTGGGTCTATATTGTTATCTTTGATTTGTAATCCATGAGATACAGAATCACCATTTTTTTCATCAAAAGTATGAGTATTAAGGGCAAGAGCATGGATTTCATTGCCTACAATACCACCCAAACTATCATAAACCATTTTATGTCTTTGTAGTGAATTTTTACCAACAAAAATATCAGATATGATTGTTGCTTCTAAATGATTTCCATCTCCAACGGTATCTATTACTTTAACTTCAGAATTAGGAAATGATTCATTTAACATTCTTTTTAATTCATTAGTATTTATACTCATCATTTATCCTTTAATATATTTTTATATCAAGTAGAATACCATATTGTTGGTAAAATTCAAATAAATTAAGTGGATATAAACTTTGTATTTTATGTTATATGATTTTAAAATAATTGTTTAAAAAATCTTTTAAAACATTAGTTGATACCTCATTATTATGATTGTAATGTTAAATTTATATTTGTTCAACATAAAAGAGTGTATTAGGTTGCTTCATTATGTTATTTTAATAATCCTAAATTTTTTAGAGATGTAATTCCACCTTGACCAACAATTACATGATCATGAAGTTTTATATTGGCACTGGCTAGAGCTTTATTTATATCACTTGTCATTTCTACATCTTCACGAGAAGGACTAGCATCTCCACTTGGATGATTATGCACAATAACAATTGCTGATGCTCTTAAATCTAAGCATCTTGCAATAATTTCTCTGGGGTGAACTACGGAAGAGTTAATGCTTCCTTCTTGAATTATTTCATCTTTTATTACTACATTTTTTATATTTAAGTAAATTATATTGATCATTTCTTTAGATTCATGTGCCATTTTCATAAAACAATAATCAAGAAGATTATCCCAATTTTTTATAACATGAGACCCAAGTAAATTCTTTTTTAATAAATGAGTATTAGTAGCTTTTATTAAGTGAAATAAAGTTACAGAATTTTCGTTTATTCCTTTATTTTGCAACAGATTTTCTTTTGTAGAAGAAAGTATAGTTGATAAACTTCCATATTTTTGTAACAATGATTTAGCTAGAGGTTTAACATCTTTACGAGGTATTGAATAAAATAGGATTAACTCAAGTAGATCATAGTCATCATAAGAAGTATTAATGTTATAATTATTAAAAAAACGAGTTTTTACTCGTTGTCTATGACCTGTTCTTAAATCTATACCATCTAAGATATTATCATCATGTTCAGACATTTCTATCTCTTTGCTAGTTTTTATTAGGGCAATGTAAAAATTATGCAGCCTTTTTCTGTTATTCCAATCATGTGTTCATATTGGGCAGATAAAGAAAAATCTTTAGTTATAGCTGTCCAACCATTTGGTAACATTTTTATATCTTTTTTACCAAAATTAATCATTGGTTCAATTGTAAAAACCATTCCTTTTTCTAATAACATACCTTCGTCAAAATTCCCATAGTGCAGCACATTAGGGTCTTGATGAAATTCATTACCAATTCCATGCCCACAAAATTCTTCAACTACAGAAAACCTATTTTTCTTAGCAATAGACAAAATTGTTGCACCAATATCTCCAATATTAATACCAGGACGAACTATTTTTATAGATTCTTCTAAGCATTCTAAGGTAACAGCCATAAGATTTTGAGCTTTAGCACTAATTTTACCAACACTAAACATACGGCTAGTATCTCCATACCAACCATTTAAGATAACTGTAATATCTATGTTTAGAATATCGCCTTCAATTAACTTTTTACTAGAAGGAATTCCATGACAAATTTCATGATTTAAAGAAATACAACAAGATTTTGGGTATCCTCTATATCCAAGAGTAGCGGGGATCGCATTGTTTTGTATAATAAAATCATGAATTTTTTGATCTAATTCTTCTGTTGAAATTCCAGCCCTAACAAAAGGAGCTATATATTCAAGAGTTTGATAAGCTAGCAATCCTGCTTTTTTTAAGCCTTCAAAAGCTATATCATCGTATAGGTTAATTTTATCGGTTTTTCCATAATTTTCTACTTTTTTAATTATAACATTAGTTTTAGTCATATATAATCTCTATTTCTTTATTTATCTTAATTCTATTTAAGTTGATATCACAATTATAGCATAAAAATTTTACACCACTATTTTTTGCTAATATAAAATTTTTGTAGTATTTTGGATCTATATCTTTAGCAATACGAAAATATTCAACATCGGTTCTTTGTATGATGTATAAGTTTACCGCATTTATGCCGTTTGAATCAAGTACAACATTTGTTAGATCTTGTAAGTGTTTTGCTCCTCTTTCTGTCTTTGCATCTGGAAATTCTGCAATAAGAGGTTCTCTTTTTAAGGTAACATTTTTAACTTCTACAAAGCATTTTTCTTCTTTAGAATTACTAATTAAAAAATCAAAACGAGAATTATTATATTTAATTTCAGGATGAAAATCATCAAAATGAGATAAATATTGTATTAGTTTTTCATTTAATGCCTCATTTACCAATTTATTTGTAAGGTGAGTATTAACACCTACAATAGAAGATCCATCATCTATAAATTCTAACTTATATTTAAGTTTATTAACAGGGTTGGTAGAAGGGGTTATATATACAATATTTCCTTCTTTAAGTAATCCTATCATAGATCCAGAATTTGCACAATGAGTAGTCACTATTTCACCATTTTCTAATATTACATCAACTAGAAATCTTTTGTATCGCTTTAAGAGTTTTGCTTTTATTAAAGAAGGTTGTTGCATGATTAAGCTTTCCAAGCAATTAAATTAGCAAACTCTATGGTTACAGGGTAGCATCCACTAGAGTGGTCTTTATTTTTCTCATAAATTTCATGAACTTTATTAAAAAAGTTTTTTCCAACATACTTTTTATCTCTATTGATTAATATATTAGTTTGTGCTGAAGTTTTTAAATCTTTAAATATTTTATAAAAATCTTTATACATGATATCTATTTTATCTTTATCTACAGTAATTTCTTGAAATCCTGTTGATTGAATTAAATTTCCTAAAATCTCTACATTAGTAAAAGGATGAATTCTAGGAGAAGCGCCGTTGAATATTTTCATTTCAGCCTCAAACATGGCCTCTGCTAATTTTCCTAATGTTCCAGTTATAGGAACAGAAAGTAATATAACTCCATTGGGTTTTAATATATTGTAGATTTTCTTTAAAACAGATAGCGGATCGTTAATATTATATAAAGAAAAATTGCTAACAACTATATCAAATGATTTATCGTTAAATGGTAGAATTTCTTCATCTATTACCATTTTATTGGGATAAGGATTTTTATGCAAAAAATTAGATGAAAAATCTGTTTGAATAAGTTTTTTTATTTTATTTTTGTTATAAAATTCTGATGTTTCATCATATAAATTTTTATAAAATTCACCTGCTGATGAACCTATTTCTAATCCTAATGAAAAATTATTTTTTAATTCACTAAGTTTTTCTACATTTCTAAAACTTATTTCTTCTTTTAAAAAATTAGGTTCTATAATAGATTGAGGTACTTTATTAGCACGAAGCTGTAATAATTTTCTGTCAAAAATTTGCATAAGTAGTATACTTTAATTGATATTAAACACTAGATATAAAATATCATTAAATCAAATTTTTGTGAAGTAATTATGTTTATTAATTGGAATATTTTTAAAAAATCATCATTTTTTAAAATTTTAAATTTTATTTATCCCCAATTTTGTTATTTATGCAATGAAACTATAAATCATCAAGGATTATGTGTGAATTGTTATAATAAATTACAACCTGCTTATAAGATTACTTGTAATATGTGTGGTATTGAGCTTAAAAGAGGAGATAGGTGTTTACCGTGTTTATCTAAACCTAAATTGTTTAATAGTGTGTCATATTGTTATGTTTATAACAAAGAAGTTTTTAAACTGATTAACGGATTTAAAAATTATGACAGATTATATCTATTAACTTTTATAGTTAATAGATTTGTAAGTAAACTACTAGAAAAAAATTTACAAAATGAGGTTGATTTAATTATTCCGGTACCTGTTTATTATACAAAACTTATTAAAAGAAGATATAATCATATGGCGCTCTTAGGACATAAAATATCACAAAAAACAAATCTTTTATGTAAAACGGATATTTTACAGAAATCTAAAAAAACAAAAGATCAAATGAGATTAAACGGAAAAAAACGATTAAGTAATGTAAAAAGCGCTTTTAATATCAATAAAAAATATTTAAACTATCTAAAAGGAAAGAATATATTGTTAATAGATGATATATTAACAACAGGTTCTACAATTAATGAGTGTGCGTATACTCTTAAAAAATCTGGTGCAAAAGATATTAATGTGCTATGTTTAGCAAGAGTAGATGGTTTTTTGAAAATTTAATAGGATTAATTTAATGAAGATAGAAATGGTTGTTAAAAAAGTTTGCCCTTATTGTATTAGAGCAAAAAATATTTTAAAGTTGAAAGGATTTTCAGACATTACAGAATATGATATAGAAAAAGACTTAGATACAAAAAAATATTTTATAGAACGTACAAATGGAGCTAAAACTGTACCTCAAATTTTTATAAATGATAAACTTATTGGTGGGTGTGATGATTTAATGGCCTTAGATAACAAAGGTGAGCTAGATATTCTATTAGGGCTTAAAAAATAATTTTTATTAGTATAAAAATTATATAAAAACAGATTTAATGTAATAAAAATCTTTTACTTTAAAAATATAAAGCACTAATTTTCTAAAAATAAATAAAGTCTTTTCAGGGTTTTACAATTAAATATTGTAAGGATTTTATTAGTTATTTAAAAGCACAACAAATATAATTTACTTTTGGATTTTTTACTAATATCCACTCTCTAGTTATAGGATTGAGATTGATTCCTTTGATGTCATGAAGTTTTGAACTATTATTCTCTAAAAATCTATTAAGTTCACTTGGAGTAATAAATTTAGAATGCTCATGAGTAGCTTTAGGAATCCAATTTAAAATATATTCTGCCGCGTATTTAGCAAGTATTAAAGATTTCAAATTTCTATTGATAGTGGAGAAGAATATAACCCCACCCTCATCTAAAAGTTGCATAATGATATCAATAAACAAAGCTGGATTATTGACATGCTCTATTATTTCCATTGCAAATATAATTTTAAATTTCTTACTAGGATTTTGTGCTAAATAATCTTCAGGAAATAAATTATAGTAAGAAATATCTAGGTTATGTTTTTCTGCGTGTGCTTTAGCGATTTCTATGGTTTTTTCTGATGCATCAATTCCAGTAACTCTATAACCAAGTTTAGCAAATCTTTCAGATAAAATTCCGCCACCACAACCAATATCGAGTATTTCTTCATTATATAAATCATTTTGCATAAGCATTTCTTGGATGTATTTAACTCTTACTTTGTTAAAATTATGCAAAACTTTAAATTTTCCATTTTTTTTCCACCAGTCAGAAGCGATAGAAGAAAATTTGTTTATCTCAGAATCAACACTAGACTTTACCATTCTTTAATTATTCCTATAAAACTTGTAGTATCTTATTATTATTATAGGATAACATTTTTTTAATAAAAGAAACAATGATATTATTTTTATTATTGTATTGAGTATTGATAATAAAATAAAATGAATGTATAATCTTTTTGGTAATTCAAAATATAATTGTTATAATTGTTTTTATAATTCAAAAATGTTTTCAAAGAATTTGTTAGAACAATCTAATTTATAGGATGTATATATGAAATATAATAAATTAGAAACTTTATGGAAGAAAGGTAAAGATTTTTTAGGAGTGGACTACCCAATAATAGGTGGAGCTATGTCTTGGATATCAGAAAGTAAATTAGTTTCTGCAGTTTCAGAGTCGGGAGCTTTTGGTGTAATAGCTAGTGGATCTATGGATGCTACTTTACTTAAAGATGTAATAATAAAAACTAAAGAAAAAACAAGTAAACCTTTTGGTATTAACATCATTGTTATGAATCCTCACTTAGAGTCTCTTATTGATGTTTGTATAGAAGAAAAAATGACACATATCATTTTTGCTGGTGGTTTTCCTGTTGTTGATATTATTAGAAAATTAAAAGAGAATAGTATTAAATCTGTTGCTTTTGCTCCTAATTTATCCTTAGGCAAAAGATTAGTGAAAAATGGTATAGATGCTTTAATAATAGAAGGCTCTGAAGCAGGTGGACACATTGGTGCTGTTTCAACTTCAGTTTTAGTTCAAGAAATTTTACCAAATATTCAAGAGGTTCCTGTTTTTGTAGCAGGAGGAATCGCAAGGGGTGATGTTTTAGCTAGTTATTTAAAATTAGGTGCTTCTGGAGTGCAAATAGGTACTCCTTTAGTTTGTACCGAAGAATGTATTGCACATGAAAATTTTAAAAAAGCTTTTGTTAAGGCTTCAGCAAGGGATGCGCAGTTTACCCAACAAGTAGATAACGAATTTCAAGTAATTCCAGTTAGAGCAATAATAAACAAAGGATCAAGGGAGTTCTTAGATTTTCAAAAAATGGTCATATCCGAATATAAATCAGGAGATATTTCTAAATATGATGCACAAATGAAGATAGAACACTATTGGGTTGGGGCTTTAAAAAAAGCAGCTATTGATGGAGATGTTGAAAATGGCTCATTAATGGCAGGTCAAAGTGTTGGTTTAGTTAATTCTATAAGTACATGTAAAGAAGTTATTGAAGAATTAATAAATCAAGCTGAAGATTATCTAAATAAGTAATTTAATTGATAAAAATAAAATTAAAGGCTTAAGTATAATGGAAAATAAACTTCGTTTGGGTGGATTACTTAAAAATAATAGAGAAAAAAAAGGGCTAACTCTTGAGGATGTTACTAGAATAACAAAAATAAGAAAAGAGTTTTTAGAAGCATTAGAAGAAGAAGAGTATAGTAAATTACCAGAAAGAACATATTCTTTAGGTTACTTCAGGGGTTATGCAAAATTTTTAGAAATAGAAAATGTAGAAATCTTAGTATCTAAGCTAGATAAGATATATTCTTTTAATAGTCCAGAATATGCTAAAAGAAAAGCACAGGTATTTTTAGATGAAGAATATAGCTTGATGAATAGCATAAAAAAAACAATGAAAAAAGATTCTGAAGATGAAACTAAAGAGGATATTCTTACTACTTCAAATAGTAAAAGAAATAAAGCAAAATTAGATAAATCTAGTTTTTCTTCACAAAAAAAATTAATTATAATTTTATTAATTTTTTTATTTGTGTTTTTATTATTAGGATACAATCTATTATTCAATAATGCTTATAATGGAGAACAATTAAGTTCTTTAATAACAGATAAAAATTTAGAAAATAAAGATAACTCTATCAGTTCAGTTATTGATGAAGATTTTGTTGTTGTAGAAAATAAAAAAAATGATGATAGTAGTTCTAGTGGTTATTTTCAAAATAAACCACAAGTAGATAACAATATAAAAAATGAAAATTTAGAGGATATTGATCAAACAAAAGAAGAAGACGAACATTCTAAGCATAAAGTAGAAATAAAATATCTGTCTTGGCCAAAAGAAACAAGAAATTATCAGATTTCTATAGCTTTTGCTGAAGATGTTTGGATTCAAATATACAAGCAAGATGATCCTGGTATTGTTTATCTAGATAAAATATTTAAAGCTGGGGATATTTATGATATACCTAAGGTAGATAACATTTCTATGAGAGTAGGAAATTATAAAGGTGTGAAAGTTATAGTCGCTTCTAAAGAAGTGGCTCTAACAAGTAAAAGAAGGGTTAGTCTTGTTTTATCGGACATTGTTTTAGAAAGAGATTCTTTGTTAAGTAAGTATTCTTTAGTAGAATAATCAGTTAAAGAAAAATAATATATTTATTAAGGCTATATTCCAAGGAAAATGGATTTATTTAATTATTAGTTTAGTGCTAAAATTAATCGCTCAATTGCTCAGTTGAATTGCTCAATTGTTCTCTCATATATAGTTTAGTTATAATATAAATAAAAAATCAAGAGATAACTCTAATGTTATATGACTATAAAATTCCTAGAAGAAAATCAAAAGTAGTATCAGTAGGAAATGTAAAAGTTGGTGGTAATAATCCTATATCGGTGCAATCAATGACTAATACTCTTACAACCGATTATGTTGCAACTATTGATCAAATAAAAAGATTAGAAGAAGCAGGAGCAGATATGGTTAGAGTTTCTTGCCCTGATAAAGAATCAACAGATGTTTTTGATAAAATTGTAAAAGAATCAAATATTCCCATTATTGCAGATATCCATTTTCATTATAGAAGAGCTTTAGAGGTAGCTAATAAAGGGGCATCTTGCTTAAGAATAAACCCTGGAAATATAGGATCAAGAGAAAAGGTTCTTGAAATTGTTCGTGCGGCAAAAGATAATAATTGCTCCATAAGAATTGGTGTTAATTCCGGATCTCTAGAAGATTATCTAATAGATAAATACAAAAGCCCAACTCCTGAAGCAATGCTAGAGAGTGCTCAAACTCATATGAAAATTTTAGAAGATGCCGATTTCACTAATTTTAAAATTAGTGTTAAATCTTCAAATGTATTTTTAGCTACAAAAGCTTATCAATTATTGGCTGAATCTTGCGAATATCCTATACATTTAGGAATAACAGAAGCTGGTGGATTAAGAGCAGGTACTGTTCTTTCTTCAATTGGTTTAGGAAATTTATTGTGGCAGGGAATTGGTGATACTCTTAGAGTATCATTATCAGCAGATCCAGTAGAAGAAATTAAGGTAGGATTTGATATCTTAAAATCGCTTAATTTAAGAAATAAGGGTATTAAAATAATTTCTTGTCCATCATGTGCAAGGCAGGGATATGATGTTGTTAAAGTTGTATCCGAGGTAGAAGAGAAATTATCTCATATTAAAATACCAATGAGTATATCTATGTTAGGATGTGTGGTTAATGGAATAGGTGAGGCCACTTATACAGAGGTTGGATTAGTTGGAATTCCAGATCAAAAAGAGAATATTATTTATATAAATGGGCATAAAGATCATAAAATTTCTAATGAAGAAATAATAGATCATATTGTTAATCTTGTTGAAAAGCTGGTCGAGAAAAAAGAATTAGAAAATATAAATGCAAATACCGAAGAAAGCGAAATAAAATAATGGTCGAATACAGAAATATTAGAGGAACTCACGATTTATATGGTGAGAGATTAGAAAAATTTATAAAAGTTGAAAATGTAACTAGAAAGTTGGCATCTGTTTATAACTTCAAAGAAATTAGAACTCCAATTTTTGAGTTTGCCAATGTGTTTGAAAAAAATATTGGAGAAGAAACAGACATTATTGGCAAAGAAATGTATGTTTTTGAAGATAGAAGTGGTGAAAAATTAGCATTGCGTCCAGAAGGAACCGCCCCAGTTGTTAGATCTTTAATATCTAATGGTTTATCTCATAAACTGCCACTGAAATATTTTTATATGGGAGCAATGTTTAGATACGAAAGACCTCAAAAAGGCAGACAAAGACAATTCTATCAACTAGGTTTTGAATATTTAGGAACAAATCATTACAGTAGTGATGTTGAAACAATTAATTTATCAATAGATTTACTAAAAAACTTAGGAATAACACGATATAAATTAGTTATAAATTCTCTAGGAAGCCCTGAATCTTTGTCTGCTTATAAAAAGGCTCTTGTTGAATATTTAATTACAAAAAAAGATCAGTTATCAGAAGAGAGTGTTAATAGATTAATAGCAAATCCGCTAAGAATATTAGATTCAAAAAGTGAGCAAGATAAAATAGTGGTACAAAATGCTCCTAAGATTACAGATTATCTAATTAATGCTGATAAAAATTTTTTTGAAAATGTAAAAAAAAGCTTAGATAGTTTAGATATAAAATATGTAGAAGATCCAACATTAGTAAGAGGATTAGATTATTATACACATACTGTTTTTGAAATTATTACAGATTCTTTAGGTGCTCAAGGTACATTAATTGCTGGTGGCAGGTACAATAATATGATAAAACAAATGGGTGGGGCTGATGTTGGTGCTTTTGGTTTTGCTGGTGGAATAGAAAGATTAAGCCTTATGTTAAATCAAGGAGAAACAACACCTAAAACAATTGCCATGATAAGTGCAAAAGAAGAATACGATTCTTATGTTTTATCCTTAGCAAAAAAAATTAGAGATATGGGTTATAGTTCTACTTTTATTCTAGGAAAAGATGTTTCAAGCAAGTTAAAAAAAATAACAGAAGAAGAGTTTTTTTGTACCATAATTATTGGAGATCAAGAATTTGAATCTAAAGAATTAACAATTAAAGATGCTTCAAATCGTACACAACATCAAATAAAAGAAGATTTATTGGAAGATTTTTTTAATAATTCAATATACAAAATACATAAAATATAAGAGAAAATAAAGAATGAGTTTTAAAGATAATTTAGTATCTCTAGTTAAAAAGCATGAAGAATTAGCTGAAAAATTAGCTAATGGACCACTTGGGTCTAACAGTGATTTTTCTTCTGATTCAAAAGAATATGCGAACTTATCACCTATAGTTGAGTTAATTCAAAATCTTTGGTCTAAAGAAAAAGAACTAGCAGATTTAGAAGAAATTTTAGAATCTAAAGATTCAGAGATAGATATAAAAAACATGGCTAAGGAAGAATATCCAAATATTAAACAAGAAATTGAAAATTTGACTCAGAATCTTAAAATTTCATTGCTTCCTAAAGATGAAGATGATGAAAAAAATGCTATTATAGAACTTAGAGCAGGAACTGGTGGTGATGAAGCTGCTATTTTCGCTGCTGATTTATTCAGAATGTATACAAGATATGCTGAGAATAAAAAGTGGAAAGTAGAAGTGATGTCAATGAGTGAAAACGGAGTTGGAGGTTATAAAGAAATTATAGCTTCTATTGTTGGTAAAAATGTTTTTGCAAGGCTAAAATATGAATCAGGTGTTCATAGAGTACAAAGAGTTCCAGATACAGAAGCCAATGGTAGAGTTCATACATCAGCTGCAACTGTAGCAGTTCTTCCAGAAGCAGAAGAAGTGGATATGAGTATAGAAGATAAAGATCTCAAAATAGATATCTATAGAGCATCAGGAGCTGGTGGACAGCATGTAAATACAACAGATAGTGCAGTGCGCATTACCCATATTCCAACAGGAATTGTTGTGGCACAACAAGATGAGAGATCTCAACATAAAAATAAAGCTAAAGCTATGAAAATTTTGATGTCTAGGATTTATGAACAACAAAGGTTAGATTTGGATAAAAAAAGATCAGCTGATAGAAAAAATCAAATCGGTAGTGGTGATAGAAGTGAGAGAATAAGAACCTACAACTTTCCACAAGGTAGAATATCAGATCATAGAATAAATCTTACTCTTTATAAATTAGATAAATTTATGGAAGGAGAGTTAGATGAAATGGTTGATGCTTTAACAGCATCTGATCAAGCTATGAAGTTAGCAAACTCGGATGCTTCTATATAATCATGAAAATACAAGATGCTTATTTATATTATTGCAATAAGCTAAAAGTCGCTAAAATTATTAATCCTAGTTTAGAGGCTAGGATTATAATGAAGCGATCATTAAATATAACAGATTCCGATTTTATAGTATCTTTTGATATGTGTTTAAAAAGTAGGCAATTAAAAGATTTAGAAAATCTTTTTAATAAAAGATTAATAGGAATACCATTAGCCTATGTGTTAAATAATCAATTTTTTTGGAAAAATGATTTTTATGTTAATGAAAATGTATTAATTCCTAGGCAAGATAGCGAGACGTTAGTTCAATCTTTTTTAAATTATTTTAGCAATAAAAATCAAGAATTAAATATTTTAGAAATTGGAGTAGGTAGTGGGTGTTTAATTCTATCTATTTTAGAGGAGTATAAAAATTCTCATGGGATGGGTATTGATATATCTAAGGAAGCACTTGATTTATGCAAAATAAATGCTAAGAATCTAGACTTAGAAAATAGATTAATTTTAGAAGAATCTAATTTATTTGAAAAAGTGAATAATAAATTTGATGTTATAATATCTAATCCTCCTTATATAGATGAAAATGATACTGATATCGCATTTGATGTAAAAAAATTTGAACCGGAAATTGCTTTATTTGCAAAAAATAATGGGTTGTTTTTTTATCAACAAATTTTAAATAAAGCAAAAAATTATCTTAATAAAAATGGGATAATACTTTTTGAAATAGGATATACTCAAAATAAAGAAGTGATAAATATTGCTTTACAAGAAGGATTTTTACATATAGAAACGATAAAAGATTTATCTAAAAGAGATAGGGTGGTTATTTTTAAATTAGAATCATAATTATGCTATATACAATAGGTCATAGCAATGTTAGCTTAGAACATTTTATAGAAGCTCTAAAAAAGTATAATATTAATATTTTATGTGATATTCGTATTATACCTTATTCTTCTTATGTTCCTCATTT
The DNA here is from genome assembly GCA_964277385.1 of Rickettsiales endosymbiont of Leucozona glaucia. GTDB lineage: Bacteria > Pseudomonadota > Alphaproteobacteria > WRAU01 > Hepatincolaceae > WRAU01. The sequence goes on along the minus strand of OZ195520.1, from coordinate 801,664 downwards.
TAATAAAGATGTTTTATCTACTTCTCTTAAAAAAGAAGGAATAATTTATGTACATAAAACAGAATTAGGTAGTACTAATATTTATCCTTTATTACAACCAAATCATTTTGTTTTAACCCTTTTGGAAAAAATTAATAATGTTTCTAAAGAAAAAAATATTGTTTTTATGTCCGATGGTTGGGACTATAAAAATTGTCATAGAACAATTTTAGCAAAATGGATGGAATATCATTTTAAAACTAAGTATTTTTCTATAAATATAAAAGATTTAAAAATATTTAAAGATGAGAAAATTACACAACTTAATATTTTTAATTAAATAGTTAATAAATATATAGATAATTATCTAAAATATGCTTGACAAATACACAAAATATAGTGATAATCAACTTTGTACATTTATTGGTAAAGAAAATATATAATTACGTGGTAAGTAAAAATGAAAACATATTCGCCGAAGTTGTCTGAAATTGAAAACAAATGGTATGTTGTTGATGCTCAAGATGTTGTATTAGGAAGGTTGGCAGTTATATTAGCTAATAGAATTAGAGGTAAACATAAACCTACTTTTGCTCCTCACATGGACTGTGGAGACAACATAATAGTTATTAATGCAGATAAAGTTAAATTAACAGGCAATAAATTAGAACAAGGTCGTTTTATATGGCATACTGGTCATCCAGGTGGTATTAAAGAAAAATCTTGGAAAAATATTCTGTCGGGTAAAAATCCTGAAAGATTAGTGTCTAAAGCAGTAGAAAGAATGATATCTAAGGGACCTCTAAGAAGAGCTCAAATGAGAAGACTTCATATTTATGCTACTGATTCTCATCCTCATGAGGCACAAACTCCAGAAGTTTTAGATGTTTCTGTTTTTAATCCTAAAAATAAAAGGTAGTAAGATATGACAAAAATTGAATCTTTACAAGAGTTAGCTGAAGTTGCTGAAGGGCAAGATTTACAATCTTCTGCTGTTGTTTATGAAAGAATAGTTGACGCTAAAGGTAGGGCTTATGCTACTGGTAAGAGAAAAAATTCTATAGCTAAAGTTTGGTTAAAAGCTGGTAATGGTAAAATTACTATAAATGAGCAAGATATTGAAAAATATTTAGTTCGTCCTGTTCTAAGAATGGTTGTTAATCAACCTTTTGGTATTTTAAGTGCTGAAAATCAATACGATGTAGTTGTATCTGTTTGTGGTGGTGGTTTGTCCGGTCAAGCGGGGGCTATTAAACATGGTATTTCTAAAGCTTTGCTTGCTTTTAATCCTGAATATAGATCTACTCTAAAAAATCAAGGTTTCTTGACAAGAGATCCAAGAGTTGTAGAAAGAAAGAAATATGGTAAGGCAAAAGCTAGAAAAAGTTATCAGTTTTCAAAAAGATAGTTTTAGGTTTGGAAATATTTGGTTTTTTAAATACTATATGTATATTGTTGTAGAATTCCGTATTTTTTTAAGCATAATCAAATCATTTGGTTTTCATACTGTAATGTATGGGAAAATTTAATAAAAAAGGAGGTATCATGAAATATCTCCTTTTTTGTAAGCACTAAGTAAAAAAAGATAATACTTTTTTATTTAAGTGAATTTAAAGATCAAATTATTGAAATGTCTAAGAAATATTCTATTTTGTATTGCAAAATGTATCCAAGTGATCATTTTAAGAAATCTGTTATGAATATTTAAAAATCTATACCTAATTCCTGTAAAGAAAATAGAAATGTTTATGAATTAAAGGCACAGGATAATATAAAAGAAATTTTTGGTCTGAATAATAGTGGATAGGTTAGTTAAGCAAAAAATAAACTATTTTTAATAGGTAATATTAATATCCAATTTTTGTGGCTACCAACTATGAATTGAATATATTTATTCAATGTATTCTAAGACTAAAATTTTTTATAACAATTCTAAGATGATAAATTCTTTAGATCAATGTATTAATCAACAATAGATCTTATTAAAGAACAAAATAATAAATATAAAAAGCTATTATTGAATATATTTTTAGGATTAATACCTTCAAAAAAAACTTAAAAATCTCTCAGAGTTAAATTAATTTGGTAGTGATAATAATTAATTATATGTTTTTAGCGATTATATCTTACTAATTATTTTGCTTATAGTGTATAGCGCTATTTTATAAATACTATAATTATTATTTTCTTCTAAATAAACTTAAATACAAAACTTTAATTAAAACAAAGCTGCATAGTATGATCGTAATTAAAGCACTTGAAGATACATCAATATACATAGATAATAGTATTCCACTTATAACAGAAAAAGATCCCACAATAAAAGATATAATAACAGCTTGAAGTGGGCTTTTAGCTAAAGAATGAGATACGATAGCTGGAATAATTGCTAAAGAAGGTATTAACAATGCTCCAGCTAATTTTATACTAAATGCAATAACGCAAGATAATACGAAAACAAATATAATATCATGTTTGATGGCATTAATATTTTCAGAAATAGCTACTTCTTCATTAATTGTTAATAATAGTAATTTTTGCCAATTTATAAACATATATATAAATACGACAATTGCCAGTATATAAATTACTATTACATTTTGTAATGTGATAGATAAGATAGATCCAAACAGATACTTATAAAGACTTCCGTTGCTATTCATTAAACTAATAATTATAAATCCTAGAGCTAATGCAAACTGTGTATTAAGGATTAATAATGAATCTTTAGAAATATGAAATTTTCTATTAATAAAAATTAAAATAACCGAAAGTGCAAAACATACAATAATAATACTAATTTCAGGCATTACAGAAGTTAAAACTCCAAGTGCAATTCCTAATAAAGAGGTATGAGCAATGGAATCACCAATATAACTCATTCTTTTCCAAACAATAAAATTTCCTAAAATTCCAAGAGAAAAAGCAAGACCAACTCCACCAATTAGTCCGTAAATAATAAAATCATACATATTTATTTTTCTTTATTTATTTTTATTAGTCTTTATGTTCGTAATATTTATAATTAGAGGATATATTTTTATAAATATCACTATTGTTTACATGACCAGGAGTTCCACTACATCCAATCTTACCTTCACGCAAACAAAGTACCCAATCGGTATCTTTAAGAACAATATTTATATCGTGTGATACCATAATAATAGAACAATTATTTTTAGTTTTATATTCATTAATTAAAGAATACATATCATATTTTGATGAATAATCAATAAAAGAAGCAGGTTCATCTAATATGATAACATCAGGGCTTAAAAGTAGAGACCGTAATAACATTACTTTTTGTTTTTCTCCTCCTGATAGATCGTTAAAAAAATTATTTAAACGATCTTGAAGGTTAAGTTCATTAATAAGTTCATAATCATTTTTTTCTAAAGCCCTTTTTGAGTTTAATAAAATAAAATCTTTAACTGTAATAGGAACAAGAATATTATGATTATTAATTTGAGGTATATAACTAATTTTAAGATTTTTTTTTATATAAATATCACCATGGCTAGGTTTTATAATTCCTAGTAATGCTTTGCAAAGGCTAGTTTTACCAGCTCCATTTTTTCCTACAATTGTTATAAGTTCATTTTTTCTAACTTCAAAGGTAATGTTTTGTAAAATAGCTTTAGAATTTTTAATATAACTTATATTATTTAAAGATATTATCGGTTTTTTATCCATATTTATGTTCATTTAACAATTGTTTGTATATTTATTTTATCAAGTAAGCTAGAATAACATAGTATTTATTATTAAGCAATTAAGATAACCATGATGATTAAGAAAATATATACTCTTTTTATACCAATAATTTTGCTATTATTATTAGAAAGCTGTCAAAATAAAACTAAAGATATTCCAACATTGAAAGAATATGTTATAGGTGATATTAATACAATTGTAATAGATAAAGATTATGTTCAAAGTTATTATGCTGGTCTTTTTATGGCAGTTGAAGAAATTAACAGAAAAGGAGGAGTAAATGGTATTCCTCTAAGGGTAGAAACAAAGAGTGATTATGGTAATCATAGGGAATCATATTTGCAAGCAGATTATTTGCTAAAAGAAAAAAATGCCATAATATTAAGTGGTACAAGTTTTCCTCAAACAACATTAGGGGTGGCAAGGTATGCAGAAGAAAATCAGATTCCATTTTTAAATACAGGAACTCTTCTTGAATCTATAATAAAAGGTTCTCATACATCCCCATATGTATTTAGAGTTAGAAGTGGCTATGAACTTCATTTAAAGGCACTATCAGAAGAAATTATTAAAAATAAAAGTATGAAGAGTTTGGTTATAGTTACTTATTCTAGTGTAGAAGCAAAACAAAATTCAGAAGAATTTAAAAAGCTAATTAGAAAAAGTCGCCCGGATATTACTTTTGTTGAGGATGTCTATTTAGCTTCGCAAAAAATAATTTCTGATAATGTAACAAGAGATATTATTTATTCTTTTACAACAGGAATAGTAATATTAATTGAGGGTCATGATATTTTTGGATTAATGAAAGAAATTCAAGTAAAAAGAGCTTCTGTTGGAAAATCTGTTTATATGATGATGGGAGGAGAACCAGAGTGGATTAAATCTCTTTTATCTTTAACTCCTAAAGATTGGGTAGTAACTGGATTCCCTTGGTACTCGATAAATACAGAAAAAAATAAAGAATTTTTTACAAAATATCAAAATAAATATAACAAAGTAAAACCAGTTCATAGTAGTTATATTGGTTACATTACAGGCTATTTAATAGCCGATGCATTAGCAAAAGCAAAACCAATTCATAACGATGCAAAAAGTCGCGAAAAATTAGCAAAAGCCCTAGAAAGTGCCAGTTTTGATTCACCTATTGGTTTAATTAGAATGAGAGAAGATCATCAAAGCAATATGGGAACTTATATAGGATTAATAAAACCTTTTGAGTCAAAAGTAAAAAATAGTAATAAAGTAAGAATTGGAGTTAGAATGTATGACAATGCTTATGTTGATCCAGATAAATTATTATTACCTCCTGAAAAAAATAACAAAATTAGAAAAAAACAATATGATAATAATAAAAAATTGAAGAAAAAAAAGAATGTAATACCACCTAAAGTGAACGTAAATATTTAAATTTAACTATTTATTCACTTTTAAAATATATTATATATAGCAAAACCATATTGAATAATGGGAAAAGTTTAAAATAACGAGTGATCTTAATGATAATTTTTAACAAACATAGATTTAGTAAAGTTTTTACATTGTTATTTATATTTTTTATAATAGGTGGTTATAAATTAGTTGCAGAAGAAAAACAAGAAAATTCTATTGTTGTAAAAAAGGAACAAATAGAAAAGAACACGGAAGAAGAACAGTTAAGAGGATATCAACAGATTACTAATTGGTTAATAGATAATCAAAAAAACTTTGAAGATATAATTAAAGAAAATGCTAAAGAAACAAAAACTAAGTGGTTTATAGAAGAAGAAGATCAAGCTCAAAAAATAACAACAGAGGATAAATCATTAACTAAAGGTGGTACTCAAAAATTATATCATTTAGTTAAAAAAGGAGATACTTTATATTCAATTTCTAAGGCTTATAACTTAACACAAGAAAATATTTTAAAATGGAATAATATTGATGGTCCAGAAGGTATTCAATTAGGAAAAGTTCTAACTCTTTATGATATAGAAAAATATAAAAAAGAACAAAATGAAGAAGAAATAATTACTAATGATAATCAAATTATTTTAGAAAACGAAAATCAATTAACAGAAGATAAAGAAGAAGAAAAAAATAAAACTTTAGATCAATTACCAGAGTACAAATACTACAGAGTAAAAAAAGGTGATACTTTTAGTTCTATTGCTAAAAGCTATCATATGAGTAAAGAAGAGCTAATTAGTTTAAATAATTTTAATTCTCAAACAATGCTAACGGTGGATCAAATTGTAAAAGTTAAAAGTAATTATAGTGATTCTGCAAAAAAAGAAACTTCAGGGATTGTGAGAGATGGATTTATTTGGCCAGTTGTTGGTAGATTGTTAATTCCATTTGGTACGCAAGAACAAGGATTATTTAATGAAGGTATTAATATTGCAGTTAAAAAAGGAACAGATATTAAAGCGACACAAGAAGGTGTAGTAATTTATATTGGAGATGGGTTAAAAAGTTTTGGTAATCTAATCCTTATTCAACATGATAAAAATTGGATAAGTGCTTATGCTCATGTTAATGAAATTAAAGTTAGTAAAGGGCAAAAAATATTAAAAGGTCAATCTATTGCTAAGGTGGGAGATAGTGGTAATGTTAATACACCTCAGCTACATTTTGAGTTAAGATACAATGTTAAACCAATGGATCCTCTAAATTATTTAGTATCTTATAGGTAGAAAAGATGTTTTTAGTAGAAAAATATTAAAATTTAATATATCATTGATATAGTTTTTATACAAAAGTGGAGTAAAATAAATGATTTCAAAATTATATGCAGAAACAGCAACAGTAGCAGCAGAAGAACCAAGTAAAGCATATGTATTGGTAATGAACATGTTACCTTTTATATTAATTTTTGCAATTTTTTACTTTCTGTTAATTAGACCTCAAAGAAAAAAACAACAAACTCATCAAGCTATGATTAATGCTGTTAAATCTGGTGAAATTGTTCTTTTAAATTCAGGTTTTAAAGGTACGGTTAGATCTGTAAAAGATAATGGATACTTTGTGGTAGAAATTGCAAAAGGTGTAGAAGTAGAAGTTTTAAAATCTGCAATTGTTAATGTTTTAAAAGATTAATAAAGAAATATTTAGGTGCAAATTAAATGTTAAACTTCCCTCCTTGGAAATCGGCTTTAAGTATACTTGTTGTAGTTATATCATTATTTATTGTGGGATATGATTTTTATAATAAATATCACGATAGTACATATAAGTCAGGCGTGAAATTAGGTCTTGATTTACAAGGGGGATCCTCTTTAATTTTAGAAGCTGATGAAACTGTATTTTTACAAGATTATACATCAAGTTTGCTTGAAAATATTAAATCTATATTAATAGCCGAAAAAATTCCTTACTATAATTTATCTAAAGAACAAGGTCGTATTACTTTTTATGTTAAAGATACTTCAAAAATTAGAATTATAAGAAGTAAAATTTTTGATATTGATAAAAATTTAGATGTAAACTCTAAAGATAATAAGGTTAGTGTTGTTGTTTCAGAAACAACAACAAATACACAACTTGCAAGTGTTATTCAAAATTCAATTGAAGTTGTAAGAAGAAGAATAGATCAAACGGGGACTAATGAACCCTCTATAAAACAGCAAGGTAATAAGCAAATAATTGTAGAACTACCTGGCGTTGAAAATCCTGAACAAATAAAAAGAATTTTAGGAACTACAGCAAGGTTAACTTTCCATTTAGTTGATGCTAATGCGAGTTTTGGTACTGGCGCTTTAAAAGCAGGTTACTCTTATATGAGAGATGATAAAGGTATGCAGTATGCTGTTAAAATAATACCAGAGCTATATGGAAAAAGTCTTGTAAATGCTAAGTTAGAATTTCAAGACCAAATGCCTGTTGTGTTTTTTCAGTTTAATAATGAAGGTGGTAAAAAGTTCGCAAAAATAACACAAGAACATATAGGAAATATGTTCGCTGTTGTTATGGATAATAAGGTAATTTCTGCACCAAGAATAAATGTTCCAATTACCGGTGGTTCTGGTATTATTACTGGAAATTTCACTTTAATAGAAGCTCAAGAGTTAGCATTATTACTAAAAGCAGGTGGATTACCAGTGCCATTATCTATAGTAGAAGAAAGAACTGTTGGACCTTCTCTAGGAGCAGATTCTATTCAATCTGGGATTATATCTGGGATAGTGGGTTATGCTCTTGTGTTTATTTTTATGATAGTGTTTTATAAAAAATTAGGAATGATTGCTAATTTATCATTAATAATTAATACTTTCTTTATTTTAGCTGCTCTATCTATTTTAGGAGCTACTTTAACGTTACCAGGTATTGCTGGTATAATATTAACCTTAGGTATGGCTGTTGATGCTAATATTTTAGTTTATGAAAGATTTGCCCAAGAAAGTTCAAAGAAAGGAAGCTCTTTTAATTTATCGATGTCTAATTCTTTTAAAAGAGTATTTACAACTATTTTAGATTCAAATTTAACCACACTTTTTACAGCAGTGTTCTTATTTGGGTTTGGAAGTGGTCCAATTAGAGGGTTTGCGGTTACATTAATTATTGGTATTTTATCATCAATGTTTGCGATAATGTTCATTACAAGATTCTTAATTAATGTATTTTTAATCAAAAAAAGAAAACAGAGAGTAAAAAAAGCATAATGAAATATGAACGTTTAGGTGTATTAAGTCAGAATGTTAGTATTGACTTTTTTAAATATAATAAGGTATTTTTTATTGTATCTGGTATTCTTGTTATTTTATCTCTAATCTTCCCTGTTGTTAAGGGATATAATTTAGGAATAGATTTTAGAGGTGGTGTAGTTATAGATTTTGCAAATGAAAAACAGCATTCTTTAGATAATATAAAAGAAAAATTAAATAAAGCTGGAGTTGAAGGTTATTCTATTAAAGAGCTTGGTAGTAATGAATTTCAAATTGAAATTAGCCAATCTTCTATGAAAGGGAAAAATACTAGCAATGAAATAGATCTTATAAAATCTACTTTGTTAGGATATGAGCTGTTGAAAACTCAATTTGTAGGACCAAGTGTTTCTTCGGATCTTTTAAAAGGTGGGCTTTTTGCTACATTATTTTCATTTTTGGGAATATTTGCATATCTTTGGGTAAGATATAATTGGCAGTTTGGATTAATTATTGTTGTGGCCCTGTTGCATGATGTATTAATTAGTTTGCTTTTTTTATCTTTATTCTCATTTGAAGTAAATGTAAGCACTATTGCTGCGATTCTTACGATTATTGGTTATTCTATAAATAATACAGTTGTATTGTTTGATCAGGTTCGTGAAAATATTAGAAAATATATAAAAGAAAGTGTTAAAGTAATTATTAATAAAAGTATTAATCAGGTTCTCTCAAGAAGTATCGCTACATCGGTTACTGTACTTTTAGTACTATTAAGTATTTTCTTTTTAGGTAGTGATGTTTTAAAATCATTTAGTTTTACTTTATTAATTGGAGTATTTTTTGGAACTTATTCTTCTATATGTTTATCAGTTCCTATGCTATATTACATAGGAAATATAAAATCTAGAGAGTTATCAAAAGAAAAATAATTAAATGATAAAAAAAATAAGAGTGCATCAATATTCTAGCAATGAGATTGTTTTAAGTAATAATCAAGTTGTAAAAGGAAGTGCTTTATTGAATGATGAAGGTAGTTTTTTTCCTTTAGAAATAAAAGGATATATAGAAGATTTTTTAAAAGAACAAAAAAATTATAGTTTTTTGGAAATGTTTAAAAATAAGGAAATTTTTATAGTTGGTTGTGGGCAAAATTTTATAATTCCTGATTTAAAAATTAGAAAATTAATTTATAACATGGGGTTTAAACTAGAATGGGTAATAACTCCAATAGCTATACAAACTTTTAATATGATCTTAGATGATAATAGAGCTTGTTTTGCATTGTTGATTAATGAAATAAAATCGTTATAATTATAGTTATTAACTAATAATAAAAGGTGCGTGTATGTTAAAAATCCATCGTTGGTTTATTTTACTAGGTTTACTGTTTATAGTGTTTATTGCTTTATCAGTAGAATTTGGTGTTCAAAAAGAGGATTCTGATTTTAAAAGATGGAAAGACTCTTTTGTAAAAGAACTAGAGCAATCTGGAATTTCTAATATAACTATAGAAAAGTTTAAGAATCATGCAATGATTATTAGATCTGTAGCTGATAATTACAATAAAAAAATTAATAATATTACTTATAGAATTTCAATCAATGAGGACGCCCTGTTAAAAGCACAAGTTTTTTATAAAGAAAATCAATCTTTGTTAGAAGAAAAAAGAAGAGAATTTAAAGTATCGCCAGAAATAGTTGTTGCAATGTACGCTATAAATAGTTCTTTTGGAGAAAAAATGGGTGAAAATAGTGCATTGAATGTATTTTCAACATTAGCTTATAATCCATCATCATCCGAAGAATATAAAATAGAGTTAATTACTTTTTTAGAATTAATAGATAGAGGTTATTTTGATATTAATGTAATGGCACATAATGATGGTATTTTTACATATTTAGGTATTAAACCAACTCTTTATGTGCTTTATGGATTGGATGGCAATAAAGATGGGGTTGTTGATTTATTCTCAACTAGAGATGATATCGTAGAAACATCTTTTGGTATGTTAAAAACTTTAGGTTTAGATGATAAATCTTGGGGTAATGAGGTTGCATTACCAAATACTATGGATTTTCAATCTAGGCAAGGAATTAGAAACTTAACAACGATAGATAAGTGGATTGATATAGGTATATCTTCATATAATGATTCTCAATTACCTAAAGATAATAGATCTTCTTTCTTAATAGTTTTAGATAGTTATTCTCATGGTGTATTGTTGTATAATAATTTTAGTGTAGTAAATAAAACTAATAGTAATATACAAAGGTCTTTAGATATTTTGGCTCTTAGTGATAGAATTAATGAATACAGAAAAGCATTAAATTATTCGGAAAAAAATGTTAAACCAATTAATAAAACAAAACAAAGATCAACAGAAGAAAGATATGATCCAGACTGTGAATGTATGATAATAATAGATGGAACAGAGGGAAAGAAAAAACCTAAAAAGGATGATTTGCCTCCTCCTAAAAAATATAAAGAGTTAAGTTTAGTTAAATAACTTATATCTTTTATTTATAATTTTAGAAATGTAATAAGAGTAAAGGTGTTGAAAGTAATTTCACACCTTGCTCTTTTAAATAAAAATATTTAGACAAAAACAGAGTCATTTCTTATTATTTTATATCTAGCAATTTCAAAGTTAATAATGTACAGAATAAACAATGGAATTTTTTTAACTAGCTATTTTTATAAGTTAATTAAAGAGATAATTTTGTATATTTTAGTTAGATGATTGTGTAGAAAATAAGGACCTATCATATTTAAAGTAACTAATTTTATTATTAAAAAACATTGTTTTACTTAAATTTTTTATGAATGACTCATTTTTAATAAACAGCATAATATATTCAGGTATTCAACTTAAGATAAATTTATAAAAAATTGTTGTAGCATTATAGATATAATATATATTAAATAATAAACATTATAGTGTAATTATTGAAGATAAATATTTAATTAAAATAGCTTATCTTTATTTACCCTAATTAATTTTTGATCCAGGGTTTTTATTATTTTTTTTTTTGCATATTTGTGTGTTATTTCTTTTTGTATATAGTAACCGATTCTAATAAGATTTAATAAAAGTAATAATATTTTTTAGTTAGCTGTTTAGCTAGGGTTATTTTTGAGCAGTGGTAACTTGTGTACATCTCTTATTTCTATTGGTTTAAATTTATTTAAGTATAATCAATATTACAAAGAGATATGGCTGTGTTTTTTTTATAAAAAAATTTTCTTTTTTTTCTTTAAGATTTCTATCTTTATTATTAAAATATATTGGATTTGTTGCTTTTTTTAAAATGCAACTTCTGTATCCAATTTATGCAACGGTCAATATTGCAATTATCAACAAAAATGGATCTAATACCAATAGTTTAAATTCAGCTAATGGAATTCCAATTATTAATATAGATAAAGTTAATTCTCAAGGAAAATCTTTTAATGAATATGATTCTTTTGATGTATGTAAAGAGGGCTTAATTTTTAACAATTCAAGCAATTTATCTCAAACAGAATTAGCTGGTTGGATAGCAGGTAATTCTAGATTAGAACCTAACAAATCAGCAAATTTAATTGTAAATACAGTGCATAGCAAACGTAGTGAACTTATGGTTTACATGGAGGTTGCAGGTAATAAAGCAGATGTAATACTATTGAATAGTAATGGTATAGTTTGCGATGGCTGTGGATTTTTAAATACCAATAGAGGAGTATTAAGTACAGGAAGCGCTGTATTAAATAATGGATATTTTTCAGGAATTAATGTCAGCAAAGGTGAGGTTATAATTGGCAGAGGAGGATTAAATGCTGAGCGAGCTAATCGCATAGATATTATTTCACAAAGTTTAAGGTTTGTTTGTCTTTAGGCATGTATATTATGTGCTACTTTATTATATCATATCGTGAATACTTTTAATTTTAGACTTAACCCAAGATGGAAGCACTACGAGTTTTTGGAATACCTATATAACATTAAATAAAATAGATAAATTAGAAATAGAATCTCGTAAAAGGAATCTAAATATATTAGATAATCCAGAAGAATATATGAAATTAGGGTTAGAGCTGGGACTAAGTGAAAGGGAAATGGTGGTTATTCAAAGAAAGAAGAAGCAGAAATAGGAATAAATATAAAGAATAACAAAGAAGAAGAACATAATCAAAACGAGAAAAATACGGAGAAAGAATTAAGTGATGCAAAGCAAATAAGAAGAGTAATAGGCCATGAGATGGCCCAATTTTAGAAGTAAAAAACATACCTAAGCCCAACGATTTAGAATAACATCTTTTTCAGCAGTAGATAAATTATTATTTTGTTTTAAATAATCTATAAAATTAAAACCATCATTATTAATGCTTTTTAGATTGTGTGTTTTATCTATTATATATTTGATAACTGTTGGATTAGGATTTAAAAAAGCTGCTGCCATAAGCGGAGTATTACCATCTTTATCTCTTGTTTTCTCTAAAGAAAGACCAGCCATAAGCAATGCTTTTATTACATCTACATTAGGGTTATGAGCGCAACTTACAAATAAGGCATTTAATCCTAAATTATCTTTAAAGTCTAAGTCATCCCCAAGAGAAATTAATTTTCTAACAACTGATTCATTATTATAAGTACTAGCTAAAATAAGAGCCGTAACATCATTATATTTCAATAAAGAGCTCTTAATTCTGTATGATCTCAAGTTAGCACCAGCATTAACAAGGGTAGTAATAACAGCTGAAGAAGGGTTATACTGGGCAGCCAAAAGTAAAGCGTTATAACCATCTTTATTAATATCATTAATTTTTGCACCATAATCTAATAGCATTTTAATAATAACAGGATCATCAACATATTTAGATGCTAACATTAATGTATTAAGAGATAGATCATTTACAAAATAGTTTATATCTGCCCCATTTTCTAAAACTAAAGCTACTGACGATTTATCTCCTCTTAATGTTAGAGCTTGTAATATAGATAATCCATCAAAACCTTTTGTTTTATCTGTAAAATTAACATCAGCTCCCTTGCTTAGTAAATATTTAATAAGAGAATTATTAATATAATTATAGTATGCAGACAAATAAAATAATGTAAAACCTAAATTATATGAATGAGATATTTTGTTAGAGGCATAACATTTTTTTGTTAATAAAAGAGAAATAATTGAAGAATCAGCTTGTTCATCTATTGCATATTCTAATAATGTTTTTCCATTATCGGTGTATGAGTTAGGATTAACGGAGCGACTTAATATAGATTCTAATTTTTCTATATTACCATCTTTAATATACTTAAAGGCATTTGATCTGTACGAAGATTCTCTAAATTCTTTAAACCAAATAGCAACAAGAATGAAAGCACAAAGGGTAGATAAAACTAATAAAACTTTGATAACTCCATCTGATAGTTTTAGATCTATAGAAAAATATATATCTAAAAAAATATAAAAAAAAGGTAGTAACCAAAAAAACGATAAAAAAGTTTTAACTGTATTATGATTCATGATAATATCACTTTGTTTTTATTTTTAACATTGTATAAAATTATAAGCAAGATTTTAGTTGTTGTGTATTTTTTTTCATCATTAAGAAATAATTATTTATTGAGTTTTTTGAAATATCACCAATAGGGTCAAGTGTTGCTGTTTTTAGATTATTACTTTTTATTACATTTTGCACGGTGGTATCTTCAAACTGTGGCTCCAGTAATATGCATGATATTTTTTCTTTTTTAATATAATTAGTAAGCTCAATAACATTTTTAGCACTTAAGTTGGTATCAACATGATGATGGTCTTCTTCATTAGCTATTACGCTACCTTTATAATTTTTAGATAGATTATTTTCTTTTATAAAATAGTTCCAAGCATTGTGATAAACCATAAAATTTGAATTAATAGATAATAAATTTTGATTCATTTCCTTTTGAAGATTTTTTATTTGTGTTGAATATTTTTTAACATTTTCATTGTATTTTTTTTCATGTTCAGGATTTATTTCTGATAGCTCTTTAGCAATTATTTTCAAAATTTCTTGTGAAATATTTGTATCAAGCCATATGTGATAATCTTTAAATTCATGATAGTGATTATGGTTATGATTATGTTCTTGTTTCCCATCCTGATTATGATCAGAATGAGATTTTTTATAAGATAATTCATTAACATCATCTAAATATGATTTTAAATGATTTTCTAAATATACTATTTTAGTTTTTGAATTATCAATATGTTGTATAATTTCTTGTTCAAAATTTTTGCTTATTAAAAATATGATATCAGAATTTTTTATAATTTTTATTTTTTTGTAATTAACAGTAGAATCATGAGGAGATTTTTTTGAGTCAGAAAATACAACCTCAATTTCATTATTGGTATTATCAGTTACCATGCTAATTAAAGATTGCAACGGAATAATACTAGTAGAAATATTTTTTGTATTATTCTGTGCAAATAAGATATTATTAAATATTATTAAAATTACAATTGAAATAGTTCTTAAATTAAACATAAATATTCTCCACAACGCAACATATACATACCATTATACAATATTATTACTAATTTGTTAATAAAAAGTTACAATAGGGTATATTATAAGTTACAATATATTACATTATATAAAGACATATAGAATTATAGATTAGATTTTGAAAAAAGTATTATTGTTTATTTTATTTTTATTTTTAAACTTGATGAATCCATTATTTTCAGATGAATTTGGCAACTCTGAAGACGATATATTAATACAAGATTCTTCGGAAAAAAATATATATGATCCTTTCTCTACCCCTAATAGAGGAGTGTTTCATGTTTATAAGTTCTTTTATAAATATGGAATAAAGTATATTGCTAATGCTTTTAGTTCATTACCTAGGTATAGCAAGGATAGGTTGAGAGATTTTTCTATAAATGCAAGAGAACCAACCAATATGGTTAATCATTTTTTACAATTAAGAATAAACTCAGGAACTGAATCTTTCTTTAGGTTTGCTATTAATTCTACTATAGGAGTACTTGGCTTATGGGATGTTGCATTTTATCTTGGATTACCCAGAAAAAAAAATGATTTTGGTGCTACAATGTATTTTTATGGTGTTCCTGATGGTCCTTATATCATGTTGTTGGGACCTTATAATTTAAGAGATACAATTGGATTAATTCCAAGCTTTTATGCAGAAAAATTTTATTTTCCAGCTTATCAATACTTTTCGCAACTTGATATAGTATATCATGATTCTTATTACATTAGAGTAAGTCCATCAAAACTAATTACATTAGCATTTTATTCGGAATATTATAAAAATAACGAAGGATTTTTATCTTCTTCTTTTGATGAATATAATTTAATTAAACATGTATATAATAATATTAGAGAAAATGAACTTAAAACTATTGATAAGTACGATTAAATCTTCAAAGGTATAATAATATTAATTATTAATGTATTATTGACAAAGTGTTCTGCTATATAATATACTTATCATACTTGAGTCGCTTTTATTAGGATTTAAGTATTATCTTGCTTATTTAAGAAGAGGAGAATTCAATTTTGAAACATTTAAATGTTATTAATTCAAATGGTAATGAGTTAAAAAGATATTTAGCTATTATCTCAAAAATAAAAAACTTAACCTTAGAAGAAGAAAATAAATTATCAATAGAATGGTTTGAAAATAAAAACAAAGATTCTGCTCAAAAATTGATAGTAAGTCATCTTCCTCTTGTTGTTAAAATGGCCTATTCGTATAAGGGATATGGTCTTTCTATTATGGATTTAATTTCTGAGGGAACAATTGGCTTAATGAGAGCGGTTGATAAGTTTAATCCTTATAATGGAAATAGATTATCAACATACGCAATGTGGTGGATTAAGGCGTATATGTCTGATTATATCTTAAACTCTTGGTCTTTAGTTAAATCTGGTACATTGCAAGGTAGAAAAAAACTTTTTTTCTCATTAAGTAAAATTAAAACAAAATTAGGTATCTTTGGTAATTCTTTGTCTAAAGATGAAGTTGAAATAATTGCTAAACAAACTAATACATCAGAGCGTGACGTTCAAGATATTAACTCTATAATATCTTCAAAAGATTTGTATATAAGTTCTAGTTTATCTTCTGATGATTCTTTAGAATCAACATTTGAAAATGTAATTCCAAGTAAAGAAGAAAATCCAGAAGAAATAGTAATTGCCAATCAAGAGAAAAACAATATAAAAACAGCAGTAGTTTCAGTTTTAAAAATGTTGAATGATAGAGAAAAAGAAATTATTACAAAAAGATATATATTAGAAAAGACTCAATCATTAGAAGAAATAGGTAAAAGTTTGGGTATTTCTCGTGAAAGAGTTAGGCAAATAGAGGTAAAAGCTCTGTCAAAGGCTCGAGATTTTTTAAAGGGTAATAATAATTTTATGTTACCTTCTGCTAAGTAAAGATGAGTATATTAGTGGTAAATTATATAGATAGATGTATCTCCAAATAAGCATATTTGGGGATCTAATTATTTTAAAATAAAAGTTTGTTTATATTTTTCTTGTATCTAGTTTTTAGTGGTATTAATAAAATTTTTTTGTATAAAATCAGATTTTTATCTGGTAATATCTTATGTTATTTCTATTAGATAGAGTTAATATAATTGTATATCTAAATAAGCAATTTTTTATACGAGATGAATTTGTACTACTTTTAAAGTATGATGTATATAATTACCTAATTGCTTATAAATTAGTTTTATTATTGGGTTTATTTTATATATAATTAGAAGTATCGTTATTTCTGTAATTTTCATTTATTATTGCCTTACAATAATAAAATATGTTTATCATGTTTTATTTGTAATTATATTTTTTAGGTAATATCTAGCGATAAAATTAGGTTGTATTAAAATTAACTTCTTATTTTGCTAAAAAAGAATTGCATCTAAAACAATTTGCTTTTTTTTTATAAAAAATGAAAGTTTTAGTTGAAGATTTATTAAATATTAGTTATGATTTACTCTATATTTAAGTTGGCACGATGGCGGAGAGGCTACGTAGCGGTCTGCAAAACCGCGTACACCAGTTCGAATCTGGTTCGTGCCTCCATCTTATTCTTTTTATAATTTTCTATATTTCTTAAAGAAATATTCTATTTTAAAAATTGCTAGTAACTATTTTAAAAACTTGATAAAAATATTTTCTATAACAGAAGAAATGTAAGAGTATAAAAAACTCTTATATTGGATTGTAATACTTATTTAAATATATAGTTGTTTTTAGAGTATAAGTGAATCATGCAAAATAAATCTAATTTTTTCTATGAACTAAGTTTATTAGTATGAATTATTTTTTTAATTAGTTTTTAAGGAATTTATGTATTAATCAAGCATGATGAGTTATACCTACAGAGCTATAAATTATGATGATTCGTAAATGAAAGTCTTATTTAAAAAGGTAATTATAAAAATAATTGACATATAAATGAAGTAATAGTATATTTATTTTTGTAAGTTGTTCCGGCATAGCTCAGTTGGTAGAGTAGGTGACTGTTAATCATTTGGTCGTAGGTTCGAGTCCTACTGCCGGAGCCATTTAAAAAATCGTGTGTTCGTTTTTCTATCCATTTTGATAATAGTTATTTTTTTGTTTTTATGTGCCATTATCTTGGTTTTTTTGGAATAAAAACTTAAGGAGCGAATTCTTATAAAAGTGTTGTTTGTATTAAGATTATTATAAAAGAAAGATATTAATTCTTATTGGTAAAATGTTGTAAATTTTTTATGTAGTAAATATAGAAACTCACTTTATACCTAAAAGATCTAAAAAATTACTGTTTTATGTTAGTTGATTATTTAATTATTGATTGTTGCATTAAAAATAAATAAAACACTAAAAATAGTATTTATATAAACATATAAACAAGCTCAAATTTTTTTAATATAATATATTTCCTTTATATAAATAATAATTTTTAATCACTTTTAATTGTGGATTTTGTAAGTAATTTAAAGAAACAATAATAAGCTATTTTTTATTTAATAATTATATGTTTTATCTATTATTTTAAAAGATTCAGTTTATTTTGGTATAAAGTGCTAAATAAATTATTATGGGGTTTTTTTCAATAAAGAATCTATTAATTTTTCTAAATATTTTTGATATATTGGGTTCTACTTTGTTTGTTAATTTATGATTTTATATAAGGAGTAATTAGCTTTATATCTTGTTTTTTATTAATTATTTTATTTTTAATACAACCTATAATTATTGTTTGATTCTATTGAAAGATAAGGTTTTATTATAAATGTGTGCACATATATTTGAAGATTTTATCTTGTAATCCATTTTAAGTTGTTTTATAATTAACTAATAGGAAAATGTTATTAAATGGTCAATAAAAATGAATAATAAACTTACAAAAAACAATAACAAATTGAAAGTAAACTTTTCTCCTAGTGGTTATCGTAAGCATCTAAGAAAGGATATGAATTTGCATATTGTTAAATATCTTAAGAATCATTTAGGTACAGCAAAACTAAAAAATAGCACTATGTCGAATGCTCTTAACTTAAAAATTAAGGATATTGAAGACATAGAAGTAGGGAAAAGAGAATTATCTTTAAAAGATATTGGTATTTTATGTAAATGCTATAAGATAGATCCTGATAATCTTTTTAAAGATTATTTGAAATAATATTAGCTACTTCATAAAAAACTATATTTTATAGCTTAGTATGTTGGTTACAAATTAAATAATAGTAAGATTTATGTAGTTACTTGTGTCGAAAATTGTTATTCTATTCTGTTAAGTAAGATTTAATAATTAAAATATAAATCCCTAAAAAGTGCGATCTTATTAAACATAAGTACTAAAAGTATTAAAACTTTTTCTTGTAAGGTTTGTATCTTAGAAAACAAAAATATAGAAAGAATTACAAATAAAAGCTAAAGAGGATCTCAAAATCCGGTATTGGTATCATTTATAAAAATATGAATCATGTTTTTCTTAAAGATATATAGTGTTAATTTGATTAGTAGAAGCAATTTTACTAGATATATAGCAAGATAAAGTAAGGTAATTATATAAAAGATAAACCCAATTTTTTATGATACAAATTATTTTAGGTAATTATCAAACTTTTTTGTGATGTAATATTTTACTAGCAAAACAAGAGGTTTTATTTTTATAACATAAAAAACAAGTATAATTTTCTTTATAAAAACTACAGCAAATAAAACCAAATTAGCTATATAATAGATATTGCGAAATAAACTTTGTTATTTCATTAGTTTTATAATATATATTTTATCTATTTTTGCTTGGAAATAACTAAATATTAAAATTGGGTTTATCTTTTATATAATTTCTATTTTTTTTATACAAAAATACTTTTTATAAGAATTTAGCTATAGTTTACTATAAGTATTTGAAGTAGGTTGTAGACAAACAAATTAAGAAAATAATAAAGCAGAAGCATTGGTTGCGGGAGTAGGATTTGAACCTACGACCTTCAGGTTATGAGCCTGACGAGCTACCGTGCTGCTCTATCCCGCGTCAAATAAATCAACTTCTCTAATGTATCACAATAATATTTGGCTGTCAATAAATATTGTATTTTTTAATAAATAGGTTGTATATGAGTTTATTTTTTTATTAATAAAACATAAAACTAAAGTGTAAATGAATATTCTTAACTTTTTTTTGATTATAGATATATATTATATTATATTATATTTAATAACTAATTAGTTGTAAGCTATTTTGCAAATCATCATCATTTAACAAAATACAACTATTTTATTTTTATAATATTGCAATTATTTTTAATAAATAGATTGTATTCAAATATTTTTTAAGCTGAAAAGTATAATTATCATTATAAATGCTTATGTGTATTTATGATTTGAATTTGACATATTTTAATTTTTTGTGTTATAATGGTGCTTATTCTTAAATTGTAAAGGTATTTTTTACAAAAAATATAGGTAACAAAATTTATACTGATAAGGAGATGTTAAATTATGCATAGTAAAATGAAAACATTTATGAATGAGCTTATAAATGGTAAACAAATCGATAATGTAATAAAGCATAATAAAATGAAAACATTTATAGCTGAGCTTATAGGAACAGGGGTAATACTAACTTTTGGTGTAGGATCGGTAGCAATGACAGTTCTGTTTACTCCAAATAATGTTGTATCAGGTGGTGTTGTAATGGGTGGATATACTAATATTGTTATCGGTTGGGGTTTAGCTGTCGCATTTGGTATTATTGTATCTATAAGAATAAGTGGTGCACATCTAAATCCAGCTGTAACTTTAGCTATGGCTTCTTCTGGTAGAATATCTTGGGGTGATGTTCCTCATTACCTTTTAGCTCAAATGATTGGTGCTTTTATTGGTGCTGGTATTGTATTTGGGGTGTTTTATGCAAAATGGATTAGTTTTGATCCTAATTTAGAAAATACAGCAGGAATTGTTACTACATTCCCTGCAGTGGCGGGTTTTTTACCTGGTTTCTTTGATCAGGTAGTTGGTACATTCCTTTTAGTATTTTTAATTTTAGCAACTGGTAATTTTATTAAAAATGCTACTGAAAGTATTGCATTCCCATTTGTTATTGGTGCTATAGTTTTAGTTATTGGGATATCTTTTGGTGGTATGCACGGGTATGCTATTAATCCAGCTCGTGATTTAGCGCCTAGAATTTTTGTATTTCTAATGGGATTCAAAAATGTTGGTTTTGATACTGGTATTTGGATCGTACCGGTAGTTGGTCCTATTGTCGGTGGTATTTTGGGAGCTAAAGTTTTTGATTTAACTATTAAAGAATAATCTGTATAATATGGTATAAGGAAAATTTACTATGAAATATATACTATCAATAGATCAAGGAACTACAAGCTGTAGAGCAATTTTATTTGATAAAGAAGTAAATATCAAAAGTCTTTCTCAAAGAGAATTTACTCAAATATTCCCAAAACCAGGTTGGGTAGAACATGATGCTAATGAAATTTGGTTTACGCAATTTAGTACAGTGCAAGAAGCTATTTCAAAAGCTAACGCTTTACCTAAAGAAATAGGTGCTTTTGGTATAACAAATCAAAGAGAAACAACAGTAGTTTGGAATAAAACAACTGGTAAACCTGTTTATAATGCTATTGTTTGGCAAGATAGAAGAACGGCTGATTATTGTAAATCTTTAGTAGAAGCAGGAAAAGAAAAGTTTATTAAAAATAAAACCGGTCTTGTTGTAGATTCTTACTTTAGTGCTACAAAAATCAAATGGATTTTAGATAATATTCAAGGTGCTAGAGATGAGGCAGATAAAGGTAACTTATTGTTTGGCACTATAGATACTTGGTTAATATGGAATCTAACAAGAGGGAAAGTTCATGCTACAGATTACTCTAATGCTAGTAGAACTATGATTTATAATATAGTAAATAAATCTTGGGATGATGAATTATTAGAATTATTTGGAATTCCAAAAAGCATGTTACCAGAAGTTAGAGACAGTTCCGGAGATTTTGGTATAATAAGTGAAGATCTATTACCGGGTAATATTAAAATAGCAGGTGTTGCTGGAGATCAGCAAGCGGCTACTTTTGGTCAGGCTTGTTTAAAAACAGGAAACGCAAAAAATACTTATGGAACAGGTTGCTTTACTTTATTAAACATTGGTAGAGAAAATCCGGTAATTAAAGAAGAAAAAATCTTAACTACAATAGCATGGGGAAGAAAAGGACATGTAACATATGCTTTAGAAGGTAGTGTATTTGTTGGTGGAGCTGTGGTACAATGGTTAAGAGATGGTTTAGGGATAATTCAAAAAAGCTCAGATGTAGAAACATTAGCTAAACAATCTCCTGATAATGGAGGAGTGTATTTTGTTCCAGCTTTTGTTGGATTAGGTGCTCCATATTGGGACTCGTATGCTAGAGGTACTATGGTTGGCATAACAAGAGGTACAACTAAAGCTCATATTGCAAGAGCTGCTTTAGAAAGCATTGCTTTCCAATCTAGTGATATTCTTAATGCTATGATGGATGCTTCGGGAACAGAATTAACCGAATTAAGAGTAGATGGTGGTGCAAGTTTAAATGACACTTTAATGCAGTTCCAAGCAGATATCCTAAATAAAAAAGTTGTCAGACCAACAGTTATAGAAACAACAGCTCTTGGTGTGGCTTATTTAGCTGGTATGTTTGTCAAATTTTGGGATTCTGCAGAAGAAATTATTTCTATGTGGAAAGTTGATAAGGAGTTTGTTCCGACAATGTCTAAAGATCAAAGAGAAGAGTTATTAGCTAACTGGGATAAAGCAGTGGGTAGATCTCAATGTTGGTTAAAATAATGTATTAGGAGAAAGAGATATGTTACCAAATAGAAGTGAAAAGATAAATTCATTAGAGGATACTGTTTTTGATGTCTTGGTTATAGGTGGAGGAGCTACAGGCTTAGGAATTGCTGTAGATTCAGTTATGAGAGGTTTTTCCACCGTTCTTTTAGAACAAAATGATTATGCTAAAGGAACATCTTCTAGATCCACTAAAATTTTACATGGTGGAGTTAGATACTTGGCACAAGGTAATATATTTCTTGTTCATGAGGCATTAAAAGAAAAATTATTAAATTATAAAAATGCTCCGCACTTAGCAAAACCAATGAATTTTGTTATTCCATGTGAGAATATTTTTAAGCAAGGTTTTTTTGCTGCGGGTATGATTGTTTATGACGCATTGTCAGGATTCCCTAAAAAGTATCTAAGTAAAGTTGTTGGCAGAGAAACATTGACTAGAGATTTTCCTGAAATAGATGATAAACATAAAAATAAGGGTGTTATCTATAATGATGGTCAGTTTGATGATGCTAGAATGGCATTTTCTTTAGTTAAAACTTTAGAAAAAAATGGAGGAAAAGCTTTAAATTATTTAAAGGTAATTGAATTCATTAAAGAAAATGGCAAAATTATAGGTGTTAAAGCCTTAGATAAGTTGTCAGATAAGGTAATTACAATTAAAGCAAAGTGTATGTTTAATGCTACAGGCATATATTCTGATTCTGTAGTAGAACTTGATAAAGGTCAACACGAAGAAACTGTAACTTTAGCTCAAGGTATACATATTGTTGCTAATAAAGAAGTTTATAGTAGTGATCAGGCTATGTTGGTTCCAAAAACAACCGATGGTAGAGTTTTATTCTTTATTCCTTGGTACGATAAAGTAATTATTGGTACAACAGATACTAAGGTTGTAGATGTGTTAGATGATCCTGTTCCTTTGAAATCTGAAATAGATCTTATTATTAATAATGCTAATAGTTATTTAGCTAAACCTATTAAAAAAGAAGATATAACAAGCGTTTATGCGGGAATTAGACCTCTTATGAAAGCAAAATCTTCTACTTCAAGAATTTCCAGAGAAGATAGTATTTCAATTTCTGATTCAGGATTAATTTCTGTTGTAGGTGGAAAGTGGACGACCTATAGGCATATGGGAGAAAAAATTGTAAATTTTGCAATTAAAAATGATGAACTTCCTAACAAACCATCCAAAACTAAAAATTTAAAAATTCATGGATATTTGCCAGAAAATGAAGCTTATAATATTCCATCATCTCTTAGAATATATGGCTCTGATCTTGAAGAATTAAAAAAAATAAAAGGATTTGATAATAATTTACATGATGAGATTCCGCTAAATGAGGCACAAGTTAGATGGGCTGTAGAGCAAGAACAAGCAATCAGTTTAGATGATGTTTTAGCAAGAAGAACAAGATGTTTATTTATTAATTCTCAAGCATGCATAGAAGTTGCTGATAAAGTAGCTACAATTATGCAAGAGGTTTTAGGAAAAAATGATTCTTGGAGAGAAGAAGAAGTTAAGAAATTCAAAGAAATTGCTGAAAAGTATCTAATTTCAACTTATTGGAAATAAAGATATCATTGTTTTTGAGTGAGTCAAAAAAAAGGTTATCATTATATTTAAAAATAACTACCTTTTTTTATAATATAGTTGGTGATTATTTATAAAGTAAATCCTTATTACTTTTAAATGTTTTCTGTGAAAGTATATAATTTTTAATCTAATCAATGAAAATATTTTCTCAGAATAACACTTCTAATAAACTTAATTAGTAATAAAGTTTATAGTTTATTAATTTTATAATATAATAAGAATTATATTAGGGATAGACAATGAGGTAATGATGAAAGAATTAATTAATTTTGAGATTTGGGGGATTGATTCTCAAGGTAATGAACGATCATATTCTAAAAATGATTTTTTAGGAAAAAAACTTGTTATTTATTTTTATCCTAAAGATAATACTCCAGGATGTACAAAGGAAGCGTGCAATTTTAATGCCATATTGCCGCAAATTATGAGCTTTGCAAATATTATAGGAGTTAGTTCTGATAGTATTAAATCTCATAAAAAATTCAGAAAGGATCATTTTCTTTCTTTTCCTTTATTATCAGATGATAAACTAAAGTTAGCAACAAATTTAGGAGCAATAAAATTATCAGAAAAAGAAGATGGTACAAAAAAAATATCTCGCTCTACTTTTATTATAAATGAAGAGGGTATTGTGATTAAAGAGTGGTTATCTGTAAAAGTAGATGGTCATGAAGATGAGGTTTTAAAAAAATTAAAAGAACTTTCGTAGTTATAACTTTGTAATTTGTACCTAACATAGAAAAAACAACTATTATTTGTTCCTTTATGGTGGAACAGAATCATACATCATTAAACAATATAACTCTTTTATGTTGATTTTTTACCTTTTATGTAAATATTAGATAAAATGAACTCAAAAAGTCTGACATTTTTTATATTTAGAATTATCATACTTTAGCTCCACTATTAATTTGTGGTTTTATTCAAAGATATCAAAATTCCATTTGTATTCTAAGCAAAATAACACCTCAAAATAAATATTCAACCAAATATGTTATCATTATAAAGATATTTCTTTTTTTTAGTGAAACTTATAGTTGTAGACTTTTAAAAATTATTGTTTTTATATTGTGTATATAAATATCTATATTGTATAATCATGTAATCTATGTATAGAATATATAATGTAATATTATTAAAATATATATTAGTAGTGTATTCATGAGTAAAGATAAAATAACCAAATATTTAAAGTATACATGTATAGTATTGTTTTTATTATTTTTTTTAAGTTTTTGGTCAAATGAAAAATTAAGTGCCAATACTGATATTTCTAAAACTACAGAAATTACAGAAGAAGATAAAAAAGTTATAAGTGATTTTTTACAAATATTAAAAGATCCTAATAAAATTAGTGCTATAACTAATAGTATAGAATCTCAAGAAACTGTTGTAATTAATAAAGATGTTGTAAATAATCCCTTGGATGTACTACCTAAAGAACAATTACGATCTTTAGATGATAATTTTAAAAGCCTTTTTTATTTTATTTATCAAAAGTATAAAAATCTAGAGATAGGACGGCAATTTTATAAATATTACAATGATCTCATAGAAGATATATACAACTTAAATTACCAATATCTTTTTATATTATTTTTTGTTACATCCTTATATTCTATAACTTTGCTAGTGTTAGATTATTTCTACTCAAAATTTTATGGGGTTAGTCATTATATAAAAGATTTTACAAGATATAAAAAGAAAAAAAATTTAATAAAAAATCATATTTTTTTATTTTTTATTAATATAAAGTTATTCTTGCCAATTATAATACCTCCATTTTTAATAGCAGAGTTAGTAAAGATTAATGTTTATTACATTAATTATGGACTAATTCCTGAATCAATTATAAATATAATAATTTTCTTTGTCGTATTACAATTGTTACTAAAATTTTTACAATTAGTTTTTTATAATACTAATAAAAAAATATTGTTAAAATTGAAATTATGGATAACAATATTATTGTATTATGTATATATCTTTTTGTGTTTTTCATCTATATATTTAATATTAGAGAATTATGCTTTAGTAAAGCTAAATGTAATTTTGTTTGGATGTATTTCTTTACTATCGGCTTTAAAATTTAGACTTTTTTTCAAAAAGATAAATATTAAAGAGGTTAAAGAAACTCTGCATTCTTATAAGAGACTATCTATTTCTATACAAAAATATTCTGTAACATTTTTTTATATTCTTGCGTATTTCTATTTAGTTTCTATATTATTTTTAGATCCAAGTATCACAAAATCGGTCATAGTAAGAATATTACTAGTTATTATGGGAATGATGTTTATTTATCTAATACAATCATATATAGGAACATTAATTAGTAATAAAATAGTATTAAAGATAGAAAACAAATCACAAAAAGTTTTAAAAATAGCATTTAATAAAACAAACTTACAAATCATAAATCTAAATGTTTTTTGGAAGTTTTTTAAGATAATATATAGAGTTGGATTTATTTTTCTTTATCTTAAATTCTTTGATAAAATGTTTGAAACAACCTATTTAAGTAGTTTAATGGAATTATCTTCATACTATATAGTTCAGATAATACTTAGTACACTTTTAGCCTTTTGTTTATTGATAATTATAACTTTTATTATTGTATTGTTTATAGAAAAATACCTATATAATGTAGCTTTATCAGGAGATGTTCCTAATTTAAGAAAGATATTAACTTTATATAAGATTATTCAGAAACCATATAAAATTCTTTTTATAATTATTTTATTAGTTTCAACAATTTCATTTTTTGGAATATCTTTACCGGCACTTTTAGCAAGTACTGGCATTCTTACTGTTTTAGTCGCCTTTGGTATGAAAGATATTTTACAAAATTTATTTAACTCAATTATATTCTTGTTGGAGAACAGTTTTGCCTTAAATGATCTTATAGAATTAAATGGTAAGCTAGGAGTAGTAGAAGAAATTAGTATGGTTTATGTGAAAATAAGAGATTCTTCTGGTAATTTAGTTATGACTCCTTTTAAGAACATAAGTGTGATTGTAAATTGTACAAAAGATTATTCATATGCTTCAGTAGAGGTTGGTGTTGCTTATGGTAGCGATATAGATAAAGTCTTTGAAACATTAAAAGATATTGGTAAAGAGATGCAATCTGATCCTGAATTAAAAGACCTGATTATATCTATAATAGAAATTGGTGGAGTTATAGGTTTAGCAGATAGCAGTGTAAATGTTGTATGTAAAATAAAAACAATTGCAGGAAGTCAATTTAAGGTAAGGGCGGTATTATATAAAAAAATTCACCAAAAATTTATGGAAGAAAATATAGACATACCATTTCCTCAAAGAGTAATTACTATAAATAAAGAAACTAATTAAATACTTATAGTCTAAAGATATAGATTATCTATCTCTTTAGGCTAGGGAGAAATCGATGAAAATCTAGATAAAAATTAATAATTAATATTTAAGTAAGGTTTTTATAGGGAAATTGAACTTTTCTCTGCCTTTCAAATCTAGTAATTCTAAGATACATACAGCACCAACCACCGAGGAGCTTGTTAAGCTTATTAATTTTTGACAGGCGTTCAAAGTTCCACCAGTAGCTAGTAGATCATCTAAGATAACAACCCTGGAATTAGTGGGAATAATTTTTTGCTCAATCTCTAGTGTATCAGATCCGTATTCTAAATTATAAGAATAAGAAAAAATCTTACCTGGTAATTTTCCTTTTTTACGTACAAGAACAAATCCTAATTTTAATTCTTTAGCAACGGCACCAGCTAAAAAGAAACCGCGAGATTCTAATGCTACAAGGATAGTAGGATTCATGCTTTTTACTAGATTAGAACATTGCAAAACAGTTTCACTCCATGCTTTAGGATCAACTAAAAGAGGAGAGATATCATAAAATAAAATTCCTTTTTTAGGGAAATTGGGTATTTTTGCAATATAGTTTTCTAAATTAATATCCATAATATTCCTTATATTTATTATAAATTTACATAATAATTCTAAATTATATACTCAATAACACTTTTTATTATATTCTAAACAATATATAAAGTATAGTTTTTTTGTTTACTAATGATATTAAGCAATTGCATTAATTATTTAATAATGATAAACTATTATTTAGTTTTTGCAAAAAAATTCAGGATTTGTTAAATAGGTGATGGTTACAAAAAAATGATTATAAAGATAGTGCAAAATTTTTCAAGAATAGTTTTTTTCACAATAATTAGTATAGTTTTTTCTGTTACTTTTTTGATGGCAGCGGATAATAATCTATCAAGTAATCCTAAAAAAAAATCTAGTAAATACATAGATCCAAAAGTATTAGAAATACAAAAAGAAGAAGAAGAAAAAAACAATAAAAAACTTAGAGAAAAAAATGAAATAGATGTTCTGTATTCAGAAGAATATAGACGACAAAATAGTAATGAATTTGATCTATTTGAAGAAGAGATCTTAAGAAGCGAAATTAATGATACGGGAGTTTTTTTAGATTTAGATTCTAGCTTTAGCTTACCAAAAAAAGATCAAAAAACTAGAATCAAAGTTATACAAGAAGGAGTTATTTCTGATTACAATAAAGATATTGATGGTAAAAACAAAAATATTTTAAATTTTAAAAACCCTATATTTTTTGTATCAGAGGGTATTGACACATTCAGCTATACCAATACGATGGATTTATGTAGTTTAATTAACTTAGGAAGTGAAAATATAGATTGTTTGGTATATCCAGAATCTAACTTAGCTAATATTCCTTCTGTTATCAGAAGGGGACAAAATTCAGACCTTTATGAAAAAGTGGGTGTTAATGCTGATTTCATTGTTGTAAGAGATGATGTTTATTCTCAATATAAAAAGGGTAGGGGTGCGATAGCTTTAGCTCCAGAATTGGATACGATGATGTATTTGAATGGAGATTATATGTTTATGTTTGTAAACTCTATGAGTAATATTTTTAGTTATGAGCATTTATCAGCTATTAAAAAAGATAAAACAATTAGGGTAGGTTATATAAACCAGCAAAGTAGATTTATATTTGAACGTACTTTAGCCAAAGTTTTTCCTAGACATTCTTATAGATATGTTTTTGTAAATATGAATTCAATAGAATCTGCCCGTAAGACTGTTTGTGAACCTACAAATATAGATGTTTTTATTTATTTTGGAGGTGTAATTCCTGATAATTTAGAAAAAGCTATGGAAGAATGTTCTTACGTTATTAATCCATTAACCTTATCAGATAGTACTTTATCAGAAATAATTGCTCTAACAGATTTCTTCTCTGTTGCTAATGTTGTAGGGTACTATCCTGTAAGTTCTGTTCTAAATTACTTGGAAATTTACATTGCATTAGAAAGCGCATATAAAAGATCTTTAGAAAAAAATACTTCTTCTAAAGAAGTTAAAATAAATATAAATGATTATTCATCTAATTCTTTGTCGGAAAAAAATGTAAACGATTCTAAAGTTATGGATAGTAAGGTTACTGCTAGAGATAAAGAGCGTATAGCAAGAGAAAACAAATCCGAGATGCTTAAAAAACAAAGAGCAGAAGAAAGAACAAAAAAAATTAATGAACTTAAGAAAAAAAGAGAAGAGAAAAAACTAAAAGAAGCTGAAATTTTAGCTAGAAAAATGAATAAAAATAAATTACAACAAGATGAATCTTCTTCTGGTTCGCCTTTATCATCATTTTTCTCTTTTCTAAATTTTAGCAGTAAATCTAATGTGGTAGAAAAAAAGAAACAAGAAGCAGTTTATCTAAACAAAGAATTAATAATTAAAGAAGATACCTTAAATAGAATTAAAGGAAAATCTAATAATAATACATTATTAGGTAGCGATGTTTATGCGACTGAAAATGAAAAGAAAATTTCTTCAGATAATTTTTGGGAAAAGCCATATATCACGGTTAATACTGCAGTTAAAACTTTTGGTATTAGGTATGTTCTGTTAGCTTCTAGGTATGCTAAAAGGGAAAATGTTATTAATGTTTTTGATTCTATAATAAAAGATTTCTTTTTAGTTAGAGAAAATATTATGACTCCAGATATTTCTAAATTTAATGTTTCGGATATTGTATTAGGTACATCTAATAACTTAGATTCTTCTTATTATCATCCTGCGTTATCTAAATATCCTAATTATTTATTAGAGTTAAAAACCAGAAAAACTCCAGAACAAACTTTAGCTCTTAAAATTTTAAATGTTAATTCTAATAGTGTTTTATATCCGTCTTATTCAGGTCCAGAAGCCTTAACTCCTGAAAGAATGGATGTTTTATATACTAAAGCTAGAGAGCTTAATAAGAAAAAAGGTGAGCTTGCTACTATTAGAGTATTTCAAAGAGATACTATGAATATAGATAAAGCGCTTTCCGATATTAGAAAAGGCGAACAATCTCCCGATTCTATTTTAAAAGCTACAGGATTAGATTATGTAAATGTTATAGTAGATGAGCAAAGTGTTCTTGAGCAAGGTCTGTCTACAGAAGTAAGATTAACTCCTGAAGCAATGAGAGAATTAGAGAAGTTAGTTGACCCTAAAGATCTTCCTGTAACTTCAGTATCCGCAGAGGATGTTAAAAAATCGGTAGAAGAATCAGAAGGTAAAAATACTACAAAAGGACAAGAAAACAATACAGCGACTCCTACAGTAAATGATACTACTGTAGGGAAAGCATCCAAATGATATGGTGACAAAATAAAAAAATAACCTTCCTTTCTAAAGCAATATATAAGAATTTATATTTCTTTAGAAAGGAAGGTTATTTTTTATCTGATAAATGCAAGATAATCCCAATTTTTTTATTATTCCTTACATAGTAAATTAATAATAACCGACTATACTATTTAGTAGGTAAAATTTTTTATGTAATTCTTAAAATTATTATAACTAAGTTTAATAGAAAAATGATTAAATATTTAGTAATAATTTTTGTTGATTTATAAAAAATATAATAATCAAAAAAAAATGGACTTATCAAACATAATAATTTAGAATATCTTGCTTTTTATTGTAGAAAATTAGGAATAATAGTGAAAAATCATATTTTTATAGGAAATAACCTGCAAGTTATGCAAAGTGATAATCTCAAAATATATCATAATAACATTAAAATGATTTATATAGATCCTCCTTATAATACACAAAGGGATAAAAGCTACTTTGATAAATATAATGCTCAGCAATGGAAATCTTTTATTAAAGAGAGGTTGGTTAGTTCAAAAAAATTTTTAACAGAAGATGGTGTTGTTTTTATAAGTATAGATGATAATGAGCAAGCTAATTTAAAAATTATTTGTGAAGAAGTATTTGGAAAAGATAATTTTATAGGTATGTTTATAACTAAACAATCCCAAAGAAGTAATTCGAAACATATAAATACAGTTCATGAGTATATTCTTTGTTTTTCAAAAAATAAAAAAAATGTTAAACCTTTTAAAATTAGTCGATTATCAATTACTAAAGATAAATCTATAATATTAAAACTATCTAAAAAAGTTGATGAAATAATAAAAATACAAGGTTATGAGGTAGCCATCAAAGAAATAAATAGTATAATATCACAAATATGCAAAAAAAATAATATTTCATGGCTAAAAAATTATAATCATATAGATAAAAATGGCAATATATTTTTTCCTATGGATTTATCTACTCCTAACAAGCCAAGAGATGTTTCTATACCAGAAATAAATTTAAAACTTAACGCCCTAAATAAAAGAGGTTGGGTAAGTGATAAAAAATTTATTAATTTATATAATAATGATAGATTATTTTTTAGAGATGGCAGACCATATGAAAAAAAATATTTAGTAGAATCTTTTGATAATGTTCCATCTATTTTGAATTTTTTTTCAAGACAAGGAACTAATAATTTAAAAAAATTAGGATTAGATGAAATATTTGATACTCCTAAACCTGTTGAGCTAATAAAATTTCTTATTTTAATTTCTACTAATGTAAATGATAATATATTAGATTTTTTTGCAGGTAGTGGGACTACAGCTCAAGCGGTTTACGAAGTTAATTCCGAAAACAATAGGAATAATAAGTACTTATTAATACAAAAAAAGGAAGATATAAGCTCTAATAGTAACCTATATAAAACTTGCAAAAAACACAATATTCAACCAGATATTAGTGAAATATTAAAATATAGAATAAATCGTTATTTAGAATTAAACAATAAAGAACAAGATTATATACTAACAACTTATGAGTAAATTATGAATAATTTATTTCACAAAGGGAATTTTGTAAAAATTAATAATAATTTTATGATTGAAGGATTAGAAGTTTTACAACAAGTTGATAATGTACAAAAAAATTACCAAAAACATGATACGGATACTTTTATAAATGAGTTAAGAGATTCAATTTGTGGAAGTTATTTAGGTTTTGATTTAGTTAATACTAATAAATATGGGTTTGATTGTAAAAATTCAAATAACTCAAAGTACTTAGAAGTAAAATCAGCTAGTTTCTTAGAAGTAAAATCAGCTAGTTTTTCTGCTAACAATTGGAATGCAAAATTTAACGATACAACTTTATAAAAAACTGAAGCTTTCAAAAGTGCTAAATTATATTTAGCAATGGCAATTTGGAAAAATGCCAGTTAACTATTGTTTACTTGTTATGGACAAAATTCTTTAATTGGAGATTTTTTGGAAAATAAAGTAATTATTCAAACAAAACAATCTAAAAGAAGAACTCAAAATATCGGATTATATTCATTAGTTTTTGATTATAATTTTAAGATTCTAACTATAACAAAGTCAAAAGAAGAAATACAACAAATACTAACTCTTAAAAGTAAAAAACTAAAAAATATTAATTATGATAACATAATTTCTTTAAAAGAATTCAATACTATTTAGATATGTTATTACTATTTTAAAACAGTTATTTTATAGATATTTAAAGTACTTATTAATAAGTACAAGACAGCAATTTAGGTTTATTTCAATTAAAATAATATACGACAGATTATTTTTATAATAAAAATATAAATAATTAAGTGCCATTATTTATAATAGTCTACTAATTATAATATAATTATTGTAATTTATTTTAAATAATTCTATTATATAAATCACCTAAAGAATCTTAATACTTTTTTATAATAGTTTTACCCATATATTTTTGTAAAACCTCGGGTACTAAAATGCTTCCATCTTTTTGTTGATAATTCTCTAGTACTGCTATTAAAGTTCTACCTACGGCCAAACCTGATCCATTTAAAGTATGAACATATGGATAGTCTTTTACATCTTTATCTTTAATTTTTGCACTCATTCTTCTTGCTTGAAAATCTGTACAATTAGAGCAACTAGATATTTCTCTATAAGTATTTTGTCCCGGTAACCATGCTTCTATATCGTAAGTTTTAGCACTTGAGAATCCCATATCTCCACTACAAAGTAGTACTACTCTGTAAGGGATTTGTAGTTGTTTAAGAACTTCTTCAGCTGAGAGTAACATATTTTCTAACTCTTCCATAGATTTTTTTGGCTCTGTAACAGATACCATTTCTACTTTATAAAACTGATGTTGCCTTAGCATACCTTTAGTATCACGTCCCGCACTTCCTGCTTCACTTCTAAAACATAAAGAAAGACCAGTTCTTCTTATTGGAAGATCCTTTCTTTCTACAAATGTATTTGCGGATATATTGGTTAAAGGGATTTCTGTTGTTGAAATTAACCATCTGTTATCTGTTGTTTTAAATAAATCTTCTCTAAATTTTGGAAGTTGTGATGTATTAAAAAGGGCTTCTTTTCTTAAAATCACAGGAGTTGAATGTTCTTTATATCCATGATTTCTAGTATGTAAATCTAGCATAAAACAATATAAAGCTCTTTCTAATTGTGATAAGTCTGAATTTAGTATAACAAATCTACTTCCTGCCATTTCAGCGGCTTTTTCAAAATCCATCATACCTAAATCAAAACCTAATTCGTAATGTTCTTTAGGGGTAAAATTAAATTTTTTAATTTCTCCTACTTTACGAATCTCAACATTATCATTTTCATCAATACCAAATGGAACACTATCATCAGGAATGTTAGGGAAATATAATAAAATATCTTTGATTTTGGCTTCAAGCTCTTTAGTTTCATTAACTAAAGTTTCTTCTAAAGACTTAGATTTTGCAACTTCTTCTAATAAGGTTGTAACATCTTTTTTTTGAGACTTTAATATGCCAATTTCTTTAGATAATCTATTTCTTTCAGCAGATATTTTTTGACTTTTTTGTTGTTTTTCTCGTAGTTTTGTATCAATTTCTAGTAATTCATTTATACATAAATCCATGTTGCGTTTTTTTAACATTTCTTTTATTATTTCTGGGTTTTTTCTAACTAATTTCATATCTAACATATTTTTCACTTCCTTTGAAAAGTATATTTAATTATTTTTTATATAAATATTTGTGTTTATTTTTTGTACTTAATCTAGGTAAAATAAGCCACGACAGTATAATAGTTATTACTAATCCCCAAAGAGTTCTACCTAAAACTACAACCCATGGACTTGCTCCTAAGAGTACAAAAATCAATCCTTCTTCTATTATTGCATGAGCAAGCGATAAAAAAGTAACTACTTTAAATGGCTGATCTCTTCTGAAAAATTTAGAATTATCTCTTTCTTCTTTCAGTACACCATATCCGTAAGAAAGTCCTATTAAATAGCAAATAGAAGTGGCAGTGTAATTTTTTTTACTTATTTTCATAATAGAGAAAAAGGGTTTAAATAAAGAATCTATCTTACCAACAACATTGAAATCTTTTAATAATTGAACTAAAGAGAAAATTGTATAAATAACAATAGCAATTAAGCAAAAAGTTTTTAATTGAGAATAAAACCATAGCAGAATATTTTTAAACCAAATATTAAAATCTGAACTTAATACTCCAGCATTATATAAATCTATAACAGTTTTACCATAGATTTCTGTTTCAATGTAAAAAGGAGACGTAGCTTCTTCTTGCATCCAACCAAAATATTGAGCAGAAATATGAACTAAATAACCAACAATAAAAGATGAGCTTAATCTTAAAATTGTATTAAAAAAAGCATTCAACCTTAATTTATGAACAATAACACCTTCTATGAATAAAGCATGGCTTATTAATATCATAATACCTAAAACAGAAACTTGTTCTACGGTTAATGGATGTTCTTGAAAAAATACAGCAATTAAAGTCATTGCAACATATGATGTATTAAATATTGCTCCAATCCAAGCTAAAGCATAAATTTCAGGAAGACCAACAATTTGCATAATATAATTAAAAGGAAGTACTATATAGTCTAGTATATTAATTTCTTGAAGGATTTTTATGCTAAGAATTATAGGTATCATAATTTTAAAAAGATCTAAAGTTATAGATTTTGTTTTAAAAAAAACCTTTAATAAAAAATCTTTTATTTTTACGCTATTTTTAGATTCTTTTTGATTACCAACCATAATTAATTCCTTATTTTATAAATATACAACCAAAGATATATTTACTAAATATATCCACCACCTAATAATCTTTCTTCATCATAAAAAGCACATATCTGTCCCCTAGCAACACCAAATATATTTTCTTTAAATACCACTTTGGCTTTACCATTTTCCATAGGATAAACATCCGCTTCTTTTAGAATTTGAGAGGCTCTAACTTTAGCAAATAATGTAATTTTATCAAAAGTAAAATCTTGTTCTCCTAGCCAATTAACATCACTAAGCATAAACTCACGAACTACTAGATCTTTTTTATTTCCAACTATAATTGTATGATTATCAGCATCTATTTTTACTACAAATAAAGGTTGATTAAATCCACCAATACCTATACCTTTTCTTTGCCCAACTGTAAAGTTATGTATACCATAATGTTGACCTAATACCTCACCTTTTAAATTAACAATATCTCCTTTGATGATTTCTTTATTTTGAGTGTTTACAATATCAGAATAAGATCCAATTCCAGCAAAACAAATATCATTAGAAGCTTTTTTTTGTGCAACATGAAGACCAAATCTTTCAGCTTCTGACCTCACAATCTCTTTAGTATAACTATAAAGAGGAAACCTAATATATTTTAGGGATTCTTTTTTTACTTGAGATAAAAAGTAACTTTGATCTCTTATTTCACTTTTACCTCTAAAAATAGATCCTTGTCCATCACCTCCAAACCCCCACTTGATATAGTGTCCTGTAACTAAAATATCTGCTCCTAGTTTCTTAGCTTCATCTAGCATTGTGCCAAATTTAATTACTCTATTGCATTTTATACAAGGATTAAATGTAATTCCTTCCATATAGCCATTTAAAAATGGGTTTATAATTTCTTTCATAAATAAATCTTTAATATCTATAAAATGGTGTTCTATGTTTAATTTATCTGCAATTTGTTTGCAATCTGTAATTATATTTTGATCCTTAGAAATAATACCTTTATCTAAATTATTTTCATGTAATAATAGTGTCATACCTATTATATTTCTATATCCTGCTTCTTTAAGAAGAGCCACTGTCGTGCTACTATCTACTCCACCAGATAAAGCTACAACTATCTTAGCATCCTTGTCAACACCATTAAAATCTATCATATATTAATACCTTATTAATCAACAATTATTTAAGTATACCCATTAAATGGTATATTGCAATTATATAGTAATCCCTATTATTTCATATAAGTTATATTATAATTAAAATAATTAAAAAAAATAGTGAATTTAATTATTATTTTGTATATCATATATTTATATGTCAAAGTATAAGAGAATCATTAAACATGAATAATAAAGAACCTATAGAAAACAAAGAAAAAAGTATTTCAGACAACAACGACACAAAAACTGATGAATCTTCTTCTAAAGATATTTTAGACTTTACTTTCTCTGAAGATAAAATAAAAAAAATTGAAAAATCTATAGAGATAAAAACAGAAGATAATTCTACTCCTAAAGATATTTTAGAATTTGATTTCTCTAAAGAAGAAATGAAAGAAATAGAAAAAGATCTTAAATCTGATATGAAACTTGATAAAGATGGAATTCCAATTTTAGAAGATGACTCTATCCATGAGCTTAATAAGCATAAGATACCAGAATATTTAGTAGATGTGTATTCTTGGGCATATGTAAAACCAAAAAATATTGATCTTTTAGATAATCGTCTTGTTTATCATACAATCCTTTTTGGTCAGGGTTGGAAATTAATGAGAGCATATTTGGAAGAAATAAAACCAACGGATAGAGTTCTGCAGGTTGCCCATGTTTATGGAAACATAATTAGAAAACTAGCTGAAAAGGTTGCTGTTAATGGAAGTTTAGATATTATAGATGTTGTTCCTCATCAGTTAAAAAGAGCGGCAATTAAATTGAAGGGTGTTGATGGAGAAGAAAATATAGATATGTGGTTACAAGATGCAGGGGAGTATTATAGTAAACAGTATGATACTATTGGAATTTATTTCTTACTCCATGAAGTTCCAGATCCACTAAAAAAACGTATTATAGAAAATGCCTTAAGAGTTATAGATGAAACTGATGGGCAAATTGTATTTATTGATTATCATAACCCATCATATTTTAATCCTGTAAGACAAATTTTAAGATTTATTAATTTTACCCTAGAACCTTTTGCTAATTCTATGTGGGAGCGTGAAATTAAAGATTTTACAACGAAAACTAATCAATACGAATGGAAAAAAACTACATATTTTGGTGGAGTTTATCAAAAAGTGGTTGTTAAAAAAAAGAAACTATTAGTTGAAGAGAAAAAAGATAATTAAAAGCTAAAATATTTTGAAGTATTGTTGAATTCAATAAAAATATTTTTTACGGACACTTTTTTACGTTGATTTTTGACTATTAAAAATATCTAATAGGTTTTTATTTGAAAATATATTTGTTTGTTATTATGAGATAATTGGTTGTAATATGATATTTTTATATTAATTTTTATCTATTTAAAGATAACAAATTACAAAATTTTTTATGAATTTTTTTAATTAGATATATTAGTAAATCACCATAATAGTTTGAAAATTATGACTTTATAATACAATTTATATGTTTATACTACATTAAAAATAAAATTTATTTCCTATGTAATTAATGATAATAATAATAATGATATTGCAAAATATGGCGATCTCGTTTTTTAATAGAATTATGTTTTTCTAATAACGGAAGATACTAACAAGTCTTTAAACAATTTTTTATATTCATTTGTTAAGTCAATGTTCTCTAAGTTTTGTAATCCTTTCTCTACATAAATTTGAGATATGGCAATAGATTTCTCTATAGTTTTGTATTTTTCTATATACTCAATTACTTGTTCAAAGTCATTTTCATTTTGATTTAGCTTACCAAAGGTGCGTTGAAAGAATTTTTTTTCTTCATCACTGCATTCTTGTAAAATTAATATAATAGGAAGAGTTAATTTTCCTTCTTTAAAATCTGTACCTATTCCTTTTCCTAAATATTGTTCGGTGCTAGAATAATCTAAAATGTCATCCATAATTTGGAAAACTATTCCTAAATTAGTGCCATATTGATTAATATTTTCAATATTTTCTATTGATGTACCACTAAGCATAGCTCCAACTTTTGTTCCTGCTGCAAAAAGAGAAGCTGTTTTTGCAAAAATGATGTCTTCGTAGTCTTTAAAAGTTATGTTGATATCATTAGTATAAGCTAATTGCATAACTTCACCTTGAGCGATCACAGAAGATGCATTGCATAATACTTCAAGAATCTCAAGAGATTCAGAACCAACCATTAATTCAAAAGATTTTGTAAATAGATAATCACCAACTAAAACACTAGCCTTATTACCCCATATATTGTTTGATGTTGCTATTCCTCTGCGGGAATTATTTTCATCTACCACATCATCATGTAATAAAGTAGCAGTATGAATAAATTCTATACAAGCAGCTAATAAAATATGTTTATTATCTTTATTATACTTAAATAATTTTGCAGAAAGAATTGTGATAATAGGTCGGATCCTTTTACCTCCTGATGCAACTATATGTGAAGCTATTTGAGGTATTAATTCTACCTTATTTTGCATTTTTTCTAAAATAATACTATTTACACTTTCTAATTCTTCAGATAAAATCTCTTTTATCTTAAGTGCAACACTTGCAAAATTATTATCCATAGTTTCCTTATTTCTTAAATTATAGTAATATCATTATATGATAAGACTTTTATAGCAAAAAATAAAGTACAATATAGTTTATGAGTGAAAATATAAATGTTGATTCTTTTCTTTTTGGAAAAATCAAAGCATATCAAAATAATTTAGGATATAAATCTGGTACTGATGCTGTTTTGTTAGCATCAATTATTAAGGCTGCTAGAAATCATAAAATTCTTGATATGGGAAGTGGGGTTGGAGTTGCTAGTTTGTGCTTAGCCAGTAGAATATCCCATATAGAAGTTTACGGTTTGGAAATTAATGATTATTTTTATCAATTATCTTTTAAAAATGCAACCGAAAATAATTTGTTATCTAAATATGTTCCTAAGAAAGGTAGCGTTTTAGATAAAAATATTTTTGATTTTCAATTTGATAGCATAATGAGTAATCCTCCTTATTATAAAAATTATGAAAATAAACAAGATTTTAGCTTGAAACAACAAGGAAATATAGAAGGGGAGGCAAAATTAAAAGATTTCATTAATTTTGCTTTTAAAAATCTTAAAAATAAAGGAAACTTATATATAATTCAAAGATCAGAGAGGTTAAAAGAAACTTTAGATCTACTAATTCCCAAATATTGGGGAAATATAGAGATTAATCCAATATATTCTTATGAGAATAAACCAGCAAAAAGGTTTATTGTTATAGCAAAAAAATTAGGATCACAAAACAATACTATTTTACATTATGGTATTGTTATGCATAAAAACGATACTACATATACAGAGCGTGCAGAAAAAATTTTAAGAGATGCTTCATCTTTTTACCAATAGTAATTAGTAAGAAATAAGGTTATTGAAATGTTTAAAGGCAAAAAAAAACAAGTGAATGTGCTTAAATTATCTGGGGTTATTAGCTCAGGTGGTAGAAAAAATTTATCTTTATCTAGTATCAAAAAAAACATAGATAAGGCTTTTGCTAATAAAAAAGCATCTGCTGTTGCTTTGTTAATTAATTCTCCAGGTGGATCTCCTGTACAATCAGAAATGATTGCTAATTATATTAGAGAAAAATCCAAAGAAACTAAAATTCCAACAATATCTTTTGTAGAAGATGTAGCAGCATCTGGTGGGTATTGGTTAGCACTTAGTAGCAATGATATTTATGCACTTTCTAAAAGTTCAATTGTTGGTTCACTAGGAGTTTTATATGCTGGATTTGGTTTAGATGAATTTATAAAAAAATATGGAATATCTCGTAGAGTACATACTGCTGGAAAAAATAAAGTTAGCTTAGATATGTTTCAACCTGAAAAAGAGGCTGATATTGAGAGATTAAAAAATATGTTATCTGAGGTACATAAACATTTTAAAGATTGGGTTTTGAGTAGACGAAATAAAAAGCTAAAGGTAGATCATGATGAGCTATTTAGTGGTGAGTTTTGGGTTGCTAGTCAAGGTTTAGAGAAAGGATTGATTGACGATATTGCTATTAGTGTTGATCATAAGCTAAAATCTTTATTTGGAGATAAAGTAAAAATAAATTATATTGAATCTAAAAAAGGTTTTATAAGTGGTTTGCTTTCTTCTAAAATAAATATTGTTGAAGAAATTAAATCTGAAATTAAAAATACTGAAATTTGGAATCAATTTGGATTG
Organism: Rickettsiales endosymbiont of Leucozona glaucia; assembly: GCA_964277385.1. Lineage (GTDB taxonomy): Bacteria > Pseudomonadota > Alphaproteobacteria > WRAU01 > Hepatincolaceae > WRAU01. Next base: position 760,584 of record OZ195520.1, on the reverse strand, counting down.
TAATTTGAAAATTCTTCTAATATTTTTTAATATTTTAATATATTAAAGTATTAGAAGAGGACAATAAATATACAATTATACTAATAAATATTATGCAAAAATAATTAGATACTTGAATAAATAGGTTTATTTTATATATTAATTGCCTATATTTATATACAAAATATGCCAAATTTTTTGTGAACTAATATCTTTAGTTAGTGAAAATTATATTTTTTTGATATAAATTCGTATTTTAATAATGTTTAGTAGTTTTTGGTATATTCATATTTTTAGTTTTCTTTAAAAATTATAAATTATCTAAAAATCTAATTTTTTTAATATCTAGGGATATGGTTTTATTTGTTATTATATAATTAAATTTCTATTTTAATAGAGATTTTTTTGATAGGTATGTAATATTATTTGAAGGAATATAGGGTTATTAACTTATACTTTACTATTATATTATAAGTTTTTTTCTTGAACAACTTAGGTTTGAGTAGATAAAGAAAGTTTTAGTTTAGTTGAATAATTATTTTTAGAAATAGAAAAGATTGTGATACTCAATTATGAATTTTTATTTTTTATTAAATAATTCTTATAGTTACTGTATTAATTCATTTGATTATAATAGAATTTATATTTTATATATTCAATGATTATTTGTTGTGTTTAATTAAGATTAACCTTTATTAAATATTTTTATAAAAAATTATTGACAAATTTGTAATTTATATGTAATTATAAATGGTTAGAATTATTTAATAGAGGTATTGGCTTACTTCTATTATGCCTTTTGCTTATATGCACTGGGTGGTTTATAAAGGGAATTAAAAAGATGACAAGAAAGTGTAGTGTATCTCATAAAAGACCAATGAGCGGAAATAATGTTTCTCATGCTAATAATAAAACTAAAAGAAGATTTTTACCAAATTTACAAGTAACTTCTTTTTATAGTAATATAGCACAAAAAAGTTTTAGATTAAGACTTTCTGCGAATGCTATTAAAACTATTGATTTTAAAGGTGGTTTAGATTCTTGGATCGATAGTGTTAAAGATTCTCAATTATCTCCAGAATTAAAGAAAATTAAAAAATTTATTGGTTCTAAAGTAACTAGTGTATAATTTTATTTTGTAAGGATGATTGTTGTATTAAGTTATTATATAATTAATTGAGCAATTATATACAAAATACAGTTTTTATAGAATAAATAACTCAATAATATCCATAAAAATTATAGCTAGTTATTATTTTTTAACTAATTGTTTTCATGTCTTTTTATTGTTGGGTTTATTTTTTATAATTATTTGCATAATCTACTATAAGTTTTAGGGCTTAGTTTTTTGGCACAAACTATTATCTTAAAGTGTCACTATTATTATCACGTTTATTACAATAATATAAAAAAATATTTAGAATATTGTGTTTATGTTTCTTGGTATTTACTCTTTTTATTATATAATAATTGAATCTTACACATTTATTGGGTGTTAAAAATAATAATATAATCTGAACTTTATAATAAATAATAATGACCTCAATTTTTTGTAATAATCTTTTACAATTATTTTATATATAAAATATAGGTAGATTATTATTTTTGAACTAAATAATGGAATTATTTCCTAAATTAATGTTTTAAATATTTTTAAGCATATTGTAATAAACCTAATTTATTAAAAAAATAATAAGAGCTAATTTTTATGAAACAGTAAATAATTAGAAAAATGGTTTTAATTATTAGCAAATTTATGTAACGTCTTTTAATCAATCTATACTTGTGATTTTATTAACAATTTTAGCTGATTTAAACAATATCTATAAATTAATTACTTCATTCAATAGGAGTAATTTTTATTTTTACCAGCTGGTGACGTTTTTTTTCGATTATTTCAAACTTAAAGCTATAAAGCACAAAAGCATTACCCACATTAGGGATTTTTCCAGTTTCATACAATATTAGTCCAGCAACTGTTGTAAATTCTTCATCAGGAAGTTTCCAAGACATTTTACGATTGAGGTCTCTTATTTTATAATCACCGTCTACAAGATAACTATCTCCAATTTTGTGTACATATTCATTTTCTTTAGATTGTTCTATATTTTTTAAATCTCCTGTGATTTCTTCTAAAATATCACCAAGAGTTAAAATTCCCATAAAACTACCGTATTCATCAACAATTAGTGCCAAACGCTCATTTTTTTCTCTAAAAAACATTAATAAATCTATAACATCCGTAGTTTCAGGAATAAAATAAGGAGTTTTTAAAAGATCACTAAGTTTTACTTCTCTATTTTGTTTGTAGGCTCTAAATACATCTTTAACATTTATAATTCCGATTATATTTTCAGGTTTATCTTTAAAAACAGGAATTCTATTGTAAGCAGAGTTTATTATGATATCAAGGTTTTCTTCTATATTATCATCTATATCTATACATAATACATTTTTTCTATGATTCATAATATCAGCTACAGCTAATTCATTTAAATCTAGAACGCTATGTAACATTTCTTTTTCTTGAGATGTGATATTTTGACTTTCTTCTTCACGTTCTAGCATCTCTATTGCACCTCTTAAATTATCTACAGTTGCAATATTATTAGAATTATTATTAATTCCAAGAAATTTAAGAAAGATTTTATTGATAGATAAAAATAAAATACTTATAGGTTTTAATATAAAAATGAAAACGAATATAAAAGGAGATAAAATAATAGCGACATTATTATGTTTAGAAAAAGCATAAGTTTTAGGTAATATTTCCCCAAAAACTAGTACTAAAAAAGTAATAGATAAACCGATTATTAAAGTATAACCATCACCTAGAATTTTAATTACAGCAGTTGTAATTAATGTAGTAAAAAAGATGTTAGTAACATTATTACCGATTAGCAAAGAGGTAATCATATTGTTAGGATCTTTAAGCATATTGCTAAGGATGATAGCTCTTTTTTTGCCTTGTTGTGATTGTGATAAAAGATAAGATTTTGAAATGCTCATGATTGCTGTTTCACTGGCAGAGAAAAAAGCAGAAAGAAGTAAGCATATTACACTTATAATTATTGTTACATACTCTACGCTAAAATTATCAGCAGTAATAATATCCATTTATAAAACCTCTTTAAAAAATTCTTTTAATGTTTCTTTTTTTATATTGTTATCAACAACGCAATCACCAATATCGTTTGCTAAAATTAAAGTGATAAAGTTAGTGAGATTTTTTTTATCAACTACCATAAGATCAATAATTCTATCAGATTTTATTCTTTTTATAACCTGTTTGATATCTGTTGGTAAACCTATTTTTTGCAAATGTAACTTTATTTTATCATGAATTTCATGATTACATAGATTTAAAAAACTAGATAACTTAAAAGCTAATAAAATTCCTATAGATACCGCTTCACCATGTGTTAAATTTTTTCTATACTTGTTATAAGTTTCAAAAGAATGGGCAAAAGTATGTCCTAAATTAAGAAGATATCTAATATTTTTGGTTTCTAATTCATCTTCTTCTACCACTTTTGCTTTAAATCCACAAGAGTTTTTAATAATATTTATGAGATAATCATGATTTTTATTTAAAAATAAAGTACTATTATTTTGTAAATAACTGAAATAATCGTTAGAAAATAATAAAGCATACTTTAAACATTCAGCATATCCAGATTTATAATCTCTATTACTTAGAGTATTAAGTAATGATACATCAATAAAGACAGCTTTAGGTTGGTAAAAAGATCCAATAGTATTTTTACCATATTTGGTATTAACTCCACATTTTCCACCAACAGAACTATCAACCATAGCTAAAAGAGTGCTAGGAATATGAAAAAATGGTAGACCTCTATAGATAATAGAAGCACAAAAACCAGCAATATCGCCAACAATTCCACCACCTAAGGAAATAATAGAGGTTTTTCTATTAATAGATAGCTTTAAAATTTTTTGGCAAAGAGAGTTTACGGTTTTCATAGATTTATTTTTTTCGTTAGCTTTTATAAAAAATACGACTGGAATAAATCCTTCTTTTTTTAAAGACTGTATAAAGAGAGGTAAGTGATTTTCCTTAAGATTATTATCGCAAATTATAATAATTTTTTGCTCACTTGAGTATATTTTTATTAAAGATGAAATGTTATCTTTAATAGAAGTTTCAAGGTATATTTCATAAGAATTTTCAATGTTTACCATTATTGTATTAGAAGAATTGCTTTTTATCATAGAAATTGTCCTAAATTGTTTTTTATGCAGTATTCATCAATAGATTTTAATATATGATCTGATATGTATTTAAGGGGGTAGTTTTTATCAAAGTTTATTTTTATGTGAGATTTTTCATAATTGGATATTCGTTCATCTAACATTTTTTGCAGAGTTTTTTTGATATCATTAGAATTTTTTAATAAAGGTTTATGAGAGATGTCTTTTAATCTTAAAACTAAAATATCAATGTTCATATCAATCCACACTACAATACCATGCTTTAAACATATTTCAACATTTGAGTTATTCTTAAATGTTCCTCCACCCAAAGAAAGGACTAAATTGTCTTTATTAGCAGATAGAATTTTAGTTAAAAATTCGCTCTCTTTCTCTCTAAAATAGATTTCACCTTTATTTTCAAAAATAAAATCAATGCTCTTAAATAATTCATTTTCTATATATTTATCTAAATCAATAAAGTTATAATTTAGAGTTTTAGCAATAAATTTTCCAGAGGTGCTTTTACCAGATCCTGTAAGTCCGTTTAAGATAATAATCATTATTTATATATTTATTATTTAAAAAATTAATTAGATATATTATAATCATGTATAAATTATATGATATAGGAATTATAAATGAAATCAAGATATAAAGGTGCTAATAAATCTAAAAAATCATTATTTAAAAAACTTTTTATAATTATTGTTGTTTTAGGTGGTTTTGCTTTTTCTGATCGTTATGTTGTTAGTGATGATTCAAGAGTAATAACAGAAACTAAAAGCATTGTTGTAAAATCTTAAACTATTGAATATTATGGATAATATTGTACTAAAAGAGCGTCGTTTAATAAATTTATTTTTAGATTCTATTAAAATTGAAAAAGGGTTGTCTAACAATACTATCGTTTCTTATACTAATGATCTTGTTGATTTTGCTGTATTTTTATCTAAAATGAAACCACAAAGAATGTTGGATACTTGTGATAATGATGATGTGAGTTCTTATTTGCAACTTTTACATAAAAAAGGATTCACAGCTAAAACTCAATCTCGTAGAATATCGGCCATTAAGCAATTTTATATATTCATGTATAATGAAAAAATTATTACAAAAAATCCATCACAAAATATAAAAAATCCTAAGCTACCTAAAAGTCTTCCTAAATACTTGTCTGAAGAAGAAGTTATAAAAATGATAAAAACTTCTCAAGCCCATAAAAATCCTATGTTGTATACCATGTTAGAAGTGCTTTATTCAACAGGAATTAGAGTTAGCGAACTTGTAAGTTTAAATTTATCATCTTTGTTAGAGCAAGGAATGTTTTTATTAGTAAAAGGTAAAGGTAATAAAGAAAGAGTAATTCCTTTGGTTGATATAGCCACACAAGCTTTAGAGAAATGGCTTTTACTAAGATCTTCTTATATTAAAATAACAGAAAAAAATAAACTTTTTCTTTTTCCTTCAAATAAATCGGCTAGCGGATATTTAAGTAGAGAAAGATTTGCTCAACTACTAAAAGAATTAGCAATAGAGTGTAATATAGATAGAGAAAAGGTATCTCCGCATGTTATTAGGCATTCTTTTGCTTCTCATTTATTGAATAATGGAGGAGATTTAAAATCTATTCAAAATATGTTAGGCCATTCTGATATTGCAACTACAGAAATTTATACTCATGTTTTAGATTCTAAACTAAAAGAAGCGGTATATAATAACCATCCACTTAATCATTATAATAAAAAATAAGAAATAAAACTTGAAAAATAAAGGAATATAGAATACAATTAGACCAGGATGTCGTTTGCAAACACGCTTGCAAACATCCATAGAATATATACAAAAACGAGAGTTTAAATAAATGCACTATTTAGATTTTGAAAGTGAAATTTCTCTTTTAGAAAATAAGTTGAAAGACCTTACAAAGGCAAATGGTACAATCGTGGGTACAGATTTTTCTAAAGAAATAGAAAGTTTAGATGCAAAATATAAAAAGCTATTAGGAAATACATATAAAAATTTAACTCCTTGGCAAAAAGTCTCTGTTGCAAGACATCAAGAAAGACCTCATACTATTGATTATATCAACAATATTGTTACAAACTTTTCTCTTCTTTTTGGGGATAGGCTATTTGCAGAAGATAATGCTATTATTGCAGGATTAGGTAGAATAAAAAATCAATCTGTAATGATTATTGGTATTGAAAAAGGTAACGATTTAGAAACAAGAATCAAACATAATTTCGGTATGCCCAAACCAGAAGGTTATAGAAAAGCTCAAAGGTTAATTAAATTAGCCAATAGATTAGACATTCCTGTTATAACTTTAGTTGACACACCAGGAGCTTATCCTGGTCAAGAAGCAGAAGAAAGAGGGCAAGGTGAGGCGATAGCAAAATCAATAGCAACTTGTTTAGAAATATCAACACCGATTATAAATATTGTAATAGGGGAAGGTGGATCTGGTGGTGCTATTGCAATAGGTGTTGGTGATAAGATTATGATGTTAGAACATTCAGTTTATTCTGTTATTTCTCCTGAGGGTTGTGCTTCTATATTGTGGAGAAATGATACAATGGTAGCAGAGGCAGCTAATAGATTGTGTCTTACTGCTCAAGATTTATTAAGATTAAAAGTTATAGATGAAATTATAAAAGAGCCTTTAGGTGGTGCCCATAGAAATCATGAAGCAACTTTCTCTTCTGTTAGTAAGGCGATTTCAGAATCTTTAAAACAACTAAAAGATTTATCTCCAGAAGAAAGAAAAGCTAAAAAAAGACAAAGAATCTTAAGTATAGGTAGGTCTATATAGGTATCTAGCTTTTGTTACTGTTGTTATCAAGTTTTTTGGATAATAATCTAAGTGAAGTTGGTATTATTTTTAAAGCAGAATGTCTATTGTTTTGTTAGGTTAATAAACCAAAATATTAATTGGTCCTTTAAAATAATCTAGTTTTATAATCTAATTAATTAAAGTAATTATATACAAAAAAGACACTCAACAATATAAAAATAATCAATTGTATAATAAATTTAATTTTTTAATGTTTTTATAATATATTTTATTAATTATTAGCCGAAACTACCTTATTTTAAGAAAGTGATTTTGTTTTATATATAATTGTCTTGTTTTTTTAACTGAAATAGTAAAAATTATGAATTATAATATAGTATTTATAAAATGGTTAAAAGAATAATTCTTATAAATAAAAATGTATTTTTTTTTGTTATTAATATATGGTATTTCTTTAAAGATTTATAAACCGGACTTCCATCAGTATAAATAACTAAAATAGGAAATTTATCACCTTGAATTTTATTATAATTTATAGTTTTTCTATTTTGGTGTTTATTACTTTGTTTATCAACAACATTTTATCAATCTCAACTGTTTCTTCATATAATTCAACATCAGAATTATCAATATATTAAATTCTTTGTAACATATACCAAGCAGTTTTTTGAGTAACTAGAATACCTTTAAGGTAATTCAATTGAACTAATATCTTTTTTATGATAAGTAGTTAAATAAAAAGCAATTAACCATTTTTGTAGAGATACTATTGAATTTCCTATTGCTGTACCAACTCTTACTGTAAATTTTTCACTTTTTCACTATAAGAACTACATTTATAATAAATACCATTTATTTTATAATCACATTCACAATGAGAACAAATTGGATTATCTTTCCATCTTATTTGAGCTAAATACTCACTGCATTTTGACTTGCAATTAAAATATTGTATTAATTGTAATAAACTTTTCAATCTAATTCCATTAATATAATACTCTTATAACTCTCTGGTTTTCAGTGTTGTAAAATGGTTTGTTGTTAATCATTCCAAAAATTTTTTATATTTTTTTCCAATAATTATGAGAATTTTTCTTTGTTTTCTTTAAAGTATCCTCTATATATTTAGAATCATTTTTAGTTTTCTTATAAAGAATAGTTATCATATATTTAGGTAATCAATAATGTTTATTTAACAATATAAAATTCAAACATTTATAGAAAATTCTTAAAGAATATTTAAGGATAGTGGTTTTTTGGTGTATTTTGAGCAGGAACCAACAATTAGTATTTGGAATTCGTTATTGCAAAAAAAAATTCGTTATTTAGCGGAAATTATTTGGTACAAAAAGGTGTTTTCAATTTCTTATTATTACCAGCTCAGAGTCTATGAAAATATTACGATATTTAGAAAAGATAAAAGTAAATTTAATAAAGCAACATTAGGGGAAAATGAAAAGGAATAGATAATAGATTATACGATAAAAGATACTGTTTTAAGAGCAAAAAGTTATTAAAAGAGAGCAACAATATAGAAGGTTTAAAGGAAATAGCAAATTATAGATCTTATCAAATTAAAAAAGAGTAAATCAAAGTAAATATAAAATTCCAAGACATACTTATTTGTTTAATCAAAAGAAATTAACTAATCTTTGAGGTTACCTCCTAAACAAACACCAAGGTTATAATAAAGAAGAATTCAATAAAAAACACTTAACATTAAAACCTATTCAAATAATGGAACGATTATTTGAGATGATAATTCAATAGAATCAAATAGTTTGCGATCTTTTATGGGATCAGGAACTACCGTTATAATCCTATTTTAATCTTAGAAGAGAAGCTATAGGTTCTGATTATTATTAGAAGAATACTATAATATATCTAGCATAGATTAACAAGTTAAAATAAATATAATAATGAAAAAGAGGTAATACTAAAAATTTTATTTACCTAAAACTCAATAGCACCAAGTTTAATTATTCGTAGTTATTAAAATACTTGCATTGTAACCTCTAAAATTTATAATTTGAAAAATCAAATATTCTAAAGTTCAAAATCCATTATCATTATATATGTCTCAAATTCCTATTAAATTTGTCTCACTACATTTTCTAATAACCAATATTTATTAAGCTAAAAAAATTCCTTTTGTTTTATCTATAGAAATATTATAAGCCTTTGCTACCATTTTTATAGCATATTTAACTTTTTCTAAAGAATATTGATTATTATTTTGCAAAACAATAGAATGTAAATTACCAATATCACAATAAAAATATTTACCTTTTTCGTTAATATCAAATAAAGCAGAAAAAATTTCACCAACAAAATCTCTATACTTATTTTTATCTGGAGAAGATAAAGGAAGAAATTTATCGTCATCAATAATAGAAAAAGAATATTTTATTTGCTCACTAAGATTTACTTTTAATTCATCAGAGAAAATTACTAAAGTTTTATGGGCCAAGAATATTTCTGTAAAAACACTTAATATATCTAGATTTTTAATAAAAATACCGTCTTTATTAAACACCTCTTTAACAAAAAAATCTTCAAAAATTTTATTAATATAATCTATACTAAAAGTTATAGTTTTTACAACACCCTTATCAATAGACCTAACATCCAAATTAACAATACTTTCTTCTTGTATAAACTTTTTTATATTTTCAAAATTTTCAATCATATCAAACCATTAAATCAATTAGTTACTATTAATAAGATAATTGATTATATCATCAAAATTATTTTTTTATCAATATTTACATTGTATTATTAATAAATTTAGTTTACTATAGTAGGGATACCGTATATTATATTTGTAATATACTTATTGGTAAGTTTTATAAATTAGATTATTGGGTCATGAACATACTTAAATTATTATTTGCTTTTGTAGTACTATCTTTTAGCCTTAACTTATCTTTTTTGAAAGCTGATGATTCTGATGTTGGGAGTACAGAGAATATAAGCAAAGATGAAGCTCCTTACGAAGCAGAACCTTCTGCTAAAAAGGGTTTTTTAAAATCTTTAATGTTTTGGAAAGGTGATAGTAAGAAAAATAACTCTACCTCAATTGATGAAATTAGCGAAGAAGAATTAGATCCAAGATTAGCTAAAGAGAGAGCTAAGCCTTTAGAAATAAAAATAAGAGATAAATATTCTTTAAAAGTTGATGTTTTAAAACTTTTTGAAACCAATTTAAGAAATGAAAAAAATCTAAATAAAGATACCGAGTTTGTTGTACCTTTAGATGAAATTGAAAAAGAAATTTACATTGAAGAGTATTATGATAGAGGAGCACCTGTTGTAATGTCTCATTTAGATTTTAAACAAAGTGTAGATTCTTATAAGAAAAAATACTTCTCAAATTTTAATGAAATCGGACGAATAAAAGTTATTTATAGAAATATTACAGAAAATGAAATTAAAGGTTATGGAGCTTATATTGGAGCTAATTTAGTTTTAATGAAAAAAACATTTGAACCAACAATAGGTAAATATAGTTATGATATTATGTTTTTATTTGGAGATATTAAAAATAAAGAGGTTTATTGGTTAAGAAATTCTGATGAAGCTGATCCGATAGAAGTTTCATTAAAACAGTTGGGCATATCTAATCTTAATGATTATAAAAATATTATTACACATCATTTACTTAATCCTAATAGAACAATAAGTAAAAAAATTAATGATAATTATTCGATTAAAAAACCAAAAGAATCCGAATCCCTTTTAGAAAAAAACTCTTCTTCAAATAAAGCAGGACAAACAGTAGCAATGCAATTTGAAGCCATGATTGACAAAATATCTCAACAGAATAGGGATGGAATTACTACAAACAAAGAAAATGACAATAGTTCCTACTTATTAAAGGATTTGAGTACAGAAGAATTGTACGAATTACAAAAGGCTTTAGTTACTTTTAGGGTAAACGCGGTTATTGGATATTGGGAAGATGTTATTACAGGTGAAGTTATTGAAATAAAAACTATGCCTAAACAAAAAAACCAAAAAGATATTACTTATACTGCTTACGCCATATTAGATGAGGATTTGGATTCAATTACAAGAAATAAAAATGTTCTTTTAGTCAATCAAAATATTAAAAATGTAGAGCCGTCAAATAATTTTACTAATGTGGACAGTATAGCAAAAGTAAGTACTCCTAATAAAAGAGCTGATGATTTTGTTGATATAACTGTTAAAGATCCTATGGTTGATTATGATACTATTTCATTAAAAGAGATGAGCGATCTTTCTATAAATAAAGATTTAGCCTGGATGTCGCAAGATCTAAAAATACAATTCTCATCTATGGGTGGTAGTGGATTTTTTATAGACAATGAAAAAATGGTAGAAGATGCAAGAATATTTTTTCATCCTGCAAAAGGATTGATAGTTGTTGCTTTACCTAACAAAGAATATAGATATTATAAACCTTTAATACCAGATATGTATCCAGTGTTAGAAGAATATTTGTATAATAATATTAATATTAAAGAAACAGATGTTGATCAGAGTTCTATATCAAGATACTCAGAAGAAATTCCTTCTGCTCCTGGCTCTACTAACTATTTTTTAGTTCCAGGTATAACTTTAGGAGTTATTGTAGGATTTTTATTAATATTTTTTTAATATCAATTTTTTAAAATAAAATAATCATAAATAATATTATTATAATAAAATCAAGTGCCATGAAAAAATTAGGTTTGTTATACAAGTGACTATTTTTATGATGCTGGGTATGTTCTGTAAAAATATTAAAGTTTTAATTTATAAGATAATAACTTTATTAGAAATAAATTTTAAATATATAAATCATAAATCAAACTAATTTTAACCTTTGTAAGAATATACTATAACTAGAATAATATGAAATTATGGAGTTCACAATTCCTAAAAAATAGTTCTCTTTCTTATACAGAAAAATAATAAGATTAAAAAGATAAGAAGTTTTTTAAATTATTTTTACCTTAATGGTTTTAAATTGAAAACATAAAAAAACTGTCTTGTATTTTATTGGTGATTACATAATTATATTAATTAATTGGGTTTATTTTATATATAATTGACCTCATATTTAAAGTAAAGAATCTTTATTACTTTAAATTTTATTTTGTATATAATATATCAAATACATATTATATAATTGGTTATAAAAAAAATGAAAAGAATTCTAATTGCTAATGGCTCCTTTTCTGCGTTAGTTTTATCTGCAATATTTAAAACTAGATTTTCTGATAATGTTTCTAATTTCTTTTTAGGATACTTTAAAAACTTTTCTGATGATAAATCACAAAAATTATTTGATTTTGTTAATTTATTGATTAAAACAGATAAAAATCTAAGATTTTTTGATTATAAAACAAAATTTGGGTTTAATTTTAATAAATTAAATAGAAGTATAAATACCACAACTGTTGATGAAATATACATACCTATTAATAGTAGTACAAAGAAAATTTATAAATCATTCAAAAATCAGTATCCAAATGCTAATTTTATTTTTTATGAAGAAGGTTTAATGTCTTACATAAAACCTTTATTAGATAAACCTTTAAGGAAAATTATGGAAAAATATGATAGCTATTATTTATTTTACGATGAAAAACTTAAAAAGTTACTAATAGATAGCTTTCCTTCTATAAAATATAATACAATTATAAAAGAAGATTTTATTAGTAAAATTAATGAAATACAAAAAATTATACCTTATTTTAATTATCTTTCTGATACTAAAAGATATGCTCTTGTATTGCCACAATATTATCATCAAGGAAATAAAGAAAAAACTAAAAATCTGTTATCACAATACTCTGGTACTATCCAAGAACTTATAAAAAATGGATATATAGTAATTTTTAAAGATCATCCAAAAGCTAAAATAAAATATTCAGATATACTAAAAACAATTTTTAATAAAGATGATTTTATTCTTTTTGAAAATTTAGGTTTAAATAATTTCAATATGTTTCCCGTTGAGGTAATTGCAAATATCTTTAAAATAGATCTTATATTTTCTGTTTACTCAACATCCCTTTTTACTTTTAAATATATATATAACATACCAACATATACATCAACTAAAATGTTAAATGAAAGGATGAATGTTTTATCTATCTATCCTACATTAAGTGCTTTAATTACAAAAAATATCATTAATAATCTTTTTGATAATTCAATTAATACAAAAAATATACTATATACAGAAAATAAGATTTTAAAAATATTAATATTAATGTTAAAATTTTTTCATAAATATAAATAATAATTTAAGATTAACTAAATTATGGAGTTCTTTTAAATGTCTGCATTTAATTTTAAGTATAAGAAACCTATTGTAATAGCAGAAATTGGTTGTAATCATATGGGAAACATGAATATAGCTAAAGAATTAATACACTTAGCTAAGGATGCTAATTCTGATGTTGCTAAATTTCAGAAAAGAAACAATAAAGAATTACTAACAGAGAAACAATATAATGCACCTCATCCAAATCCTGCGAATTCTTATGGTAATACCTATGGTGAACATAGAGAATTTCTAGAATTTTCAAAAGATCAGCATGCTGAATTAAAGAAATATGCTGAAAGTATTGGAATAGAATACGCAACATCAGTTTGGGATGTAACATCAGCACGAGAAATTGCTAATTTAAATCCAAAATTTATTAAAGTTCCTTCTGCTTGTAATTCTCATTTTGAAATGCTAAAAGTACTAAGAGACGAATATCAAGGAGATGTTCATATCTCTTTTGGTATGACTTATAATAAAGAACAAGAAGAAATAATTAAATTTTTTGAAGAAACAAATTCTTCAAAATCAAGGCTTGTAGTATACTCTTGCACTTCAGGATATCCAGTTCCTTTTGAAGATATCTGCCTATTAGAAATAAATAATTTACACGAAAGATATGGAGATAGAGTAAAAGAAGTATCTTTTTCAGGGCATCATCTAGGGATTGCAGCTGATATTGCAGCCTATACACTGGGTGCTGTATATATAGAAAGACACTTTACTAAAGATAGAACATGGAAAGGTACTGATCATGCTGCATCTTTAGAGTTTGCTGGATTACAAAAACTTTGTAGGGATCTGAATGCTGTTCATAAGGCCTTGACTTTTAAGCAAAAAGAAATTTTGGAAATAGAACAAATTCAGAGAGATAAATTAAAATACAGAAAACAATAATTTTATTTAAATCTACGGCTTAATTACAGCTTTAAGTTGTAAAAGTTTAACTATAAATTAAAAAATTATTATGAATATACCTCCATTAAAAATAGCTTTAGTGCCGGCTAGAGGTGGGTCTAAATCTATTCCTTTAAAAAATATAAAACTATTTTATGGGAAACCTCTGATCTATTGGAATCTAAAAGCATTACAAAATTCCAATATAGATGAAATTTATGTAGCTACCGATTCAAAAGAAATAAAAGATACTGTTCTTTCTTTTAAATTCTCTAAAGTTTTTGTTTATGACAGAGATCCTAACAACGCAAAAGATACTTCATCAACAGAATCTGTTATGATTGAATTTATTAAAAATAAAAATTTATTACCTTATTCTTACTTGTTTTTAGTGCAATTAACATCTCCTTTAACAAGAACAGAAGATTTTAATAATGCTTTTATTCAATTAATAGAAAAAAAGGCAGATTCTCTTTTAACAGTAGTTTTATCTAAGAGATTTTTTTGGGATGTAAGCAAAAATTATTCTAACCCTATAAATTACAATTATAAAAATCGCCCAAGAAGGCAAGATTTTAATGGTTTTTATATGGAAAATGGTGCTTTTTATATAAATACTATAAAAAATATATTAGAAAATCAAAATCGCCTTTCTGGTAATATAACTGCTTATGAAATGCCAGAATATATGGGGATTGAAATTGATGAAAAAATAGATTGGATGATTGCAGAAAAACTTATGGAAAAATTTAATTAATAATAACAAAACTAAAATATTAAAAGAATTGTTTAGAGCTATGTTTAATAACATAAAACTAGAGTAAATTATTATTTTAATCCTTTAAAATTGCTAAGTGTGTATTATATAGTTATTAAATAAGTGGTATAAAAAAATACTTACAGCCAAAAATTATTAAAAACTATATAATGATCTAATAACAAAATGATAATTTACAGTATTTATTAGTATAGAAGACAAGGTCTCACATAATTAAACATAGTTAAAAACTATAATTTTATATACTTTCTACTACCTAAAAAATCACGAGGAAAAATGTTTAAAAAAATTATTCTGTTTTATATTTTAAGTATTTTTTGTTTATTTTCTGTAGATAAATTTAATAATAAATTAATTTATGATTATAAACATATTCCCTTAGAAGTAAAAATCGGACAAATGCTATTAGTAGGATTCAGCGGTTACGAAATTAATGATGAAATAAAAAATTACATCCATAATTACCATATTGGTGGATTTATTTTATTTAATAAATCTCTAAGCAATAAAATATCTAATATTAAAGATCCAAATCAAGTAAAAAAACTAAATAATGATCTCAATAATGAAAAAAAACTAATCAAATTATTTATTTCTGTAGATCAAGAAGGTGGCTATGTTGCAAGGTTAAATCCATCAAATGGATTTTATAAAACTCAAACAGCTTGTGAATTAGGTAAAAAATCATCTGAAGAAACTTATTTAGAAGCAAAAAGAATTGCATCTACTCTAAAAGAATATGGTTTTAACTTAAATTATGCTCCTGTTGTTGATATTAATGTTAATTCAGATAATCCTATTATTGCAAAATATGAAAGATCTTTCTCTTCTGATCCTGAAATTGTAATCCAGCATGCTTTGGCTTATATTAAAGCTCACAAAGAATTGGGAATAATTACTACTTTAAAGCACTTTCCAGGTCATGGAAGTTCTACTAAAGATTCTCATAAAGAGTTTGTAGATATTACAAATACTTATAAAAATTACGAATTAATTCCTTTTAAGAAAATTATACAATCAGGATATAAAGGAGGAATTGTAAGTTCACATATTATGAACAAAAATATAGATGCAACATACCCTGTATCACTATCTAAAGTATTTTTAAATGATATTTTAAGAAAAGAAATGGGATTTAACGGTGTAATTTTTAGTGATGATCTTAAAATGAAAGCTATAGAAGATCAATGGTCTTTAGAAGAAACAATAATTAAAGTAATCAATTCTGGGACAGATGTTTTAGTATATAGCAATAATTTAGGAGATTATAATAATGATTTTGTACCTAAAGCTATTGAAATAATTAAAAAAAATATTAAAAATGGCAATATAAGTGAAGAAAGAATCAATGAATCTTACTTAAGAATTATTAATCTTAAAAAAGAAATGCTATATTAAAACAATAAATATTTACATGTTCTGTTTTACTTAGAATCTATTTTATTATATAATAATCTTATTAAATAGTAATGATTATGAGGTTATGTGTGGATAATTTTTTAAGAAACTATACTTTTATAGCATTAATTATTATAGCTTTTGTCAGTACAATTATTGTTTATAAATTTAATCCTTCTTTTTTTGGAGATACAGTTTTTTTTTCTAGTTTATCAATTTCTTCTAATCAATCGGGTGAAGCCTGTGCTAATTATGTAGTTAATTTTATAGATATAGCTTACAAAAAAAAAGTTCTTATACCTCAATCTAAAATAAATGATACAACTACTAAAAAAATTACGCTTGATGCTAAAAACCGATTAGATCTAGCAGACAAAAATAATAAAATAAAAGCTGTTGTTGTAGATAACTTAAAAGTAACAATAGATAATGATCCTTCTTATATAGTTACCTGTTGGATTACTTCATCTTTTAAAGATAAACCAGAGGATATAACTTCTTACGATATTTTATATATAAAAGTATCTAGCAATAATAGAAAATCAACTTTTAATTTCCTTGAGCAAAATTATTAATATAACCAATAAAATCTTATTTCTAAAAATATTAAAAAACATAAATAACTAATTATTAGTTGTAATAACACATTAACCAATATATACTCAAGATAGGTGTATAGTTTTTAAGGTTCATTTTGAATAAATTTATTTCTATTTTTTTTATTTTTTTAGTAGTAGGCAACTCTTTTTTGCAAGCTAGAGACTTACTATTTGGATATAAATTAAATAAAAAAGAAGGTTATATTGAACAAAAAGCTGGAATCGATCTATTAAGAGGTTTAAAAGAATCAGAGTTAACTTTAGATCTAGAGAACAATAATTCTACCATTCAAAATCAATCATATTATTCAGTCAATAAAGATTATAAAAATACAAATACAGAAATACCATCAATACAAAGCAGAGAAATTTATTCGTTAATAGATAAAAATAGCAAAAATAAATCTAATATAAATTTATCTTACGGAAATTCAAATACACAAGAAAATGATAATCAAGATAATTCTATTTTTGATTCTGGAGTTCCTATTTATAATAACACTAATTCTGGATCCAATACTACTAATTATAGACATCCAAATCAAGTTGCACCGATTGACGAAAATAGCATAGACAAATCTACTAATTATAGACATCCAAATCAAGTTGCACCGATTGACGAAAATAGCATAGACAAGTTACAAAATTCTCAACAGCAAAAAACAACTAATTATCCTCAAGATTTAGGTAATGTGGATGTTATTTACTATCCTAAATTGCCATCTAACTATTATAATGATCCTGCTTTCTATGATAATTACAATAGCAAAAAAAAATTATACAATAAAAAGCTTGTTAAATATCCTGATTTTTTATTATTTGCTAATGATGTTATATGTACTTCAAAATATGGTATAACTGATGGTTTGATTTTTTATACACCTCATGGGTCTTATAAATTACGTGGAAATTTATTAATATCTAGCAATCGTACATATCTAATTTCTGGAAATAAAATATGGCTAGATGATATGATTTACTATTTTGATGATTCTGGTGTTTATCTAAATGATAAAGTGTATTCATTTAGAAATAATACAATGTATAGAGAGGGAGTAAAATATACAATAGAAGGTAGTGTTGTTACAACAGAAGGTATTCAAGGAAATCATCGTTGTATTACTTCTGAGTTGATTGATTAATATCTATCAAAATTATTATCTATTAATAGCTGTACTGTAAGTTGATGAGAAGAACTTTTATATGCATATTCAAAAATAATAAAATAATTAACATGAACTTTTAAAAGATTCTTCTTTTTGAATTGTGATATTAAATCCATTTTATTGGGAGGGATGATATAGAATCCTTTATAGGATATTATACAGATACGTTAAATTAACTAAAGATAATTAATAATCAATTTTATAATAAAATATTAGTTCTGTTTTCTTTTAATACTTCTTTTCTTTTTACTCTACTTTCAAAACAAAAAGATCTTACATAGATATTATCTAACATACTAAAACATGAGGAGGCTATTTAAAGTTTTATCGTCTTTAATACCATTTTTAACTTTATAATAATAATTATACATTGATAAATACTATTATAAATTATCTTAGTCTTTATCTAATTTTATTAAATCCAAATTTATTTAGTGTTTGGGTTTATTTATAATTTTTATATTTTAAGTATTTAGTTATTATAAGATTATCAAAAAATAAATAATTAGAAAAAACATAATGAAACAAAACTAATGAATTCTATAAAAAAATAGAAATTCAATTTATTTTCGTTAACCTATTATTTGATTACGAACCAAATAATAAAGTTTCATTCTTAAAATCTAACGATTGTAAAATTGTTTTATAATTAAATAACAGGAAATAAAATATTATTATATATAATTATATTTCTTTTTAATTAATCTTCATTTAAATCATCATCTAATGGATTATTTTTATTATTTTATATACCAAATATTATTTTAAACAATAATATAATCCCTCTGCTGTTTCTATATTAATATCTTCTTTAGAAATCTTTCTTTTTATACTTATTGACTTTTGATTAGATATAATCTGTTTTTTAAATATAGCATTACTTAAACAATCAACACTTTCACTAAATAAATACACAGAAGAATACAAGATACTACTTGAATCAAATAACATTCTATTTCTTTTTGAAAAAGAGCTAACTTGTTCATTAAAAACATCAACTTTATTATTTCTATCAAAAATTTTTATGTTTAATATAGATTTATAAACATTATCTTGAGAAGAAACAATGTAGTCGTAATATACAATATAATCACTTTGCTTAATTTCTTTAGATTCAATAAATCCTAAAAAATCTAAATTAGACCGAATTTTATTCGCAATTTCTAAATACTTAGCATTAGAGTATGAATCAATAGAATCATTAAAAACAAAATAATATGTTCCTATTTTTGGAATATTATAATGTTTATAAAAATATACTTCTTTATAATTTCCTATATATGTGGAACACGAAAGCAAAAACAAACTATAAAAAAATAAAATATAATACTTTAAATACATTTATCTCTTTCTTTTATCTATATAATCCGATAATTGTATACTATTTTCTAGTTATGTGAAATATGAAAATTCTCTATATAATCACAAACAATCTATAAAATGGACTTCATATTACTCTCTAAGTTTATTTTTTAATTATAAAAAAAATAAAAAAATAAAATTTATAAAAAAGAATAAGTGATAGTGTAGCGCTACAAATTTAATTGTAATACATATTTCATTTTAGGAGTTTTCGAAGTTATTTTTGTATTGTAAAGTAATTACATATTTGCGTTATTATATCTAATAATAAATTCTTATAGAGTACTAAAAGATAATGTTTTTTAAATATATTCTTAATAAGTATTTGAAATAATTTATCTCAAGAAAAGTTTCAGTATTTAGTAGAGATTATTTGGTAAATTTTAGTTCACTTTATCATTATCAATTAAGATTCCATTAAAAGATAATAATATTTACTAAATTAAATAAGGCAATGATTGATTGGAAATCTTAAAAAGAAGAGATAATATATTATACAAAAAAAGATACTATTTTAAGAACAATGTCTGAAATCAAAAACTTACTTAGAAAAAGCAATAATATATAAGATTTAAGAATGAATGGTACATATTATCAGATTACAATATGTAAAAGCAAAATAAATTATAATATATAAAATTCCAAATATAAAAGTCAATACACGCTTATATTTAATAAAAATAAACTAACAATTTTATGAGGCTGACATAACCAGTTATAATAAAAAGTTATTCAATATAAAGTATCCAATATTAAAACCAATTCAAATAATGAACGACCTAATTGAGATTAGAAGAATACTATAAAGATCAGTATAGATTATCAAGTTAAAATAAATATTATAATCAAAAAGATGAGTTATACTAAAATATTACCTCTAAAACTTAAAACTTTACAAATGAAATACTCTAAACCTTAAAATCCATTTCCATTATATATGTTTTAAATTTCTGTTAAATTTGTCTCACTACAGTAAAAGAGATAAGTATCATACTACAAAATAAATATATTTATATTGTTATTAATTCTTGATTATCTATTACCAATAAGGGTTATATATAATATAGATTCTTAAATTTTTATTAAATGTAGTTGTAGTAAAGGGAAAGAAGTAATAAGGTAGCTTTCATCTTTAATTAATTCTTCTAATTCTTTTGCTATTTGTCTAATTTCACTCTCAGGAGCAACTTTAGTTTCTATTAAAATAGGTAAAACTTGATAGAAAGAATCATATAATAGCTTTCTTGTTTCTAAATCTCTTAGTATTGGTTGATTTAATGAATTATCGTTAATTATAAATTGCTTATTTAATAATTTGACATGATTCCATAATGTTTCTATGCTATCAAAAAGTAAGTCTTTTTCCTTAGTAGCTTGTTTTACTAAATCGGCTCCTCTTGATAGAGCTGGTACAGAAGGATAAGAAGAAACGGATAATCCTTGTTCTTCTATAATTAAAGAACCACCTGCTTTTAATACTTTGAACATATTATTAAAAAATATCTTCCATTCAGAAGAAGGTAAGTGTATTAATAAATAACGGCAATATATTAAATCCACCCCATCCGGAAAATGATCGGTTACTATATTTACCATAGAATTATCTAGCACATTAGATTTAACAAATGAAATATTTTTTCTAATAGAAAATTTTTTTTTACTAACTTCTAATTGATCTTCAGAGTTATCAATAGCTAGTATATTAGAATTAACAAAATTGCTAGAAAACCAATTGGCCATATGACCATGACCAGTTCCAACATCTAATATGTTTTTTGTATTTGAAGAAATATGTTTATTTATAAATTCATAGCTTGATGGATTATAAATTTTACTTAAAATTTCTAACCTTTTACTATCTTCTTCTCCAACTTTTAATATATAAGACGACATAGAATAACTCCATTAATGAAAAAAATAGTTTATGAAATAACTAATTATAGTTAATATAAAGTACAAACGCATAGTCGCATGCTATCATAATACGATATTTTTGTAAATATCTTATTTATAAAGTAAATAAACTTAAGCAATTAAATACAAAATAAACCAAACAGAAGAATATAATAGTATAAAACTAATTTTTTGTAAAATATAATCCTATTTAATTGTTTTATAATTGATTTTATAAATTATAAAGGGGAAATATTTTATCATAAATAATTAAGTTAATTTTGTATGCAAATTCCTAATTTTATATTGATATCATTAATAAAATATAACTATTATTATTCCGTAATCAATTATAAATATTTCTTTTTTACTTCCATTTAATTATGTAATAATACATTTATTCTATTATAATAGAGTTTTCTAAATTGATAAATAATTTAAATAAAATAAAATTAAAAAATGAAGTTTTTATATAATGCAATGTTAAATTAATGGATTAAAAATTATCATAATCTTCTTAAAGATACAATACAAATGAGTAAAGATATTAATACTTAATGGATTGTTATTAGTACATCCTTTATAGGTTCTTTAAATGATACTATACATTATAGTAAAGCTAGAAATTTAGATTTTTAAAAAATTTATTTTGTTATCTCATAGTGTAAAATTATTCAAAAAAATATGACATGATTAATGCAATTACAGAAATTAACTCTTTTAATATACTAAGTAAAAATAATTTTTCCTCTTTATTTAAAAAAGATGTATAAAACTATTTAGATTAAAACAACATTAATTTGTAATCTGAATTTATTTCTAAATGTAAAAGGGACTTAGAGTTCATTTTTGATTTTAAAATAGCTAATAAAAAGAAAGAAATAGAAATTAAAGACTTTAATTCTTTTACTAAATTCAAATGTTCTTAACTTGGAATATATTAAAAAATAGACAAAAAATATCTAGTAAATCTTTAATGCTATTTAATAGTAAATGATACTGAAAAATAAATAGGTAGAAAATAAGTAAAGACACTTTTAATAAAAGAAGTGGTCATATTTCTTGAAAAAAGATAGGAAGAAAAATCTATAAAAAAATTAGTAGATAAATAAGAGCAAATTATTCTTTTAATTTCCCATTATATCTGTCCTTAATCCCTATTTAGGGTATTAAGCCTTTTTAACAAAGCAAGCCTTTAACATTACTTTTATTCCATCGATTTTACAGTCAATTTCATGATCTCCATCAACTAATCTAATACCTTTAGCTTTAGATCCTTTTTTTAGAGTTGTAGATGATCCTTTTAATTTTAAGTCTTTTATTAAAATTATATCATCACCATCTTGTAAAAGATTACCATTACTATCTTTTACTTCTCCTTCTGATTGAGATTGTTCTGCATCTTTTTCGTTCCACTCATTACCACATTCAGGGCAAACATATATATTACCATCTAAATAAGTAAATTCAGAAGAACATTTTGGACAGTTCATAAAATAACCTCTTATTGTATAAATTTATTTTAATAGTTATAACACATTTAGTTGATAATACAATAAAATACTAATAGGTTTTACAAATTTTATTTTTATTTTTTAATAGTTAAAGCTAAAAATATAATTGAAAACACAGTTGAAGCTAGAATTATCATGAAATAGAAATCCCAACTAATTTAATGAACAATATAACCAACAGCAATACTAGCAAGAACTGATCCACCTAAATATCCAAATAAACCTGTAAACCCAGCAGCACCAGCAGCTTTTTTAGGTGCTAGTTCTAAAGCATATAAGCCAATTAGCATTTACAGGACCATAAATTAAAAATCCGATTGCCATTAAAGAAATGTTTATAGCAAGTAAACTATCAGCAAACCAATATATTAAAGTTGCTACAAAAACACCAAACATAAAAATTACTCCTATTGGAGCTCTAAGACCACCAAATAATTTATCAGACATCCAACCACATAAAATCGTACCTGGAATTGCTGCATATTCATATAGAGCATAAGACCAAGCACTTTCTGTAACTGATAATGATTTGTTTCTCTTAAATAAGTTGGAGCCCAATCTATTAATCCATATCTTATGAAATAAACAAACACATTTGCTAATGCTATATACCAAAGAAATTTATTTTTAAGAACATAATCTATAAAAATTTCTTTTGTTGAAAATTCATGTTCATATTTTTCTTGATAATCTTCATGGTAATCATTTTTGTATTCTTCAACAGAAGGAAGTCCTTCAGATTGAGGAGTATCTTTCATTAAAAGGAAGGTTATAAAAGAAACACCTAAAGCAATATAAGCAGGAAAGTATAAGTTTGCTTGCCAAACAGAGAACATAACAACACCCAAGGAGGCAATATTTGCTGATAAGGCACCTCCAATATTATGTGCTGTATTCCAAGTGGATACAATTGTTCCTCTTTCTTTTGAAGAATACCAATGAACCATTGTTCTACCACATGGTCCATCCCATTCCTTGAAACCAAACGTTAATGAACATTAAAACGCTTGAGGTTGCCTAAGGAAAATAAGCCATTTAGCATAACGAGGGCAGAACAGGCTAATCCTAAAGGAAGAAATAATTTGGTATTACTTCTATCTGAAATACCTCCCATAATAAATTTAGACAAACCATAAGATATTGATACTGCTGATAATGCTATTCCTAAATCTGCTTTAGTATAAGCACCAAATGTAATCAAATCAGGCATAGCAAAAGTGAAGTTTTTCCTTACTAAATAATAAGCAGCATAACCTATAAATATACCTAAATAAACTTGGATTATTAATTTTTTATAATAAGGATCTATTTTTTCTTTTTCTAGTTTTTGTTTGTGGGGTATAGCTTTTAAAAAACCAAAAATATTTTTATATCTTCTTTTAAAGGGTTGTATTATACATAATAATATATATTTAATGTAGAATTTTTTCTAGTGTTTTTTGATAATTCATATAAAGAATTAAATAATTTAATCTTTCAAATAAAAATAATTAATATATTAAAAATTTAATAATATCTTTTAAATATCTATGATTGATGATTTATATCATTGTATAAAAATCTAATTCTTTGTTGTATAAATTAACTATTTATATCTCATAAAATAAAGCTAAGCACAAATTTTTGTGAAATTAATTTAGGAAATTTATATAAAAAACAAACACAATTATTATGATAAATTATTTCAACTAACAACATATAAAAATTATAAAATAATACGATTTTTTTATAATAAGCTATTTTGTAGTATAGTGAATTAAATTCTGAGTTTTTGTTTATTTTTTATATAATTACATTAAATTTATATTTTTTTAAATAAAAGTAGCAATAAATAAATAAGAAGTTAATATCATCATTAAAATACCAGCCAATATAAAAGGTTTAAATCCTAAAGATTTAGCTTTATTAATATTTGTTTCAATTCCTAAGGCTGTCATTGCCATTGTTAATAAAAGATTATCAAATATATTTACATAGTTTACAATGCTTGAGGAAATAATATTTTGAGAATTAATTCCACTAATTACTACAAATAATAATGCAAACCAAGGAAAAAAAACAAGGATTGAAGATTTTTTTTGATTGTTTGAATGTTTGTTTTTATTTATGAAAAAATAACCAGCAATAATGATCAAAGGAATTAATAACATTACTCTTGTTAGTTTTACAATTACAGCTGTTATAGTGACTTGTTCATTTATCATATTACCTGATGCAACAACTTGTGCAACTTCATGAATTGTGCTACCTAAGGCAATTCCCATTTGCTTATCTGAAATATTTAGTAACAATAAAATATAAGGAAATAAAAACATAGCAATACTACCATAAATAACAACCGTTGCGATGGCTGTTGATACTTCAAATGGTTTAGCTTTTGCAACATTTTCTGTTGCTAAAACAGCGGCGGCTCCACAAACAGAACTACCTGAACTAATTAAGAAGCTTAAGGTTGAACTTATTTTTAATATTTTTGTACCAACAATATATCCAATAATCACAATGCTTGATACTATAAATATATCAAATAATAGTGCTGTTAAACCAACATTATAGATATCTTGGAATGTTATTCTAAATCCAAATAATATAATTCCAAGACGAAGTAATTTTTTTTGAGTGAAAATAACTCCATAATTTGTAAATTTAGATGTATATTTATGAAATAAGTTTCCATAAATTATTCCTATAATAAGAGCAATAGTTAAAGAGCTTAAACTAAATTTTTGTATAATTTCTAATTGGGATATAAATATGGAAATGAAAGATATTAAAAGAGTTAGAAGTATTCCCCTAATTAGATTCATATTTTTATATCCTTTAAAATAATTGTATTAATAAGACTAAGATATTATCTTAAGATCTAGTTATTGTTTTGACAATTAATATACAAAATAGATAACATTTTCTAGGATAAATAGTATCTAATCAAAAATAGTTAATTATAATAACTTATTAATCCTTCAAAGTACATACAACAGGAGTATGATCTGATGGTTTATCTTTTAATCTTGGTAGTTTATCTATAATTACATCTAGATAATTATCTGCCAGTCTTGGAGAAAGTAAAATATGATCTATTCTAAGTCCATTATCTTTAGCAAACCCAGTATTACGGTAATCCCACCATGTAAAAATATTTTTAGTATTAGGATGTTTAAATTCTACAACATCCATTAATCCTAAGTTGATCATTTTAAAATAAAGATCACGAGATTTTTTATGAGTTAGGGCATCATTTATAAATAATTTTGGTGAATATACATCAACATTTTTAGGTGCTATATTAAAGTCCCCCAGTAAAACAAAATTTATATTACATTCAACAAGTTTTTTTAAATAGTTGTATAAGGATTGCGTCCATTTAATTTTATAATCAAATTTTTCTGTGTCTAAAGGATTACCATTTGGCATATAAGCATTTAAAATTCGGATGTTATTGTATTCTACCTCAATAAAACGAGCTTGTTCATCATAAAAATTAGAAAGATTTTTATTTATAATTTTGCAATCGTGTTTAGATAAAGTTGCAACTCCATTATAAGTTTTTTGCAAATGAAAGTAAGATTTGTACTCTAAACTTTCAAATTCTTTAAAAATATCTTCATCAAGACCTTTAATTTCTTGTAGTAATAAAAAATCTACAGGATTATTAACTAACCATTCTTTTACCAGCTCGACTCTAGATTTTAAAGAATTTATATTCCAAGTTGCTATTTTCATTAAAACCTCTATATATTAAATGAACTGCCACAAGAACAATTTTCCTTAGCTTGTTTTACATCTAATCTAAAAAAAGAACTAAAATTACTTTCAATATAGTTTAATTCAGCATCCTTAATAAATTCAGCAATCATTTTATTAATAACAACTTTTACATTGCCCTGATTAAGTTCTACATCATCTTCATCATAAGTTTTATCTAGCTTAAATGAAGTAGAAAATCCAGAACAACCACCACTACTTATTACTATTCTTAAAAATGTTCCCTTATCTTTTTTAGATAGAATTTCTTTTAATTTCTCTACTGCACTATTTGATAGAGTTATTTTAAAGTTATTTTGTTCCATGAATAATTCTTTATTTTCTATATAAAATATGTATTATATATAAGTATATAATACATAGGTGCAAGAGTAAAATTTTTATTGGATATAATCATGGACTTTTATAAAACTTTTTATAATAAAGTTATAGAAATAACAAATAAAATATCAATACAAAAAGGTGTAGATGTTTCTGATTTGCCAAATTTTGTTGTTGAATCTCCTAAAAATGAAGATCATGGAGATATTTCTACAAATGTCGCAATGGTTTTGTGTAAAAGATTTGGGATTAATCCTATGGAATTGGCAAATCTTTATAAATCTGAAATAGAAAAATTAGATGAAGTGCTAGAAGTTAATTTAGCAAAGCCTGCTTTTATAAATGTGATATTTAAAAATTCATATTGGTATACTTTTTTGGTTAAAGTTTTAGATAAAAAATCAAATTTTGGAAGAAAAAATATAGGTAAAGGAATTAGAGTTAATGTTGAATATGTATCCGCTAATCCAACAGGACCTTTGCATGTAGGGCATGGAAGAGGAGCAGTTCTTGGTGATGTTATTGCTTCTATTTATGAATTTTTTGGCTATGATGTAACAAGAGAATATTATGTAAATGATTCTGGTAATCAGATTGATATATTAGCTAGTTCTTTATATTATCGTTATGCTGAATTACTAAATAGCATAGGAGATTTAGAAAAAGGAGAAGATTTTTATCCTGGTGAATATTTAATAGATGTTGCTAGGAAAATTATTCAAAAAGATGATGATATTTGGTTATCTAAAGAATTTATTGAAAGAAATTCTTACTTTAAAGATCTTGCTATT
Organism: Rickettsiales endosymbiont of Leucozona glaucia; assembly: GCA_964277385.1. Taxonomy (GTDB): domain Bacteria; phylum Pseudomonadota; class Alphaproteobacteria; order WRAU01; family Hepatincolaceae; genus WRAU01. Next base: position 732,811 of record OZ195520.1, on the reverse strand, counting down.
AAAGAAATGTTGGTTTTAATTAAAGAAGGATTGTCTTTACTAGATGTTAATCAAGAATTGTTTGTATCAGAAAAAGAAGTAGCAACAGATGATCATTATAATGAAATAGTGCAAGATTTAAGCAAAAGAGGTATTATCTATACAGGGAAATTAAATCCTCCTAAGGGACATAATATAGAAAATTTTGAAGCTAGAGAGCAAAAGCTATTTAAAACAACAGCTTTTGGTGATGATATAGATAGAGCTTTAGAAAAAAGTAATGGTGATAGAACTTACTTTGCCAATGATATTATTTATCATAATGATAAAATTAAACGAGGTTTTGATAAGCTAGTTAATATTTGGGGTGCTGATCATATTGGTTATATTAAAAGGATGGAGGCTGCTGTTGATGCACTTTCTGCTTCTAGAGTTAAATTAGAAATTATTTCTTCTCAACTGGTAAATTTATTAGATGATGGTAAGCCTCTTAGAATGTCTAAGAGAGCCGGAAATTTTATTACATTATCTGATTTGGTAAAAGGAGTTGGTAAAGATATTTTTAGATTTATTATGATAACTCGTAAAAATGATGTATCTTTAGATTTAGATGTAAATATTGCTAATCAACAAACTCTTGATAATCCAGTATTTTATATACAATACGCTTATGCAAGAATTAATTCTGTTTTAGAGCATGCAAAAAACACAATGAATATTTCAGTAGATTCATTAGTAGATGTTGATTTTTCTTTATTACAAGATCCCAAAGAAATTAAGTTATTAAAATCTATTCTTAAATTACCAAGATTTGTAGAAGGTGCATTGCAAAATAATGATCCTCATAAAATTTATTTATACTTAATGGAAGTTGCTTCTAATTATCATTTATTATGGAATGCTGGTAAGGAAGATTCTAGTTTAAGATTTATTATTGAGGATAACGAAAAATTAACTATTTCTAGATTATCATTAATAATAGGGGCTTCTATTTGTATTAAAAATATGCTAAAACTTTTAGCAGTAGATATTAAAGAAAAGATGTAGGTTATGAATAATTTTTACAACAGAAAAGATAGAAATACTGCTGATGATTTTGAAAAAGATACAGAAGATTTTTTAAATTCTTCTATGAAGGATATGAATTCTAGAAATCAATCAACTAAAAAAAATAATAATTCTCAAAAAAATAGAAACCATTTTTCTTCTTTTGATTCTGATATTTTATTTAATCCTAAATCTAAAACTCCTGAATATAAAGAATATATGTCTACAATTTTTAGAGGCTTTATTTTTATATTTATGCTCCTAATTTCTTTGTTTTCTATTTTTTTAATATTTAAAACGCCTTATTACAATTATTATGCCCATAATGACCCTATTATTTTAGATAAAAATAATGATGTTATATTTAATGATTCTTTTGCTAAAACAACAGAAAAACTAAAGGAAGAAATTTTAGAACCAAAAAATAGTAAAGTAAAACTACCTACTGCTGTTGCATCTAAGCCTGCAAAAATTGTTGCCGATGAAGATGAAATGTTAAGACGAGAATTTGAAAATGCTAAACCTCTGAAAAATCAAAAAGACACAGAAATAACTACACTATTAAAAAAATCTGAAACGATATTAGAAAAAGATTATGCTGTTAATAATAAAAATAAAGATAGTTTACCTAAAGATCTTCCAGCTAATGATTCTTTTAAATATCCAAATGTAGATAATAAAACTAAAACAACACAACTAATAGATTCTTCTATAACAGATAAAAATTCTTCTAATAAGGCAAACAAAATTTCAGAGCAACGGGTTTGGCTTGTTAACATATATTCTACTATAAAAAAAGATGATATGCCTGAGAGAATGTTGCGTTTAAAAAATCAGCACAAAGCAGCTTTAGCAGGTACAACATTCTATTTTGTGGAAAATCAAACAGATATTGGGGTAACTCATAGAATTAGTGTAACAAAAAATCAATCTGGTATTTCTTATCCTAGTTTTGCAAATTTTGTTGAAGCAAAATCTTTTTGTGATTCTTTGAAATCTCAAGGCTTAGATTGTTTTGTAAGTGCTGTTAATAAATCATTGCTACCAAAATATATTATTAAATAAAATAAATTAAGTAGTTTGTTCTAATAAGTTATATGTAGAATAATGCTATTTTTTCTATGATTATTTATTTCCAATTAATAATTTATAAATCCAATTATAAAATAATTAAAATAATTGGGTTTTATTTTATAAAAAACTTCTTTTATAGTGTATTTTATTCTGTTAGGTTTATTTTTATTTTTTTTAATATCATTTTTAAAAATTTATAGTATATAATTACTTAAATAAATCAGTAAGTTTATGTTAAATTTTTTTAAAGGTATAAGTTTAATGTTAGGAATCAGTTGGTATGAATTTTTAGTAGTTTTACTTATATCTTTTATATGTTTGAAACCATCTGATTTCCGTAAAATTATTATTGCAATTAGAGATATAGTTAATTTTATTAATTCATTAATTAGAGAGTTAACTACAAAAGTAGAAAAAAGTATCGCTCTTGATGAATTAAAAATAGAAGATTTCTTTGTTGTAGATAAAAATACTAATAAAAAAGAAGAAAAAGATAGCAGTAAAGAAAAATAATTAGTCTATTGTATCTTATAATTGATGATGTGTGAATTAATTAAGCAAAATTATTCCAATACATTTTTAATTAGTTATATTATACAGAAAGTGAGATAATTATTTTTTTATATAAACTATTGTTTTTGATTTATAAATCTATTTATGTAATATTCATAATAACTATAACTTACCACATTCTCAGCAATTAAAGGCGAGTTAAAAAACAAAATACATATTAAAAAACTAGCAATTAAAAAATGCTTTAAATACTAATTTTTTAGTTTTATTGAAATAGTTTTTTTTATTTTATTAGTAGTATATTATATAACAAAAAATATATTTTTAGATATTAATTATGGCAATTACATACAAAATAAAGTCAATTTCTTATGGGCATCATAATATGATGAAATAAGTTTCTTCATAAGTAAAATAGGGGTGTATTATGATTTTTAAAGTGCTTTTAATTTGGTATATAATTAAATTAATTATTGAATTTAACTTTGACAATTATTGATATAATATCAAATAATTTATAATATATATGTTATATTGTAGAGTTACAATCATTAATAAATATCTATATTTATTATAAATAACATCATATAATGTTGTATTTATAGCTGTATGAAGATGAAAATTACAAAATTAAAAGAAAAAAATTTTAAAGAACACGTAAATGATTTAAGAAGATTTGCAATTGTTAGTATAGCCTCTTATTTAGTTTTATTTGTTTTATGTTTTTATTTTTCTAAAGAAATATATCATATATTTGCTAGGTCTTTGCAAGTTGCTTTAATTAAATACTCTTTGAATAATGATTTTATTGTAACTTCTGTAGTAGAAGTATTTAGTGTATATTTAAGATTATCTTTTTATGTCAGTTTAATTTTTTTTCTACCTATATTTTTAATCTACCTTTATATTTATTTATTACCTGTATTTTCCCAAAAAGAAAAGAAGATTTCATTTTTATTGTTATTTTTAATTCCAACTTTATTTTTTTTAGGAATAGGATTTACATATTTTATAGCTTTTAGTATAGTTTGGGATTTTTTTATCCAATTATCTATGAAATCTAATATTATTATTTTACCAAAAGTATCAGAATATATTTCATTGACATTAAGTATGATGTTAGCATTTGGTTTGGCTTGTGAGTTACCAGTTTTACTAATTATTTTAGCATTATTTAATATTATTGATGAAAAAATGATTTTAAAATTTGGTAGATATGCAATTGTTTTAGCATTTATTATAGGAGCAATCTTAACACCTCCTGATCCTATTAGTCAGATTGTTGTTGCTAGTATACTTATAGTTTTATACTATTCATCTTATTTTATAGTAAAAGCAATATCTAAAATTGAAGATGAAACTAATACTGAGTAAAAAATATTTTTATTTTAAGGTTAAAATTTATATTCTCTACTAAAAATTAGATAAAATTAGAAAGGAATTAAAGGTGGAAATATATATTTTTGTGTTTTTGACTAAAAAATTTTGGTTTTTATTACGTGTATTCGAATCTTAAATCGAATCTCAAATTTTTTTAGATTATTTTGAAGGCAAATCTGCTTTTTAGAAATCTTTGAAAAAGTAAGATTTAAAGATGGGGTTATAACTACCATAATTATAATCATTAATTAATTTTATAATATAGTAGTGTAGGATTATTACAACTTGTATATCAAACAATATTTCCAAGTTTGTTAAATTTCCATTAGTTCCTGATAGCAAAAAACATTACCAATTTGGTTCTCTAACTTACTATATTGGATTATATTTAATATATGTGTTTACCATTTCATGATTATCTATCCAAAAATACATCTTTTTTATTATCATCGATGAATTAACTATTAGAATATTTTTCTAAAATTTTTAAAAAAAATCATATAATTATTTTTAATCCATTAAGATATTTATTTTTGTGTAAAATAATATCATAAGGATAATAATAATATTTTTTTATTATGTTATTTTATTTTTAATTGCTTTTATAAAGAATAATTTATCCTATTAATTGTTTCTTCTTTTCCTAATGTAATCATGATATCAAAATTAGAAGAGGCACTAACGGATTTTCCAGTTAAAGCTATTCTTAATCCTTCAGAGGCTTTTCCTAGTTTTATATCTTTTTTGTTACAAAATTCTTTCATAGCAATCATTATATTATCTTTATTCCAATAATTTATTTCTTTTATAATTTCTAATTGTTCAGAGAGTAGTAGTTTATTGTTATTTAGAATATTTGTAGCTTTATCATCTAAGGTAAAAGGTGCATTATAAATATAAAAACTAGAATTTTCAACAAGTTCAATAATAGTTTTAGATCTTTCTTTAATTGAAGTTAAACCTAAATTTAGATAAGATTTATAATTTTTACTTAAATTTTGATTATCATCTTTTTTTATAAAATATTCCATTAAATTTAGTAATATATTGTTATCAGTATTTTTAATATAATGATGATTTATACTTGTAAGCTTTACCATATCAAATTTAGCTGGAGATTTATTAACATCTTTAACATCAAACCATTCAATAGCCTGTTCATCAGAGATTATTTCGTCATTTTCATGAGACCAACCTAATTTAAGGAGGTAGTTTCTAATTGCTTCTGGTAAAAAACCTAAATCTCTAAAACTTTCTACAGAAATAGCCCCATGTCTTTTAGATAATTTAGATCCATCAATGGCATGAATCAAAGGAAGATGTGCAAATTCAGGAATTTCCCATTCAAATGCTTTGTATATTTGATATTGTCTAAAAGAATTCGTAAAGTGATCATCTCCTCTAATTACATGGGTAATTCCCATATCATAATCGTCAATTACAACAGCAAACATATAAGTTGGGACGCTATCACTTCTTAAAATAATTAAGTCATCAAGAGTGTTATTTTGGACTTCAACCTTACCTTTTACTAAATCATTAATAATTGTTGACCCTTCTTTATTAACTTTTAATCTTAAAGCGAAGGTCTTATCTTTATAATTTTCAGTTTTAGTAATATCTCTACAACGACCATCATAAACATATACTTTTCCTTCGGATTCGGCCTTATTTCTTCTTTGATCTAATTCTTCTTTTGTACAATAACATTTATAAGCATTTCCTGATTTTAAAAGTTCATTAGCTCTTTTTATATGTTCTTTTTGTCTTTGCATTTGAAATATGGGCTCTTCATCAGGATTTAAACCTAACCAATTTAATCCATTAAGAATTGCATTTACTGCTTGAGGGGTTGATCTTTCTAAATCAGTATCCTCTATTCTTAAAAGAAATTTGCCACCATTATGTTTTGCAAATAAATAGTTAAAAAGTGCAGTTCTTGCTCCGCCGATATGTAAATATCCAGTCGGACTTGGAGCAAACCTTGTTATTAGGGTCATTGAAATTCCTTAAAGTTAATAATATTGTACTAAAAAATAACATATTATTTATTGATTTGCAATTGTATGAGTTTTGTGTATATAATTTTATTCTTACAATAGTTAATGGATATAAGAGATTTATAATTATGGATATATTTGGATACTATATTAGTTCTTCTTTAATTGTAAATTTTCTACTAAGCAATATTTTTTTAGAAAATGTTTCTCTTATTACTGGTTTGTTATATCTAACTTTTTTAATTAAGCAAAAAAGAATAGCTTGGATCTTTGGATTTATTAGCTCTATTATTTTTACTTATCTTTATTTCTTAGAAGAGATTTATATGCAAACCATATTAAATTTCTACTATGCCGCAATGGCTATTTATGGATTTATACAATGGTCTAAAAAAGATGATAGAAATAAAAGATTATTAAAAATATCCGAATATAGCGTAAAAACTCATTTAATATTAATTTTTGTAACAATATTACTTTCAGGAACAGTTGCTACATTTTTAACTGCAGTTCTTCATTCTGCTTATTCTACTCTAGATTCAATTATTTTTGCTTTTTCTATTTTGGCTACTTATTTACAAACTCATAAAATAGTATCTAATTGGATATATTGGTGTTTTATTAACTCTTTATCTATTATATTATTATTGTATTTATCGTTATATTCTTTGACATTATTAAGTATAATATATACTATTATTGCTATTTGGGGATATAAAAAGTGGAAAATGGCGTTAATAACTCAAAAGAAATAATTTCTAATGATATCATCAATCATATAAAAAGAAATTTTGGAAATATTATTTTTATTTTTAAGAGTAATATAGCATTAAGTAATAATGTTTTTTTTGTTGTTACTGTTAGAAAAAAAATAGTTCTTAAAATTTTTACTTCACAGGATGAATCCTTATTTAATTTAAGTGATCACTATAAACTTATAAACTATTTTTCAGCTAAACAAATTACACCTAAATGTTTATTTTTTAATAAAAAATACTGTATTTTGGATTTTATAGAAGGAACACCATTACAAATAAATAGCTTAAACAATAAAAATATGGATAATTTTGCTAAAATAATAAAAGAGTTTCACTCTTGTAAAATAGATATAAATATAAGAGATTTTCAAGAAACCTCTTATGAATATATAAAAAAAATTCCGAAAGAATACTTAGAAAATCCTAGCATTAAAAAAGCAATTAAATCTACCGATGAATTATTTATTATTATTAATAAGTTTAATAAAGATAATTGCCTTTCTCATAATGATATAAATGTAAATAATTTTATCCAAACTAATAAAAAAATTTATATTTTAGATTTTGAGTATGCAACCATTAATGATAGATATTCAGATTTAGCCTCTCTATATTGTTTGTTAGGAAAGGATAAATTTTCTATTTTTGCAGATAGATATAGAATAATAATTGATGAAAATAAATTACAATCCTATATTTTATTAAAAGATTTAATTTCTGCTTTATGGTATTTTATGATGTTGGGTTCTTCAAAATATTCAGAGCATGATTATTTAAAAGAAGGAATTTATTGTTTTGAAAATTTTACCAATAAATTAGATGGTTTTATTTAATGAAAAAGATAAATTCTAATTTAGATGTAATATAGTTTGAAGAAAAAGAGTTAGGAAACTTAAGTATTCATCAGTTTAGTAAAATAAGCCATTTTTTTGCAAATAGTGTTATTATAGAAATTGATGCACAAAAAGATGAAATTTACGCTAAAACTTACTTAATTATGCTAACAAATATAAATAAGCCGATTATAATAATTATTATTAGTGATCTTTATAAAAATCATTGTATTACCTGTGTTTGTATTAATCTGAAGAAGTTATTGATTATTGCAAAAATAATGGATTGACAGGAAAAATATTTTCCTAAATCTGAATTAGAAAAATATTTTTTAATTGATAGTGTTAATTTTTTAGTTAGAAATATTGTTGATTCTCATTACCCTAACCCTATTGTATTTTGATAGCAGAATTAAAAGCTGTCTTGGTTGAAAATTTATCACAAAATAATGGTCATCTTTTATCTTATGATTACGACAGGATTAGAATTTATTAAAGAAAAAAGTAAAGATTATAATATTTTAATTACAGGACAACTGATATTTCTTTACAAAAACAAAAAATATTCATTCTAAATCTGAAAACATTTTTTATAATTTACTAAGAGAAAAATTTCCAAATCGTTCTAAAATGATAGTTAATATGGGATTTTTATTAAAAGATAAATCTTTTAAAAATTAGTATTGATAATAGTATTAATAAGTTTTGTGTACAATTAGTTAATAATATTTTTAACAAATTTTCCTTTTTTAATAAAAGTTAATAATATTTACACATAAGTGTTAATTATTTGATTTTGTATCGATTCGCTAATTAATTATTTAATAGATCTTATTTTCAGTTGATAAGCCTTGATTTTATTAGTTTTTATGTATTTTATTTAACGAATGATAAGCATGTTTATTAATAAATTATTTTTAAAAGTTAATAAAAATAGTTAATAAATCTATTATTTTTTTTATAAAGATATTTATCTTGTTTACTAATTTTCACTAAAAAAGACTTGATAATACAAGGATTTAATCAAGATTGCAATTGTTAATTTTTTGTTAATAGAAGCGCCTCCGTTAACTCTTTATTAACCATTGCCATTTATAATAGTTAATAAGAAATTAATAGTAGTTTAAAACTTAGTTAATTTTTTAAACATTAAGTATAAGTAAGTAAGAATAATAAAATATAAATTAAGGAATAATCACTATGGCTAAAAATTACGCAAAAATAGTTGCATCTGCTGTTGCGATATCTCTAGTGTCTAGTATCGCAGGTGCTGCTCCATTTAAACCAGTAACAAAAGTAAACGGATTAGAAACAACAGAACAAGCTAATCCATATGTAAAAGTAGGGAATGAGTACGAAATAGGTGGAATTAAATATAAACCAGAAGTTGTTGAAGATTACGATATAGTAGGAATAGCTTCTTGGTATGGTGAACAATTTCATGGTAAAAGAACTGCGAACGGTGAGTTGTTTGATATGGAAGAACTAACGGCTGCCCATCCAACTTTACCACTACCTTCTTTCGTAGAAGTAACAAATGTTGAAAATGGTAAAAAAGTTATCTTGAGAGTTAATGATAGAGGACCTTTTTCTAAGTATAGAGCTATTGATATTTCTAAAAAAGGTGCTGAAATTTTAGGATTTCAAAACGAAGGAACTACAAATGTTAGGGTTAGATTATTATCTAATATTTCTAAAGAAGCAGCTATAGAATTAAATAAAATTAACATGCAAAAAAACGAACGTATAGAGGCTAATGATGTTAAGCCGGTAACTCCTAGATCTGTTGTAATTCCGCAAGAGATTGCGATACCAGAAAATGATGTAAATATTGTTGAACCTGTTGAAACAAGTCCAGTAAGAAGTGCTGAAGTAGTTCCTGTATCAGTTGGTATTGTTGATAATGATCTTGGTTTAGTAGACAAAGAAGAAATATTAAAATCTTCAGATAATAAATCTATGAAAACTATAAGTTTAGCAGAACCAACAAGTGTAAGATCTTACGCTCCAAGGGGTGTGTTTGTTCAAATAGGTGCTTATAGTGAAAACAACGAAAAAATTAAACAAGAGGTTGGATCTTTAAGTTCTGTTGGAGTTGTAAGTCTACAAAAAGTTGATGTTAATGGTAAAGATGTTCTAAGATTAAGAGTAGGGCCTTACGGAAGCATAAATGATGCCATAAAAATTAAAGAAAACTTGGTAAAATTAGGGTATACACATTCTAGAGTTATCGTAGAACAATAAATATTAGTTATTAAATAATAACTAATATGTAAATAAGGAGGTAGTTTTTTACCTCCTTATTTTAGTGCGAATTGTATATTAGTTAATTATAATAACTTATAAATCTAAAAATATGTTTCATTGTATTTTTGAATTTCATCAAATATAAGAAAATAACGACTTTAAAACTTAAAATATTACTATATGCTTGATATTTATACATAAAATGGTTTACGAATTTCATTGTATATGATACATAAGTTTGCTACAATAACGAGTATTTATTATTAATATCATTTTGTTAGTGCTGTTATGTTTAAAATTATCTATTATATTATATTTTTTATATTTTTTGCCATTAAGGTAGCTTTATCAATCACTCCAAGTTATGAAATAAAGGTAGAAACAGCTTTAGTTGTAAATCCTGAATCTAACAAGGTTTTATTTCAAAAAAATCCAAATCAAAAAATCTCTCCAGCTTCAATTACTAAGCTAATGACTGTGTATTTAATTTTTGATGCTTTAAAAAAAGATTTAATATCGCTAGATATGATAGCAATAGTAAGTGATAATGCTTTTAAAAAAGGTAATTATAGAACTGGTGGTTCTACTATGTTTTTAAGAAAAGGCGAGCAAGTAACAGTAGAAGAATTAGTTAAAGGAATTATAGTTGTATCTGGTAATGATGCATCTATTGTAATGTCAGAATTGATAGTAGGAACAGAAGAAGAGTTTCTAAAAAAAATGAATGAGAAAGCTCAAGAATTGGGATTATTAAATACTCATTTTCAAAATGTTGATGGTATTTATAATAAAGAACATTATTCTACCGCTCGTGATCTTTATATTTTAGCTAACAGATTAATTGAAGATTTTCCCGAGTATTATCATTATTTTTCAATACAAGAGCTAACTCATAATGGAATTACCCAAAAAAATAGAAATCCTTTATTATTTTTCTCTTTTTCTAATAATATTGTACCTGATGGTTTAAAAACAGGGCATGTTAATGATTCTGGATATTCTATATCTTTTAGTGTTATTAAGGATAATAAATTTAGAATAACTGGTATTCTTATTGGTGCTATTTCTGAATCTGAAAGAAGGATAGAAATAAGAAAACTAATAGACTGGACTTATAGAACATACGAAAGAAGAGTAATTTATAATAAAGGAGAGGTTATAAAAGAAGTTCCTGTTTATAATGCTAAAAATTCTGTAATAAATATTATAGCAAATCAAGATATTATTGTTGTTGTGCCTAAATTGCTAAAAAATGCTGAAATTAAGCAAACTTTATCTTATAAAAATTACTATATTTCTCCTATTAAAAAAGGTGATAAGATTGCCATGCTAGAAATAAAAACTAACAATTCAGAATATAATATTACTTATGATTTATATGCAGAACAAGATATAGAACCGCCTTTTATATTGTTTAGATATCTTTTAGCACCTTATTATGCTATAAAAAAAACTTTGGATAATTAAATGTCTGAACATAAAAGCCACTCTGTTTTTTTATGTTTAGAAGGCGGAGAAGCTGTTGGTAAATCTCACCAAATTAGATTATTAGAAAAGGTCTTTAAAAAAAGTGATATTTCTTATTTAACAACTAGAGAACCAGGAGGGATTAAATCCTCTGAAGATATTAGAAATGTTATTTTTTCTAATGAAATAGATTCCATAACTGAACTTCTTTTGTTTAGTGCATCAAGGCATGAGAATATTAAAAATGTTATAATTCCAAACTTTGAAAAATTTGATATTATTTTAGTTGATAGATTTATGCTTTCTACTATTGTTTATCAGGGAATTTTAGGTGGAATTAGCATCGATAAAATTATTGATTTGCATGCTAAATTTAATTTTAATCTTTATCCTGATTTAACCATTATACTTGATGATGATATAAATAGAGTAATGTCAAGATTAGAAAATAGAAATAAAGATTTTAAAAATAGAATAGATCATAATTCTAAAGATTTTCATGCTAAAATATTAGAATCTTTTAGAGAACCCAGTGAATTTTATAGAGGAACATTTGAGGTAATAGATGGTAATAATAAATCTTTACTTGCTGTGCATCATCAAGTAGTAGATTTAATAAATTTTTATTTTGATTTTAATATTCAACCATTGGATAAAATAAACTAATGTTAGCAAAACCTCTTTTTGGTCACAACTATATTTTAGAAGATGTGATAAAGATGTTGTACAATAATAATTTGCATAATTCTATTATTTTTAGTGGAAAAAGAGGAATTGGTAAGTATTCTTATGTTATAAATCTGACAAAGTTTTTGCTTTCTCATGATATTGAAAACTTAAAAACTATTGATAATTTTAGCATAGATTCTAAAATTAGTGCAATTATTGATAGTAATTCTTGTGCAGAATTATTGTTAATAAGACCATTATTTGATGAAAAAAAACAAATAGTTAAAGAGATAATCTCGGTTGATGAAATACGAAATGTTAATTCTTTTTTGAGAAAAACAACTGATGTCAATAAATACAAAATAGTTATTATAGATGCAACAGATGATTTAAATATTAATGCTAGTAATGCTTTGTTAAAAAATTTGGAAGAACCTACAAAAAATACTCTATTTTTCTTAATTTCTCACAATTTTGATAGTTTGTTAGACACAATTAAGTCAAGATGTATTAATTTAAAATTTAAAGATTTATCTTCTATTGATATGTTAAATATCTTAAAATCTAATAATAAATCATATTCTAATACAGAAATTAATACTTTAATAAACCTTGCTAATGGTAGTTATGATAATTTATTATGGTATTTAAAGCCAGATAATTTTGATATATATTTAAAAATTTCAGCTATTTTTGTTTCTTCTATTAAAGATATAGAAATTCATAAGCTGGTTAACAATATTAAATTACAAGAAAATAGTAATTATAGAACAATATTTAACATAATAAAAAACTTGTTAGTTATTAATACTACTAACAACAATATAGATGAAGTTAGTATAATTTTAGATAAAATAAATCATCTATCTAAAACATCAGATAATTTATATTTAGATAAATCTACGGTTTTGTTAGATATACTTTTTAAAATTCAATCTATATTTAGGTAAGATTTGCATTTAGAATATTTTAATGTTTTTTATTGTTCTAAATAATAAAACAATCATTGTAAGCATTGTAAGAAATATATAATTATTTTATATTCTCTTTGTTGTATCTATTAAATAGATGTAATAATAAAAATAAAATAGAAAATATTATATACAACAAACTAAATTTTGTATCATAAAATAATTTAATTTCTTTACCATGAATTAATCCAACAAAAGAAAAAATTCCTCCCAAAGCAAAAGATATTGCAATATGTAGATATTTTTTATCTACTAAAAACACCAAAATACTAACCCATAATAATGAAATTAAGGTTGCTCCTTGTGCTAAAAAAGATAAAGATATGGGAATATTATCTCCAATATTAACCTTTAAAAAATCCATCATTGGAAAAACTAATCCAATAATCATAGGAAGATAGTATTTTTCTTGAGAAATTTTAAAACTTTCTGATATGCTAATAATTCCAATAAATACAATTATAGGAATAATGCTAGCTACTGGAATAATTGTCATAATAATCGCAGAAAATCCAGTTAAACAAACGGCTAAAAATAAAAATCCAACACTTAGTGAATAGTATTTTGAAGTTTTCATTTTGTACCATGTAGAATATCCCCATAATAAACTAATAGTAAATGGATTTCCTATAAAACTAGATAACATTGATATAAAATGTACAAAAAAGATGCTAAATTTAGTATTATAATTAACTCCAACTTTTTTAGCTTGTTCTACTGCTTGAATATTAGTTATAAGCTCAATTATAGTGATTCCTAGTATAATGGGTATAAATTTGTAAGCCTCTTTTATTCCAATTATTATATTACTGAAAAAGATGTTAGGAAAATAAAATCCTAAATTAAATTCTGCAATATTTATATTTAATAGATAAGAGGGGTTAAGAGAAAAAGATATTATTATACCAGTAATTATTGATAGCAAAATAGGAGAAAATTTAGTTTTAAAATTACCAATATGGCTAATTATAACAATAAAAAAGCAAACAAAAGCAATAATAGGGTTATTAAAGGCTTCTTTTAGTGGAGATAATATTAACCAAGCAAGTGAAGCTCCTGAAAGAGTCGCAAAAAGTGCAGGAGTTGGAATAAATTTTAAAACAAGATTGCTTAGTAATGCTAAAAACATAGATAATATAGAACTCAAAAAGTTAGCGCCAACTCCAACAGCAATAGTTAAAGATAAATTATTGCTTGTATTATAAGTTGGAAGCATAATTGCAAAAATCCAAATAAAAAATCTGTCAGAAGAAATTCCAGCAGGTAAAGGAATTACGTTAGGGGTAGTTTTTTTTATATAAAAACATAAAAATAATAAAAATAATTGGGTAATAAAAATAGAGATCCCAAATGAAGGTAGTATTTCAGTATAAACGGTATTTATAGGGAATCCAAATACTCCTAAAAAAACAGTGATAGCTATCATTATTTTTATAAAACTATCAAAAAAAACTCCCAAAGTTGCTTCTAAAGTGGATCTATTCAGATATTTTTGTTGCATAATTTTATTAGGGTGTTATACTCTCTGTCTATAAAAGGTTAATTTTTTTTATTTAAGAGCATAGTAGCACGATAGCAATGATTTATCCTAGAAAAAATTTAGATTCTAAAGAAATAAAATTAAAAAATATTTATTCAAATTTAGATGTAGATTTTAACATTAAAACGTTAGATTCTAAAAAAATAAAAGAAATTTATGGTGATGTATTTTTCCCAAAAATATCTAATGATAAACCTTATTTGTATGCATCTTTTGTTTCGTCTATTGATGGAAAAATTACTTTCAAAGATATTCCTAATGGCACATTAATTTCCAAAAATAATAAAAAAGATCCTAAAGGTGGATTAGCTGATTTTTGGATTATGAATATGTTAAGAAGCCTTAGTGATGCTATCTTTATAGGATCAGGAACACTAAGAGATGAAGCTAATGCTACAGGGCATATTTTTGATGAAGAGCTAGAAAAAGATAGGATAAAAGCAGGATTACCAGCTGTTCCAATAAATATTATTGTATCTAAAACTGCTAGAACTATTCCTTTTGATCATAAAATTTTTAATTCAAAAATTCCTTTAATTTTAATTACATCTCAAGAAGGTGCTAGGTATGCTAAATACTATAGTCAGGTAGATACATATGAACTTAAAACTTATTCCACGATAGAAAAAATTGAAGATCATAAAAAAGAAATACTTGATGATTATAAAAATAATAAAGATAAGCTGATTATTATTAGTACTTATCTAAAGGATGATATTGATAATAAAATAATAATGAAAACTCTTAAAATACTAGGATTAAATTATATTTCAGTAGAGGCTTCTTATTATACTCATGCTTTAATTAAAGAAAAACTATGTGATGAGATTTTTCTAAATTATTCAGGAATTTATATTGGTGGGAATGCAATTGGAATCGCAAATACTGATGATCCTTTTTCTTCTTATGATTTTCCTCATATGGAAATGTTAAGTATACATATTCATTCCCCGTTTTTTATGTATACAAGACAAAAATTTATTTATGACTAGATATAGTAACTAATTAAAAATGTTGTATTTTATTATTAACTTTTAATTTTAGGTAATCATCTATATCTATATAATCTAATAACATGTATGAAATAAAATTAGTATTAATTTAATTTACATAGGTAATTTCTTGTATTAGTAAATGAAAATAATATAACCTAAATAATATTTCCAATTAGTACTGAGTTTTTATTGAACTCATCAAGATGCCGATTATATGGTTTTATTCAAGTGAAGAATATTATTACTTTAAAGGGGTTATTGTTTTAATAATTTCTTTTTTATTACATATATGAGGCGCTGAAATAAATCCATTAAAATAACTAATTAAATATTATTTAGTTCTAGTTGTTTTATGTTTATATGACTTAAACATAACAAAAAAAGAGAGTTTTATTAGATATAATATATGAATTAATTACTACAATGCAATAAGGTTATATCGTAGGTTTTATCTTCTAAAAAGTTTACAGAAGGAGAACTTGAAAATAACCAACCACTAAAAATAAATTTAGTAACTTCATTGTTTTCTATTTTAATTCTAAAATCTTTAGGTAATTCTATATCTAAAGTTTTTCTTACATCCGATTGATTATCTTCTTTAACTACTCTAACCACTTGCAAAAAGGCTTTATTTTCAGGATCATCTTGAATAGAAGATTTGTAACAGGTTCTTAAAAGAACATACAATCCATTATCAAAAATATAGTTTTGCCCTACTGTTAAGGTTGCTAACTCTGTTTTTCCAGTATATTTATTTAAAAATCTTAAATCTGCTTTGTTATTTTTAGTATAATCAGCATACAATAAACTTGAAGTAGAAACAAAATGAATTATCAATAATATCAAAAACAATAATTTACTAATAAGTATCTTTTCCATTATCTAATTCCCTACTACACTAAATAGCACATCTCCAATTTTATCTTCTAAAGATACCCAATCTTTTGTTTTTAGGTTATTTACATCATTAACAATAAAATTTTCACTATTTCCTGGAGTAATAGAAATAGAAGGAGAGTCAAATAGTCCTGAAGATTTAATGCTTAAAACACTATTTATGGGTATTTTAATATCATTTCTAATTTTCATAATAACTTTTATTTTATAATTAGGATATAAAAGTTTTATTTCAGAAACAGTACCAATTTCATAACCATTAATAACAACCTTAGATCCTTCTGTAAGAGATCCGATATTGTTAAAATTAGCACTTATAGTATAATTTTGTAAACTTGTATTAATAGATAAAAAATATGTGTATATTGAAAAAGAACACACAATAAGAATTATAGCTAATCCTAAAAATAACTCTATAGACCTACTTTTCATTTAATTTCCGTTATTTAGTTTTTGTTTTAAATAAATTGTTATCATATTAAGCAATTGGTCAAGATCTACGCCTAAATTAGAATCTGTAATATATGAATTATCAAGTAAAATTTCTTCATCTATTCCATTGATTATGCTAACAAATTTGGCAGAAGA
The DNA here is from genome assembly GCA_964277385.1 of Rickettsiales endosymbiont of Leucozona glaucia. Lineage (GTDB taxonomy): Bacteria > Pseudomonadota > Alphaproteobacteria > WRAU01 > Hepatincolaceae > WRAU01. Next base: position 715,853 of record OZ195520.1, on the reverse strand, counting down.
TAACAAAGAAATATTAGAAATATTAATTTTGGCATCAGAAGTGATTTCAATATTTCTATTGATGCTTAATGTAAGGATAGGCGAGTATCGATTAAGATCTATGTTTTTAACATATCCAACATTATAACCACCAATATCAACAGACTGATATTTTTTAATACCAGCAATATTAGAAACAGAAACTTTATAGGTATTCATTTTTGTATTTTCTGATGATTTTAAATTATAATAAATAATAGTAAAAATCAATAATACAATTACCAATATTGCCCCAACAGAGGCATTTAATTTTTTGTTATCAAATTCTATCATATTGAAATTTTCTTATATTTAAATTTTCCAAGATTCGTATGTATTAGGGTTATTAATTTCTTTTTTAGCATATTTCTTAGAAAATACAGTCCCTGTTAGGTTAGGAAGATGTTGTTTTTGCCAGGTTTGAATTTCTGATATATCTAAGGGTTTTTCTGAAATATGTCTTAACCATACTTCCCAGTAATCGGGAATTTTAGAGGCTTCTTTAGATCCTTTATACATAACCCATCGTCTTTCTCTAGCAAATATTTTTTTGTTGCTGTAGTAATAAATATTCCCGAATTTATCTTCTCCAGCCTTTTTACCAAATAATATAGTTATAATAAAAACTATTAGTCTCATTTTTTTCTCCAAATAATATAGTTATAATAAAAACTATTAGTCTCATTTTTTTCTCTACTTACTTAAAATAAAAATAATTTCATTCTCAATTAGAATTATTTATAAATTTTATCAATTTTTTAATTCTATGTCTAATTAAATATTACTTGTATCGATCAACTTGATTAATGGCAATAAAGTGTGTAATATTTATTCTAACACAATATTAGCGTTTTGTTAATGTTGATTAAAAGAAATTAATAAATAAAAGAATTTGTACTTTATGAAAATAAAAAGAGTATTTACGGTAAACTGTGTTAATGATATTTTTTCTGCTAAATTTAAGAAAATCTCAGTAGAAATAAAGAGTTCTAATTTAAGTTCTTTATACAAAACAGTAGAAGTAGAAGTTCCTGATTTTTGGTCTAAATCTGCAACTGATCTTTTAGTGGGAAAATACTTAAAAAAAACTGGAATCCCTTCTGTAACTAAAAAAATTATAGAAAAAGATGTTCCTGAATGGTTACAAAAATCAGAAGCAGATATTGATTATCTAAATAAATTACCAGAAGAACAAAGATATATAGGAGAAAACTCAGCTAAGCAAATTTTTATAAGGCTAGCTGGAGCTTGGACATATTGGGGATATAAATTAAATTATTTTGATTCTGAACAATCAGCGAAAATATTCTTTGATGAGGTGTGTTATATATTGTGTCATCAAATTTCAGCTCCTCATTCTCCTCATTGGTTTAATGTGGGTATTAATTGGGCTTATGGTATACTTGGAGAATCTCAAGATTACTTCTACTTTGATGAAAACACAAAAAAAATTATAAAAAGTAAAAATTCTTATGAAAAACCACAAACTAATTCTTGTTTTATTCAAGGAATTGAAGATGATTTATTTAAAGAAAATGGATTTTTAGATTTAATTAAAAAAGAATCAAAGCTGTTGCAACACGGATCAGGAAGTGGTACTAATTTTTCTAGTATAAAATCTAAAGGTGAACCAGTTAGAAATAATGAGATTTCTTTTGGGTTAATGAGTTTTTTGAAGGTAAAAGATATTAATGCTGGATTAATGAATTCTCTTGAAACTGTAAAAAAAACTTCAAAAAGAATCTTACTTGATGTCGATCATCCCGAAATAGAAGATTTTATCTCTTGGAAGCTAAAAGAAGAGCAAAAACTTGTTTCTTTAGTTACAGGTTCTGAAATTAATCATAAAATTTTACAATTAGTTTTAAAAGTTTGTGAGGAATATGATGGATCTAATGAAGAAAAAATTGATATTAATGTTAATAAAAAATTAAGAGATATACTTTCTATAGCTAAATCTTTAAGTGTCCCAGGAAAATTTATTAGAAGAGTTTTACTACTTGCTAAACAACAAATATTCTCTTTAGATTTTGATAGTTTTTCAGTTCTGCTTGATTCCGAAAGCTATAGAACTGTATCAGGGCAAAATTCTAAAAATACGGTAGTTGTTTCAAATTTATTTTTAAATACTGTATTAAATAATAAAAAATGGAATTTAATCAATAGAACTGATGGTTCTATTTCTAAAACAGTTGATTCGTATAAATTATGGGAAAAAATTAACTATTCAGTGTGGTCTTGTATGGATCCAAGTTTACATTATGATGATACTATAAATGATTGGCATACTTGTAGTATTGATGGTAAAATTAAGGGAAGTAATACCTATTCAGAATTTCTTTTTTTAGATGATACCTCTTGCGGTTTAGTATCTATTAATTTGCTAAAATTTAGAAAAAAAGATGCTACTTTTGATGTGGAAAAATTCTCTCATGTTGTATCTTTATTTACTATAATGTTAGATATTTGTGTGAGTATGACTGGATATCCTTCTGAAAAAATTGCAAATCTTTCTAATAAATACAGACCAATAGGTTTGGGATATTGCAATATGGCGTCTTATTTGATGTCGTTGGCTTTACCTTATGATAGTGAAAAAGCAAGAAATTTATCCGCAACTATAAGCTCTTTATTAACAGCAAAATCTTATGAAACATCAAGTTTTATAGCTAAGAAAAAAGGATCTTTTGATAGGTATAAAGAAAATTCTAGCAATATGTTAAGAGTCCTTAGAAATCATAGAAGAGCGAGCAATGGAGAAAAAACTGGTTATGAAGGACTATCAACACTACCAGTATCATTAGATAGCTCACTTGTTGATGATAAAAATCTTATCAAAGAAGTTTTAAAATCGTGGGATAGTGTTATAGTATTAGGGGAGCAATTTGGTTTTAGAAATGCTCAAGTAACTCTTGTTGCATTAGCTGATAATATTAGTATACTAATGGATTGCTCTACAACAGGAATTGAACCAGAATTTGCACTAGTTAAGTATAAATATTTAGAAAAAGAGAGATATTCTAAAGTTGTTAATCCAGAGGTTTTATTGGCTTTAGAAATATTAGGATATACAGATGAAGAAATACTAGATATTTCAAACTATATGACTGGATATAAAACTTTACTTAACGCTCCTTCTATTAACCATAAAACTTTAAAAAACAAAGGATTCACAGAAATAGAACTAGAAAAGCTAGAGAATGTTTTTTCTAATAATATATCTAATATTGAATTTGCTTTTAATATTCCTATTTTAGGGGAAGATTTTTGTGTTAATAAGTTAGGAATAAAAAAAGAGAATTTTAAAGATCCTAATTTTTCATTATTACAGTATCTAGGTTTTAATAAAGATGAGGTTTTAAATGCTAATATATATGTTACAGGTAGTAGAGGTTTAGAAAAAGCTCCATCTTTAAAAAGAAAGCATGTAAATATATTTGATTGCTCTGTTCCCTGTGGAATGAGGGGAACAAGATATTTATCTTGGCAAGCTCATGTTAATATGTTAGCAGCAGTACAACCATTTCTTAGCGGTGGGGTATGTAAAAATATTATGTTATCTAAAGATTCCAATATAATAGATTGTTCTAATGTTTATATGGAAGCATGGAAAAAAGCTGCAAAAACAGCTCTTATTTATATAGGAGGGTCAAAACTTTTTCAACCATTGCAAGAAAATATATTAAATGATGATAAAATTAAAGGATTCGATTTAATTGAAGTTTTGCAAAAAATACAAATAAAATGAAAATTTTTATAAAATATGTATTGGGAAGAATTTAATGGAAATTTGATACTTATATAACGGTAAATATATATTTCATTTTATGAGTTTTTTGAATTTATTCGTGTTTTCCCAAAGTTATTTTTGTATTGGTAAATTAATTATGTATTCCCATTATATCCTAACTCATTACAATTCAATTGAAAAAATTATGTTCTGTTTAGTTAATTAAATTGAAATTATTTTTTAATTTTTAATAATTTGTGTAATAGATTTTAAACCTAATAGTTATTTCTTGAAGATGCTTATTTTTAATTACAAAATACAAATGTTTTAATAGCATATTTTTAGAAAATTTTTATTTTTTTATAAATATAAGAGAGAGATATATATAATGAAATATTTTATTAATATTTCCTTGCTATTATTAAAATAATATATTTTTTTGTAAAAAAAAGGTTACTTATTTCTTTACAAAGTTTTTATAATTTGAATATAATAGTGTATGTGGTTGTGATTATAATGAAAAAATGTGAAACTATGAAACTTATTAAGTATTTACCAGGTTCTTTAATCTTTTTTTGTGTTTTAACCGTAAATTCTTATGGTTTTATCGTTCCCCAAACCGATAGATTACGATCTTATGTTGTTATAGATTATAACACAGGGGATATTCTATCAGAGGCTAACTCACAAGAAAAAATGTATCCTGCTTCTTTAACTAAACTAATGACACTTTTTATTTTGTTTGATAAATTAGATGAAGGAAGTATTAATTTAGATTCTAAAATCAAAATTTCTCAGGAAGCAACTCGCTTGCCTCCGTCCCGATTAGGATTGCCTGCTGGAAGTACTATAGCTGTTAAGGATGCTATAGTTTCTGTTATCGTAAGATCTAATAATGATATAGCTCATGCTATTGGCGAACATATTGGAGGCTCAAAGCAGGGATTTGTTAATTTAATGAATCAAAAAGCTAAAGAATTGGGATTAACTGGCACTCATTTTTCTAATCCTCATGGATTACATGATAAAAATAATTATAGTACAGCTTATGATATGGCTAAGCTATCTAGAATCCTTATGATTCAACATAATGCTTACTATAGTTTATTTTCAATATCTGATTTTAATTGGAATAAAACAAGATACAGTAGTACTAATAAATTATTAGAGTATAATGGTATTGATGGTATTAAAACTGGTTATACTGGTGCTAGTGGTTTTAATCTTGTAACTTCAGCTTCTAAAGATAATACCAGAATCATTGCTGTTGTTATGGGGTTTAATACTGCTAATGGTCGTGATGATTATATGAAGCAAGTTATTGATGTTGGTTTTGAAATTGCAGAAGTAACAAGGAAAAATGAAGTTATGTATGTTTCTAAACCTGATAATTTTAAAAATAATTTAATAGATACTCCTTCATTAAGTTTAATATCTAATAATGGAGAGAGGGAATCTTCTAATAATACTTCATCACCCGATGATTTTTATAGCATGAATTTATCTAATGTTAATCTTGTTGAAACAAATAATTTATATACAATAGATCGTGTTCCTTATGTTGATGATTTATCTATTAAAGCTATTATTAAAATTGCTCCTAATGTAAAAATGGCTAAAAAATCTTCTGCAAAAGGAAAGTATTCTATTCAGGTAGGAGCTTTTTCTAATTATCATTCTGCTTTAAGAACTTCTTATAATGTTGCAAATATTAGTGCTACGTCTCACATTCTTAAAAAAAATAAAATTATTGTTACTGAAAAAGAAGGAATATTTGTTGCTAGATTTAAAGGATTAACAAAAGAAGAAGCACAATCTTCTTGTAAAACTTTAAAAACTAAAGGGTCAGATTGTTTTATGGTAACTGGTTAAGCATATATTACTTTTAAATTCGAAAAATAAATTTACTTAAAATATTAAGTACAATTGTTTTTGGTAATTATATATTAAAAATATATTAAAACCTAACTTTTAGGTAAATGATAATTATCTACATAAAAGACCAAAGTATATTAATTAGCTAGATGTTTATAAAATATTTAATATCAATTTTTAGCTTGTCTAATTCTTGTAAAATTTATTTTTTTAGTTAGCTAACTATCAAATGATACTATTATTAAATAGATATTAGTTACAATACTAGAAGGAACTAATATTAACATCTTTAATATCATTAGTGTAAAATAAAATAAATAACGAGCTTCTTGAAAGCCTAATTTGTCATAATAAAAGGAGAACACATGACAATATACTTAGGCAATCAAGAAGTTTTATTTAAAAACATTCAAGATAATTCAATAGATGCAATAATAACCGACCCACCGTACGGTTTAAAATGGGATCATAAAATTGAGACGCATTTTAACTTTGCAAATTTTATCCACAATTCATATAGGGTACTTAAAGACAATGGTTTCATTGTTTACTTTGGACAAGAACCAACTATAAGTGTTTGGAATACTTTAGCACAAGAAAAATTCCACTATCTAGCAGAAATAATATGGTATAAAAGGGGTAATTCAGCACCTTATCATTATCCATTAAGAGTACATGAAAAGATAATGATATTCACAAAAGGCAAGGGTAAATTAAACAAGGCAACAGTAGATTGGGAACATGAAAAAGAGGAAATTATTGATTATATTACAAAAGAAACAGTTTTAAGAGCGATGTCAGAGATAAAAAAATTATTAAAGACTAGTAATAATATAGAAGAATTAAGGGCAGTAGCAAATGATGTATCACAAGAAATAACAAAAGAAAAATCTAAGGTTAATGATGATATCTATAAAATACCTAAATATCGTATACCAAGACATGTTTATCTTTTTAATCAAAAGAAAATAACAACACTATGGGGTTGCCGTCCACATAATCATCAAGGCTATAATAAAGAAGAGTTTAATGTTAAGCATCCAACGGTTAAACCAATACAAATAATGGAAAGACTACTTGAGATGACAACAAGTGAAAATCAAATAGTGCTAGATCCATTTATGGGGTCAGGGACAACAGGAATAGCATGTAATAAGCTTAATAGAAAGTTTATAGGCTTTGAATTATTAGAAGAATACTATAAAATAGCCCAACATAGATTAGCAAGCTAAAATAAATATAATAGTAAAAAGAGATGATACTAAAAATATTATTTCGCTTATGCTCAATAGCACCAAGCTTGCCACTTCGTGGAGAATAAAATTTTGCGGTGTCATCTCTAAAACTTTAAGCTTGGCAAACAAAATAATCTAAAATTCAAAAATCATTCCTGATATTTCTGTCTCAAATTCCCGTTTAATCTGTCCCGCTACAACAAGAAACATAAAAACTTTAATGAAAAATAAGTCAGATTAATGATATATTTGTTAAGGTAATGATATTAAAATATTTTTTTATAATAAAGATATTTTTTTATTTTTCTGTATAATATATTTATATAGTTAAAATATGGGTGTTAGTATGAAAGTAATATATATTTATGATACATTATGCGGTTGGTGTAATGTTGCAAGACCAAAAATTATTGAATTAAAGCATAGAATTGATGAGTTTAATGTGAAAAATCAAGATCAACAAATTGTTTTTGATGCTATTCATTTTAATTTATTTGAAAAACATCATTCTCCTAAGCTAGAAGGTGATTTTTTGGATGTGGTTAAAAAAGTAGCCTTTAAGGTATCTCCTAGAATGTCAGGTGGAAAATTTTCTCAAGAATATATAGATCTATTATCTTCAGGAAAATTTATCCATAATTCAGATAAATCTTCTTTAGCATGTACTATAATGAGAGAAAAAATTAATTTTGATGATTATTTTTATTATTCCATGGAATTGCAATCTCTTTTATTTGAAAAAGGTTTGGTTATAGATGATTATAATATTTTAAATAGTTTATCTGAAAAATATGGTCTTGATAAAGATATTTTTAACGAATTATTACTATCTAAAGATATTATAGATATAAAAAATTATAATAAATCCGTAGCAACTATTTATATGAATCAACTAAGGATTAGTGGAGTTCCTGCTTTAATTAAAGATGATGAAAATGATAATTTAGAAGTTTTTAATCCACATAATTTAGAAGAAGTTTTGTCAAATTTAAAGATATAATTCTAGCCATATATAACCAAATTGTATATAATTATTTTTTTTATATTATGATAGTTGTTCTAATATAATATTTAGTAAACCTCTAGTCTAGCTTGTCGGCCTCTTTTAATCATACTACAATACCATTTTATTAGTTTTTTTGTGATTTATTTCTAATGTACATAAAAAAGTTTTTTACTACATCTTAAACTAATTAAGTGTTTTTTAGATTTTAGCTCTGTTGTACAATTCCAAATTAAATGGCAGTAATTGTAAAGGGACAGTTTATAACGGGAATAAGTACCTACTATACAATACAAAAATAACTTCAAAAAACCCCGAATAACTTCAAAAAACTCCGAAAATATAATGTCTATTCCCGTTATTTATTTCCCTAAATTAACTTTTACACAAAAGCTAAGTAAACAGGCACTTTAAAGCAAAGTGTCTAATTTGTTGTAAAAAAGCAAAGTAGCTTTATTATATTTTTAACAAATAAAAAATATAGGCTACAACCCCTTTAAATATAATACTTATAGCGTAATTCCTAAAAAATACTAAAATTAAAAGGAAAGTAGCCCATTTAAACTAAGATTCGCTACTTATTTTTATTTTTCACAAAACAAGCTGGGAAAGATAACTTATTAATTTGTTTGCAATGATTACATCTTATATTGATAATAATTAAAGTTTTATCATTATTATTTTTCTTGATAATTTCGGCTTCAAAAAACTTGCGATTGTAATACTTACATCTAATGTCCATGACATATCTCCTTATATTAATTTAATAAGAAGTTACGCACTTTTATTAGTGTTAAAATAGAACAGGAGTTATGCTACACTTTTTCAAGTGCATAACTCCCTATAACAATTATATGTTTGTTATTTTCTGAAAGCTATGATTATATCTTTATATTTTGTAAATATTTGAGTTAATGTAATGTTTTTATTATGTTTAAGTTCGCTAATTACGATTCTTTGCATACCTAATAAATACATAGCATTAAAAGGAATGTCATTTTCATCTGCAAATTTTTTAGATTCGTCAAAAATATCTTGAAATAAATCTTCATCAACATAGGGCTCTGCTCTACCTAATACTAACCAATCCATAGATACTCCTGTGTCTTCACATATCTTTTGTAAAGTTTCTGTTCTAGGTTTTGATCTATCAGCCCACCAACCAGTTACTATTGATTGAGATATACCAATTACTTTTGCAAATTCTTTTTGGTTTTCATAATGTTGTTTTATTACCTGTTTTAGTCTGTAATTTAAATCTTCTTCTACAATTTCTATATTAGTCATAATTACCTTTAATCCTTTAATGCTATTTTTTAGTATTAATAAGTTGATAATGCTAAAAAATCGTATTATTATAATCTATATAAGTAATAATATATATATCACAAAAAGAAAAAAGGATAAATGATGGATGTAGCGGATATTAAATACCAATTAGCAAAGAAAGGTATTACCTTCGTTGATTTAGATAGAAAGAATGGATTAAGTAGAGGAATTTGTAGACTAGCAGTTTCATCTCCACATATCAAAGGAGAACAAGCAATAGCCGAAGTGTTAGGAATGCATCCAAAAGATATATTTCCAAATAGATACGATGAGTATGGAAACAGATTAAGACCACAACCAAAAGAATAATATTTATATACTCCAAAAATGAGATCAGAGGCTAGATAAATGCTTAAAGAATATTTCTCTATCTCTGAAATATTAGAACTAAAGTTAGAAGGTTATCTAGCTAAAGACAAAGTATTGGTTAAAGCTACCAAAGAGAACTGGCTATTTCGTATTTACAAAACAACTAAGAAGGACGGTAGAGAATACCACATAAGTAATTTCCCGAGTGTAGTGAGAGAGAAAGATGTACTAGTAATTCCTTCAGGTTTTCCTTTAATTAAATAATCTATAAACTATCATAATTTTATACTCTTAAACTCTTTATATATATAGTGTACAAATTATTACCTTGGTAAGGTGTATAATTAAAAAAATAATTATTGAAAAATTAATAATTTTTGCTACTATTAATTGTTGCTTATTATGGCGGGTATAGCTCAGTTGGTTAGAGCATCTGATTGTGGTTCAGAGGGTCGCCGGTTCGAATCCGGTTACTCGCCCCATAAAATCTATAATTTATAAAGGCTAGAGAGCAAATCTTCTAGCTTTTTTAGTATCCTGATTTTGTCAATTTTTGCTAGTTTTTATCTATTTTTATGAAATTTCGGTCATAAATCGGTCATAGTAACAAATATATTGTTTGCATTTTATCTTCTGTGGATAGATTCGTAAAAAGAAGTAAGTTATCAACAAATAATTAGAAGTAGATTAACGCATAATTAGAAGTTTAATAATTTATTATAAAATTAGCTTTTATGATATTAACGCATAATTGGTAATTTATCTACGCATAATTGGATTTTAAAAAGTTTTACAGGTCATATAATATAAGGTGTTTAATGCTCTCCATAATAATACATAATCTATATGTATATAGTATCTATATATACATAATAATACATTATTAGAATTAAGATATCTGTGGAAATGACGCTCAAGGATTATTAATAAGTCTGTGTAAAACTCTAAACGAGTTTAACACAAGACTATTAACAACCACGCTTGGATAACTACTTCGTAGTAATCCACATTACACACAGATACAAAAAATAAATAATTTATAAATATTAATATTATAATTAAATAAGGTATTTTAAAGTTTATTCTGCTACCTGTAGATGTTTATTAGAGTCTATAAGGGGATTGATTATAAAAAAATGCAAAAGTATTTTAAAAGGGCTAAAAACCGAAGTTTAATGGGTTCGGTGTTTTTAGCTCTTTTTTTATTTATAAAATGTTCAAATTAAAATTGTTTAAATGTAGTATATACAACGGTTAAACCTTTGTTTTAGTGTTCAAATTTTCTAAAAAATCAACCAAAACTGTTCAAACTATAATTACCTAACTCCTTTTATTGTAAGGCTTACAATGCTGTTTTACTGTACAACTTTACTGTTCAAACTAATAACTTTATTTCAAAATATAAAAACAAGGGAATACTTAGCTTTAAGACATATCAAATAACTATGCAGGAACCGCATTTTGTCAGACAAAATGCTAGAACTCCTGATTTTACAAGGGGTTGCACCCTTAAATTATTCCATAATTTAATAAAATGATAACTTGAAAACCTAGCTTTATGCTGGTTTTCTGCTGAATAAATTTTTTAATTTTTAACTTAAAAAACTTAATTTTTATAAATACTAATATCAAAGCATTAGTTTTATATTAAAGTTGTACGATTTTAACAACTTAAGGAGTAAGTATTTATGATTAAAAACATCAATTATATATCAATCTTTCAAATTTTCTTAATACTAGGAATAGTTTCAATAGTTTCTTTATGCCCAACATTAGGTTTTGGCGCAGGCGACCCATTGGTAACATTAAATACTAATTTGGAAAAAAGTATATCCACATTTCAGTTAGTAGCACTTTCTATTGCTGGTGTAGCTTTTATTGGACTTGTTTTAATGGGTATGTTTACTCAATTTAATACAATGAAATTAATTCAAATTGGTGCAGGTGTATTTATGATTTCTGTAGCAATTATGATTGTTGATTGGATTGCTTCTTGGAAATAAGGAATATTGGATAATGAAAATAAAAAATTATCCTCAGTTTTCTAAAAAATCATTATTTTTAGGAGTGGATAGAAAATATTTTTTTGTGTTTATGATAATTCAAACTCCTATTTATTTTGTTTTATCGCTTAGTACAACGGGACTTATTCCTATTTCTATAATAGTAATAACCTTTCTTATTTCAGTTACAGCTTTTGCAAAAGATAACTACTTTCTTGAGAAGTTAGTTATCCCTTTTGCTTTAAAAATTAAAAATATTTTACCAAGATAGGATTAAAATGTTAGTAATTTATTACATTTTATTTGTTTTTTTAGCTTTAATATTCTTAAAACAAATGTATAGCTTTTTAAGATATTTTTATTCGCAACCATTATTAACAAATACATATGCAGAGTTTATACCATCAAGAAAAATTATTGAAGACTATATTATTGAAAATAAAAATGGTTCTTTTTCTTGTGTTATAGAAATAAAGGGCTATGCTTATTTCCGTTCAGAAGATTTAGATAAAAGTAATGCAGATAACTTAGCAATTAAAGAGAGAGCTTTAAATTTTAAAGGTTTAAAAGAAAACATTCATATTAAGTTTTTATTTAAAAGGTTCAAAGTAAAAGATGGTTATCAAAATAGAAATTTAATTGAAATAACATCAGATAATAAAATAGTTTTAAAAGAAAATTCTAATAGATTACTAAATGGATTGAATGAATTTAAACCTTATTTTTTAAAAAATCAAGAGCTATTAGATTTTTTATTCTTGAATGCTAATTTTGTAGATAAGTCTTTAAAGCAAGATAATGTTATAGGTATTGATGATATTTGTAGTTATTCCTCTGTAGATTTTGAGAGTACTCATGGAGAACTTAGTAATTTTGATGCAAAAAAATATTTTAAATGTTTTTCATTTAATTTTGGTAGTGAAATAGATAGCCAGTATTTTAATAAAATAGTAACAGCAGATATTGAGTTTGATTATATAATCAATAGCAAATTTTTTTCTAAATTAAAGGGGCAAAAAGAATTAAGTAACGATAAAAAGAATATTACAGCAAGTGCCGATGCTAGTTCAAGTGGAAAGATTGGAGTATTAGATAGTTTTTTAAGAGTTTCTAATAAAAAAATTACCGAAGTACAAGAGGCTCAAGAAATAATAGATAATGAAGATGCAAATTTAACCGTATCAGATATTTTTATGATAGTTTTTGCAGATAGTGAAGAAGATTTATTGTTATTAACTGTTAAAATTAAAGAAATAATATCTAAATATGAAATATTTTTAGTTGAAGAAACTAAACTATTAAACTTCTTCTTTTTAAGCCGTTTAATTGGCTTTAAATTACACAACACAATGAAGTTTTTAATTCCATATGCAGATAGCTTAGTTTATGCTAAAAAGGTTCTCTCAAGTACAATAGCAGGATTGAGTGATTTTATAGATATGCCCAAAGGACTTTCTAAATGCGATTGGGGAGTTAATCCTATTTCTTCATTTTCTACCAACTATAATAATCTTTATAGATTTTATACTCATGTATCAGAAGAAAAAGCTGCAGTGGGTCATGGTGTTATAGTTGCTCCAACAGGCGGTGGTAAAACAACTTTTATTCAGTATTTAATGAAGGGTATTTTAAAGAACTATAATGATGTAGATGTTTATTCTTTTGATAGATTTAATGGAATATCAGTATTTACAAACTGGATTGGTGGCAAAGATATTAACTTTTTAGAATTAGCCATAAATCCATTACAGGTAGATTTAGAGAGAGAAGATAATAAAGATTTTTTAAATAACTTTTTATCTATGATTGCAAAACCAGAAATTCCAGAAGATAAAGAAATACTAAAGGATTTTGTTAATGCAATATCGTTGCTTCCAAAAGAGCATAGAATACTAAAAGAATTAATTGAGAATGATACTTTACCACCTTGTAATATAAGAGACAACTTAGATATATGGGTAAATGGAAACTACGCAAAATACATAAATGCGAAAGAAGATAAATTCTCTTTAGATAGCAGTATGTTGAATTTTCAAATGGATAAGATATTAGATGATGAAGAACTCTCCGCTCCAATAATTTACTACATTATGTTTAAAATTCGCCAAAAAGCTCGTAAAAGCAGTCGTGGACATTTTGTATTTATAGATGAGAGTGCGAAGATGGTTAAAAATCCGTATTTTCAGTCTCAAATAGAAGTGTTACTTCAAGAGCATAGAAAATTGAGGGGTTGCGTATGGTTGGCATTCCAAAATCCTAATGCTTTTTTAGAAGAAAAGAAACTAAGGGAGCTAGTATTAAATCAGTGTCAAAATCAATTGATTTTTAGTTCAAGTGCTATAAATGATGAGGTTTTAAATAATTTAAGCATTAATAGTTCAATTTATAATGAGTTAATAGAAACTCAAAAATCTAATCAAAATCCATATTTTGTATTATTAAAACGTCCAAATGAAAATGTAATTTTAAATGTTAATTTAAAAGAAAAACTAGGTAGTGATTTAAAGTTTTTATCTTCTTCTGTTGAAGATGTTAATAAAATGAACAAACTAATGGCAGAACATGGAGATAGATGGTATGAGTACTATTAAACCCTTTATAAAAGAAAAAAGAGAAATTCCTAAACGAATAACTATTAGGTTTAATAAAAAAGAGTATCAACAATTTATTAGTTTGCTAAAAAAATATAAAACAAAAAGCCAAACAGGATTAATAAAGCAGATACTTTTTTCTGAAATAAAACCATTTTTAACAATATCAGAAAAAGAGCTGATAATAGCTTATATAATAGAGCTTAACGCCATTGGTAGAAACTTAAATCAACTACTTAAGTATAAAGCTTATGAAGATGCAAAGATACTCGTATCCGATATTAAAAGGATAGTTGAGAGTGCAAAAAAAATACTATAAAAAAATATATAGCAGAGATCTATTAGAGGAGATTTTAAATCGTAATAGAAAAATGCTATCTAAAAGAGCTTTAAGGAATTCCAGCAGAATAAAGCAAACAAGAAATAGAACAAATATCAATGGCAGATTTAATAACAATAAAGTGAATACAATTTTTAAATCAATAGGACATAGAAAGAACTGTGATAGTTTAAAAATTTCTCTTGAATATGTATTAAGAAAAACACCTGCACTAGAGAATGAGATTGGTGAATTAATATCTTTAGATAAAGTGAGCAAAGAGATTAATAGATACGATTTAATACCTGATGAGCATAATCTTAAAGACCCAAGCAAACCGATTAGTGATGATAATCTAAAAAGTAGGCAAATATGGCACTGTGTATTTTCATTACCAAATAATGATGCAGAGATAGAAGATTTTAAAAGTTCTATGAGAAAGGTATTAGATGAAGAGTTTAAAGGACACAAATATATTTTTGGTATTCATGATGATACAAAGAATATGCACGCTCACATAATAGTAAAAGAAAAGAATGATTTAACCAATAGAAAGTTGAGAATTGGAACAAAAGATTTATATGACTTAAACAAAAAGTTGAGGGATAGTTGTATAAATCATGGAATATCAATGGATAGCAATCAATCTAAGATGGTTGAATATGATATAGATAAGGAGGTTATATCTAAAGTTAATAAAAAAAAGAAAAAGAAAAAATTACCACAATACTATTATAAAACAATTCCATTATGGGTGGAGATGTACAAAAAGAATAAATTTGAACAACTAGAAACAAATAAATCCACTACAAACAGACTTAAAGATTTAGGAATGAGTGATGAAGATATTAATATGTTTTTAAATATGTACAAAGAAAATAAATCTGTAGCAAGTGGAACAATAAATAAAAATCCTAGTTTATTTAATATAAAAAAGCCAAAGGAATGGTTTACTTTAAGAAAAACAGAAGTGTATGAAAAAGGTACACTTAAAATGTATTCCAATAAGAAAGCTAAGAAGTCAAAAGGATTGGAAAGATAGTGGAAAAAGTGGAAAAGAGACTGGAAAATGGAAAATCAAAATTGGAAAAGTCTAATTCCAATAATTCTAATATTAGAGAACTAGAATGGAATGGCAAAAAAGGAGAATATTTTTCTGCTATAGGAAAGCATTTAATTAAATATTTTGAAAATCCAGAAATAGAAGATTTTCAAATTAATGAATATCAAAAAGTAACGCTAATTAAAAAAGGAGATATTAAAGAATTTTTAGATGATGAAAATTTAACGAAAGAATATCTAAGAACACTAATGTATTTCGTAAGTTCAATAGCTCCCAAAAAGCTAACATCTACAGATGCACAAGTAAGTTTAATGTTACCAGTTAATAAATTTAGATTTACAGGTAAAATAGGGAATTCTATAGGTAGTGGTATAAAAATATCTATAAGATTGAACGATAATGTAGTATATCATGACTATAAAGATTTTGGTCTTACTGAGCTAGAGTTTAATTTTTTAGTAAAATATATATCCAAAGAGGCATTATCAACCTTTGTAATAGGAGGAACAGGAAGTGGAAAAACTACCTTTAATAACCTTTTAATTCAACATATTTCAGATAATGAATTAATGAATGTAATAGGTGATATTCACGATTATATTTTTCAGGGAGACCAAAAAGTTAGTGAGGTTTATGCAAAAAAAGATGAAGACTACGGTAATGCCTTTGACTTAGCAATGCGTAGTAATCCAGATAGAATATTAGTTCCAGAACTGACAGTAGGTAATGTTGGTTTAATATTAAGGGGAATGAATAGTGGACATAAAGGTTTTATGTTAACAATGCATTCTAATTCTGCAGTAAATGGAGTTGCAGAAGCCTTTGCAGAGAATTTAAAAATGAATGGGATAGATGGTGTATTTGCAGAAGATATAAATAAAACAATCAATGCCAATATAACTTTTTTAATTCATTTAAAAAAACATAAAGGAGTCAGAAGTATAGATAAAATAATAATAAATAATGGAGAAATATTAAAAGAAGCCCAAGATTTAGGTATATTTGGTTTTAAGAAATTGGTAGTAAAAAAGAAAAGAAAAATAAAAAAAGAAGCTAAGATTAAAAGCACCATAGCAATTTCAAAATTATTAGAAGATATAAGCTCTGGATTGCCAAAAACGAAAATTGCTCAAAAGTATGGTATATCAAGAACAACAGTAATTAAAATTTCTAAAAAAATACAATAAGTTTTATTGCTAATTCTTTAAAATAAGTATATTTATAGTTGAATTTAATAAATCATTGTATAATAATATAATTATTGTAATCAAGAGAAAACATATAGTTTTAAAAATGTTTCTTCTGTTAAATTTTTATTAGATAAAATATCAAAATCAAGTTATCAAGATACACAGTTTAGATTTACAAAATAAGGAGATAAAATAATGAAAAAGCTTAAAATAATAATGTTATTTATATTAATACTAAGTCCATCTATCGCATCAGCCAAGATGATTGACTTTGGTAATGATACTTATGTAAATTCAGATTATATAGTTGTTATAAGAGAAGAAAAAGGTGGTTGTGCAATATATTTAGGAATGGAACCTCAATCTGCAAGAGGAATTACTGGTAAATATATATTTAAAATGAATTGTAAAGATTTTATGGAATCGGCTGAAATTAAATCATTTAAATAATATTTAATATATTTAATTAACTAAAAAAGCCCCTTTCAAGGGGCTTTTTTGGTACCTTTAATTTTAATAAATAGAGGCTAATATGCAGATTTAAAATATGAATATCACCCAAAAGTCGGTATTCCTAAAATAATATATACCCAATATTGAGAGGTTAAAAAACTTAATTTTTATAAATATTAATATTCTCTATAAATTATTACCTTTTAAATATAAATATTTTAAAAGGAATACAATAATGAAAATTTATAAAACAGTATATATTGTTAGCTTATTATTTTTATTTACTATTAAAGTAGAGGCAATACCAACACCACCAACAAATGTTCCAGCAACTCCAGTTACAGATTTTACTGCTGCTAACAATTTTGTGCAACAATTTAATGCCTTGCAACAAATGATAGAACATAATACAGCAATGGCTTTGAAGTTAGGCAAGGGAGAAATTACACCAGCTACTATAAATTGGGCTGGAAGTTGGTATCAAAAGTGTGGTGGTGGTAAGTATGTTTTACCTGATTGGTTTCCGCACCCTAAACTAGATATTTGTGCTTCTCCTGATAAAACTCTTGATACTGGTGTTAAGTGGTTTGAAAAAGAGATGTTGGTTTTTAAAACAGATCCACTTCCTGTTGCTCAAGAAAAGGCTAAAAAACAAGAGAAAGCAAAACAAAAAGTTAGAGCTTATTCTTTGACTAAATCTTCTATGGAAATGCAAAGAGCAGAAGAAAATACAAAAGCTATAGAAAAATTTCAACAAGGGCTTAAAGATTCAAAAGATATTGTTTCTGTACAAAAAGTTCAAACTCAAATAATTATTCAAATGCTTGCGGAACTACAAAAAATGAATATTCAACAAGCAGAAATAATTTATATTATGTCTATCAGAGAATAATCAATGAAAAAAATTATTTTTAGTTTGCTTATAGGCTTTAGTGTGTTGAATTTATCGCTAGTATCTACTACTGCTTATTCTGCAGAATTGGGTTCTGTTATTGAGGTTAAAGAACCTGGATTTTTTGACCCATTAATTGAAATTTATAATAAAATTATAAATCTTACCAAAAGCGTTATAGAAAAAAATATGAAAAAAGTAGTTAAAAGTGCTAATAGACTTTTAGCTACTATGGCTGGTGGATATATTATTATTATGGGAGCTAGAAGCTTATTAAATGGTAGTCCATTTTTATCGGAAACTACTCAAAAAATGTTTTTATTTTTAGTAATAGCTTCTTTACTTAATTTTAAATGGTTTGATTTTTATATTCTAAAAAATCTTGAGAACCTTTTTAATAATCTTCCTAGTTTATTTAGTTCAGGCGGTGGAGATGCTATTAGTAATATTGTTAACCAAACATCTGATTTATCTTCTATAATGTGGACGGCATATTCTTCTATTAGTTGGACCTCTTTTATTATGACCATTGGTGCTATTATAGGTATATTAGCATTATCATTATTAACATTAATAGTGTTAATAAATGTATTAATTCTAACAGTTGAATTTTATGTTGTGTTATCGCTTAGCAGTATTTGGTTATTATTATTCTTTTTTAAATTCACACGAAGTTTAGCAATGGGAGCTGTACAGGTTGTTTACTGTTCTATAATTAAAATTACTTTGTTATCTGTATTTTTATCAATGTTTGGAGGAATAATAAAAGAAGCTTTAGTTTTTAACGATGAGAATGAATTTTTTGCGTCATGCATGGGGGTAGTAGTACTCTCTTTTGTTGCTATTATTTTATTAAAAATTGTTAATGAAATAGCAAATCGTATAGCTGGGGGAACATCTTCTTTAGCTGGGCTGAAGAAGAAGTAAAAATAGTAGATAAATATGGAGATAAAATAATGAAAAAAATAATGCTAATAGTAATTATAGGGAGTTTAATTTTGCTTGGTTCTTGTTCATTACCTACTAGGTATGAGAGAGACCCAGCTACTCCTGGTTTTGGTCGTGATGATGTTAAAAAATCTCGTTGTGCTTGTTCTATGTTTTATCAAAATGGAGAGTGGTTATAATTATGAAAAATAACAAACTACAAAGATTTTCAAGATATTTAAAATCTAAAGATACAAAAGAAAAAACAACTGAAAATATAGACAAAATTAAAAATCAATCTAAGAAAGTTCTTAATCTTTTTGATAAAAATAAATTTATTGATTTAAACGATAAATCTCGTAGTGATACAAAACTTGCTCAAACCGTTTTATTTGCTTTTTTTATTAGCTTAATTTTTAACTTTATGCTGGTTGTTTTAATTTTAATAATGCTTCCTTTAAAAGAAAAAGTTCCTTATTTTGTTCATTTTATGCCAAAAGAAGAACAAATTGTTTACGTAGAACAATATAAGGTGAGTAAAAGTTCTCAAAGGTCAGTAAAAGAGTTCTTAGCAAGAGATTATGTCATGAAGAGAGAAACTATAGATTTAGAAACTGAATCTAAAAGATGGAATGAAATTATGTTTTTTTCTAATAATGAGATTAAATCTAGTTTTAATACCTTGTATTTAAATAGTAATGATTCACCTTACAAATGGGCAATTAATAATAATATTAGAAGAACTATAAATATAATATCTTCTTCAGTTCTTAGTGATATGCAGTACCAGGTTGAATATGAAATGATAGATACTTATAGATCAACAGGTAAAATACTAAAAATTACAATAGCGGTAGCAACAGTTAGTTTTGAAGAAACTAAAGAACCACTAAAGGGGAATGATTATCTAAATAATCCTTTTGGATATTTAGTTAATGATTATTCTATAGGTATAAAACAACAAAAGATGGAAACTGAGAAAAGTTTAGATTTAAAAATTGAACAAGCTAAAAAAACAAATAAAAAAGATACAGATTCAACAATAAGAGATGCGTGGTAGTAATGAAAAAGATATTAATAGTTATCATAGTAAGTATTATTAGTTTTCAATTAAAAGCTGAAAGTAATACTAATTGGGTTGATTATGCAACTTTTCAGACTAAAGAAATTTATGTAAAAAAAGGAATGGTAACCACTATAGAATTTAGTTCTATTATTAATTATTTTGTTGTTGGAGATGAATTAATAGCAGATGCTGAAAATATAACTCCAAACACATTATTAATAGCACCAAAGTTACCAAATGAAAAAACAAATATAAATGTTTCAACAAAAGATGGAAATTTTATTTTTATGGTAAAAACACTAGATTATAAAGACAGCAGAGAACCTAATTTACATATATCAGTAGGAGAACTTGCTTTTAATAATAAAAAGAAACTAATAGATAAAATAGATAAAGAAGTATCTTCTTTAGAGAAAAATCCTAATTTTGATTATAACTTTAATATGTATTCTCAAACTAGATGTGGTTTTTGGTTTTGTGATTATAAAAAAATAGCACCAAGTAAGGTATGGACAGATGGGATATATACATATTTAGATTATTCAACTAATGATGGAACAATAAGAACAATTCCAAATGTACAAGAAGTTGTAGATGGTATTGATGTTCCAGTTAATAAAGTCATAAAAAACAATGTAATAGTTGTTCATACCCTAGCTAAAAGAATAACCTTAGTAGCAAATGGAGCATTTGTTTGTATTGAGTATAAAGGAGATAGGTATGAAATTAAATAAATACGTTCTTTTTATTATATCTTTTATGTTTTTAAGTACTATTTTGCTAAAAGCCGTAGAAAGTGATGAATCTCGTTTTTTAGCAAAAGATAAAGAAAACACTCTAAAAATTCTTAATTATAAAGCAGAAATAGAGGCTAAAAGAAGAGCAGAAGATGAAGCTAAAAGACTAGCAGAGTTAGAAAAATTAAGAAAACAACAAGATTTAGATTATAAAAAAAAGCTTCGTTTAGCATCAGAAGAAGAAGAAAGAAGAAAAAGAGAAGAAGAAGAAAGAAGGCGTTTAGAAAATGAAAGATTACGAGCGGAACAATTAGCAAAACTTTTAGCTAAAAAACAAGCAGAAGAAGAAGCGAAAAGACGTAGAGTATCTAAATATAAAGTAGTAATGGCAGGAGAAAAAGACAAAATAGATTTTAAAATCCATTTAAAAGATGCCTTTTATATGGAAGAATATTCAGAATTAGGAACTCCAGAAGATACTACATCAAGCATAGTTTCCAGAGACAAACTAGCAACAACAGATATGTATGTAAGGCTTTTAACAGAAACAAATATCAACAGTAGAAGAGCAGCAGAGTTTGTAGCCGTATCTGAAAAAGATGTATTTAGTTTTGATTCAAAAGAAATCCTAATTCCAAAAGGTTCTAAATTCATATGCACTTTTGAACCTTTAACGGCATATGGAGAAACAGCTTTGGTTAGTGAGTGCAAACGAGTATATTTTCCAAATGGTAAATCTATGATGATAAGCTCAAGTGTATTGAGTGATACAATGGGACGTTCTGGTATAATTGGAGATTTAGATAATCGGATGTGGGAAAAATACGGTCAAACTTTTGTATTATCAATATTAAGTGGTTTAGCAATGTATGGTGCTGATAGCATTCAAACTAATGCTGTTGCTGGAATGGCACAATATACAGCACTTAATATTATTGATTTATCCAGTAAGTTTTTAGAAAGAACTATAGATTTAGCACCAGTAGTTACAATTCCAAGTGGTACAAGAGTTATTCTAAAACTTCAAGTAGATATAAACCTAGAACCCATTGAGGCTGATTAAAAATTAAAATTATGTTATAATAAATAAAATAAAAAGGGATAAAAAATGGATTATGATTTACTAAGTAATAAATTAGGTAAGGTAAGAAAATTTCTTACAGATAAAGAACTTTATTATTATAAGAATGTTGATGAACTTAATATTTTAATGACTTACCATAGTAATGCACTAGAGGGAAATACTTTAAGTATTTATGAAACTAAGTTAATTTTTCAAGGAACTTCAGTTGGAGATAAAAGTTTAAGAGAAATATATGAAGCTAAAAATCATATTAAAGCATTTAAACACATATGGGAATTAAGGCATAAGCCAAAAGAAATTATTACAGAAAGAGATATATTAAGTTTAAACTCAATTATACTAGAAGGTATAACAGATAGAAGAGGAGAGTATAGAAAAGGAGAAGTTGAAATATTAGGTTCAGATGTTAATTTAGCTAAAGCTAGTGAGATAAAATCATTAATGAATGAATTTACTTCAGAATTAGTTAAAGAACAGCAAGAGAATAAAAAACACCCAGTGCAACAAGCAAGCGAAGCACATTATAAATTGGTTAAAATACACCCTTTTGTAGATGGTAATGGTAGAACTTCAAGACTTTTAATGAATAGTTTATTAATTAAAAATAGTTATCCGCCAATTATTATTGAAGCTGGAGAAAGAAACCAGTATTTAACATCTTTACATAAAACAGATAAAACAGGAAACTTAAATTATTTTAATGAATTTATTTATAATAAAGCCTTAAAAACATTAGATACATACTTAGAAAAGTCTAATGAAATAATTCAAACTACGAAATCAAAGAAAAAATCTAAAGATAGAGATGGTAGATAATAATTATATATATCCTTAAATCTTATTATTAGTTGTAATGAGACAAAATATAATGGGAATCATTACTAAGTCTTGTAAGTAGAAATTAAGGGAGAATAGACTGAATTATATAGGATTAAGTTTATTAACTTAATTATAACAAAATTAGCAACTTAAAAAACTTAATTTTTATAAATATCAATATATTCGTTTTTGTTCTTTAATAAAGTATAGATTTATATATTTTTTAAGGAGGGTAAAATGCTTATTCAAAAAATCAAACAAGTTAGTACTTTGTTACTTTTGTATTCATTTTTTATGTATACAAGTATTGCTCATGCGGATTTTTCAGTAACTGTTAACAAACAAGTAAATACAGAAAAAGAGCAAAAAATAACAGCGAAAATAGATGGAGAACAAAAAATAATTGAAGGTTTACTTAAAGCAACACCATCTTTGGTAAAAGAAAATACTAACGTTATAGATATAACATGGACAGCTATTTTAGACCCCAAAGGACGTGTTAATGTAAGTGGTTTAACATCTAGTATTGATTTAGATAAAAAGTTTTTAAGCAGAGGAACATCATTACTTGTTAAAGGTGGTTTGCCTAATAATTTAAAATTAAAAAGTGATGAAGAAAAAGATAATAAAAAAAGAGATATTCCAGCTTCTACATCTGGTGGTAGTACTTCTATAAATACAGGAGGATATACTTCTCCTATTACTGAAGGCTTAAGCGGAACTATTGAAAAACCTGAATATGTTACCACTTATGAAGGTTGTATTCAAATGTATAATCAAGCAGAAGAAACAATTCATGGGTTTCAACAAATTTATTATATAGATAATGATGGTACTAAAAAAGTAACTCAATCTTGTACAAAAGTTAAAGATTTTCCTGCTGAGAGAAAAAACTGTGATGTGTATCATGATTGGGATAATCATGTTAGCTATAAAAGATATCAACCTTTTTTTACTGAAAATAATAAAACTTATGGAGCAGGAGGTTGTGTTCCATCGGCTCAAATGGCACATCAAATAGATTTTGATGTTTGTGAAGCACAAGCCATTGGAGATACATTTATAAAGCGTGGTCAGTGGTATTATTCTGAAGATAATGGGGAAAAAAACTATATATCGCCATGTGTGTTAGACCCAGAGGGTAAGTCTGAGAGCTTAAAAGTTAAATTTGAAGGTTGTCCTGTAACCCATGATATCGTTAATAATCAGTCTACTCATTTTGGTAAGTATTATTGGGTTAGAGAAGATAATACAGTTGAGTATTTAGGAGATTGTGTTTTAACTAAAGAATCAAATTTCAAGCATTTTATAGAGTGGGAAAATGAAAAATGGAAACATAATAATGATGATTGGATATCTCAAAGAATACTAACAAGAGTTATTTATATTCCGCAAGAAAATAATAGGAGAATTGTTATAGATAATAATGAACTTGATTCTGTTAAATATCCCCAAAAGAATATCCAAGATGGTTGGTCTCATAAGGATGATTTAGGCAAAGGAGGAGGAAATGGCCATTCTTTAAGAACAATGAAAAGAGCTGTTGTTTTTGGTGAGGTAAATTATTTCACAGGACTTGTTTATAACGAAGGAGCGGTGAATCATGTTTATAAAGGGACTCACCTCATTAAAAAGCACGGAGGTAATTGTGGTACAACTCTTAATAAAAAGATAAGAAGAGATTATCAAGATGAAATAGGGAGACCTGATGATACTAGCTATAGAACAAAGACTTATAGTATTTGTAGTTAAAAGGAGAAAATAAAATGGCTTTACCAAGTTCAAAACAAGATTTTCAGTATTATTTTTATATTATAAATAGAATGGTACTATCTATTTTATTTACACTAGGATTATTTGAATTTTATTCTTGGTACTTTGTAGGAGCTTATTTGTTAGAAGGAGACTTTATTAAGTATTTATTTAAAACAGTTCTTTTTAAAGGGCATTATGAATTCCCAACATTTTGGGTAATAGTACTAGATTTATTATTATTTACAATATTAATGATATTCTTTTTAATTAGAAATCCATATAAGTTGACCTTGAGATTTTCAAGATTTGCAACACCTATAGATGTAAAAAAAATGAAACCAGGAGTTTTAAAAGAAGATGGATTTTGTTTAGGAAGTTTTAATAATAAAATACTAAAAACAAATGAATCATTAGGTATGCTTTGCGTTGCACCTGCTGGTGCTGGTAAAACAAGTGGTACGGTTATTCCTACTATTTTGTCTACAGATAAAGATAGTTTAATTATTAATGACCCAAAAGGAGAATTGTATGATGAAACATCTAAGTACAGAAGGAAAGTAACAAATGTTTTTAGAATAGAATGGGGACAACCTTTTGATCAAAGAAATGATAACACTACGTATTGGAATCCGTTAGACTTAAGCAATATCCCAGAGGGTACAGCGGAGAGAAGTAAGTATGTAGATATGATAACGAATATTCTAATAAAAATGCCAAAAGGAAATACTTTTTGGGCAAATTCTGGACGTAAAACATTAAGTGCACTGATATTATATTCAATTTACAAAGAAGAGTTAGAGCATAGATCAACAAATATAGCAGAAGTAAAAGATATCTTAGCAACGATAGGAGTTCAAGATATAGATGACGAAGATAATAGTGAAAAAGAAGATGCATCACAAGAAGGTTTTTTAATAAAAGCTAGAGAAGTAGAAGAATTAAAATTTCCTGAAAGTATTAAATTAAGATGTAAAAATGTGTTTTCAGAGTTATCAAGTACAGCACCAGATACACTAGGAAGTATAATAGCAACAATAAGTAGTGATTTAGCAGTATTTAATAGTGAATATGTAAGAGATGTAACATCTAAAAATAATTTTTCCATGAATAATATAAGAGGAACAGATAAACCTACCACTGTATATTTAATATCTCCAGCGGCGGAACAAGAATTATTTGGAGTATTAAGTGCAATATTTGTAGAGGTAGCATATAAATATATAACATCACAAGATTTAGTAGTAGTAAAGGAATCTAACATAGTGAGATTTATATTAGACGAGGTAGCATTTTTTCCACCAATAAGTGCAGTGATAGATGGACCAGCGATAGCCAGAGGTTACAGAGGAAGTTTTTTATTGGTGTGTCAAGATTTTGGACAGATAATAGATAAA
The DNA here is from genome assembly GCA_964277385.1 of Rickettsiales endosymbiont of Leucozona glaucia. GTDB lineage: Bacteria > Pseudomonadota > Alphaproteobacteria > WRAU01 > Hepatincolaceae > WRAU01. The sequence continues at coordinate 690,061 of OZ195520.1, read as the reverse complement.
TACAGTGAGGGAGCATTAAATACAATGATGACAAATACTGCATTAAAAATTATTTTACCGCAGAATAATGATAAAACAGCGGAACGCCTAGCTAAGTTTGGAGGTCAAACGCAAGTAAAAGAATGGCAAGGGAAAGGAAAAAACAGACAAAGCATTAAAAAAGTACAAGATTTAATAAGTGCATCAGATTTACTAAGTTTACCCGATGGTAAGCAAATAGTGTTTGTACAAAATAATGCTAAAACACCTATTTTCTGCGACATTCCTTTTTATTTTAAAAATAAAGATATGTTAAAAAAATTGAAGTAATTAATTAATAAACAACTTATAATAGAAATATAAAAAATTATACTAAATAAAAAGTTAATTTAATTGGTGCAATAGATGAAAGATAAAAAAGGCAATATTATTAATGAGCATACTAAAGAAAAAGTACAAATATATGAAAAATATTTAAAAGCCTATTTATCAGTGTTATTAAATAGTCCTTATACAAAAGGCATTAATATATATGAACCTTTAGCAGGAATGGGTGCATATTCCAATTTGGATGGTAGTGCTTTATTAAGCTGCAGAATTAGTAGCTTAATAAAAGACAATAAAAAAAATATACCAATAAAAGTTTTTTTAAATGATAAAGATAAAAAATCATATGATAGTTTATGTATTTCTTGTGGGCAATATTATCCTATAATTACTCAAAAAGAAGCAGCTCATTTTATTTTAGATACTATTAAGGAAGCAAAAGTTAAATATGTAGATTATCATAAATTTTATTTTATTGATCCTTACGGATATACTCAAGTTAACAAAGATGATATTAATGCTTTATTAAAATTAGATAAAATAGAATTATTATTTTTTATACCTATAAGTCATATTTATAGGTTTATAAATGGAAATAAGGAAGAAAAACATTTACAAGGAGTTTTTAATTTTTTAAAATCTTATACTATTTCAGTAGATAATATTAAAAAGTCAGATGATTTAGTCATAGAAATAAAAAATTGTTTTTTAAGAGAAGGTAGGAATTTTTATGTACAAGATTATCCCCTCAAAACTAAAGGAAATAAATATTCATTATTTTTTATTACTAAGCATATATTTGGAGCTGAAAAGTTTTTAGAAATTATGTATAAAAAGAAAAATGATAAAAAAATCATGAAATTTAAAGAAGATTGTCCATTATTTTGTGATTTCATGGAAGAAAAAGAACAAATTAATCCGCTAAATGATAAAAAGGAAGAGCTATATAGTTTTATAAGAAATAATAATAATAAGATTAATAATGTTATGTTATATAAATGGTTAATACAAAACAGTTGTTTACCTAAACATTTTAATATCTTATATAAAAATAAACAATTAAACATACAAGGCTATATTATAGAAAAAGGATTTTGTATTAACTATAAAGCTTATAAAAATAACGTAATAACAGCATATTTTTGTGGAGAAGTTGATGAGTAAAATAGAGTGGACAGATGCCACATGGAATCCAATTATAGGATGTTCAAAAGTTAGTGCAGGATGTAAAAATTGTTATGCTGAAGTTATGGCAAGAAGATTACAATCTATGGGTATAGAAGCATATAAAGAAGGTTTTAAATTAAAATTAATGCCTGATAGATTAGAAGAACCATTGAGAAAGAAAAAACCAACAATGTATTTTGTTAATTCAATGAGTGATTTATTTCATGAGAAAGTACCCTTTGAATATATAGATAAAATAATGGGAATTATAGAGAAAACACCACATCATAAATACCAAATACTAACCAAAAGAGCTTTAATAATGAAAGAATATTTTAAAGATAAAAAAGTTCTTCCTAATATATGGTTAGGAGTTACGGTTGAAAATAAAAAAAGTGGTTTACCAAGGATTGATATTTTAAGAGGAATAGAGTCAAAGATAAGGTTTTTATCAATAGAACCGTTATTAGAAGATTTAGGAGACATTAATTTAGAGGGAATACATTGGGCAATAGTTGGCGGAGAAAGTGGTTATAATGCAAGACCAATGAAAGAAGAATGGGTTTTAAACATCAAGAAAAAATGTGAAGAATATAATACAGCATTTTTCTTTAAACAATGGGGAACATGGGGTTCGGATAATAAAAGAAGAAGTAAAAAAGAAAATGGCAGATTACTTCAAGGCAATATTTATGATAATTATCCTGAAGATATTGTATTGAATAATTATAATATATAATAATAAAATAATACTAAAAGGACTAAAAATCGAACTTGAAGTATTCGGTGTTTTTAGTCCTTTTTTTTGTGAATTTTTTACAAATAAAAGTGGTTAAAAAAGTTAATTTTTATAAATAGAAACTCCTTTTAATAGTGTTTATTCTATAAGTGTAAATGCTAAAAGGAGTTTTTTATTATGACAAATAGAATATCAATAATTGGAAATATCAACAAAGAAAATATAGAGATTAATGAAGAAAAAGGTTTTGCTAAATTTTCTGTAGCAGTGTCAAGTGGAAAAGATCAAGAGCCACAATGGTATAATCTAACTCGTATGATTAATAAAGATGGAGCAGACCCAGTAATAGAAGATTTAAAAAAGATTAAATCTATGGAGAAATCGCCACAAATTAAAATGAATGGATTTATTTCTTATAATCAAACAAGAAATGATTATGGAGAGAATAAGACCTATACAAATTTTATGGTTAATAATCTTAGCGTCAATCAAGATTTTAAAATTCCAAAAGCAAAGGTTAAGTTAGATGGAGTTGTTCATAAAGAATTATTATCTAAAGAAAATATAGGAATAGATGTAAACGGAAAGGAAGTTAAAAAGGATTTTTCTCATTTAATTATCAAAACAGCTGATAAGGATGGTAATTATGAGAAATTTCATTTTGTAGGAACAACAAATAAAGAGCAATCTAGTGTTTTAACTCAAGGTAAAGCAGGAGATAGAATATCTATAGAAGCAAGACTTTCTCCTAAAGGTAGTATAAAAATTACAAAAGAATGTCCAATCACAATTAATCGTGAAAATGGAGAAAAAATCAGCAACAAGAGTATGTCAAAAAGTAAAGGTATTGATAAATAGTAAGAATTATTAGTAGGTAATTTTAGAAATTACCTACTGGATTTTATAAAGGAAAAAACTGATGTTAGATAAAAAAGAAATAGAAGTAGAGGATTATGGAATGGGAACAGAATTAGAAGAGAATATCAATAAAGATTTAGTTATAGAAACAAGTATAGAAAATACTAGAATGATAAAGGATTTTATAGATGAATACCTTGATGATAAAAAACCTAATAAAAACCTAAAGATAATGTTAGAAGAAGATTTAAAACAATCTAGTAATCGTAGAGAAGTTTTATTATCACGAGGTATTAATAAAATAGATGTAAAAGATATAAGTTTTGATGAGAAAAATAAAGAAATAGAAGAGTTACATAAACTTTCTCTTAATCAGTTAGAAAGTAGATATGGGAAGAAAAATGAAGAACTAGAAGCTTTAACTAATAATTCAATATTAAGTGTAGCAAACAGCTTTGTAAAAACCTATAAAGGTAAAACAACAGACCAAATTCAAGTTGCAAGTTCTTTTGATGAATTTATGGATAAAAAAGCATCAAAAATTATAGATGAGCAAGTAGAAAATAGCGATATTTTTAAAAGTTACCAAGAGAAAATGTCTAAGTATGTCAGAGAAAATAAAAACAAAGATTCAGTATTCATGAAACTTCTTGATCATTATATTAACTTACCAAATAAGATATTAGAAAAGCAGTTTAAAGATGTTTTAAAAGAAGAACTAAAGCAAGAGATGTTAAGTAAAAAAGATGTAACTTTGCAAAAAATTCAAGATAGTTTTAAAGAAAAATCAAAAAAGAAATCTAAGTCTAAATCTAAAGGCATGAAGAGATAAATTAAAATGGATATTTTTATTATATATATGATTATTTCAAGTATTATAGGCTGTTTACTAGCAATATTAATAGTAAAAGTTGTAAAAATAGCAATTGGATTTATTGTTGTTGGCTTAAAAAATAGGAGTATTAAATAAAAAATATAAGCATAATGCAAAATGCGGGAGAAAAAAAATGAATAATAAACAAGATCAAATAGACATTGTAAAACTACAAGAAAAATTAGAAAAAAGAGAAAAGAGATCAACAACGCTTTGTTGTGTGTATATATCTGTATCTATCATAGTTATTGGAACTTTCTTAATGATTTTTTATGAATCTTTTGTTAAGGAGAAAAATGATATTACAGATCAGATAAGAATATTGGACGAAGAAATGAAAAAAAATACTGATGCACAAGCAGAAGCAATAAGGAATGGTATTGATATTTATCAATGTATTAAACCTTATGAAATTACTGGATATGATGTAAAAGATTTTAGAATATCTACATTGTGCATTAAATTGAATATTTTGCAAGAAAAACTTCAAAATAAGAAAAAAGATAAAGATAAAAAAGTAGAGTAAAACAATGAGATTATTTATTGCAGAAAAGCCCGATTTAGCAAGAGCCATCGCAGAAGGTTTAGGTTCAACACAAAGTAAAGGAGATGGATATATTCAAGTTGGACAAGATAAGGTAACATGGTGTTTTGGTCATTTATTAGCACTTAAAAATCCTGATGAGTATGATGATATATACAAAAAATGGGAAATGGAAACCTTACCTTTTAATATCTCGAAACTAGAATTAAAACCAATTAAGGGTAAAGAGAGTCAGGTTAGAATTATAAAGAAACTATTATCAGAAGCGACAGAGGTTGTAAATGCTGGTGACCCCGATGAAGAAGGACAGCTTTTAGTAGATGAATTATTAGAATATTACAATAATAAAAAGCCAGTTAAAAGGGTTTTAATTAATGATAATACTAAATCATCGGTACAAAAGGCATTATCTAAGCTACAAGATAATAAAGATTTTTTAGGACTTAGAAATTCTGCTTATGTAAGATCAGTTGCGGATTGGAAATATGGACTTAATTTAACTCGTGCATATACATTAAAAGCTCAAGAAAGTAATTATAAAGGTGGGGTTTTATCAGTAGGAAGAGTACAAACACCAATATTAAATCTTGTATATGAAAGAGAACAAGAAGTTAATAATCATGTTAAAGAATTATACTACAATATAGTAACGGATAATGGTTTTAAACTTGTTATTGCAAAAGATAAATTAGAAGATGGACTTTGCAAAGATAAAGCATATTTACAAACAATTTTAGATAATGCTTTATCTTATAATGATTTTACTATAAAAAGCATTGAAGTTAAAAAGCAAGAAAATCAACCCCCACTACCATATAATCTTTTAGAACTTCAAGCTGATGCAAATAAAAAGTATAAGTATAAACCTGATCAAGTTAAAGACATTACTCAATCTTTAAGAGAAAAGCATAAAGCAATTACTTATAATAGAAGTGATTGTCAATATCTTACAGAAGAGCATTACGAACAAAGAGCAGAAGTTTTAGAAACAATCAAAAACAATCTAAAAATAGAAATTTCAAATATAGATAGAAATCTTAAACATAAAACCTTTAATAATAAGAATGTATCGGCTCATCATGCAATAATACCAACTATTAATAATCTTGATGTATCTAAGTTTAGCAAAGATGAATTAGTCATTTATAAGATGATAGCAGATAGATATTTAGTTTTGTTTTTACCTCCTGAAGTCTTAGAAAAGACTTCATTACTCGCTACAAATTCTACAGACTTAGAGTTTGTAGCATCTTTTTCTAAAGTGTTGCAAATAGGATTTAGAAGCTATTTAAACAACAAAGAAGAGATTGAAACCGAAGTAGAAAGAGAAGCCTATAGTTATAAAGAAGGAGATAAAGCAGATTTTAAAGACATAAAAATAACAGAACACGAAACAAAGCCGAAACAATTATATACTTTTGCAACATTGTTAAAAGATTTAACAAGTGTAGCAAAATATGTAAAAAATCCAGAAATAAAGAAGTTATTGCAAGAAAAAGATAAGGATAAAAAAGGAGAAAGTGGAGGAATAGGAACTCCAGCAACAAGAGATACAATAATAAAATTATTAATAGATAGAAATTTTATGTTTGAGGATAAGGGGAAATTAGTAACAACGCAATTAGGAAAAGATTTCTTAAAAATATTACCATCAAGAGCGAAGCAACCCGATATGACAGCATTATGGTCAGAGAAACAGTTTGAGATAAAACAAGGTAGCTTATCAGTAGAAGATTTTTTAAGTGAAATAGACTTATTTATAAAAGAAGAGATTATGAATCTTAAAAAGAACGAAATTATCATAGAAGGAGTAAGAAAAAAAAATGAAAGTAAAACCAATAAAGGCAGGGAGAAAGGTAGTACAACAAAAACAAAAGAATTTATACAAAATACTAAGAATACTGAGATGGTCAAGGCTATTGATTCAACTGGTAAAGAAGTAATATGTCCTAATTGCAGTAAAGGTACTTTAGTGTTAAGAGCAGGTCAATATGGTAAATTTTGGTCTTGCAATAATTATCCCACATGTAAATCTAGCTTTAAAGACATTAATGGTAAACCCCAATTAGTTAAAGGAGTTAAGTAAATGACAAAAAGTATAAAGAAAGTAAAAAAAGAAATTGAAATGTTAATTATAGGTTTGTTATATCAATGCAATGAAATAAATGCAGGAATTGAAAAGGAAGAAGAAGAAATTACACATTTTTTCTATAGTATATACCAAATTCAAATAAATAATACCAATTATGATATATATAAAATTTTAGAGGAACTAAAAAGTTCAGAGCGTCTCAAAATAGCCTCTTTAAATCGTTCTTTATTTTTAAATACCTTAATAGACTTAATTTATAATTATCTTAAGCAAGCTGAAGTTTTAGGTAAAGAAGAACTTGAAGAGATGTTAAGTAAAAAATTAGAATTTGAAAGCTATCTTAACTAAAGGAGATAAATAGATGAAAAACGATAAAAATCATACTTATCAAGACTTTGGATTAAATGAATTAGAATTTAACTTTTTAGTAAAATATATATCGGAAGAAGCCTTATCAACTTTTGTAATAGGAGGAACTTGTAGTGGAAAAACTGCATTTACTAACCTTTTAATTCAAAATATTTCAGATGATGAAATAATGAGTGTAATAGGAGATATTCATGATTATATTTTTCATGGGAACCAAAAAGTTAGTGAGTTTTTTGCAAAACAAGATGAAGATTACGTTAATGCTTTTGATTTAGCAATGAGAAGTAATCCTGATAGGATATTAGTGCCAGAATTAAGTGTTGGTAGAGAGCAAATCTTCTAGCTTTTTTAGTATCCTGATGTAAAGGGACAGTTTATAACGGGAATGATTACCAAGTATTGTGAGTAAAAATAAAGTGGGAATACACGGTAATAGGCGGGATTAAGCGGGAAAGTACTATAAAATTCCCGTTATTTATTTCCCTAAATTAACTTTTACACAAAAGCTAAGTAAACAGGCACTTTCAAGCAAAGTGTCTGTTTTTTTGTAAAAAATAAAAGTAGCTCTTGAGTATTTTTGAAAAAATAAAATAATAGACTACAAAGCCTTAAGTTACAATAACTTTAGCGTTATTACTAAAAAATACTAAAATCAAGAATAAAGTAGCCCATTATTAAAGTGATTCTCTACTTATTGTTTATCTTATTAAAATAAGAAGGTATAAAATAGCATTTTATTGCTTTACATTTTTTACATTTTATTTCAAATGTAGATAGAGGAGATGGAACTTTTCAAATCCCAATAATGCACCCAGATAGTACTATTAAAAATTTAAAATCTGATAATACAAGAGAATTAGTGAGCTACGAAGCAGATGATTTAAAAGCCCATGAACATGATATGACCCAAGATCACGATATGACGCATGATCATGATATGTCGCATCAACATAGATATAGACATAACTTAGCTTCTGAGTGGGTAGAAGGAGGTGGGGGCGGTTTAGGTGCTAGAAATGCAGAAGATAGAGATACTTGGGGAGGTAGAGATAGAACGGGTGGTTCATCTAAAGCAAGAACAGGTTATAGTTCCAAAGCAAATACTGGAAGTACAGGAGGAAGTGAAACAAGAATGAAGAATACAGCAGGTGAGTGGTATATGTTATTAAAAATTAATATTTAACAGATAGAAAAAATATATTTAAGAAAAATAGAGAAAAATTATAAACTATAACTAATTATAAAAAATTATTATAGATTAAGGAAAAAACAATGCAAAAAGAATACAACATAACATTTTCAATAAATAGAGAATACTTACTTTTTATGTGTGTAACTTTATATTCTTTATTAAAAAATAATCAAAAGTATTATTTTAATGTTTATATTCTTCATAATAACTGTTTAAATGAGCAAGAAATAGAAGATATTTGTAATAAATATCCATTAAATCAATACAATAATTTTAAAATTCACTTAGTTGATGTATCTACTATTGATGGAATAAATGATTTCAAAATATTAGGTCATTGGTCAAAAGAAATTTACTTTAAATTATTTTTACCTCAATTACTACCAAACGTAGATACAACATTGCACCTAGATACAGATGTAATAATAAGAGGAGATATATCTGATTTTCTTGAAACAGATATAAAAGATTATTTATTTTATGCTGATAACTATAATTATTCTCAAAATGCAGAAGTTAATATATGTGTTGGCGTTATGTTAATGAATTTAAAATTAGCAAGAGAAATAAATGTAATAAATGATTTTTATAAAGAATTTAATTTAAACAATAATCTTACAGAAGAAATTTTTATTAATAAACTTTATAAAAATAAAATTAAGTTATCTCCTAAGAATTATATAGTTAATACATATGTAAATGACATTAATGAAATAAATATTGATATTGCTAAAATTCTACACTTAATAGCTCCTAAGCCTTGGTTATTACAAAGATTTAAAAGAGAAGAACTTAAAACAAAAGGAATAGAAGAATACTATTCATATTTAAAAAATTTTACAGATAGTAAATATGCTTTAAGGTTTAAACTTTTACAATTTTATGTTTTTAACTTTGCAATAATCTTTAATTCTATAGAGAGAAGAATTAAGAACTTTATAAAAAATAGAATATGTAAAAAAGATAATAGAATAATAAAATCCAATTTTTTAACAGAAAAAATTTATAAATATTCTTTTATAAAAAAGAAATAAATTAATTAATTAATATTTAATGTAAAGGGACAGTTTATAACGGGAATGATTACCAAGTATTGTGAGTAAAAATAAAGTGGGAATACACGGTAATAGGCGGGATTAAGCGGGAAAGTACTATAAAATTCCCGTTATTTATGTCCCTAAATTAACTTTTACACAAAAGCTAAGTAAACAGGCACTTTCAAGCGAAGTGTCTATTTTTTTGTAAAAAATTAAATACCCAAATTATAAAAATAATATGTAATGTAAAAATATACTATATGTATTGAAATATAAGGCTTTAAAGTGTATTTTAAAAATTCCCTAGGAAATGGGAAAAATACCCATAATTTTAAGGTGATTCTCTAAAAATGGTCTCAATGTTATTTTTAACAAAGAGACCAAGCAATATTATTGCGGTTTATTTTTTATAATTAATTGTTGCTTAATATTAGGTATTAACAAGTAAGATTTGCATCTATTACATCTAATTTTAATATCAAGATATAAATTGTTTTTGTTAGCTTCAAACAGTTTCTTGTTACATGTATAGCATCTGATATCGATATATTTTTTTCATAATTAGAATCTCCTTATAATTATGTATTAATTTAAGAGTATTTATTATACTCATAAATACAATAGCACAATTATGTGTTGATTGATTATTTTTTCCAAGTATTTAAAGTAGGTCTTAATAACTCAAATATTTCTTTAGTTTTAAGAGTATTATTTAATCTTTTTAAATTAATCACATTTTCATATACAGCTAGATATTGTTTACCACCAACTTTAACATTAATCTCTTTTGCAAAATTATTAGTTAGCTTTACTACTTCATCAAATATATCATAATCTATTGAGGTGCTTGTAATTCCTTCAGGTTCTCCTTTTATTAAGTAATCTACAGTGATACCCATTGATTCGCATATCTTATTTATTTTATATAGGTCAGGTAGAGCAATTCCTTTAGTCCATTTATTTATAGTCTGAGGATTTTCATTAAAAAAGTCAGCAAATTCTTTTTGTGTTTTGAAATGTTTATCAATATTTTTTTTTAAATTATTTGCAAAATTAATTATAAATTTTTCTCTATTCATTGAAAACCCTATGTTTTATTTAAATAACTTAATATTTTATTTTTTATTGACAATAACTTTATATTCTATTAATAATAGAATTATAAGTTATTAATTAAATATAATTATTAAAAGAAAGATAGCATAAATAGGGTTATTTTTAAATGAAAATACATGAAATTAAATATTTACTGGGGCAAAGAGGTATCAAATTTGTAGATATAGATAAGCAGTTTTCCCTAAGAGCTGGAACTTCAAGACAGGCAGTTTCTAAGCCACACAGAGCAGGAGAAGAAGCTTTATCAAATGTTCTTAATATAACTTTAAAAGAGTTATTTCCAAATAGATACGATGATCAAGGAAATAGATATAATCCACAACCTGCAGAAAACTATAGATATAAAACAATGCAAGAACTATTGGTGGAGCAAGATGCTTAAAGAGTATTTTACAGTATCAGATATTGTTAAGTTAAAAATAAAAGGATTTAACAAGCCCGATAGAATTAATGCTCAGGCTACCAAAGAGAACTGGTTATTTCGCACTTACAAAACAACTAAGAAGGACGGTAGAGAATACCACATAAGTAATTTTCCGAGTGTAGTGAGAGAGAAAATAGTAAGTAAGTTATTAGAAAAAGCAAGAAAAGAAGCAAGAAGAAACGGAAGGAATATAGAAGTAGTAGAGAATAGCTTAAGAATAGCCTATAGCAGATTAGAAATAGTGTTATTTGTAAAGAAAAACAAAGTAAAAGTAGAAAGTTTTTGTAAAGCATACAACAACCGAGAGTTTGCAAACAAAGAGATATCGGAAGTTTGTTACGAGAATGTAGCAAGTATAAGTAAAACAAGAGTTTACGAATGGATAAAGCAGTACGACAAACTAGGACTTGAAGGTATTAGATTTAAAGCAGATGAAAGAAAACTAGGTAAAAGTAATTTTGAAGAAGTGGAAGATATGAATATAAAACAACTTGTAATAGGTGCTTTGTTAAATAAACCACATTTAAAAGTAAAAGTTATTTATAAATTTTTGCTAGAGCTAGGTAAAAAGAAAAATATAAAAATACCAAGTTATAGATGGGTTTGTAGAGTAATAGAAGATTACAAGAAGAATAATAAGCAAGAATATTTGTTAGTGAGTAATCCTGATGCTTGGAAGAGCTGTAAGAGGACAGAATACACGGGAATAAGAGTAAAGTGTATAAGAAATTTTAAGGCGGTTATATACGGTTTTAAACGGTTTTAAGTGGTTAAAAAAAATGGAGGGAATTATTGGGACAGTTATAACGGGAAAAATGGACAAAAATAACGGGAATATATACAAGCTAAAAATAGGGAAGTGATAATCCCTATTTTTTGTAAGAAGACACAATATATGAGAATTTTAGATAAGAAAAAGAGAGCCAAAAAAGATAGAGCTTCTTAATGATTAATTTAACACAAGATCGGAGGCAAAATGAAAGGAAAAGCGTGTAAAATAGTTAAGAAGCAGTGTATATCTTTATTGGTGAGTGTACCTAAACATCAGATAATAAGAAAGAAAGCAAAGAAATAATTATTTTCTAAGTTTAATAATAAGAGGCTTGAGTCTATTGAATATATCTTTAATAGGCTCTTTTTTATTCTTTTCAAGCTCTTCATTAATAAAATCATAGCAAGCCATAAGATAATTACCATCAATAGCAATTTCAATTTCATCGGCAAACTCAATAGCATACACAACAACTTCATTGAATAAATCTAAATTAAGCGAATCGGTTTCAAAAGTTTTACCAAGTACTAACCAGTCTAGGCTTATTTCTGCTTTTAAGCAAATTTCAGATAATACTTCAAAGCTAGGTTTTCTACGACCTGAAATCCAATCTGATATGGTTGATGGTGCTAAATTTAACTCTTCAGCCATTTTTTTTTGTGAACCAAATTTTTCTTTTGCTATTAATAGTATTTTTGCTCCAAAAGTATCTTGCAATGTTTGTTTTCCCTTAGGTTGCGAATAATTCGCTAATTGCGTAAAATAATTCTTGACTATACGCTTAAAGCGATTTATATTAATCTTAATGATAACATAATATTAACAAAACGAGGTTAAAAGACAATGGAATTGTTAGAAATAAAGTATTTGGTAGCAAAAAAAGGATTAACTTTTGTAGAAATAGATAGAATAAACGGTTTAAGAGAAGGTAGCATTTGTTTAGCAATTGCAAAGCCTCATAAAGCAGGAGAAAAAGCTTTATCTGAAGCTATAGGAATACCAGCACATGAGTTATTCCCAGAAAGATACGATAGCAAAGGTGTGAGATATGAACCTCAACCAAGAGGTAATTATAATTATAAGAATAATGATGATAGAAAGTTTACTAAAAATATAAAACTTTCTATCAAAAACACAGCAACTATTTAACAAGTGATAAAAAGTAGGAATTGCTTAACAAATTAGGGAATTTTAGTGCAAATGAGTAAAAAACTTTCTATCAATGGATTCACAAATAAGGAGTGGTTATCTCTTACAGAGATTCTAAATTTGGAATTAAATACTCTTCCTAATATAGAAATTACATTAAGAAGATTAGCTAAAAAAGAGAATTGGAAGAAGAGAGAAACTCAATCTAATACTGGCGGAAGAAGAGGCTATGAGTACCACCTAAGTTCACTACCCTTAGAAGCAAGAGTAGATTTTTTGAATAGGATATGGGAGTTAAGCAAGGAAGCTGAAACAAGCAGTATTAAGTGTGTTGCTAGTGAAGATACAGCAAATACTAGAATAGGTAATAAAAAAGCGAACACCTTATTTGAAAATAAAGCTAAAAGCAAGTCTTCAAGCACAAGCCAAGAGTTACATAAAGCAAGTGAGGAGGTGGCGATAGAGTTGTCAAAAAGCGAACACTTTGGGATTGAGATAAGTAAAAAGAACTTAGAAAAAGCAAGAGTACGTGAGGCAATACTAAAAAGAATACAAAGTTTAAGTATAGAGGGCTTTGAGAAGGCAGCAATGGAAACATATATAGAAAGCTACAACAAGGGTTTTGAGAGTAATAAAGAGTTTTATGAACACATACCAACAATCAGTTTAACTAGAATATATGTGTGGAAGAAAGCTTATGAAGCACAAGGTCTACAAGGGTTATTAGATACATTAGATACAAGAGGCAGAAAGAGTAAAATGGAAAACCAAAGTTATATAGCAAAAGTGTTAGCAAGATTAAAAGAAACGCCGTACGCTAGTAACAGAATGCTGTACGAAGCCTTTATTCATGAATTACAAGGTGATGTGTTAGTAAGTTATAAAACCTTTGGTAGATTTTTAAGTAAATACAAGAAAGAGCATGCTCAAGAACTAGAATTACTAACAAATCCAGATGGTTGGAAGAATAAGTATAAATTGAGTTTAGGGAAGTCAGATGGAGATGTTATTAGACTAAATCAGCGCTGGGAAATAGACAGTACGAAAGCAGATATTATGCTTAATGATAACACAAGATGCAATATTGTGGGAATAATAGATGTTTACAGTCGTCGTAGTATTTTACATGTAAGTAGAACAAGTAGTGCAGAGGCAGTAAAAGGAGCATTACTAAAAGCCTTTAGTAAATGGGGTAAACCAGAGGTAATCGCTTCGGATAATGGGTCAGATTTTGTAAGTAAAAGAATAAAGGATAGTTTGCAGGCTTTAGGAATAGAGCAGAAAATATGTCCCCCATTTTCTCCTGAAAAGAAACCATTTATTGAGAGGTTTTTTAAAACATTTTCTCATAATATGTTGACAATGCTAGATGGTTATATAGGACACGATGTAGCAACTAGAAAGAAAATTGAGAGTAAAAAGAGCTTTGCAGCAAGATTATTTAGAAATGAAGATAAGTTAGATTTAAGACTGCCGCGAGAAGAACTACAAGCGTTTTGTGATAATTGGCTAGAGAACTATTACCATAAGAAAAAGCATAGAAGTTTAGGAATGACCCCAAATGAAAAAGTAACAGGATATATAGGAGAAGTGTACTTTTTTAAATCAATAGAAGCGTTGTCTATATTAATGAGCCCACGTAGTGGAGATGGCATTAGAAGCGTTACAAAAGAGGGAATAGCAGTAGAAGGTGGTAAGTATTGGCATGAGAACCTAACACTTTGGATAGGTAAAAAGGTGAAAGTATTGTTTGATGAAAGCAACTGGGGACATGCTTATGTGTTTAGTTTACAAGGTGAATTTTTAGCCCATGCAACAGATATTAATAGAGCTGGATTTAGTAGAGCAGAGGTATCAACAAGTTTAAAAAGAAAACAAAACGAATTAATGAGTGCTACAAAGCAAGCCTATAAACAAATGATAAAAGGAGCAACTAGCCAAAATGAACTAATTAAGGATATGTTGAAGGTTAGAAATGAGGATGATGAGTACATTAAAGCAATGGTAGAAGAAAAAACCAAACAAGCCAAAGTTAAAGAAACCTTTGAGTTAATAGAGGCAGAGATAGCAAGTAAATCAAATGAAGAAGTACTTTATGCAACAGATGCTCAAAAGGAACAAAGAGAAAAGGAAGCTACAGAGAGATATGAAAAAGCCAAAGATTTAGAAAGACAATTAAGTTTAGGATTAATGATAGCACCGAAACAAGAAGAATGGTTGAAGAACTACCAAGATACAAGTGAGTATAGCTCTAAAAGGTTTATGGATGAGTTAGCTGCAGAGGTAGAGACTAAGAACAATATAGGAGGAATAGAGATAAAAAGTAGTAAATATGAATAACTAAAACTTAAACATCATTGCAGTGATTTTAAATAATAGTGAACTTAAGAAAATAAAAAGAAAAATTATAACATATAAGGAAAAATATAAATGAATTCTCCAATAAAGTCAATAGCGTTGTTAAAAAATATAGAACTTTTAAGTAAAGCAGTGGATGATGTAATACGTTCTCCAATACACTTACCAAAGATGGTAACATTGAGCGGATTTTCAGGTTATGGCAAGTCTTTTGCTGCCGCACTGGTTGCAAACAAGTACAGATGCTTTTATTGTGAAATCGGAAGCTCATGGTCAATAGGTTATTTACTAGAAAGTATTTTAAAAGAAATGGGAATCAATCCACCAGCAAAACACAGTATTGCCAAAAAGGTTGAAACTGTAATTGAGAACTTAATTAGAGAGAACCGACCACTTATTTTAGATGAGTTTGATAAGATGGCTAAGAATGAGCGAACACTTGAGATAATCAGGGAGATTGCTGATAAATCTTCAATACCTTTAATTTTAATAGGAGAAGAGAACCTACCAGCCTTGTTGGATCGTGTTGAGAGATTTTCAAATCGTATACTTTCATGGGTTAGAGCTGAACCAGTAAGCCTAGAAGATGCCAAGAAGTTAGCACAACTTTATTGTAAGGTAAAAATTCAAGATGATTTATTACAAAAGTTGGTTGCAAAGTCTCAAGGCAGGGTGAGACGTGTTTGTGTAAATTTAAATAATATTCAGAACGAAGCTAAGGTTAACGGCTGGACTGAAATTGATTTAAAAACATGGGGAACAAGAGAAATCTACACAGGAATATATCCAACTCCAAGAAGATTATAAACGGGACAAAAATAACGAGAATTTGGGACAGAAATAATGGGAATTTATAGAAAGAAAAGAGAGTTTTCTTATTATAAAAACACAATACAAGAAAGGATTTGGACTGTGATTAGAATGCAAAATGTTTTTAATTTCTCTGATATTCAAGTGTTGGCTAGTGATGGAGTTGAGGTTGTAAGGGAAGATACTTTGATGCGTTATTTAGGTTATTTAGAAAAAGTAAATTATGTAAAAAACTATGGAAAAGGGTATTACAAACTTTTAGTAAATACAGGCAGCAAATCCCCAACTTTAATAAGGGCATATAAAAATAATAAAACTACAAGAATTGGTATGTATGACCCTAATTTAAAGCAAAGAATATTATTTAGTCATGATACTAGAAAGGAAGCCAGTATTAAACACTATAAAACTCAAAGACCAAAAGCAATTGAGTACATAAGGATCGGAGTTGAATTCAGTACGGCAGATATTACAGAGATAGTTGGTAGTTATTTTGTTGCTAAAAAACTAATAAGATCCTTAGTAAATAAAGGTTTAGTAGAGAAAATAGGTGAAGTTAGGCTTAGTAGAGGTCACGGTTCAAATATCTATAAATACATAGGAGAAAGAGATGAAAAATAATAACGAAGAGCTCCTATGGAGAGCAATAAGGATAATGAAAACATTTTCACTTATAGATTTACAAGTTGCAGCAAGAGGAGATGAGTATTTACTAGAAGAAGAGGAAATATTGCCGTATTTAGAGTTTTTATACTCTGCAGGGTTTATAAGTAAGCTTAAAAATAATTGGTATAAGTTGATAAATAAAAGTGGTCCAGCAAGTCCATACAAGATTGATGATTTAAGAGCATACGACCCTAATTTTAATACATATATTTTTTTAGATAATGAAAAAAAGTAAAAACTATCTCTAGTGTAGCGTAAAAATAGCAGAAGAGATTTAACAGAAGGTTAAGAATGCAGAATATAGAAAATTTAAGTAACTTTGTGGAGCAAAATGGAGGGCAAAGAAAGGTAGCCAAGCTTCTAAAGTGTTCGCATAGTTATTTAAGTGAAGTTTTATCAGGTAAGAAAGGAGGTAAGAAAGTATTAGAACAATTAGATTTCTATTTTATAAATTCTTTAATTCAATGCCCAGTTTTAGGGGATATAAGTAAAGAACAATGTAAAAGAAATCATACTAAGAAATTTGTAGCAACAAATTCAATGAATGGAAAGCTACAAAGAGCATGCTCAACATGTATGCAAAAGTGGAGAGTTTAACAAACAGGAGAAAGAAAATGGCAAAAGGAACGAAAATACCGAAGCAATTTAGAAAAGTGATAGATGAGATTAAAAGCGAAGTTGTAGAGGAGATATTTCAAGATGCAGGGAGAGTTCAACAAGACTTACAAAGTTTTAAAGATAAAAGCTATAAGGCAATATCTGATTATATGGAACTTTTAGCTAGTGAATACAATGTTACTTACGAGGGTAAAGGTAATATTACTCTTACTAATTATGATAGTACTTTAATGATTAGAAAGGAGATCCATAACTTTATTAAGTTTGATGAGAAGTTACAAATAGCAAAGTCTTTAATAGATAAATGTATAAATAAATGGAGCGGTGGAGCTGATGATAAAATCAAAGTGCTAGTTTATCATGCATTTGAAGTAGACAAACAAGGGAAAATCAATACAGAAAGAGTACTAGGTTTAAGAAGATTAAACATTGCAGATACAGATTGGCAAAGAGCAATGGAAGTAATATCAGAAAGTGTATCTGTAACCCATAGTAAGTCTTACATTCGTTTATATAAGCGAGCAGATGAATATGAAGCTTGGGAGCAAGTTAGTTTAAATATGGCAACACTGTAAGGAGATTAAAGAATGATTATATTAGCAAAAATATTAATGTTTTTAATTGTAATAGATATATGGTTTGCAGATAAAAGATTGCTGTTTTTATTAAAGATGTATTCAAGTTTATACATACAAAAAAGTAAATATAGGGGTTTAAATTTTATATTAGATTTACTTTTTTGTGTAGCTAGTGCACTTGTAATTTACAGAATGAACTTAGACTTTTTATTTAAGGAGTAGTTAATATGGTAAGACGGATAAAAAAAGATGTTTACACAGATTATGTAATAGAGCTTAACGAATATGATTTAGGATTAATAATAAAAGGTCTTATTTTTTTGGATAAGAAGAATGAAGAGGATCCAGAGAGGCCAAATATGAGTTATGAAGGGTATTTGTTGCAAGAGTTGAGAGAAATTAAGGAGAAAGTAAAAAATGGAAGTAAAAGTATTATCAGAGCTAAAGTTTCAATGTAAAAAATGTGGATTAGAAACTCCAAGCCAAGAAATAATAATTGAATTACCTATTTATTTAGTAACAGGGAATGGTGCATTTTTACCAAAATTAGGTGATGTATATAAAAAGAAAAAATGTCCAAGTTGTAGAAAAATGGGAGCATTCATTTATTTAAGATGTGAAGTAGTAAAAGATAAATAATAGAGATGTAACAATGGATAGATTTATAAACACGAGTATTTATATAACTTACGGAATAATCGCAATAATAAGCATAATTATAAGTTACAAGGTTAGTTTAGTAATGAGTTTGATAGTGTTATCTGTTGAGAGCGTAAGAATGATGGCGATTTACAAGAGAGTATATGTAGTAATAATTCTTGTGTTTATTTTGAATACGATGTTGATATCTTACAATGGCTATAAAACCCAAGAGCAAATAGATTATAACAATGCAGGAATAGTAAAGAATAATGAAATTACTTATAAATATTTAAACTCTAAAGACTTAAGAGCATCAACAGTGAAAGATTTTAAGAGTGGAATACAGAGCTTAGAGAATATAAGTATAGATTGGTGGTTATTAGTGGGAGTGTATTTATTTTTAGAAGTAAGTTTAATTTTATTAATAATGGGTATTAATAAAGAAGAAAAGCAAAAAAGTAAACTGAAGAAAATAAAAAAAAAAGACAGATATAGTGGGAATGATAAAACACAAGAAAATAATAATGAGGAATTAGTTTTGTTAGGAAGTTATAGATGTTATGCAAAGAATAATAATACAACAGTAAAAAAAGCAGAAGAATTATTTAAAGAGTGGAAAGAAGAAAATAGACTAGTAAAAAAAAATGGCAAGAACTATTTAATAAGGAAAGGAGAACAAGTTAATGTACATAGAAATAACGAAGGGTAATAAAAAATATTATATTGATACGAAAAAGAAATTCAGTCAAGAAGTCATAGAAGATTTAGGAATAAAAGACATAGAAGATATATGTTTTAAATTAGAGTTTTATGCGGATTATTCTGATTATGACGACGGAAATGTAGAGGTTGATTATTTTAGAGAAAACGAACTAAGGGCAACATATACATCTACTATAGAATATACTTTAATAGAAGCTCTTGAGAATATTTTAGATGATGTTGAAGTAAAGGAAATACCAAAAGAATTTTACGATTTAGTAATAGAGAGTGAGCCAATATATAAATGCGAATATACACTTGATTTATTTGAAAATAAGGAATAAATAATGAAACAAAAACTAATAGCAAAGATACATATAATAAAAAATCAAGCTCAGTTAGATGATGATATCTATAGAGATATTTTAGTAAGAGTAACAGGTAGAAAGTCAACTAAATCTATGGGTATTAACCAGCTTTTATCAGTAGTGGAAGAATTTGTAATTTTAGGATATGCAAGTAAAAGTAAAGTATCTAAGGTTATATACACTAATAATAGATTTAAGTATGTAAAAACAGAATGTAGCTTAATGAGAAAGATTTTTAGATTATGGTGTGAGCTGGGAGATACGGGAGTTATTAGAGATAATAGTAATGAAGTATTAGATAGCTTTTTGTTAAAGAAATTTAATACAAGCATTAAGGAATTGAATATAGGGAATGACACAGAATTAAAAAGGAAAGTGGTAGAAGGAATAAAGAATTGGTTAAATAGATCAATTAAAAAGGTAGGAGTATAAAATGAGTGTTACAATTAAAGAAGATAAATTGTTATTTGAAGGAAGAGAAGTAGATCACATACAAATAGAAGGAGGAGATTATTATAATAAATATATAATATCAGCTTATTGTAAAGCAAATAAAATAGGGCATCAAGAATATATTAGTAAAAGCAAAGCAATCAGTAAATATCAAGAATACAAAATCGTTTTGAACAGCAACAAAAAAGCTAACTAATTCCCCAATTAGCTAGCTTCATATCTCTTGTATTCTAAGTAAATACTTTCACATCAATAAGTATTATAACTTAGGATGCAGGGATTTTCAAATGAATAATGAAAATTATTGTCAAGAAGAAATAAATCAAGAAGAGAAGTTACATTTTTATGAGAAAATGCTTAAAGATTTGCAAGACCAAGCTTTAATATGGGAGGTAAGTTTTGAGATAGGCGGTCAAAAATTTTATATTCCTAAAAAAGTAAAAGGCAATCATTTTTTTAATAGATATGGAGTGAGATTTTTTGAATGGTTAGTAGAGAATTATGCAGGAGATACGATAGTTTTTCCAAGTGGTAATAACAATACATATAAAAGGAATAAAAGGCAAGCAGAATTATTGGCACTAAGAGGATTTTCAAATAATGAAATATCAAGACAATTAGGATTACATTATAGTTCGTCGCAAAGAGCAAGAAATAGAATAAAAGAGAATATTCAAGGAGATTTATTTGATTAAATTAAAAGAGCCTATTAATAAGGCTCTTTTTTTTTAAAGAAATTGAATTTTTTTTATAAAATCCTGTAGAAGATGCATACCTTATTTTTTTAGAGAAAAAGTAATAAGATTAAAGAAAAATAAAATAAGGTGGGAAATGGCAAGTTTTAAAGAAGCAATATCAAAAGTATTTAAGAATGAAGGTGGATATGTAGATAACTCTAAAGATTTAGGAGGAACTACTAATTGGGGAATATCATTAAGATTTTTACAAACAATAGATAAAACAGTAACCAAAGAGACAATCAAGAACTTAACTAAAGAGGAAGCAGAAGATATATATTTTGCTCATTTTTGGTTACCTAATAAGTATAATGAAATAAAGTCACAGAAAGTAGCAGAAAAGGTATTTGATACATCTGTTAATATGGGTTCTAAGGTAGGAAATAGATTTTTACAAAGTACACTTAATATTACAATATTCAATGGAAAACCATTAGATGAAGATGGAATTATAGGTAAAAAAACTATTGATGCTATTAATTTCTTAGATGGTGAAGATGTTGATAAGAATATTTTGAAAGTCTATTCACTGTTACAAAAAGAGTACTACGCAAAAATAGTAATTTCTAGACCTGAACAATCAGTATTTTTAAAGGGTTGGTTCAATAGAGCGTCAGTTTAAACTCAAAAAATTCAAGATTACCAAGAGGAAGGAGTAAGCATGCCAATTATATTTAGTTTTTTAAAAACATTTTCAAGGAATATGGGAAGTTTTTTAACAAATAAATTTACGAAAGATACAAATTTTATAGTTAAATTAGTAGCAGTTATAGGAGTATCTTATGGATTAATTAGTCCAGAGATAGCAGAATTTATATTATTAACATTGAAGGGATATAGTGGTTTTGAGTTATTAATGGGAACATTAGGAATATATGTATTTTGGTATTTACATGGGATATTGTTTGCATGTAGAGAAAGTTTGATTAAAAAAATAAAGGATGAATAAGAAATGGATTATCAAATTGTATTAAAAATCTTTAATGTGATATTTCCATTATTGACTGGAGTTTTAGCTTGGTGTTTATGGAGTTTGAGGCAGAAGTTTGTACAAAATAAAGACCTAGAAGTGGTTAAAAGAGAAATAGATAATAAGGTAAGTAAATCTGACTTTAAAGAGTTTCAAAAAGAGTATTACAAAGACAATAAGAACTTAGGAGAGAGGCTTGTTAGAATAGAGACTTTAATAGGTAATATGGCAAGTTCAATGATAGAAATAAAAGAATACCTTTTTAAAAGGAAAAGGAAAGATTAATGGGGAAGAGGAGATGCTATAAAAATAAAGTATATCTAATACCAGAAGAGTTAAGGAAAGAACTTAACTTATTTTTGCTTGATGGTAAAAAGTCATTAAAAGAATTAAGAGACCTTATAAATAGTTATCCAGATAATTATGTAGAAATCTCCTATTCTGGTCTTAATAGATATGCCAAAGTTTTTGATAAAGAGATGAAAGATAAGGCAGATATAGATTATTTATTGAATAACTTACCAGATAATTTTTCCTTTAATCAAGAGAGTAAGATATATAAATTCATTACTCAAATGACCCAAAACAAAATGCTTACTTCAATGTTAGGTAAAGAGGATTTTACTGCTAAAGATATTTCACATTATGCAAGAGCAATAAAAGACATAGCAAGTTCAGCTAAAGATATGGAAAAAATAAAAGAACAAATAGAGAAAGAACTTAGAGAACAAGGGTTACAGAAAATTGAAGAAACAGGTAAAGCAGAAGGTCTTACAGAACAAACAATATCTAATCTTAAAAAGGCGTTGAGTTCATAATTATGCTTTTAAAATATCAAAAACAATTTTTAAGTAGTGATGCAAAAATCAAGATATGGCGTAAGAGTAGGCAGATAGGAGCTACTTGGACTCTTGCTTGTAATAGTTGTTTAGTAAGTGGACGTGCTAATAGACCATATAATAGTTGGTTTTCATCTACTACAGCAGAAGCAGGAAAGTTATTTATTCAAGATGTTGGCGATTGGGCAACTAAAATGAATAAGGCTATTAGTACCTATTCTTTAGAGGATAAATTAATAGATAAAGATAGGGATATTAAAGCCACAGTAGTTGATTTTAGTAGTGGTAAGGGTGTTTATGCTTTATCTTCAAGCCCCCGTAATTTTAGGGGTAAAAGAGGTGATGTAATTTTAGATGAGTTTGCCTTTCATGATAACCAAAGAGAATTATGGAAGGCAGCAACTCCAACTACAAGATGGGGAGGAAATATTTACTCTTTATCTTCAGTTGGTCAAGAGGGTGATTTCTTTGAAGAGTTATGCGAAAAAGCCAAGAAGACAAAGGGTTGGTACTTTCAAGAAACTAATATTGAACACGCAATTAATGATGGTTTAGTAGAAGCAATATATAAAGCTCAAGGAATAACTAAAAAGCCGAGATTGAAAGATAAAGATATATTTTTACAAAGTATAAGGGACGAATATGTAGATGAAGAGAGTTTTTTACAAGAATATATGTGCATTCCAGCAAGTAGCGAGGCATCGCAATGGTTAAGCTGGGATTTAATAACAGGTGTTGAGAATAAGGAAATTTCTATTGATGGCAGTAATTACAAGGGTGGAAAAACTGTAATAGGTAATGATATAGCAGCAAGAAAAGATAAGTGGGTTGCAGCAGTTTTTGAGATAATTAATGATGTTGCTCACTTAGTAGAAGTTAAAGCTATTACTAAAATAATGGTAGATAGTAGATTAGTTCCTGCTCCTTTTGAATATAAAGAACAAATAATGAGGGAGTTAGTACACAAATATAAACCTTACAGAATATATGTAGATCAAACAGGAATGGGAGAGAAAATAACAGAAGATTATAAAAGACTTTTTGGAAGCACAAGGGTTGAGGGCGTTATTTTTAATCAAAGCTCAATGGAAGAGATGGCAATAAATGCGAAGCAGAAGTTTGAGGATAAAAAGTTACTATTACCATTTGCAAATATGGAGATAAGGTCTGATTTAAGGTTAATCAAGAAAGAATTAGGAATAGGAAATAAATTAAAGTTTGTAACAGAAAGGGATAAAAACGGACACGGAGATATAGCATGGGCAATATTTTTGGCACTTTTAGGAATTAAAAGCCGATACACTCCTTACAAATATAGAGCTGTAACAAAATCTAATAAGGGTTATAAAAAATATGAGGCAGACTTTGAGAAAGCTAATTTTAAAAGAAATCGCAGGGAGTTTTTTTAATTAAAGACATATATAACGGGAAAAAATAAGAAAAAAGACAGATTAAACGGGAAACCGAATGTCCCCTGTTTAAATAAAAAAGAAGATAACTTAACAGGCATACTATGGCAAAAAGAACTAGAAAAGTATTGAATAAAGAAGAAGAGAGCAAGGTTAAAGGTTTAGAAAAGCCTAAGATTAAACTTCAAACCTCTAAGTTATCAACGGTTAGGAAAGGAGTATACAACTCTGCTTTAAAAGGTTTAAGTCCTATTAAATTAGCGAACATGCTAAAAGATGCAAAAGAAGGAAGAACTCAAGCCTTTTTGAGTTTAGCAGAGGAAATGGAAGAACGAGACAGTCAATATAGGACTGTTCTTAACACTCGTAAATTACAAGTAACTTCAACTCCATTTGGTTTAACACAAGTAAAAGATAGCAGTAAGTCTAAAGAAATATACGAGTTTACACAAAAGATAATAGATGCACCAATATTTTCTAAAATGTTATTTGAGTTGTTAGATGGTTTAGGTAAAGGATTTTCTGTAGTTGAGATAAACTACAAAGTGAATAAAGGAAAGGTTTTACCAAAAGAATATATTAAACATCCAGCAGAATGGTTTACTTATGATAGCGAAAACAGAGAAGTAGTATTGCTTGAAGATACAGATAAAACTTCAAAACTTGATCCACTTAAAACCATTGTACATATACCAACTTTAAAATCAGGTCTGCCAATACGTGGTGCATTGGCTTTTGCGGCCTGTTCCATATTTATACTTAAAAACTATGCTATTAAAGATTGGGCGGCTATTTTAGAAGTATTTGGAATGCCAATTCGTGTTGGTAAATATGGAGAGATGGCAACTGATGATGATATAAAGGAGCTAGCTGATGCAGTAGCTGGAATAGGTACAGATGCAGCAGCGGTTATAAGTGCTGATATGACAATTGAGTTTCAAAATGGGCTTATTAATGGGAATACTCAAACATTTCCAAACTTTGTAGATTATTTAGAGGCTCAGCTTAGTAAAGTAGTACTAGGGCAAACTATGACAACGGATGATGGAGGTAGTTATAGCCAAGCAAATGTCCATCAAAATACGCAAGATTATATCAAAAAGTCAGATTGTTTAGATTTAGCAGAGACAATAAATAAGGGACTTATAATTCCTTTAATAGATTATAATTTTGGAGAACAAGAAGAATACCCGCAATTATTTTTTAATTTTGAAAAAGAAGAAGATAAAGACCAGCTTGTAAGAATGGTTACAGCATTAAATCCATTGGTAAAAGGAGAGATTTCAAAAAGTAATCTACTTGAAAGATTAGGCTTAGAAAAACCAACAGGAGAAGATGATTGGTTAGATATCAGTGCACCAATGCAATTTGGAAATTCTGAGTTTGCTCATTATCAAGGTAAAAGAACAGTATTAAATGCAGAGGACAAAATAGATAAACAAGTTGATAGTGAGCTTGATAATAGTAATACAGTAATTAAACCTATGATAGATGATATAGAAAAGCTGTTAAATGATAGTGAAAGCATAGAAGGTGCAATAGGGAAAATAGAAAAAGCAAGTTTAGATACAAGTAAACTAGAGAAAAGTTTGTTTAAATCAAGCATACAAGAAAGAGAAAAGTTGAAAGCTAAGGATAAGAAATAATGACAACATATAGTCCTAGAATTCCTAAAGAACATAATATTGCAGATCGTGGAAGTGATTTCTGGAATAATTGTGTGTATGTGGAAAGTGAAAAAGAATATCAATGTATAGTAGAGCAAGTAGTATATCCTGATACACAAGACAGAAGATACTATGATGGTTTAGAAGATTTAAAAAGTGTAAAGATTTTTAAGAAATGGTGGAGTAATATTTTATATTGCAAACATGATGATGCCTTAATTAGTAAACAAATTGTAGAAAATACAAAGGAAAAGGTTGAAACACAGCTAAACCGTATGAGAGAAAATCCACCTAAATATATTAAAAAATAAGGAAAGCAAATAATGAAATTATATGAATTAGAGCAAAAGTTAGATATAATTATTTCTATATTAAATAATAATATGGAGGTAATAAGAATGGCGATGTGTCCTTATTGTAATAATTTTGTAGGATTAATTGATTTTAATGAGATTATTTTTAATGAAAGAGCAAGGAATGATTTATTTTCTTCGGCAGAGTTAGTTAGGTGTAGTAATAATGCTTGTAATAAAGAATTTTATAAAACTAATGCAGGTAAAACTCGTGTGTATAAAGAGTTATCGGTAGATATGCCAAGAAGAGGTAGCGAATGGGATGGTTTAATGCCTTCAAGACCTAGAAGAGAATTAGGGGGTAAGTTTAATGTTTCAGTTGATGTATCATTAACTAAAGATGAGTTTGCAAAACTAAAAGAAAAATATTTTGTAGGTAGTGAAGAATTATCAGAATATTTAAATGGTGAATTAAAGAAAAAATATAAAAATGTTTTAGTAAACTTAAAAGAAAGTGATAGCAACGAGTTAAAGCTAATAGCTATTCAGTTGGTTATAAAAGAATTTATTGATAGATTAAATAACAAACAAACTGTATTAGAATTAATAGACAGTTTACCTAAAACTAAATATAAGGTAAAAGATTTTTTGATAAATTTAGTAGACAATAAAATATCTTCTTTAGAGGATGTTGATGTTAAGAGAGCTCATAACTTCTTAGATATATTATTAACTAAAGAGTATAAATATAAAAAGGATTTAGATTTACTTGAGAAAGATTATCAAAAAAAGAAACAAACAATAAATTCTAATTTAGATGATTTAATTAATAATTTAAAATAAATAGATGCCAAGTACTCATTTAGATAATAAAGTAAATAAACCTACATATCATTGGACGGATGTTTTACACAATGAACATGCAGCAGTATTTACTATTGCCAAGTCTACAGAAGCAGACATATTAAATGATGTTAAAGCCTCCTTGCAAGATGCATTAAAGAATGGAAAAACTCTTAAGCAATTTCAAAAAGAATTAAAGCCTGTTTTAGTAGAAAAAGGTTGGTGGTGTGGTAAAACTGCGATTAATCCTAAAACAGGAGAGAAAGAACTTGTAAAACTGGGAAGTCCTAGAAGATTAGAGACAATATACGAGGCAAATAAAAGAAGTAGTAGAGCAGCAGCACTTTGGGATAGGGCACAAGAAACAAAAGAAGTATTACCTTATTTTTTATATAAATTAGGACCATCTAAAAACCATAGAACAGATCATGAGAGTTGGAAAGATTTAATATTACCAATAGATCATCCATTTTGGGATTATGCATATCCACCGAACGGATGGGGTTGTAAATGTTATGTTATGCAAATTAGTGAAGAGGAATGCAAGAGAAGAGGAGGAGCAAGTAAAGCTCCAAGTATTAAGTTTGATAGTAAAAGTTCAGGAGGTAGAAACATAAAATACATGAAAGGGGTAGATCCAGCTTGGTCTTCTAATAGTGGTAAATTTAGAAACAAAACCTTATCTGATAGCTTAGAGAAAAAATTACTAGAAAGCTCTCCCATTATGGCAGAAAGCCAAATACAAAACATGGTACAAAGTAGCTTTTTTACAAGTTTTTTTAATAAAGCAAACAAGGTACAAGATGAGATAAAACCGATAAAAAATAGACAATATAACTATGTACCTGTTGCCTATGTAAATAGTGGAATTACCAATAAACCAAGAGTATTAAAGTTGAGTGAGGAAACTCTAGCTACTAAAAAGAAATCTCATGTAGACCTTTTACCAAGTGATTATGCATTAATTCAAGATATTATAAGTACGGGTCATTATAATGAAGCAAAGCAAGTATATGTAAAGCAAATAGGAAAATATTATTATTTAGTATCTGCTAAAATTACCAAAAATGATGAACTTATGATGAATAGTTTTTATAAGATACATAAATCACAATTTGATAATTTAAAAAACAAGTAGTGGACGCTCGCACTTCTCGTCGCTACGCTCGGAATGTTTCTTTCAACAAACTCGGTAGGGGATGCTTCCTCACTACTTGATAGTATTACTACTAATTAGAATATAGTATTGTTAGTAAAAATATTCAAGTTAAATAACTATTATTAGCATTAGTATTTATTTAAAATTCTTAACTTAATTACGGAATTACTATGTAAATTACAATGTGTTTTACTGTAAATAATCTATGAATTCACGATTTGATTTCACAAAATAATCTTATGAAATCACAACCCCAATTCACGTGAAATCACAACCACAATTCACGTGAAATCACAACCACAATTCACGTGAAATCACAAAAATATCTCTTATGAATTCACATGAATTGTGTATATGAATTCCTGCATGAATTCATAATAATAATTTTAATTTTTTTATAAAAAATATCTAAAAATCAATTCACTTTGTTCATTGTTTTGAGTTTGCAAACTAAAGTTTGTAATAAAAATTATGCAAAGTCCGGTATCACTTGCATACATGGTTTTGAATGGAAAACTAAGTTAGATTATACCCATAATTAAAAAATAATGTATGGGTAAATTACTAAAACATGAATTTAATATTACATCAAATTAAATCATCAAAGCTGAACTTTTTAGAAGGTAATTCTGGGGAATATACACCGCCTGCACAAATAGTGCTTTTACCAAAAAGTCCTATCGTTGGTCGTGATGGTAGAACCTTTCATTATAATACTCAAGAAGTTCTAGATAGTTTTATAGAAAATCAAGCAAAGTTACCAATAGATATAGAACATGCAACAGAAATCAATGCACCTAAAGGAATATATAGTCCAGCTTTAGGGTGGGTGGTGTCTCTTCAAGCAGGATTAGATGGAGAGATTATAGCTAATATAGAATGGAATAGTGTATATGAATTAAATAATAAGTCTATAAAGTATTATTCTCCAGCGTTTGAAGTTGACGAAGATAACAAGATTATTAGATTAACATCTGTAGGTTTAACTAATCGTCCTAATTTTAAAGTTCCAGAACTAAACAGTAGACAAACAAATTCAATTAATAGCATTAATAAAGGAGGCAATAAATTGAAAAAGAGATTAACAAGAGTTATGAATTCAAAAAAAGCGAGAAATGAGGAAGAAATTACAGAAGATCAATTAATAGAGGAGGCAAAGGAGGTTTTAGATTTACCTGAAGATGCAAGCCTAGATCAAGTAATTGAAGAAATAGCAACAATAGTAGATGAGAACGAAGAGCTAAAAAAAGATGAAGAAGTTAGTACTTCTACAAATGCAGAAGTAGATATACCAGCAAGTATTTTATCAGCACTAGGTTTAGCAGAGGGAAGTAGTTTAGCAGATGTAATTGAGGTTATTAAAAACTTAAAAGGTGGCGATGAAGGGGGTAGCGAAAAAAATAGTAAAACCACAAGAGCAATGCAAGCCCAAATTAGAAATTTAACTAATATTATTAATAATAATGCAGCTAAGGAATTAAAAGAAAAAAGAGAAAGAGTATTAAACTCAGCCATAAATAATGGGAAAGTATCTCCAGCGACAAGAAAAGCTTTAGAAATATCTTTAAATTCAGTTGAAGCGGTGGAAGTTTTTGAAGTAGAAATGGAAAATGCACCATCAGTATTTGCTAAGAGTATTACAAAACCAAAAGGTTATAGCGGAGATAGTATTGCATTAAATAGCGAACAGAAAGAATGTTGTAAGAAAAAAGGTATAAAAGAAAAAGATTATATCACACTACAAAATAGAACATTTAATAGGGAGTAATAAGAAAAGATGGCAAAGTATAATTTAACATATCAAACAGTAGCAGATTTATCTACCCAAGCAATCTTGATGTTTCAAGAAGGGTTGAATGGTTATGAGACTGTATATTCTAAAATCATTCCAACTTATACAAGTAATACTAGGGCTAATACCTATCCTTTAGGTTCATTGCCTAATATTAAAGAGTGGTTTAATAAAAGAGAGCTAAAGCGTATGGAAGAAAAACACTATACGCTTGTGAATAGAAAATTTGAAAGCTCTTTAATTATGCTTCGTGAAGATATTGAAGATGACCAAACAGGTTTTTACGATGACCAAGCAAAAGGATTAGGGCAAGAAGCAGCACAACATCCTGATCATCTATTAGCAGATGCTTTAATGTTAGGTTTTTCTGATAAGGGAATAGGTTATGATGGTGTATCTTTTTTCAGTGATGCTCATAAATGGGGAGATAAAGATACTGCACTTAGTAACTTACAAGATGGAACAAAAGAGCCATGGTTTATGATAGATAATACCAAAGCAGCCCCAGCATTATTTAGGCAAGAAAGAGTTCCATATGTAATGGAAAAACCAGCTGAGCTGTCAGAACATACATTTAACTATGATGAATATACTTTTGGTATTCGCGGCAGAAGTGCAATTGGTTATGGATTATGGCAATTAGCTTTTGGTAGCCGTGATGATTTAAACGAAGATAACTTTATTGCTGCAATGGAAAGCATGATGGGATTAAAGAAAGCCAACAAAAACTTTGTAGGTGCTACACCTAAGATTTTAATTGTAGGTCCATCTAATTATGCAAAAGCTCTAAAAATGTTTACAGCCCAGTTTATTAATGGAACAGATAACGTTTGGTATAACAGAGTTCAAGTTGTTTGCTTGCTTGGTTTAAATAAAGAACTTGATGTTATGTATGATGGAACTCCTGATGATGAAGGAGGAGAAGATATTGAAGATATCAAATCTCAAATTGCTACATTGATTGCTAAGCTAGATACAGTTGAAGCTACAGTAAATGAAGCAAAAACTACAGCTAAAACTGCCAATAATAAAAAAGCTAAAGATATCACTGTGGATCCAGCAGTAGAAGGTAAGAATAATGTGCAAGATGCAGTAAATGAAGCAAAAACTACAGCTAAAACTGCCAATAATAAAAAAGCTAAAGATATCACTGTGGATCTAGCAGTAGAAGGTAAGAATAATGTGCAAGAT
Source organism: Rickettsiales endosymbiont of Leucozona glaucia (assembly GCA_964277385.1). GTDB lineage: Bacteria > Pseudomonadota > Alphaproteobacteria > WRAU01 > Hepatincolaceae > WRAU01. The sequence goes on along the minus strand of OZ195520.1, from coordinate 659,327 downwards.
GCAGTAAAAGCTTTATCTGATAAAGGTACTAAATAATGGCTTATGCAACTTTAGATGATTTATATCAAACATATACAGGAGGAGAAGTTAAAAAACTATTGCCTGATAAAGAGGACCCTCGTCCTCTTATCAGAGCCTTAGAAAATGCAAGTAGCGAGATAGATGGATATATAAACAAAAGATATAAAACCCCATTAAAAACAGTACCAGCAATAATAAATGAGTGGACTTGCACAATTGCTTTTTACAAAAGGTCTTTAGAATATGGCAAGAGTTTAACCGAAGAAAGACGCAAAAGATATGAAGATATATTTAGATATTTAACGGATATAAATAACGGGAAAGCAACCATACCAGAGTTAGAAAATAAAGAAGGGGGAACTGAGGCTCCAAAAGGAAAAGGGCAAATAAAATTAATACAAGATAGACGAAGTAGATTATTTAGTAGACGTACAATGGAAGGTTTGTAGATGAACGGTAATGTTGAATTTAATGTAGATTTATCAGCTTTTCCAGAGATACAAGAGAAAATAGAGAAGCTAACTTTAAATAACAAAGATAGATCTATTTTATTAAATAGCATAGGAGCTTTAGTAATACAGCAAACTCAAAAAAGATTTGAAACTAAAGTAGACCCTGATAATAAAGCGTGGGTAAATTGGAGTGCTAAATATAAATTAACCAGACATGATGGACAGGATATATTAGATAATACTAATCATTTAATAAATAGTTTTGTCAGTGAAATTAGGGGTGATGAGGTAGAGATAAAAAGTATAGAACCTTATGCATCAACTCATAACTATGGTGATAGCAGAGAAATAACTAGAAAAACTAAAAGTGGCAAACAAAGTAAATCATTTAATAGAAATATTCCACAGAGGAAGTTCTTAGGAATAAATGAAGAAGATAAAAAAGAGATAACTAACACGGTTTTAAATTATATAGAGAGGAAATATGTCAACGTATAAAAAACTATTGCAAGCAATAAAAACTACTTTAGAAACTGAATTTAATGTAGGTAAAGATACTGCTTTATTAAGTGAAGTTAAGATAATGGCAGGTGGCTTTAATGGCTTGCAAGATGTACTTAATTTTAGTAACGATGCCCCTTGTGTTGGTATTGGTATAAGAGGGTTTCCTATAAGCAATAGAAACTATGGAGACCAATTAGAAAGTGTAGCTGATTTTTCTTTGTATCTAATTACAACTGATTATGGCAAAGAGAATAATGGTGATGGAGTATTAGAAGCTTTAGAGCTTTTAGAGAGGTTAAAACTAATAATCAAAAATGGTAAGTGGAATTTAGAAGAAATTTGGCAAACAGAAGATAATAGCATTGTTTGCAATAACTATTATAGTCCTGAGTTTTATCAAAATGGAATAATTTTATGGGAAGTAACTTGGAGGCAAAAAATCCTTTTAGGACATAATAAATGGGAAAAAGAACCAATAGAAATAACTCAAGCCACAGCTGTAGTTGATATTCAAGATGATAGTAAGTTAGAAGAAGTAGTCTTAAGTGTAGATAAAAGTAAGGTAAGCAATAATGAATAAATTTATAGAGTTTATAAAAAGAATATTTAAGTTAGAAGAGAGAGTAAACAACATAATTCACTTTGGTGTTATTAAAGAAGTAGATATCTCATCTAATTTAGTGGTTGTAGATTTAGGAAATAGCTTAGAAAGTCCGAAGCTACCGTATTTAGTTAGTAGTAGTGGTAATGCAATGGTCTATTTTGTACCTAAGATAGGAGATCAAGTTATGGTTTTATCTCCAAATGGAGAAATAACAAAAGCAGTAGCAATGCCAAGTATTTACAAAGGTAATGTTGCAGTAACTGAGAAGGAATGGAGACTTGAGTTTGATGAAGGCTCTATAAAATATGATGCTGGCAAAATCACAATCACAGCTAATACAGAAGTAAAAGTAGATGCACTAAAAATAGTATTAGCAGGAGAAGATGGAGGGGGTGTTGTTTGTCAAAATAATCTATGTAGTTTTACAGGAGCTTTTCATCCAGAAGGTAGTACAAAAGTTTTAGGAGGTAAGTAATTATGGAAGATAATGTTAAGAAAAAAATTACAAGTAATGAAGATATGTTAAATAAGCTACAGGAGTTTTGCAAGGAAAACAACCTTGATATAAAGGTTTTTAAGGTAGTTCAATGTAGGCATGTATGGAAAATAATTTTAGAGAGAAAAGGTTAAGAGGGTTAAGCCTTGGTTAAGCTAGCAAAATGTAACGTAATAGTCTTAATTTCATTATTAATGCAGTAAGAACAAATACATTTGCCTGTAAGATGATTTTCAATATAATCAATAACCATATTAGGACTACCGCTTTTAAGATAAACAATATCACCTTTTTTAAATTCTTCTTTATCACTCATTTTATTTTTCCATGTTGTTTGATAATGAAAGTATAGCAAGAATTAGATATTTAAAAAAAAAAGGAAAATAAATATGCCAATGAATGAAAGTAGTTGCATAAGTGCAATAGAAAACGAACTAACAAATAAGGGTTTTAATTTAGGTAATGCAGAGAAAACAAAAGAGTTCATAAGTATTATTGTAAAGAATGTATTGCTAGAGGTTAAAAAAGGAACAATTAGTACAACAGTAACAGGTAGTAGTGCAAGTGGTGGACCAGTGACAGGAGCAGGAACAGGGACAATAAGTTAATTATAAAAAAGAGGCAATTAAGAATGAATACATACGAAGTAATAAAAGAATGTTGGATAGAGGGAAGAAAGTACTTACCAACACAACTAATTAAATTAACAGAAATACAAGCTCGTGAATGGCTAGATAGAAAGTGTATTAAATTAGCTAAAAAAACTACACAAGCACAAAATAATAAACTAGAGAAAACAGAAGATAAATAATGGATATTAATAAAGGTAAAGCGTTAAATAAAACAGATAGCTTAAACCAAAGTATTAAGTTAATACTTTTAACTCCGAAGGGTGAGAGAGTATTAAACAGAAGTTTTGGATCTAATGTTTTATCTTATTTGGGACAACCAATTAATAGTGTGATTATGGAAATAAGTGCGGAGGTTATTAGTAGTTTACAAGCTAATGATACGAGGATTTCTGTAGATAGAGTTAAGATAGAAAATAATAATAATTCTAGTTTGAAGTTAGGAGTTGAATATAACGGTGGAGGCTCTGTAGATGTCTCAATTACCTAAAGCCGTAGAAGAATTATCTTTTGAAGAGATAAAAACTAGAAAGGTTACAAAGCTAAAACAAATAATTCCTACGATTGCCAATCAATTAGTAGATAGCGACCCAGCTATAGCACTATTAGAAGAAAGTAGTTACACAGAAGGTTTATTGAGAAACAGAATAAACAACTCAATTAATGCTGTGATGTTGGATTATGCAGTAGGTAGTGACTTAGATAACTTAGGAAAGTTGTACGGTATTGAACGAAAGTTAATACAAGCAGAAGATACTAGTACATTACCACCAAGTGAAGCTGTATGGGAAAGTGATGAAGAGTTGCGTAAGAGGATAATGGAAGCACCAAAGGGTTTTAGTGTTGCAGGACCTAAAGCATCTTATATCTATTATGGCAAATTAGCAGATAGTAAAGTTAAGGATATAAGTGCGGTTAGTAATACCCCTATGGAAGTTGAGATTACAGTTTTATCTTATGATGCAAATGGAGAGGCAGATACTGATTTAATTAATAAGGTATATGAAAAACTAAACGCAGAAGAAATAAGACCAATGGGTGATTTAGTAAGAGTTAAAGGAGTTAAGATTGTAGGTTTTACTATAGATTTACAAATAGTTTTTAAGCAAGGCAATGTTGTAGATAAGCAAGTAATCATTGAAGAAATAAAATCTAACTTACAAAATTATGTAAATAGCGAACACAAGCTAGAGGGCTTTATTTCTCAAGCAGGAATTTATAGTAGTAGCTTTATTGATAATGTAGAAGATGTAATAATGATAAGTCCAGTTAAAAATATTAAATGCACTCCAGCACAAGCTCCCTATTGTACAGGAATTAAAGTTGAGGAGTATATAGAAAATAAAAATCAAGTGGATATTAATAATGTCTAATAATACATTATTACCAAAATCTTATCAAACAGAATTAATGCTAGGATTAGAAGAAGTATTGCGAGAATTTGAGAGTTTACCAGTAGATGTAATAAAAGACTTTTGGAACCCGCAAAGATGTAGAGAAGATTTATTACCATATTTGGCTTTATATTTAGGAGTTAATCAGTGGGATAGTAAGTGGGATATAAAGCAAAAGCGAGCAGTATGTCAAAATGCTCTACTTGTTAATAAACAAAAAGGAACTTTATTTTCACTAAAAGAAGCATTAAAAAGTTTAAATATAAACGCAACGGTGGTTGAGTGGTGTGAGGATGCTATGGATCCAAATACACAAGAGCCTAAGAATTTAAAAAAAGGCACTGCAGAAATTAATTTACATGAGAACGATATTATTTATAGTGAAGAGCAATACAAGGTTATTTATCGTTTAGTTAATGAGGTTAAAAGGCTTTCATTGCTTTTAAGTTTTAGAAAAACAAATAGCATAAAAGGTGATTTAAAAACAGGAACAGTTTTAGTGTTATTAAATAAAATCAACTTACCGTTCACACCTCTTGCTAACAAGAATATAGAGATACAAGGTAATACTTATATTGGAGCAAGTTTTAATTTTATACATAGAATAAATATAGGAGTTAATTAATGGGAGCAATAATAACAAAATTAGGTTTAGAGAAAATAGCAAAAGCTACAGTAGATAAACCATTGAGAATAGAAAAGTTTGCCGTTGGTGATGGTGGCGGAGTTGATATAACACCAAATGAAGACATGAGATCATTAGTTAATGAAAGATACAGAGATTTAATTAATGATAAATATGCAAATAACAATAATACAGTATTTGAAAGTGTACTAAGGGCTAATGCTCCAATTCTTGAGGGTTTCTACATTAGAGAATTGGGTTTATTTGATGAAGATGGAGATTTAATAGTAGTAACAGACGTACCAGTGCAATATAGACCTGCAACAGAGGAAGGGAATATTGTAACAGAGTTGCTGTTTAATATTTCTATCCAAGTGCAAAATAGCGATGTAATAGAAATAAAAATTAATGAGCAGGTATTTGCCACCGTGGATATGGTGAATAGGCTTATATATAGAGTAGATAAAATAGAAAATAATAGTAAAAAACTAATAACAAGTTCAGTGGGTGTAGAAAAGTGGTTTAATACAGAAGATAAATACAAAGACCAAGATATAGTAGAGATAGGGATAAAAACCTATGCCTTAATGGATAGTAGTAATATTTTAAATATAGCAGATTATCCAATGTTATTTAAAAACATTGGAGGAGTAGATAGAGGAGACGGAACATTTGCAATGCCGAACTTTTATGATGGAACAACTCGTCATTTACCAAAAGGAAGTAGTAGAGATTTAGGTAGTTTTGAAGATGATGCTATGCAAAGAATGATGGGCGAATTAGCTATATCAACATTGACGGGGATAATTAATGGTAGTACTAGTATTGTAACAGGTGTTTTTAAAAGAGGTAAAATTTTAGGAAGAGTTCCTACGACAGAAAATAATCCAAATTTTACAGGTTTTTTAGTTGAATTTGATAATTCAAGAGTAGCGAAAACAGATGAAAAAGAGACGAGGATGAAGAACACAGCAGGGCAATGGTATATATTGGCAAAGATTAATGTTTAGTTTTATAACCTTTCTTTTTGCAAATATAAATAAATATTTCTAACGCTAATTTGCGAGGGAATAGTTTAAAAGATAAAGGAAGTTTTTTACTATTAATCCAGAGGGGATAAATTTTATTCCAAAATTTTTTATAGGAGATACCGTTATATATTTTAAAAAATAGTTTAAATTTTTTTGTTTGTTCAAATATTAGGTGATGATAGATAAAAACAGTAATAAAAGTAATATTGGAAAAGATTGTATTTAATTCTTTGATTTCTTTTGTAGTAATATAATTGCCTTCAAATAATAAAAATAATATAGGAATATTACTTTTTTTAGGAATAATCCAATTTTGCAAATTAATATTTGTTATATGGCGAGCTTTGTTAGGAGTTTTATTATAGGATGGATGAGAATTGATATAATAATCATGAATAAAAGCTTTTTCTACTCGCTCGGATAAGTGGAAAATTAAATAAAAAGCTAAAAAGCCGCCGAAGGATTGACCATAAACAGCAAAATAATGAAGATTATGTTTGTTAAGTTCTGCAACTATTTTATTATGTTTTGATGGAAGATCTTTATAATAAATAAAATCATGAGCTTGGTCATGATACAAAATATAAATGTTGTGAGTAAATTTAAAATGTTTTAGATGGAAACCATCTTTGATAAAATTGTTTAAGTCAGCAATCAAAAGAATATTAGGAGCTTCATTAGATACAAAGTTAATATTAATAATTTCTTTCATAATGTCTCAAAATAAGATTATTTATAGTATAAATAATAAAAGTTAGGGAGTAAAAAAGCAAGCATAAAATAAAAACAAAAGCTATAAAAAAGCAATTAATAACAAGATAATAACATAAAAAAGAAGGAGATTAAAATAAGATGGTAAATTTTTTAAATGGAATAGAGATAATAGAGGTAGATAGCGGTGGAAGAAGTATTACGACTCCATCAACATCAGTAATAGGATTGGTTGGCACCGCAAGCATGGATGCGAAAGTAAAAGGTAAAACAATAGATGAGGTGTTACCATTAAATAAACCAGTTCTGTTTACTAATATTCAACAACTTAAAGAGCTTGGGTTAAGCGATACAGGCACAATTCCAATGGCATTGAGAAGTATATACAATCAAACATCAACATTGGTAGTAGTAGTAAGAATTGCGGAAGGCTTAGATGAAAAAGGTAAAGAAGACCAACAAAAAACAATAGAGAATGCAGCAGGAGATGTTGCTTCTTATACTGGAGTTTATGCATTAATGTTGGCGGAGACAGCTGTTAAATATAAGCCTAAATTATTAATATGTCCATATTTGAGTTCTATTTTAAATAAGGATAATAAACCGAATGCAATAGTAAACAGCTTAACATCAGTAGCAGAGAAGTTAAGAGCAGTAGCAATAATAGATGGAACAAACACCACAAGAAAAGATGTAATAGAATTTGCAAGTAATATTGGAAATTCTAGAGCGATGATAATAGATCCGAGTTATAAACCTGCTTTTGCTGTACCAGATACCAACCCAGAAACATTAAGTTCATCATCATTGTTAGCAGGAGTATTTGCAAGTAATGATGCAAGTAAAGGTTTTTGGTGGTCACCAAGTAATACAGAAGTTAAAGGAGTAAGTGGTTTGAGCAGACCAATAAGTTTTGCGTTAAGTGATGGAACCACAGACAGTAATTTAATGAATGAAGCAGGAGTAACAACGATAGCATTTATAGATGGTCAATATAGAATATGGGGAAATCGTTCTCCATCTAAGGATACTAAATGGAATTTTATTAATGTAAGAAGAACAGTAGATACTGTTTATGATGCATTAGAAAAGTCTATGATATGGGCAATGGGTAGACCAATATCAGCCAATATCTTAGATGATATACAAAATAATGTGAATAGTTATTTAGCTTCTTTAGTTGTGCAAGGTGCATTACTTGGAGGTACTTGTTGGGTTGACCCTGAAAAGAATAGCCCAGCACAAGTTAAACAAGGCCATATTATAGCAAGTTTTGATTTAGAACCACCTGCAGCACTTGAGAGATTAACATTTGAAGCTTACAGAAATGATAGTTATTACAACACAATTTTTAGTTAATAGGAGATAGATTAATGAGTTATGGAATACCTAAAACAATAAAAGATATGTCTGTATATATAAATTCAGACTTTCATATGGGGGATGTGCAACAAGTAGTTTTGCCTAAAATTACTAAAACAGTTGAGAATTTTAAAACGGGTTTCTCTTCTGTACCAATAGAGTTGGGAATAGAACCATTGACAGTAAGTATAACAATGGTGGAACAAACTAAGAAGATGTTTGCCTTGATGGGAATACTAGGCGGGGTATTTGGAGATGTGATAACTTTTAGAGCATCACAAGAAGGCAATAGTTCTTTAATAGATCAAACAGATATAAAAATAACGATGAAAGGTATTTTTACAGAAGTTGATTTAGGAACAGTGCAAAGAGGAAGTGTTAATACTTTTACATTAACAGCAACTCTAACACACTTTGCTTATTTTATAGGTAATATGGCAGTGCCAGATATTTTAATAGAACCAATGACACAAACCTTTATGGTAGGTGGAGTTGACCAGTTATTAATAAGAAAAAAAGCATTAGGGATTATTTAGTAGAAGTAGTAACAAAAAAAGGACAAATATAATGGGAATATTTAATAAAAAAGATGAGCAAGTTATGAATAATAAAAAAGAGGAATTACAAACTCAAGATATTAAACAAAATGAGATTAAATCAATTAAAAAAGACAATAATTATAGTTTTATTAATCCTATAGTAGCAGGCGTTAATAGTGATGGAAGTATGAAGTATTTAAGTGAGGTTAGTTTTAGAGAGCCAACTGCGGGTGATTTAAGAGGGTTATCCTTGGTCAAAATATTTGAAAGTGATGTTGATAGTTGGTTAATTTTATTAAGCAGAATAACAACTCCTATGATACATAAAGAGTTTTTAGATAAAATGAGTTTAAGTGATACACCGAATATTATAGCTAAAGTATTGGGATTATTGGGAAACGGAAGCATGGTAGAGGATACCCACGAAATATAGAAGAAGCTTTATTATTATTAGCAATGCACTTACATTGGCAACCAAGTGAGTTATGGGCTTTGCCTCTTAGTGATATAGGAATGTGGCTTGATTTATTAGCAAAAAGATATGAAGAAGAAAGAGAGAGCAAATAGTAAATAGTTATGGCAGATACAAAAGCATCAGTAGTTGTAGAGCTTAAAGATAATTTTAGTAAAGCTTTTGGTGATTTAGGAAAGAACTTTAAAGAATCTTCTAAAAAAGGAGAAGACTTAAAAAAGGTTTTAGACAAAAATACTAATAGTTTTAAAAAACAAGGTGATGAGCTTAAAGATTTTAATAAAGGTATTAAGTCTTCTAATGAAGAACTTAAAGGTTTTATTACAACTATTGGTGCATTTTTTGCCTCATCTATTGGTTTTGCTAAAAATAATGTATTAGTTGCAGCCAATCGTAAAGAGAGTTCAATTGCTTTATCTTCAATTCTTGGTAAAGATAGTGCTAAAAATGTTGAGAGTGGTCATATTAATTCGCAAAAACAAGGACTTGGTACATATGAAGATATTGCTTCAACTACACAAAGTTTAGCTGTTGCAGGAGTTGATGCTAAAGATTTAAACAAATCAACTGAAGCAATACTTAAGTTTTCTAAGGTTGCTAAAATGGAGTTAGGTGCATCACTTGAAATGCTAGCCCCTGTTGCTCAGTATACAAATAGAAGTATAGAGGACCTAACAGATATTATAGCTAATGCTCAAACTAAATTTAAAATCAATAAATTAGATGATTTTAGTTCTTCTCTAAAAAATATTGGATATTCAGGAAAGCAAGCTAATTTGTCGGCGGAGGATATGGTATCCACTCTTGGCTATTTTTCTACAAAAATGACAACAGGAGAAGCAGAAGGGGGACTTAAAGAAATACTAAATAGAGCACCTCAAGTTATCAAAGAGCTTAATTTAAAAGATGTGTTCAAAACAGATGGTAGTTTAGATTTTGTAAAGTTTTTAACTCAGATCGAGCAAAAAACGAAGTCTTTAAGTAAAGATGAATTAGAAGGTGTTTTTTCTAAAGAGGGGCTTTGGATAATAAAAGAAGCCGCTAAAAATTCTAAGGATTTAAGTAGTGCAATAGATGATGTAACAAAATCTTATAAAGGTCAGCTAGATGTTAAATATGCAGATCATGCAGGAAGCTATAATACAGCAAGCATTAAGTTGCAACAATCCTTAGCTAATTTATCGGCTATTTTAGGAGATATTTTATTGCCTAAATTTACAGATGCTACAAATGCGGCTGCTAAAATTGTATTTGCATTTAATGATTTTATACAAGCTAATGAATGGGCAGGGAAAGCTATTCTATATGTATCTGGTGTGCTAGGAATACTAATGGGTGCTTTTGCAGTTTATAGAATTGTTGCCTTTGCAAGTTATATACTTGGTTTATCTAAAGTATTTACAATATTAAGGGTTGCTATAACTGCAGTTAGTATAGGAATGAGAATATTAACAGGTGTGATGATGTCTAATCCAATTCTAGCTATTATTTCAGCAATAGCAATTGGAGCATATTTAATTATTAGCAATTGGGAAACAGTTAAAGAATGGTTTGCATCATTTTTTGAGTGGTTTGAAAACTCTGCTGTATTTAAGTTTTTTAAGACGGGTATAGATAAAATCAAAGGTATTTTTAGTGGTGATAATGAAATCAAAGTAGATAGTAGTTCAACTGAGAGTATTAAACAAAACTCTCCTGTATTAGGCGGCAATAACAGTAGCAAAATAGAAAATAAACAACAATACAATATTACGGTAAATTCACACTCAAGCAATCCCAGTGATGTTGGAGGAGAAGTTATGAGAGAATTAGAAAAATCTATGGTAGGTAATTAAGTTATGAGTACATCACATATAGAAAACCAAATTTGTTTAAAGGTAGTACAAGAAGGTGCAAATAAAGATAATGATTTTAGTTTTATATTTTCCCTAAACCAAAACCATGTATATATCAATGGACTATCACAAGATATTACTTATGGCTGGGAAGTGCCACAGCCTACAGATATGAGCGGACTTTTATTTGGAGCATTATATAAACCATCAACAGAGGTTGCATTCCAGCCTGATAAAACTAATCATAATATCAGTTTGAAAGGAGTTATCTATACTCAAATAAATGTAGGTAAAGATAGTAATAGTCCAATTATTGCAGCAGGTGTAGAAAGCTTAACGAACTTAAAACTTCAAGCAAATAAAGGAGTAAAATGGCACATAATAGGAGAAAATGGAATTCATTACAAGGGAGGAGGCAAAGGAGAATGGTATATAGATCGGATACAACAAGATAGTTCTCATTTTATAACAGGCTTAAATGCATTAAAAGTAGAATTTACAATCAATTTAAAGAAGTATAAATAAAATGCAGTATAAAGTAAAAAGAGATAATGAAACTTTGGATGAGATAGTTTATAGAAATTATGGCTCATCTTTTGGATATTTAGAATTAGTACTACAAGCTAATACATTTTTATATATGCAAGGTATTTATCTAAAGCAAGGTTTAGTTATTGAATTGCCAGAAATTAAAAAAGAACCACAAGATAGAGTTAGATTATGGAATTAATCAAGAAGGTATATATAAATGGAGAAATTAGTGAACTAGCAACAGAAAGATTGCTTAATTTTTCAATTGAAGACAATAGCGGTCTTCAGTTAGATAGCATAGAATTAAGTATAAATAATGCAGATGATAGTATTACCATTCCAAGTACTAATTCAATAATTGAGATATCTATTGGGTATAATGATAACCTTTATAAAATGGGTAAGTTTGTAGCACAGAATATAGATGCAAGTAGTAGTTTAATTTCTATAAAAGCAATCTCTCAAGACTTAACTAAGGGTAGAATAAAATACAATAGAGTATTTAAAAATAAGTCTTTAGATGATGTACTTAAAACCTTAGCAAGTGATTTAGATTTAACTTTACAATTAGATAATAACTTAAAAACCAAGCAAATAGGATACTATTTACAAGAAAATAAAACCAGTTTAGAAATATTGGCAGAACTATCAGAGATATTTTATTGCATTGCAAATATTAAAGACAACTATTTGGTGTTTATTTCTAAAGAAAATACAAAAGAATTAGAAATAGATATAGAAAATATTTTAAGTGTAACTAAACAAGATGATTCAAGTAAATATTATGATGGAGTAATATATAATTATTGGAATATAAAAGAAGGGAAACTAGAAAATATAAAGCTAGGAGAAGAACCTTATTTAATTTTAGAATCATCAGTAGATGAAAGTATTAGAAATAGTTATATAAATTCTAAATATAAAGAAATTCAAGAAAAACAGTATATAAACATAAGTTTAAAACAAGGCAATCAAAATTTACAAGCAGGATTTAGTTTTACTCTTAACAGTACAGAGCAATATAGCCAGTTTAATGGTAAATACAGAATAGAAAAAGTTACACATAAGTATAACAATACTTATTTTACATTAGTTTTAGCGGTAAAAATATAACTTAGCTAAAATAAATAACGAGCTTCTTGAAAGCCTAATTTGTCATAATAAAAGGAGAACACATGACAATATACTTAGGCAATCAAGAAGTTTTATTTAAAAACATTCAAGACAATTCAATAGATGCAATAATAACCGACCCACCGTACGGTTTAAAATGGGATCATAAAATTGAGACGCATTTTAACTTTGCAAATTTTATCCACAATTCATATAGGGTACTTAAAGACAATGGTTTCATTGTTTACTTTGGACAAGAACCAACTATAAGTGTTTGGAATACTTTAGCACAAGAAAAATTCCACTATCTAGAAGAAATAATATGGTATAAAAGGGGTAATTCAGCACCTTATCATTATCCATTAAGAGTACATGAAAAGATAATGATATTCACAAAAGGCAAGGGTAAATTAAACAAGGCAACAGTAGATTGGGAACATGAAAAAGAGGAAATTATTGATTATATTACAAAAGAAACAGTTTTAAGAGCGATGTCAGAGATAAAAAAATTATTAAAGACTAGTAATAAATATAGAAGAATTAAGGGCAGTAGCAAATGATGTATCACAATAAATAACAAAAGAAAAATCTAAGGTTAATGATGATATCTATAAAATACCTAAATATCGTATACCAAGACATGTTTATCTTTTTAATCAAAAGAAAATAACAACACTATGGGGTTGCCGTCCACATAATCATCAAGGCTATAATAAAGAAGAGTTTAATGTTAAGCATCCAACGGTTAAACCAATACAAATAATGGAAAGACTACTTGAGATGACAACAAGTGAAAATCAAATAGTGCTAGATCCATTTATGGGGTCAGGGACAACAGGAATAGCATGTAATAAGCTTAATAGAAAGTTTATAGGCTTTGAATTATTAGAAGAATACTATAAAATATCTAAACATAGATTAGCAAGCTAAAATAAAAAGAGGTAATACCAAAATATTACCTCTAAAACTTTAAGCTTGACAAACAAAATAATCTAAAATTCAAAAACCATTCCCGCTATTTCTGTCTCAAATTCCCGTTTAATCTGTCCCGCTACACAAATAGACATTGATGTAGAAAAAGAACTAGAAGATTGAGAAAATATAATGACGCCTATTGTAGATGATATAATGCAAGTTTTAGATAACTCAGATAATATAGAAGATGCCCTAGAGAATATAAATAAAGCCACTCTAAATACAAATAAATTAGAAAAAAGCCTACTAAAATCAGCATGAAAAGAGTTTACAAAGATTTTTAGGAAGAAGTAAGTTATAATTTGATTTATTCTTAAAAAAAAGTCATATGGATTAGTAATGTCATGATAAAAATAGATTTTTAGGAAGAAGTAAGTTATAATTTGATTTATTCTTAAAAAAAAGTCATATGGATTAGTAATGTCATGATAAAAATTGAAGATAGATTATAAAGGTAAAAGTATGAGTGATAAAACAAGATTAATATGTTTAAATTGCAATCATAATTATGAATTCTCAAAAGAAAATCTTATTGCTTTATTTGAAACTAAATATTATGGTATTAGAAATATAAACTTTCCTAATAGTAAATATGAAGAAATATTTTATGATTTACTGGAAGCTTGTAGCATAAATAATTATAGATTTAAAATTTTTGCTTTAAGATCTATTTTAGAGATGGAATATAATATTATATTAAAAAGGGAAATAGGAGTTAAAAAAGGAGATAGTTTAGGTAAAGTAATATCGAATAATAAAGATAACAATAATAATTTAATTTTTAATGAATATATTAAAGCGATTTGGGCAGATTTAAATCGTGAATCTCGTTATGCTGTTCATATCAAAGAAGTAAGAGGTGTTGATAAAGAAATAGTAAATATTTTTCTTGAAATAATTTTATTTTATCTTTTAACAACTTATACAGATACCACTAAAAATATAAGAGATTATATAAATAGAATTAAAAAATATGATGATATATTTAAGAAAATAAATACAGGAAATTTCTCAGAGGAATTAATCAAAAAGGTTGCAAGTATAATTTCTGTAGATAATGGAATTATTTCTATTACTATTAGATCGTTATTACCATATTTGGATAAACTTCCTAATCTAAAAAAATTAGTACTTGAGGAATTATCTGATCCGAAGTCTTTTCTTTCTATAATAAAAAATAAAAGTCTTAATAACATAGCACATATAAATGTACAAAACAATGACAATAGATAATAAATCAGTAGAATTTATAGCAAAGAAACAGCCTGTAACATCATATAAATGGAGTGAAATACTACATAATGAGCATGGGGCTGTATTCTCTATTGCTAAATCAACCGAAGCAGATATTTTATTAGATGTAAAGTCAGGACTTGAAGATGCAATATCTAATGGCAAAACTCTATCTCAATTCAAAAAAGAACTTACACCAATTCTACAGAGCAAAGGTTGGTGAGGTAAAAAAGAAGCTATTAATCCTAAAACAGGAGAAAAAGAGCTTGTACAACTTGGAAGTCCAAGAAGATTAAAAACCATATATGATGCAAACAAAAGAAGTGCAAGAGCATCTGCCACATGGGAAAGAGCTCAAGAGACAAAGAATTTTGCACCGTATTTTATTTATGAATTAGGACCATCAAGCAAGCATAGAGAAGAGCATGCATTATGGGCTGGTAAAATAAGACCAATTGATGATCCATTTTGAGATTATGCAATGCCTCCTAATGGCTGGGGTTGTAAATGTTATGTAACACAAATTACTAAAAATCAAGCAGAAAAACTTGGCGGTGTTTCTAAGGCTGAAAAATTAGACTTCTCAAGCAAAGATATAAATGGTAAAGAGGTGAAATACTTAAAGGGAGTAGACCCTGCTTGAAGTAGTAATAGTGGAAAGTTTAGAAACAGAGTATTATCAGAAAACTTAGAAAATAAATTATTACAAGCACCTAAACAAATGGCAGAAAGCCAAATACAAAGTATAACTGCAAGTAACTATTTTAAATCATTCTTTGAAAAATCTAAGCAAATACAAAAAGAAGTTAAGCATATTAGAGATAAGCAATATAATTTTGTTCCAGTTGCTTATGTAGATAAAGGGATTACTAAAAAGCCTAAAGTATTAAGAGTAACAGAAGAAACATTAGCTAATAAAAAAGTAGTACATCCAGATATTACATTGCAGGAATATTCATTTATACAAGAGATAATTAATACTGGAATTTACAATAAATCTAAACAAGTTTATTACAAACAAATTAATGGAAAGTACTATTTAGTAGCGGTAAAAATTACAAAAAATAACGAGCTAATAATGAGTAGTTTTTATAGAATAACAGAAGAACAAGCAAAAAATATGAAATAGTAGGTGGAGTGTCGTAACTCACTCGCTCGGTCTAACATTAATCTTAGAGAAGACTTCTGTTATTGGGGTATACTGCCTCACCTACTAATTAAATAATAAATCTAAATAAGTACTTATATGTGGAATAAATGATTTTACTATATTTAAAAATATAGCTAATACAGGAGAAACTTGATATATAATTGACAGTTTAGGTAATAAGTTAAAAGGTAGTGGTAAAGGTGTATGATATGTTAAAAATATAAGACAAACAAGTAGTGATTTTATAACAGGTTTAAACGCTTTGAAGATAAGTTTTAGTATAACAATAAATAAGTATAGTTAATATGCAATATACAGTAAAAAGAGAAGATGAGACATTAGATGAGATTATTTATAATTATTACGGCTCATCTTTAGGTTATTTAGAATTAGTATTAGAGGCTAATGTATTTTTATATAAAGAAGATATATTTTTAAGGAAAGGGTTAATCTTAGAATTATCAGATATTCAAAAAGAGCCTCAAGATAGGATTTCATTATGGAATTAAAATCTCAAGTTTTTATAAATGGTAAGTTTAATAAAGATGCAACGGATAGATTATTATCTTTTAGTATTGAAGATAATATCGGTTTGCAACTAGATAGTTTAACTCTAAATATTAATAACGCAGATGATATAATTACAATCCCTAATAATAACTCAACAATAGAGTTAGCAATAGGTTATAATGATAGTATTTATAAAATGGGAGAGTTTATAGCCCAAAAGGTAGATGCTACAAGCACAGTTATTTCAATTAATGCAATATCTCAAGATTTATCAAGAGGGAGAGTAACTTATAATAGAGTATTTAAAAATATTTCATTAGAAGATATTCTAAAAACTCTAGCAAGCGACTTAGATTTAACACTAAAAATTGATGATACTTTTAAGAATAAGCGAGTAGATTATTATTTACAAGAAAATAAAACAAGCTTAGAAGTACTTGCTGAATTATCAGAAATTTACTATGCCACGGCTAATATAAAAAATAATAACTTAATTTTTTATAATAAGAATATATCTAAAGAAATACAAATAGAAGAAGCTAATATACTAAGTATAACAAAACAAGATAGCTCACAAAAACATTATAGCGGTGTTATTTATAATGTTTGAAATATAAAAAAAGCAGAATTAGAAATAACTAAGCTAGGTAAAGAACCACTTTTAGTATTAGAAACAGTTGTAGATAATAGCATTAAAAATGACTATATAAATTCAAAATACAAAGAAATACAAGAGAAGTGTTGAATTAATTTAAGTATAATAGGCAATCCGCAATTACAAGCTGGCTTTAATTTTAACTTAAAAACAACAGAAAAATATAGCCAATTTAATGGAACATACAGAATAGAAAAGGTTATACATAGGTATAATAATACTTATGTTAGTAATTTGTTAGCAGTTAAAATATAGTACTGTAATATAATCAGAGCCCCTTAGAGAGCCTAATAGTCATTAATAAAAGGAGAAACAATGACAATACATTTAGGTAACCAAGAGGCTTTATTCAATAATATTCAAGACGCATCAATAGATGCAATTATAACAGACCCACCTTATGGTTTAAAATGAGATCATAAGATTGAGACTCATTTTAACTTTCAAGCATTCTTAGAAAATTCATATAGAGTACTTAAAGATAATGGTTTTTTAGTTTACTTTGGACAAGAACCTACAATTAGTCAGTGGAATACTTTAGCACAAGAGAAATTTCATTATTTAGCAGAAATTATATGGTATAAGAGACGCCTTTCAACACCTTATCATTATCCATTAAGAGTACATGAGAAGATTATGATATTTACAAAAGGGAAGGGTAAATTAAATAAAGCAACTGTAGATTGAGAGCATGAGAAAGAGGAGCTTATAGATTACAGTACTAAAGAAAATATTTTAAGGGCTATGAGTGAAATAAAAAAACTATTAAAAGAAAGTAAGAATATAGAAGATTTAAGAGTTGTAGCAAATGATACATCTTATCAAATTACAAAAGATAAAAGCAAAGTAAATGATGATATTTACAAAACACCTAAATATCGTATTCCAAGGTATGCTTATCTTTTTAACCAAAAGAAATTAACTACTCTTTGGGGTTGTAAACCTCATAATCACCAAGGTTATAATAAAGAAGAATTTAATATTAAACATCCAACAGTAAAACCTATTCAAATAATGGAAAGATTGCTAGAAATGACAACTAATGAAAATCAAATAGTTTTAGATCCATTCATGGGTAGTGGCACTACTGGCATAGCGTGCAATTCGCTGAAAAGGGAGTTTATAGGCTTTGAATTACTAGAAGAATATTATTCTATAGCAGAAAAAAGATTGCAAAAAGTCTTGTAAAATAAGGGTTGCAGCGGAAAAGTGAAAATAATATTCTTTCCGCTACACTTAACCGCACGGCTAAGGTAATGTTCTCATATAAGAAGTAGAAAAATAAAGGATTTAAATAATTATGAGAGAAAGATATAGCTTTAAAGAAATATGTAATTACTTAAAAATAGATAGCAATAAAATAGTTAATTTTGATGAGTTATGGGATATATTATATAAAATTAAAAATAAATTTGATGTAGTATTTAATAATGAATATGATGGTTATTGTATTATGAATGCTCAAGAAATAGGAATGGGGATATCAGAAGGGGAAAATGAAAAACACCCATTATTAGTTTGGTTAGGGTATTGGGAAGTTAAAAATGATTATGAATTATTAGGTTTTGAATTTAATAATCGTTATGATCGCAATAAAAGAATCAAATAAATATAGCTAGTTTAAGTAAGTTATTATAACAAAAGAGAGTAATTAATTACCTTCTTTTTTTGCCATTAATACAATAAGTAATTCCCATTATATTTTTTCTGCTATAGGTATAGCTTGCAATGTGCTAAAAATAGAGTAATTATTTACTCTATTTTTTTGTAAATTTTTATTATAATTATTACAAGAATATAATAAAAACCTAGAGGTAAATAAACATGATATCAAAACTTTTTAATTTTGTTAAAAAAGAAACAGGATATGAAAAAGAGCTAAAAGAAGCATTTAAAAGAACTAGAGATTGGGATTTAGAAGTCCCACAAGTAAAATTTTCTAGTTCTAATTTAATTACAGAAACTAAACGTCAGCAAGTTTATCAGTTTCTTCAAGATAATTTAGGTAAATTAAATCCAGATTATATTAGTAATAAATGTTTTGAAATTCATAATGAGATTAAGGAGGGCTTAGAAGGTATATTAGGAGTTCAACTTGTTTATACATTAGGTTACATTAATGTAGATAGAGGACCTGTATTTTATACTTCAATTAAAGAGCTTTGTAGAATGTTAAAATATGATAACAGTCAAATTTCTATAACTAATAAATTAAAATTACATGCTTGGTTAACAACTCCTAATTATGAAATTATTGATTTAACTTTTATGACTACACTTGCTTTAATAACTAATAATCCAAATTCAATAGGTGGTATTATTTTTCAACATAACACTAATTTTAGAGGAGATTTAGAATATCACCCTCAATTAGTTGGTAATGATTTTCTTAAAAAGATAGGAGCAATGAAAGGATATATAACATTTTCAATGTAATATAAATTAGTTAGGATATCATTATGAATATTATGAAGAGATCAATGAAAATTTATATTTGATTATATTAGATGATAAATTTAGTATAAAGAAGTTTAAATGGAAGAAATTAAAAGAAGAACTTGACAAACTAAAATATAATTATGCTTAGTAAGTATGCCATTTAATTTGTCCAATTTTGCCATTTAATCTGTCCCGCTACAACTTCTACAAAAAAAGAACGAACATACTTATAATAAAGAATATGGTAGAGATATATAAGTTAATTATTTATTATAAAAAATCAAAAATTGATAAAAAAATAGGAATAGAAGTTAAAATCTATTCCTGTTGAAAAATTTTCATTTAAAAAACAATATAAATTGAGATTAAATTATATACTCACTATATCTATTTTTTCCCTGTTTTAATTTGTCTCGTTATATCAATATTGTTTTAAAACTTAAAAATAAAGACTTGACAACTATTTTTAATCTATTCTAAAAGATTTGTGCCATTTAATCTGTTCATATTTGCCATTAAATTTGTCCCGCTACATACTTCCTAAAAGTTATTAAACTCCTTTGATGTCAGTACTTGAAATTGTATTAAGAGAATTTGAAAGCTTACCAACAGAAGAAACAACCAAGAATTTGCAAACTTAAAAAATAATAATGGTGCGGATAAAGAGACTCGAACTCCCATGCCTCTCAGCACTGGAACCTAAATCCAGCGTGTCTACCAATTCCACCATATCCGCACAAAAAACGCCTGCTTATAAAAATCTATAATTTACTCACAAACAACCTAAGAAACATACCATAATTATTTTTTTTAGTCAATAATATTTTTGATAATTATTGTAGTGGGGCAGATTAAGTGGGAATTTAGGACATAAATAGTGGGAAAGATTTTTGAATTTTAGATTATTTTATTTGTCAAGTTTAAAGTTTCAACAATAGAAGATGAAGGTGTAAAGAGACAGTTTATAACGGGAATAATTTTAAAGTAATTTCTGTTCTCTACTCTTATTCCCTTCTTAACTATCGTTCTCTTTCCTGCTAGTGGTTCTAACAATAAATTCAATTTCTGCTTTTCTTCTCCTAACGGCAATTTAGGTATAAATCCTTCTAATCTACTATTTGTGTAGCGGGACAGATTAAACGGGAATTTGAGACAGAAATAGCGGGAATGATTTTTGAATTTTAGATTATTTTGTTTGTCAAGCTTAAAGTTTTAGAGATGACACCGCAAAATTTTATTCTCCACGAAGTTGCAAGCTTAGTGCTATTGAGCATAAGCGAAATAATATTTTTAGTATCATCTCTTTTTACTATTATATTTATTTTAGCTTGCCTACATACTGTTCTATAACTTGGTACTGCTACATCAACTCTTTTAGCTAATTGAATAAGTTGTTTATAAAGCATCTTAGCTTTATAATGTGGTGCGTTTAGATGAGCTCCAATGATTAAATCCCTAACACTTGTAACCTCTCCTTTTTTAGTTTGAAGATTTACTTGTGCAAAGTCGCCTTTCCCTAGTCTTCTTTCATCTGCTTTCCACTTAATGCCTTCTAAACCGAACTTATCATAAGCTTTTATCCAATAGTAAACTCTCGTTTTGCTTATACTTGGTACACTTTCATAACACACTTCTGATACCTCTTTGTTTACAAACTCTCGATATATTATATGATCTACAAAATCTTTCTACTTTTACTTTGTTCTTTCTTATAAAAAGTACAATCTCTAGTCGGCTATATGCTATTCTTAAGCTACGTTCTACTACTTCTACATTTCTTCCGTTATCTCTTGCTTCTTTTCTTGCTCTTTCTAACAATTTACCTACTATTTTCTCTCTCACTGCACTTGGAAAATTACTTATGTGGTATTCTCTACCGTCCTTCTTAGTTGTTTTGTAAGTACGAAATAGCCAGTTCTCAGATGTAGCTAGAGCATGTATTCTATCGGGAGTACTATATCCAACTATTTTAAGTTCTTTGATCTCTGACTTTGATCTCTGATACTGTAAAATACTCTTTAAGCATTACCGTTTACCAAATCCTCATTAATTTTTTTAAATGTATAGTTTTTCGCTGGTTGTGGTATTAATCTTTTTCCTTTATCATCATATATATTTGGGAATAATTCTTTTAAAGGAATTCCTAACGCTTTAGATAAAGCTTCTTCTCCTGCTCTGTGTGGCTGAGATAATGCAAATCTAGTTACTCCTTCTCTTAATCCAAATTGTTTATCTACCTCCACAAATTTAAGACCTTTCTTACCAAGAAGATATTTAATCTCGTGTATTTTCATTATTAAAAAATCCTTACTTATGCTATCTTTGTACTTATAAATAAAATATTATTTATTACTTATAAATTAATAATAATCACTTTCTAAGTAATTGTCAAATAATTATTACATAAAAAGATATTTAATGTTTTAACTAGGATTTTCAATGGATAAAAAGCAGTTTATTAAAAACTTTGGTAGTAACCTAAAAAAAAATATTGATAAACATTTCAAAACTCAAAAAGATTTTGCAGAGTTTTTTGATGAGTTAACAGCTAATGTTAGTCGTTGGTGTAGAGGAGAATCACTTCCTGACCTTTTTAAGATACATAGAATATGCGAATCAATGGGAATTACTATAGACTATTTGATTAGTGGAGAACCTGAAGGAATTACAAGCACCTCAATAGATTATGATATATTTGATGAAGTAGTAAAGCTAACCAATAATTTTGCAAAAGAGATTAATGTTAAAGTTGGTGGTAAACAATATCTAGCTGTATATGAAAATGTGATTAATTTAAAAAGATTAAATAATACTCTTAAAACTAAAGAAATATTTGAGTTATTAAGACCTACTTTAAATACTTGGAAAAAATAATCAATCAACACATAATTGTGCTATTGTATTTATGAGTATAATAAATACTCTTAAATTAATACATAATTATAAGGAGATTCTAATTATGAAAAAAATATATCGATATCAGATGCTATACATGTAACAAGAAACTGTTTGAAGCTAATAAAAGCAATTTATATCTTGATATTAAAATTAGATGTAATAGATGCAAATCTTACTTGTTAATACCTAATATTAAGCAACAATTAATTATAAAAAATAAACCGCAATAATATATGGATTGGTCTCTTTGTTAAAAGTAACATTGAGACCATTTTTAGAGAATCACTATTAAATAGTGCGTATTTACTTCCTTTTTTTAGATAATTTTTAAAATGTGTTTAAAGCCTTATAATACAATACATTTAGCATATATTTACATTGCTCACTATTTTTATAATTTGCGTATTTAATTTTTCACAAACAAATAGGCACTTTGCTTGAAAGTGCCTATTTACTTAGATTTTACACAAATTTTAATTTAAGGACATATTAAACGGGAATAGACATTATATTTTCGGAGTTTTTCTTAGTTATTCGGGGTTTTTTGAAGTTATTTTTGTATTGTATAGTAGTTACTTATTCCCAGTATATCTTGTCTCATTACAATAATAGACATACAACTAAAGACACAATACTAAGAGCGATGTCAGAGATAAAAAAGTTATTAAAAGAAAGTGATAATATAGAAGAATTGAGAGTGGTTGCTAATGATACTTCATACCAAATAACCAAAGATAAAAGCAAAGTAAATGATGATATTTACAAAATACCTAAATATCGTATACCAAGACATGCTTATCTTTTTAACCAAAAGAAATTAACTACTTTATGGGGTTGCAGACCACATAATCATCAAGACTAAAATAAAGATGAATTCAATATCAAGCACCCAACAGTAAAACCAATACAAATAATGGAAAGATTGCTAGAGATGACAACAAATGAAAATCAAATAGTACTAGATCCATTTATGGGGTCAGTCAAAACAGGAATAGCTTGTAATAATCATAATAGAAAGTTTATAGGCTTTTAGTTATTAGAAGAATACTATGAGATATCTAAACATAGATTAGCAAGCTAAAATAAATATAATAGTAAAAAGAGATAATACTAAAAATATCATCTCTAAAATTTTAAACTTGACAAATAAAATAATCTAAAAGTCAAAAATCTTTCCCACTATTTATGTCCTAAATTCCCACTTAATCTGTCCCACTACAATAAACAATATTATTATTACTCAAACTATTATTTTAATGAACAATATAATATCAATATTATATAAAATTATAGAATTTTAGTTTTTTATATCATATACCTTAGAGTAAGTAAAGCTTTTTTATATATAACAATAATAATAATTCTTAAGAGGTATTTAAGTGAATAAGTCAGTAGTGTATAGTGATAATTCTGTCCAAGTTGGGGATCCCAACAAAGGTAATATAGTTATTTATGCTCATCCAGAGGATGTAATAAACTTAGATTTTGATTTAGCTTTTTTAAAAAAAGAGTTAGTAAATGGAGATTTGGTTATTACAACAATTTCAGGTGGAACTGTCACAATTGCTAATTATTCAATTATGTTTATGCAAAAACAAATACCGATTATTGTAGATTCTCTTTCGCAAAGATATGGTTATAATGATTTTCTTGATGATGCTAAGGCATTTTCTTCTTCTGATAATACTGATCTTCTTGTTATTAATAGAACAGTATCTACCGCAAAAGCTACTAAAAATGGGGGAGATTTTTTAGCCTCTGGTGAAGAAATGTTATCTGAAGAACAACATGACCAAAAAGAATTAATCGGTATGATACAAGTTGAGGAACAAAGCCCTATATTATCATCAGATGTATTTTCTAATTCTTACGATGTACTAACCCTTTATCCAGAAGGTATAGATAAAAATGATATTTTAGTGGTTTATACCTATGCAGGAAGAACTATACTAAATCAAGAAGAAGTAGGAAACAAACCTGTTGTGGTTAGAAATTCTAATCCTCAAATTTCACCGCTTTATGGAACTAGTGTTGTAACCTCATCAGAAGGTGATACCTCTATTATAAAAGCATTAGCTGGTGGTGGTAAGATGCAAGGTAATGATTACTCTAGTTATATGTATAGTCCAGAGCTTTTAGATTATTCTTCTTCTGCAGGATCTATACACTATGAAGCCTATAATGGCAAACAGATTCAAAGAGGAATAAATCTAAAATTTTTAGATTCAGCTACTTTTTTTGATAATATTATTATAAGAGATGTGCCCGAAGGTATTAAATTTATTTCTACACCTACAACTGAAGTGCAACCATTAGGTAATAATGCTTTTCAGATAATTTCTAGATCTCAATCTAATGCTATGGACATATATTTTGTTTATAATGAAGCAAATGCTATAGATGCCTATGGTAATCCAATAGGCTTGAAACAAATTATGCAGGAATGTCAAATTGAAGTTACAGGATTTAATCCAAAATATCAACAAATGGTAAATGGTAAATCAACTTTCACTTTTGATTTTAGAGAAGTTCATGGTGATGAAGATATTAATAACTTTTCAATGTATAATACTTTTACTTTTTCAACCTTGTTTGATCCACTAATTGTTAGAACCAGTAATTATGATGACTATATAGTAGGAGGAGTAACTAGCCATATTTATGACCTTTTGCAGGGTAATAATATATTTATTGGCGGTGATGGAAATGATACCGTATATATGGGAGAAGGTAGTAGTGAGTATGAGTATAAATTTGGTAATGACAGAGTTGATGCCAAAGCCACAATGAATAGTATTGATAATCCAACAATAACAGGTACAGATACTTTAAAATTTAATTATGGAGCATATGTAGATAAAACAACAGGATCATACAATTTTAATAGAGATGTACATATAGCGTTAGATAATGGTTATGTAAAAGTAAATAATAATGCAAAAAATTCTAAAAATGTAGAAGATAATTCATATTCAGAATTTAAGAATTTTGATTTGTTGTATTTAGAAAGCGATGAGCAACAATTTTCGCAGATTAATAATGAAATTACAATTAATAGTACAAAAGGTTTCTATGGTTTTCAAATATTTGCGGGTAGTAATGATACAACGAATGGTCAAAGTGGTAATATATTAAATTTAGGATTAGCGTCTCTTATAGATTTCAGTGAAGAAAATGGAGCGTATATTTCTTCGGTTTTGCTAAGAACAAACCCAGAAAAGGATACAGATTTTGATAAAACACAAAAGATTTATTTTTCGTCTGGCAATGGATCTAATAATAAAAATATATTTACGACAATTCGAGGTTCAGAGGGTAATGATTACTATTTAGCATCTGATCATAAAAATTATGATGTTTATTTTGATGGTAAACAAGGAAGAAATACGATAGATTTTTCTTTAGTTGCTAATACAAGTGTAGTATATGATGTTGTTAGTGGTAGTGCAGAATATTCAGGTCAAAAAGATACCCTAATTAATATAGGTGTTTTTATAGGATCAAAACAATATGATACGGTTTATGCTAGTGGTGTTGGTAGTATGACCTTTTATATGAGTCCAGAGGATATTAGCTCATCAGCAGGTAATGTTGTTTCATACGAAAGATTTGCAGGTATTGATGGCAAAGGAGTAGAAATAGATTATGTTGTAGGTAAGGATTCTGGTGGTTTTATCCAAGTAGACAAATATGGTCGCGGAAAGGATGTAATATATGGAAGCCCTGAGATTAAAGCATCACAAGCCAATGATATATTTTATTTATCTATGTCAAATAATTATAGTATAAATGGCATAGCTGGTAAGAATACCATGGACTATTCAAAAGATATTTCTAGTACAGGAATCATAGTTAATGTTAAGAATGTAGGTACAAATTCTGATGCTAGTGGATCTATTAATAAGGCGTCTTATGTTGATAATTTTGTTTATATACAATCAATAATAGGTACCAATCAAAATGATACATTTTTAATTTCAGGAGATCAAAGATCCTCTATGCATTATGATGGTAGAGGAGGTTATAATACTATAGATTACTCAGATATCAAAGATGGTATTCGTATTAATTATAATATATCAAAAGAAGAATTAACAAAAGTTTATATTTCAACCAATGAAAGAATTAAAGATGATGTTATAGGTTTTTCTTCTTTAATAGGTACAAAAGAAGATGATATGTTTATAGCAGAAGATAATGCTTGGCAAACAGCATCTAATGTTATTTATGATGGAAATGTAAGCAAATATAATCCGTCAAAAGAAATAACCTTAAATTCATATAATGAGCTTGAAAATGCAGGTAATGTTTTATATTTAAATTATGAGATAAAAGAGTCTTTAAACTTATCAATTCTTAGCTCAAAATTTATTAATTTTGATACATTAAGATTAGGAGATTTTAATAACGAGATAAGTTATTCAGATACTAACTTTAAAGTTTTTTGGGGATCAACTAATAAAAATGTAAAAACTGTATTTAATGCTTCGGTTTCAGCATCGCAGGTAGATTTTTCCATAAATGGAAATAAAGCAGAGGTTGGTACTTTAACTTTATATAACTTTGATATATTAAAAGCATCAGATTTTGGATCTGTATTTAAAGTTAAAGTAGGAAGTGATCGTAGTAAAGATTATGAGTACTCATTTATTGGAGGACAATCGGTATTAGATACTCTTGATTATACAGGTTCACAAGTTGATTTAAGATTTGATTTAGGTAAAACAGGAGCTTATGATCAAGGTTCTGTAACAAAAGAATATAAGAATTCAAACAATAAAGATTATTTTACCAATATTGATAGATTTACAGGAGGTAATGGTGATGATGTATTTATATTAAATCCTTATAAAACAAGCTATTATATTGATGGTGGGGCTGGTAATAACAACACAATTTCTTATGAGAACTATCTGTCGCCAGTAACGCAAGCAGATATAGATTATACAATGTTTACAAATATTCAGGCATTTAGATTAACAAATTTTGATGATGTTTGGTTCATAAATTCAGAAGCAAGAGGTGAAACAAAAGTTGATGGTGGAGGAGGTTTTGATAAAGTTTTAATAGGAGCAGATGTTAAGGAATTAAAATATACAATTTCTGATAAGGTAGTATTAAATATAACATCTCCAACAAGTTCAGAGCATCATTTAAAACAATTTGAAGTATTAAATGGTACGAATGCAGGATCAAATCCAACATCTTCAGATAAAGTAATTATGGAAACATCAGATAATAAGTCTATTTTAAAAAATAGTTACACTAATGATGGTTACTTCTACTTTATACTTAATAACGGAGATTTAGATTATTCAAAACTAGATAAAGGAGTAACAGTAGAAATATTTTCAGAAAAAACAGTAGCTCCAGGTGTTAGATCTTCGTTGCTTATAGATAAACAAGAAGGTAATGCTGATTATTATCTTGGTGTAAAAAATATAAAACTTACAAATTTTGATGATACGATACGATTAGATCTTTCTGACCCTGAAGTTTTTGAAAATTTAAAGATTGATGCAGGAGGAGGAAAAAATACTATAGATTATTCTAGCTCATCTTTTGGTGTAAAATTTGATGCTGTAGCAGAGACATTAGATGGTAAAGCCTTTTCAATTAAAAACTGGAGTGTATTAAAAGCAGGAGATGGAGATAATTTATTTATTTTAGATCCTAGCAAATCTAAAGATTTAGAAATAATATCAGGTTTTGGTACTAGTACTATAGATTTTTCAAAATTTAGTGCAGATTTAGTGTTTAATTTTGAGTCTTCTCAAGGAGAGTTATTTTCAGTAACACAAGGAACAACAAACATAGTAAAAGCTTCAGGTGTTAGCAATATAAAAGGTGGTAGTGGCAATGATTATTTTTATGGTATTTCCTTAGGTTCTTATAATATAGATGGTCAAGGTGGAACTAACACTCTTGATTATAGTAAATCAACAGATGTGTTAGGTTTTTCATTTGAGTTGAAAAACGAAGAAGATTCGTTTATTTCTAAAGGAAGCTCTAATAATATTGATCGTTTTAGCAATATAGATAAAATAATTGGTACAAATCGTGATGATTATTTTACAATCTCATCAGAAAATAAAGTCAAATACATTGATGCAGGTGGAGGAAGAAACGAATTATTGGTTGAAGCAGTAGTGGGTTCGAATCAAGGTTTTAATTTTGATTTAGATAAAAAAGAATTAAGTGGTGGTGGTTTTTCAGGAATAATCAAAATTGATAATTTTTCAGTTTTAAATGGTTCAGTAAATGATGATATTTTTACATTCTCAAGTGATGAGGTTTTAAAACAAAGAGGAGAAATAATTGGAGGTGATGGTAATAACACCTTGAATGCAAAAATACGAGATTCAAATGGAAATAATGTTGGTTTGTATATAGATTTATCTAGTGGTATATTTTATAGAAACAACAAGGGAACAGCAGTTAGAGACGAATATCTTAATGTAAGTAAAGTTACCAATATTAATTTAGGTGATGGTGATGATATATTATTGTTTTCAGGAGAATTAACCTCATCAAATTATAAGGTTGATTTAGGAGGTGGTAATAATTTAATATCTTTTGAAAAAGTTAATTACTCTTTATCTGGTACTTTTGATGAAATGTTGAATCAAGTAACAAACGGCGCAACACTTAATGTTAAAGGTAATTATGGTTTAAAATTAACAATGTTCTCAGATACTCTTAAAATTAAAGAGGGTGAGAAAGCTGTGCTTGTAGATGGTGCTGGTGGTGTAAATACTGTAGATTATAGTGATGTTAGTTCTAAATTATATATGAGCTTGCTTTCTGCTAACAATAATGAATTAGAAGTAAGCAGACAAGAAGCAAGTGGTACTAAAACTGATAAATTATATAGTTTTTCAAAATTCATTTTAGGAAAAGGAGATGACTATATAGAAGCAGGTGGGTCTAGTGCAACAGAGATAGATGGTAATTCTGGTACTAATACAATTTCTTATGAAAAATTAGAAACTGGTCTTATTGCTAATTTAGAAGCTGGAACTGTTTTTAAAACAGAGTATAAAACCGTAGATAGAATAAGGAATTTTCAAATATTTAAGGGTTCATTGGGAAATGATATTGTTTATGCTTCTAAGAATGTTAAAGAGATTTGGGGTAATAAAGGTAATGATACTTTGAATTTATCAAAATTATCAGATAGTAGAATTAGTTTTTCTTCTTTGAATGATAGTGAAATAAAAGTTACCCATAATGATGGATCATTTAATATAAAAAAAGAAGGTGGTTCGGTAAAAGATACTTCTTATAAAAGGGTAGTCTTTGGAAATAATCAAACAGCAAATATAGAATTATCATCAATAGATAATAGAGAATATGTATATTCTAGTGGTTCTATAAATTATAGGGCTATGAGTCAGTATGGTATTAATGTTAATTATGAAAAGCAGACAGTTTCTTATAAAGGAAGTGGTCCTAATACTAATTCAGATCGTTTTTTATCTTCTAATACGGTAGTATATGGTACAAATAACGGAGATGTTTATAATGGTTTAAACTCATCATCTAATACTGTTATTGAGGCTGGAACAGGCGATGATAGGGTATCTTTTGATGCTTCTACAACAGCTATTAATGTTAATATTGATGCAACCGGAAATATAGATACAGGGTATGTTAAAATTAATAAAGGAACGCAAGGTAATTTAACTATAGGTGGAACAAGGTTTGATGATACTTTTTATATTACAGATCTAAGAGTTTTGAATGTAAATCGTGGTATAGATGGAGGTATTGGATCAAATATTCTTAATTTTTCTAAATTAACAGCAGGTCTTGATGGTTATGTTATAGGTGGAAGTGATTATAATTATAAACTTGTTAACATGAATAGATACGTACTTACAAAATATAATGATTCTGTTATTTGGGTGGTAGTAAAAGACAAAGAAAAATTACCTACAGTAATTGATTTTAATGGAGGTACAAATAACAAGTTAACCTTGAGATTAAATGAGATTGCTAGTGATGATCTTTCACTGCTTTATGATATATCAGCAACAAATAATAACGCTAGTATTACTATGAATTCGGCAACGTTTTCTCATGCGACTTCTTTTTTAAATATTCAACAGTTAAAAATGGAATCAAATAAAAATATAGCTAGTTTTAAAGCAGTTTTTAATGGTTTTGATTATACTGGAGTAACTGATATTTTTACTGATCAAATACAATTTGGTAGTAATTTTATAAAAGATACAACATTTGAATACAAAAATTATATATTAGATAGATTTGATACTTCAACGATTGTAGGAGGTGTTAATAATCTTATATTTTCTGGTAGTAGAAATAATGCAGTTATGAAATTACATATTCAAGACTCAAGCAAACAAAATAGCAATGTAAATATCACTATTGCTGATGCTGTGAATATTACTACGGATATTCCTAATAGGCCTATTGCTAGAACTATAAACTATACTGATGGGGTATTATCTGTAAATACAAGTCAAACAAATACACAAACTTTCAAATTATCTAAAGTGACACAATCTACAATTACAATGCAAGATGTATCTCTACTTGTAGTAACATCAAATGTTACAATGTCTATGTTTAAAGAAATTATCTTAGGTTCTAATAATCCTGACCGTTATGATAATTATAATGTGGATTTTATGGGTTATAAAGGTCAGCATGGTAATCTTACAACAGGAGAAGATTGGGTATTTACTGATAAAAAACTAACAGGAATATTTGCAAATAAATTTACTATAACTCAACAGAACTCAGCTACTAATCCTGCTCATATAAGATTAACTGGTACTAATGATACATTAAGAGTATATCAAAACAGAGAGGATTTTAAAACAGCAGGACAAGGAACAATTGGTTACATTGATGGAGGAGCAGGTACTAATACTTTATTAATGATGGGAAAAAACGAGGGAGATTTTATTTCTTATATAGGAACTTCTGGAATGTCCTTAGATAGTATAGTAATTACAAAAGGTAAATTAGCTGCTATTGATGCAGGTAAAAATACTACGCCAAATGCATCTGATCCTAATTCAGAATTTTTTAGATATGATAATTTTCAGATAATAGATTTAAGGGGTGTTGGTGTTAATAAAAACATGAATAATGATACTATTATCAATATAGTACTGA
The DNA here is from genome assembly GCA_964277385.1 of Rickettsiales endosymbiont of Leucozona glaucia. Lineage (GTDB taxonomy): Bacteria > Pseudomonadota > Alphaproteobacteria > WRAU01 > Hepatincolaceae > WRAU01. Next base: position 627,998 of record OZ195520.1, on the reverse strand, counting down.
ACTCTGAGACTATGTTTACAACTGTTTATGCACCAAAAGCAAAGAAAGCTGTTCCTATGGTGGATAATATGCAAAGAACTATTTTAAATGCGGCTGGTTATGATGCTTCTGGAGGTACTCCAACTGGAGGTTTTGATACTGGTGGTATTTATAATGTTAGTTTTGAGTATGATGAAGATAATCCTGGTAAAATGAATAGAATGATGCAGGTTGAGGCAAGATTTGAGAATAAGTTATTTGATATTCATAATGTGCAATCTATTTATGGTAAAAAAGGTCAGCAAGATATTGTTAAATTCTCTTATCTTAATACAGAACAGTTCTATGATCTATCAGCGCAACTGACCGAAGGAAGATCTATGTTGCATTTTAGTTCAAACAAAAATAATATTATTTATAGAAAGCAAGTTTTATACATAGATTTAGATTTTACAAGAGATGAAACAACTAATAGTCCTAATAACACTGCTGCTGCTAGACCTGAGAGCGAATGGGATATTATAGATTTTTCTTCTTGGGATGTTAAAGATGGGTCTCGTGGTTATAGTATGGCTATGGGTGCATTAGTTGGAGATTATGCAACTTTGGACTACAGTGGGATTCATATGTTTGGAGTAGGTGAATATAATGATACTAATTCTCAGGATAGCTCTTCTCTTATGGTTCTTGTTAAGGCAACTGGGTCACAGAAGTTTATTTTGCCTCAAACAAGTATATACTTTGGTAAAGTAAATTACTGGATTGTTGGTTTCAGAGATACCATTTTTGAATTTCCAAATGCTAGAGCCCCAGAATATTCAGCAACATTTGATTCTTATACTTCATATCTTCCAATATTAGTAAAAGTTTTGGCGGGTTCCAATGGAGAATCTCAATCAGGACGGGAGTACAGGTTTATTAATTTCACTACAATTTTTTTTGATATTCTTGGAGACCATAAAGTAAATGATATTTCAATTGGAGGGACTGATTCCTATGGGAATAGTGGTTTATTTGTAAGTAATAAAGTTCATCTATATATGACTCAGCATTCTTCTTTTAATGGTAGTATGACTGAGAAGCCAACAGCGGCAACCCGTTATAATGAATATACTGCTGACAATGGAGCTACTCAGAATGACAATAGATCTATTAATACTAAGGTTAACTTTCGTGGGGTTGCGCAGGGTTCATATTATTTTTCATGGGGAGCTTGGCAAGATCGTGAACATCAATCTACAGAATTTGTTAGCACAGATAAAAATAATAAAGGTATAGCTTCAAACGAATATAAAAACTTTATGCAAGATAGATATACTGGTGTAGGTATTGTATTTACTGGTGATGCAGAAAGAGCTAAGGTTGGAACGACAGATGGTTATAGTTCTTCTGTATTTTATAGAGTTCAAAACCCTAATTTTTTGACCTTAACAAACTCTAATGATACGTTTGCTTTAGGTAAAATATATTCTAGTAGCACAGGACCAATAGGACCTATGGCTCAAGCTAATAAAAAAACTTTTTTAAGGGAAGTTAGAGGAGGAGGTGGTTTTAATACTTTGTTAATAGATTCTTTTTCTGCTGATACAAAAACAAGTGCAGGAACTAATCAAAGTGGAAAAGCACAAGGTGCACAAGGTCATGCAAAAGAGAAAAAAGCCGCAGGTTCTTATGAAGCATATAATCAAGATTGGTATTTAAGAGGAGATACAGAAAATGGTCATATTGAAAGAGTTTATAAAATAGATGAAACTTTTAAAACTGATATGAGATTTTTATCGGTAATTGATGATAATTATGGACAAATTGTAAAATTAGGACTTAAAGCAGCTTATGATAGAGATACAAGGTTATTGCCTTTAACAATGCCTGTACTTCCAAATAATGATGTTACACAATCTAATCTTGCTTATGCGTTCAGTAATGCTTCTTATTATGATTTTAGAAAAATTGAGGTTGATGATTATAGTTTAGATCCTCAAAATTTAAAGATAGGAGGTTATTATACTGGAGTTCAGGATGATGCTATTGTTATTTCTGCTGGACAATCAACTACAGGAGGAGCTTCTTATAGGGAAATTAACTTAGGTGGTAGATATTTTAAAGATCAGACAACCCCAACATCTATGGAAAGTCAATTAATAATGCATCAAACTAATGGGAAGCAAAATGCTTATAAAACTAGAATACAGTTTATTAATAGCAGAGATGATAGGGTAGATAGCAATGTTATTGTTGCTGATGGTTATAATAGTAATGCGTCTAATTATACAAACTATTATTCTTATAAAAACTGGGATAAGTTAGAAATAGCTGAACGTCTTAATGGCGATAGTAATCAGGCCTATATTGTTTTTAATACAGATTTTAGTTTTGATAAAATGCACGGTAAAACTTTTAAGATTGCTACCTTAGATTATAGTAGATCTTCATATGTATATATATTTTATCAAACACAAAAATATAATTACAATGTTGAAGAACTTAGTAATATTGGTGGTGAAATATTACATAAAATTTCGGAAAAAGGTACTGATAAATTTTTTATTGTGCACTACAGTCTTGACAGTGCTAAATCTACTATAAAATATGAAGCTACAGATCTAGAAATGGTAAGTGCGCCAGGATTTCTTAGTCAAGAAGAAATCTATAATTTAGAAAAATATGGAAATCTAGAAGGTGTAGATGAATCTAGTGATCCATTTTTAGATAGTTCAAATTATAATAGTGAATCAGAAGCTGGAGTTTTTTCAGGAAAACAAAATAGTGAAGATAATTTTGATTATAGTAAAATATATGGAGATGGTTCGGATGGTATTGCTGTTTTTGGTATGGGAAGCAATAAATCTAAATCATCACAAAGTGGAGATCAAAACTACTCAAAATCTGAAAATGATCATCAAACACAAACAAATTCATCTGACACTGATGATGATTATTTGTTAGCATTTAAAGATCAAAATGTAGAATATGATGATTTAGATTATGAAAATCTTGATAAACCAAAGGAGGAAGAATACGATTATCGTAAACAAGAACAAATTAAGGAAGATACAGAAGAAGAAAATAAAGAAAATGAAGATGATAAATTAGAAGATGAAGATGAAGATAATTTTGAAATTCAAAATAATTCAGAGAATATTAGTTTTGAAATTTTAATAGAAAATAAAGAAGAACTTAATATTAATGAATTATTTAATATAGCAGAAGATTTATTATCAGAGAATATTGAATTAAGTACTTCATTAAATGAAATGGTAGAAACGGTATCGTTGATAGAAGAAGAATCAATTAATGATACTAATAGTTATGATGAATTAGATTCGATGTCATTTGCTTTAGATTCAATGTTTTCTATAGAAGATAGTATAGGACATAGCGAAGTTAATGCAGATAGTAATAGTAAAAATAAAAATACAAATAATTTTTCTAACAATTAAAGATATTGTATGTTTTTATTAGATTGTTTTACTTTTAGTAAATTATTTTCTTGATGACAAAGTAAACATGTCAATATGGGATGTTGTTTAATATAATCTTGTTTTTTGATTCTGAAACGAATAAGAGTATATATTTATATATTAGTAATAAAGTTATAAAATTGAATCATAAAAAAATTATGATAAAGTTGATAATGAGGATAAAAAATACAAAAATATATAACACTAAGAGTTTTTATGGATATTTTCTTTAATAAGATAAATAATTTTGATTAAAAATATCTAAATTATTAGATATTTATTTTATTAAAGAATTTAAAAATTATTAATAAACATTAATTTACTGAAATCCAATTTAATTATTATTAAAAAATGATAAAAGAAAAATATACTGTTAGTATTGAAACAAAAAATATTGAAAAACTTAGAGGATTATATGTAAGAATTTGTAATTTATAAGAAAATAATTATAATATTACACTTGATAACAAATATTTTTAATATTCTTATTATCAAGATAGTAATTGTGCAATAAATATTGTAATTATTTATAAAGATTCGGTTCTGTAAGATATGATAGTGTCAAATAGCAATAAATTCATAAATTAATAAAGAGATTAAAAAACCAAATATTTAAAGTTATTCGGATTTTTTATCGTTTTATTCTATTATTTAGAATATAAAAAGGCAATAATATTGCTAATTTTTATCAGATTATGTACACTAAAAGTAGTGTTATAATAATAATAATAAAGAGGATAGAAATTATGAAAAGTAAATTTCATATATTATTAATGTTACTACTATCGTTATATATTACACAAGCAAAAGCTGGTCTATCATCATACCTTGCACAAGTAGAAACTAATGAAAAAAATTATTTAAAAGGTTTTTATATTACTTTTGGTTTAAGTGAATCATTAAATAATACTAAAACTAAATTAGAGCCAGATATAGGTTATAATGAAGTACGTTATATTCCTAGTACAATCCAAAGCTCTAATCATTTATTAAACTTAGGAATGGGATATGAAGTTAATAAATTTTTTGCGGTTGAATTTAACTACAAACAGGGCTTATTAAGAGGTTATAATTCTGAATTAAAAGCAAGAGTATATAATATTTTGAATAAAAATTATTCTAATAAATCGGATAATTATATTGTGTATTTAGTAGGTAAACTTCCATCACCAACGAAATATATTACACAATTTATAAAATTTGGATTAGGATATTCAGAATATAAAACTAAACAGTTTGGTTTTTATATTAATAGGGAGTATGATTGGGATAATTCTAAGTATGATGTTTGTGTAATTTCTGAAAAGTTGAAAATAAAAATGGATGGAATATCGTATCATATGCAAATTGGAGCTGATATTAACTTAAATCAACAAAATGCATTCTCTATATTTTGGGGATTTGATTATATGAGTGGCAAACCTATACAAAGTATAGAACATTATGATTCTATAAATAGACCTTTTTATTCAAAAAAAAGAATAAAACAAAATGTTTTAAATAAATTTATAGGTATTAATTATATTTACAAGTTTTAATAGGATGAAAATTATGAAAAAATATTGTATTACTATTAATTTTTTTAGGTTTAATGTTTCTTACAGGATTTAGGAAAGCGAATATAGACTATAAACAGATAGGATTAGTTCATACTTTTATAGTTTTGAAAGAATTAAAATTAGAATAATATTCATAAAAAGTTGAAGGATTTGAGTTTGTTGCAATAGGTAATTTATATATTAAAAAAGTTGAAAAAATAAAAGATAAAATAAAAAATATATTTTAATATAGAGATTTATATAAAATAGAATAAGAGTCTCTTATGGGAACATATTTCATATCTTTTACTTTTAAAAAATAAAGGTTATACAGTGTATAAAAAGTTAATGTATTTTATGTAATATCTGTATTTGCAGAATTATAAGTTTCATGATAGCTTAACTATCAGATATGCAGAAGGTATATTACTAGAAATTAAAATTTAAAATTTACAAGTGGGATTCAAAAACAGATACCCATAAATTTAGTGTTTAAAGATACACCTAGTGGAGAAGCACTGCATAAATTTATTATTATAAAAATTATCATATAGATATTTTACAATTATTTAATACTTATATAAAAAATAAAAACCAAAGAAGAAAATTTATTATAAAAGTAGTTCTTTATAAAAAAAATTATTATTTAAATTTTTTTTAATTCTCCCTAAAAATTGGGTTTATTTTGTATATAATTATCATATCTTTAAATTACTTGGCTTATGATATGATTATGCTACACAATTTCGTTCTTAATTTTTTTGTAAAAAATTGAAGAATAAATATTCTCAAGAGTTGTTTTTGTAATATTATCTAAGGCTTCTTTAGTAAAAAATGCCTGATGAGATGTAATTATAACATTATTAAATGTAATTAATCTTGATAATACATCATCTTTTATATTAGGTTTATATGAATAATCTTCAAAAAACACATTTTCTTCTTCTTCATAAACATCTATAGCAAGAGCAGATATTTTTTCATTTTTTAAACCTAATATAATTTCTTTAGTATTTATTAATCCTCCACGGCTTGTATTAATAATTACCACTCCATGTTTCATTTTATTAATACTATTTTGATTAATAATATGGTGTGTACTTTTATTAAGAGGGCAATGAAGAGCTATAATATCAGATTTAGCGTAAAGTTCATTAAGTTCTACATATTTATAACCCATAAGTTTCTCAGAATCAGTATCAGGATACAAATCATATGCTATTACATCCATGCCAAAACCTTTTGCAATATTAATAAAGATTTTACCAATTTTTCCAGTTCCAATAACTCCTATAGTTTTTCCGTGTAAATCAAATCCAAGTAAGCCATCAATATTAAAATTAAGTTCTTTAACTCTATTAAAAGCCTTATGAATCTTACGATTTATTGTTAATAATAAAGCAAAGGCCATTTCAGCAACAGCATAAGGAGAATATTCTGGAACTCGTACGGCTGTTATATTAGCTTCCTTTAAAGCTTTTAAATCAATATTATTATATCCAGCACATCTAAGAGCTAATAATTTACAACCATTATCTTTAAGAACTTTTATAACATCAGCATTAACATTATCATTTACAAATACACAAACTGCATCATAATTTTTAGTCATAATAGCATTTTTTACATTTATAGAATCAGAGTGAAAATCCATCTGAATATCTAAGTTAAGTTTTTTTGCTATTTCTTTAAAAGAAATTTCTACATAAGGTTTACTACTAAAAAATATAACTTTCATTATTTTATCTCCACTATTGATTAATAGGTTGTAGTTAATTTGATTTTCCTTCAATTGAAATAAGTAATCTTAACTGAAAAGATAAACATATTAAGAAACAAAAAAAATTTGCATCCTGATGCCTTAGATTTTTTATTACATACAGCATGGAAAAATTTATTTTTATATTTTTCTATTATTTAAATATTTAATTATTAACTTTTAAATTTTTATTCTGGAGGAGGAATTATGATTTCAATCATAGAAATATTAGGAACTTCTACAACTTTTATTTCTTTAGGAACTTCTACAACTTTTATTTCTTTAGGAACTTCTACAACTTTTATTTCTTTAGGAATTTTATATATAATATTTTCTTTTAAATTATCTAAAACAACCGGCTTTTGATTAGTATTATGTTCTTGAATAAGATTAGCAGAAGAAGTAAATGGTTTAGGGATTATTTCAATATTTTTTTGTGGAAGTTTAGAGTTTGGAAGTTTAGAGTTTGTTTTATAACATTCTAATACATCACTTTTTAAAAAAGTATCATTTTTGCTTTCTTGCATTCCTAAAATTACTAATTTTTCATCAACAGGATAAAAGTGAAACATTACATAAGGGAAATCTTTATTAGAATAAACAGAAAAAGAATCTTTTTGCGAAGGAGGGTAAACTGAAATATATTTTTCTCCATTAACAACTAAATAATCTTCTGTTATATCAAAAACAAATTTGGACATAGATTTAGATTCTAATATCTTATCGTAATCCGAATAATATTCTGCTATATCCGATGTCAACATAGCATCAAATACGCATACATATTCTGTAGAAAATAACAAATTTATATTTAAAAAAACAGAAATAAATAAAATAAAAATTATACGCACAATCCACCAGGTCATATTTGTATGTTATAAGAATTATTATATATTATTATATAAAAAAATAGTATAATGCAATTGTATCAAAATATAATTTTAAATCAATGTAATATTAAAAAAACTAAAAAATAAGGTAAAAAATATAATGAGTATAGGGCTGTGGCAAATAATAATTATCTTGGTAATAGTTATGATAATTTTTGGCGGAAAGGGAAAAATATCAGCCATTTTGTCAGATATGGGAAAGGGTTTAAAAAATTTTAGAAGAGAAGTATCTGATGAAGATAACTTAAAAAAATAACTTTATTAACATTTTTTCTTTATTTATCAATATCCATCTTTAACAACACAGAAAAGTGTATTTTTTATTGTAAATATTTATTACTATTTATAATATGATATATTTTTTTAAAATAATATTTTTGCTTAGTTTAGGATTCTTTAATTCTGTGCTTTTTGCTGAATATAAAAATAATTTTTATATAGGTTTGGCTGAAAATAAAACATCTTCTTTAGAAGATCATAATTCTATAAATAATAATTATTTGTATAGCTTTGGATATTTAAGGAAATATAATAAAATTTATTTAGGTGGATCTTTAGATTTTTTTTCTAAAAATTCTATAAACCATTTTATAATCTCAGAAAACGATAAACAAATATACATGTTTAAGGAGAGTAAGATTCGTTTTTCTTTAAAAACAAAATATAATTTTTTTGAATTTGAAAATCTAAAATTATTTTTAGGAATTGATTTAGGTTATCAAATTAACAACATAAAACTTAATTATATGGCTTATAATGAAGATACGGTAAAAGAAAATTATAAAAAAGAATTAGATGTAGGTACAATTATAGATAAGAATCTTATAAATAGTTGTAATGTTGGAATTACTGGTGTAATTGAAGGAACAAACATAGTTTATAACAGTGGAACACAATCATATGAGGTTGTTGGTAGTGGAGTATATTGTAATAGCTATCTGTACGTAGTAAAACAAATGGAATATCCTAAAGATACATTGTTGATGAAAACATCTTTCCCAATATCTTTTAATTTTTTAATTTTATATGAATTATATCCTAATATTGATGTTGGTTTAGCGTTAGCATTAACAATAATAGAAAATATTAATTTAAATTATAAAGATAAATTTATTAATCTTAAAACTCAACAATCATTATCTGACTATAGAATACAAGTTATTATGAATTTTAAAATTTAGTAACTTTCTAAGAAATTTTTTTCAATATTTAATTCAACAAATACAACTAAATCTGTTAATGATTTTTTATATGGTGAATCTAAAACAACATATTAGAATATTAAATGCAGATATTTTACAGATAAATATATTGAAAATTTAGTTATTTATAAACCTAAAGAAAACAAGGGTAAATTGATAATTTCTTGTGACTTTTCTGTTGTGTTATTAGAGCAGAGTGATAATAATTATATTATTGATATGCTTAATAAGGGATATAATAAAAACGAGTCTGAAATTATAGTTAATAAATTATAATTAAGTAATAATTTACTTTATATTGATTAAAATGTCTCTATAGATCAATAAACAGAAGTTGTAAAATCATACTGTAAACTTTATTATTAAAAACAACTACAAGTATAAGTTTGAAAATTATATTAAAATATGATATAATTTTATGCTTATTAAAACATGAGGAGAAAGCAATGTTAGTTTCTTTAAAACAGTTAATGGATCATGCTGCTGAAAATGGTTATGGTCATCCAGCCTTTAATATTTCAAACATAGAACAAGCGCATGCAGTATTTAAAGCTGCTAGGAAAACTGGTTCCCCTGCGGTTATTCAGTTTAGTAGGAGCGCTAGAAAATATGCTTCTGATGCTATTATTACAAAGTTAATACAGAGTTTAGAGCAAGAATATAGAGAAATTCCTTTTGCAGTACACCAAGATCACGGAAATTCTTTTGCTACATGTTTGACTGCAATGCAATCAGGTTTTTCTTCTGTTATGATTGATGGTTCTTTAGAAGCTGATGGGAAAACAGTTGCTTCTTTTGAGTATAATGTAAATATTTCAAAAAAAACAGTTGAAGCTGCTCATGCTATGGGAGTATCTGTTGAAGGTGAATTAGGTGTACTTGGTTCATTAGAGACAGGAAAGGGTGATAAAGAAGATGGTCATGGGGCAGAAGGTACTTTAACTCGTGATCAACTACTAACAGATCCTAAACAAGCAGCAGAATTTGTTAAATTAACAGGTGTAGATAGTTTAGCTGTTGCTATTGGTACTTCTCACGGAGCTTATAAATTTTCTAAAAAACCTACTGGTGATATTTTAGCTATTGATAGAATTGCTGAAATTTCAAAAAGCACTGGGGGGACTCACTTAGTTATGCACGGTTCTTCTTCTGTTCCTCAGAAATTTCAAGATATGATTAATGAGTTTGGTGGAAATATTCCTCAAACTTTTGGAGTTCCGGTAGAAGAGATTCAAAAAGGTATAAAAAATGGTGTTAGAAAAGTAAATATAGATACAGATCTAAGAATGGCTTTTACTGCAGCTATTAGAAAAGAACTTATGACTAATCCTTCTGAATTTGATCCTAGAAAATACTTAGGAGAAGCAACAAAATCTATGCAAGAACTTTGTGAAGAAAGATATAAAGAATTTTATTGTGTAGATAAAATAGCTTCTTTTAAAGGTAAATCTTTAAGCGAAATGGTAGAATTTTATTCAAAAAAATAATTTTTATTGTAAAAATAATGCAATTATATGTAAAAAATCCAACTATAATATAGTTTTTTTTATATAATTGCCTTATATTAGTCACCTTTTAAAAAATTTAAGACCTTCCTGCATTTAGAAAGGTCTTATTTATTTTTTGATATGATTGATTACTAAGTGAAAAGATACTATAATAGCAGTAATAACGAAATAAAAAGAGGTTAATAAAATGAGTAATCATAATACCGATGCTTTAAGAGTAATTTTAAGTAATATATTTGTTCTTTATGTTAAAACTTTAAATTATCATTGGCACATCAAAGGTGATAATTTCTATGAAAATCATATATTGTTAGAAAAACAATATGACGAACTGGCTGAATCCATAGATTCTGTTGCTGAAAGAATAGTAATTTATGGAGAAAAAGCGCCAGGAACAATGGCTGAATATATAAAACTATCTAGTATTAAAGAGTGTGATGGTACTAAAACCGATTCAAATTCAATGCTTTTAGAATTAGCAAATGATTACACTAAACTTGCTGATCACTTACTTAAAACTATAGAATCTAAAGTTTTAGACCCTATTACAGAAGATATATTCATTCAACAAGCTCAATCTTTTACAAAAAATGCTTGGATGTTAAAATCTTGTATAAAATAGATGTTATTGATATACACTTTTCTTCCTTCTTAATAAAAGTATAGATGTTTTATTTTAAGTAGGAAGAGGGTGTTTATGCTTAATTTTAGGTGTATAAAAACCTATCTGTTTAGTATATATCCATTCTAAGCAACTCTCAGTAGATAATTTTTGTTGTTTGTTTTTTTATTACAAAATCTCAATTTTTATTAAGAGGTTGCTTGAGATAATAAATAATCTATTTCCCTTATGGATTCAGGTATATATTGTAATAATCTTAAGAATTAATACTTTTTTAATTGATTTTGCAGTATTACTTCTGAAACTCTAAACTTTACAAATGAAATAATCTAAAGTTTAGATACTGTTTATTGCTATAATTGTCCGGTTACAATTATGAGAAGTAAAAATTATTCAAAATATAATTCATATTACCTCAAAAAAGGATTTATAATAACTGGAATGTTTGAATCTTGTATTGTATCAGGATTTTGGCATTTATAAACAGTTTCTGGAAAAATTTTATTATCTATGAGATTTTTTCTAACCAAAATCATAACTAAAGGGTCTTTATAAAGTTTAGCTTGATATAAAAAATCTTGTGCTTCTTTTTTGTAAATAGTATACTCACCTTTTGAATCATTACCGTTTTCGACAAAATAAGCATTAACATGATAAATATTATCCATAACACTTATATAATTATCTTCTATAAAAAGAGCAATTGAAATAGAGTAGTCTATAATATCATTTTTAGAATAAAAGCATTTGTAATATTTAGCATTAGCAAATGTTACTGTTAAAAGAAAAATCAAAACTATCCTATAAAACATTTTATTATTACCTTATTTTATTATAGGTTGTACTTCATTTTTTATAAAATCAACAACTTGTTCTTTAGAGTATCCAATGAAGTTATCTACATTTAGTATAGCTTCTAATTTTGATTTATTTAAGTTAAAAATATTATCATTTAAAATTTTATCTAAAAGATCGTTTTCCTTTCCCAATTCTACCATGGATTTTTTTGTAGCTATAGCATACTTACGAATTCTTTCATGAAGTATCTGACGGTCTCCACCTAATTTTACGGCTTCCATCATAATATTTTCTGTGGCAAGAAAAGGTATTTCAGCCATTAAATTTTTATTAATAACCTTAGTATTAACCGATAAATTACTAATTACATCAATTAAAAGTTTTAAAATTGCAGAAGCTGTAAAAAATCCTTGAGGAATAGTAATACGACGATTAGCACTGTCATCAAGAGTGCGCTCTAGCCATTGGGTAGAGGCAACCATTAAGCTACTTGTAGGTAAACTCATAAGATATTTAGCTAGAGAACTAACTCGCTCACATTTTATAGGATTTCTTTTATAGGGCATAGCAGAAGAACCGATTTGTTTTTTAGCAAAATCTTCTTCTATTTCTTTTAGATTTTGTAGCAAGCGTATATCGTTAGTCATTTTATGAGAAGAACTTGCAATTTGAGCTAGGAGATTTAGAACAGAGGTATCTGATTTTCTGTCGTAAGTTTGTCCTGTTATAATAAAATGAGATTCAAAGCCAAAAATTTTTGCAATTTTTTCTTCTAAAATTTTTACCTTTTGATAACCATTATCTTCATTATTAGAAAATAGTTCTTTAAAAGATGCTAATGTTCCTGTTGTCCCTTTTATGCTTCGGAATTTTAGATTCTTTTCTATAAAAAGAAGCTCTTTATAATCCATTAAAAAAGATTGCAACCACAAGCAAGCACGACGACCCACTGTTGTTGGTTGAGCAACCTGATAATGAGTGAATCCAACAGTGGCAACATCTTTATGATTGAGTGCAAAATTTGACAATTCTTCTATCAATCTTTTTAATAATTTTTTAATAATTGATAGAGATTCTTTAACTAAAATAGTATCCGTATTGTCTTTTATAAACTCGCTTGTTGCACCAAGATGAATAATTGGTTTTGCTAGCGGTGCAAGTTTAGCAAAAGAATGAAGATGTGCCATAACGTCATGTTGTAGCTCAGCTTCAATTTTAGCGACATCATCAAAATCTATATTGTAAATATTTTGTTTCATTTGGTTTATTTGTTCATTAGTTATAGAAAGACCTAGTTCTTGTTCGCCTTCTGCTAGAGCTACCCAAAGTTTTCTCCATGTAGAATATCTATTAAAATCAGAAAAAATATTAACAATTTTGCGATCAGAATATCTAGAAACTAAAGGGTCAGAATAAATTGGTGCAGTATTAGAATTATTAGTGTTATTCATATGTTGTTTCCTTTATTTATGGGTTTATTTTCCTCAAAATTTATTAATTTATTATTTACATAGATATTATTTTTTATTTCAATATCTTTTAGTAATCTTTTATATATCTCATCTATATCATATTTTTTAGAATGTTTTATATAAAATCTTAGTTAGACCATTCATTATTTTGAAAGTTATTATTAGATAAAGAATTTTTTTTAATATAGATTGTATTACTTTCTCATTAGTTAAAGTACAATCTATAAATTCATTATTGATTAATTTGCAATTTTTTATAGAATTATTAAGAAAAGTACAAGATTTAATTTTTGGATTTTTTTTTGCTATGTCCATTAATGTGTAAACTCCACCCATACTAACCGTTATATTTTTATTACTCAATAATATAATTGCATCCTTAAAAGTTGTATTTATGTTATTTTCTTCGGTTAGGTTTATTTGTTTTTGAGTTTGCCTGAATCTTCTTAATTCACTTTGTTGATTAATTTTTATTTGTTCTTGAATTTGATTATATTTATCAAAACCTAGCTTTAAAGTTAAAAAAACAAAAGCTCTACCTATAAGAGCAATTATTATTTGTACTATCTGATGATTATTTTTGATAAAAATTAATAAATTAAGATCTTCAGATTGCAAATAACCATCATATAATAGATATGTAAAACAACATATAAAAAAAAGAAATAATAACAAAATTATAATGTAGAAGCTCTTTATTTTCTTTTTTATTTGCTTAAGAAATTTAAAAAAAATAAAAATAAACAATAAACCAGCAAATAAAGTTGATAAAAATTGTAAATCAGATAGCCCTGTTGTTTTATAAAAATGGTAAAGGATGGTACATATCCAATCTATAAATACTGTTGAAATAAAAACAATTCCAATAAAGAAAAACAGAAATATATGTGCTATATATTTTCTAATATATTCCAATATTTTATTATAGATATAATTCATCCTATTTTTTATCATCTTCTTTAATTTGAGAAGGCTGATGAGTTGTTACTTCTACTTCATCATCGCGTAATTCACGAATGCTTATATCATCTTCAGATCTATTGTGCATATTAGAAAAAGGAGAGTTTTTATAAGAATATATTGTAGAATCAGAGAAATTTGTAAATCTAACATTGATATTAAATTTAAGTTTTTGAGTAAACCTAGGATCAAAGGCAATTCTAATTAAATCTATAATTACAAATATAAAGCAAATCCAAGAATAATTTCCCCAAATAAAAATTAATCCTAAAATTAATTGTAAAACTCCAGTAAAATATTTTTCTAAATAAAATCTATGAAATCCAAAAAATCCTAATAATAAACATAAAACAAACGCTATTATTTTATTTTTTTGTACCAATTTTGGCATTGCAAAACCTGGTTTATTAAAGTCTTCATTAAACTTATTACGAAATTCCATTATAAAGTCCTTTGTATTATTTAATATAATTATGAAACTTAATAATTTTTTGATTGGTTCTTTCTAACTCTTTCTTAAAACTATAAGCCTATTCGTGAGATTTTTTAAACATTAGGAAACATACATAGAAACATAAAACTATAATATATTTATCTACTAACTATGATAAAAATCAATAATTTCTTTTATTGGAGTTTCATCATTTTTAGAAAAATTACTTGATATTTCATTAATTTTTTTTGTAGATATTCTATTTTCCATTAAAATGATCCAATTTCCAATATTATTAAACCCTTCAAGAAAATTTGGTAAAATATTTTCATCCAAATAATATTTTATCCAACCATATGCTGATATGTCAACAATAGAAAAATCTTCAACAATATAGTTCTTATTTTCTAGTTGATTATTTAAAAGAGATAATAAAGTTTTTAAGTTTTTCTCTAATAACTCTAACATCGCTAAATTATTAGAATTTTGAACTTTAGCTCTATAATACTGTAAAAATTTAGGTGAAAATTCTGAATTTTCCCAAAAAAACCAAGACAAGATATTATTAGATGATAATTTATTATATTTTTGAGATAAATACATTAATATTGCTCCTGTTTCAAAAAAACTTTTCCATTTTCTATAATTGCAGGAACTTTAACTGTTGGAACAATTTTTATATAGTCTGGATCTTTCTGAACTCCTTTAAATATATTAACATGTTTAATATCATAAGGTATGTTTAACTCTTCTAATATTAAAAAGGCTTTATAACCAGCTGGAACAGGTGAATAAAATAATTTCAACATTGTTTTTTCCTTGTTTTAGAGATTAATTATTTATAAAAGTTTCTATTATTTTTTATCATATTGTTTGATCTCAAGAGGAATTACATAAATTAGAAAATTATACTATTTGGATAATATCTTTTTAAGATACTTTCCTGTATAACTTTCTTTTATTTTTGCTATTTCTTCTGGTGTTCCTTTGGCTATAATTTGTCCACCACCTTCGCCACCCTCGGGACCTACATCTATTACATAATCCGCAACTTTTATAACATCTAAATTGTGTTCAATTATTATTGCGGTATTTCCTTGATCTACAAGTTGTTGTAATACCTGAAGCAATTTATTAACATCATCAAAATGTAGCCCAGTAGTTGGTTCATCTAAAATATATAAAGTTTTACCAGTAGATTTTTTAGATAATTCACGAGATAATTTAATTCTTTGTGCCTCACCACCACTAAATGTGGTAGCAGATTGACCAAGTTGAATATAACCTAAACCAACATTATTTAAAGCATTAAGTTTTGTGAAAATACTAGAAATACCACTAAAAAACTCACATCCTTCTGATACTGTCATCTCTAACACATCAGCAACAGATTTTCCATTCCATTTAATTTCTAATGTTTCTCTGTTATATCTTTTTCCTTTACAATCTTCACATCTAATGTATACATCAGGCAAGAAGTGCATTTCAATTTTTATAACCCCATCTCCTCTACAAGTTTCGCATCTTCCACCTTTAACATTAAAAGAAAATCTTCCACTTTTATAACCACGAGCTTTAGATTCTGGTAGTTCTGCAAATATCTCTCTTATTACATCAAAAGTTTTAGTGTAAGTGGCAGGATTAGAACTAGGCATCCTACCTATTGGTGATTGATCTATATCTATTACTTTATCTATATTTTCTAAACCTAATACATTATCATAAGGTGCTGGATATTCTTTTGAATTATAAATGTGTTGAGATACTGCCCTATATAATGTTTCATTAATTAAAGTAGACTTGCCACTTCCAGATACACCGCTAACACAAGTTATAATTCCTAAAGGAAAATCTACATAAATATTTTTTAAATTATTACCATGTGCATTAAGAAGCTTAATAAATTTACCATTTCCTTTTCTACGCTTCTTAGGAATTTCAATTTTAATATCGCCTCTTAGATATTTTCCTGTAAGGCTATTGGGATTATTTTCAACCTCATTAGGAGTTCCACTAGCTACAATTTCACCACCTAAAACACCAGCTTTTGGCCCCATATCAATTAGGAAATCCGAATATCTAATGGTATCTTCATCATGCTCTACTACAAGTACAGTATTATCTAAATTTTTAAGATGCTGTAGAGTTTCTAGCAGTTTATCGTTATCTCTTTGATGTAAACCAATTGATGGCTCATCTAACACATATAATACACCAGTAAGACCAGAACCTATTTGTGAAGCAAGGCGAATTCTTTGAGATTCACCACCAGATAAAGTTCCGGCACTTCTTGAAAGATTCAAATAACCAATACCAACATTATTAAGAAATCCTAGACGATCTTTTACTTCTTTTAAGATTTTTTCTGATATTTTTTTATGATTTTCAGATAGTTTTTCATCTAAATTATTAATCCAAGCATAACATTTGGATACTGAAAGTTCTGTTATATCATAAATATTTTTTGTATCTATTTTAATTTGCAAAGCTTTTTCGTTTAATCTTTTCCCCTTACATTTATGACAAGTCTTTTCAACTAGATATACACTTAAATTCTCACGAGAGGACTCAGAAGCTGTATCTCTGTATTTTCTTTCCAAAGAAGCGATAACTCCTTCAAAAGGTCTATTAGAATGATGAGTAAGTTTGGAACTTATAAACTGAATGTTTATACTTTCTGATCCACTTCCATGTAAAATAACTTGTTTAAATTTACTAGGAAGAGAAATAAAAGGTGTAGAAGGGTCAATCTTATAATGTTTGGCTACACTCTCTAGCATTCCTTTGTAATATCCGCCCATTTGATTATTCCATGGTTTAATCGCATATATAAGAGGTTTTGTTGGGTCTGGAATTACTAGATTAACATCAAAAATAGATTCAACTCCCAAACCATTACAACAATCACAAGCACCAAAAGGATTATTAAAAGAAAAGAGTCTTGGTTCAATTTCCTCAATAGCAAAACCAGATACTGGACAAGAAAATTTTTCAGAGAAAAGGATTTCTTCATTCAAAGTTAAGTTTTCAGCAATACAAATTCCCTCGCTTAAAGAAAGCGCTGTTTCTAAACTTTGTGATAATCTTTTCTCTATTCCTTCTTTTATTATTAGTCTGTCTACAATTACATATAGGCTATGTTTTATATTTTTATCTAAACTTGGAATTTCATCAATCTCATAAATGAGATTATCTACTTTTAGTCTTTGAAATCCTTTTTTTCTTAAATCATCAAATTCTCTTTTAAATTCTCCTTTTTTACCTCGTACAATAGGTGCTAATATATTTATTTTAGTTCCTAAATCTAAGCTTATTAGTTTATCTACCATCATTGAAATGGTTTGTCTCTCTATAGGAAGACCTGTTACTGGAGAATAGGGAACTCCAACTCTTGCAAATAATAATCTTAAATAATCATATATTTCCGTTATTGTACCTACTGTGGATCTTGGATTTTTTGATGTCGTTTTTTGTTCTATAGAGATAGCAGGAGAAAGCCCATCTATTGAATCTACATTTGGTTTATCAAATGTATCTAAAAATTGTCTTGCATATGCCGATAAAGACTCTACATATCTTCTTTGTCCTTCTGCATATATTGTATCAAAAGCCAATGAAGATTTTCCAGAACCAGATAAACCAGTAATAACTGTTATAGTGTTTTTTGGTATATCAATGCTTATATTTTTTAAATTATGTTCTTTAGCACCTTTTACAGAAATATATTTGGTCATTTTTATCCTCTTAGAAGAAATTTTTGGTAACCACGAATTATAACATAATATATTATATTTTTGTAGATTTTTTTCTTTTAACAAGATACAATGTGTTTAGTATTTTGGTATTATTTTGGATATATACTAGGTCTTTATATCCTCTGCTTTAGTATCAGATCTTTATTCTTTATAAAAGTATCTTCAGGATTTTCTTTATAAAGTTTTTTTATTTTGGAAAATACATCATCTGTATCTCTAATTTCTAAATATTTTTTACCTAAAAATTCAGAACCATACAAAGATAAATGTATACCATCCTTATAATATAAACTATTTTCATTATCTTTATACTGGCAAGTATTTTTATTACATAAAAGATTATTGAAGTCTAAATAATAAGCTTTAGGGTGCTTACTTAATACATCTTTTAAATTTTTATTTAATTTAAAAACAATAGTATTATTGACCCCATTTACATAATTTTTGTTTTTATTAATAAAAGAATGTTGAATAATATTTTTTATATCTATACTATCCATTAGAGGAATTCCTCCTAGTACCAAAATTAATTTAGCAGTTTTAGATAGCTCTAATAAGGTATTATCCAATTCTTTATATAATATTTTATCACTACCTGATTTATAGTTATTAATCATAAACCAATAGCTACTTAAAATAACAATATCATAATTTTTTACAAGTTTATAAGCAATTGATGATGCCTTATTGCAACTATATTTGCTCCTATCAGAAGAAACAAGATATTCTTCTTTATTATAAACTACAAAAGGATGACAGGCTTCATGAGTAACATTTCTAAAGCCAAAACCCATATTTTCACCAATTTTAGTTAGAGCAGGAATATAATGATAAGCATTACTATCTCCCCATAGAATTACATTAGGTTCTAATTTAGAATTATATTTGCAATTTTTTCTAAATAGAAAATTTTCAGCATCTAACAATAGATCACCATCTTGCCTACAAGTATATGCATCAAATGTCTCCTTAGGAAAAATTTTTTGATACTTAATAGAATTTTTTTTAGAAAAATAATAGTTAATTTGAGCGAAAGAAAAAGGAATAATAATAAATGAAGTTAATGCAAAAACTAAGTTCCAACGTTTAAAACGCAAGGTTTGTTCTATTAAATAATAAGAAAATCCACCGAATAATATTGAAGCAAACAATATAATAATTCCAGTAGTTAATTTAATATGAACTCCATTAATACTTTTATAAAAAGAAAGTATTACCCAATGGATAAGATATATAGAAAAAGACCACAATCCAATATGTTTTAAATAAATACTACCTAAAACTTTATGAATAAAAGTTTGATTTTTATATCCAATAATTATTAGTAAAGCCGTAGGAACAACAACAATTAAAGATAAATAATTAGGTAGATTATATTTTTTAGAAAGAATTGCAAACCCTAAAGCTATTAATAATAAAGAAATAGAGGATAAAAAACTAAAAAATTTAGAACCAATATTTTTATAGTATTTAATAACATATAAGGCTGATAAGCAACCAATTATTAAAGCAAATAATCTTTTGGTAGCATATAATAAGCAAACATAGGGTTTGTTTTAACTATTATAGAAGCCCATATTACAGATATAATTCCTACAATAGATAATAAAATAAAGAATAATCTTTTATATTTAGATAAAAATATAAATAACAAAGGAAATATAAAGTAAAACTGTTCTTCAACACCTAAAGACCATAAATGTAACAGAGGATTTAAAGCCACATCTCTTGCAAAATATGAAACATCTAAATATTTATAAAAGTAAATGTTAGCTAAGCCAAATAAAGAATAAATAGCACTTTTAGAAGTGGTTTAGAAGTGGTTATTAAATCTTCAAAGCTCATCAGTAGATTAGATAAAATCAGAGTAATTAATATAATAAATATAGTAGCTGGAGCAATACGGAAAAGACGTCTTTTATAAAATCCGATTAAGGATATATTTCCTGTACTCTGTTTTTCTTTAATTAATGTAAGAGTTATAAGGTATCCTGATATTACAAAAAACATATCTACACCTAAATATCCTCCAACTAAAGAATTTGGAAAGATATGGAATATTATTACTCCTAAAACTGCTATAGCCCTCATACCCGTAATGTCATTACGATATGCATATTTATTTACCATACTTATTATGATCGCACTAATTTGTTGGTTTTTAATACTGTAAATATAACAGATATCTAAAAAAATCTAGTTATCATTTTTTTTATATTTATTAGCGTTTTGATATTAATTTTTGTAGTGTTCTTTATTAACGTAAAACATAACTCAATTGAAAAATTAAACACAGATAATTTAAATTAATAACTAAATAGGCAACATATTTAGGTTATTGTTGTTTAGTTATCCCTGTATTTATAAATTATTGAAAAACATTAATTGTATAATATTTTCTAAACAGTCTTTTTAGAATGATATTAGGAGTGTAAATCGATTTCAAAAACATCAACTCTTAAATTTCTTATAAGTAGACAGAATATACTTTATTACAACATGTTCAAAACATTCAGATAAAATATATTTATGTTTTAAATAATTATTTAGTGGAAATAATTGATGATAAAAAATACAAAAGAAAAATAGTTATTATTTTATATACAAAATTTGTAATATTAAGTTAAATTTATCCTAACATTTGAACTCATATTTTTCAATTATCAGGATGTTATAATTAGATATCTTAAAAACAGGTTAGAAAGTTAAAAAAAATGGGACAAAAAAAGAAGAAGTAGAAGAAAAATATTATTTTTCTTTTACAGATAGTTCCGACAAAATTATTTTACTGTTATATCTAAAACTGAAAAATTATGATTCTTCAACAAGGTAACACAAAATTAAAAACACATTCTTATTATATATATCAAATTCCTAATATATAACATTATATTTTTGTAGATTTTTTTCTCTTAACAAGATACAATATGTTTAATGTTTTGGTATCAATTTGGATTTTTAAAGAAAATGGTTAATAAGGTTATTTTAGTTGGTAATGTTGGGCAAGACCCAGAGATAAGATTTGCACAAAGTGGTTCTAAAATTGCTACATTTTCAGTAGCGACAACAGAAAGTTGGAAAGATAAATCTAGTGGTGAGAAAAAAACTTTAACACAATGGCATAGAGTTGTTGTTTTTAATGAAAATTTGTCTAACATTGTAGAAAATTATGTTAAAAAAGGTTCTAAAGTTTTTGTAGAAGGAGCTATCCAAACTAGAAAATATACTGGTAATGATGGTATAGAAAGAAATATTACAGAAATTGTTATTACTCAATTTCGTGGAGAAATTCAATTATTAGATTCAAGAAATTCTGATAATGCTAGTTCTGGAAGTTCTCCGTATGAAAATAATAGTACTTCTAAATCTTCTTCTTCAAATTCCGATAATTTTGCTTCTGTTGGTGATGACTTAGATGATGAGATTCCATTTTAATTAAAAATAGGATAAATATTATGTCAAATTTTATTAGTAAAGAAAACTTAATAGAAAAACTTAGAAATATTGAACTTCTATCCGTAGATATGGATGGTACATTAACAGATGGTGGTATGTATTTAGATGAAGATAATAAAGCCACTAAAATGTTCTTTGCTCATGATGGTACTGGATTACAGATGGTAAAAAGTTTGGGGATTAAAATTGCGTTAATTACCACCAGTGTTTCTTCTATTGCATTACATAGAGCGGAGGTTTTAGGATTTGATGAGATTGTATCTGGTAGCAATAAAAAGGGCTTAGATATACTTAAAATATGTGAAAAATTTGAAATTAATCCAGAAAATACTGTACACATGGGAGATGATGTTAATGATATTTTAGGATTTAATGTTGTTGGTATTCCAATTGCTGTTGCTAATTCTGTTGATGCAATATTAGATTTTGCAGTTTATAAAACAGAAAAAGCTGGGGGATTTGGTGCTGTTAGAGAAATTTGCGATTTAATTCTTTTAGCAAAAACAGGAAAACTATATGGCTTACCATATGTTGATAAGTTTGTTCAGTAATAATTTTTAGTAAAAATATAATATATAAAACAAAAATCAATTTTTTCGATAAAATATTTTTTACTTTAATATGATATGTAATTATTTACTATATGAATATCTAAATAAATTATTATTGCTTGTATTAATTAATTTGAATAATTAGTTAAAGTAATTTTTTATTTAATATAATTATATATAATTTTTTGTATTAATTATCTTTATTGATAATAAATAAGACAGATTGAATTCTACAATTAAATATTTTTTTAATTCCTGGTTTATTGTACAGATAGTTGTCATATTAAAGAGAAGATAAAGCATGATTTTTTTTAAAAATTTTTATAAGATTAAACCGTGTAAATATTTTTTCAATCTATATCTGTGTTAGGTATAAAAATATTAAAGAATTTTAGGAAAAATTAACGATTTTATTTTGCATGATATAAAAAAAAGCAACTATAACTTATTGCTATTATGGGTTATAATTCTCTATAAAATCTTTATTAAAATAAAAAAATTGGAGTTAATAAATGTCAAATAGTAGTTTGTCAAATATTTCAAATGCAATTAAAATGCTATCGGCTTGTGCGGTAGAAAAATCTAAATCAGGACACCCTGGAACCCCAGTTGGGGCTTCTGTTATTATGGCAACATTATTTTCTAATCATTTAAAGTTTAATCCAAATAATCCTGAATATAAAAATAGAGATAGATTCATATTATCAGCAGGCCATGCTTGTATCATGCTTTATTCAACTCTTCATTTGTTTGGTTATAAGAAATTTGATATGGATTCTATCAAAAATTTAAGACAATTAAACCATATAACTTCAGGACATCCAGAATTTGAACCAAGTGCTGGAATTGAAGTAACAACAGGTCCTTTAGGAGAGGGTATTTCTATGGCTGTGGGTATGGCTATAGGTGAAAAAATACTGAATGCAAAATTCCCTGAAATTATAAATCATAAAGTTTACTCTTTTGTCGGAGATGGTTGTTTAATGGAAGGTGTAGCTTATGAAGCTTTATCTTTAGCAGGACACTTAAATCTTAATAACTTTATAGTTATTTATGATAAAAACGATATTACAATAGATGGTAAGTTAGATGTCACTAATTCTGAGAATATTGCAAAAAGAATGGAATCAATGGGTTTTTATGTGCAGTCTATTAATGGACATAACTTTAATGAAGTTGATATAGCACTAAGCAATGCTAAAAAATCAGATAAACCATCTTTTATAATTGCCCGTACAAAAATTGCAGAAGGTGCTGGTTCTAAAGAAGGAACATCAGGTTCTCATGGGTCTCCCTTAGGAGAGGAAGCCATTGGTGCTTTAAGAAAATCTATCTGTTGGGATTATGCAGATTTTGAAATTCCAAATTCAATATATAAAGAAGCACAAGAACTTATTAAAAACAATATTTCTGAATCTGAACTTTGGGAAAAAGAATTATCTACAAAAAATAAATTTGATGAGTATAAAAAATATACATCATTAGATACAAATGCAAACTTATCTGCTTTAGCTAAGGAAACTTTGGAAAATAAACCTAAAATAGCAACAAGAGTGGCTTCTGGTAAAGTATTGTGTGAGATTAGTAAATTTATACCATCTTTAATTGGTGGATCTGCTGATTTAAGCTCTTCTAATAATACAATACATAAAGAATCTATATCTATAAGCAAAGATAATTTTGATGGTAATTATATTCATTATGGTATAAGAGAACATGCTATGGGAGCTATTATGAATGGATTATCTTGTTATGATAATGGATTTATTCCTTATGGAGGTACTTTTTTAGTATTTTCCGATTTTGTAAGACCAGCAATTAGATTATCGGCTCTTATGGAAAGACAAGTTATATATGTATTCACACATGATAATATATCTCTTGGCGCTGATGGGCCTACTCATCAACCAATAGAACATATTGAAAGTTTAAGACTAATACCTAATACTATGGTATTAAGACCTGCAGATTTGATAGAGACAATAGAATGTTATAACATTGCATTATCTAACAAAAAAACACCAACTATTATGATTTTGGGGCGTGCTGATATTCCAACTTTAAGAAATAGCTTTGATGAAAACAATAATATGAGTGCTAAGGGTGGTTACATATTATCTGAAATAAAAGGTGCTGCTATAAATTTAATTTCAAGTGGATCTGACTTGTTTCTTTTAGCTGATGTTCAAGATATTCTTGCTTCTGAAGGAATCAAAGCTAACTTAATTTCTGTACCATTTTTATCTAAATTTGCTGAAAATAAAGAATATAAAAATTCTATTTTAGGAAATAAAAAGAACTTTATAGTTGGAACTTCCACAATGGTTGGTTGGAAAGAAGCATTAAATATTGGTGCTGAAATTTTTGCAATAAATAGCTTTGGTGCATCAGGAACACCAGAACAATTAATGAAACATTTTGGATTTACAAAAGAAAATTTAGCTAATTTTGTAAAATCTAAATTATAAAAAATTCTTATTAGATTATATAAAACTAATGAAATAACAAAATTTCTTTTACAACAGGGTAATTTTTATAGTAAATCTGGTTTTTATTTGATGTGTGATGTATATAATTATCATATAAATGATATTGTAGTATAATAAAACAAGCAGAGTTTTTTATATAAATTATTACCTTTAAGTTTATTTGATTGCTGAATTTACCTTGTATCTAATTGCTAAAATCAATTATCTCTTGGCTAAAGGATTAAAATAATATATCCTTTAGTCATTAGGTTTATTGAAATTAGAAATAATTTTTAATTTATAAAAAAAATAAATGATTTATATTAATAAATACAAAATAATAAATAATTAGAATCGCTAAAATAGTGCATAATTTAATATTTTATATATATTTAATAATTGAAATTACTAATCTTGCATGTTGCAATACTAGATTTTGCTATTTATAAAAGAAAAGAGTAGGTGTTTTTTGTAGCTAGAAAAATTTGTGATTTAATTCTTTTAGCTAAGACGGAAAAAATATATTGGGTTTCATATATTGAGAAATTAACACAATAATAAGATTATATATTGTAATATTAAATGGAAAATGTTTATAAATGTCTATTATTCCTAAAATTGCTCCTTCTATTTTATCTGCTGATTTTACACAATTAGGACAACAAATTAAAGAACTAGATGAAGCTGGTGCTGACTGGTTTCATATTGATGTTATGGATGGAAATTTTGTTCCTAATTTAACTTTTGGATCTATGGTTACAAAACAAATCCGAATATTAACAAAAAAAACTTTTGATGTTCATCTAATGGTGCAAAATCCTGAAAATTATATAGAGGAATTTATAGATTCTGGTGCTGATAATATTACATTTCATATAGAAGCATGTACTCATCCTGATAGACTTATTTCTTATATTAAAGAAAGAGGAGCTAAGGCAGGGATTGCATTAAATCCATCAACAAACGAAGATGTTTTAAAATATTTAATATCAAAATTAGATTTAATACTAGTTATGACCGTAAATCCTGGTTTTGGTGGGCAAAAATTTTTAGATAATCAAATACAGAAGGTAAAAAATATAAAAAATAAATATTCTTACAGTAATCTTGAGATTGTAATTGATGGAGGAGTTGCAGAAAATAATGCTAAACTACTTGTAGAAGCTGGAGCTACAACTTTAGTAGCTGGTACAGCTGTTTATAAAAATAATTCTTTTAAAGAGAATATTCAAAAACTAAAAGGAGAAAAATAATGTCTGATCATAATAATGAAAATAGTGAAAAATCTTCCAAAACTATGGCTTATATTAAAAAATGGCTTATCACAGGAATATTAGTTTCTGTTCCTATGATACTAACTTTTTATATTGTAGTTACAATTGTTAATTTCTTTGATAATTTAATTGTTGCTAATTTGTTTGCAGGTACATTTATTGCAAAAATTCCAGGTATAGGAATTATCATTACTGTTGTAAGTTTAATTGTTTTAGGCTTTACAGCTTCTAATTTCTTAGGTAAATTTTTTGTTCAGATTGGAGATAGTATATTAAACAGAATCCCAATAGTTAGAACAATTTATTCTACTATAAAACAAATTTTTGATACTCTTCTTTCTAATCAATCTAAGGCTTTTAGAGAAGTTGTTTTAGTAGAATATCCAAGACCTGGTATGTGGTCTTTAGCTTTTGTTACATCAGAAAATAAAGGTGAAATACAAAGAAAAACTGTTGATGATGTTGTTAATATTTTTATTCCTACAACTCCTAACCCAACTTCTGGATTTTTACTTTTTGTTCCTAAAAAAGATGTAATAGTTCTTGATATGAAGCCAGATACAGCTATGAAATTGATAATAAGTGGTGGGGTTATAGATAAAGAAGAATTAACGAAGTAATTATTTAGGGTTAAAAAAAATCAAAGAACTTATGTATTTGGGTATCAATTGACAGATATATTACTTTTAAAGTTGATATTTTATAGAAATTAATTGTATAAATATACTAAATAAACCAAAAAAGCATACACTATAAAAGTAATTTTTTGTTAATTAATTATCCTGTTTGTTTCATTGTTTTATAATTA
This sequence comes from Rickettsiales endosymbiont of Leucozona glaucia, assembly GCA_964277385.1. GTDB lineage: Bacteria > Pseudomonadota > Alphaproteobacteria > WRAU01 > Hepatincolaceae > WRAU01. The sequence continues at coordinate 601,064 of OZ195520.1, read as the reverse complement.
CTGTAGGAAATATATATTGCATAAGAAAACCGTTATTGTTTTATTATTACTAACTTTTTTAACTGGATGTACTAGTGTTATTAAACAGCAAAGATCATCTGTAGTTGAAACTGCAATTAAAGAAATAGGAACTCCTTATAAATCAGGAGGGAAAAGCCCTAAAACTGGATTTGATTGTTCTGGATTAGTTTATTATTCGTATAAAACTAATGGATTTAATGTACCAAGAACAACAAAAGCCTTATATAATAACACTTCTAGTGTATGGTTTTCTAAAAAACCCGGTGATTTATTATTTTTTAATACGGAATACCATTGGTGGAGCATTCCAAGCTGGTTTAAAGTAACTCATGTTGGTATATATATGGGAGATGGTAAAATGGTACATGCACCATCAACAGGAGGGAAAGTTAATATAGTAAATAATGTGTTTGAAAATAAATACTGGAAATCTCGTTATAAAAAAACCAAAAGAGTTATTTAAAATACAATTGATTATAATTTTTGGAAATGTTATAGCTTTGATTTTATTTTCTACTATTTAGAGAAGGTCTAGGAATCTCTTTAGTTCTTAAACTTGATGTACTTAGCATTTTTAGCTAGATTTAATAGTTTTCTTTTCTATTGATTTTATATCGATAATATACTGTTATTAATTTTTAGCTTTCTACAATACCTCTTCAAGTGATAATAAAATCAGTATAAAACACATCTTTTTTGGTTGATTTTTTCTATTTTTACTAAATTTATAAAGTATTGAACCTGTTTTTTTTGTAATTTATACTATTTTTCTATTATTATTTATTTTTCTCATAGCTTTTGTTTTTTAATTAAATAAGTTTAATAACATAAAAATAACCTACTTACTTGTCAGAACATAAACTTAAAGAAGTATTTATAACATTCCCTTCTATACCAGAACAATGTAGCAAACTATGAGAAATCATATCCGACTTAATCAACTTTCCTTGATATTTTTTCATATTGTTTTTAATGTTTTTTACATAATTGGGATACAATTTTTTATAAGCATCATTTACATATATAATTAACGGTGTTTGTGTTTGCTGGGGTGGTGCTACACTCATCTCGGCACTGTGCAAAAGAAAATATTTACCGTTGTAAATTTCCCCAAAACTTTGACCATGATCCGCTGTTAATATAATAAAAACAGGTTTATTTAATTTACTTAATTGATTTATAATTTCATTCCATACAAAATCTGTCTGTAATACTTTATTATGATAATTACTTTTATTAATTTCATTTTCTGTTTGATTTTCTGGTATAAACTTTTTAAATTCCTTTTCCAACATTAAATCATAAGGAGTATGAGCTCCTCTTAAATTCACTGTAATAAATTGATTGTTTTTATTTAGCGATTGATATAAATAAGGTAATACATCTTTATCTAACACTGGAGAAGTTGCATTAATAGGAACATATTTATAACCACTATAAATCGCATTTACTTCATTATTGGCTAAATAATAAGTATCTATATTTAAGTAATTAAAATACTTGGTAATTTTTTCTTTTGCATAGTAATAAGACTTTAATTCTCTAAATTTTTCTGCCTTCATTAAACTTAGCATACAATTTAAACTAACCAATGTAGATGTATAACAAACATTTTGTTTAAATAAATATATTTCTTTATTATTGTATAATTTTTGTAAATTAGGATTAGTTTTTAGGTTAAAACCAAATAATGACATAGACTGAGCCCTAATAGAATCTGACATTAAAAAAATAGTTGTAATATTTCTGAACTTTTTATTTAAGTATACGTCTCCTTGTTTTATCGTAGACATAATTTCTTCATTAGAAGGAGTTTTTTTATAATAATCTATAATGTTTTGTAATATATACACATATTTATAATAGTAAATATTATGGGCTATTTCTTTTTTTATAGTTTTATTAAGACCTTTGTAAGTATTAAATAATACTGAATATAAATGCTTAAAAGTAATTATAGAAGCAAAAGAGATGATAGAAATTATAAATAAAATAATTGCATACTTTTTAAAGCTATTTAATAAATAGATTGGTTTAAAAATGTTTATTATATTGAATTTTTCTTTTTTAAAATTAAATTTAAGTAATACATAAATTAATAAAAGTATAAATACCCCTATTATTAGTATATCAGATAACGAAATTATTGTTTTTGCATTTGTAATTTCATGAATTATATTAATAATAAAAGCATCATCAATATTAATTTGATATTTTAATGAGTAATATCCTGTAATAAAAGTAAGTAATAGTAGCACAAATATTATAATTTTAAATATCTTGGGAAACTTATAGAGTATTAAATAAAGAACATAATTAATAATTAAAAAAGATATAAAAGATATTGTATAAAAATTTATTTTTAAAATAATATAATAAACATTCTTCTGAGTATTACCCTTGATGTAACTTATATCTATAAAGAATAAATTAATAAAAATAAAGATAGAAGATATAACTATATTAAATACTAAAAATGAAATTTTTGTTTTGTTTAATAATATCATTTTAAACCCTTTAAAAAAATTAAACTAAAATACTGTACTCGGGTTGAATTAAAATAATTTTACACTCTAGGAAATAAGATTATTAAAATAAAATATTTTCCATTAAAATTTTTATCTAAATTTATTAAATTAAATAATAAAACGGTCCATTTTTTGGAATACAGTATTTTCAATTGAACATAAAAAAATAGATGTAACATTTTAAATTTAAGTATTATATCTTATTATTGTAATTTTTTTAATTTTTTCATAAGGTTTTCATCTTTTACCAAATTAGGATTAGTAATAGCAACACTATAAGCACTAACTCCTAAATCTTTTTTACTAGCTTTAGCACCATATTTTAATAAAACTTCTATAACTTTTGAGTTTGTTGTAATTTTTGATGCTACTAAAAGAGCAGTAGAACCATCTTTATTTTTATAATTAACATCAGCACCTTTTTTTATTATAGCTTCTATTATTTTTTCATCAGTATTAGAACCCGCAGCAACACTTAATGTTGATATTCCTGATCTTGTTGTTAGTTTTACAGAAGATCCTAAATTTAAAAGTTCATTAACAAAGGGATAAGAATTCCCACCTGAAAGAATAGACAACATTAAAGGAGTATAACCATTGGCATCTTGAGAATTAATATCAACTCCACCTTTTTTTAATACTTGAGCAACCTCAGGTTTGCCATTAAATATAGAGGCAATAGAAAAAGCATTTCTACCTTTAGGATCAACAGCATTAACATTTGCACCGCTTGTTATCATTTGTTGAATTTCTGATGTTTTACCGAATTTAATTTTATTTAAAAATTCTTCATCAGATATTTCTAGTAAAGTATAAATATTATCAGCTTGATTTTTTTTGTAAGACTTTAGAGCAGGCTGATTTTGTGTTATTATATACAATCCGAATAGTACAAAAATAATTACAAAGCTAACACAAATAAGTTTATTAATTTCTTTTTTACTTTCTATACTTCTATTTCTTCTTACTTCTGGAAGATTCTTTTCTGACATAAAATATACCCATTTAATAATTTCTTGATTTTAAAGTTTTAGTTAATTTTTTCTTTTTGAATTAGTTCAATTTTATAGCCATTAGGATCTTCTATAAAAGCAATTACAGAACCACCGAATTTCATCTCAGCTGGTTCACGAATTATTTTAACACCTTTTTCAGCTAAAATTTTACAAGTTTCATAAATATCAGAAACTCCCAAAGCAATATGACCAAAAGCATTACCTAAATCATAAGAATTTAAATCCCAATTGAAGGTTAACTCAATCATTGGAGCTGTAGCATCATTTTCTATATAACTTAAAAATACTAATGTAAATTTTCCATCTGGATAATCTTTGTGTTTAACTACCTTCATGCCTAGTAAATCTCTATAGAAGTAGATAGATTCCTCTAAGTTATTAACTCTTATCATTGTATGTAAAAAAGAAAAATCCATGTTTAACCTATATTTTTATTGATTTAATATATCTTTAATAATTTTTGATGCCTTTACAGAAGGGGTAAAATTATTATACCCTAATTCTTTTAAAATATTAAAAACTTTAACTTGATTATTATCAAAACTAGTATTTTCAGACTTATTTAAAATTGCAATACTTGTTTTTGTTAAATTATCTACCGTGCAATCTTCCTGAATAAATTCTTTAATAATTTCTTCATTAGCTATTATATTTATAACGCTAGCATATTTAATTTTTATAAGTAATCTTAAAATTTTAGATGTTAATATGTTTACTTTATAAGCAACAATAGAAGGAACTTTACCTAAGGATAACTCTAATGTAGCAGTACCAGAGGCTACAATTGCTAAAGATGATAAGTTAAAAAAATCATACTTTTCTTTATGATCAGTAATTATAGTTGTATTAGGTAGTTTATTTTTTATTTGATGCTCTATGTAATTTTTTAAATGTGATAGAGTAGGAATAATAATATGAATATCTTTATATTTATCTTGTAATATTAAAGCAACTTCCATAAAAATTGGTAATAGCCTTGATACTTCGGCATTACGACTTCCAGGCATTAAAAGAATATATGTTTTATTTTCATCAAGATTATATTTTTTGATAATTTCTTGCTTATTTCCTAAATCTGCTTTTGATTCAATAATTGGATGCCCAACAAAATAAGTTTTTAAACCATGTTTTTCAAAATAAGGAATTTCAAAATCAAAAAGACATAATAAATAATCATATATTTTAGCTAGCTCTTCTGCTCTTTTAGGTTTCCATGCCCATACTGTAGGTGCTACATAATGCACAAACTTTGTATTTTGAAAATACTCTAATTTGTCTCTAATTTTTTTAAGTTGAGATATTATTCTTCCATTAAAACCTAGTGAATCTATGGTTATTATCATATCAGGATTAAATCCTATAATATCATCTATAGTTTTTTTCATTAATTTTTTTATTTTAAAAACCTTAGCAAGAATTTCAATTAATCCCATAATTGCTATATTAGAAATTGGAAACAAAGATTTTATACCTTCTTTTTCCATTTCTTTTTCCATTAAATCACCACCAATATATTTGAAAGAGATACCTTTATTATTATTCTTTAACTGGTGAATTAATTTTGAACCTATAAAATCTCCAGAAGGCTCACCAGCAATTATATATATTTTTTTAGTCATTTTTTATACCTTTAATTGGTAATTCAATAGATACAATACTTGAGGAAAATATTCCTTCTGATCTTCCTATACTTCCTAATTTTTCCATCGTTGTGGCTTTTATATTAATTCTATTTGTATCTATGACTAATATTGAAGATAAAAATTGTTTCATATCTTCCTTATATTTTGATATTTTAGGCTCTTCTGCCAAAATTGTAATATCTATATTTATTATTTTGCCATTTGATTCTAATAATTTTTTATTAGCAAATTCTAAAAAAATGGAAGAGGGTTGATTTTTCCACTGAATATCAGAAGGAGAAAAATAATCACCAATATCACCAAGAGATAAAGCACCCAATATTGCATCCACCAAAGAATGCAACACAACATCACCATCAGAATGAGCTTTTAATCCTTTATCATGAGGAATTTTTACTCCGCATAAATATAAATCTTTTTTATTATTATCATCACAAAATTGATGTATATCTTGCCCTAATCCTACTCTTGTTTCTTTATTGTTTAACATTTTCTTTAATACTTCCAAATCTTTTTTATAGGTTATTTTTTTTGATAATTCGCTTCCTTCTATAATTTTCACCTTAAATCCATTTTTTAGGTAGTAAGAACTATCATCTGTTAGTACTTGATTTATAAATTTTTCATAAGATTCAAGTATTTCAGAAAATATAAATCCTTGTGGTGTTTGTATTGCAAAAAGGTTAGATCTATTTACTTCATTTTCTATTATATCATTTTTTGCAGCTTTTAAAGTATCCACAATTTCTAAAGCGGGAATTATACCTATTCCTTCTTGAATATTTTTAACAACTGAGGTTATTACCCTTTTGGGTGTAAAAGCTCTAGCCGAATCATGAATTAAAACCTTTTGAGGATTAATATCTATCACATTTCTAAGTGCGTTAATAACAGAATGACATCTCTCAATACCACCTAAAACAAAAGGTAATAATTTAAGATTATTTATATTTTTTGTTATGGAATTGTATATTTCAATATGATTTCCTGATATAACAGGCAATACATAATCTATATCACTATTTTTTAAGCAAGAAATTAGTGATTCTTCAAATATGCTTATCCCATTAATTTTGCTATATTGTTTAGGTTTTGATGAGGAAAATCTAGTTCCTTGACCAGCTCCTAATAAAATTATGACCGTAGATTCTTTTTTCATATTATTTTTTTATGTTATAATATATAGCTTCCATTAATAAAATTAATTATACAAAATAGATATGAGTAATACAAATTATAATAATCATCCAATAAAACCTATTAATATCGGTAATGTTATTATTGATACACCTGTTTTTTTATGCCCACTTGCTGGAATAACAGATTTCCCTTATAGATATATGGTTAATTCATTTGGATCTAATATGATGTATTCTGAAATGATTTCATCTATAGCTATGACAAGAAATTCTCAAAAAACCTTTAGAATGAGTAATCTACAAAGAGATACAGCTAATAATATAGGAATCCAACTGTCTGGATCAGATATAGATATAATGGTATTAGCCGCTAAAATGGCACAAGATATGGGAGCTACAATTATAGATATCAATATGGGATGTCCTGCAAAAAAAGTTGTTAATGGTATAGCAGGGGCTGCATTAATGAAAGAAGAAATAATAGCAGGACGCGTTATAGAGTCTATAGTAAAAGCTGTAGATATTCCTGTAACTATGAAGATGCGTTTAGGTTGGGATTTTGAAAATATTAACTCACCAAAAATTGCAAAAATAGCACAAGAAAGTGGTGTATCTTTACTAACCGTACATGGTAGAACTCGTTCGCAATTTTACAGCGGAAAATCAGACTGGAAAGCGGTTGGTGATGTAAAAAGGGTTGTTTCTATTCCTGTAATTGTTAATGGAGATATTACATCAGAAAAAGAAGCTAGCAATGCTTTATTAGATTCTTCTTGTGATGGTGTTATGATAGGAAGAGGAACTTATGGTCGTCCTTGGATTATTCAACATATTTCTCACTTTTTAAAAACAGGGGAAATATTACCAGATTTATCATTAAAACAAAAATTAAAAACAACTCTACAACACTATGACTTAATACTAGATTATCATGGTAAATATCATGGAATAAAAATTGCAAGAAAACATCTTAGTAATTACACTAAAGGATTAAGGAATTCTGCTAATCTTAGAGCTTCTATCAATGTTTCTGAAAATATATCCCAGGTTAAAGATTTAATAATTGAGTGCTTTGAAAATGAAATAAAAGTAGAAAACGAGGAATCCTAAAAATGAGAGTAATAATAGCTGGAGTTGGAGATATGGGGAGCTATATTGCAAGATATCTTATAGAAGAAGATTTTGATGTAACTATTATTGATATGGATGTTAATAAAGTTATATCAATGAGTGATAATGAAGCTGTTGCTGGTATTATTGGTGATGTTTTAGATTCTGAAACTTTAGAATCAGCAGGTATAAGAAGTACTGATATATTCATTGCTACTACAAACTCTGATGAGGTTAATATTCTTGCTTGTCAACTATCTGATAATTTTGGTGTAAATTATAATATTTGCGGATTAAAAGATTCAAAATATCAAAGTAATGAATGGAAAAAAATATTTAGTTATATTAGTGATGTTATTTCTCTTGATCATGATATTACTAAATCTATATTTGAACAAATAAAACATAGCTACCTTAAAATAGCAAATATTTTAACCTTCTTTAATGATGAAATTAAAATGTTTTCTATTAATTGCAATGAAAATAGTACAGCTATCAATAAAACTATATCAAGTATTTATGAAGCTTTAGAAGAAAATATTCCATTCAAAATAGTAGGATTACAAAGAAATAATAACTATATAATCCCATCAGAAAATGATATTATAACGGAAAATGATGAAATATTTCTTGTTGTTCAAGAAAAACATATTAAATATGTATATTCATTATTTTTTAACCTAGAACAATCAGAAAATAAATTTTTAGAAAGCCAATCACCAAATATTATAATATCAGGGGACCATCCTTTTATAAAATCTTTATCTATAAGCCTTTCTAGGTTTTATAATAGAGTGAAAATTGTTACAAATAGTAAAAACGAATCAAAAAATATGCTAATGGCTATGGATTTAGAAAGACATGGTATACAGATAATAGAAGATGATATTACTAAAAATGAGTATCGTAATAATTATATAAAATCTGAAGATGATATTATTATTATCATTAATAAAAATGATAATGATAGTTTATTAAAAACAATGTTTTTGAAATATCAATCAGTTGGTAATTTATTTTGTTACATAAATAATGATTCTTATAAAAATTTTTTATCTTCTTCTAAAATAAACAATATTATCACTACAAACTATTATATTATGTCTCCTATTTTATTTCATATAAGAAGAGGGGTTATAATGAATGCTTATTCTATTAACAATAAAATTGAAGCTATGGAAATAGCAGTAAATGAAGTTTCTAAAATAGTTGGAAAAAAGATATCCGATATAGAAGAATCTAGAAAGCTTACTATTGCAATGCTTATAGATGAGAAGGGTAAAGTTATTATTTTTAATGAAAATACTGTAATCAAGTCTCAGTATCATATAATTATTATAGCTCTAAGAAAACATATTCCTTTTTTAGAAGAAAACTTTTTACAAAATATAGATTCTTAAAATAGGTTAATGATCTAGTTTAATTCTTTTCATTAAAAATATAAGACAATTTAAGGAATCACATCTACATAATTACATATAATTAATATAATAAATTTACTTAACTCTATATTTATTTTATAAAACATTAAGATAAATCTATTACTGATAAAATAACACTTTAGAAGTTAATATTTAAATATCTTTTGATCAGATCTAAATAAATATTTTATAAAAAATAGATTTATGTCTTACAACATGCTACAATAGTTGTTTATGTTATTTGATACTTAAAAAAAGTAGTTTAATTTAAATCTTTATACAGGAGGGATTTTGTAATGAAAATATTTGGAGGTCTCCCGAAGTCTTCTTTGTTTGTTCTAGGGAATGAAGCAGCAGAGCGTTTTTCTTATTACGGTATGAGAGCTATTCTAACTCTATATATGATAAACTATTTAATAATACCAGAATATCAAGCTAAAACCTATTATCATTTATTTATGTCGGTAACCTATTTTTTCCCTATATTAGGAGCATTTATTGCTGATAGGTATCTGGGAAGATACAATACAATAATGATTTTCTCTGTATTTTATTGTTTTGGTCATTTATTTTTATCATTATTTGATAATTACATGGGGTTAATATTAGGGCTAGGATTTATTGCTCTTGGTTCTGGTGGTATTAAACCTTGTGTTTCTTCATTTTTAGGTGATCAGTTTAAAACAGATGAAGTAGATTTAAAAACTAAAGCATTCAGCTTTTTCTATTTTTCTATTAACTTTGGTTCCTTTTTCTCAAGTTTATTAATACCAATTGTTAAAAATGTATATGGGTACGGTCTTGCTTTTGCTATTCCTGGTGTATTAATGTTAATAGCTACATTACTTTTAATTATGGGTAGAAAATATTACACAATAGTTAAACCAAACGATGAAGAAAAAAGCGAATTCTTTGCAATATTAAAATATGCCATCTCTACTAGAAAACAAGGAAAAACTTTCTTTGAAAAAGCGTATGAAAAATTTAGTCATGAAAATGTAGAAGGTGTTATTTCTGTATTAAATATTTTAAAAGTATATTTAATTGTAATAGTGTTTTGGGCCATGTTTGACCAACAAGGATCCTCTTGGGTTATCCAAGCAAAAGAAATGAATCTCAATTTCTTAGGATTAAAAATGCAGCCAGAAATGTTACAAGCTATGAATCCCATTATGGTTATGTTTTTAATTCCTATTTGTGTATTTTTTGTATATCCTACATTCAAATTAGGTCCTATTAAAAGAATAGGTATTGGAATGTTTATTGCAGGATTATCATTTATTTCTGTAGGAATAATTGAGGAATTTTTACTAAGAGGAATAGAATTAAATGTTATGTGGCAAATAATTCCTTATTTAATACTAACATTATCCGAAGTTTTTGTTTCTATTACTGGTTTAGAATTTGCTTATACACAAGCACCTAAATCTATGAAATCTATACTTACATCACTCTGGTTATTAACTGTTTTCTTTGGAAACTTATTAACATCTTTAATTTCTTCATTAAATGTATTTGATGGTCCAATGTTCTTCTATTTCTTTGGGATTTTATCTATATTGGTATGTTTACCTTATTATTTATTAACTAAAGGATACAAGGTTAGAAACTTCTAAGAAAATACACTTTAATTTATCTAGAGCCTTATTTATAAAAAATGAGGCTCTCGTATAAAAATTTATAAATTGATTTTTGTATAGTTTTATATAATATAATTTTTATTTTGTTGAATATAATTATAATCTTTTTCTTTGCAAAGGACAGTTAATTTTGTATATGTTTCAAACTCTATTTTTTCTAAAAGTATAGTATTTTTATACAGATAAACTAAAAAATCGTTATCTAAAAAAGATACATTAATTGTTACTTCAATAAAATCTTTATTAATAAAATTAGATATTTTTTCTCTTAATAAATCTAATTTTGTACCTTCTTGTGCTGATATTAATATAGATTGGTTATTATTTAAAGTTACTCGCTCAAAAATAATTTTTTGTTCTATATTTAATAAATCTGATTTGTTATATATCTCTATTACTTTATTATTATAAATCTCATCAGTTATACCTAATTCAAACAAAACACTTTTTACTGATAAAATTTGATCTTCATAATTAGATTGATTAGAATCTATAACATGAAGTATTAAATCTGCCTCACAAATACCATCTAATGTAGAATGAAAAGCCTCAATCAATTGATGGGGTAGATCTGAAATAAATCCGACAGTATCAGATATAATAACTTTTTGTTTATTTGGTAACATCAAAATTCTAGCAGTAGGATCTAATGTTGCAAAGAGTAAATCTTCTGAAAATACTTCTGAATTTGTCAGTTGATTAAACAAAGTAGACTTACCAGAATTAGTATAACCAACAAGAGCAATAGTTTTTATATCAAATTTTTTTCTTGAATGAGACTGTATAGTTCTAGTTAATTTTACTTTTTCTAGTTTTTTCTTAAGGCGATCAATTTTATCACTAAGCATTCTACGATCTAGTTCTTTTTGAGTTTCACCAGGACCACCAACAACACCACTTCCGCCTCTTTGTCTTTCAAGATGCGACCAAGCCTTAACCAAACGAGATTTTTGATAATACAAAAAAGCAAGTTCTGATTGTAGTTTTCCTTCACTACTTCTAGCTCTTAGAGCAAAAATACTTATAATTAAAGCACTTCTATCTAATACTTTAACCTTTAGATGTTTCTCTAAATTTCTTTGCTGAATTGCTGTTAAGGGATAATTAATAATTAATGCATCTATTTCTTGATCTTTTAACAGTATTGCTAAATCATCTAAGACACCTCTATTTATTAAAGTTGCTGGATTAATCGCTGATATGCTATATACACCAGAACCAATAACAGCTAAACCTAAGGTTACTGCCAGATTAATAGTTTCTTGCATCTTATATTCGTAATTTACACTATTAGGTGTATTCTTGATACGAATTTGGATTACAAAAGAATTATTCATAATATATTTTTATATTTTATGATTTATGAATTAGTAGGTAATGGTTTATTACCATCAACATCAATTTCTTCATTTTCATAAGTAAATACAAAATGAGAATTCGGCATAATAGTAGATATACAATGCTTGTATACCAATTGTAAATGTGAGTCTCTTCTTAAAAGAATAGAAAAATTATCAAATCCTGTGATTAAACCTTGTAATTTTATACCACTAGATAAAAAAACGGTTACAGGGACTTTATTTTTTCTGATTGAATTTAAAAAAGCATCTTGGCAAGCTTGTTTCATTTTTTACCTATTTTTAATTAAACAACAATATCCATGAAACTATATCATATTAAATAAAAAAAACAATTAAATATTAATTATTTGTTAATATTTTTTATTAACAGCTTAATACCTACCATCAAAAGGGTTTATTAATTGATAATTAAAAGTATGAGAATTTATTTAATTAAATTCTCATACTTTTAAAGTAAAAAAATATAATATAAAAACAAGCTATATTTATAAAATAAAAAAACTCTAATCTGAAATATACTGTATAATTTTTACATTAAGAAATAACCAGAAATTCCACTAACTACAATTAGTATGATTGGATGAATTTTAGTTTTTGATAAAATTAAGGTTGATAAGGCAAATACGGTTAAGAAATATATATCATAAAAATATCCTTGATTTTTAGGACGTACTCCCATAAATAAAGTCAAACATACTGATAATAACAATCCAATAATAGCAGGACTAAGATAATTAGCAATAATAATAATTTTTTCATTTTCAGAATAATTTTTATAAATACTCCAAACAAACAAAAATAGTAATAAAGGAACAATACTTAAAGCTAAAAGTCCTAAAATAAATCCCTTAACATGGAATAATTCAAATCCAATAACTCCAGCAATCATAGGAGCTATGGGTCCTGGAAAAACTAGAATATAACTTACAACCTCCGTTAATTTTAAATTAGTAATTATATTAAAATGCTCAACATATATATTTTGAAAAACCGGAATATAAGCTTTCCCTCCGCCAAAAGAAAAAATTCCAACAAGTAAATTAGCAAATAAAAGAGTTAAAAAATCTGACATTATACATATCTCTCCACATTACCTGAGTTTAAAAATTAATAAGAATATTATTAAAACAACAAATATCAATATAATACTAACATTTAATAATAACAAAACGAATACAGATATTAGTATTAAATAATAGATAAACCAATTGTAATTTATGCTTTTATCTTTCTTAAACATTCTTAATATAAAAGCAAAAAGCATTCCAACAACAGCTGGAATAACAGATAAGGTTATATGATGTAAATCTTCTTCTGGTATGTAGGGTTTTAGAAAACTAAGTGATAATATAACTAAAGAAGGAGTCAAAAATAAAATGATTAGATAATTAAGTACTGCTCCAATATAAGAACCAGCATAAAATGATATATATGTAGTTAATTGCAAAACTGTAGGCCCTGGCATTGCGTTTGCTAAAATAACAAGTTTTCCAAAATCTTCTTCTGGCATAAATTTATTATTCTCAATATATTCTTTATGAATCAAAGAAATTACAGCTGCACCACCTCCAAAACTAAATAATGCAATTTTAATACTAGATAGGGATATTCTAAAAATTATACCAATCATCTTCTATACTATTTATTTCTATAATTAAAAAACATATAAAAATATTATAAGCACTAAAGTAAAAATTAATCAAGCTCATTATTGTTTCACGTCTGCACTGATTCCAATGTTTCACGATACAGTTCAATAAAAATGTTTCACGGATTATTAGGTAAATACGAATATAGATAAGTAATTTGATTTATTTTAAATTTTACTATTAAGATAGTATCTTATTTAGTATAATAAATTTAATTAGTTTAATAACAAAAAGAGGGCTAGAAATGAAAAAATATCTACTAAGTATATTTTGTGTTTTTTTGGTTATATTATTAAATACAACATATTCTTTTGCTTGTACTAGAGTTCTATTAGATAATAAGTATGGGGTCAATATTGGTCGTAATATGGACTGGTCTGATGCTGATAATGCTAAACATAAATTATTAGTTTTACCTCGCGGGATCGAAAGAAATGGAGAAATAAAAGATAATCCCATTAAGTGGAAATCTAAGTACGGAAGCCTTGTTATGACAATGTATAACATGGTTACAGTAGGCGGAATTAATGAAAAAGGTTTTAATGTAGAAGTATTATATTTACCAGGATCAGATTATGGAGAAAGAGATACTAAAGTACCTGGAATGTTTGTAGGAATGTTTAATCAGTTTTTATTAGATAATTTTGCCACTGTATCGGATGCTATATCTTATTTGAAAAAAACAAAATTAGAGTTAGTTACAGTAATTCTACCTGGCTCTGATAAACCTACTGGTTTACATTTTGCATTAGCCGATAAAACAGGTAATAGTGCTTTTATAGAATATGTACATGGAAAAATTGTAATCTATGAAGGTAAAAAATATAAAGTTTTAACTAATCAACCAGAGTATTCTAAACAACTTGATAACTTAAAGAAATATAAAGGTTATGGTGGAGATTTAGCTATACCAGGCGGTTCTACTCCAAGTGATAGATTTGTAAGAGCTACATACTATTTAGATTTAGCTATTGAAAATAATACATCTTCTAAAAATTATAAAATGTTATCTGGAATAATGGGGAATAGTGCACAATTAAATGTAAAAAACGTAAAACCTGATGCTTTAGCAGGAGCAGAAAGTTCAGCTACTAGTTATATATCTATTTCAGATTTAACTAATATGAAAATGTATGTAAGTTTTTTAGAAAATCATAATGCTATATCAGTTAATATTAAACAATTAGATTTTTCAAAAAATGCTAAAGAAAAGATATTTGATTTAGAAAAAAATAGATTACAAGGAGATATAACAGATAAGTTTATTGAATTAAATCAACCATTCAAATTTTTAAATTATGATAATTATTTAAGTTCAAGTATTGAAGAAAGAAAAGCTCTACTAAGTAGGGCAGGTTAGAAATTTTTATACTAAAAGATAAAGATAAAAGGTAACTAAGGGCTGAAATACCCTTAGTTATCCGCCCATTCTATCATTTCTCATAATATAAATTATACGACAATCTTACGTCAAAATCCCCCTTATTCAATCCCCTTTATCCTAATAAAATCATGCCATCAAATGCAGGCAATACATTTGATGGCAGTTCATTAAGCAAAATATTATAATCCATTGTTGTACCCATATGAGTTAAAACAGCTTGCTTAGGACTTAAATATTCAATTAGTTCTAAAACTTTTTCTAAATACATATGAGAATTATGTTCTTTTTTTGTAAAAGCTGAAATTATTAGAATTTCTAAATTTTTATATTTTTCTATAGTTTTACCAGGTAAAGTTACAAAATCTGTAGCATAACCAATTCTATTATCTATAACAAATCCTGTAGTTTCTATTCTACCATGAATTTGTTTTGTTGGTAATACTACAGAATTATTTTCTAATATTAACTCTTCATAATAGTTAATATCTTTTAAATTAATTTGGGGTCTATAAAATATATCTACTATACCAACAGGATGCGGTGTAAATACATAGCCAAATGTGCTTTTTATCCATTTTGATGTTGTACTTTCTGCATAAGCATTTATAGATTTTTGCATTATTCTATTTATACTTCTAATGTCATCAATTCCTAAAATATGATCAGCGTGAGCATGTGTAAATAATATGCTATTTACTTGTTTAATAGATGTAGTTAATGCTTGATGACGAAAATCAGGACTTACATCAATTAATATATTGTAATTTTCTTTGCCTTTTTCTTTTATTTCTATTAGAGCTGAGGTTCTTGTTCTATTATTTTTAGACTCATTAGGATCGCAGTTGCCCCATCCTTTTTCTATACTTGGAACCCCTATTGATCCTCCACATCCTAATATTGTAATTTTATAAGACTTTTCTATCATATTTAACTTACCTAGCTTTATTAAATAAATTGAAAAAATTAGATTTTACATCCATAGCAAAATCAGTTACTAACTGCCCTCTTAGATTTGCTATAAATTCTGTTGTATGCCTTACATAAGCTGGTTTATTAATTTTACCCCTATATGGAACAGGAGCTAAGTATGGAGCATCTGTTTCAGTTAAAATTCTATCTTTTGGAACATACTTAGCCACTTCATGAAGTTCTATTGACTTTTTAAAAGTTACAATTCCACTTAGAGAAATATAAAAACCAATATCAAGAAATTTTTTAGCTAACGATATATCTCCACTAAAGCAATGAATAACTCCTGTTATTCCCCAATTTTTAGAATAATTACTTAACATATCAACTGTATCTTCTTCTGCATTTCTTGTATGAATTATAATTGGAAGTTTATATTCAGAACATATTTCTGCTTGTTCTTCAAAAAATTTCTTTTGAAGCTTTTCTTCTTCTTTAGAATAAAAATAATCTAATCCCGTTTCACCAATAGCTATTAATTTTTTTTCCGATATATGTTTTATAATATCTTTTTTGCTAAAAGATAAATTTTCTTGTAAATGCAAAGGATGAATTCCAATCGCGCTGTATAACATATCGTTATTATTAGTAAAATCAATGTATTGCGAAAATTTAGAAACTGTTGTTGCGATATCTAAAATAATATCTATCCCTTTATTTTTTGCCTCAATAAGAATTTCTTCGGTTTCTTTTGTATGTTCACCTAATTCTCTAAATCCTAAATGACAATGGCTATCTATAAACATTATAATCCTCTTATTTTTTACTTTTAAAGTTACAGATTAAGATTAGATTGAATCTTTACAAATACTGGCTTTGGATTGGACAGATTATGATTACTCTTAAAGTAACTTCCTAATGAGCTAAATTTAATATCCTCATTAAAATTTAGTTGAGAAAAAATCTTAGAAGTAGCCTCTGGCATAAATGGATGCAGATAAATAGAAACTATTCTTACTAATTCCATAATAAAAGTTAGCACTTTTCCTGCTTCTTTTTTATTTCCTTCTTTTAGTAAAGTCCAAGGTGCTTTTTTGTCTATATATGAATTACCATATCTTATTATTTCCCAAACTTTTTCTAAATATTTAGAAAATTCTTGATTATCTATGTATTCTCTTAAACTTTCTAAATCTTTAATAACATTATATAAAAAAATTGTTTGTTCATCGCTTAATTGATGATTTGGTATTCTTCCATCAAAAGATTTATTTAATATTGACAAACTTCTTTGCAACAAGTTGCCATACCCATTAGCTAAATCATTATTAACCCTATTTATCATGCTTTCATGAGAAAAATCACCATCATTACCAAATGGAACTTCTTTAAATAAAAAATAACGAACCTGATCTAACCCATATTTTTGAATTAAATCATTAGGATCTATAACATTTCCTAGAGATTTTGAGATTTTTTCACCTTCATTCATCC
Organism: Rickettsiales endosymbiont of Leucozona glaucia; assembly: GCA_964277385.1. GTDB lineage: Bacteria > Pseudomonadota > Alphaproteobacteria > WRAU01 > Hepatincolaceae > WRAU01. The sequence continues at coordinate 583,749 of OZ195520.1, read as the reverse complement.
ACCAACCATGCGCAAAAATCTTTTTAGGAAGTGGCAATTTTGCTGCCATTAAAAATGCCGGCCAATAAACGGCGTGAAATCTTATAATATCCTTACCTACTATATGTATAGCATTAGACCAGAATTTACTAAATTTATCGGTATTATTTGGATAATCTAAAGCACTAATATAGTTTGTTAATGCGTCTAACCATACATATATAACATGTTTATTATCATTAGGAACAGGAATTCCCCAAGAAAATGATGACCTAGAAATAGATAAATCTTTCAATCCACCTTTTACAAATGAATACACTTCATTAAACCTAGATTTTGGTGCAACAAAGTTTGGATTATTATCATAATATTCTAATAATTGATCTTGAAATTTTGATAATTTAAAAAAATAACTTTCTTCTTCACGCCATTCTACTTCTGCTCCACTTGGAGCTACTTTTATCCCATTTTCTTTTATAATTAACTCTTCCTCAGAATAAAATGCTTCATCTCTAATTGCATACCAGCCACTATATTTATCTTTATAGATATAACTATTTTTTTCTATCGTTTCCCAAAGATAAGATACACTTTTTTTATGTCGTTCTTCTGTTGTTCTTATGAAATCATCATTTGTTAATTTTAACAATGGAGTAAGATCCCTAAAGGTTTGAGATATTTCATCAACAAAATTTTGAGGTCTGATTCTTTTTGCTATTGCCGATTTTTCTACCTTTTGTCCATGTTCATCAGATCCTGTTAAAAAAAGAACCTCATAATCATCCATTCTTTTAAATCTTGCTAAAATATCACAAGCCAAATTTGTATATGTGTGTCCTATATGAGGTTTATCATTAACGTAGTAAATTGGAGTAGTAATATAATAAGATTTAGACATATAACAATAATTCCATTAAATTAATTAACCTTTTATTAATAATAATGATACAAAAAAAAAGCTATATTGTAAATGTGTAACTAAATCCCTTACTAAAAATATTGATTGCCAGTTGAAGAAAAATTAAAAGACAAATGTGATAAAAAACTTGAGATAGACAATTATATATCAAAATCACTTAAAAAATCAGAATAAAGTTTATCTTATTTTATGACTTTTATAGTTGTCTAAAAAGATACTGCATTACAAATTTTTAATATCTTCTAATACTTGCAATGTTAACCTTATTTGTTCTCTACTTTCTAGATCATTAGAACTTATAACTATAGAGCCTTCTGGTTTTAAATTCAATAAACCTTGTTTACTTTGAATGTAATTCAAAAGCTCATCTACTTTATTAAAACTCTGTTTATAAAAAGTAAGTTGTATTCCTTTTGATCCAAAAATTATTTTTTCTATTAATGCCAATTTGGCTGATATTTTTAACTCTATTGAGGTTAATAAATTTTCTACTTGATATGGTAAATTGCCAAATCTATCTTGCAATTCTTCTTTTACATCTACAATTTCTTGATAAGTTTCTATTGCTCCAATCCTTTGATATATTTCCATTGCTGTTTCCATATCTGAAATATATTTTTTAGGTATAAAAACTGGTATATTCAAACTAATATTAGGACTAAAATTATAATAACTTGCATTTTGATTAGAATCTTTTTTAACAATATTTTTGATATGTTTTATTTCTTGTTCTAACAATTTTTGATATAGCTCAGATCCAATTTCTTCTACCTGTCCTGATTGTTCTTCGCCAAGTAAATTTCCTGCACCTCTCATATCTAAGTCGTAAGTTGCTAAAGAAAAACCAGCTCCCAAGTAATCTAAATTTTGTAGTACCTGTAATCTTTTTTCTGCTTTTGGATTTAATGGTTTAAGATTATCATATAACAGATAAGCATATGCTTGATTTTGCCCTCTACCAACACGGCCTCGTAGCTGATATAATTGTGCTAAACCCATAATATCAGATCTTAAGATAATTATTGTATTTACATTGTGTAAGTCAATTCCTGATTCAATAATATTGGTAGATATTAACATATCATATTGTTTCTCTTTGAAATCTAACATGTTTTGTTCTATTATTTCTGTTGGCATTTGACCATGTGCTACAGCATAAGAAATGTCTAAATTTAGATTATCTATTGCTGTTTTTATTCCTCCTATATCTGATATCCTTGGACATACAAAGAAAATTTGTCCACCTCTCTCTTTTTCTTTTAATAGAGCCTTTTTAATAGCGATATAATCTATTGGTAAAACATAAGTTATAATAGGAAGTTTATCAACAGGAGGTGTAGAAATAGTACTTAGTTCTTTTATTCCTTTAAAAGCTAATTGTATAGTTCTTGGAATTGGGGTTGCGCTTAGAGTTAAAATATGAACTTCTTCTTTAAGAGTTTTTAGTTTTTCTTTGTGAAGCACACCAAAACTTTGTTCTTCATCTATTACTATTAAAGATAAATTTTTAAACTTAATATCTTTTGCTAACAGAGCATGAGTCCCTACAATAATATCAATTTTTCCATCTGATAATTCTTTTTTATATTGTTTTCTTTTAATCGGAGTAGAAAATCTTGATAATTGTTCTATTCTTATTGGAAAATCTTTAAATCTTTCTTTAAAGTTATTATAATGCTGATTACATAAAAGCGTGGTTGGAGATATAACTGCTACCTGATAACCAGAATTAGCAGTTAAAAATGCTCCTCTTAGTATTACCTCGGTTTTACCAAATCCTACATCACCACAAATTAATCTATCTGATGGTATACCTGTTGTTAAATCTTTTATAACATCGTTTATAGCATTTTGTTGATCTTCTGTTTCTACATAAGGAAAGCCTTTTAAAAAATCATCGTAATCTTCTTGGTTAAAATCAATTATTGGAGCTTTTTTTAATATTCTTTGAGCTGCAAGCTGAATTAAATCATAAGCTATATCTTTGATTTTTTCTTTAATTTTACTGCTTTTTTTCTCAAAAGCTGTTGATCCTAATTTATCTAAATTAATTTCATCATTGTTAGATGATTTCCTTGTTATATCATCAATATTTTCAACAGGAACGTACAATTTTTCATTGTTTTTGTATTCTATTTCTAAGAAATCATGTTCTGCACCATTAACAGGTAAAGTTTGAATGCCCTTATATCTACCAAATCCATGTTTAACATGAACTATAATATCATCAATTTCTATGGTTGATAGTTGTTGTAATATTTTATTACCAGATTTTTTCTTTTTAGAAGAAAATGTTTTTTTTATACCTGTAATTTCATATTCGGTAATAATAATTCTGTTATCTATAATAAAACCTTCTTGTATGTTAGAATTATTTATTATGCTAACTTGTTGATTATCTTTTTTATTTAGAGAAAAACAAATATGCGATCCTTTAAGCATAACTCTTAATTTTTCTGAAAAGGTATCTGTGGATACAAATATTAAAAACTGTTTATCAGAATTATCTTTTATAAAATTAATTAAAGCATATAGTGGAGATTTTTCCCGCTTTTTATAAACACTAAACTCTGGGGCAAGCAACCTAACATCAAAATTTATATTATTTTCTTCATCAACTCTTGTTTTGCTTAGATAATACCTTGATTGTTGTTCTATTTTAGAAATTACTTCATTTTCATTTAAAATTAAAGCATTAGGTGGTAAAATATTTTCTGAAGATTTAAAAATATTTTTTTCATTTATTAAATAATTATACTCTTCTTGGTATGATTCAACCGTTTGTTTTAAGTGATAATCAAAATTATCAAAGCTAAAAACATTATAATCTTTAAGATAATCTAATATTGTTGCTGTTTCTTCATAAAATAGTGTTATATAATTTTCTATTCCTTTAGAAAGAATATTATTATCTAATAATTCAAATAGTTTTTTATTAGATTCTATAAAAAATTTTAGATAATTATGCTTAAATGTATCTATTGTTTTCTCATTTAGAAAAATTTCACTAGAAGGTTTTATATTAATTTCTAATATATCTTCATAAGATTTTTGAGATATTACATCAAAACGCCTCATGCGTTCTATATTATCATCAAAAAAATCTATCCTTATTGCTCCAATCTCTGGAGAGCAAATGTCTAAAATATCTCCTCTTAGTGCAAATTCTCCTTCTTCGCTTACTAAAGATACTTTTTTGTAATTTTTAGATATTAAAAACTCTACTAAAGCTGACATTTTAAATTCATTTCCTGTTTTTAAAAATAAAAAATTATTATCTAAATACTTTTTTGCTATAGTTTTTTGGATAATACCTAAAACAGATGTAACTACTATATTTTTTTGATTTTTATTAAGATAGATATTACTCAAAACCTCTATTCTTTTTACCATTAAAGATTTATGAGGTGAAACATTTTGATATGGTTCTATAGAAAAACTTGGAAAAAAATTAATAGATATATCAGAATATAGCTTAACAAAATCATAGAATTGTTCTGCTTCAGCATCTGTTGAGAAAATTATTAATGAGTCTTGAGAATTATCCTGAATAAGTTCTAATAAAAGAAATTTAGCAAAATCATTTGTTAAATTAGAAAATTTATAATTTGTATTATTTTTTAAAATATTGTTTAATTCTAGTATATTATTAATCATTATTTTTATCGCTTTTTTTATGAAATATAGTTTATCTGATTTAGTAGCCCCTATCAATACTTTAGAAAATATTGCAGATAAGACTTGTGCTAAACTAAACAGTATTGGTTTGTTACGTGTTGTAGATTTTTTATTTTATTTTCCTAGCAATTTAATTATTAGGAATTTTTGTGAAAATGCAAGTAAATTAAAAGTTAAACAACATTGCGTTATTAGAGTTAAAGTGATTTCTTATCAAAAAAGCCCTCGTTCTACTAGGGTAACTTGTTCTGATTATCTTGGTAACTTAATTAATATAACTTTTTTTAAAATTTATAAGGGATATTTAGAAAAATACCTTCCTATTGATGAAGAAGTGCTAATTTTGGGAACTCCTGATATTTTTAATGGAGTGTATACATTTAATCATCCTGATAAAATTCTTAAAACTTATTTGTACGATAAAATAAAACCAATAGAATGTGTTTATAGGCAACATCAAGATATCTCATCTTATAAATTTTTCACATTAATAGAACAAGCGTTAAAAATACTGAATGGTTGTGATATACCTGAATGGTTAAATAGTTCTTATTTAGAAAAGTATAATTTACCCTCTTTTAAAAAAGCTATTAATAGCATTCATAATCCAAAATCTTTTAATGATATATCAGTTAATGGAGCAAATATTTCTCGTTTAGCTATTGATGAAATGATATCTTATCATTTTAATTTGCTTACAGTTCGAAAAGAAAAAGAAGTTAAACAAGGATTAAAATATACTATTAGTGGTAAACTAACAAAAATTTTAGAAAAAAAAATTCCTTTTGAATTAACCACAGATCAAAAAAATTCTATAGAAAATATAAAATCTGAATTTCTTAAAGAACATGCATCTACCATTTTATTACAAGGAGATGTAGGAAGTGGAAAAACCATAGTTTGTTTTATGGCTATTTTATTTGCTTTAGAAAGTGGATATCAAACAGCATTTATGGCACCAACAGAAATTTTAGCATCTCAACATTTTAGAAATTTTTCTCAATATGCTGATATTTTAGGTATTAAAATAGCCATTATTAAGGGTAAAGAAAAGACATCTATTAAAAAGAAAATATTAAAAGATTTAGCCGATGGTAATATAGGTATTATTATTGGAACTCATGCTTTATTCCAAGATTCTGTAAAATTTAAAAATTTAGGACTCGTCATTATAGATGAACAACATAGATTTGGTGTAGACCAAAGACTTAAACTTCTAAATAAAGGCAATAATCCTAATTTATTACTAACAACAGCAACACCTATTCCTAGAACTTTAGCGTTATCTTTATATGGAGATATTAAGTATTTTGATATTAAAGAAAAACCTAAAAATAGAAAGCCCATTATTACTAATATTGTTTCAAAAAATAAATTACCAGATATTATAGATGGTTTAAAAAGAACTTTAGCGAAAAAAGAGAAAGTTTTCTGGGTCTGTCCTTTGGTTGAAATATCGGAAAAACTACCACTAACCTCATCAATAGATAGATATGATTATTTGTCTTCACAACTTATAGAATATACAATAACGAAAGAAGATAATTCTAGGAAATTATTTTTGGTTCATGGAAAAATGAAACTAGAAGAAAAAGATAAAATCTTAAAAGATTTTAAAGCAAATACAACAGGTGCAATTTTGGTGGCAACTACTGTTATTGAGGTTGGTATTGATATTCCAGAGTGCAACATCATAATTATAGAAGATGCTAATCATTTTGGATTAGCACAACTACATCAATTAAGAGGAAGAGTTGGTAGATCAGATATTCAAGGAATTTGTTTATTGTTGCATCCACAAGATATATCATTTACTGCAAAAAAACGTTTGTCTATTTTAAAGCAAAGTGATGATGGATTTTATATAGCTGAAAAAGATATGGAAATTCGTGGTTATGGTGATATTTTAGGCACTAATCAAAGTGGAATTAAATTTTTAAAGGTTACTAATTTAGATGAACACTCTAAATATATGACTTCATGCATAAAATACGCTAAATTTTTGCTTGATAATACAAAATCAGGCGATTCTAATTATGCTAGAAATATAAAATTCCTATTAAAAATCTTTAATAAATATATTGAACGAAAATATTTAAAAAGTGGGTAAAAACCTATAAAAAAAGAATTGAAATATTAAAATTATAAATATTAAGGCATAAAAGATTTATTTTTTAGATGAGTATCTTTTTACTAACTTTTTTATAACCACTTTTCTCTAGTATCATTTCTATATGAGGAATATTATCTTCTAAATAAATTTCACCTACAGTTTTAAAACCAAATTTACAATAAAAATTCACTAAATATTCTTGTGCTGAAATTGTAATTTTATCTTCATTCATTTCATTAAAAATATACTGAATTGCTTTATTTACAATCTTTATGCCTATTTTTTGCTTTCTGTAATTTAGGTTTGTGCATACTCTACCAAAAGACGCTTCTTTATATTTAGAAATTTCTTTAGGAATCGCTCTGATATATGCGGTTATTTCATTTTTCTCTTTACAAAATATATGAATTGAATCTAAATCTTTATCATCTAAATCTTTATAAATACAATTTTGTTCAAAAATAAATACATTCATACGTAACTGAATTATTTTATATACTTCTAAAGATGTTAATTCACCAAATTTTTTTTGAATAAATTCCATTTTTTCACCATTTTTATAATTAAATTAAAGATTTTAAACATAACTTATAATTAAGCAACTAAGCAATTTTTACTATATTAAACTACTACAAAAAAACTTTTTATACTTAGTATAAATTATATTATAAGTTTCTTTTTTAAAATTTCTAAGATTTTATCTTTATAATCATAATTATCTAATCCTACATCTATAGATGCCTCTAGTAATCCTAGCGGATTACCACAATCAAATCTATCACCTTTATACTTGTATCCATATGTTGGATGATTTAAAATGATTTTTTCTATTGAATCAGTAAGCTGAATTTCTCCTCCCACTCCTCTTTGAGATTTTTCTAAAAAATCAAAAATTGTAGGCTGTAAAATATATCTACCAATAATAGCATAATTTGATGGTGCTTCTTCTGATAAAGGTTTTTCTATAACTGATTTTACTTTTACTAAATAATTAGTAGCTATTTTTTTATCAGTATCAAGGATACCATAAGAAGAAACATGATTCCACGGAACTTCTTGGTAAGCTAAAAGAATTTCTATATCTTCTTGATTATTATATATATCAACCATATTTTTTAAGCATGAGGGAAAAGACTTTAAATATTCATCTGGTAGTAATACTGCAAAAGGTTCATTATTAACTAATGCTTTTGCACACCAAATAGCATGACCTAAACCCATTGGAGATTGTTGTCTTGTAAAAAATGCTTTACCAGGTTTGGGAATACCTTGAGAAATAATATCCTTATAATAAGCTTTATTATTATTATCTAGGTGTTGTTCTAATTCATAAGAAATATCAAAATGATCTTCTATAATAACCTTGCCACGGCCTGTTACAAAAATAAACTCTTCTATTCCAGCAGATATGGCTTCTTCTACTGCATATTGAACTATTGGTTTATTAAAAATAGGCATCATTTCTTTAGGAACAACCTTAGTAGCAGGTAAGAATCTTGTTCCTAATCCTGCAACTGGGAAAATAGCTTTTCTTATTTTTTGTTTCATTTCATTTTACCTTTTGTTATTATTTACTAACAGATTTTGATAAAATTTCGTATAAACCTTTAGATATATCTTTTGTAGATAAAATATTATCAATAGATTGTTTCATTAATTTTTTTCTATTTTCAGTATGTATATTTAACTTAGATAAATTTTTAGCTAGATTTGCTGAAATACTCGGATTAATTCTATCCATTTTAATAATTATTTCTTCTAATAATTTATATCCACTTCCATCTATATTATGAAATGCAGATTGATTAGACATAAATCCACCAAATAAATGACGAACTTTATTAGGGTTTGTATAACTAAATGTATCTAATGTTGCTAGTCTTTTAACATTTTCTATCGAATCTTTATGCTCTATGCTTGCTGAAATTAAGAACCATTTATTTAATGCTGTTGGATAATTTATAAAATCTTTATAAAAAGAACTAAAAATTTCAGCATGTTCAGGAGTATTTAAAAAATCCTTTGTTGCAGATAAAATTCCAATTTTTTTAGTCATAGATTTTGTTTTTGCAAAATAATCTACAGCAATACTTAAATATTCTTGTTTTTTAGTTTTTAATAAGAAAAATAAACTTCTATTTTTAAGACTTCTTTTACCCATCATAATTGTTGAAAATTCTTCTTCATTATCTTCTATAGAATTAAATATATTAAGTAGATCTTTTTCATAAATGGTTGCTATTGCAATCTCAAACATGCTAATAGTTTTTAATATGTTATCTAGTGGTAAATTTTTTGAAAAATTCATTTCTAAAGAAACAAAACTAGGAAGCCTCAACATAGTTGAGGTCATATACATATCTAATTTATAATTTTTCAATAAAGAAGCATAAGGGGAAACTAATTTATTAACTTCTTTTTGTTGTATTTCCTCACTTTTTCCTAGTCTTTCAATTATATTTAGCATATGTTTTCTAAAATATTTTTGAGCAGATTCAAATCTATTAAAACCATCACTATCATGATTCATTAAAATAGATAATTCTTCATCTGTTTGTTCAAAATTTAAGATAATTGGTGCTGAAAAAGAACGATTTATAGATAGAATTGGTAATTCATCTACATTTTCAAATGAAAACTCTGAAGATTTACTATCCAATACTGCTATATATTCATCACTAATAGTTTGCCCATTCATTTTCAATTGAAGTTGCTCTCCTTTTGAATTAAACAAAGCCAATCTTAGCGGTAGAACGAGATCTTTTTTATCTTTTTGATCAAAAGTTACATTATTAGTTTGACTTACAATAATAGAAAACTTTTTAAAATTAGAATCATAAGATGTTTTAACATCTACAATTGGAGTTCCTGATTGCTGATACCATTGTTTAAATTTTTCTAAAGATATACCACTAGCTTTTTCCATTGAATATATGAAATCTTCACAAGTTACAGCTTGTCCATCAAATAGTTCAAAATAAGTATCTATACCTTTTTTGAAATTATCTTTTCCTATTAGAGTTTCTATCATTCTAATAACTTCAGATCCTTTTTCGTAAACCGTGGTTGTATAAAAGTTATTCATTTCTATATAAGATTGCGGTCTAATTGGGTGTGCTAGAGGTCCTTTATCTTCTTGAAATTGGTAATTCCTAAGAACTTCAACATTATTAATTCTAACAATATCTTTATGGCGAATATCTTCTGAAAAAATATGATCTCTAAATACTGTTAAACCTTCTTTTAAAGTTATTTGAAACCAATCTCTACAAGTGATTCTATCTCCTGTAAAATTATGAAAGTACTCATGAGCTACAATCGATTCAATATTAAAGAAATCATCATCAGTTGCAATGTAAGGATCTGCTAACACATAGGCTTCATTAAAAATGTTTAAACTTTTATTTTCCATAGCTCCAAAATTAAAATCACTCACTGCAACAATAGAAAAAACATCTAATTCGTATTCTAAACCGAATGTATCTTCATCCCACTTCATAGATAAAGCTAAGCTATCTAATGCAAATTGTGCCTGATTTTTTTTGCCACGCTCTACATAAACAGCAAGTTTAACATCACGACCAGACATAGTTTTAAATTGTTTAGTACAAATATCAAAATTACCAGTTACAAAAGCAAATAAATAAGATGGTTTTGGAAAAGGATCATCAAAAACACAAGTTCTAATGTTTCCATTTAAGCTATCAGAAATTAAATTGCCATTAGATAGCAATGTTTCATACATATCTTTTTGTGCATTGATGCTAACTTGCCATGTACTCATAACATCTGGTCTATCTATAAACCAAGTAATGCGTCTAAATCCTTCTGGTTCACATTGAGAAGCAATACATGAATTACTTTTATAAATTCCCATTAATTTAGTGTTAGTATATGGATTTATTTCTACTTCTGTTTGTAAGTTAAATTTTTCTGGAACCTCAAATAATGTTAGAATATTTTCTAATTCATTTATTTCATAATGTTTACCTAGTTTTTTTTCAACTCCATCAATATAAACAGATTTAGTAATTAATTCTTCTCCATTAAGGACAAGATTTTTTTCATCACTATTTCTTTTGATGCTTAAATCCGATTTTACAATGATTTTATCAGATAAAAGAGTAAAATCTAATATAGTCTTAGATATTAAGTAACTTGGCTTCTTGTAATCTTTTAAATGTTTTTCAACAGGATTATTATCAGACATAAAATTTTTCCCTTTATATTAAATTATGAATTTTTTTATATTTATTAAGTAATTCTTCTTGAGTTTCTTTAAATTTTTCATCTAAAATGATACAATCAGCAGGACAAACAGCAACACATTGGGATTCATCAAATGCTCCAATACATTCAGAACAAAGGGCATGATCGATAACATAAATTTCATCACCCTGAGTAATTGCATTATTTGGACATTCTGGTTCACAAGCTGAACAATTTGTACAGTCTGTTGTTATTTTTAAAGCCATAGCTAATCCTTAATTGTTTATGATTACATAGTATCTGTTATAGGTTCAACACACTCATATGTATTTGATATTGGAGATAAAAGATAACATGTATTAAATATTTGTTTTTTAACAATTTTTGCCTTTCTTTTTATTGTTGAACAAGCTAAATTTGCCTCAAATTCAACATCTTCTTTTTTTGCAAATAACTCTTGACACAACACAAATGTAGGAACCAAACTTGGTAATGAACCGTATTCTAATGAAGATGATTTATAATAATTAGGGTTATAAATTTCTACTTTAGAACAACCTTGAAGAAAAAGAAACAAAAAACACCCATAGAGAATATATATATTTTTACGCAAACAACAAACCCCTAGTTATCTCATAATTATTGTCATTATATATTTTTTTATAATTATTTTCAATAAATTCTTTTTATTTGCATTCAATAATGATAGAATAGTCCGTATAATTTTTTAGGAGTAAAGAGTGGATAAATTTATTACTTTTGATGATGTTTTAATAAAACCTAAATTCTCAAATATTACTAGCCGTAAGGATGTTAGTTTAAGTTCTACAATTGGGGAGTTGATATTAAACTTGCCTGTTATCTCAGCTAATATGGATACAGTTACTAATGCTGATGTTGCTATTGCCATGCAAAAAAACAATGCAATAGGTGCTTTACATAGATTTTCTAGTATAGAAAAAAATATTAAAGCATTTAATAAAGTTAAGTCAGAAAATTCAAATGCAATTATCTCTATTGGACTTGGTGATTATGAGCTTAAAAGAGCTGAAAGTTTAATTGAAGCTGGAGCTAATATTTTATGTATAGATGTGGCTCATGGAGCACAAATGTCTGTTGTTAATCAGTATAATAATATTGCATCTAAGCATAAAAATATTGGAATTATTGTTGGTAACTTTGCAACTGGTGAAAGCATTAAACAATTTAGAGAGTATTGCGTATCAGAACCAATGGCTTTAAAAGTTGGTATTGGTGGTGGTTCTGCTTGTTTAACTAGAGTTCAAACTGGTTGTGGTATTCCACAGTTATCTGCTGTGATAGATTCAATTAATCATAATCCTAATAGTAATATTATATCAGATGGTGGTAAAAAATACCCTGGAGATATTGCTAAAGCCTTAGCAGTTGGTGCAAAGGCTGTTATGTTAGGATCTATGTTGGCTGGTGTTGAAGAAGGACCTGGTGAGATTGTTAATTCTCATTACAAACAATATAGAGGATCTGCATCTCAAGAATCTTATGAATTTCAAGGTAAAGTAGCTAAATGGAGAACTTTTGAAGGAGATAGCTTCTTAGTGCCTTATAAAGGATCTATTACGGAAGTATTACAAAATATTGAAGGAGGATTAAGGTCTTCTTTAACTTATGTTGGTGCTAAAAATCTTGAAGAATTTAAGAAAAATGCTGAATTGGTAGAAATTTCAATATCTACAATTAAAGAAAATTCTGCACATGGTAAAAAATAAAATTTGTATTTAATTTAAATTATTTTTAATATTAAAAAATGATATCATTATGGTATTTCGCTATTATTTTTTTATAAAAATGGGTTTATTTTACTTTTTATTGGTATATAATTGTTATTATAGAAAAAAACATTTGTTTCTATAAATTTTTTATTAATAAGTGTTTCTATTTTGTCTGTTTTAGGATTTTCAATACTTAACCTCATATAAAAAGAAAAAGTACTTAGAAAGTTATATTAAAGCGTTAAAAGAAATAGCTTATGATATTGCTCTTCTAAGTAAAGGTATTTAATTTAGAAGATTTTTTAAATAGATACGATAATTTTTAATTACCAAAGTACAAAACACAAACTGATCTGATTATAATAAGTAGTTTTTTATTTAAATACCTTTAACATGATTTCTCGTTTTTATAATTTTTTTATGTTAGCCTGTATAATTTGATCTTTTAGAAAATTTTTGGATAATTAAGTTCATACTATCTATAGTTGCATAAAGTTGTTTTGTTTTAGTATTTAATTTTAAAAATAATTTTTTTTAAAGGAGAAATCTCTAATTTTGTAGATATATTTGACATATGAGCGTCTTCGGGATATGCAACTAAAAACATGCCTTGTGTTAATTCAATTGCATTTTTAATATTTCCATGATAGGTTATCAAATCTTTTTCTTCATTATAAGGCTTATTAACCTCTAAATTAGTAATATTTTCATATCCTATTAATTCTGATCCTTCTAATACATAGTGGATATCTATATATTTTTTATGAGATTCCCAAAAACCTTCTTCTTGCGGTTTTGTAAATATATCGGATATAATAAAAAAACTATAATCATCAATAAATATTTTATTTTCTGTAATTTTACTAAATTTTGTTTGTTGTATAAAATCTAATATTTTCTGTAATTTTTCATCCAAATATAAATTTTTATTTTTTAAATAATCTATTATCATAAAAAAACTCCTATTGTTATTGTTTATGAAAAAATATTTTTGGTACAATTGAAACAAAACAAATTCTTACTAAAATTGTACTAATAGCACCCTGAATACCTATATCTAGCAAAAAAGCAAATAAAGATATTTCTGCTAAACTTGCTAAAATTGTTGATATTCTTGAGCTAAAAAGTTTACTAAACCCTGAAGAAATAAGTTTTCTAACTACTATACTATTAATAATAATAGCAACTATAGAAATTGTAACTGAAAAATATTGCACATTAGCAGAATAAAATAAAAATTTATAAAAAGGTAAAAATAATTGCATTGTCATAATAACTGATACTATTGCAAATACCCAACCAAACTTTATATTTCCTTTGTCTATTACCGTATAAAGAACAATAAAAGATAACTCTGACAACAATATTTGTATTATAGGGATATTTAAACCAAAAATAAAAATATTTGGTAAACTATAAGTCCATACAATATTACCTATGATAAATAAAAATAAATTAATTACTAAAAATAATACAATCATAAAATATCTTATTTTAAATATAAAGGACTAACACCTAAAATAATACTAACAATACTAATAAATAGCGCAACCATAATTACAGCATCTATTCTATCTAATATTCCACCATGCCCTGGTATTAGATTTGAAGTATCTTTAATTTTTAGATATCTTTTAAAAGAAGATTCCAGCATATCGCCAAAATGAGCAAAAAACGCCATAAAAAATCCAATAGCCATAATTAATAATTCATTATTACTACCTATGGAAACAGCAAAAAAGTAAGATAAAATAGTTGTAGACAAAGCTGCAGCAATAAATCCAGACCAACTTTTTCCTGGACTTATTTTAGGAGCTATTTTTTTACCTTTGATGATAGATCCAAAAATGTAAGCAAAAATATCATTGCAAATTGTTGCTAAAAATACCCATATCATTGTAAGACCAGTATAATCGGTATTAATAATATATGCTAAACCTAAAAAAGCTAAAGATAAATATATTGTTCCCCAAAAAAACCAATTAGGCCTATTTATGTATTCAGGTATTACATGAGTTTTTTCTGATTTTGCTCTAATTTTACTTAAAACATAAGTTATATATGCTCCTAGTAACATAATAACAATACCTACAGATAAATGATCCATAAAACTTGTAGTCATTACTAACATTACTACAGTAATTAAAAACATAGAATCTATACCAAAAGACCAATTACCTGCTATTTTATTCCATTCCCATCCTGTTAAAATTACAACTATAAATAATAATGAAAAATATAACATCCCTCCATTATAAACAGAATAAAACACAGGAGGGAATAAGACTACAGCTGATGCTGTTCTTACATAAAATTCCACCACTTTTGAGTTTTTTTGTTCTTCAGAAATCATTATCTATACCGAATATTAATTGTATTTTTTATTTAATTATTTTTTTGATTTATAATCTTTACAAAAAGCATTTATTAATTCATTTTTATGCCAATCTACTAATTCTTCAGGAAAACCATCGGGAACTTCTTGTAATCCATCATATAAATCATCCGCTAACTCCTGATTAGAAAAATCTAAGTTTATCAATTCTAATTTTAGTAACTCTATATACATTTTTTTATATTCTTCAATATCTTCTGGATTTAATTTATTTTCCAATTCTGCGTTCCCTTGAATAAAATGTATTTAAAGCATTTTTAAAGCAATTTTCATTAAAATCTGGCCACATTATATCTTCAAATACCATTTCAGAATATGATAATTGCCACAACAAAAAGTTACTCAGTCTTTTTTCCCCTCCTGTTCTTATTAAAAGATCTGGATCAGGGATATTTTTAGTATATAGGTAATTAGAAAATAATTCTTCACTTATATATTCTTCTGTAATTTTATTATTTTTTACATCTTTTATAATATTATTAATAGCTTTTACAATTTCAAATCTAGCACCATAATTAATAGCTACAATAAAGATAATATTATCAAAATTTGCAGTATCTTCTTCTAGTTGCTTTATTTTTTTAAATACTTCATCTCCAAATTTTACATATTCACCA
The DNA here is from genome assembly GCA_964277385.1 of Rickettsiales endosymbiont of Leucozona glaucia. Classification (GTDB taxonomy): domain Bacteria; phylum Pseudomonadota; class Alphaproteobacteria; order WRAU01; family Hepatincolaceae; genus WRAU01. Next base: position 568,088 of record OZ195520.1, on the reverse strand, counting down.
ATAACTAATAATTTAATTTTATTTTTAATAAAATAGTCTCTTTCATTAGCTAAATAAAATAGTATTAAATCTTTTAAAAAATTAACTTCTTCAGCAGTTCTACTCCAATTCTCTGATGAAAAGGCATAAACAGATAAATATTTAATATCATGTTCAATTGCTAATTTTAACAATAATTTTATATTTTCACTACCTTTTTTATGACCCTCAAAAAAGTCTAAATTATTAATTTTAGACCATCTTCTATTCCCATCCATAATAACTGATAAGTGTTTCAAGTTATTTTTTAACAACAGAATTACCTTTAAATAGTCATAATTTCTTTTGATTTTTTATCAATTATAGAATCTATTTTATCAGAGAACGTTTTAACTACCTTTTCAAAACTATCGCTTTCTCTTTTAAATTCATCTTCTGAAAGGAGTTTATTTTTTTGAGCTGATTTTAAATCTTCTAAGTAATTTTTACGAATTTGCCTTATAGCTATTTTAGATTTTTCTGAGTATTCAGAAGACCTTTTAACCATTTCTTTACGTCTTTCTTCTGTTATAGGAGGAATTGGTAATCTGATTATATCTCCTGATACGACAGGATTAATTCCTAAGTCTGAGGTTTGAAGAGCACTTTCAACTGCTAATATCATAGATTTATCCCAAAGATTAATGACTAGAGTTCTTGGATCTGGGACTGAAATTGTACCTAATTGGCTTATAGGAACCATTTGCCCAAAATTTTCTACTTTTACATTGTCAAGCATAGCAGGAGTAGCTCTTCCTGTTCTTAATCCTTGTAAATCTTTATCTAGAACTTCTAATGTTTTGTCTAATTTTGAATTAGTAGTAGACTTTAGTAAATCAATATTAAATTCTTCTGCCATAGTATCCTCTTATTTTTCATTAGTATTAATTAATAATACTTTGTTTATCTTTATTTAGCAAAACTTCTTTAAATGAATTCTTTTTATGAACATCAAAAATTATTATAGGTAGCTTTTCTTTTTTTGCTAATAAAATAGCGCTTGCATCCATAACTTTTAAATCTTTGACTATAAATTCATCATAAGAAATATAGGCATATCTTTTTGCAGAAGTATTTTTTTTAGGATCATCATCATAAATCCCATCTACTTGAGTTCCTTTAAAAACAGCATCACATTTTGTTTCTAATGCTCTAATTACTGTTCCTGTATCAGTTGAAAAATAAGGATTTGATATTCCGCCACTACAAATAACTATTTTATTATCTTCTAAATAATTATTTGCATTTTGAGATGTATAGAAATTACAAATTTTATTCATTTCTATAGCCGATAAAGCAATAGCATCAATCCCTTTTTTTATTAAAGCATCTTCTAATACTATAGCATTCATAACAGTGGCTAGCATTCCCAAATTATCAGCTTTATATCTAGTAACATCAAGATCTCCAGTATTAGCACCTCTCATAATATTTCCACCACCAATAACAATAATAACTTTTATACCTAAATCATAAACAGATTTAATTTCATCAATAAAGTGATCTAATTTTTGTTTTGATATGATATAAGAGCTATCAGATAAAGCTTCACCCGATAATTTTAACAAAACTTTTTTGTATTTCATATATAAAAAACCCTAAAATTAGCAAATATAACAATATAAAAAAATAGCCCCATAAGAGGCTAATTTTTACAAAAATTATTGAGCAATAGTTTTAGCAACTTCTGCCGCAAAATCTGTTTCTTCTTTTTCTATGCCCTCACCTAAAACATAGTAAGCATAATCAACAAGTGATGCACCATTTTCTTTGAGAACTTGAGATACTTTTTTATCTGGATCTATAACAAAAGATTGTTCTAACAAGCAAACTTCTTGATAAAATTTATTTATTCTACCTTGTAGCATTTTTTCTACTATATCAGCAGGTTTACCTTCTTCTAAGGCTTTTGCTTTTTGAACTTCCTTTTCTCTTTCAACTAAAACAGGATCTAAAGATTCTATATTTAATGCTTCAGGTTGAGTAGCTGAGATGTGCATAGCTAATTGTTTACCTATAGCTTCAGGAGTACCTTCATTAGAAAAAGATACTACCACAGCTATTTTCCCTAACCCTTCTACCACAGAATTATGAACATAAGAAAATAGTTTACCTTCTGGTTTTACTTTTTTAAATCTTCTAATAGTAATATTCTCACCTATTACAGAAATTAAATTTGTTAATTCTTCTTCAACATTTTTACCATCTTCATAAGGTAATTTTTTTAAAGATTCTACGTCTTCTACTTGCAATGCCATTTTAGATAATTTTCTAACAAAGCTTTGAAATTTTTCATTTTTAGCAACAAAATCTGTCTGCGAATTAACTTCTAAAACAACTCCTTCATTTTCTTCTATATGCACAGCAACTAGACCTTCTGCTGTTACTCTATCCGATTTTTTTGCTGCATTGGATAGCCCTTTTTTTCTTAACCAATCAATAGCTACTTCCATATCTCCAAAAGATTCTTCTAATGCTTTTTTGCAATCCATCATTCCAGAACCTGTACGTTCTCTTAATTCTTTAATTAAACTAGCTGTAACTTCTGCCATTAATTTCCTCTTTGATTCTTTTATATATTATTAAAAAGCTACGAGTTAAATAAAATTATGAATAATTAATTTAAATTTAAAACTTTTAAGCAATAATTTATTCTTCTGTAGTTTTTACAACTTCTTCAGCTTTTTTACTTTTTTCAGCAACAACTTTAGTTTTTTTAGTATTTAGCATATCTAAATTTTCAGAAGCACCAATATCTGATGTTTTAGAAGCAACTTCTTCTTTTAAGCCTTCTAAGACTGCTTGAGAAATAATTTCACAATAAAATCTAATTGATTTAATTGCATCGTCATTTCCAGGGATAGGGAAATCAACACAATCAGGATTTGCATTTGTATCTGTAATTCCTACTATTGGAATACGTAATTTTTTTGATTCTTCAATAGCAATGGTTTCTTGAACTGTATCTAATACAATAACTAAATTGGGCAGCCCCCCCATTTTTCTAATCCCACCTAATACAAGGTTTAATTTGTCACGAGTTCTTGTTAATTCTAATTTTTCTTTTTTAGTTAAACCAGCCATCCCTTCTTCTATTTGTTTATCTAAAGAATCTAGTCTAGCAATAGAATTAGAAATAGTTTTCCAGTTTGTTAGCATACCACCTAACCAACGATGATTAACATAATATTGCCCACAATTTTCTGCATATTCTTTAATAATTGGAGTAGACTGTTTTTTTGTTCCTACAAAAAGAACTCTACCCCCATTAGAAACAACTTTTTTAATGTTTTCTAAAGCGTTTGCTAACATGGGAGCAGTTTTTTGTAAATTGATTATATGGACATTATTATAAGTACCATAAATAAATGGAGCCATTTTAGGATTCCATCTTCTAGTACTATGACCATAATGCACACCATTTTCTAACAATTGTTGAATTGTAAAATTAACCATTAATTTTTCCTTTCTTCTGGTTGTTTCCTCCATAAGCCTGCAAGTTATTAAAACTCACCAGAACAGATATAGAAACTTAATTCTATACCATCAACTTATGTGTGTATTTAGCAACTAATAGCATATGCTACCAATATACTAAATAGTAATCTACACTAATTATTAATATATTGCAAGAACAATGTACTAAATATTATTAAATAATCTTGATGCTTCTTTTTTTGATAAGTAAGATAAATCTTGATTTTTTTCTACAAAATCTTTTACCCATTTTAAAAGATTTATTTTTAAATTTTCAACAAGATATCATTCCGATATTTTTTTCTTAGAAAAAATATTACTGAAAAAATAACCAAATATAAAATTGTATTTATAATCCTAAAGACCAAGATACATTAAAAATCAAAAAATGATATTTCTCCACATCTTATCTTATTAAAAGAATAAAAACTAATTTAATTAAAAATAAAAATGCTAGCAACATTATTTTAAATCTATTAATATAAAAAGTTGTAATACCAAAATTATCCTAAAATATAATTTTAGTAATTATGAATCTGTATATTACAAAAAATATATCAAAACCTAAAAACCTCGCTATAAACAATTCTCCTTTCTAAATTTGTTTCTTAAACCATCATTCAACACTCTATTTATAAATAAAGCAATCAGTTAAAATTTTTTTATTTATTTTTTGCTAAATTATCAAATTTTAAGAAATTTTCAAGAATTTTTTTAGTTTCGGATAGTTTTATCATATTAGGACCATCACTTGGAGCGTTATCTGGATCTTGATGAACTTCCATAAATATGCCAGCTACACCTATAGCTAAGGCACCTTTTGCTAAAATTGGAGCAAATTCTCGATTACCACCAGTTTTTTCACCAAGTCCACCTGGTTTTTGTACAGAATGAGTAGCATCAAAAATTACAGGATATCCTGTTTGTGCCATAATTGGAAATGAAGTCATATCTACTACTAAATTATTATATCCAAAAGAGGCTCCTCTTTCACATAACATAATATTTTTATTCCCTGTGCTCTCTATTTTAGAAACAATATTTTTCATATCCCAAGGCGCTAAAAATTGTCCTTTTTTTACATTAATTACACGACCAGTTTTGCCAGCTTCTAGTAATAAATCTGTTTGACGACATAAAAAGGCAGGAATTTGTAAAACATCTACAACTTCAGCAGTTTCAGCACAATGATGAGGTTCATGAACATCTGTAATAATTGGAATATCGAATTTATCTTTAATATCTTGAAATATTTCTAAAGAATCTTTGATCCCTAATCCACGAATTGCTGAAATTGAAGTTCTATTTGCCTTATCATAAGAACTTTTGTATATAAGATTTATACCTAATTCTTGAGTGATTTTAATCAATTCAGCACACATAAACATAGCATGATCTCTATTTTCTAAAACACAAGGACCTGCAATTAGTGTAAACGGAAGATTATTTGCAATATTTATATTATTAATTTTTACAATTTTATTTAATTCGGTTATCATTTTAATCACCTATTATTTAAAATAATCATATATATTTATCTTATTATGTTTGCTAATTATATACAAAAAATACTTGACAAAAACAAATTCACTAAAAAAATATTATGTTGTAAAAACATTAGTTATATTTACTTTAGAATTCTTAACCCAAAAAAAATCTGGTTTATCATAGTATATAATTTACTTATTTTTTTATTTAGTAGAATTATTTTTATAATCAAATGCAGCTTTACCAAAAGAGACAAATAATGGATGTGGCACAAATATTTTTGATTTTAATTCTGGGTGAAATTGCACACCAATAAACCAAGGATGTCCTTTAAGTTCCACTATTTCAGGCAGTAAAAAATCTGGAGACATACCACTAAAAATTAGACCTTTTTCTTCTAAGGCATCTTTATATTTAGTATTTACTTCATATCTATGTCTATGTCTTTCTTTAATTAGATTAGATCCATAAATTTCTGCAATTTTAGATCCTTCTTTTAAAACACAATCATATGATCCTAATCTTAAAGTTCCACCTAAATTAGAAGATGTGGTTCTTTGTTGAACTTCACCATTTTTCATCCATTCTGTAATTAAACCTACTACATGTTCTCCTTTACAAGATATCTCACTTGAAACTGCATCTTTAATATTTAGTAAATTTCTACAAGCTTCAATAACTGCCATTTGCATACCAAAGCAAATCCCTAAAAATGGGATATTATTTACCCTTGCATAATTAACGGCCTTTATCTTACCCTCAACTCCTCTTTCTCCAAATCCTGGTGCTACTATTATTCCATGTACTCCCGAAAAAGTTTCTGAATAAGATAGTTCATTATTTTCAAAAATTTCTGAATTTATCCAACGAATATTAATCTTAATATTATTTTGTATTCCGGAATGAGCCAAAGCCTCATTTATAGATTTATAAGCGTCTTTTAAGATTGTATACTTACCAACAATTGCTACCGTTACCACTTCTTTAGAGTTATTTATTTTATCTTCAATTTCTTCCCATTTAGATACATCAATTTTATTATCTTTGATTCCAAAATGATATAAAACTCTCTCATCTATACCTTGTTTATGATAAATAAGTGGTATTTTATAAATACTATTTGCATCATATCCAGCAATAACATCTTTAATATCAACATTACAAAATAATGAAATTTTCTTTTTTTCTGCTTCTGAAATTTCATGAGAAGATCTACATAAAAGAATATCTGGCTTAATTCCTAAAGATTGTAACTCACGAACTGAATGTTGTGTTGGTTTTGTCTTAATCTCCCCAGCGGCTTCTAAATATGGGATTAAAGTTAAATGTATAAACAAAACATTTTCATGACCATATTCATTATAAAATTGCCTTACTGCTTCTAAGAATGGAGTCGCTTCCATATCTCCAACAGTACCACCTATTTCACAAATTAGGAAATCTTCATTTGTTAAATCTCTTTCTACAAAAGCCTTAATTTCATTTGTTACATGAGGTATAACTTGGATTGTTTCACCTAAATAATCTCCTCTTCTTTCTTTTTCTAAAACATCAAAGTAAATTTTACCAGCACTAATACTATCATTTTTATTACAAGAATTACTTGTAAATCGTTCATAATGCCCTAAATCTAGATCTGTTTCTGCCCCATCATCTGTTACAAAAACTTCACCATGTTGAATAGGACTCATAGTTCCAGGATCAACATTCAGATAAGGATCCATTTTTTTATTTCTAACTTTATATCCACGCGATTTCAATAAAGCAGCTAAACTAGCAGCAACAATTCCCTTACCTAAGGAAGATGTAACACCACCTGTAATAAATATATATTTCATCCTATTCACCTTAGATGTTAATTTTAATACAAACTTATCTTTTAAGATCTTAGTCTAAAAAAGCAAATAGTTTGCTACCTATTTGCTTTTAATGTTTATTTATAAAACTACTTGTTACCTAAAGGAGCTTTTGGAGTTTTTTCTACATCATTAATTTTATTTTTTTCTTCATTAATTTGTTGAATTTTATCTAATAAAGCATCATCATTTGACCTTTTATTGATATTAATTGCACCTATAACAATACTATTAAGGAACAAAGCAAAACCTAAAACAATGGTAATCTTGGTTAAAGGATTAGCAACCATGGCTTTTGAAGAGAAAAAAGAATTGTAAGTGTTACTGCTTACCAGTGAAGTTCCTCCTTCTGATTTTTGAAACATCACTACTAAAATTAGTAAAGAGGCCACAACAAGCTGTATTACATAAAAAACAGTTATCATTCGAGTTTTTCCTTATATTGAATCAATAATTTTACAAAAATCTTCATGTTTTAATGAAGCACCACCAATTAAACCACCATCAACATCAGCAATAGATAATATCTCTTTAGCGTTAGATGGGTTCAAAGAGCCACCATATAAAATTCTTATTTTATTGGCAAAATCTTCTCCTCTTAAAGAAGATAAAAACTTACGAATTTCAGCATGAACTTCGGAGATTTCATTGCTAGTCGGCGTTAACCCAGTTCCTATAGCCCAAATAGGTTCATAAGCTATTACAGTATTTTCAGCAGTAGAACGATTACTTAGTGAATTTTTAATTTGTTCTTGTACAACAATTAGTGTTTTAGCTTGTTTTTTTTCATCTAAAGTTTCACCAATACATAATATTGCTGTTAGATTATTCTCTATAGCTGAAGAAATTTTAGATTTAACAATTTCGTTTGTTTCTGAATGATCCGATCTTCTTTCTGAATGTCCTAAAATAACATGAGAACAACCAATATCAGAAATCATACATGCACTAATATCTCCTGTATGCGCACCAGATTTATTGAAATGGCAATCTTGAGCACCAACATTAATTTGTGAGTTGCCTATGTTATCAACAACTTTAGAAAGCAAAGTAAATGGAACACAAACAACAATTTCTGCATTTGTATTTTTTTTACTTAAAAAGTTTTTAATACCATCGATTCTAATTTTAGAATCCTCTACTGTGCCGTTCATTTTCCAATTCCCAGCTATTAAAATTTTTCTAGTCATGTCCATCCAACTCATAAAAAGTTACCGTTCTTATTTGATCACATTCTAACATATCATTCTAAATATTGCAATTAATTCTGTTATGATTATTTTATCAATTGATTTTTTATAAAATCATTTATATGATATTGTTTATGGTGTAAAATTGCAGTTTGCAAAATGCAAAATTAAAAAAGTAGGAAAAAGATGAAAAAAGAAAGTACAAGCACTATTAAGCAAAAAGGAAGTAACAAACTAAAAAAAATTTCTTTAAAACAAATAGGTGTTTTTGTTATAGTTATTTTAATCTCATTAAGTTTAATTCCTTGGGTAATTAGTAATGATTTATTTTCAGGCGGTGCTGAGGATAACAAATGGGTAAGAGTTGGAAATAAATACACTGTTTCCAATATAATACTCGGTGAATACTCCTCTTTTGTTGAAAAAAACTACTATTATATTCAACAGAATCCATATATGCTAATGCAATTTTTAAACAATACAATATCTCAACACATTAATGTTTTATTATTTGCTAATGAGGCTGAAAGAATAAATTTATCTGTTGATAAAAATTTATTGTTAAATTTAATTTCTGAAATTCCTACATTTAAAAAAGAAGATGGTTCATTTAATGCTGATGAATTTAGAACTCGTGTTGCTACTATTTTTGGATCTGAAAAAGTATTTATGACAAATATAACTGATAATATTCTTAAAGATCAGCTTTTAGAACCTATTTTCCCATTAATAAGTGAGCCTTTATTCGTTGCTTATTTAGATTTATTATCTTTATCTCAAGAAAGAACTGTTAAATATATTGATATTAACTCACAAATATCAAAGGCCTCTTTACCAAAACCAACAGATGATGATTTATTGCAACTTAGGGATGAAAATAAATCGGTATTTACAACCTTAGAATCAAGAAATGGTGAGTATTTAACCTTAAATATTAATAATTTAATAACAAAAGTTATTGTTAAAGAAGCAGAAGTTAGGCAACATTATGAACAAACTAAAAATTCTTATTTAACTCCAGAATTAAGAACTATTTCTCAAATAAGTTTTGAAACTAAAGAACAGGCCGAAAAAGCATTTAAAGACTTAAAAGCTGGTAAAAAAATAGATGAAGAGTTTTCTAATATTGAAAATATTGATTTTTCTTCATTACCAGAAGATTTTGCAAGATCTATTTTTCATGCTAAATTAAATGAAATTAACAAACCTGCTCAATCCCCTATTGGATGGCACGTTTTTAAGGTTATAAAAATTTCTCCTCAAGGAATTAAACCTTTTTCTGAAGTTAAAAATTTTGTTAAAGAAGAATTATTAAACACTAAAAGATCAGATATTTTAGAAGAAAAAAGAAGTGAAATTAATAATTTAATTAATCAAGAATTAGCTTTAAAAGAAATTGCAACTAAAACTGGGGCTGTATATCATAAATTTTCTAACTTAAATGAAGAAAATATCTATAATAAAAAAATATCTGAGGAAATTTTTAAGCAAATTACAATGTTAGAAGAATCTACAAATTCTGGTTTAATGGAGGATGGAAATGGTGATTTATATATTATTCATTTAGATAAAATTATTCCATCTATTCTTAAAACAGTTAAAGAAGTAAAACCTGATTTATTATTGTTATGGAAAAATAAAAAGTTAGAAGAAAAAAGCAATGAATTAGAATCTAGTATTATAGCTCAAATAGTTGCTGGTAAAAGTATTGCTAGTTTTGGTTATTCTTTAAAAACCTTTAAAGGAACAATGGCTACAAAAAGCTTACCTTTTTCTGCTGAAACAACTGATGCTATTTTTACTTCAGAAAAAAATTCCCCTGTTGCTGGTACATTAAAAGATAGAAATAAAATTGTTGCTATTGTGGAAAATATTAAAAACAAAGATATACAATATGAAAATAAAGGTATTAGAAATCAGGAAGTAGTAAACTTTGCTAATTATGTATCTGATAGTTACACTCAATCATTTTTTGAAAGATATGCTACTATAATCAGTAAAAAGTATAAAATAAAAATAAATGAGAAAGCTATTATGAATAAATTAGCACCAAAAAATCCAAATGATTAGTTTAATCTAGTATATAGAAATATTTTGAGAGATAAGGTTTTATGATTTTATCTCTCTTTTATATCCTATCAATTAAAATTATTTGTAATTTAAATTAATTTAATTATCTTGAATTAGATTTAATTTTACTAAAAGTGTTTAAAAAATTGGGTTGTTTTGCAAATTTTTATTCTAATCATATACTATTAAAAATAGTACATATATATTTTTTTCTGATATATATTATATCAAAGTTTACATATTAACATTATATAGAAATTTTGCAATTACAAACTTAGCAATTTTAAATAATTATAACAATCTAAAATTTTTTATTTTGTTAGTTTAAAATAGTGCAGATTTATTTGTATGTAATTAGCATTTTTAATTAACTAATTAGCTAAAAAAAATTCTATAGTAGCCTTTATAGACAATATTTCGGAATAAATTTTATCAATTTTTTCTTTATTTCTTTGATCATGATTTGAATTTTTATATTCTATAGGATTTTCTTTAACAGTTGTATTTTGTAAAACAATTTTTACACCACCTAAGGAATATTTTTGATTATAAACCATATCTTTGATTCTAAATAGATTTTCAATATCTTGTTTGCGATAATATCTTCTTTCACCTGCTTTTCTTATAGGTTTTATATGATCACAAAAAGTATTAGACCAAAATCTAACAACGTGTTGTTCTATCCCTAGTATTTTTGAGGTTTCACCTATTGAATAATTATCTTTTTCCAAATTTCTAAAAACTAACATTACCTACCAACTATTATTATTATATTATTAATTCAGATAATTATATATAAAATAAGAATTATTAAATCTTTTTTTATATAGTTGTTTTAATTGCCTTTTCTGCTCCTTATAAGCTATATAATTATTTTATTATTAGATTTTTATGAATCTCAATAAATTTTTTTGCTACTTCCTTTTGAGCTACCTTTTTATTTTTACCAAAACCTATTTCAGATTGAAATCCTTGCACTTCTAAACGGACACCAAATATAGGATTATGATCATCACCTTCTTTTGATACATCCAAATATTTAGGAATTTCAAGTTTATTTTTTTGAGCCCAGTTTTGCAATACAGATTTAGGATTAAATAGGTTATAAGTTTTTTCTTCATTATAGTTTTTAATAAAGATATCCCAATGATTTTTTATAAACCTTTTAACTTTGGATATATCTTGCGAATCAAGATAAATAGATGCAATAATTGCTTCTACACTGTCAGATATTACACTATCTTCTTTATCCGCGTAATGTTTTATATGTTCGTATGTGTTTAGATTAGTTCCTATCTCAAATAAAACTTCACTTGATGTAAAATAAGATAATGCTTTAGATAAAAATCCTTCATTATTTTTAGGATATAAGCTGTAAATAATATCTGCTATGACAAAACCAAGTATTTTATCTCCTAAAAATTCTAATCTTTCGTTATTCATAGTATTAGATTTATTATAGCTACTATGAATCAAAGCCTTTTCTAAATTTTTAATATTATTAAACTTGTATCCTAATTTAACTTCTAAATTTTTTAACATTATTTTATCTTATTATTTTAAATATTCTATTAAATCTAATTTCTGTAAACCATTTCCAAACTTCTATAAAGCTACCATTTATAGAAAAGAAAATCATACCACCCCTACCAACTAAATTAACACGAGGGATAGCTCCAACTTCATTAAATCTACTATCTTTAGACATATCTCTATTATCTCCCATCATGAAAAATTCATTTTCTTTAAGAATTATAGGACCAAAAAAGTGGCTTTCATAACTATAATATCCTTTAATTTGCCATATTATATAAGATTTATTATGCATATATTCACGATAAATATTAAAAGGAATACCATTAATGATTTCTGTTCTTATGTATTCTCTTTTCAAAGGAATATCATTTATGAAAACAACAGAATTAACAACTTGAATTTTATCACCAGGTAATCCTATTAGTCTTTTAACATAATCAGTAGAATTATCACCCGGATATTTAAAAACTACAACATCGCCCCTACTTGGTTCTGTATAAAATACTCTGCTATCAGGAATTAAAGGAACACTAAATGGTAAACTATGTTTAGAATATCCATAATTATATTTTGTTACAAAAACATAATCTCCCTCTAGTAAATTTGGCTTCATAGAGCCACTAGGAATATAAAAGGCTTGCACAAAAAAACTTCTTATAATAAGAGCAATAATTAAAGCAATAAGTATTGATTTTATATTATCTATTAATTTTTCTTTTTTTGTTTTATTAATTTTTTCTTTATTTTTTTTATAGAATATGTTTAATTTCATGATTTATCATCTAATTTATCTTTTTGTTTTCTTAAGTAAAATAACAACAGAGGCGATAGCCATTCCTTTATCATCACTTAGGGATACACATATATCATATTCTAACCAATTTTTATTGTTTAGTAAATATGAAATAGCGACTTTACTTAAAGTAATTATAGGGGTTCCGCTAGAGTTTTTAGTGATAGATATATCTTTAAAAGCAATATTTCCAATTCCTTCTCCTATTGCTTTAGAAAAAGCTTCTTTGCCTGCGAATCTTTTTGCTAGATAGTTTATTTTATATTCACCATTTTTTTTCTTAGCATTCATAATTTCCTCATTTGTAAAAATTTTATTAATAAATTTCTCACTAAATTTTTCATAAGTTTTAGCAATTCTTTCAATAGAGCAAATATCTATTCCATTATATATTTTCATATTTTATATTTTCATATTTAATTATCTTTTAATAGAACTCAGAACATCTTGTATAGATTTTTGTAATCCAACATCAACAGCTCTTGAGATAATAAAGTGTCCGATGTTAAATTCTACTATTTCATCAATATCTGCAATATTTTTTATGTTATCTAGGTTTAAACCATGTCCTGCATTTACAAATATATTGTAGTTATGTACTTTTTCAACATATCGCTTTATTTTTAAAGATTCTTCTAATTGTAATGATGAATCTAAATTACAATAAGTTCCTGTATTAATTTCTATTGAATCTGGCTTTAAATTTATTGCACATTGTATTTGATCATCTGTTGCATCTATAAATAATGAAACTTTTATATTACACTTATGAAATTCTTTGATAGTTTTTTCTAATTTGTTATAAATAGTAATAAGATTTAAGCCACCTTCTGTAGTAATTTCATTTCTTTTTTCAGGAACTAAGCAAACAGAATACGGTAAAACTTTTTTTGTAGCAATTTCAATCATTTCTTCGGTTACTGCCATTTCCATATTAAGAGGAGCATTGACATATTTTTTTAAATTGATGATATCATCATCTCTTATATGCCTTCTATCTTCTCTCAGGTGGGCTGTGATTTGGTTTGCACCATAAGAAATAGATTTTTTAGCTAAATCTATTAAATTAGGATACCCTTCATCTCTAGCATTTCTTAGTGTTGCTATATGATCTACATTAAAACCTAAAACTCTTTTCATATATTAAGCTCCTATTAATCTTTTAGCTTCTTTAACATAATGTGATTGCTGTAGTTTTGCGATAAGATTTTCTATATGTTTTTTATCTTTTGTTGTTACTGATGCCGTTATAATTCGGTACTCATTATTTAAAAAAGTAGGATTATCTTTAGTTTGTATATCTAAAATTGATACATTAAAATCAAACATAATTTTTGTAACCCCTAATAAAGCACCACAAACATCTTTTATAGTAATACTGATTCTTACATTATAATGGTATTTATTTTTTTCTGACCATTTTACATTGAATTTATTTAATGATTCTAAGTGTGTAAATAAACTTTTACAAGATTTATTATGTATCTCTACTTGTCCTGAAGGAAAAGACACCGCAACAATAGGATCTTGGTATGCTGGATTACAACATTCTCCTAAATAACTTGATACAGTTTGAAAATCATCAGATCTTATAATATTATCATATCTTGTTCTTGTATTTCTTTTTAGATCTGGATACAAAGCATTTATAATTGTTGATATATATATTTTACCTTCTAATATTTGATCAAAAAGAGTTTGCTCTGATTTAATTTTTAATATTTCTAAAATTTTTGGCATTAATTCAACATGAAAATTTAAGTCTTCTTGTTGAAAACCGTAAGCAATTAATGATAGTGCTTGAGTTGCTATCTCTTTTTTATATTTCTTATTTATATATTTTTTAATAGAAATTTTAGCAATGGGAGTTTTGACAAAAGAAAGCCAATATATTTTAGGTTCTTGTTCATTATCTATAACAACTTCTACTTTATCTCCATTTTTTAGCTCTGTAAATAAAGGTTTATAAAGACCATTAATGATTGCAGATTTACACTGATTACCTAATTCTGAATGTATCGTGTATGCAAAATCAAGTGCTGATGAGCCTTTTTGTAACGATATAATATCTTCATTAGGTGTAATAACAAATACTTCATCGGAAAATAATTGCATTTTAGAGTATTCATATATGTAATCAATAGGTAAATCTTTTGATTGTACTATAATAGATAAATCTTGCAACCATGAATACTGGGATACATCATAGCTTGTTTTGGTTGGATTTTTATAATTCCAGTGTGATGAAATTCCCCGCTCTGCAAAATAATCCATTTCTGCTGTTCTAATTTGAACTTCTACTTTTTTAAAATTCTCAAGCATAACACAAGTATGCAAAGATTTATAATTATTAGATTTAGGATAAGAGATATAGTCTTTAAATCTAGAAAAAATAGACTTATAGTTAATATGAAGTATACCAAGGGTAGTATAACAATCTTCTATATCTTTTACAATTATTCTAAAAGCAATAACATCCATTATATCTTCAAAAGATAACCGTTTTTTTTGCATTTTACGCCATACAGAATATGGAGCTTTAACACGACTTATAATTGTAAATGTTTCTACTTTACTTTCATTTAACTGCCCTATAATATAATTTTTTGCTTTTTCTATATAATTATTTGAAGATTTTTTAAGATTTTCTATTTTGTCAATAATTATAGATCTCATTTCTGGTTCTAAAACTTCAAAACAAATGTCTTCTATTTCATCTTTGATAGAATTAAGTGCTAACCTTTTAGCTAATGGAACATAAATATCTAGTGTTTCTCTTGCTATCCTTTTTCTTTTTTCTATTTTTGGTATATATTTTAGAGTTTTGATATTATCTAACCTATCAAATATTTTTATAATAAGAACTCTAATATCACTAATAAAGGCTAGAATAAATTTTCTTAAATTTTCTGCTTTTTCTTCTTCTTTTGTAGAAAAACTGTATTTAGATAGTTTGGTAACACCTACTACTAATGTAGTTATATCTTCACCAAAATTTTCTTTCAATATTTCTTCTGTTATTGATGTATCTTCTATTACATCGTGTAATATTGCTGCACAAATTATATTAGTATCAAAAGAATAGCTTAATAAGTTATAAGCAACACTCAATGGATGTGTAATATATGCTTTGCTAGAGTGTCTAAACTGACCTGTATGAGCTTCATTCGCAAATAAGCACGCATTTTTTATCAAATTTATATCTAATTCTTCTTTATATTTTTGTATTTCATCTAAAAAAATATTTAATTTCAAAACTAACACCCTAAAATGAAAATTATATTATAACTAGATATTTTAGTTTAAATCAACTACTAATTGTAAAAAAAGGAACCCAATAGTAATTACTAAGTTCCTTTTTATTGAATACTAAATAATAAATAAGAAATAATTATTTTTTTTCTTCAGTGTTATCACCAAAATCAATATCAATTTCTTCTTCTTTATTTGATGATAAAAAACCTTCCAAATCAGAAATTTCTTCTACATCACCAGAGATGAATTCAGAAGATTGCAATTCTTCAATTAAATCGTCAGACTCATCATGATCTTCATTGTAACTAGAATTATTATTTATTCTATCAGAGATATTTTCTCTTAATATATTTATAGAAACTGCATCTTCTTCAATTTCTCTAAGTGAAGTTACATGAGTTTTTATACCCTTTTTATTAATACCAGATTTTCTACCAGAAGAAATTTGTTTTGCTCTTTCTCCAGCAAGTAATACCAAATCAAAATGACCATTAACTTTTTTTAAACAATTTTCAATTGTTACTCTAGCCATAATAAACTAACCTCTTTGTTTTTAAAATCTAAACTAAGTAATAAAATATTTACTACAAATAATATCAATTACCAATTGTATAATAATATACTTAAAAAAGCAAAGAGTAATTTTGCTTTAAATAATTAACTCCATCTTTTAACCTATTTAATTCTTGTAATCCTTTATTCTTTTTTTATTTGATTATTAAAAAAAATAAGCTTACCGTAATTAATTGTTTCGTACCTAGATATGAAGTTATTATAAATAAATTAAGTCATTTTCAGGGCTTCTTGAAGGTTTAAAAATAAACCAAAACCATCTTGCTAATACTGTGTATTGTTTGTTATCTTCACAAACAAGTATTAATTGTCCATCAATAATCATACTATATTCTGCATCTATATTTTTAAAGGAAATATTAATCCATGCGTACACAACTACAGGTTTTTCAGGTAATCTTGAAAAGATATTGCCCGTATTAATCGCAGTATTTAAACCAAAAAGATTAATCTTAATTTCAAAATACTTAGTCTTAACTACTTCTTTTATTCCGTAATTTTTAGAAGGATATTCATCACAAGATGCCAAAAATCCAAACAAATAAATATAAAAATCCCCAATTGTTTTTACATTTTACTTATTAATAATATTATACAACCTATTGTAGTATATTCTAAATTTACTTGTATAGGTTAAAAAGTTATTATTATGATTTCATCCTCTAGATCAAATACCATAACTAATGCTTAATATTATATTGTTTTATTAGTTTAGATTGTTCTCTTTTCCAATCTCTTTCTTTTATCGTATGTCTTTTATCTACTTCATTTTTACCTTTAGCTAATCCAAATTCTATTTTTACCAAACCAGCTTTTAAGTACAATTTTATAGGAACAGCCGTGTAGCCCTTTTTAGAAATAAAATTTAAGATTTTAAGTATCTCTTTTTTATGTAAAAGTAATTTACGAGACCTTTTTTCTTCATGGGAAAAATAAGAAGATTGCATATAAGGAGGAATAGAGGCATTTACTAACTCTAGTTCATCTACACCTTTTTTGTGTATATAAGATTCTCCAATAGAAGATCTTCCTGCCCTTAACGACTTAACTTCTGATCCTTTCAGTACTATACCAGCTTCAAAACGCTCTAATATTTGATAGTCAAAAGTTACCCTTCTATTTTGAGAAAGGACTTTATAGATACTTTTCTTACCATTATTCATTTCTGTAACTCTAAATTATCTAGTGATAATTATAATATTTTTTTCATTATATACAAGATTATATTATAAAGGTTTGACCTTGCTTAAATATATTGTTACAATTTCCCTATTGTGTATGCGTACTATTCGCGCACATTCATTTGAATTAAAGTATAAGAAAACATACATTTATGTCATCTAAATTGAGGTATAAAATAAAATGAACAAAATTAAGTCTATCCTAAAAAAATATTTTGATATTCCTTGTAACTTTTTTCACTTTGAGAATAGATATTTAATAATCGCTACTCTTTTTGGAATCGGATATGCTAGAAAAGCACCAGGAACAGTGGCTTCTTTTGTATCATTATTATTTTTTGTTGGATTTTCTTTTATATCGCCCTCTTTGGTTGTTATTGTGACAACATTAAGCATAATTGTAGGATTATATGTTTGTGAAAAATGCTATACAGAAGAAGATCCTGATCCTTCTCATATAGTAATTGACGAATTAGCTGGTATGGGTATTTCTTTACTATTAGTTGGGCAAAATGTTATTCTAGCTACTATTGCATTTGTAATTTTTAGAATTTTAGATATTAAAAAACCTTGGATTATTAAAACTTCAGAAACATCATTTAAAGGTGGAGTTTCTATAATGATAGATGATATACTAGCTGGATTTATTACATTAATAATTATGGTAGTAATTTCTATTTTTATTAGATAATTTCATAATTTTTTGAAAAGGTATGGACATATAATAAGGATACATAACTTTTTTCTGTTCCATTTGGTAAAATTAATAAAGCTCCAAGTTAATATCTGATAAAAATTAGGGTAATTTATGCAAAAAATATATTCAATAGAAGAAAATAAATTTTAAAATAAAATCCTATTGGTAATAATCCATCCTAAAGAATTAAGTAAGGATTATTTAATAATATAAATAAAACAACACACTAAAAATAACATTGTTAAGAAAAGAAAAAATCTTAACACTCTTATATTTTTTTTTACTTTTCTGATTTTTCTTTCTAATAATAGAATATCATTATTATTTGCTTCTCTTTCTAATAATAGAATATCATTATTATTTGCTTCTTTTTCTAAATTTGAAATTATATCACCTAACTTATTAAAGTTTGACCTAACCATAGATAAACAATCAATAGATTTTATATAAAATTCTATTGATGATAAATTTGATTCTAAAAATTTATAAAAATCTGGTATATATTTTAATACTCTTATTATTTGATCATACGATCTAATAGTATCTTCAAAATTATATGAAAAAGCTGGAATTCCATAAATTTGGTAAGAATGAAATAAAACAGAACTTCCTTCAGAAAGAATAAATTTAATTTTATCTTTGTTGTAAAATAATACTAATTCTATTAATTTATTTTCTAATGGATCAATAATATAAAAATTATCATTATTTATTATATCTTTTAATTCATTAATTTCTCTTAAATAATTCCTAGGGTGTGGTTTATAATATACGTTATATCCTTTAGATATTAATATTTTTATTATATCAATATCTTTTTGATTATATGCTTTTGGATGTTCTAAAAAAGGACTATGTGAAGATAAAAATACTACGGAATTGTTTTTCAAAAATAAGTCTTGATCTAATTTTTGAATGATAGATTTATATATACCTAAATCTATAGAATAGATCTTTGTTTTATGATCATTAATATTTATATTTAATAGATTTTTATCTAGTAAATAAGCTTCGGATATGTCTAATAAGTTATATTTTAAAAATTTATCCATAATTTCATATGTCGCTAATCCTTCATCACTAATTATAAGGCAATCAGTTGTTATTCCCTCCTCTAAAAATTTATTATATAAATTAGGGTAAGGAAGTAAAATTTCATCAAAGCAAGTATATTTAGTATATTTTATTATTTTATGTATATCGTGATTTTTACCAGAATAAAGTAAAGAATATATATCATCAAAATCTTTAAATTGTCTTGCAAAGTCATATAAGCATCTAGGATTCATTAAGCAAACAGATATAACAAGTATATTTTCAAATAAGTTACTATCATTTTTTTGCTTTAATAATGCTATACTATTAATAATAGAATAATATCCAGAAACCCATATTAAACGCTTTTTCTTTACATTTATAGTTGTCATAGTATCCCCTTTTACTATTTAAAATCAACTTAAAATAATAACATAATTTGATTTATTTATACAAAAATATTTTTGAAATTAGGTGGTACAAATATGACCTTTTTCTAATAAGGTGTTAATACAATTAATATGATTCTTACTGACATAAGTTTTCTATTTTTTTCATGTAATAAGAAGATAAAAACAAAACTACATTATCTTTAATTTTTTTTACTATCTTTGTGTAGAAAGTAATTCTTTGTATTTATTAGTATCAATATGGGGAATTTTTATATTATCAGGAATTTTGTGTTATTTAACAAGTTAGGATAATAAATAGAGATTAACTTCTTTAGGTAATTTTGTATTAATAATATCTACATTACTATAAGTATCTAACCATTCATCTTATATGTTTATATTTTTTATATTGAAATAGATTATTATGCCCAAAAGTAGTATTAATATATTTCTTCACATGAATTTTTATACGCAATTTATTTTATAAAAGAAAAATTTCCACTTTCTATAAAATAGATTTCTTGAAATATATTTTAAATTGTTAGAAAAATCAAATAATTTATCTTTATTTATAAAGCATGTAACAATAATCAAAATATTGTAGAAATTATTATTATTCTATAAATTAGACTTGGCGATAATAGTAAATTATAATCCACTATAGCAATTTTATTGCTAATATTATTATTTTTTTATATTGTTATATATATGGCATTTTTTATAAATTTAGTTGTTGTTTATAAGTATTTTCATAACTTCTTTGGCTCGTTTATCAAAAGAATCTAATATTTTTCTTTGAGCTTGTATAAATATTTTAGAGAACATAACTCCAAGTAATTTATTTTTAAATTCAAATTCTATAAAAAATGTAATTTTTGTGTTATTATCATCTATTTTTTCGAATCTCCAAGTATTATGTAAAAAACTAAAAGGACCATCAATCAAACATATTTCTATTGCTTCATTTTTATAAAATGTATCTCTTGTAGAAAATTTCTCACTAACAACTTTAAAATCTACATTCATCTCATACTCTATAACATTGAAATATCTGTTTAATACTCTAACTTTAGAAACCCAAGGAATAAAATTTGGATATCTTTCCACATTCGCCACTATGTTATACAATACTTCTTTTGGGTAAGGTAGAATTTTTGTTTCTATATGTCTTGATCTCATTTTATTTATTTACCTCTAATCTTTGTTGTTTTAACTTAGTAAAATCATCACCAGCATGATAAGAAGATCTAGTCATAGGACTGGATGATACATGTAAAAATCCTTTTCTAAGAGCAACTTCTTTATACTCAGCAAATTCATCAGGTGTAACATATCTATCTATAGGAGCATGAAAAGGAGTTGGTTGTAAATATTGTCCGATGGTCATAAAATCTACTCCAGCAGATATCATATCATCCATAATTTGGAAAACTTCTCCTTTTGTTTCACCAATTCCAACCATAATTCCAGATTTTGTAAACATATTTTTATCTAGCTGTTTAACTCTCCATAGCAAATTTAATGAATGAAAATATCTAGCTTTACTACGAATACTTTGATAGAGCCTTGATGTTGTTTCTAAATTATGGTTAAAAACATCCGGTTGGGCATTAACTACAATTTCTAGCGCACCTTCTTTGTGTCTAAAATCTGGAGTTAAAACTTCAACGGTAGTATTAGGAGAAAGCTCTCTAACTTTTGCTATACACTTAGCAAAATGCTCTGCCCCACCATCAGCTAAATCATCTCTATCAACAGAGGTTATAACCATATGATGCAATCCCATATTTTTAGCTAACATACCTGTATTATAAGGTTCATTTTCATCTAATGGCGATGGCTTACCAGTTTTTACATTACAAAATCTACAAGATCTTGTGCAGATATCTCCTAAAATCATAGTAGTTGCATGTTTTTTAGACCAACATTCTGATATATTAGGACATGCAGCTTCTTCACAAACAGTATGAAGTTTATTATTTTGAACTATTTCTTTAGTTTGATTATAAAAATCAGATTTCATAGAAACTTTAACTTTAATCCAATCTGGCTTTTTTATTGTTTGAGTATTATCTACTGTTGTTCTTTGTCTACGCATAAAAATACCTATAAAATACAATACTCGTAATTTTATCATACTTCTAAAAAAAATATAAGATAAAAATATATTATCTTGGATAACTTCGGTATTGGATGTCAATAAGAATTTTATTTATATAAATAATTTTAATAATTATATACTTAAAAAACCAAACTTATTTAAATTAAAAATCTCCGTAAAGATGACTAACACAAATACCACAAACACCTCTAGCTAAACTAGCTGATATATCTCTCTTGTTCATTGACATTAAATCCTACCCCTATAGCAGAGATAGAATCATCTTTTGAACATATTTGACAAATAGATTTTTGATTTAAAGTAACACTACCACCTGATTCTTGTTTACCTTCAAAGATATGCATTTGTTTTGTCGTAACATTTCTTATTATGAAATACATTTATGATCTCCTTTTAATAATATATTATATATATCATAAATAATTGTAAATTCCAAGAAAACAGCGGTAATATATCATTATAAATCCTATAAAATAAGGATATTTAATGAATTTTAATTTTAAAAGTGTAATTGAATTTTTAGACTATTTTAAAGATGAAAATACTTGTTTAGATGTATTTAAAAAAATTAGATTTAAAAATGTTTATAATTGTCCTCATTGTAAAAATGGTGATGTATATAAATATCAAAATCATAGATTGTTAAAATGTAAAAAATGTCATAAAAAATTCTCTGTAAAATTTGGCAATTATATGATCATCTTTTTTTAGGATTTCATCATCTATTTCATCTCTAAATCCCAAACTTTTATTACCCATGAAATTAGGTAATTATCTATTTGGTTTACTAAAAATATATTGTCTCTATCATAAGAAGGAAATAAAAACTCTAACCATTATAATTGTACTTAGTTACTAAGGTTAATTATGATATAATTGTACATATTATATTTTAATGCTTTTTACAAGAATTATGCTTGTATTTTGTTAAAAATGCAGTAAGATAATCACAGTCAACAATCATTAATTCTGAAGGCAAAGGAATGTGATTTGTCTTCTGAAGAATAACCATAATTAAATTAATTTTAAGTAGACTTTTGATGAAAAAATTATCAATTGCACTATTTTTTTATCCTATTTGGTATCAATTTTTATACTAATGATACTAGAACTGGCTTTAATATTGAAGATATTAAAAATAAATATAATGAATATTATAACTTACCTAATCTAAGTGAAACTGAATATAATTATTTGATAACTCCAAAAGTTAATTTAGCTGAAGAAGATTTAACAGATTATGGAGATGATTTGAAAATTAATAATGCTGCGAAAGTAAATTATTATACAATTAATGTGGCTTATGAATTTATGTTTTAAATAAATAATAACAAATTTGAAAATATTAAATTTCCTAATGATTAAGTTTATTAGGGAATTTTTTTATTAAAACAGACTTGGTCTTTTAACTGTATAATTATCAATAATGTATACAATTCATTATTTTCTATAAAATCTTGTTTTTGGTCTTAATATTTATTATACTTATTCCAAGTTACACTTTAACAAAAAAATCAGATAACCAGAATGAATTCCACTTTTAAACTAATTATTCTAATTTTATTAATTACTAATACTTTTTTCACATTTTTTATCTCTTATGACACTTATGGTAAAAATATTATGAAAGAAAAAGAAGACACTTATAAAAATTCTAAAAATTTAATAGATTACAAAAGAAAATTGAATACATTGTATTATACTAATTTTATTGATTCTTATAGTTTTTCAAATTCTGAAATTTCTAATATTAACTTAAATAATATTTTAAGCATAAATACAGATATATTATTTAATATTAGCTATAATTGTATAATTTTAGATGATTTATCTTCTGATAATTGTAATGCTCTATTTAAAGAAATGGTTGATAAAAAAACTAATCTTGTAAAAGTAATTAAAAATATTCAATATTCTTATGAAACACAACTAGGAACAATCGCTTTTAAAGATACAACTTTTGATGATTACAATAAAGAAATTGAAACAATAGTAAGCAATCTTATGATTGAAAAAGATTTTGAATCTATCCAAAAGGAATATTTGCAAAGCATAAAAAACATCAAAGATTTTTTAGAAGTAGAGTATTCTAAAACTATTGTTGAATAAAATTTTAGGTAATTTTATATAATTAATACACCCAACATGATAAAAATACTATTTCAAGAAATATTTTAATTATTTAGTTTAAAATTTAGATTATTTTGTAAAAAATAATACAGTTAATTATTTTTTAGTCTATTTAGTTAGATAATTATTAATTTCAATAATTGTTATAAAAGCATTGTTTTAGATAATTAATATTTTATATCATTATACATATTAAGTATCAATCAGGTCAATACATATAAAAATAAGATAAGCCAATTATCTATAATTTAGTAGATTATTATTACCTTAGAACTACTCAAATAACTCTAGGTAGAAATATAATTTTATCTTTATTATTTTTCTTATAAACATACAACTTTATTTTGCATGCAATTACCTAAATTAACCTAAGATGAATCACTTATATATTATTAAATAATCTTATATTATATCTAAAAAAAAGAGGGTTTATTACCCTCTTTTTTCGGGGAATAATTTTATACTAAAAATAAATAAAATGTATACAAATTTTTTAAAACAACTACATACATAATACTCAGCAACTTTAACTCGTTAAAAATGACAATTTATATAAAAATATTATACTATTCTTATTTTATGTCATTAAAATATAATTTATTATTTGCCACTTAGTTTATTACATAACAAAAAATTTGGTTTATTTTTTATGTAATGGGCATTTTTAATTATATACATGAAAAGAAATTCCCACTTTCGTAGATAATATTATATATGAATAGCTATTCCATATGCTTGTAATACAGATTCATGCATCATTTCTGATAATGTAGGATGTGCAAAAACCGTGTGCATAAGTTCTGCTTCTGTTGTTTCTAATCCCATTGCTATCACATAACCTTGAATCATCTCAGTAACTTCAGCACCAATCATATGAGCCCCTAAAAGCTCTCCTGTTTTAGCATTAAAGATAGTTTTTACTAATCCTTCTGGTTCACCAAGAGCAATGGCTTTACCATTACCAATGAATGGGAAACGTCCAATTTTAACCTCAATATCCATTTCTTTTGCTTTTTTTTCTGTTAAACCCACTGAAGCAACCTGTGGATGAGCATAAGTACAACCTGGAATTTTTCCTCTATCTAGTGGATGTGGATTTTTACCAGCAATTTTTTCAACACAAATAATCGCTTCATGTGATGCTTTATGTGCTAACCATGGACCTTGAATAATATCTCCAATAGCATAAATTCCTGATTCATCAGTTTTTAGGTATGCATCTGTAGAAATTCTACCATTTTCTACTTTTATTTTAGTTTTTTCTAATCCGATATTTTCTATGTTAGCAATTATACCAACAGCAGAAATTACTTTATCTACAGTCACTTCCGTTTTAACACCTTTAGCATCTTCTAAGGTTACAGTAACATCTTTAGCATTTTTTTTGATTCCTAAAACTTTAGTAGAAGTTAAAATCTTAATACCTTGTTTTTCAAAAGATTTTTTTGCCATATTTGAAATTTCTTCATCTTCAACCGGCATAATACGATCCATCAATTCAACAACTGTAGTTTCAGAACCTAAAGTATTAAAAAAGCTAGCAAATTCTATACCAATAGCACCACTTCCCATTACAAGTAATTTTTTTGGAACTTCTGTTGGAACAAGAGCTTCTTTATAAGTCCATACAAATTTCCCATCTGGCTCAAAGTTAGGAATTACCCTAGCTCTAGCACCTGTTGCTAAAATTATATGTTTTGCCGCTAATGTAGATTTTTTACCATCAATTTCTGTTAATTCAACCTTTCCAGCACCTAAAAGAGAACCAATTCCATTAAATACTTCTACTTTGTTCTTTTTAAGTAACATTCCAATACCACTTGAAAGTTGCTTAGATACATTACGACTTCTTTGAACAACAGCTGGTAAGTCAAAACTAACTTTTTCAGCAGATACTCCATAGTCTTTAGCATTTTTCATATAATTAAAAACCTCAGCACTTCTAAGTAACGCCTTAGTTGGAATACATCCCCAATTTAAACATATACCACCCAAATGTTCTCTTTCTATTATTGCTGTTTTTAAACCTAATTGAGCAGCTCTTATAGCAGCAACATAACCACCAGGTCCTGCTCCTATTATTATTACATCAAAATTTGACATCTTTTTTTTCCTAACTTTTTATTTGCATAATTTATTATAACTTATACAAAAAATTAACCTATTATACTACAAAATCATACTTACTGGATTTTCTATGTACATCTTAAATGCACTTAAGAATTTAGCAGCAACAGCACCATCAAGAACCCTATGATCAGCAGACATAGTTACACTCATAATTTGACCAATAACTATTTGATCACCCTTTACAATTGGTCTTTTTTCTGTAGCGCCAACAGCTAAAATTCCCGCTTGAGGAGGATTAACAATAGCACAAAAATCTTTAATCCCAAACATGCCTAAATTAGAAATACTAAATCCACCTCCTTGATATTCTGAAGGTTGTAATTTTCCTTCTTTAGCTTTTTTAGCTAATTCTTTCATTTCATTAGAAATATGAACTAAACCTTTTTTTTCTGCTTCTCTAACAATTGGAGTAATTAATCCTGTAGGAGTAGCTACAGCAATAGCAACATCGCTTGTTAAGAAATATCTAGTTGTATCACCCTGCCATGCGGCATTAGCCTCTGGAATATCTCTCATTGCCATTGCTGTAGCTTTAATTATGAAGTCATTTACGGAAAGTTTATACTTATCTTTTGCAATATCGTTTAATTGAGCTCTAGCCTTCAGTATAGCTTCCATATTACAATCTATAGTTAGATAGTAATGAGGAATTGTATTTTTAGATTCAAGTAATCTTTTTGCTATAGTTTTTCTCATTCCACTGTTTGTTTTATCTTCATAAGAGCCAGCAGAATGACCACCAAAAGATGTTCCTAAAGAAACTGTGGATACACTAGTAGAAGAATTCGACCTATAATCGGCGCTAGAGCTACCATTTTTCATAAAGTTCTCAATATCGTACTTTATGATTCTTCCATTAGGTCCTGTTCCAGAAATTTTAGAAACATCTAATGAATTTTGTTTTGCTAATCTTTTAGCTAAAGGAGTAATAAATACTTTACTTCCAGTATTAGAACTAGCAGTTATTGGAATTAAAGAGGAACTTAAATCAGCAAGAGTTGAAACATTAGTAGTTGAGGCTGACGCAACTGTTTTAGCAGGTACATTTTCTGAAGTTAATGATTTTACAATAGCATCTAAAGAAGAAGTATCTTCACCTTCTTCTAACATTACACCTATTAACTCATTTACCTTAACATTCTCAGTACCATCAGCAATTAGAATCTTTCCTAATATTCCATCTTCTGTGGCTTCGTACTCCATTGTCGCTTTATCTGTTTCTATTTCTGCTAGGATATCTCCACTTTTTATTACTTCACCTTCTTTTTTTAACCATTTTGATAGAGTTCCCTCTGTCATGGTTGGTGATAATGCTGGCATTAATATTTTTATTGGCATTTTTTATCTCCAAACTTAATATACTTATTGTTAATTTTAAGTAATTATGTATATTTACATCAAGCAATATGTCAAATTAACAATCATAAAATATTTTGATTTATATAAATCAACATGATTTTTGATTATTATCTTATAAGATAGCTGGTATATTTTTATACATAACTCCCTAAATTTTATTTATCACAAACTAAACTATTTATAACAAACTTTTTTTGTAGCAATCACCACATCAGAAGCTGATAATAAAGATAGTTTTTCTAAATTAGAGGCATAAGGAATTGGTACATCCTTACCTGTTACTCTTTCTACAGGTGCATCCAGGTAATCAAAAGTATGCTCCATCGCTACTGCTGTTAATTGTGATCCGATTCCTCCGAACTCCCAACCTTCTTCTACTGTTACTAACCTATTTGTTTTCTTAATAGAGTTTACTATAGTCTCAATATCTAATGGTCTAATCGTTCTTAGATTAATAACCTCTGCTGAAATCCCTTGAGATTCTAACTCGACAGCAGCATCAAGAGCAACCTGAACGCCCATAGCAAAAGAAACTATAGTAACATCAGAGCCTGATTTTTCTATTTTAGCTTTTCCTATAGGAACAATTAAGTCTTCAACATCTGGCATATCAAAAGATTTTCCATATAAAATTTCATTTTCTAAGAAAACCACTGGATTGTTGTTTCTGATTGCTGATTTTAATAATCCTTTAGCATCTTCAGCAGAATAAGGAGCAACTACAATTAATCCTGGAATATTTGCATATAAAGAAGCAAAACATTGAGAATGTTGAGCGGCAACTCTTGTTCCTGATCCATTTATTCCTCTAAATACTATAGGACAACCAATTTCACCACCACTCATATAAAGAGTTTTAGCAGCTGAATTTATTATATGATCTATCGCTTGTAATGAAAAACTAAAGTTCATGTATTCTACAATTGGTCTTAATCCATGTACAGCAGAACCAACAGCCATACCTGTAAATCCGTATTCTGTAATTGGAGTATCTTTAATTCTTTCTGAACCAAATTTATCTAGCAAACCTTGAGTAATTTTGTAAGCACCTTGATAATACCCTACTTCTTCACCCAATACATATACATTTTCATCTTTTTCCATTTCTTCGTTAATAGCTTCACGTAAGGCATCACGAACAGTTACATTTCTCGTAGGTGAACCAACATAAGAAATATCAGCAACAGAAATTATCACTGGAGAAGTAACACTCGCACTTGCAATATTTGAAGTTGTTTTAGCTGAATTCACGGAAACACCGCCTGATATAATATCATCTAAAGAAGAAGCGTCTTCACCTTCTTCTAACATTACAGCTATTAAATCATTTACCTTAACATTCTCTGTACCATCGGCAATTAGAATCTTTCCTAATATTCCATCTTCTGTGGCTTCGTACTCCATTGTCGCTTTATCTGTTTCTATTTCTGCTAGTATATCTCCACTTTTTATTACTTCACCTTCTTTTTTTAACCATTTTGATAGAGTTCCCTCTGTCATGGTTGGTGACAATGCTGGCATTAATATTTTTATTGGCATTTTTTATCTCCATAAATTTTATAAGTATCTATTAATTAAGCTAAAATATCTTTATACAAATTAGAAGGATCAGGTTCTTCTGAATTTAGAGCAAAATTTTCTGCTTCAGATATTATTTTTTTAACCTCTGATTGGATAAATTTAAAATCTTCTTCTTTCATTAGCTTATTTTTGATTACATATTTTTCAAAATTTAAAATTGGATCATTTGTATTCCTGAACGAATCAACTTCTTCTTTTGATCTATATTTTTGAGGATCAGACATTGAATGACCTCTATATCTATAAGTTTTTATTTCTAATAAAAAAGGACCTTTACCTGATCTAACATGATCTAAAGCTTTTTTTGCACCTTCCATAACTTCTATAACATCCATACCATTAATAACATCTGATGGCACGTTAAATACAGGACCTCTTGAATATAGCTCTTTATTTGAATAAGTTCTATCAAGTGGTGTTCCCATAGAATAACCATTATTTTCAATTACAAAAACCATTGGTAATTTATATAAAGCCGCCATATTTAGAGTTTCATAAACCTGACCTTGAGGGAAAGCACCATCTCCCATGTACGCAACATTAACACCACCATCTTTTTTATATTTATGAGATAATGCACAACCAGCTCCTATTGGAACTTGAGCTGCAACTATACCATTACCTCCAAAAAATCCTTTTTCTTTAGAAAATATGTGCATAGACCCACCTTTTCCTTTAGATGAACCTGTTGCTTTACCTAAAAGTTCTGCCATAACTGCATTAGGATCCATTTCTCCTTGTAATAAAGCATGTACATGACATCTATATGATGTTATATGAGTATCTTGAGGATTTTTTAAAAAATTGAATCCTGTAGCTACTGCTTCTTGACCTATGTACAGATGTAAAAACCCAGCAATTAGACCCATAGAATACAATTGAGCACATTTCTCCTCAAATTTTCTAGCAAGAACCATTTCTTTATAAATTCTTTTGGCATCTTCTTTGGTTAATTTTATAGTACTTGTAACCATACTAAACTCCTATTAATAATTTTATATGACTATAATTCGCAATATGTGTCTATTGTAGCAAATCTTTATATTTTTTTCAATTATTAATAAAAAGTTATTTATATATTAAATACTAGAATTTTTTTTAAATATATATTTTTTTTGTATATAAAAATTGAAAAAAAATAAACAAATTTCTGCTAATAGTTTTGCTAATATGATATTTATTTTTATTGATATTAAATAATAAACTAATAAATAAGATACACTAATTGAAATAAAGCATAATAATAAATATTTTAAAAATAAATATTTATTATTTCCTTTATATCTAAATACAATATTTTTGTTAGCTTGATAATTAAAAAATAAAGATACGGATCTTGATACATAAGAAGATATTGCTAAATTTCCTATTAAAAAATGAAGTATTATAAACAAACTATAATCTAATAAAAAAGAAGTTATAGCCAAAATAGAGTATTTTGTTAAAAGAAAATATATTTTTAATGAATCTAGAATAGGATTAAAATGAGAAGATTTATTATTATTGAAATAAACGGTATCAATTGCAACTTCTTTAATATTGATATCATTTTTTCTGCTTTCTATTAAGACATTTGTTTCAAATTCGTACTTATTTCCTTCTAATATAGAAAATTTTTCTACATAATTATGAGGAATACCTCTTAAACCACTTTGTGTATCAGAAATATTTTTGGCTAATAAAAAAGAAAATAGATAACTAGATATTATGTTTCCTACTTTACTTCTTAATGGAGTGCGATTATTAAACGATCTAGCTCCTATTATTAATGAGTTGGGATTTTTTTCTAAAGCTTTTATAACTCTAATAATATCTTTTGGTAAGTGTTGCCCATCTGCATCGGCTAAAACAACTCCGTTATTAAAAGATTGATTACAAATATAGGTTTTTAATCCTGTTTTTAACGAAGCACCTTTTCCTTTATTATTTTTATGAGTTACTAATATACAGTTAGGATTATTCTCTATGGAATCGTAGATATAATTGTATTTAGAACAACAACCATCTCTTATCACTATAATATTTTGAACATTTAACTTTATTAAATCTTCTATTAGTTCTAATAAAACAATATCTGGCTGATACGAAGGAATAATTACAGGAATCTTTATCATCATATTATTCTGTTTTTCTATTTTTTTTTATTACTTTATTAATATATAATGATTGTTTCTTTTGTTTTTGCCACATCTATAACTGATTTTACTTGAGTTTCTAGTAAATCTTTATTTAAGCTATCTTCTTTTAATCCACCTGTTTTGAATTTTAGAATTTCAATTTCTTCTAAAATTTTATTATTTTGCTGTTGTAAAATCTCAAATTCAACATTGGTATCATTAGATTTTTCCAACCAATCATATATAACAAAAATGCTATTTATAGAATAAATAAATAAGGATATAAGCATTACAATAAATAAAACTTTTTTATACCTTCTAGTATAGAATAAAAGATTACTTTTCATATTTTTATAATACTACTTATTTCATTAATAATTAATTAATTTTTATACTTATTAAAGATTGCAGAATAAATTATTTTTGAAATAAATACTGTCACTTTTATAAGATAGATAAATAATATTAGCAGCGCTGATATAAAATTTATAACGGCACAAAATACATCCTCTAGTAAATTTTTGAGTTTAACTTTGTTTTTTTTCATATTAAAGTTCTAAAAATAAAAAGAAAAGTTAAATATTTTTCATAAGTAACTTTTTCTAATTTATCTTTTATTATTATTCATTTTCTTCTTCTAATGGAATTAAAGGAACAAATATCTCTGTCACTAATTTAGATTCTTCTCCATTGGCATCAGTTAATCCAACTTTGTAAGACTCCCAAGGAGAAGCATAAGTATCTGGAATTAGGTCATTTTCTTTAATAAATTCATAAGTTTTTGACCAAGCCTCTCTCAAGTGCTCATAAGATCCTTCTAAAGTAACTTTTAAAACCGTTGGTAACGGAGGAACAACAGCCCATACTCCTTTTTCTTCCAATATTTGAATACAAGTTTCTGCTGATTCTTCTGTTGGTTCAATAGGTAAGGCATGCAATGTGCAGGTATTTAAAGAATCTAAATCAAATCCTTTATATACTGTAACTGGTGTACCAGTAAGTTTGACTTTTAGAGTTTTTTCACCTAATTTTTTAAAATCTTCTTTCATAATTTCTGGAAGTTTTTTCATGTTTGAATATCTTTCAAAACCAATTAGATACAAATCTTCAGTTTCAACAATACCTTCAATATTTATTTTATATTTAGTCATATCTTGTCTCTTTTTTATGATTTTGTCGTTATCTTTTGTCGTTATCAAATGGTCCAGGTATGGTATCATATTTTCATATAAAAGTCATTAAAATTATGCTAATATCTTACTATTTTCTAGCATATTTCTATCTAAAAGAAACCCCTTCACAAAAAACTATAACTTTATATAATCTAGATTTGTATCTATAGTTAAGATTAATGGCACATAAATCTCTGTTAATAATTTTTTAGGATTATCAGATTCAGATTTGTACACTAACAATGGATTGGAATAGTGATCTATAGCTAGTTTATTTTTTTGAATAAAGTGCATAGTTTTTTGCCATGCTTCTGCTAAATATTCATAAGAACCACATAAAATAACCTTTAACATACTTGGATGTGCTGGTATAATGCCCCAAACTCCATTTTTTCCATTTAAAATATAGTTTGCACCTTCTGATAATTCTACATCGATACCATAAATACTAAAAAAAGATTTAAAATCATCACTTATTCCTTTTATAATATTCATTCTATAGCCTTTTATTGTAATGTTATTAGATAATAAATCTGTAATCTTTTTTGAATCTTCTAGGGTATATTTTTGAATATCTTCAAATTTTATATATCTAAAAAAACCCATAAAATGAATTTCTTCTGTTTCTAAAATTCCTTCAATTGTTATTTTATAATCCGACATTTTATCCTTTTTTATATAAAATACATCTTGTATATTATAAACTTAATAAGACTAAAACAAGAATTAAAGTGTTTATTATTATTTCTGTATTCTTGTTTCATTAAAAAATTTCTAGGTATGTAAATTCCTTTATAACTTAGATTTATTCCTTACATAACTATTATAATTTATAAAAAAATAAGGGTTCATTTTTATCCAACACACTATAAAAATAGTAAATTAAATAAAAAGGAAAACCCTTATTCTTAAATCATAAATATCTAAAGATTATTTTTTAGATTTAACAACTTTGCTACCATTATAAACAGAAGTATCAGCTAATTGCTCTTCAATTCTAATTAATTGATTATATTTAGCCAATCTATCTGATCTTGATAAAGAACCAGTTTTAATTTGACCCGCGTTGGTAGCAACAGCAATATCCGCAATTATTGAATCTTCAGTTTCTCCTGATCTATGGGAAATAACAGAAGTATAACCAGCTTTATGAGCCATTTCAACCGCTTCAAAAGTTTCTGTTAATGTACCAATTTGATTAACTTTAACAAGAATAGAATTACCAACTCCTTGTTTAATACCATCAGCTAATCTTTTAGGATTAGTAACAAATAAATCGTCACCAACTAATTGAACTCTATCACCTAAAGTTTTAGTTAATAGTTTCCAACCTTCCCAATCATCTTCATGTAAACCATCTTCAATAGAGAAAATAGGATATTGGTTACATAAATCTTCCCAATATTTTACCATTTCTTCTGATGTTCTAATAACACCTTCCCCTTTCATGTTGTACTTACCATCTTGGTAGAATTCACTAGCAGCAGCATCAATAGCAAACATAAAATCTTCTTTAGGTTTATAACCAGCTGTTTCAACAGCTTTCATTAAGTTATCTAAAGCATCCTTAGAAGATTTTAAAGCAGGAGCAAAACCACCTTCATCGCCAACATTAGTATTTAAACCAGAATCATGTAAGATTTTTTTAAGAGAGTGAAAAACTTCAGATCCCATTCTAATGGCATCAGCAACAGTTTTAGCAGAAATAGGAACAATCATGAATTCTTGAACATCAATAGGATTATCAGCGTGCTCACCACCATTAATAACATTCATCATAGGAACTGGTAAAATATAAGAATTAAATCCACCTAAATATCTATATAACGGTAACCCAGCAGATTGAGCAGCAGCCTTAGCAACAGCCATTGATACACCTAAGATAGCATTTGCACCTAACCTTGATTTTGTAGAAGTTCCATCTAGTTCAATAAGCATCATATCAATACCTCTTTGATCCACAGCATCCCAACCAATTAAATTTTCAAAAATTTCATTATTCACAGCATTTACAGCATTTTGTACACCTTTTCCTCCGTAACGAGATTTATCTCCATCTCTTAATTCATGTGCTTCATGAGCACCTGTTGAAGCTCCAGAAGGAACAGCGGCTCTACCTATAGAACCATCTTCTAACACTATATCAACTTCTACAGTAGGATTACCTCTACTATCAAGAATTTCCCTAGCTCTTATATCAATAATTTCTGACATTTTTTTCTCCAATTTCTTTGATCATCATCTAATGAATGTTATGGTATATATTATAATTATTTTTAGTTTTTTTACAATCAAATATTTAGGTTTTAGATTAGTATTATCCCATTTTTATTGAATTGTAAAAATTTGGTTCTTATAAAGAAACAATAAACACAACACAAAGAAGACAAAATATATCATTGCTTCTGAATGTTATTAAAACTAATATATAATTTAATTAAAATCTATTGAGGTTATAAAAAAAATAATTTGACATATATTTAAAATATTTTTATAATAAGTAAAATTTTATTTATATATTAATCTTATCAAGATTGAGCGAGGGACAGGCCCTATGACCTCATAGCAACCAATTTATTTAACGGTGCTAATTCCTGTAGGAAACGGATGATTTCCTACAAGGCAAACAAGCCTTGAAGATAAGACAATTTATTTTATTATAGTGCTAATACACATATACTAAAAGGGGGATTTGTCTATACAATTCCCCCTTTTTACTTATTTATTTAATAGGAGTTACGCTATTTATGATACAAATACAAAATGTAAATAAAAGTTATGGTTCTAACCATGTTTTAAAAAACGTTAATCTAAATATAAAAGAAGGATCTATTTATGGAATAATAGGAGTATCAGGAGCTGGTAAAAGTACCCTTTTACGTTTATTAAACTCTTTAGAAACAGTATCTAGTGGTTCTATTTCAATAAATAATAAAGACATTACACAACTTAGAGGAAAGTCTTTAAGAAAATTACGTCAAAATATTGGTATGATTTTCCAAAATTTTAATTTACTCAATTCAAGGACTGTACAACAAAATATATCTTTTCCATTAGAAATATTAGGTTTTAAAAAAGAAGATATAAAAAAAAGGGTTACTGATTTAATAGATTTGGTAAAACTTGGCGGTAAAGAAAAATTTTATCCCTCACAATTAAGTGGCGGACAAAAACAAAGAGTTGGAATAGCTCGAGCTTTATCATCTTCACCTTCTATTTTATTGTGTGATGAGGCAACATCAGCATTAGATCCCTCTAATACTAATTCTATACTAAAATTATTAAAAGATATTCAACAAAAAACTAATATAACAATAGTTCTAATCACTCATGAAATGGATGTTATTACTGAAATTTGTGATAAGGTTGCAGTAATAGATAAAGGGGAAATTGTAGAATTTGGAGATGTTGATTATGTATTTTCTCACCCTCAACAAAAAATTACTAAAGAATTTTTAATAAAAGGATATGAAAGAGAAGAAAATGATGATGTATCTATTGTTACAAAGTCTTACCAGGGCGGGCAATTTATTAAACTATATTACAATAAACTATCTATAAAAGATGCCATAATTTCTGAATTATCTCTTAAATTTAATCTTAAACTAAGTATTATAGAAGCATATATTAAAAATCTTGGAGAATCTACAGATGGTGTAATTACAGCTTATATAAATACTAATAACCAACTTACAAAGGATATTTTAGATTTTATAAAATCTAAAAATATAGAAATAGAAATAATAGATAATTAAATTTATTACAGGAATAATTCATATGTCATTTTTTATATTCAATGATTATTACTACAACAAACTTATTGAGGCAACAATAGAAACAATTTATTTAAGTGTAGTTTCTACCTTATTTGTTGCAATATTTGGATTAATATTAGGTGTATTTTTATTTACAACTTCTAAAAATCAAATTATTAATAATAGATATATATATAGTTCGTTATCTATAGTTACGAACGTTATAAGATCTATACCTTTTATTATTTTAATAATATTATTATTACCGATTACTAAGTTTTTAATGGGTACTATTTTAGGTCCTAATGCTGCTTTCCCTGCCTTAATTATTGGAATATCTCCATTTTATGCAAGAATGGTAGAAAGCTCTTTTAAAGAAATTAACAAAGGTATATTAGAAGCAGCAAAGGCACATGGAGCATCAGAATTACAAATTATACTAAAGGTACTAATTCCTGAGAGCTTACCTACTCTAATTTCTAATTTAACAACAATTGCTGTCTCAATTATTGGCTATACAGCCTTAGCAGGTGTTATTGGAGCTGGAGGATTGGGTAATTTAGCTTTTATAGAAGGATTTCAAAGAAATAATCAAACTATTACTTTATATTCTACTTTTATTATACTAATATTAGTTTTCGCAACACAACTAATAGGCGATTTTATTGTAAAAATTGTTGATAAAAGATAGTATATGCTATATAAAGTTGATAAAAGATAGTATATATGCTATATTTTTTTATAAATATAATAAAAATAAGCTATAGGAGGATCTGGTGAAAAAAATAATAAAATTATTATGTTTCTTTGCTGCGTTTTCATTGCTTTCTACTGCTAATTCTTTTAATTCTACTTCTACTGATAGCTCTACTTCTACCGTAATAAAAATAGGTATAATAAAAGATATAGATGAAGATATAGATGAAGCTATACTTAACCATATAAAACAGCCTTTAAAAGAAAAATACGACATACAACTAGAAATTGTTTATTATGACAGCATACATAAAGCAAATGATGCTATTTTTGATAATGAAATTGATGTTAATTTTGTACAAACATCAGCTTATTTAAGTAGTTATATAAAAGAGTACAATCGTAATTTTTTATCCATTGGGAAAATTTATACCTATCCTATGGGATTATATTCTAAAAAATATGAAACCTTATCAACAATACCTGAAGATGCAACAGTAGTTTTTCTTGAAAGTGATAATGAAGATACAACATTTTTAGGTAGAAATATATTATTCTTACAACAAGCTAAACTGTTAACATTAAGAGAACATTTAAACTCATACACAATAACAATATTTGATATTAATCATAATGATAGAAAGGTTATACTTAAAAATTCTCTTTCTAAAGATGATTTACTATCTAGTTTTTCTAAAAATTTAGCTGATTTGTACATCATCCCTATGTTTATGGTTAAAAATAGTAATGAATTTTTATTATTAATTGAAAATAATGATGACTTTTTTGCAAAAATTTTAGTAACTAATTTACTCCATGAAAAAAATGATAATTTACAAAAAATCTATAAAGAGATGAAAAGTTATTTTACATTTCAGTACATTAAAGAAAATTATGATAACAAAATAATACCTTATTTAGGTAATTAACTAGAGGATTAAAATAATGAAAAAGATCGTTAAATTTATTGCACTATTATTTTTTGTTTTATCTACTAATGGTATTAGTGCTATAGTTAAAGAAATAAAAGTTGGAGCTACTTCTCGCCCACATGCTGAAATTCTTGAATTTGTAAAACCTATGCTAGCTAGTAAAGGTATTAACCTTAAAATAGTTATCTTTCAAGACTATGTATTACCAAATATTGCTTTATCTTCTAAAGATTTAGATGCTAATTTTTTTCAACATGAACAATACTTGAAAAGCCAAATGGAAATGAATGGTTATAATTTTGTAAATCTTCAAAATGTTCATATTGAACCAATTGGAATTTATTCTAAAAAATATAAATCTCTAGTTAATATAAAACCTTATTCTACTATTGTAATTAGTAGTTCGGCATCGGATAGAACAAGAATTTTATTACTTTTAGAAAAATCAGAGTTATTAACATTTAAAGAAGGAACAGATAAATCTAAAGCTGATTTTAAAGATATAGAATCAACAGAATTAGTGTTTAAACCAGAAGTAAGTCCTGCTTTGTTACCAAGACTATATTTATCTAATGAGGCAGATTTAGTTGTAATTAATACAAACTATGCTATAGCGGCTGGAATTAATCCTACTGAAGATGCTTTAATTATAGAAGGTAAAGATTCTCGTTATTTTAATATATTGGTAGCAAGAGAAGAAAATAAAGATGATTATAATTTAATCGAACTGTCAAATGCTTTAGTATCTCAAGGAACAAAACAATTTATTATAAATAAATATAAAGGATCTATTATTCCTGTTGAGTAGAAATATCTAATTGTTTAAGGAAAACTAAGTTACCAAAATTTAGTTTTCCTTATGCAGCTATTTTTTTATATTTTTGTCTAATCGTCCATGTATAAACAATAAAATTAACAAAATAACTCATACCTTCTATCAGTAAAATTCCGATAATACCAAAATTTGTATACTTAATTACCATATAATATAATGGATATATAATTATTAATTTTGCTGAAAAACTTAATATAAAAGGCATATTGGCAACTTGTAATCCTCTAATATGAGACTTAGATATTAAAGATAACATTCTCATGGGCTCTACAAATAATCCCATACATAGACAAATTACAATATATTTTTGTACTGTTTTATTATCAGAATAAAAATCTATTGTAAAATAAATAAATCCTAAAGTTAATAATGAAAATAAAAAATTACATAGTAACCCTAATTTTAGATATTTTGAAT
Organism: Rickettsiales endosymbiont of Leucozona glaucia; assembly: GCA_964277385.1. Classification (GTDB taxonomy): domain Bacteria; phylum Pseudomonadota; class Alphaproteobacteria; order WRAU01; family Hepatincolaceae; genus WRAU01. Next base: position 529,281 of record OZ195520.1, on the reverse strand, counting down.
ATAAATTCTTAATTTCTTTTATTTTATACTCACCATAAAATCTTGAAATATAAGATTGCAATATGATTCCAAAAGCAAGAGATAGTGTTAATGTTAGTGTTAAAAAATTAGACGCATGACGTTTAGCTGATATCATTTCTTGTCCCAAATAAGCTACAATTAACACTAAAACAAATCTTACAGAATTATGAGCAATCGGCTCAATAATAGATGCAATTCCTAAGTTTTTAATTCCTAAAAATACTGATTTATAAGTTTTTTTATTAATATTAATAATAGATATATTTACATTATTTTTTATGCAAATAAATATGTAAACTGGCAATACACAAAGAACCGATAAACTACTTGCCCATGCAATCCATTCTACCCCTAAGTTCAATACTTTTACACCAATAAGATTAAAAATAGTATTCAAAATAATAATTACAACAAAATAAATAAAGTTAATCTTAGATAATCCAATAACATATAAAATGTAACTAAAATATTGTTGAATAGCAAATATCATAAAAAAAGGTATCAGGTTTATTATGTAAGCAGAAGCATATACCTTAGCTTCGTTGTTAATATTTACTTTAGAAATAAGACTATATTGAAGAAAATAAATAACAACACACAGAATCAAAGATAAAAGTATTGTTACAATAAATCCCAAGGAAGCAATGGACTTAAAAAGTTTTCCTAAAGTAGGATCTCTATATAAAGCATTGCTAACCATAGATTGAGAAAAAATCGTAACAATATTTTGTATCATATAAACAAAAGATATTAAACTAGCGACTCCGATGGCGGCTAAATAGGAAATTTTTTCTAAAAAAATAAAATCTATTGTAGTAATGCTAAATTGTAAAAAAAGAGACAAACAAGTAAACAAAATTTGTTTGTTAATGTTAGATAATTTAATGATATAAAAATCTCCTATAGCAAATTAACTTTAAATATTGACTAATATAACAAAAAATGTAAATAATTTATTAGAATATTACATATTTAATGAGTTTGTCAATGAAGTTTTCTTCTAGTATAATTATACTTGCTGTATTAATTGCTTTCCCACTTTTATTAAAATCTGAGGATATAAACAGTGATAATATTTATTTATCAGATAAAACAATAAAAGTAAATGAAAGCCTAGAAGAATATAAAAAAAGAATCAATAAAAAAGACGAAATAAAAACCCTAAATACAATAAAAGTAATAGCCTCTAAAGAAAGAGAAACCTACAATGGTCAGTATATAATAACTCAAGACATAATTCAAAAATCAGGTGCTGTAAGCGTTGCAGATTTATTGCAACAACAACCCTCTATTTATATAGAGTCTAATGGTGAATTTGGACAATCTAAAACCATAAAATTAAACGGCAGCCCTTCTCAACATGTAGTTATTTTATTAGATGGAATGAAATTAGATGATCCTTCTAACGCTCAACCTTTTTTTGATATTGGACAAATTCCACTACATTTCGTAGAAGAAATAGAAATTATAAAAGGACCATCAAGCGTTCTTTATGGTAGTGGTGCAATTGCAGGAATAATCAATATAAAAACTAAAAAATATAAAGAAAATCAAACTTTTATAAAACAAGAAATTGGTTCATTAAATACACTTGTTACCCAAGCTGGTGCTAATGTTAATATTGGTAATTTTAATTTAACTTTATTTGGTAATTTTTATAAAACTGACGGTTATTCTTTAGCTAGTACTAATTTAAGTGGAGAAACACCAAAAAATGATGCTTCTCAAGTTAAAGATATAAATTTAAAATTGAATTATAATTTCTCTGAAAATGCTTACATAGATTCATTTTTTAAATTGGGTTCAACCGATGCAGATTATGATGGTTTTGAAATTATACCCGTAGATGCTGATAATCATCTTAGTAAAAGAGAAAATTTTTACTATTTTTCATATAACTTTAAACTTTTTTCTTCATTTCAAAATCAACTAAAATTCTCACAGTATAGCACAAAAAAAGAGTATGAAGAAATATCATCAACAGGAATTAAAAATAATTATTTTTACAGATCTAAAGAACAATTTTTTGGTTATAAAGCGTCTTATGAAACAGAAAACATATTATTTATTGGTGGATTAGATTTTGAAACTAAAAAAATGAATTTAGAAGATAAAGAGGATAAAGTAACAAATGATTTATCTTTTTATGGAAATGCTAAAGAAGAAATAACTGACCAAATATCATTAGAACAAGGATTTAGGTTAGATCAAAATCAAAGAAATATAAGCTCTAAAGAAACAGCTTTTTCTAACAATACCGCTTACAGTTTTGGATTTTCTTATGATATTGAAGAAGATACTTTTATTAAACTAAATTATGGTAAAAGCTATAGGCTACCATCTTTATTTGAACTCTTTGGTAATTATGGAAACGCAAAATTAAAATCTGAAACTTCTCAAGGAATTAACTTAGAATTTTCTAGTGGTAATTTTGCTTCTTATATCCAACAATTTAGCATAAATTTATTTTATAACAATGTTTCTAACATGATTTATTTTGCAAATAATAAATATTCTAATATTGGTAATTACAGAAATATCGGATTTGATGTGGTATTCCCGTTCTATATAGCTAATTTTTTATATATTAACGACTTGAAAATCTTACCAACCTACACATTTATAAATTCAAAAAATAAAAAAAATAGCTACACTCCTATCCCTACACATAAGTTTAACACAAATTTTGATATTGACATCACAAGCAAATACCATTTATCTTGGAATGTGTTATGGGTATCTTCAACAACAGTAATTAATGATAATAAAGAACAAAAATTATATAGCTATTTGGTAAATAATATAATAATATCTGCAAAAATAAAAGAATCATCAAAACTATATTTTAGGATAGATAATATATTTAACGAACAATATCAAACTACTTATGGTTATAATACCAAAGATAGGTCATATTACTTTGGTATTATCGTTGAAATGTAAGCATTTTTAATATATATTGATTTAATATAAAAAAAATATAAAATTCTCTTGTTTGAAAATATATAAAAGGAATAATAATGAGTAAAAATCAGTATCAAATTTATGGAATAGCAAGCGGTATTTGTGCTGAAAAATATGGAAGTCAGCTTGGAGTTTGGGATATTTATTATTCTTTAAAAAATATATCTTTAGAAATGAAAAATATATTCTACAACGATTCTACTAAATCAAAATTAGATAGTATTGAAGATATTGCTCCGCTATATAAACAAGTTAATCAAGAAGTATTAAAAAATTACTCAAAAGATACTAAATATCTTTTTTATACTGGTGATCATGCTAATGGAATTGCTGTATGGTCTTCTATTGCTAATGCTAAACAAAAAGATATTGGCTTAATTTGGGTAGATGCTCATTTAGATTGTCATACTCCAGAAAGTTCCGATTCTAAGAATGTACATGGTATGCCTATATCTCATTTATTAGGGTATGGAGATGAAAGATTAACTTCTTTATTAAAAAATAAATTCAAACCAGAAAATATCTGTTATGTAGCAACAAGAGATTATGAAGAAGCTGAATTAAATTTTGTAAAAAAACATAATATAAAAGTATTTTTTATGAAAAATATAACAGAAGAAAATATTAATGATGTTTTCACATCGGCAATAGAATATGTTACTAAAAATACTAAAAATTTTGGTATTTCTTTAGATATGGATTCTATGTCCCCAGAATTCACACCAGGAACAGGTTGTTATAATCCTAATGGTTTATCATTAAAAGATGTTTTATTTAATATAAAAAAAGCCTCTACTCATGAAAAATTCATTGGTTTAGAAATAACAGAATATAATCCAATACTAGATGAAAACAGAAAAACATTTAATGCCGTATTAGAAATTACAAGGACTATATCATAATCTATGGTAATATTTTTTTTGTAATGTAATAAATCATTATTTTAGTCATTTTAAATTGCTAAATATTTAGTTTATATAGTATCTTATTTTTTGTAGATTTTTATTAATTTAAAATTAGTAATGATTTGCTTTGTATATTCCACAATATATCTATTTATTTATAACTTTATTACCAAATTTTTTGGTAAATAATCACTACAATAACAGAATATAAATAATGTTTTATTATTAATATCTAAGAGGTAAATCATGTGAAACAATATATTTTTATTTATTCAAACATTAGATTATTTTATTGATAATAATTTGTTTCACAAATTTCTAATATTAATCAGCATTCATTTAATTATATCTTAGAAGATTATACTCAAATCTGTACTCTTATTTTATTCAGGTTACTTAAGTACTTTGTTTTATCTTTAGTTCCTATTTTAGGTAATTTAATACAAATAATTATAAATACTGATTTAAAATCAAACTTATTTTTGTTTTAAAATAAAATACTTTAATAATCCAATAATAGAATCATTATTTTAATAATAATTATGGTATTTTTATAAATAATTAGCTTATTTAAATATAATTAATGTCATTTTTTTTATTTTTTTCTAAATACTGTGCCATTATGTTATAATCGTGTATTTTTTCTGTCACCAGACAAATATAATGGGAATAATATACTGTACTTTAAAAACAACCTCGAATAACTTCTAAAAACTCCGAAAAGCTATATTCTATAGGCACTTTGTAAGTAATGATAAAGTGCTTTTTTATATTTATAGTTTTTAGTTATAAAAAAATGGACAAATATAATGGGAAGAATAATAACCGTTAATTAAAAAAATATTGACAAGCATTTCAAAACTCAGAAAAATTTGCAAAATTATTTAACAAATATCCTAAAGTAATTTGGTAATTAGTGTCTTGATAAATAACTTCCTGATCTATATAAGATTAATAAAATATAAGAATCTATGAAAATACCATAGATTATATAAGAGCTCTTTGAGATATTAAAACTGACCTTGTTTACTTGAAAAAAATAAACCATCAACATATAGTTATAAAAAATATATATTGATATTAGCTATAATCCTTGCAAATCTTGTTTATAATTATAATAAAATGATTATATTTTTAATAAAAATACTCTTATAATCTACAAAGATCTCATTAGCTACTAACTAGCTAATTGTTAGTACTTTTATTACTTTGCTTGACTTATTATATTCTATTAATTCTAAGTTTAAAATGGTTATTTCTCAATAACTATTAATAATATCTATTAATTTCACCAAGCATATTAATACATAAAAAATAAAAAACGGTCTAATAAAAAATATTTTATTGAATTTTAGACTTTTTTAATTGGTGTATAATAGTAAAAAATAAATTGCCCATTTATAAAATATAAAGAAAGGTTGGGATAAATCCGCTATTTTGTAAAGCTAATAAAAGTATAATAAAACAAGCTATCAAAAAAAACCAAGACGAATCTAATATAGTTTTAAGAATAATTTTATAATTAATTTCTATATATTCCCTAGATTTCCACAATTTTCTATTAGGAAAAAATTTAGGCACATTAGATTTTAAATAATCAGAATATTCTTTATAAAATTTTCCAAGCAGATATTTCTCTTCATAATAAATCACTAGGTAAGTATAAATACCAAAACCAACTACTAATAATAATAAAATAACAATACTAGAATATATTAATCCTATACCTAAAACCCCTAGAAAAGAAAAAAAATACAAAGGATGTCTTGTAATTGAATACATTCCTTCTGTTACAAGAATTTTACCTCTTTTATTACTCATAAAGAGATTTGTAAATATTCTTCCTAATACACATATCAAAACAAGAAGTAATCCCAACATAATCATAGGGCTATACCAAGAAGTATTCTGCAAAACAGGAGTATTAAAAAACATAAAAATTGCTATGATAATTACTCCTATTCTTAATGTCATCAATCTTCTTTTTGCAAAAAAAACTCCCATATTTATAAAAAACCTTTATTCAATTCTATAATTTAACTATAATTCCATTATTACTTAGTATTCTAATACGGTTGAGTATTTTTTTCAATTAAAACAAAAGGATTAGTTATGAAAATATTTACTAGTTTGATTTTTTTTATAACATTACTAATGAATATGGCATTTTTATATATTTCTCCTAAAACTGAAATAAATGAAAATCAGTTTATAGATACAATAGGACTAAAAATACTTGATGGATTTTTACAAAATGGCTTTGTAATTGCTGATAATAATAGTTCAAAAAATCCTTATTTTATTCTTAACAATGAAAATAGTTCAGATATTAGCGTAAAAATATATGCGAAATCACAATTATCTAAAGTAAATGCTATTTTTATTTTAGTCAACTTAAATGAAGGTACATCTAATAAAGAAAAAAATAAATCTAAAAGGCCACTAAATGAAAATTATTTTCAAAACTTAAAAAAATCTTTATATTCATTAAAATGCAGTAATAATATAGATTTCTTAAGAAGTGGATTTCTTTGTAAAGAAGGAAATTATGAAATAATCTATACGATCAATGGAGACAATCTTGATAGTGTTAGAGATATTTTTGGTTTTAATAAAAGATCCGAACTTATAATAAACATCAAACCTATTGAGTAATTTTGTATAAAATAGCTTATTCCTTTAGTGTAAAAAAAAATTAGGTTAGAAATAGATGAATATTATCATTTATTATTAAGAAATTGTATAGAAAATCTGATTATATAATATACAACTAAAACCTATATTTTATATAATAAAAACACTAGATGAAAGAACATTAAATTAAAAAGCATCCTCTTTTAGTTAATTAATTTATTCCTTTAATTCTTGTTGTGTTTCTACATTTCTATAACGTCTCTCTTTATTATTTTCACTTCTTATTTTATTCTTAGAATCAAAAATATAACCAATCATAAAAGAAATACTATGAGAATTTAATGTTTTAGATGAATAAGAATTATTCCGATCTATGAAAACTCCTGTCTGTTGTACTTTATCATAAAGGATTCTATCATGTAAATTGGAATTTTCTTGCTTTAAGTTTCTAACTTTATATTCTAAACTTAGATAATAAGTTTTATAAGAATATTGAAGACCTAAAGCATAAAAATTATTGCCATACAAAATAGCCCCGTTTTTTTTAATATCAATATCTCGTTTTACATCATCTTCGCTTATTATATGATAGTTATAGTTATAATTATTATATATTGAAGTATTTAACATACCTATTTTAGCATATGGAGATATCTTAGAATTATCATTTATAGCATAGTTATACTTTACAAATAAATATGATGGATTTTCTTTAACTTCTGGATAAAAATCTATAATATAGTCAGGAATAAGCTCATCTCCTTTTTTTGCAACTTTAGTTTTAGAGAAATAAGTACCTAAACCAAATTCAATCCCATTATCAAATTCATAAGAGAAATCCATACCTAAAATAGGTTTTACACTAGATCCCATTTTTGAATTATAATCCATTCCTATATAAGGAGAAAATTTTATAGAAGATTCTAATTGTATAGAATAAAAAAACAATATAAAAATTAATAAAAACTTTTTCATAAAAACACCTCAATTACTACATATAGTATATATATACTATATTATGATTAGGGGATTTTAAAATAAATATGTAATATACGCTATAATGTTCTTATTATAAGACCATTTATGCTAATTGAATTTGTCCCATTACAAGAAAGAAGACATAAAAAAACCTTTTTAAAGCATGATTTAAAAGGAGTTGGGAGGGTTTACACTTATTACACTTTAATTAAATGTAGCAGGACAGATTAATTGCGAATTTAAGACATATATAGTAGGAATGATTTTTGAATTTTAGATTATTTTATTTGTCAAGTTTTAATTTCTAAAGGTGACATTAAAATACCACCTCTTTTTTATTATCATATTATTTTAACTTGTATAATCTATATCTAGTTATCTCTTCCTAGCCTCGCTCCTGAGAATTGAGTTTACTGATAAACATAAATTTGCATTTTTGCAATTTTATAGTATTCTTCTAGTAATTCAAAGTCTATGAATTTTCTACTCTTTTTCATTTCGCAGTCTAAAGTTGCTTTATTGAGCTTACCTTTATATTTACTTGAATCATCTTGTTTTGTTATACTTAGGATATACTCTTCTTTTATTCCTATAAACTTTGTATTCTCTTTAGATATAAAAACCAAATAATTATCTTTTATATTCGCCACTGCATAAAATAACTCTTATAACTCTAATAAAACTTCTAAACTTCTTTTGTTCTCTTATAAATAATATCCTACTTCCTTGCTTTTTAACTTATCATCTATCTGTAATGTTAAATTCAAGTCATTTGCTAACCTTCTAAGTACATCATATAAACTCTTATCCTTAAATACTCTATTATACTTTACTTAAGTCTTATGATATTGCTTTTATACCATCTATATTCTCTGCTACAAATTACCCATTCTAAACAAATCATTATTATATCCTATCGCTATTTCTATTGTTGAATTTGTACTCGAAATTGTTATACTATCATCTCCATTATTTATATTTAATTCTATGCTATCTAACTGAAGACCCCTATTGTCTTCAATTGAAAAGTTAAGCAATCTTTCTGTTGTTAATTCACTAACCTCTCCATTTATATATACTTTCTTGATTTAATTCCATAATCTAACTATATCTTATCCTTCTTTTTTCACTTCTGGTAACTCTATTCTTAATCCTTTCTCTAAATAAATTCCTTCTTTATATAAAAATATATTCACATTTAATACTAATTCTAAATAACCATATGAACTTCTATATTCTCTGTAAACTATCTCCGTAAAAAATACTTTTAATTTTATTATATTCAATTCTTTAAAAACTTATAAACAGTAGGTTTTCAAAACACTCAAAAAAATTACAGGTATTTAGAATTATTTTTTTAATAATTCTAAATTGCTAAGTATATAGTTGAAATAAGTTATAACAAACTAATAAGATTATGTAATGATCTACAAAATAAAGCCAACTTTTTAAGAAAAAAACAACATGAAACAATACATCTAACACTGTAATTTACTTTTGTTCGGTGTTTTATATATAATTAACCAAAATTAAAATAAATCTATTTTATAAGCTACATTTAAACCTAAATAATGTGATGATTTATTATAGCTATTAGTAATTTTTTGTGAAATAGTTTCATTAATATATGATAAATCCTGATTAAAATTAACTACCCTATATTCAAGAGAAATAACAGTATTAGATACGTCATACCCTAGAGTTACAGCAAAAAACTGTATTTTAGAAAATTGATTATTATATCTTAAAACAGCAGCTTCTCCTCCTTCTTCTTCAGGATAGCTTGGCAAATAACCTTTTTGTTTTCTATCTCTTGGAATAAAAAAATAAGACCCATATTTAACGGATGCAACTAAATAACCTTCTTCAAACAAATCAAAGCTATAACGTAACAATGCGTAATAAGGCATAGAATTTGCCTTAGCCCTAGGAATACTAAAAATAGTATTATTATCTTCTGAGATACAAAAAGTTATTTCTCTTTTTTGAGTTAAATGTTGCCTATGAAATCCTGAACCAAAACCAAACTCAAATTGATTAAATAAAACATAAGTCAACTCAGCATTTACCGCTGTTTTCATTGATATTTTCCCATCAACTGTACCCGCCATACTGGTAAATGAAGGTATAAATCTAAACCCCCTATCATCAGCATTTAAAAAAGAAAAGCAACCGAAAAAAACAAACAAATAAGTTAAAATTCTTAACATATAAAAAGCCTAAAAATATTATTTTACTTTAATTTTTTTTACTCAACTTTTAAAAAGTAGGCAATTCCTTTGTACCCAGTATCAATAGAAACACCTTCTTTAATAACATATTTTTTTGAATTTGGAAAAGATTCTTTTATTATTTTTATAATTTTATTAAGATCTTGTTCTGATATGTTAGCTGTAAGCAAACCAAATTTTATTAAAACTTCACTCTTATCAAAAGATAAAGAAATCTGAAGATCTTGAGATTTATTAGCTCCTATTAATACAATAGGCATAGTTTTATTGACCATATCTAAAGTTTCTAATTTGTAATGTTCTAATTTTTCTTCTTCCATTCTAACATTAAAAGTTCTTAAAAAATCTTTTTTAGTAAAAATAAGTTGAGTATTACCACATCCATAAACTAAAAAACTTAAACCTAAAACAAAAAATATTGCAAATTTTTTCATTTTTTTAAATAACCTATATAAAACAACTGTTACTGTTACTTTTATTCTAATATAAATTTTAAAATTATGCTAATTTTTATATTACTTACAATAAAAATTAATAATTAATATTCTTTGTAAATGTATCTTTTTATCTATATTTTATAATAAAGAACTATATTAATACTTATTTTTTCTTATTTTTTATCCCTGATATCATACCTGATAAACAATAATTAAATTGATTTTTATGATTCTTTTGCGTATAATTAACAGAAATATTAGTTACGTACCAATACATAGAATAAAGATTTATAATAAAAAAATTTGTGCAACTTATAACAGGTTAATTACAATGAAAAACAATAACGTTAAAGACTATTCAAACTTTATCAAAGAATTAGCTCAGACTATTAAAGACTCAGATCTTTCTGGAATTGAATTTAATCATGATTTACAACAATCTATAATTCGTATAAAAGTTACTAAAAATAAAGAAATAGCTAATAATTCTTCTGTTTACATACCTCAACCTGTTATTAATTCTGTACCAGTAACACAAGCTTCTGTATCTACTACTTCTAGTACTGATTTATCTAAACATTTAGGAGCTGTTCTATCTCCTATGGTTGGAATTGCTTACACAAGTCCTAATCCTGATTCTGAAGATTTTGTAAAAGTTGGATCTACAGTAAAAGAAGGTGATATAGTTTTATTAATAGAAGCAATGAAAGTATTTAATCCTGTAAAAGCTCCCAGATCTGGAAAAGTAACTCAAATATTAGTTAATTCTAACCAAGCTATTGAGTTTGGTGAAGTTCTATTAATAATAGAATAGAATAAGATCAAAGGAGTTTTTAATGAAAAAAATTTTGATAGCTAATAGAGGTGAAATTGCTGTTAGGATTATCCGTGCATGTAAAGAAATGGGAATTTCTACTGTTGCAGTTTATTCCACTGCCGATAAGGAGGCTATGCATGTTAAAATTGCAGATGTGGCTATTTGTATAGGTTCTAATAGGTCAATAGATAGTTACTTAAATAAACAAGCTATCCTTAGTGCTGCTCGTGTAAGCGGTGCTGAAGGTATACATCCTGGTTATGGATTTTTATCAGAAAACCCTGATTTTGTTGAAATGGTAGAAGAGCATGGGTTTACTTTTATTGGACCTTCTTCGAATCATATCAAAATTATGGGAGATAAAATTAAAGCAAAAGAAACAGCTCTTGAATTAGGAATTCCTATTGTTCCTGGTTCTAAAGGAGAAATTAAGACTTTAGAAGAAGCAAAAAAAATAGCTAATGATCTCAAATATCCAATTATTATTAAAGCTGCATCTGGTGGTGGTGGTAGAGGCATGAGAATAGCTTTTAACGAGAAAGAATTAACAGAAAATTTTGATTTAACAAAAAATGAATCTGAAGCTACTTTTGGAAATTCTGCAGTTTATATAGAAAAATTTCTGCAAAACCCTAAACATATAGAAGTGCAAATTCTTGGTGATAAGCATGGTAATGTCGTTCATTTGTATGAAAGAGACTGTTCTGTACAAAGACGTAATCAAAAAGTTATAGAAGAAGCATTGTCTCCGGCTTTATCAAAAGAAGAACGAGATTATATTTGTAATGTTTCCGCAGTCGCTATGCAAAAAATGGGATATTACAGTGCTGGGACAATTGAATATCTATATGAGAATGGAAAATTTTACTTTATGGAAATGAATACGAGGCTTCAGGTAGAACATCCTGTAACAGAATATATAACTGGTATAGACCTTGTTTATGAAATGATTAGAATCGCACAAGGTAAAAAATTAAGACATTCTCAAAAAGATATTAATCCAATGGGCCATTCAATAGAGTGTAGAATCAACGCTGAAGATCCGAAAACTTTTATTCCAATGCCAGGACAAATAAAACAATTTCATCCATCAGCTGGAGTTGGAGTAAGATTAGATACTGCTATATATAATGGGTATTGCATCCCTCCATACTATGATTCTATGATAGCTAAATTGGTAGTTCATGGAACAGATAGGGAACATTGCATACTAAGGTTAAAAAGAGCATTAAATGAGTTAATTATAGAAGGGACACAAACTAATATTCCTCTACATTTAAGATTGTTAGAAGAACCAGATTTTCTTAGTGGTAACTATAGCATCAAATGGTTAGAAAAATTACTAAGCGATGAATAATATAACTTGTATGTAAAGTAAGGTGTTTAGTGTAGCCGGTAGAATTTAGTATCAAAAAGTTCGGTTTTAAATGACAATATTTTGATAGATAGATTTAATCTAAGATATAAAGTTTATATTTTCAGTCTGTTTTTTATTAATAATAAAAAATAAGGCTGTTGCGTTTTCAGTGTTACATTTAGCTGTATTAATAAAATCATCTTTAGCATTAACGATAATAACAAAAATAGTTAATACAAATATCTCTATACTCTCAAAACTACAAACATAATATTGATATATTTTTTATGTTCCATAGTTTGTGTATTTAGCAATTTATTTTGTTTTTTTTCTGGTAGATTTAACCTAAAAATACGACTTCTATATTCTTCCCATTTATTATTATCAGACCCTAACCACATATAAGGAGTTTTTTGACCCTTATTTTTATTACAAAAAGAGCAAGATAATATTTTGTTATTATAAGAATTATCAAAAGATTTAGATTCTGGAATAATATGATCTATCTGTAAATTTCCTTCTTCTTTTAAATTTTGAGGAAGCCACTCTTTATTACAATAAATACAACGATATTCCTGTTCTTTCCAAAGTCTAATAATTAATATATTAGCTTCTGTATCTAGCACCCCATATTGCATACATTCTTCTTTAGCTTGTTCTCTTTCTATTGTGTTATGTTATCTTTTATGTATATATGTATTTCTTCTGGATGGTCGTTTTAGATCTCTAAGAAGTTCTATATTAACAAAATCTGGTCTACCATAAGCACTAACCATAGCATTAAAAGTTTTAATAACTTGCGTTAATTCTCTTCTTATAACACATGATTTGGAATATAGAAATCACCAGTTTTTTCTATTTCAGATATTGTTGGTAATTTTTCTGATTTTTTAAATTCTATTTTTTAAATTAACCTTCCTTAACTAAAATATCAATTGCTCTTTTAACATCAATTCTATCACCTTTATCATTAATAGGATCATGCAATAATTCTAGTTTAGCCGTAATTTTATAAATAGCCTTAAGTTATAAGTTAAGATTAACACCAAAAATTAAATTACAATATACAATTGCATCTTTAATATCTTGATTAACATTATTAAGGATAGAATTTTTTTCTGTTTCATCTCTTATTTCTTTTTCATTATAAATATAGTTAAACTGAACAAGTTGATCTAAAACTTTATAATTTTCTTTATTCATAATATAGTTATAGCTCTCTTTTGAGAGTTTATTTGATTTTATCAATTCTTCTAAATATTTATTTACTTTTTTGGTTTCACTAAAATCAAAGATATTTCTTGCTTCTATTTTATCTTCTAAATATTTTTTATTTTTTTGAGTTTCGTCTGAATAAGGAAGACCTTTAAATTTTGCTTGATCACTTAAATTCAGATGTTTTCTAAGCTGATTATAAGTTAATTTGCTAAAAGTTTTTAATTTTTCATTAAAAATTACTTCTATCTTTTCTTTTTCTAAACATATTTCTTTTCAAAATCTTCTGTTAATTCTTTATAAAATTCTCTTTGTTTTGCAAAAATTAATTTTGCTTCGTCTTCAATATCATCTCTCAATATACTGTTAATATAGCTTTTAGATTTATTTCTATAAGAATCACGTGACCCTGATGAATTTAAAAAATATATTAATTCAGTAAAAGTTCTTGTAGTAACATCATATTCTTCTTTTATTTTTTTTTGTTCTCTTTTTAATGCTTTGATTGCTTCTAAAACTTTTCCTGATTCTTTATCTTTAGCATTTTCTTTTTCATTTTTTATTTTAGAATCTATACTTTCATTAGGTCTAACTTTTTTAGAAGACTTAAACCATCTTTTTTTAGATAAATTAAATAAAACAACAGCTAACTCATCTTTGCTTAATTGGTGATCTAAGGCTTTTTTTATTAAATAAAAAATATTATGTTTTAATGGCTCTTTTTTATTACCTAAAATAACTCTTTGGAATACCGAATCATAATTTACATCACCATTTTCTAGGTAATGTTCAAAATCTTTTTTTTTATAATAACCTAAAGATAACAATAATTTTATTATCTCTTTTTTTCTTAAATCTCTTCTTTTTATTACTCTTCTTAATAACCTTTCAGACATTCTGTCTACATTTAAAAGTTTTCTAGATCCACAGGTTCATTAAACATTCTAACGCCACTAGATATAATGTTTACACCATTTAAAATTTCACCTGTATTTTTATCGTAATCTATATGCTTTGTATTTTCGTCTTTAGGTTGTTCTACAACAGCCCAACCAATAGATGCTGTACCTATATCAAACGCAAATGTTCTAACTTTTTTATTGCAAGATTCTTATTTCATTTACTTAGCTAGTATTTCATTTTAAAAATCATATAAGTATAGTAACATAATACAACATATATTTACAATATTTAAGCTTTAAACAATCAAGATGATAATTAAACATTCCCTTTTTTTATTTATCATAACTACTAATTAATTACCATACATTTGTTTTATCTTTAGATAACTCTGGTATAATATCTTTTTTAAATTCAGGAGTTTTCCCTAATTTTAATTCATGTTTATAGTGCTTAATAGCCTTTATTGCAACATTAGATAGCATTACAATAGCATATAAATTAACTAAAATCATAATCCCCATAAATACATCAGTAAGATTCCATACAGTATGTAAAGATGCTATAGTTCCAAAATATACAGCCACTAATAAAAATATTCTTAGTATATGCGTACAAAACTTATTTCCTTTTATAAAGTCTAAGTTATGTTCTGCATAAGAATAATTACCTATTATAGATGTAAATCCAAAGATAAATATAGCCATAGATAAAAGATACTTGGCAATATTACCTAAAAAGAAATCTAATGAGGCATGGATTAATTCTATACCTTCTAATTTAGGATTTTGATAATTATTTGTAGATAAAATTACAATAGCTGTAGATGTACATATTACAAAAGACACAAAGAAAACCCCTAACATACCAGCAAAACCTTGCCTAACTGGATGTTTAACATAAGCAGAAGCTGTAATATTTGGTGTGCTTCCCATTCCTACCTCTGTAGAAAATAATGCTCTTTTGACACCAACAATAATAGCTTGTAAAAAACCATAAGATACAACTCCAGCAGTAAATTCTTTAATACCAAATGCAGATTCTATAATTAAAACTAAAATACTAGGCACTTGTTTAATATTTAATATAATAACACTAAAAGCAATTATTAAGTAAAAAGCTCCCATTGCCGGAACAAGTATTGTTGATACTTTTACTATCCTTCTTAATCCACCATAAATAATTAAAGCAGTAAGAACCACTAATACTATAGCTGTAATTTTTATATCTATGTTAAAAGAATATTTAAAAGATGAGGCAATTGTATTTGCTTGTACAGAGTTAAATATCAAACCATAAACAATCAAAACAATAGCTGAAAACACATAAGCTAGCGGTTTATTATTCAATCCCGACCAAATATAATAAGCAGGTCCTCCTATAAACATACCATCATGTGTATGTCTTTTATAAATTTGACCTAGAGTATGCTCTATTATACTTGTTGACATTCCTATTAATGATACAATCCATACCCAAAATATAGTGCCAGGACCTCCTAAGGAAATAGCTATAGACATACCAGCAATACTTCCAACACCCACAACTGAAGCCATAGAAGTACTTAGTACTTGAAATGAGGAAAGATGTTTTTTACATCCATCTTTTTTTTGTGAAGATAAAACAGAAAAAGAATGCTTTAGGTATCTTAATTGAGAAAAACCAGTTCTAATTGTAAAATATATTCCTACTACTAATAAGGATGAAATTAATATATAGTTCCATAATACAAAATTTATCTTGTTTATAATTAAATCTATAATAACCATATTACCTCATTGTTATATTTTGCTTAATAAATAGCATAATTTATGCGTAATTTTACATAATAACATATATAATTTCATATCGCAACAATTGCATGTATTTAAATATTAATTTGATACCTATAAAATACCCACATTTAGGTATATAATACAAAGCTGTAACTAAATTTTATACTTAAACTAAGTTTATATTTATATAAACTTAGGGAACTCCGAATAATAACAATTTTTAGGTAGTTATAACAAAATAAACCTAGTTATTGAAATGAATTATTTTGAATCAATAATAAATAAAAAAATTATACCATAAAATAATAAAATAACAGGAGTTTCTTATACTCCATTATTATTTTTAATATTTCTTGGTATGTTCTGTATAAAATTACCACTTTTTATATGTTGAACTACCTAAATATTATTACACTATTGAATTTATGACAATATTTTGAGTTCTTTCTGGACCTACAGATATTAAAGAAATCTTAGTTTCCAGATAATGCTCTATAAATTGTACATATTTTTGTGCTTCAACTGGAAGATCATCAAAAGATGTAATAGCACTAATATCAGAACTCCATCCTTTAAATACTTTATAGATAGGTTTTGTTTGTTTTAGTTTTTTTAAGCTCGTTGGAATAGTTTTAACCTCAACTCCATCTATATTGTAAGCAACACAAACTGGTATTTCTTTTAATCCTGAGAGAATATCTAGCTTTGTAATAACAATATCTGTTAATCCATTTTTTTCAACAGAATTTTTTAACACAACAAGATCTAGATGTCCGCATCTTCTTGGTCTTCCTGTTACTGCTCCAAATTCATTACCTGCTGTTCTTAAATAATCTCCTTCTTCACTTAATAATTCAGTCACAAAAGGACCTTCTCCTACTCTTGTAGAATAAGCCTTTACAATACCTACTACTTTGTCTATTTTTTTATAACTTATCCCAGTTCCATTTATAACACCACCAACTGAAGGACTACTTGATGTTACAAAAGGATATGTACCAAAATCAATATCTAACATAGATGCCTGTGCTCCTTCAAAAATAACTAATTTATTAGCATCTAAATATTCGTTAATTTCTTTAGCAGAATCTACAACTCTATGAATAATATTTTCTCTATATTCTTCAAAATCTTTTATTATTTGCTCTTCATTTATTGCTTTTACACCATAGATTTTTGTAAGAATTTCATTTTTTTCTTCAAGATTAATTTTTAATTTTTCTTTAAATACGTCAAAATCTAAAAGATCAGCAACTCTTATTCCAACTCTGTTTATTTTATCGGCATAAGTAGGACCTATTCCTCTTTGAGTTGTTCCAATTTTATTTGATGATTGTTCTTTTAGCTTATCTAATTCTATGTGATAAGGCATAATCAAATGAGCTTTATCACTAATATAAATATGATCTATTTTTCTACCCCTGCTTTGTAAAATAGACATTTCTTTAAGTAAAACAGCCAAATCTACAACAACTCCTGAAGCTATTATGCATTTTGCTTTATCATAAAGAGCTCCTGAAGGTAATAAACTAAAAACAAATTTTTCATCCCCTAATATTATTGTATGTCCAGCATTATTCCCACCTTGAAATCTAACAACCATATCAGCTTTACCAGCTATAACATCTACTAGCTTACCTTTTCCCTCATCACCCCATTGAGTTCCCAAAATAACAACGCTACTCATATATACCTCTTTTGGTTTGTATTGATTTATATATTATATATGATATTCTTATAAAAGAGAATAATCAAAGTTTAAAATTTAGGAACTAAATATGAATAATTTACCAATTATTGTTGGTATTACTGGTGCTTCTGGTATTATTTATGCCGTAAATCTTTTAAAAGTTCTTAAAAAACTCAATATAAAAACTATTCTTGTTGTATCTTCTATGGGGTTTTATACTGCTAAGGAAGAATTAGGTTTATCTAAAGAAAACTTAATAGCAATGGCTGATGAATTTTACCCTAATAATAGTCTACATGCTTCTATTGCCTCTGGATCTTTTTTAAATAAAGGAATGATTATAGTACCTTGCTCTGTTAAAACTTTATCTTCTATAGCTAATTCTTATAATGATAACTTAATAACAAGATCAGCTGATGTTGCTCTTAAAGAACGTAGGAAATTGGTTTTAATTTTTAGAGAAACACCTCTTCATTCAGGTCATATTAACTTGATGCAAAAAGCTAATGAAAACGGAGCAATTATTATGCCTCCTGTTCCTGCTTTTTACAATAAACCTAAAAATATTAATGATATTGTGAATCATAGTATTTCTAGGTGTCTTGACTTATTTAATATAAAAAATGATCTTACTAAAAGATGGGGTATTAATGAATAATACTAAAGAAATCATTGTTGTTGGTTCAGGATTAGCCGGTAGCGAATGTAGTTTTCAACTTGCACAAGCAGGATTTAGAGTTAAATTATTTGAAATGAAACCTACAAAAAAAAGTCCCGCACATACATTAGATAGTTTTGCTGAACTTGTTTGTTCTAATTCTTTTCGTAGTGGTAATCTTAAAAATTCTGCTGTTGGATTAATGCACCAAGAACTGAGAGAACTTGATTCTTTAATTATCTCAACGGCCGATAAAAACAAAGTTCCTGCTGGAGATGCTTTAGCTGTTGATCGTAATGAATTTTCTAATGATATAACAAGTATTTTAAAAAATCATCCTAATATTAACATAATTCATGAAGAATTCTGCAATTTAGCCGAAATTTCTAAAAATAATATTGTAGTTGTGGCAACAGGTCCTTTAACATCAAATTCTTTAAATAAAGAAATTATCGAGCTTGTTGGTAATAATTCTTTTAATTTTTTTGATGCTATTGCTCCTATTATTTATAAAGATAGCATAAATTTCTCCAAGGCTTGGTTTCAGTCTCGTTATGATAGAGGAAAAACTCAAGATTATATAAATTGTGATATGAGTGAAGAAGAATATGAAATTTTTTACAATGAATTAGTTAATGCAGAATACATGAATTTTGAAGATTGGGAAAAAGATATTCCTTACTTTGAAGGTTGTTTACCAATTGAAGTTATGGCTAAACGCGGAAAACAAACACCTTTATTTGGTCCTCTTAAACCTGTTGGACTTATTAATCCTCATGATGATAAACAACCCTTTGCAGTTGTACAATTAAGACAAGATAATGCTTTAGGTACTTTATATAACATGGTTGGTTTCCAGACTAAACTTAAATATAACGAGCAAAAAAGAATCTTTCAATTAATTCCCGCTTTAAAAAATGCAGAATTTGCAAAATTTGGTAGTATTCATAAAAATACTTTTATTAATTCTCCTCAATTGTTAAATTATAATTTATCTCTAAAAACTAATAGTAATATATTTTTTGCAGGACAAATCACTGGATGTGAGGGATATGTAGAAAGCACTGCTATAGGATTGCTTTGTGCTTTATTTGTAATATCAAAATTAAATAATAAAGATATAAAAATCCCTGAAATGAGCGCTTTGGGTGCTATATTAAATCATGTTGTTAATCCTTATAAAGATAACTACCAGCCCTCAAATATCAATTTTGGACTATTCCCTGAAATAAAAATTGAGGGTAAAAAAAAGATAAAAAAAACTGACAAAAAAGAATTTATTATTAAAAAATCAGTTGAAAACATAATATCCTTTAAAAATACTCTGTAAGTAACATTGACTATTTTGCTTTTTTTTTGTAAAATTTACTTAGGTATTTTTTACATATAATCGATAATAACATTTGGTACATTAAATGGATAGATATGAAATTAGAGAAGTGGTTAGAGAGAGAAGAAGAATTAGAGAAGAAGCAAGACAAGAGACCAAAAATTCTAAAAATATAACTTCTACTACTCCTGCTAATGAAGAATTTGATTCAACTGAAAAATCTGTTATTGCTCCTACTAAATGGCAGCGTCTTAAAGGATTTTTATTTAGATCCTCTAAAAAGGTCGACAAAAAAAAGGTAAAAAAAGAAAAGAAAAATAATTTTGATATAAGATATTTTACATATTTTGCTGGTACTAATAGCTTTAAACCCATTATGTTTACCTTGTATATTATTTTATCTATTAGTGTATTCTCATACTTTTTTTACTATATAATTAATCAAGAATCTAAATACGAAACAAAAAATAAAAAGCTTATTGTTGCTAGTAAAAAAGTAAAAGAAGAGATAAAGGTAGAAGCCCCTCTTATTCTTAATAGCGATGATGATGATGATAAAGTGCTTATGACTATGCCCATTGATGATGACCTTACTTACACTTTAGATTCGGTTTTACCTTTAGATTTAAAAGAAGATAGATTTAATCTTAGTGCTTTTTTAGGTTTTATTGCTAGCAATAGAAAAAGCTTTTGTACTTATGCGGAACAATCAAGATTAGCTTATATGTTAGCTAATAATGAGGTTAGAGAATATTATTCTACCAAGTATCCTCTTAATAATAATAGAATCAATTATAATGATTGTATGTCTACTAATATATGGGGTGAATCTGAATTATTTATTTTATACCAAAATTTATATGATGACTTTATTAAAACTCAAACAGAAGATGATGTTCTGTTTAAAAAATTATTATCGGCAAAACAATATCTTATGAAAACTAATTTTAATCCTGTCAGAGATTTACCTAGCTTTTTATCTGGATCTTTGATGACTGAAAATAATTTTGATAACTTATTGAAAGGAAAACTTTCTAATCAATATTTGTTATGCAGGTACTCAAAACAATTTTCTAAGTCTTATGATAGATTTGTATCAAAAAGATCTGGATCTTTAAGACCAATAAGTAATTGTTATGCTTCTAATATTAATTTACAAGAAGCATACGTACAGTATGTATTCTATTATAACTATATACAATCTAATTCTAAAGATGTTAATGCTAGTGATTTACAGTCTTCTTTAATTCCTAATTTTCCTTAATTAATATTTTTCCCGTTAGTTAAAAAACAGATTTTAACTGACGGTTTTTTTGTAGTTGTATAAGTATATCTTATTTAGATATAGGAAATAAATTATCAATCTGTGATATATTTTATTTATCTTAAAGTTAAATTGTTTCTTTCATAACATTTATAATAATGTAATATATAAAACTTTATTTATGAGTTATAATTGAACAAATTTAATGATTAAAAAACAAGCTAGTTATATACAAAACACAATATGCATTACAAAATTAACTTACTATAAAAGAAATTTTGTTATTCTATTAGCTTTATAAGCTATATTTTATATATCTTTTTTGAAAATTATTAACTTAAAAGTATTTTGTTTTATTTAGTATATAATTTGACCTAAAATACAAAGAATGATTATATTATTTTAATTAATTAGTAAAATAGTTTTATTGTTATTATTTGTAATAATTTTTTATTTTTAAACTTACTTAATACATAAAACAATCTTGTTACATGTAGATACAAAAAAATAATTAGCTAGAAAATAAACCTAATTTTTTATAAATTTGCACAAATATTGCGGTCCACTAAATAAAAAACTAACTAAATTTATTTATTGTTGGCTTTATAATGATATAATTACTAAAAATTATTAAAATCAAAAAGGAATGAGGTATATAAATGTGCGGAATTATAGGATTTATCGGAAAAAAAAAAGCTACACCTTTTATTTTAGATGGTTTACGAAATTTAGAATACAGAGGATATGATAGTGCCGGGATATCTATTAAAAACGATGATTCTATACTAACATTTAAAGAAGTTGGCGAGCTTAATAACTTAGAAAAAATTCTATCTAATAATATTAATGGCAATATTGGCATTGGTCATACACGATGGGCTACTCATGGAGAAATCAATCAAGTAAATTCTCATCCTCATCTAAGTATGAACGGAAATATATCTATCGTACATAATGGAATTATTGAAAATTATATAGAACTTAAAAATGGACTAGAAAAATTAGGATATACTCATAAATCTACAACTGATAGCGAAGTTGTTGCTAACCTTATAGAATACTACTTAAAAATAGACAATGATCTACTTCAAGCTGTTTTTAAAGCAAAAAGAAAATTAATTGGTTCTTATGCACTTGCTATAATTGATAAAAATAATGATATGATTATTGGAGTTAAAAATAAAAGTCCACTTTGTGTTGGAATTATTTCATCAGAAGATGTTATGTTTTCATCAGATCCTTCTAGTATCTCTAAATACACAAATCAGTTTATTTTTTTTAATGATGGTGAGGTTATAACTTTAAAAAGAAAAAATGATAATATTGATATTAATTTATTTGTTAATGAAATAAACTCAACTTATTCTATATCTAATTTAGATATAGAAAAGGATGAGGGTGATCTAAAAGGATATTCTAGTTTTATGCTAAAAGAAATAGAAGAACAACCTGAAATTATTAATAATCTTTTAAATTACTACCTTAAAGATAATATTTTTATTAAAGAAAAAGAAATTATTTCTATCTTAAACTCTAATATTAAAGATATTTTGATTGTTGCTTGTGGAACTAGCTATTTTGCTGGTGAATTGTGTTTATCTTTACTAAAAAAACATTCTAAGGTTAATACATTTACTTGTTTAGCTTCAGAGTTTTCTCCTTATGCACATAGAATCAATAAAAATTCTGTAATTATTACAATATCTCAATCAGGAGAAACTGCTGATACAATTTCAGCATTAAAACTTGTAAAATCAAAAAATGCTAAAATAATCAGTATAACCAATTCCAAATACTCCACTATTGCTAGTTTATCTGATCTTAATTTAGATATTAAAGCTAAAAAGGAAAGATCTGTTGCTTCTACAAAAGCATTTACCTCATCTTCTGTATTACTATATTTAGCTTTTTTAAGTTTTTTAAAATCACAAAATGAAATAACTCTAATACAATACCAGCAATATATTAAAAACTTAAACCAAATAACAAAAACAAGTGCTTTAATTATTAATCAACTAAAACCTCAAATTGAGTATATATCAAAAATACTATCAAAAAAAGATAAAACTATGTTTTTAGGAAAATACGATAACTATGTAGTTGCTAAAGAAGGAGCTTTAAAACTAAAAGAAATTACTTATATTTATAGTGAAGCTATACCTGCTGGAGAACTTAAACATGGACCTTTAGCATTAATAGAGAAAGATTTTCCTATTGTTACTATTTTTAATAATAATAAAAAAGAATCTAATTCTTATTTTGAAATAGATGAAAACAAAATCATTAGCAATATTTTAGAAACAAAAGCTCGTGGTGCATTAAATATCAATATTACTAATATTAAAACCGCAACTGTAGAAAATACAGGAACTTACAATATATATCTAAATACCGATTCTGAAATTAGTTTTAGTTTAAATGCCGTTATAGTATTGCAATACTTAAGTTATTTTACAGCATCTTTAAAAGGATTAAATATTGATAAACCAAGAAACTTAGCTAAATCTGTAACTGTAGAGTAATAGGTACTAACAAAATAACATCTATAGAGTTTATTCAATGAGACCTCATTATATGTAATATGGTAATTATGTAATAAAAGAATGCTATTTGTTTGTTGTAATATTTTTAGGTAAAACAATAGATCTAATTATATAGTAATATAAATAAAATTTTATACAGCATTAGTATAAATAAAAAAACAATTATATACAAAATCAACCCAAAATAAAAAATACAGTATAAAAATAATTCTATCACTTCATTTTTTTTATGATTTATTTGATAAATTATACTAAAAAATTTGGGTTATTTTGCACATAATTATCTAAAGAAATATTTCCTAAATTAATATTTTTTAGGAAATTTTAATTGTTGATTTATATGTATATAATTCACTTTTTTATTTATAACATAAACTTAAAGATTTATTTACTACATTCCCTTCTATTCCAGAACAATGTAGTAAACTATGTGAAATCATATCAGATTCAATAAGATCTTTTTGATATTTTTTCATATTGTATTCTATATTTTTTACATAATCTGGATATAGCTTTTTATAAACATCATTGACATACACAATTAATGGAGTTTGTGTTTGCTGTGGAGGAGCTATATCCACACTTGCACCATGAAATGTAAATATCTGACTTTTATAAGACTCTCCAAAACTCTCTCCGTGATCTGCTGTTAATATTACAAATACAGGCTTATTTAATTTACTTAAATTACTTATAATATCACTCCATAAAAAATCTGTCTGCAATACTAAATTATGATAATTATTTTTATCAATATCGTTTTTAATATATTTTTTAGAATCAAATTTTTTAAATTTATCTTCTAATATTTTATCATAAGGTTTATGGGCTCCTCTTAAATTAATAGTAATAAATTGATTATTATTATTTAAAGATTCATATAAATCCAACAAAATCTCTCTATCAAAACAGCGTCTTCATCAAAAAGGTCACTATCTAAATAACGATTTTTATCAACAATGTATTTATAAGCCATTGTTATATTATCTACCTGATTATTAGCTAAATAATAAGTGTCTATCTTTAAATAATTAAAATATTTTGTAATTCTTTCCTTAGCATAATCAGAAGCTTTTATGTTTCTAAAGTTTTCAGCTGTTTTTAAAGATAACATACAATTTAAACTACGAAAGGTTCCAGTAGAACAAACATTTTGCTTAAACAAATATATTTTCTTATTACCATATAATTTTTGTAAATTAGGATTAGTATTTAGTTTAAAGCCAAATAACGACATAGATTCTGCTCTAACAGAATCTGACATTAAAAAAATAGTTGTAATATTATTAAATTTTTTATCTAAATAAACATCTCCTTCTTGAACAGTAGATAAAATTTCTTCATTTGATGATGATGATTTATAATATCTGACAATATCCTTAATAATATAAAAATATCTATAATAAAAAATACCATGAAATATTTCTTTTTTTATTTCTCTATTAAGAGTTTTATATTCATAAAATACATACCAATATTTTGACTGAAAAGACACAGTGAAAGATAAAAATATAGAAATAATTATAGATAAAAATAATGCATAATTTTTGATTTTACTTGCTAAATAAGTTAAATTAAAAAAGTCTTTTATACTTATTTTTTCCTGTTTAATACTAAATTTAATAATTCCATACAATACTACTAATATAAATCCTGAGATAATTAATATATCTATAAAATCAATTACCTCTTTTGCATGTCCAATCTCTTTAATAATATTAATAAAAAAAGCATCATCAATATTAACTTTATATTTTGATGAAAAATATCCAGTAATAAAAGTAAGTAATAACTGTATAAATATAATAATTTTAAATGTTTTAGGAAATTTATATAAGATAAAATAAAAACCATAATTAAAAACCAAAAAAGTTATAAAAACTAATGTGTAAAAATTAAATTTTAAAATAATTTTTTTATATGTACTTATATAGTCAAGACTAAGATAATAGATATCTATGAAAAATATATTATTAAAAACTAATACAAACGAGACAATAATATTAAAAAGTAAAAAAGATATTTCTTTTTTTTTATCATAATAAATCCTTTATAAAACATTAAAAAAAATAAATAGTATTTTACTACTATTTATTATACTTCATAAGGTACTATAAAACATTTATTTGTGCAATATTTTTGTTGCAATTAATTATAATCTAAGCAAGGCAGAACCCC
Source organism: Rickettsiales endosymbiont of Leucozona glaucia (assembly GCA_964277385.1). GTDB lineage: Bacteria > Pseudomonadota > Alphaproteobacteria > WRAU01 > Hepatincolaceae > WRAU01. Next base: position 503,384 of record OZ195520.1, on the reverse strand, counting down.
AAGTGAACCCTCCACCCATAGCTTCCATCAAAATTAAATCACCTTTTTTCATTTTATTAAAAGCATTATCAAGAGCTAATGGAATTGAAGCTGCTGACGTATTTGCATGTTTATCAACAGTTATCACTACTCTTTCTGAAGGTAAATTTAATTTTTTACCCATTGCACTAATAATTCTTAAATTAGCTTGATGTGGAACCAACCAGCTTACATCTTCTTTTGTAAAATTATTTTTTTGCAATATTAAATCGGCAACAGATGCTAATTTATTTACAGCATGTTTAAATACTTCAGGCCCATTCATAATCACATGTGGCTTTTCACCTTCTGTTGTTCTTAGATCGTCTATAAATTCACCATCTGTAAAAATTTGAGCATCTAAAATACCAGGATTTAAATCTTGAGGATTGTCTAAAGTTTTTTCTAAAATAACTGCACCCGCACCATCACCAAATAAAACACAGGTATTACGATCTGTCCAATCTATAATTTTAGAAAAAATTTCAGCTCCTACTACTAATATTCTTGATGCTCTTCCTACTCTAATCATAGAATCAGCAATGGATATTGCATAAATAAACCCAGAACATACAGCTTGTACATCAAAAGCAAACCCACTTCTTAGTCCTAATTTTCTTTGTAAAATAGATGCAGTTGAAGGAAATACTATATCAGGAGTAGTAGTAGCTACAATTATTCCATCTATATCTGAAAATTGTAAATTAGCTTTATCTAAGGCCCTTTTACAGGCTTCTAAAGCAAGATCTGATGTTTTTTGTTGTTCATCAGCTATATGTCTTTGTTTTATCCCTGTTCTTGCAACTATCCATTCATCAGTTGTATCAACCATCTTAGATAAATCATAGTTAGTAAGGATTTTTTTAGGTAGATAAGAACCCGTAGAAATTAATTTAGAAAAAAACATATAGTTCCTTTTATTGTCATAAAACAATAAGTATTAATTATTGAGTATCTTCATGAGTTAAATGATTTTTCGATAAATTATGTAATTCATCTTTTATTTTATCATTTATATTAGCAACAACAAGTTTTTTTGCTACTTCTATAGAATTAGCAAAAGATATTTTATCGGCACCCCCATGACTTTTTACAGATATACCATCAAGTCCAACCAACATAGCACCATTATATAATCTTGGATCCACTTCTTTAGCAATTTTTTTTAATCTTACAAATGAAAATAATAAAGCAAGAAAAACTCCAAAATAAGAAAAATAATTACCTTTAAATATACTTATAAATTTGAATTTAATGAAACTAATAGTACCTTCAATTACTTTTAAGGTAATATTTCCAGTAAATCCATCTGTTACAACAACATCAATTTTCCCTCTAAAAATATCGTGTCCCTCTACAAATCCTATATAATTCAAAGATTTATTTTCTAAAAATAACTCTGCTGCTTCTTGAACCAGCTTATTACCTTTTAAACTTTCAGAGCCTATATTTAGTAAACCAATACTAGGATTTTTTCTTCCTAATACTGCCTTACAAAAAGCAGTACCCATAACGCCGAACTGTAAAAGTTGCTCTGCTGAGCTTTCTGAATTTGCCCCAAGATCTAACATAATAAATGGTTTTCTTTTTGTAGGGAGATAAGTTACAATAGCAGGCCTATCTATACCTTTAATTGTTGTAAGAACGAATTTAGAAATTGCCATTAAAGCACCAGTATTACCTGCTGAAACAACCGCATGAGAGGTTTTATCTTTTACTGAATTAACAGCCAATCTCATAGAACTTTCTCTACCTTGTCTTAGTGCTTGTGCTGGTTTATCTTCATTAGTGATGACAGATTCTGTATGAACAAGATTATAATTACCATATAAATTGGTAAATTTTTTAATAATTGGAGTTAAAATTTTTTCATTTCCAAATATATTAAAAAATAATTCTTTATCTTTTTTTAAAGCCATACTCGCACCTTCTATAACTATATAAGGTGCTCGATCTCCGCCCATGGCATCTAAAGCGATGATAATTTTAACATTATTTTGCATATTTGCTACTAGTTATCAATATCTTCTTTAGCATTAATTACTTGTTTATCTTTATACATACCTGTTGTTAAATCAACGTGGTGAGGTCTATGTAATTGACCTGTTTTTTTATCTTCAACAAAAGAATTTTTAGACAAAGCTAAATGAGATCTTCTCATATTTTTTTTAGACTTTGAAGTTTTCTTTTTAGGAACTGCCATTTTAAACTCCTCAACTATTAACATCAAAAAATGATGCTACTCTATTATATAATGAATATTCTTTCAACCCCATTATTATATATTTTTAAATAAAAATAACAACTATTATTTTTAATAATAAAAATATATAAACTACCTGACTGAATCAATCCAAGCATGAGTTGGAATTAAATACAAATCTGGTTCTGCCTTTTCTCCTTCTGTTATTATATGTTTTATTCCTGCGGACATTACTGCTAAAGTTACATCAAAAGCATTAAGACTATCTCCGTAACCAGCTGTAAGATTCACCATAGAACCATTAGCTAAAACAAATATTTTTTTATTGTTTAATTCATAAGAATCTACAAAAGGCATAGGGATAAAATGTTTAGCCTTACTTTGCAAAAATTTTATATCTATTTCTTCTGCTTCATGACCAACATTCAATATAAATACTCCATCTTTGGTATCTTTAAAACATTCCGAAGAAATTACATTTTTAGCACCTGTTGCTGTAATAATAACATCAGCTTCTTTTATACCTTCTTCTAAATTTGTCACTCTAAAACCATTATATTTAGCTTGTAATTCTATTGAAGGATCTAGATCGGCAACAATTACTTGCCCACCATATGCTTTAGCACTATCAGCAACTCCTTGACCTACTAAACCGTATCCAACTACTAATACTACTTTTTCATGCATGGTTAATCTTGTAACATTAAAAAATGTATGGCAAGCAGTTAAGCCTACCATGTGTCTGTTATGTAGACCTTCTTTTACTGGTAAATCGTCCCAATTAAATATAGGATAATATGGTTTTAATTTTTTTAATCTATTAATTCCTGATCCTGTAGCTTCTAAGCCTGCTTTAATGTTATGTGTATATTTATATCCATCACTATGAATTTTTGTTGTAATAGATGCTCCCATTTCGCATAATTGAGTTGGATTCCAATCTAATGCTTTAATAACAGATTCTTCCCATGATTTAGCATCCATATTACACCAAGCGTATGTTTCTGCACCCCTAGATTTTAAATAATCTACAACCTCATCTTTTACTGTTGTTGGATTACATGTTGTTAAATGAATTTTAGCACCTTTTTTTAATAGCCACTCTACAAATGGAACGATTTTTAAATCTAAGTGCATATTACATGCTAACCTTACATTGCTTAAATCTGGTAAATTTTCTAATGTTTTTTGTGTTCTTGGCATATGTAATAAAGCCCAGTTTAGTTCTTCTTTAAAGGTTGGCATTTATTTCCTCCTATATTATAAAAGATTAGTTCTCTTTTTTTAGAAATGGATTGATGTTTAATATTAACTCTTCTAGTATTATGGATTTTAGATCTATTGTATCATTTTCTAGAGAATCAACTTCCTCTTCTTTATCTAACAAAACTAAAACATTTTTTATTTTTTTTGAATTAGCGCTTTTTGCTTCTTTTTCAAAAATTCTTTTAACAGGCAAAGATAAATGAGAATTAATTTCTTCTAATGTTATTGCATCTTCTTGAGTAATATCTGCTTCTATTGATCCTTTTACTATAAATCTACTAAAATTTCTTATAATTTCAATTGTTGCTTCTAGGTTTAAAAATTTCAAAACAGAGTTTTCATTTGCTAAAAATAGTAAATCTTCATCATTAGCTTTTATTTTTAACATTTTTTTGTTATTATTAATACTGTTAATATTAATAAGTTGATTAATACTCATTTTTTCTCTCTTTTTATTAACTATATGTGTATTTTACCAAAATTTTATAAAAATGAATAATTTAAAAAAATTTTTTTTGTTTACTTTATTAGTTGTTTTATCTTCGTGCTCTAATAATCTTAAAACCGAAGGCAACTTTATTTTCCCCAATAATTTAGAAAAATTACATGTTGGAATGACTAAGAATCAAGTAACCGATCTTTTAGGACCAGCTACAGTATTAGCTAATTTTGATGAAAATGTATGGTATTACATTTATGAGATATCAAATAGGAAGTTAAGATTTTTAGATAAAAAAGTTAGTGATTCTAAAGTAATAATTTTAAAATTTAATGGCAGTAAGATTGAAAGTATTGAAGTGTTAGATTATAAAGATAGAAAGAAAATTAATGTTGATAACACTCAAACTAAAGATATTTTAATAAAAACAAAACCTAACAATTCTAAATTACAAAAAGCTAATTCTTTTTAGGGTTGTTTCCTATGAAAATTTTAGTTTTATTATTGTGATAAGATTGTAGCCAGTTTAATAATATTTGTGTTTTGTATTTTTTGTACATAAAATAAAACTTTATCATATTTTAAAGCTAACCATATCTCTATTTGCAAAAAGAATATTTATCTTTTAACTTATTAGTATAAATTAATTAAAAACAAAAAAACAAGTTATAATAATCTAAATTGATTTAATTTTTGTAATATAATTTATTTTTTAAAAAGGATAATTTTTTTATGTGATAATGTGATAATTATTATTAATAATTATATCCAGTTTTTCTTGTATATATTTCTTTATTATCTTTCAGAAAAATAACATGTTTTCCTGATTGTTTAATTTTTGTAATATAACCTATTTTTTTTAAAAAGATATTTTTTTCAGATAATTTTTTTTGTAAATTCATAAATTTGTCCTTAGATACACAAAATGCTAGCTCGTAATCATCTCCACCGCATATTGATTGTATAAGTTTATCTTCATCATCAATATTTTTTATATTTTTCACAGCATTAGATAAAGGAACAAAATTTGCATCTATAACTCCTAAACAATTAGAGAATCTGCACATTTTTTCAATATCAGCCCATAATCCATCGGATATATCTGTACAACTACTAGCATAATTAAGTAGAGTTTCACCTAATTTAATCCTTGCTTCTGGATATTGATATCTTTTTATCAGATAATTTTTATCTTCTTGATTATGTAATATTATATTTTCTGTACCATTATATTTATCTTGAAGAACTTGCAATCCCCAATAAGAATCACCAATAAATCCAGAAATACAAATAATATCTCCTTCTTTAGCGCTGGATTTTTTTAGAACTTCAACATTTTTATCAACCTCTCCAAATACATTGGCAGTTATAGTTAGCATTCCATTTTTGCTAAAAGTTGTATCACCAGAAATTAAATGAAAGTTATGTTTATCTTGAATTTCTTTTAAGGTATCGCAAAAATCTTTCATCCAAATATCATTAACAAGCCTATTAGATGGAATAGAAATTGCCATAGTCCAATATTTAGGAGTTGCTCCCATTGCTGAAATATCTGATAAATTAACATTTAAAAGTTTATAAGCAATAGAAGAAGCTGGATCTTGTGATAGGAAATGTTCATTTTCTATTATGGTATCAACATTAACTACTATTTGTTTAGAATTACAAAAAACAGCACAATCATCTCGTAAATCTAAAGCTTCTTTTTTAGAAATTAGTTTATAGAAATAGTTATCTATTATTTCAAATTCTTTCACAAATTATCCTATAAAAAAAATTAGGTCATTATATATCTTACACCCAATAAATTCACTATAGAAATATCATGCTGTAAATTAGCTATATAGTTTTAATTTATCTATTTTTGCTAAAAATCTCTTTACCTAAAATTTGATTTATTTAGCAATATAATTGCCCAAATTTATACTTTTAATACTTTTAATGTATAATTATTAGCCCTAAATATTCTTATAATAAATATAGGATAAACTCATTTAGATAACTTATACTATAAAACTATTAAATAATAAGATTTCTTGAATTACCAATATTTTTTAATATATAGGAAACCTATCGCATAATTGTTTTACTGTTCTAATAATTTTATCTTTTACAGCTTGATTTATCTCTAAATTATTAGGATTAACACTACTTAGGGATTCTACTATTAAACTTACTACTTCTGAAATTTCATTTTCTTTAAATCCTCTTGTTGTAATAGCTGGTGTTCCTAATCTAATTCCTGAAGTTTTAGAAGGAGGCAGTTTATCAAAAGGTAGTGAATTTTTATTACAAGTGATGTGTAGGCTATCTAGTAATTTTTCTGCTTGTTTTCCTGTAATTCCTAAAGAAGATACATCAACCATTAATAAATGTGAATCTGTACCACCAGATACAACAGGTAATCCTAAACGACTAAACTCATTTGCCATATGTTTAGCATTAGAAACTACTTGTTTAATATATAATTTATACTCATTACTTGATGCTTCCTTAAAGGCTACAGCCTTTCCAGCAATTACATGAAGCAAAGGACCTCCTTGAGATCCTGGAAAAATGCTTGAATTTACTTTTTTAATAATTTCTTCATCATTAGTTAAAATCAAACCTCCTCTTGGTCCTCTAAGAGTTTTATGAGTAGTTGATGTTACAACATCTGCATATTCAAGAGGATTAGGATAATCTCCTGTAGCTACAATACCAGCAAAATGAGCCATATCTACCCATAAATAAGCTCCTACTTTATCGCAAATTTCTCTAAATTTTTTAAAATCTACAATTCTAGCATAAGAACTACCGCCAGCTATGATAATTTTAGGTTTATTTTCAAGAGCTATCTTTTCAACCTCATCATAATTGATTTGCATGTTATCTTTATCTACACCATAAGAACATATATTATATAATTTACCCGAAAAAGAAACCTTAGCTCCATGAGTTAAATGCCCACCAGCGTTTAAATCCATACCTAGTATAGTATCTCCAACCTTAGCTAATGCCATGTATATTGCCATATTAGCTTGAGAACCAGAATGAGGTTGAACATTAGCATACTTACAATTAAATAGTTTACATGCTCTATCTATTGCTAATTGTTCTATTTTATCTACCTCTTCACAGCCTCCATAGTATCTTTTTGAAGGATAACCTTCTGCATATTTGTTTGTTAATATGCTTCCTTGAGCTTCTAATACTGCTTGTGAAACTATATTTTCTGATGCAATTAGTTCTATATTATGTTTTTGTCTTTGTGATTCTAAATTAATTAAATCATTAATTTCCGAATCTGAAGATTGTAATGTATCTTTAAAAAAATTAGACATTATTAACGATAGCCTCCTTATAACTTTAATTAGCAAGAGATTTTAGATAGTTCTTTAACTCTTTTTTCGTGCCTTCCGCCTTCAAAATTTTCTGAAACAAAAATTTTTATAATTTCTATAGCCTTATCTTTAGTTAAATGATCAGCTGGCAAACATAATACATTTGAATTATTGTGTTGTCTTGCAGATTTTGCTATAGCTTCATTAAAAACCAACGCTCCTCTAATAAAAGGAAATTTATTTACAGCGATACTAACACCAATCCCAGAACCACAAATAATGATTCCGAAAGTGTTGCTTATTTCTTTATCATTATTTTGTTCTGCTATTTCTTTTTGTTTTAGTACTAGTTTTTTTGAAATTATGGGATAATCAACAGATTCTTCTGAATAACAGCCAACATCAATAAAATCTTTTTCTGATCCCATTACGGATTTTATGTGTTCTTTTAATAAAAAACCCCTGTGATCACAACCAATTACAATACTCAAAATACACTCCCCAAATAAAATAAACAATACTTGGATTATAAACTTTTATTTATAATTTCACAATAATTGTAAATGATTATTTATTATTAAGCATATTACTTTTTATATTGATTTATAATCAAATTATGCTTATACTATAAAGCAATTTATATAAATTGTTATTATCTTATAAAAGGAGGGTCAGTTATGCCTGAACAGAATAAAAATTATGATAGTCATAATTATAAAAATTTTATTTGTTTAGAAAATCATCCTCTTGTTACTCATAAATTAACGTTAATGAGAGATAAAAAAACTCCACCTAAAGAATTTAGAGAAGTTTTAGAAGAAGTTACTTTGCTTGTTGCATCAGAGGCTTTAAAAAATTTACAATACGAACAAAGAATTGTAGAAACTCCTCTTGCTGTGTATAAAGGAATAAAAGTTAATACCGTAACTTTAATTCCTGTTATCCGCGCTGGATTGTCTATGATGTCTCCTTTACAAAAATTATTACCTGATGCTAAAGTTGGTTTTATGGGTATATCAAGGGATCATGATACATTAAAAGCAAAAGAATATTATGTAAATATACCTAATATTGCTGATAATGAAACTGCATTGATACTAGATCCTATGTTAGCAACAGGAAATACTCTTGTGTATACTTTAGATTATTTAAAGAAAAAAAATGTAAAAAATATTATAGTTATTGCTATTGTTTCAACTCCTAAAGCACTTGATCATATTTTTGCAAACCATCCTAATTGCTTAATTTTTTCAGCTGGTCTTGATACCGAATTAAATGATTTAGGATACATTGTTCCAGGACTTGGCGACGCTGGAGATAGAATATTTAATACTGTTGATTAAAAGGGGTTTAAAGTCCCTTTTTTTGATATCTTATTAAAGTATTGGTTTTTTATAATTATTATTGCCTTTAACCTACATACAAATCTAATTTTTATAAAAAAACTAGCAATTAAAAACACTTAAAACTGATATTTATATAAATAATATTAATACTTGTTTTGTTGTATGAAAATATAACTATTTATCTAAATAAGAATAGAATTTATTTTATATCTAATCATATGGTTTGCAATATAACTTTATTAATTAAAAATGGATAAAAACAATGATTCATAAAACGAAAAATTATATTTTAGGAATACAACATGTATTTGCTATGTTTGGATCTACTGTTCTTGTTCCTTTTATAACCGGACTTGATACTTCCATTGCATTGCTTTGTGCTGGACTTTCTACCTTATTGTTTCATTTAGTTACAAAAGGAATTGTTCCTGTATTTTTAGGATCATCTTTTGCATTTATACCTGCTATTGCTTTAGTTTTAAAAGAATATGATGCAACTTATCTTAAAGGTGGAATTATTACTGCTGGTATTGTTTATATTTTTATTGCTGGATTAATAAGGTTATATGGAATACAAAAAATTAAAAGTTATTTTCCATCTATTGTTCTTGGACCTATTATAATTTCTATTGGTCTTAAACTCTCACCTATTGCTCTTTCTATGTCTGGATATTCTAATGAGGGAACTAATTTTATATCTATTGGAATTGCTTTTGTTACATTATTAATAATGATTTTTGTATCTTTTTTACAGAAATCATTTTTTAGATTCATGCCAATATTAGTTGCTATCTTTGTTGGTTACTTATTTTCTATATTTTTTGGAGAGATTGATTTTACTCCTGTTGTTAATGCTCCTTGGTTTGGATTAAATAGTGGATCTATTGATACCATATTTTCTATGCCAATATTTAATATAAATGTAATATTTATTGTTGCACCCATATCTCTTGTAACTTTTTTAGAACATTTTGGAGATATTCAAACAAATGGCTCAGTTGTAGGAAAAGATTTTACCAAAAATCCAGGTCTTCATAGAACTTTATTAGGAGACGGATTAGCTAGCATATTAGCTGGATTACTAGGAGGTCCTGCTAATACAACTTATTCAGAAAATACAGGAGTTTTAGCTGCTACAAAAGTTTATAATCCTCAAATTATAAGAATTGCTGCTTGCATTGCTATATGTCTAGCTTTTTTAGGAAAATTGACTGCATTGATTCAAAATCTTCCTTCACCAGTTATGGGAGGAATTTCTATGATGCTTTTTGGATTAATAGCTACTGTAGGTATAAAAGTTATTATTGAGGCAAAATTAGATTTTAATAACTATAAAAATTTAACCATTCCAGCTTTAATATTAATTATAGGCATATTTGTTGATTCTTTACAAATTTCTGAAACTATTCAAATATCTGGATTATTTTTAGCTACTGTGTTTGGTGTAATTTTGAATAAAGTCCTACCAGATAGGTAGGTATTATTTTATATTATAGGTTATTAGTAAATGAAAAGTTTTTTTGGTAAGAATTCATTATGGATTACTTATAATGTCTTCTTTTTAATTAAATAAAAGATAAGAAATTATTATTTTTAACTACTGGGTGTTTCATTTAATTGTCTTATTCTATCAGAAAATACAACTTAATACAATAAAAATATATTTATAATTTTTTAAATTCACAACACTTTTACAAAATTACTAAATATTATTACAACTAATAAGACCGTTTTATAAACATGCTTAATTGTTTTATCTACAATAACTGGTATCCGTCTATTATGGTTTGAAAAAAATCAACAATTATAAAGCAATAATAAATATTCCATATTTATTTGCTAAATCTATTGTTTTTTGTTCATTTATAATTATTGTAGCACCAGCTTCTATTACTATTCCAACTAATCCTGTTTTATAGGCTTGCTTAACTGTTTTATCTCCTATAACTGGTAAATCTACTCTAATTTCCTGATGAGATTTTTTAATCTTAACTAAAAAAGCTCCTAATAATTTATTATTTTCTGAATTAGATTTTTTTTGTTCTATGGATTCCTCTATAAAATTTTTATTATAAAAAAATATTTTGGTTAGTTTTGATATAAGGTTATTTCTTTTTATTAATTTTTTAGAACGACTAATCATTCTAGCTGTACCTTCTACTGCTTCTATCGCAATGATCATATTTTGTTGAAAAATAGCACTCTGACCAATATCAAATACACTTAATTCCTTAGCTATAGAAAAAGATTTTTGTATATCTAACATTTGTTGTTCTGATGGTTTGAATTTTGTATAAGTTTTTTTTTCAGATAATATTGATCTATCTATATCTTGAGCACCTATAATTTCAAAGCCATAACTTTCGATTTCTTTTATTATAATGGATAAAAGGCTATCATCTCCACTAATTTTTGAAAAATATTCTTGAACAAATTTTTTTCCTAAATTATCTAATTTCAAAGAAAAAAGAGATGGACGATTAATAGCGCCAACAAAAACAATTTTTTTTACATTATAAATTTTTAGCTTGGATAAAAAATCAGACACCTCTCCCATATAAAACCAAAAATGATTGTGAGAATTAACCAAAACTTTTGGAGAACTTCCTTTAATACCAGCTATAATAAAATCTAATTCTTGCTCAACTGCAACATTTACAATTTTGGATGATAAATCTCCGTTGCCAACAATAATTGCAATTTTTTCTTTAATTTTATTTTCATTCATATGTATGTTATTTATACTTTTTAAAAAATCATCAATAAATATATTTATTAATATACTATAAATATAAAATTTAACTAAATATTCTTTAAATAAAATTATATTTTATTTCTATTTTGTTTATAAACGGTACATATTCCTCTTGATTTTTTAGAATCTAAAAATTTAATTAAAATTTTAGCCATTCTACTTTCTGAATTTAAAGATTTAATTTTATTTATATTATCAGAAAAATTATTATCTTTAGAAAACAGTATGTCATAGATTTCATTCATTTCACGAATCTCATCACGAGAAAATCCTCTTCTTTTTAATCCAACAAGATTAACACCTTTTATTTCGGCACTATCTCTTACTCCTGTATATAATGAAAAAGGAACAATATCTTCTGTGATTCCACTCATACCACCTATAAACGTTCCTTGACCAATTCTACAAAATTGATGAATAGCACTACCACCGCCAATAATTACATCATTTTCTACAATAATATGTCCGGCAAGTAAAACATTATTATCAATAATTACATTGTTTCCAATTTGAACATCATGAGCAACATGAGAAGCAACCATAAGTAAACAATTATCACCTATTTTTGTAATACCTCCTCCGGCTTCTGTTCCAATATGAATTGTTACATGTTCCCTTATTTGATTATTTTTACCAATAATAATTTTTGTTGGTTCGCCTTTATATTTAAGATCTTGAGATTTAACACCAATAACTGCAAACGGAAAAACTACTGTTTTTTCACCAATTTCAACATCACCTTCTATATAAACATTCGCCATTAGAATTACATGTTCTGATAATTTTACTTGCGATCCAACTATACAAAAAGGACCAATAGTACAACTATTTGGAATAATAGCCCCTTTTGAAATAATTGCTGTTGGATGTATGCTCATTTTTTATCCTTCCATCATTGCGATTAAGTTAGCTTCGCATACTATCTTTCCATCCACATATGCTTCTGCTCTCATTTTACAAATTTTCCCTCTTATTTGAATAGGAGAAACTTTTAGATTAATTATGTCTCCAGGAACAACTGGTTTTCTAAATTTACAAGCATCCACTCCCATAAAAAATACAGATTTATTATTTTCTTTTAATCCTAGATTTAATAAATAATAAAGTGCTGAAGTTTGTGCCAAAGACTCCACAACTAAAACACCTGGCATAATAGGATATTCTGGAAAATGTCCTTGAAAAAATTCCTCATTAGCTGTTACATTTTTAATAGCCTTAATATACTCACCTGCAGAAAACTCAGTAACCCTATCTACTAGCAAAAATGGATATCTATGAGGTAGCAATTTTTTTATTTCATTTATATCCAAAACAACATTAGATTTTTCTGACATTATTTTCCTCCACTAATAATCAGTTTTTTTTATAATAACTTTTTAAAAATCTTTTCAACAAAACCTGAATCCGCCAAAAAGTAGTAAAATTCATGGCTGGTGTTCCTATTAATATAGATCCTTTTTCAACATTGTGAGCCACACCAGACATCGGAGATATTTGAGTTCCCGAACCAATTACAACATTGGGAGCAATACCAGCTCCACCACCTATTGATACATAATCTTCTATTACTGAACTACCTGCAATTCCTACTCCTGAAGCTAAAAAACAATGCTTACCAATTATAACATTGTGTGCTATTTGCACCATGTTATCTATTTTAGTTCCTTCGCTTATAACTGTATCATTTAAAGCCCCTCTATCTATGCAAGAATTAGCTCCTATTTCTACATTATTAGCAATAATCACCCCACCTATTTGAGGAATTTTAACATGTCCAGAAGGATTAGGAGCAAAACCAAAACCATCTTGACCTATTTTTGCTCCATCATGAATTATAAAATTATCTCCTATTACTGAATATTTTATAGATACATTAGAATAGATATATCCACTGCTACCAATAATAACATCATCATATATTGTGGTATTTGGGCCGATATAAACATTATCACCAATAATAACATTTTTACCAATAGTTACAAAATTTGAAATATGACAATTTTTTCCTATCTTAGCGGTTTTATCTATATCTGTAATAGCTCCAATTTTCTCTTCAAATTTAGGAAGAGGAAAAATTTTAGACGAAGTCATGGCAAAAGATAAATAAGGATCCTTTACCACAATCAAAGTCATACCTTTTGGGGCTTTATCAATATATTTTTTTTTAATAAAACAAGCTCCTGACTTGGAAGACATAAATTTATCCAAGTACGAAGGTCCATTTAAAAAAGAAATATCGGTACTTGTTCCTTTTTCTATTGAAGATACAGAACTTATTTTTAAGTCCGCATCTCCAATAATTTGTCCATTAGTTAAATTTGAAATTTCTTTTATAGATAAAAATTGTACATCTTTTTGGAACTTAAACTCTTTAATCATTAAGAAACTTTCTTTAATGAAACTTTTGGTAAAGAAGAATCTAGTTTTTTAAGAACTTCATCTGATATATCTTTTGCTTTATCATAATAAGCAAGAGCCGCTGCTTGATATACCATTTCAAGTTTTTTAGCTTTTGAAACTTCTGCAATAGCTTTTTTACTTTGATCTTCAATTGTTTTCAGAGCTTCATTATTATTTTTTTCAAATTCTGTTTGCTTAGTTTGAAATTTTGTTCTAAAAGCATCTACTTTGCTTTCAAATTCTGCTCTTCTTTTATTAAACTCTGTTTCAGAATACTCTGGTCTTTTCTTAACTAGAGTTTCTTCCATTAATTTTAAGTTATCACTTTCTTTTTGAAATTGAGATTCCAAGTCTTTTTTATTAGATTCAGCTTGAGATTGAAAACTATTAAAGGCCTTTGATTTTTGAATAACCATTTGGTAATCTACAATACCAAATTCTGTAGCGTAGGCACCAAACGTTAGAAATAAAAAACAAGCTACTACATATATACTTTTCATATTAAACTATCCTTATATTATTAATATCTTTCATTTCACTTGTATTGCAATTAACTTGCAACACTCGACTTATATAATATACTATTTTTTCATTATATAAAAGTTTATAATTCCTTATAAAAAAATTTCTGTTACACTTAACAAAAGGTTAATTATTATAGAGCTTAGAGAAAACATAAAATGTATCCTATAAAGTTTAATACTATTTTTAAGCAACGTATTTGGGGTGGTGAAAATATTATAAAAAAACTAAAAAAACAACCTTTAACAGATGATTCTTTAATAGGTGAATCTTGGGATATTTGTGATAGAGATGATGATCAAAGTGTTGTTATTAATGGATATCTTAAAGGATTAAGTATTAAAGTTCTTAGGGAAAAATATGGAAAATCTATTTTTGGAAATAAGCTTGATCCTAATAAGCCTTTCCCTATTCTTGTTAAAATATTAGATGCTAAACAAAATCTTTCTTTACAAATTCATCCTAAAAAAGTAGACCTATCTAAATTGTCTGATAATGCTCAATCTAAAACTGAATTTTGGTATATTCTGTGTCATGAGAAAGATGCTATTATAATGGCTGGATTAAATAAAATCTCTTATGATAATGATCAATCTTTTAAAGATGATTTTATAAAAAACTTATTTTCTGATAAGTTATTAAACTTTGTTAATATAAAAAAAACTAACACTAATCAGTTAATTTATGTAGAATCTGGAATTATTCATTCTATAGGTGCTGGAAATCTTATTTTAGAAATTCAAGAAAATAGCGATACTACTTATAGGGTAAGTGATTGGGGTAGAGTTGATCGTCATGGTAATTCTCGTGATTTACACATAAATGAAAGTTTGATTTGCATAGATTTTAACAAAGATAATCAACCTGATATCAAAGATATTGATATTAAAAATAATTATAAAGTTCTAGATTCTGAGTATTTTGAATCTTATAACTACCATATAAACAAAGAACTTACTTTTAAAACGGATTCTGAAGTTTGTGCTCTTTTATCTGTAACCAATGGTGAGGTTAGTATTAATTCTAATCTTGAAGTAATTGCTAAAAAAGGTGATACTGTTTTATTACCAGCTAATTTGACTTTTAAAATTAGAAGCAATACTAATAATTTATGTAGTATTTTAATAACTAAACCAAAAATATAATTAGGATTATATCTATGAAATCAAAATATATAATTGAAGCTTGCACTGAAGGTTTTATCGATAGTTTTAAAGCTCAAAATAATGGTGCTACAAGAATAGAATTATGTGATAATTTGGCTGTTGGAGGCACTACTCCTTCTTATGGAACAATTAAACTTTGTGCTGATAAACTTTCTATCCCTTCTTTTGTTATGATAAGGCCTCGTGGTGGAAATTTTATTTATAATGAAAATGAAATTAATATTATGATTCATGATATTAATGTTTGTAAAAGTTTGGGAGTTGATGGAGTTGTATTTGGTTGTTTGAAAGAAGATAATACCTTAGATTATAATCTGATGGATATTTTAGTACAAGCATCTACTGGAATTGATACTATACTTCATCGTGCTTTTGATGAAATCAAAGATAATTATTTAGAAGTAGAAAAAATTAAAAGAATTGGAATTAAACATATTTTAAGTAGTGGTGGTTTAGCTACTAATGTATATGAAGGTAAGGAAAATCTTTTTAAAACTTACAATGAATGCCTAAAATATGGAATCAAACTTACCGCTGCTGGAAAAATTACCTCTACTAATTTAAAAGATGTGATAAATAATATTCCTGCTGATGCCTATCACGGAAAATTGATTGTTCCAATAGATTAAGGTTATATCTAAATCTGCAAGCTTGTGATGCGCTATCTTATTAGTATTTAATAACGACATAAAACGAATAAAGTTTTTATTTGTGTAAAATTGTGTTTATATGTTAAATAATTAAGGAACAGTATCCTTAATATTTAATTATAAAATTTAATTGATTATAATTATAAGTTCTATATCTCAAAAAAAATTAGGTTTATTTTGCAATTATCTCTAATATTTATTATTGATTATGAAAAATATTACAATAAAAATGTTGCCTCGCAAAAATTATATTTATCCGATTAATTTTTAATATAATGACCTAATATAGGTATTAGTTATTTTTAAATACAAAATTTTTGTAAAAGTAAATTCTAACTGGATTATTATCTATTGTTACTTGTGAAAATTTCCAAGTATTTAGTGAATTGATGATTTCTTTATGAAAAAAACCTTCTAATGATTTATTTATATTTGAATCTATAAATTCTATTTCAGTTATATTACCTTGTTTATCTATTAGTAGTCTTGTTTTTATAATAACTTCTTGAGTTAGGTTTAACCTTTTAGCCGTTATAGGATATTTCGGCTCTTTACTTTTTAAAATGCTATACTTAACGTTAGCAATATTCTGATTAGCAACTATAGTTTCTTCATTATTAACATCATTTTTTTGATTATTTTCTTTTTTAGAAGTTTTTTTATCTAGTTTATTTTTATTTTTTGGTAAAATACTGTCTTTATCTTGTTTTTTATCTTTTGATATTGATTGATTATTTTGAATTAAAATTTGAACAACCATCTGAGTATTATTTGAAAGGAATTTTCTCTCACTTTTAAAAAATAAATGAGGACATAAAAATAGCAAAACAACAAAAACATGCAACACTGTAGAAACAATTAAGCACTTACTTTCTTTTAATTTTTTTAAAACATCAATATTGTTACTTAGTTTTACTAACATAATAATTTTTATTAATTTTATAAAAATTAAATTTTGCCAGCGATAAGTAAGTATTAATTTAGCTAAATACTCTGGAACTAAACACTGGCAAAATTTAATAATTTAGCCTTTTCTACTATAACATACTTTTATTAGAATTCATATTTTAAACCTAAATAGAAGTTTCTTTCTGATGCTACAACATAATTTCCATAACTATCTTGCGATAAATTATATTTTTCGTTAAATAGGTTGTTAATACCTGCTAAAACGTATAGTTTTTCAACTGGTTTATAGTTTACAAATAAATCTGCTGTTGATACACTTGGCGCATAACTTTCTTGATTATCTAAAATAAAATTATTTTCTAGGTATCTGCCAGTAAGATTAACTCTTAATCCTAAATTTAATTCCTCAACTATTTCATACCTACCACTTAAAACAACTTTATAGTCTGGAACAGTAGCCACTTCTTGATTTTTATAAATACCTTCTAAAACTTTAGTATTTATATAAGTTGCACCTTCTGTTAGTGTAAACTTTCCAACATTTTGTTCAGCAAAAGCTTCTAAACCCATTCTTTTAGTTTTTTCTATGTTTTCGTATTTCCATGATTTATGCTCATCACCACTACGAACTATTTCATTATTACTCTGAGAATAAAAAGCAGTAAGGCTAAAATAAGAATTCAAAGCATATCCTTTGTAACCTATTTCATAGTTATCTCCAGTTTGAGATTTTAAATTATTTATAGTATATCCTTTATCATCTTTATCTGTTAATTGAACAGGAGAAGGAGAAACATAACCCCTTTCATAAGATAAATAAATTTTATTTAAAGAATTAATATCATAACTAAGTCCTGCTGAGTATGCTTGATTATTATCATTTTTATTAGCGTTAACAAAAGATGGAGGGTAATTATTTACACTATTTTTTCTATCTAAATCATAAAAAGCAAACTCATATCTAAAACCAGAATTAAGTTTTAAATTACCAATAATTTTTTGATCTAATATTGCAAACACACTATGAGTATCTTTAATTAATTTATTTTCCGCTAATAAGTTATACTTGTCATGAGGTGGAGGAGCTCCTGTATCCATATGAACATTACTATCTCTTAACAATTTATTATGAACATAATCATATCCAGTTATTACACTACCTGTGCCATATATAATCTTTTGTTTTAAATTTGTGCCAGATTTAGTTTCTTTAAATCCACCTATCATAGAACCATCATAAGTTGTAGTTCCATAATGAATTTTACCAACACCATCAACATCAGATTTTAATTCTTGATGGTAAACTTTTGCATTAATTTCATAATTATTACTAATCTTACCATCGTATTTTATAGCATAATCTGTTGCTATATTATTATAATCGCTTACAAAAGCTCCAGATTTTTTTCTATTTTGTTTAATTTCTTCTTTTGAGATACCATCACTTGTTATTCCTTTATTCTCAGAATATTTAATAATAAATGATAACTTTTGACTATCTGTGATAGTATATGTTACTCCACTACTCACAAAATGAGAATTTCTTTGATCTAAATCCCTATAACCTTCACCATTTATAAAAGAATAATCAAAATGCACATAAAATTTATCGTTTAAAGATTGACCTATACCCATTGAGAAATCATCTGTATTATAAGATTTATATAAGTTTTGAGCATAAATATATTGTTTTTGATTATCTGCCTTCGTTATAACATTAATAGTTCCACCAGTAGCATTGTTTCCGTATAAAACAGAACCACCACCTGGAATTATTTCTATTTGATCCATTTGAGAAGGATTGATTGAATTTAGCGGACTTTGAGAATGAGATGTATCTAAAATATTTAGTGGAACACCATCAACCATAACCTTAACTTTAGATGATGATTCCTTACCTTGCCCTCTCATATCTATTGATCTATCACTACCTTTTTCTCCAGATTTTACACTAATATAAGGCGAATTAGCAAAAATATCCGACAAATAAGAATAACCTTTTTTTTCTATATCATCTTTATTAATTACAGATATATTTTTGCTTTCATCTTGTGATTTTGAACTAAATCCCTTTGTAGATACTACAGTATCTGATAAACGAATACTTTTTTCCTCTTGTGCCTTACCTTGAAAACTTAATATAACCATGGGCAATAATGAGATAATTAATTTTTTTTTCATTTTTTCAATAACCTTTCTTTGCTTCTTTATACTACATGAACAATATTATAACACTTTGTTATTGTAATAGTCAATTATTTCTTACTTAATTAGTAGGTATTACGTAGTATCCTTGTTTCTCTTATAGTTTTTACATTATATTCTAAATATTAAAACTAAAATAATTTTTAAATAAGTGATTTTACTAACATCGGATATTGAATTATCATTAACTTTATAGTCAACTTTTTTTAAATTCTTAATGAAATTTTTAGAAAAATAATTCAAAAGTAGTAATTTTTTAATTTTTCTTTTATTTTTAAAAGATTCTTTTATATAATTATCTGATAAATCTAATAGTGCTTTAATATTTTCTTTCTCTTGTTTTTCTATTTTTTTCATGTCGTTTTTAGAATATAACAGAACGTAAACACTTTTTGACTTTTTAAAATTAGAAAATCTAATAGTTTCTAAAATTCCAAAAGCTCTTGCCATATTAGAAATACTATCTATTTCTGTTTTTGTTAACGAATCATCATATAGCATTTGAGCATAAAAATTCCAAAACATAACATCTGTCTTTTCTATATAACATAAAAGATCATTCTGTGAAAAAAATGGAAAATTATCCATATCTATTGCTTTTGCTTCTATCATAGATAAAATTTTGTTTTTATCTAAAGAATATTTTTCTATTAAAATCTTAAAAGCATCTACCTCTTCTACATTGCTTTTTATACTAGAAGGAATTTGATCTATTAACCATTTTAGCTTAATTTGATACAATTTATAGTCTTTAGTTTTATAGATAAGATTACATAAGAATCTATAAAAATTTAATAAAACCATAAAATCTTTTATTTTTTTTGAATCACATAAATAAGCAATCAGGTATTTATTATCAAAGTTTGTTTTCATAGTTTTTTTAATTTCCTAGTAATATAATATGTTATTTACATACATAATATAATATTTTATAATTGTAGTATATATGCAATATATATATAATAAAAATATATAAAAGGAATAATAAAAATGGCTTTTGAATTAAATAAACTTAATTATGCTATAGATGCTTTAGCACCTCATATGTCAGCAGAAACTTTAGAATATCATCATGGTAAGCACCATCAAACTTATGTTACTAATTTGAATAATTTATTAGAAAATCATGAATTAAAAGGTAAACGTTTAGAAGAAATAGTAAAAGCATCTTATAATAAAGAAGACCCTATTTTTAACAATGCAGCTCAACATTTTAATCATATAGAATTTTGGAATTCCATGAAACCAAATGGTGTTGGTAAACTCCCATCTTCTGTAGTAAGTGCTTTAAGTAACAGCTTTGGCAGTGTTGAAAAATTCAAAGAACAAATTATTAAAGAAGGTTTAGGAGTATTTGGTTCTGGTTGGGTTTGGTTAGCTAAGTCTGGAGATAAGCTAGAAATCATGAAATGTCCTAATGCTGAAAACCCTCTTGTTCATGGAAAAACTCCTATTCTTGGATGCGATGTTTGGGAACATTCTTATTACATAGACTATAGAAACAAAAGAGCAGATTTTTTAAATATTTGGTTTGATAAATTAATTAACTGGGAATATGTAGAAGCTAAATTGAAGTAGTTTTAATAATTTTTTAAATTTAATCACTCTTGCTTATTAGTTAGAGGGATTTTTTATTGGGATATCTTTGTTTGTATAAAATAAGAAATTATATTTTTATAACATAAAAATAGTATACAGAATTGCTATTTTAACCATTTAAAGTTGCTAGACTTGTATAAATAAATAATTGAAAAATTATAGACATCAATCTATTCTTATAAATAGAGAAAAAACAATGGAAGTAAAAATGAAGAAAATCTTATTAACTAGCATTATAACCTTAGTATCTTTCAATTTAAGCGCAATTGAACATGTGATTGAGGTTGGTGGTTTTTAATAAATTAAGACATTCTTCTATAATTGATTACGAAAACCCTAATTTTGATCCAAATAAGCCCATTGACAATACAAATAAAGAAAGATTGAAATATGCGCCATATAGTAATAAATATTTTTCTATATGGCTGGGTTTATCCTTAGGTACAGGTTTTTTAAAAGCACTTTCTGAAAATAAAACACAATTTTAATAGAACACTTTTTATAGATGGCAAATATAATATTAATAAAAAGTTTATGTTATTTTCTAGATTTTCTCTCTCTCTGTTACTGAAAAATACAATCTAACTTATGATACAGATTTGCATATAGAAAATATACCCTTTAAAAATCCAAAAGAAATTAATAATTGGTTAAATATAACCCCTCAAAATAATTTTGTAAAAATCAATTTTGGAATTAGGTATAAAATCTAACTCTAAATAAATTTGTATTTTTTACTTTTTTGATTCTTTTTAAGAAAAAGGTACTGTTAGATGTTAGTAAAGTTGGATTTTTAAAAGAAATAATAATTTTATTATCTTTAATTTAAAAACAAAAAATACAATAACAAATCTTTGTCATGCAGGTTATACCCTCATATATACTTTAGGTAGAGAATAACAAAAAAAATTCATACTAAAGAATAGTTTTTATAGATTAGCAATTAAATCAAAATTACCCAATATAATATAAAATACACCTATAAGAAAACAAAACAAGCAGAATGCAATTTTTAAAATGGTGAAGTATTTTATTGGCCTATTCAAAGGCTTTTTACTACTACAGATCGATTATAAAATAATAATCACTTTATGACCAAATAAATAATGCAATTAGAAATTTTATTTTATATAATTTACAAGTATAAAAAAGGAAGTATAAATGAAAAGACTCTTACTAAGTAGCATTATAACCTTAATATCTTTCAATTTGAGTGCAATTGAACATGTGATTGGTTTTTCTGGAGGTTGGAATCTACAAAAATCTAAATTAAGACACACCATTACAAATAGATATAATAATCCTTCTTATGTTCCTCCACCACCTAATGAAATAGATGGTCCTGACAAACCTTTTTCTATAAGTAAATTTTTTGTTAATGATTCTACATCTTCAAGTACAGGCAAGAATTTTGATATTGAATACCAACTTAGAGCTAATTTTTTAACTTTGGGTTTTGGATATGCTAATAATAAAGCATCTATAAAAACAAATTATCAGAATATAGAAGATATTGAGTATAATACCAATACTCCTTATTTTTTACTTATGTTATCTCCGTTTGATAATAAATATGTTGGTTTAGGATTTGGTTTTACATTAGGAACTGAAACTATTTCTAATAATTATGAATCTAATACTAGATTCCATAATTCTTTTTTAGTAGATTTAGAATATAAGGTCACCAATCATATTATGATTTTTTCAAGAGCTTCCTATTTACTTACAAAAGGTAAAGATTATTACTTAGAAACTAATCTGATTTTTGATGATGCCAACAATAGTGTCATATATGAAGATGTAAGTATTACGAATAATCATTTAACAATAACACCTATTAAGAATTTATATAAAATCAACTTTGGTATAAGATATAAAATCTAATCTAATACTTAACTTTACATAATAAAGTAAGCTGTTTTTTATTATGCTTCCTTTCTTTAATCTTATAACAATTAGATTTTAGCTTAGTTTCATATCTATTGTTTTCTGATTGTGATGTATAAGTAACTTATTTTAAAGTTATTTTACATACATATTATTTCTAGTATAATTTCCTTTCAAATAATAGTTACATGTAACTCAGTTTATATATACTCCCTCAAAATGAGGATTCATTTTTAAGAAGTATTAAAAAAAACATTAACTATTTAAATACCTAATTATAAAATTAATCTGTTAAAGACACTTTTAATCTATTTTAAGTTTACTAAAAAGTTATTTTATTAATCATATGAACTATTACGAAATATTTTTTGCTTTATTGGCTATATTATTTTTTATAATATTTAATATTTCTACAATTAAAGAAAACACTATTATACTGTATAAGTAAGATTTATTTACTGGAAAATCTAGTCCTTCTAACATTAAAATGAATCCTATTAAAAATATAAAAAGTATTGCTAATATTTTTAATTCTGGATGTTTATCTATAAAATAACTAACCTTAGGTGAAAAAATTATCATAAATATACCAGATACAATAATTGCTCCGGCTATTATATAATAATTTTTACTCAAGCCTACAGCTGTAATTAGTGAATCTAAAGAAAATACAAAATCAATAATTATTATTTGAATAATTACCGAAAAAATTCCAGAAGTTTTTTCTTCCTGTTGTTCAATAGTTTTTTTAGGAAGTACAAATATCTCCTCATATAGAGATAAGCTTCCTTTAATAACTAAAAATATACCTGCTGTGATCATAATTAGATCTCTAACGGATATTTCATTATTTAGTACAATGTATAAAGGAGCTGTTAATTTTAATAATAAAGCTATAAAAAACAACATTATTACCCTTAAAACTAAAGATAATAGTAATCCAAAAAATCTAACCCTAGCTCTAATGTTTGCTTTTACTTTATTTGCAATTAACGAAATAAAAACTATATTATCTATTCCTAATATAATCTCTAAAAAAGATAAGACTAAAAAACTTAAAATAAGTTCTTCCATTTAATATGTTTTCCTAAGCAATATTTCTAATTTCTAAAACATGAGTACTATTTCTAGTTGTCTCTATTTGAGACTCCATTATTATAACATTTTGTATATGAAAAACCAAGTAATCGCTTCCATTATATATTTTTATAAATGTTGTATCATATCCAGATTTATTTTTAATTAAGTTGGTTAATGATTCTAAACCTTTATAAGAATCTAATATAATAATTAGATTCACATGAGAAGATTTAGATAAATTAGAGATCTTGGGGATATATACATTCTTTTTTTCTGATGTGGTAAAATTTTTTATCTTATAAGACTTATTAAGTTCTATAATATCTTCTATGAAAACTCTAAATTCATCATTATCAAATTTTGTTGCCACCTTTAGTACATAATTTTTACCTTGTTCTAATTTATCTTTATGTTTAAAAAAGTTCTCACCAAATAAAACTATACTAAATACAGAAGATTTATCATAAAAAGTAAGATTTCCAAAAATAGATCCATTTTTAGATTTAGATATTTTAATTTTCATTAAATATCCCGCTAAAAAAGCATTAGATATTTGATCTTCTACTAATTCCTTATAACTTCTTACATTTTGTTTTATTAAAATATTTTCATATTCTAGCAATGGATGTCCTGATAAAAAGTAACCTAAGACCCCTAGTTCTTCTACTCTTTTTTCTTGATCTGTCCAATCAGCACAAAAAGATAAATTAAGAATATTTTTACTACTATCTGCAACATCATCAAATAAGCTAATTTGATTAGAATTTTTATCTTCAAAAACATTTGAATTAAACAACAACAGATATTCAAGATTCTCTATTAATTCTTTTCTATTTTTATGAACTTCTTCCATTGCTCCAGCTTTTATCATAGATTCAAGAGGTTTTTTATTAAGAAGTTTAGAATCTACACGGCTAATAAAATCCTCTAAAGACTTAAATTTTCCATCTATCTTAATTTGATTAACTAATTCAGCAACAAAAGATTCTCCAACACCTTTAATAGATAGCAAAGAATATCTTATAGCTTTTTTGCCTTCATTATCTATTTCTATTTCAAATTTGCTTGAAGGATAATTTAATGAAGGTGGAAGAATTGAAATATTATATCTTTTTGCTTCTTCTATGTATTCTAAAAATTTCTCTTGTTCTTTATTGTTAGCACCAATATCAGCCGACATACTAGCAGCTAAAAATTCAGCTGGATAATAAGCCTTAAGATAGGCTGTTTGCCAAGATATTAAAGCATAAGCTGTAGCATGTGATTTATTAAAACCGTATCCTGCAAATTTTTCCATTTGATCAAAAATTTCACCAGATAGTTTTTCATCTATATCTTCATTATTAGCAATTGCACCATTACAAAATATTTTTCTTTGTTTTTCCATCTCTAATGGATCTTTTTTACCCATAGCACGTCTTAAAATATCCGCACCACCTAAAGTATATCCAGCTATTACTTGAGCTACTTGCATTACCTGCTCTTGATATATCATAATACCAAAAGTTTCTTTTAAAATGCTTTCCATTTTATGATGTTGATATACTAAATTGGCTATATCATTTTTGTTTCCTATATAAAGAGGAATATTTTCCATAGGTCCTGGACGATATAGGGAAATAATCGCTATAATATCCTCAATACGATCGGGCTTTAATTGTTTTATAACTTCTGTCATGCCACGACTCTCCAGCTGAAACACTCCTAATGTATCTCCACTGCTTAATAAGTTGCTTATACCCTTATCTTTGTAAGGAATATTAAGCATATCTAAATCTTTATTAGTTTGTTTTTTTATTAGTTTCACCGCATTTGCTATAATGGTAAGGGTTTTTAGTGCTAAAAAGTCAAACTTTACAAGACCTACATCTTCTATATACTTCATAGAAAATCCAACAGAAGGTAAAACTGCACCACTATCATAAAATAATGGAACAACTTCATTTAGAGGATTTTTAGATATTACAACACCAGCTGCATGGGTTGAAATATTTCTGTATAGCCCTTCTAAATTTAGGGCAATATCAAATAAATGTTTTACGTGATCTTTATCGTTAATTTCATCTTTTACAGGGCTATCTTCGGTTATTAATCTACTAATAGTCATTGGATTTGATGGTGCTGAATGTGGGATTTTTTTTGTAATTCCATCAACCTCTGAATATGATAGCCCCATAACTCTGCCAACATCTTTAATAGCGGCTTTTGTTTGCAATGTCCCAAAGGTAATAATATGGGAAACTTTATCTTTTCCATATCTATTCCTAACATATTCTATTACCCTTTCTCTGCCATCTTGGCAAAAGTCTATATCAAAATCCGGCATTGATATACGTTCTGGATTCAAAAATCTCTCAAATAGCAAACTAAATTGGATAGGATCAACATCAGTTATTTTTAAGCACCAAGCAACTAAAGAACCTGCACCTGATCCACGACCAGGACCTACTGGTATATCATGATCTTTAGACCATTTAATGAAGTCTGATACTATTAAAAAATAGCCACAAAAACCCATTTTTATTATGATTTCAAGCTCAAAATCTAATCTTTGTTGATATTCTTTTCCTATTTCTTCTTCGGATTTATTTATATTTTCTAGTTTGTGTCTTGTAAAAACTTCTTTAATTAATCTGCTTTGTAGTCCTTCATTTGCTTCTTTTGTTATTAAATTAATCTCATCTTCACTAAATTGTGGCAATGAAAGAGGTTGTTTTTCTACATAAAAACAGCATTTTTTCGCAATATTAACGGTATTTTCTATTGCTTCTGGAAGGTCTTTAAATAATTCACACATCTCTTCTGATGATTTAAAATATGCTTCTTCTACTGCTACCTTTCTATTTTTCTCTTTTTGTATAACCCCCTGACCTATACAACATAAAATATCGGCTGATTCATAGTTTTCTTTAGCATCAAAAATTATATTATTAGTTGCAACTATTGGTATATTGAAATCTTTTGCTAACTTTAAAAACTTAGGCTCTAGCTCTTTATCTTTTTTATTAAAAAATCTGTTAATTTCTATGTATAAATTTTCTTTATAAAAAGTTTGAAATTTTTTGATTATTTCACTTTCTATTCCTTTAGAAATACAATTAGCTAAAAATCCATCAAATCCACCACTCAAACAAATAATATCTTCATTATATTGCAATATACTATCTAAATTTAAAATAACTTTATCTAGGTTATTTATAGATTTGTATTGATATGCTTTATCATGAATTTTAAGCAGATTTTTATAACCATTTTCATTTTTAGCTAAAAAAACTATTGCTCCTTCAATATTAACATTATTATGAACAACAAAAGTATCTATTTGTAATCCAATAATGGGCTGAATACCACTAGATAATAATTTATATGAAAATTCACGAGCACCGAACATATTATTAGTATCAGTCATCGCTATTGCCGGAAAAAAATATTTTTCACACAATTTAGTTATACTAGAAATATTTAAACAACCTTCTCCTACTGAATAGTTGGTATGACATCTTAAATGTATAAATTTTTGCATATACTTTGATATATCTATATTCTATTAATTAAGTAATGATTATATCACAAAATATTCAAAGATATAAATTTTAGTTTTATCACTTTTCAAAAGAGAGTTTTTTAATTTTTATAATTACCTTTATTTTGATAGATTTTTGATAAATACCTATGTTTGAATTAGGGTGGATTAATTACCATAGTGAAAAAAATTCATCAATTCGTACTGTTATAATTTATTTAATTAATATGTATCATCCATATATTTTGATTTTTTAAACTTTATAGATTGTGAATATTTTTTTTTTATTGCCTTTGTAGATTCTTTTTTTTCATGCTTTTGTTTTATAAGTTTTATATCATTACTTTCTAATTTTAATTTTAAGTAACTATTAAATCTTTCTTCTGAAATAATTTCTTCTTTAATAGCTTTTTTAACTGCACAATTTGGTTCTTTATTATGTGAGCAATCATTAAACTTACAAGATTTTGCTAATTCTAAGATATCACTAAAAGTATTATCTATTGAACTTTCATTATTAAGCCATAATCCGAATTCTTTAATACCAGGATTATCTATAATTGCACCTCCATCTTTTAACAAAAACATTTCTCTATGTGTTGTTGTGTGTCGTCCTTTATCTTTATCTCCACTAACACTTAGAATTTTTTGTACCTCTGAATTAAGCAACATATTAGTAAGAGTTGATTTTCCACTTCCAGAACTCCCAATAAATGCCCCTACTTTATTATCTTTTAATATTTCTGCAATTTTTTTTATACTTTCTTGTTTTTTAAAAGAGGTGGGTATTATTTTTATGTCAGAAAATATATTAGTAATTCCTTCTATTTCTTTTTGAATATCTTGAGATAAATCAGATTTTGTAATAACAATAATAGGAACAATATTAGAATCTTTACAAGATAGTATTAATCTCTCTAGCTTTCTTATATTAAATTGTTCTCCTATGGGATTACTAACAAAGGCGTAATCTATATTTGTTGCTATTATTTGATCTTCTTTTTTTTCTCCTACTAGTTTGCGTTTTAGTTCATTTTTTCTAGGAAGAATATATTTTATGTAGGTATTATCTTGATTCATTGAATCTAAAACAACAAAATCTCCTAGTTTTGGAAGATTTGATGATACATTTAACTTATAGTGGATAAAACTACCTTTTACTACAGCATTTAACTCTTTTGCTTCAGAATTAATAACTCTAAAACATTTTTTATGTATAGAAATGATTTTAGCCACATTGTGCATATCCTTTTTAGATAAATCTTTTATATAAAAATCATCTAGACCGTATTTAATAAGATAATTTGTCATTGTTCTTTTTAAAGTTACTTATTGTATATTAATATTTAATATAATATTATAATATATGTAATATTAATATGTTATGGATATTTTGGTAATTAAAATGATTTTAAAACTTAATTTTTTAAAAGTTAGATTTTTTTCGTATATTTTTATATGTTTTTTTATGGTATTTTCTATTTTACAGGCACTTGAACAAGAAACTAAAAACTCTAAACCTGTTGATAATATAAAAGAACATTACACAAAAAATGGTGGTTCCATGCAAGGCTTTTTATTGATAGAAAAAGCTATAAACTCTTCAAAAAATGAAAGTCTTGTTGCTAAAAATAATATTAATTACTTACAAATAGAATTACAAGATGTTATTTCTAAAGATACTTTTGATGAAAAAAAATACATGATAATTAAATCAAAAATTAATGATGTAATGATAAGATCTGTAAATAATAAAGATAAAATAATGATATCTTTACTTAAAGATTTAAGCACTACAGATAGAAAAATTATGATAAAAATGATAAATAATATGTTTTTTATTGATGTTAAATAAAAAAAGCTCTTTTTTATTGAAACATATCTCTTATTAAATATTGGATGTTTTTATTTTTTATTATAGCTAATAGGGTTTCTTAAAAATTTACAGTATCTGAGTAAAAAATCTAGCAAATATCACATCAAAAAAATAAGATATTTTTCACTCTTAAATCATACTACAAACTAAAAATTCACACCTTCATGTTTTAATATTCTTTTCTTGACATCAACTCCCCATAAATATTTATTTATAGAACCATTTTTTCTGATAATTCTATGACATGGAATTATAAATGAAATTTTATTACTAGCTACAGCACGTGAACTTGCACGAGTATAATTTTTATTGATATTTACATTTTCTAATTTTTTTGATAACTCTTCATAAGATATTGTAGATCCGCATTTTACTTTTATTAATGCTTCCCATACTTTTATTTGAAATGATGATCCAATAAGTAAAATATCTACATTTTGTTCTGTAAATATTTTATTTTCCATAAAAGATAAATCTCCTTCTTTAAAGATAATTTTGAGATTTTTAAAAGATTTTTTTGCTATTTCTAAAATTTTATTCTTATCAGATATTTTTGTATCTAAAAACCCTAAATAACAAACTTTATTATTGCAATACATTAAAAGAACCTCTTCAAAAGGAGATTTAATGTAATCATAACATATGATTAATTCTTTTTTATTATCCTCAAGATAAGAAGTATTAACTCTCATGAGTTTTTATTATTCTTTAGTTTTCTGAATTTTCTAAATAGATTTTTTAAATCTATCTTGCCTGTATATTGACTACTAAGTAATATACCAATAATGATACCTAAAATAGCTCCAGAACAAACAGCAGATATTGTATGTGCCTTTAGTAATACTCTAATTAGCATTGTTAATATACTAACAGGAACTAGATATAAACCATAAATCCATCTGTATCTTATCATTACAAAAGCCATTGCAGATGTTGCCATTGCTGAATGTCCTGATGGAACATTATAATCACTTCCTATTGGTCTTTCTCCTAGTCTTGTCTTAAGAATATTTATATCGTTAAAAGCTCTTTTTAAAAAATGAACAGATATAGTTGTAGCTATACCAACATAAGCCGCTTGAATAATACCAATTTTATCAGCTAGTAATATTGGTAAAGCTATTTGAATAGCTGTATTTGTGAATCTTAATCCTTCTTCTACAAAATAGACATAATTATTATTATTTTTTTCTCTAGCTTTGTAATAATCCATATCACTAGGATAAAAAGCTGTTATAGAAAACATTAATAGAAGGAAAAATAAAATTTTTTTATTAAAATTAACTTCTTTGTAGGCTAATATTAAATATCTCATCATTTTTTGGTATTTTATCCTTTTTAGTAACTTTTTTGATATTGCTTAAATTCCATAAAACTAATTTATATATAATATACACCATTGTTTTAAATATTACTTTTATTTTTTATTAAAAATATCTAATTTTTCTTTGTAAAAAGAGCTTCTTAAACCGAAAGCACCCATTACCGAATGAAATATATTATCTTGTGAGTAAGATAAATCCTTACCTAAATTTTTTGTATTAATATTATACAACTTTTTAAAATCTTCAGACATCCAAATAATAAAAGGTATCTCTCTTTGAACATCAGGTGCTATAAAATTAGGTAATCCATGTAGATAAACATCGTTTTCACCTAAAGATTCACCATGATCTGAAATATATATCATTACTGATGCTTTGTTTTTAAATCCTTTTAAAATATTGATTGTATTAAATAAGAAGTCATCGTTATATACAATCGTATTATCATAAGCATTTATTAGATCTTCTTGAGAGCAATTTTCTTTAATTTCAACCGTTTCACAAACTGGTCTAAATTTTTTAAATTGATTAGGATATTTTTTATAGTAAGAAGGTCCATGACTTCCCGTTTGATGCAGCACAACAAAGGTATTATCTTTTATATTCTCTTTGATTAAATCATTAAGTTGGTAAAGTAAAATATCATCAAAGTTGTTACTTCTACATTGTTCCGTAGTGCATTTTTTTTGAATATCTGACTTTCTTTGATATAAATCAACATCTATTTTAGGCTCTCCCCAATTATTTGTACGCCAAAAAACTTTTATATCGTGCTTTTTTAAATAAGTTGGTAGATATTCATAATTTTTAGATATTGAAGAAGATTGTGATCCAATATGCGATAAAATACATTTCACACCTTCAGTAGTATAAGTTGCACATGATGTCGTATTTGGTAGTACGACAACATCTTTAGTATTTTGCAATTTAGGATTAGTTAATTTATTATAACCATAAAGTGAAAAATTTTTAGCTCTTGCAGATTCACCTATTACAAGCAAAACTATCACTTTATTCTTATGAATAAAGTTACCTCGTTCTAGTGGATATTGTTTTTTATCCTTAGTCCATATTGGTATTTGATATCTTAGGGCATTTATAGGATAAGAAAAAGGCAGAGATAATGATCCCATTACCTTAAGATTTTTATCTAACCATAACCACGTTGTTGGATTTGTATAAATAAAACTAAAAATTATTACAAGTGGAAATATACCAAATAGTATAAATTTTTTGAATGAGAACTTTCTAATAATTTTGATTTTTAAAACAAGTAAACTTGGTAAGATACCTAAAAATAAAACATAAACTATTATTTTATTGTTATACAAGTCAAAAGATTCTTGAACATTTGTATTTATTACATTACCCATCATTGTTTTATCTAGTATTATATTGTAAGAATTTACAAAATAAAGCGCTATGGAGTTAGCAATAAATATAGTTATAGCTACTGGTTTTCCTAAAAATGGAATAAATGATAGTAATAAAATAAATAAATAGCTTATAAATAATTCTGCTAATATAACTATTATTAAAATAACAGTTCCACCATAAGTATATATATTTAGATTAGATAATATAAAATTAAACAAAGGAAAATGATATAATAGCAAATTAAGTACTGAAAATACCATAGCAAAAGCATAAATATTAATAGATATTTTTTTATTTTTCATATTTTACTCTTAGGTTTTAGATAATTATATGACGAGACAAGTCATTTTTAAAAAACAACATATATTTAAAAAATAACATATATATACTATATTAATTAAAAAATTAAGCAATATATGTAAAAAATCTTAATTATACTGTTATTTAACTTATAATTTTAATGTATTTGTTTGGCAATTATACAAAATCAACCCCATAGAAAAATAACGTATAAAAATTGTTTTTTATAAAATAAAAGATAATTATATACTTTAAAGACCAAAACTATAAAACCATATTTAAAGACTAATTTTTTAGTCTCTTTTTGCTTTAATAAATAAAAGCAATAAAAATATACCGCAACAACAAAAATTTATAAATAAAAAATCATTAAAAGTTTCATTTTTTGCCATTCAATCCTTCCAGTTGCGGTATTTTATAATTAAATACTAAATTATTGATAAAAAAATTTTACGACCAAGAGCCTTTAATAGGTTTTGCGAAATATGCCAATACTGCAACTAAACAAATTTCTATTGATATTCCCCAATAAATATGTCCTAAAAATTCACTGAATAATTCATATCCATTTAATTTCCAAAGCCATCCACCTGGCTCTTTATTATAGACTGGATTTCTAAAACCAAACAATGGTATAAAAAAACCGTGTGCAACAACTGTAACTATTAATCCATATAAAGCACCCCAAAAAGCTCTAATTTTAGGAGCATAAGCAGATATAAAAACATACACAAAAGTACAGAAAAAACAGAATAACCAATGATATACTGTCACTGCACCAAGTACTCGGGTTCCTTGAAAAATATAATCTAATGAGTGCGAGTCGATCCCAGCCCATGATAGCCAAGCATCAATATGTGCCCCTGGAGGAGATATTTCACCAGGAACTCGAGGTGGCATATTGACCTCAGATCCCCACTTAACTAAAGCGCTTATAAACCCACCGCTAATAGTCCCCCAAATAAGAACTTTTAGATTGTTTTTTTCTTTCCATTTGTTTTTTTCTTTCCATACTACATTAAACATATGTTATTACCCCTTTTTTTATATTAAAGATTTTAATAGTTAGCTTGTCATATAGTGTAAACAATTCTATCTATTAAAGGCTATCATATACTTAAATTACTGTCAATACTTGATAAATCATGCAATTCTAAAATTTTTTGAATAAGTTTTAATTGATAATTAATAATATTTATTAAATAATTCCTTTAATTTTATTAAAAACTTATTATATTTTTATTTTCAATTTTTATTTTTTTAGAAATTTGACTGGCAATATTAACCTCATGAGTTGCTAGTATTACAGATATTTCATATGTTTTTACTAAATCTAACAGCATATTAAAAACCATTTGAGAATTTTCTTGATCTAAATTACCTGTTGGTTCATCAGCAATTAAAATTTTTGGATTAAAAACAATCGCACGGGCAATAGCTACTCTTTGTTGTTCGCCTCCTGATAGTTGTAAAGGATAATTATTTATTCTGCTTTCAAGTCCCATTTGTTTTAAAATATGCAAGGCTTTTTGTTTTGCGAGATTATTTTCAACTTTTTGTATTTTAAGGGGGAACATAACATTTTCTAAGGCCGTGAAATCTTGAAATAAATGATGAAATTGAAAAACAAATCCTATATTTTGTCCTCTTAGTTTAGTTTTTTGAGTATCATTCATAGAGGATACTTCTAAACCATTTATAAAAACTTCTCCTGATGTTGGAATATCTAACATACCAAGTATATTTAGAAGTGAAGTTTTACCAGAACCTGATGGACCTATTAATCCTAATATTTCACCTTTTTTTAAAGAGAAATTAACATCACGAAGAATTTCATATTCTACTTCTCCCTGGTTATAAGATTTATATAAGTTTTTAGTTTCTAAAATAATATCATTTGATAAGTTTTTAATCATATTTAAGACCCTCTACAGGTTTTATTCTTGAAGCCCTAAAAGCTGGATATACTGCTGATATAACAGAAAACAATAATGCTATTGAAATTACTAAAATTACTTGAAATGACTGTACATCTGATGGTAATTTTGATAAAAAGTAAATTTCTTCAGCAAAAAGATTAACTCCAATTATTGTTTCTAAATAATGTCTAATTCTTTCAATATTTAAACTAAACAGCACCCCAACAATTCCACCCCACATAGTTCCTAGCACTCCTATTCTAATACCTATAAATAAAAATACAATAGATATTGATTTCTTAGAAAGACCTATTGTTCTTAATATAGCAACTTCTCTTGTTTTACTACGAACTAACATAGTAAGCCCTGATACTATATTAAAAGATGCAATTAGTATTACCAAAGAAAGAATTAAAAACATAACATTTCTTTCTACTTCTAAGGCATTTATTAGGTACTTATTGCTTTCTTTCCAGCCTTGAATATAGTTTATATTTGTATTTGTTACATATATTTCATCGGCTACTTCTTGAGTATTTTCTGGATTTTTTATAAAAATATCTATTTTTTGAGTATCATTAACTTGATAATTAAAAAAATCTTGTGCCTTACTAAATGGAATTATTACCATAGATCCATCATATTGAAACATTCCCGTATCTAGTATACCCACAACCTTAAAGCCTGCAAATTTAGGAATTGATCCCATAATTGTTGTATATCCATTAGCAGATATCAAGGTAACAGTATCCCCAACACGAATATTAAGATTCCTAGCAATTATTCTACCTATAATTGCTACTTGATGGTTATTTTTGTACTCACTTAAGTTTTGATTTTCAAGAGATTTATATAATACATCTCTTTTGGATAGATCATCAAAAGTTAACCCTTCTACAGAGATTCCTGTGCTTGATTGTTTAGCTGAAATAATAGCTTGTCCTTGAATTGCAGGAGCAATATTTGTAATATTTTTTACATTACCAAGAGAATCTATAATTTTTTGATAATTATTTACAGTATTTCCTCGCTCTACAATAAACAAATGACCATTAGCACCTATTAAATTACTAATAATTTCTTTACGAAAACCATTCATAACCGACATAACAATAATTAATACAGCTACACCTAAGGTAATTCCTATTAATGCAAACCATGAAATAAAAGATATAAAACTTTCCTTTCTTTTAGACTTTAGATACTTTTTTGCTATATCCCACTCTAACAACATTTAATTTATCCTTAGTTTTTTAAAATAGAAATTAATTTTTCTGTATTTTCAATATTTATCGATATAACTTCATCTGTTTTTCTATTTTTGATCTCTAACTTACCACATTTAATTGACTTATTACCAATATTTATTTGATAGGGAAATCCTAACATATCTGCTGTATTTAACTTTATACCAGCACTTTCATTTTTGTTATTATAAAGCACATCTATATTATTAGATTTTAATATTGTATAAATATTATTGCAAATCTCAATAACCTCAGATTCAGATCCTAAGGAAGATAGCATCACATCAAATGGAGAAATAGATTTAGACCAAATAATACCTTTATCATCATGTGAGCTTTCTATTATCGCCCCGACTAACCTAGAAACACCAATACCATAAGAACCCATCTTCGGATTAATTAGTTTTCCTTCTGAAATTAGAATTTCTAAATTCATTGCTTTTGAATACTTATCACCAAAATGAAAAATATGCCCAACTTCTATGCCTCGCATATTAACAATATTTTTTTCATTTTCTATAAATTTTAAATCTTTCTCATTATGTTTTTCATCTGTTGCCGCATAAAAAGATGTGTATAGGTTAAAAATATCTTCTACATCATTTTCGTAATTTATTTCTTTATTTTCAAAACTTAAATCTAGTATAGCTTTATCGCAAAATACTTCAGATTCACCTGTTTGAGATAAAACCATAAACTCATGACTTAGCTTTCCACCTATTGCCCCTGTATCTGCCTGCATAGGAATAACTTTTAAACCTAATGTTTCAAAAATTTTCAAATAACTAGCAAACATTTTTTTATACGAAAATTCACCCTCTGCTTCCGTTATATCAAAAGAATATCCATCTTTCATGAAAAATTCACGACCTCTCATTACACCAAATCTTGGGCGAATTTCGTCTCTAAATTTCCATTGTATTTGATACAAATTTAACGGGAAATCTTTATAAGATTTAATATTGTCTCTTACTACTTGAGTTATTTGCTCTTCATTTGTAGGACCATATAACAATTCCCTACCATGCCTATCTTTTATTCTAAGCATTTCTAAGCCATATGAATCATATCTACCACTTTCTTTCCAAAGATCAGCAGATTGAATTGTTGGCATTAAAACATTCAATGAACCAGCTTTATTCATTTCATTTTTAATAATATTCGCAATTTTATCTAATACTTTCAAACCCAAAGGAAGCCATATGTAAATTCCACTATGGGTTTGCCTTATCATTCCCGACTTCAGCATTAATATATGTGATGCTATTGAGGCATCTTTAGGAGTATCTTTTAACATTGGAGCAAAATATTCAGAATACAACATTATCTAAAACCTATTTAAATTAAGATTTCCTAAGAAACCAAATTAATCATATTTATTGTTTTATTAAAATTAATTTGTTTTGATTTTTTGTAAGTTAAAAAAAAATCTAAAAAATACCATATACCAAAGGTAAATGCACCGAAAATTATCTTTAAAATACCCAAAATCACATCACCTAAATAAAACCTATCAACTCCAAAGCATCCTAAAAACAACGAGAATATCAAAGTTAAAACTGGACTCTTTAATTTAAAAAGAATTAAAGTTTCTAATTTATCATCTTGTACTGAATCTAATTGTTTTGAAATTATTAGTAAATTTTCTGGTAACATTTTATCACTCCATAAACTTAGCAGTACAGCTTTATTATGTGATTGCATATTTTTTCCCTAATTAAATTATTAAGTATATTACTCTAATTGGTTTTTTAAACCTCTTATTATGTTAATGTATTTATTTATCGATCTCTTAAACTATTTGTTTTTTTAATTACGATTCCCTAAGAAACCAAATTAATTATATTTATTGTTTTATTAAAATTAATTTGCTTTGATTTTTTATAAGTTAAAAACCAATCTAAAACATGCCCTATAACAAAAGTTAATATACCAAAAAATAACTTTAAAATAGCAAAAAAATCACCTAAATAAAAGCTATTAATAACAAACACTCCAAAAAAACAACGAGAATATCAAAGTCAAAACTGTACTACTTAATTTAATAATAATTAAAGTTTCTAATTTATCATCTTGTAATGAATCTAGTTGTTTTGAAATTATTAGTAAATTTTCTAGTAACATTTTATCATTCCATAAACTTAGTAGTATAACTTTATTGTATGATTTCAGACTTTAACTCATAATCACATTGATAAGTGTATTACTATGATTGGTTTCTTATCTAATTTGTCTTTAAAAAATCTTCTTATTAATCTACGTATTTCTTCATGTATATCTTCATATGAAAAATCGCTAATAGATAACATCTTATCGTTTAATTTATTCATAAATATAGACTTATATTCATCTATTTCATTTCCACATAAAAGTCCAATTATATCAATATCTATATAATCTATTCTATTTTTGCAATCCAACTTTAAAGATAAAAATACAGCTCCCTCAAAAAACATTTTCGTTCTTTGTTTTATGAAGTCTTCATCAAAACTAACTACTCTGTTACCCTCATATGTTAGCTTACCAAAAGGTATATTGTCTATAATACTAGGATAACCATTAAAAAGTTCTACAACTTCACCACAATGAAAAACTTCTGATTCATAACCTAAAGATCTAGCTAATTCTGTATGATGTTTTAAATGAAGGACTTCACCATGCATTGGAATTATAAATTTTGGTTTTACATAATTATACATAGTAATCAAATCATCTTCTTTTGCATGCCCTGATACATGAATTTTATGATTTTTAGTTGTATAGAATTTTATATTTCTATCTGATAAAATATTATAATACCTAGAGATTTTCCCCTCATT
Source organism: Rickettsiales endosymbiont of Leucozona glaucia (assembly GCA_964277385.1). Lineage (GTDB taxonomy): Bacteria > Pseudomonadota > Alphaproteobacteria > WRAU01 > Hepatincolaceae > WRAU01. The sequence goes on along the minus strand of OZ195520.1, from coordinate 465,230 downwards.
TCCTGGTATAACTTTTGATGATAAAATAACAACATCTTTTTCTCTTAGTTTTTCTTTGTATTCATCTTTAATAATTACATTATAAAGAGCGGATCTATCTTCTCCTTGAGATCCTGTTGCTAAAATTATTAGTTTATCTCTATCTATTGATTTTGATTCTTCTTCTGTAACAAAAAAATTTGAATCTAAAAATCCGTGTTTTATACCTAATTCTACATATGTATGTAAGGATCTACCATATAACACAATTCTTTTTTTAAGTTCTTTAGCTATATCTGAGATAATTTTTATTCTTTCCAAATTAGAAGAAAACAAACCAATCCAAGATGCACCCTCAGCATTTGCTATAATTTCTTTAAGTGCTTCTTTTGTTTCAGAATCTTCTCCTGAACTTCCTTTTTCTAATACATTAGTAGAATCGCATACTAAATAATATGCTTTTTCTTCTGATAATTTTTCAAGGGTTTTTAGCATTTCTGTATCTGATGGTTTTATTTTAAAATCACCAGTATGCACTATTTTACCTAAAGGTGTTGTAATTACAAGCAAACTACAATCAATAATTGAGTGATAAATAGGAACCCACTTTACTTTAAAATCACCAATTTCATATTCTTTATTATGTTCAACTTCTATTAATTTAACTTTTGTATCTAATTTATATTCTTTTAATTTTGATCTTATTAAATCTAGTGTCCATGATGTTGCATATATTGGACAATCTAAATATGGCATTAAATAAGGTAATCCACCAATATGATCTTCATGACCATGTGTAATAATTATTGCTTTTGGGGTAATATTATTTTTTAAAAAATACGATATATCTGGAAAGAAAGAATCAATTGAAGTTATTCTGCTATCTTTAAATCCTAAACCTAAATCCACAATTAAATGATCAGCTTTGTCTTTGTTAGAAGATGTGTAAATATAACTATTAAGACCGATTTCTCCTAATCCTCCAATTGATGCAAATGTTACTTTATTTTTCATTATTTTTAACCTTATTTATATTATTACTTAAAATAACTTTTATACCCTCAAATATTATATTGTTATTATATACAGGATTTTCTTTTAAATCATCTAATATTAATTTAGATAATCCACCAGTTATAAAAATATTATTACATTTTGTTTCATTTTTAGCTTTTGATAATAAAGAATTTATAGCACCAACATATCCCCAATATATTCCATTTTGCATCGCTGATACCGTATCAAAACCTAAAGCTTCCTTTGTTTTTTTAGGTTCTACTAATGGTAAAAGCGCTGTATTCGAATTTAATACATTATATATGCTTGATAATCCTAATGTTATTGCAACTTTATTCATATATCCTTTATTATCTATATATTGAACAACCGTAGCAGTACCAACATCTACAATAATACAAGGATGTTTATTATATGCTATTGCCCATTCTGATTTTGCAATAATATCAAGACCAATACTTGATATTTCTCTACCTTCTGTTTTCATCAAAAAAATATAATCTAAAGAATTTATAATTAAAACTTTTGCATTATATTGCTTTTGTAAATAAGAAGATAATTTTTTATTATTATGATTAGTAACAGATGAAATTACAAAAAGAGCTTCATAAAAATGATTAGTAATATCTCCTAAATTATCAATATATTCAATATTTAATGGTGTTGAATGTATAAAGGATTTATCTATAATTTTATCATCCTTAAAAACCGCAAACTCACAAGTGGTATTACCAATGTCAACAGCTATAAAATTTTTAAAATCCAAAAATATCTCCCGCTGTAATTATTGTTTCTTTATCTTTTTCTTTAAGAATTAAATAACCTTCTTTGGTAATATTAGAAAAAACTCCTGTTTTTAATATATCTCCTATTTTTATTGTAATATTTTCACCATAACCAAATAAATTTTCTTTGAACATATTTACAATATCGTTTGCATCAGTTTGTAATTTTAATAATAAAGAAAAAAACTTATCTTCTAAAACATCTGCAAATTCGAAATAATTTACCTTTTCAGATAATATTTCAAATAGTGAGATGGTTTTATATTTAGAAATTAATGGAGAAGAAACAATATTAGCACCTATTCCAACAATAAGAAAAGATTTTCCCTTAATATCTTGCTCTAATTCAAGTAGGATACCAGAAATCTTAGCTCTTTCCACAAGAACATCATTAGGCCACTTAGAGACAACTCTAACATCTTTATTAGAACAATTAGTTGAATTTTTAATAAAAAAATCTATAGTATCCCTAAGAACTACAGAAGACAATATGCTAATTAATCCAATGTTTTTGAAATCTTGCAAATACTTTTCTAAGTTTATAACAATGCTTAGATGCAAATTACCTTCTGTAGATTTCCAATTATTACCTAGTTTTCCTTTCCCTTTTGTTTGTATATTAGAAATTAAAGAAAAAATATTGGGCAAAACTGAATTATTTTTTATTATCAGTTTAGCTTCTTCATTTGTACTATCTATTGAGTTAAAAAAACATCTAAGCATTTTAATTTAATAACTTGTATTTATAATTAAAATATAAATACTAATTCATCTAAAATTTTTGATAATGGTATCAATAAAAATACAAATAAAATAGTAATTACAAATAAACATCCTATTGTAGCTAAAGCTACAAAATTTTTTTTAGAAGCATAAAATTCTAACTTTACATCTTCGTATGAATCAAAATATATAATTTTTATCACTTTTAAATAAAAATACATCATAATTACACTTAATAAAGCAACTAAAGTTCCCAATAAATAATAACCATTCAAAAATACTGAATATAAAACAGATATTTTACCAAAAAATCCTGCTGTAATTGGTAAACCTGCCATTGATATTAAGAATGTACTTAATATAAAAGAAATGTATGGATAATCTTTATATAAACCCTTTAAATCATATATATCCTCTACTTGCTTATTGTTTCTCTTAAACATCATTATAGTTCCAACAAAACCAATTAGTGCAATCCCATAAGATAAAGAAAATATAACCAAACTCTTAACTGATAGTATCGATGGATTTAAAACAACCATCAACATATAAGAAATATTTGCTATAGAACTATAGGCAACAAAAGTTTTAATATTTATTTGATAAATAGATACTATAAATCCTAGCAAAGAAGATAATATGATTAATAAAATTATTATTTGTTCCCATTGATCTATAATACTTATAAATGGTTCCCATAAAATTCTGATAAAAATAAACATCAAACTAAATTTAGAAACAACGCTTAACAACAATAATACAAATTTATTTACACCCTTATATACATCAGGAGTCCACATATGAAAAGGAACTAACGATAATTTAAAACCTATACCTACTAGCATCATTATTAATCCAATCAATAACACCCAATTTTTGCTATCTGGAATTAAATAAGATCTAATTTCTGCAAAATTTGTAAGACCTGTATATCCATATATTAATGAGATACCATATAATAAAAAAGCAGTTCCTAATGCCCCCAAAAGAAAATATTTTATCCCAGCTTGCGAAGAAGATACATCTTTTTTATTAATAAACATTAACACATAAGTACAAACTGTTGTTAATTCTAATGTAACATAAAAAGCTATAAAATCATTACTAGATATCATAAGCAAATTACCAACCAAAAAAAGTAACAATACAAATATATACTCAAATTGATTAATTCCTTTATCTATTAAGTAAACTCTAGATAAAATTGCAATAATTAATACAAAGAAAATAATTATCAATTTAAAAATATATATTATAGGGCTGACTATATATAGATTATTAAATGTTTTTACATATATATCTCCGATACTGTATACCAATACCAAACTAAACAATATTACTATAATATTTAAAAAAGACAATTTATTAAATAATAAAATTTTATCTTCACTATTTTTAGATTTTGAAAATAAACCAACTAGCAATATTAAAATTGCCACTAAACTAAGATAAATTTCTGGCATGGCAATAATAAAATTAGATGAACCTATATTAATCATTTAATTAACCTTTCCTTGTTACTTTTATTTAATAGTTTTCTATATATCGTTTTTAATAATTAAAGATTTTTAAAATTTTCTATCACTTTAGATACCGACGAATGCATAATATCTAAAAACATATCCGGATAAACTCCCATTATTATAATAATTAGCGTAATTAACAACAAAACACTAATTTCAAATAGATTTATATCTTTAAAAGATTTGGTATATTCATTTATATTACCAAATATAACATATCTATTAAATCTTATAATAACTATAGCATTTACCAAAATAGCACAACAAAATAGTATAGCAAATAATCTATTATTTTGGAAAATTCCTAGCAAAGATAAAAATTCTCCAATAAAACCATTTGTTAACGGTAATCCAATAGTAGCTAAACCAAATATAACAAAAAATATTGATAATATTGGCATAGGAGTTGCTAAACCTGTAAAATGCTCTTTTGAATTTGAATCTAATCTTCTTTTCAAGAATATAATAACTAAAAATATACCTGTGTTATAAATAGAATGGCTCACAGACTGAAATATAGCACCCTCTGCACCTTGTACATTTGTAGAAAAAACAGCTGCTATTATAAGAGCAATATGAGAAATTGAAAAATATGCGAATAATTTCTTCATATTTGACTCTGTAAAAGCAATAAATCCAGCATAGAACAAGGTTAATATAGTCATCCAATAAACTATATTGCTGGCACTAAACACAGCAAATGGAAACATCGGAAGTAAAATTCTAAGCATTCCGTAAACACCAAATTTCATTAACACTCCTGACAATATGATATTAAGAGATAATGGAGCGGTATCATAGGTATCTGGTAACCAACTATGAAAAGGAAATAATCCTGCTTTAATGGCAAGAGCTATAAATATAGCTGCAAATAAATACATTTCAACTTTATAATCAAAAGTAAAGGTATCAAAAAACTGCATGGAAGATGTTTTTGTTATAGTAATCATTGCAATAATAGCAATAATCATCAACATAGATCCCGCTAAAGTATAAAGCATAAATTTAAAAGTTGAATATAATTTATTTCCACCACCAAAAATACCCATTAAGAAAAAAACAGGAATCATTGATGCTTCATAAAATAAATAAAAAATTACTAAATCCAAAGAGACAAAAGTTCCAATTGAAAAAGCTAGTATAGATAAAAATGATATAGCATATAATTTAACGTTATGAATTGGAAAATCTATAAATAAGAAAATTATTAAAAATAACAAACTTGTAAAAACTACAAATAATAAAGATATTCCATCTACACCTAAATAATAATTAAAATCTAATAATGAAATTAAAGGAATTTTTTCAACAAATTGATAACCCATTTCAATTTTACTAAAACTAAACCAAACATATAAACTTAAAATTAAATGGATTATTCCTGTTAAAGTAGCAATATTTTTAACATTTTTTGCTACTGATTCAACTTCGCCTCTAATAGTTAAAATTATAAAGATAGCGCTTATTGGTATAAAAATTAAAAAAGATAATATAGGCATTGAAAACATTATTTAATCCCCATTACAAAAAAACAATACGTTAAAATCATAAACACACCCAAAACCATAATAACAGCATAAAAATTAATAAACCCGTTTTGGAATCTAGAAAACACTCTAGATATTCTATATACTATAGAAGCAAAGCAATTAATTCCGTACTTATCATATAAATTATCATCAAACTTAGAAAATAATTTTGATATTTTTAATGATGGATTAACAATACAACTTTCATAAATTTCATCAACATAAAATTTATTTAACACTGTGTTATATGTTTTAGGAAATATTTTTTTCATTTTATCAGAAAAACCTTTTTCTCTTATATAAATAACATAAGTTAAAAAGAACGCAAAACCAGCTAATCCTAAAGTTAAATATTCTATATTATGTTCTAAAGCTTCTTTTGGTAAAGTTTTTACTGTGAAATATAAATCTACCCATAAAAACTGAGAGGTATTTCCAACAAAATTATCATAAAGAGGAGAACCAACTAAAACTGATAGAATAGCTAAAGATATAAGAACGAATAAAATTCCAACTGGACTTTCATGAACATGAATTTGTTCTTTATTATAATTTTCTTTTAGATGAAAAACATTAATCATCAATCTTAATGAATAAAAACTAGTAAAAAATACTGAAGTAATAGCACAATAATAAGCAAATTTAATATAACTAGATAAAGATTCCTCTTTATATAAGAAATTTAAAATTGCTTCTTTAGAATAAAAACCGGCAAAACCCGGAATTCCTATTAATGCTGAAAACCCTATCAACATACAAATATAAGTTATAGGCATTTTTTTCCATAAATTACCCATTTTATGGATATTTTGCTCACCAGACATACCATGAATAACGCTACCTGCTCCTAAAAATAATAGAGCTTTAAAGAAGGCATGTGTAAATAAATGGAAAAAAGCTGCGGCATAAGCACCCACTCCCAATGCTAAAAACATATATCCTAATTGAGACATTGTAGAATAAGCAATTATTTTTTTTATATCTTTTTGCATACAAGCTACCATAGAACCATAAAGAACAGTTATTCCTGCAAAAATTAAAATAATATTTTTACCAATAAAAGACGATTCATAAATTGGTGCTAACTTAATAACTAAGAAAACACCTGCTGTTACCATTGTAGCTGCATGTAACAGTGCTGAAACTGGAGTTGGAGCTTCCATTGCATCTGGCAACCATATATGTAAACCTATTTGAGAAGATTTTGCAAAAGCTGCCAATAAAAAACAAACTGCTATAAAATCTATATAATAAAAATCTATTCCAAATAAACTAAAATATACCCATGAAACACTGCTTGTAGATAATTGTATATCAGAAAAATTAACACTTCCTAATAAAGAAAATAAAGAAAAAACACCTAATAAATAACCTATATCTGCAAATCTATTCACCAAAAATGCTTTAGCTGAGGCTTTTTTAGGAGCTTCTTCTTTATACCAAAAAACTATTAACAAATAAGAGCAAAAGCTAATTAACTCCCAACCAATAAACATCTGTATTAAATTACTAGATGTAACTAATAACACCATAGAAAATGTAAACAAGCTAAGATAAGATTGAAATCTTGCCAAATTATCATCTTTTGAAATATAAAAATAAGAATAAAAATGAACCATAAAAGATATAAAAGTAACAACAAAAACCATTATTGCTATTAATGTATCAAAAACAAAAGAAAAATTAACAAGCAAATTACCTGAAACAAACCAATTATATACCTTGTAAGTTAATATAACATCTTCCATCTTAAGAATGCTCATTAAAAATAACAAAGACAATACTGAAGATAACCCAACAGGTATAGTACTTAACAACCAAGCTAAAAAATTCAAATATTTACTATTTCCACTTTTATAATTATAAACGGCAATTATACTTGCACTAATAAAAGCAAAAAACGGTAATAATATTATATACCAAACCATAATTAATTATCCTCTTAGATTATTCAAATCATCAACCATCGTGGTTGATCTGTTATTAAAGTAAACAACTAGTGCTACAAGAAGCAAAGATATTTCCGCTGCTGAAACAGTAAGTATAAATAATACAAATATCTGCCCTTTAAAATCACTCCAATAGCTGGAAAAAACTATAAAATTGATATTAACCGCTAAAAGAATAACCTCTATTGACATAATTAAAGATATAATACTTTTTTTATTAAAAAATATACCAAAAACACCAATAAAAAAGATAATACCACTTAATACTAAGTAATGAAATATATTAATTTCCATTATTTTATACCTCTTTCAATTTCTACTTTAACCGTTTTTACAGAATTTTCTTTACTTCTAACATTTTGTAAAAACACATCTTGTCTTTGATTGGAACTAGGTTTGTCTTTATCTACTATTACTACAGCACCAATCATAGCTACTGTTAATATTAAACCACTTACTAAAAACAAATAATAATATTCATTATAAAATTTCTGTCCTAAATAAGATACAGAACTACTTAAATTTGCAAAACTATCATCCAATACAACAGGATTTATATCTGCCATTCCTTTAAACATAAACACAAAAAGCTCTACACCTAATATTACCAATAAGAACAAAGCAAAAAAAGTATATTTTGTTAAAAGTTGTTTTCTTTCTTTTATTTTAATATTAATTAACATTACAACAAACAAAAATAGTACCGCAACTGCTCCCACATAAACAATTACCAAAACCATTGCTAAAAATTCAGATTTTAGTAAAACAAATATGGCAGCCGCATTGAAAAAAGAAAAAATTAATAATAAAACAGCATACACAGGATTTTTTGATAAAATAACTCCTAAAGAAGCTATAATCAAAAGTGAGCTAAATATATAAAAAATTATTGTTTCAAACATTGTATTTCCACTTTTACGATTATTTAGTTAAATAACTAACAGTTTTATTTTAAAATTACATTAACTATTTATAAACAGATAATTCTTTGATTTTTTGTTTTAAATAATTTTCCCATCTTTCTCCATTAGACAGAAGTTTTTCTTTTGTATAGAATAATTCTTCTCTTTCTTCTACAGAAAATTCTACATTCGGAGTTTCAACAATAGCATCAACAGGACAGGCCTCTTCGCATAAACCACAATAAATACATTTTAGCATATCTATATCATAACTGATAGTTCTTCTACTACCATCTTCTCTTTTTTCTGCACTTATTGTAATCGCTTGAGCAGGACAAATTACTTCGCATAATTTACAAGCAATACATCTTTCTTCGCCGTTCTCATACCTTCTTAAAGCATGTTCTCCCTTAAACCTAAAACTAACCATAGATTTCTCATAGGGATAATTAATTGTTACTGATTTTTTAAACAACATATACTTCGTTGTCAATAAAATACCTTTAAAAATATCAATTAAAAGAAGAGATTCAAAAAAATTTAATATTCTTTCTAAGTTTCTATTATTGTTTTTCATTTTTTTCTCCTAATAACTTAAAGGGATGTAATCAATTAATCTTAATAAACAGGCTAATCCCACAAAGAATACTAAACTTAAAGGAATAAATACTTTCCAACCTAATCTCATTAGTTGATCATATCTATATCTTGGTAAAATACTTCTTAATTGTATCATCAAAGTTAAACAAACAATAACTTTTAATACAAACCAAAAGAATCCCGGTATCATATTTAAAGGAGATATATCCAATATTGGTAGCCATCCACCTAAAAATAAAACTGTAAAGAATGAACACATTAAAATCATATTTGCATACTCTGCTAAAAAGAATAAAGCAAAAATAAAACCTGAGTATTCTGTATGATATCCACTTACAACATCAGCTTCAGCTTCTGGTAAGTCAAATGGATGCCTATTTGTTTCAGCTACTATAATAATAAAAAATAAAATTGCCATCGGAAATAATTTTACAAAATACCATAGGTCTTGTTGTGCTAGTATTATATGACTCATATTTAAACTTCCTGTCATTAAAACCACACAAGCAATAACAATACCCATTGATATCTCATAAGATATCATCTGAGATGAAGATCTAATTGCACCAAAGAAAGAATATTGTGAATTACTAGCCCAACCTGCCATTATAACACCATAAACAGCTAAAGAAGATGTTGCCAAGAGATATAAAACCCCAATATTAAGATTAGAGAAAACAACTCCTTCCTCTACTGGAATAATTACCCAACCTAAAAGAGCTACTAAAAATGTAGCCACAGGAGCAATAAAGAAAACAAACTTATTTGATCTTTCAGGGAATATCATTTCTTTTAATAGTAATTTTACACCATCAAATATTGGTTGTAATAAACCTAAAGGACCTACCACATTTGGACCTTTTCTTTTTGCCACTAAACCATGTATTTTTCTTTCCCACCATGTAAGATAAGCTACACAAATCATAATAACAAGGATTATGATTACAGACTTTATAAAAAGTGCTGTAACAGGAACAAACTCTTCTGTCAATCCTAATAAAGAAAAAACAAAAAAGATTAATTCGTTAATTAGATCAGAAAGATATTGCAACATATTATTTCTCTTTAATTAATTTTATGTTTACGCTGTTTTTTTCACAAATAATTTCGTACATTCAGCCATTTTAACAGAATTTTTACTAATTATATCTGTAATATAATAGTTTTCTATTAAGGATTTAACATTTTGATTTAAATTATAATTAGAACTTATATTTCCTTTTTTAAATTCAAAAGATTTCAACCCTAAGGATGCAAAAGAAGTATTAAAATTAATCATTTGCTTCCTTAAATCGTCTATAGTTTCAATTTCAAGATCAATGCTCACATGTTCAGCAAATTTTCTGATAATTTTCCAACTAGATTTAGCTTCACCAACAGAAGGAATAACCTTATATGATCTTTGAACTCTACCTTCTAAATTAACATACGTACCTTCTTGCTCTAACCATAAGGCTGATGGTAAAATAACATTTGCATTCACAGCTCCATTATCACCATGATGACCTTGATAAACTATAAAAACATTTTTTCCTAAATTAATAAAATCTATATTATCAATATTATTAAGCCATAAAAATTGTATATCATTTGATTTTACGGATTGAATAATAGATTTAGTGTTAATATTTTCATTTTCTGAAATAAATCCTGCTTCCAAGCAACTTAACATTCCCGCTGATGTATTTAGAACATTATAACCATTCCAGCTATCTTGTATCATGTTATATTTTAATGCTATTTCTTTTGCTAATGATATGATTTCTTTGGTATTACCGTCTTTAAAAGCGCCTAATCCTAAAATTATCATTGGTTTTTTTGATGATTTTAATTTATCAGAAAATGGATTTTTTCCAGATAAAATTTCTTTTAGAATAGATATATTATCTCCTAAATGATCATATTTATAGTTACCATCATATTTCTCACCAATTACAGCGACTTCAAAATTACCCCTAAGATATCTTTTTCTTAATCTTGAATTAATTAGTGGTGCTTCTATTCTTGGATTTGAACCTACTATCAAACAAGCATCAGATTCCTCTATTCCTGCTATTGTTGTATTAAATAAATAAGATCCTTTATCTGATACATCAAAATTAGCATCAAAACGGCAATCTATATTATCAGATCCTAGTTTATTAAATAATTTTTTTGTAATAAAAGCTGTTTCAGAATCTACAAAATTCCCCATAAGAGATGCAATTTGATTACCCTTTAAAGATTTTATTTTATCTGCAATTACTTTAAATGCTTCTTCCCAAGATGATTTTTTTAATTTACCATTAATTCTAATCATTGGAGTATCTAAACGTTGTACCCTTAAAGCATCAACAATATATCTTGACTTATCTGCTAACCAACTTTCATTTATACTATCATTTTGTTTAGGCATAATTCTTAGCACTGCTAAAGACGTTGCATCTACTTTAATATTACTACCTACAGCATCCATAACATCTATAGTTTCTGTTGAAATTAATTCCCATGGTCTTGCTTTAAAAGCATAGTTTGAATTTGTTAATGCACCAACAGGACAAACATCTGCAATATTTCCAGATAATTCAGAGCTTAATGATTTAGAAATATAAGTATTAATTTCAGTATGATCACCCCTTCCTAATGCCCCTAATTCTTCTACTCCTGCTACTTCTGTCGCAAAACGAATACATCTTGTACAATGAATACATCTTGTCATGTACGGATCTATAAGAGGACCAAAATTTTTCTGTTCTACTGCCCTTTTTTGAACATAAATCTCGCTTTTATCTAATCCATACCTATAAGTTTGATCTTGTAAATCACACTCCCCACCTTTATCACAAATAGGACAATCTAAAGGATGATTAACTAATAACATTTCCAAAACTGTTTTTCTAGCTTTTGAAATATCTGAAGTTTCTGTGTTAATTTCCATCCCTTCAGATATAGTTGTTGCACAAGATGGAACTAATTTTCTTGATCCAACAATTTCTACCAAACACATTCTACAACTACCAACTGATGGCAATTTTTCATGATAGCAAAATCTTGGTATTTGGATTCCCAAATTATCACAAACTTGAATTACGGTTAATCCTTCAGCTACTTCATGTTCCTTAGAATTAATAATAATTTTAGGCATTTACATATCCTCTAGTTATATAAACTTTGTTTTATATCTTCTTTATAATGTTTTAAAAAACCTTTAACTGCAAATACAGTAGCATCATTAAGAGCACAAATTGTTGTACCAAATGTGTCATCCATTATTCTCTCAAGTAGATCTACATCTGAAGATTTTGCTGTTTTATTTGCTATATTATTTAAAATTTTAATTGCAGCCGCTGATCCTTCTCTACATGGAGTACACTGACCACAACTTTCATGATTATAAAAAGCTACAATATTTTTCATTGCTTTTAATATTTCAACAGATTTATTAAAAACAATTACAGCACCTGTGCCCAATGCACTACCTACAGACTTCATGCCTTCAAAATCCATCATTACTTTACCACACAATGGAGCTGGAATTATTGGAGTTGATGAACCACCTGGAATAATCGCTAATAAATTATCCCATCCGCCAATAACACCTCCGCAATGCGTGTCTATTAATTCTCTTAAATTTATACCTAATCTTTCTTCTACAACACAAGGATTATTTACAAATCCTGAAACACAAAATAATTTTGTTCCAGCACCTTCTTTAACACCCATCGAAACATACCATTCAGCTCCTCTTTTTAAAATAGTTGGGACTACTGCGATTGTTTCTATGTTGTTTATAACCGTTGGACAAGCATATAATCCACTAACTGCTGGAAAAGGAGGCTTTAACCTTGGAAAACCTTTTCTACCTTCTAAACTTTCTAACAATGCAGTTTCTTCACCGCAAATATAAGCACCAGCACCAAAATGAATATAAATATCTAAATCGTACTTTCCTAAACAATTTTTACCTAAAAAACCATTTTTATAGCATTCATCTATAGCTTTTTGTAAACTAACTGTTTCTTGAATAAACTCACCACGAATATAGATGTAACAAACCTTGGCATTTATAGCAAAAGAAGTTATTATCGCACCTTCAATAATTTTATATGGTTCGTGTCTTATTATTTCTCTATCTTTGCAAGTTCCTGGTTCACCTTCATCTCCATTAATTACAAGATATTTGGGTTTATTACTTTTTTTATCTAAAAAAGACCATTTCATACCTGTTGGAAAACCTGCTCCACCACGACCTTTAAGTTGTGAATTCTTAACTTCATTTATAATATGATCTTGACCTTTTTCTAATATTTCTTTAAGACATACAAAATCACCAAGAGATTTAGCAACATCAAAACTAACTCCATGTTGTCCGTATAAATTATTAAAAACTTTGTCTTTATTATCTAACATACAAATACAACCTCTATTGCTCAATAAGAGTTTTTCTTACTATAAATTTTTCTTCTAATAAATAACCTTTTTTTAACTTTTCAATTTGTTCTTTTAATACTTCTTTTGTTACTTCTTCAACAAAAACATCGTTAATTTTTATAGCGATAGCATTAGAACAGGCTCCTAAACATTCTACTTTTTTAACACTAAACAAACCATCACTTGAAACATTTTGATCAGTAGTTCCTGTAATTTCTTTTGCGTATTGATTTAATTCATCACTACCTTTCATGCAACACACAACCGAATTACAAGTTTGTATTAAGTATTTACCCACTGGCTTTAAGTTATACATAGAATAAAAACTAGCAACTTCTAAAACTGACATAACCGAAACATGTAAATACTCTGCAACATAAACAATAGTTTCTTCTGTTAAAAAACCACCATTTTGTTTTTGCGCCATTGTTAAAAGAGGCATAATTCCGCTAAATCTTTTATCCTCTGGATATTTTTTTATCGTATCTTGTGCTATTTTATTATTTTCTTCTGTAAATACAAAATTTAATGACATTTACTTGTTCCTATCTATCTATTTCACCAAATACAACATCAAGACTACCTAAAATAGAAGGTAAATCTGCTAATTGATACTTAACACCAATTTCTTTTATTGCTTGTAAATGTGCTAAACCATTAGATCTTAATTTTGCTCTATATGGTTTATTTCCACCTTGAGAAACTAAATAAACTCCAAACTCTCCAGTTGGAGTTTCCACTGGCACGTAAACTTCTCCTTTTGGAACTGAAAAACCTTCTGAGAAAAATTTAAAATGGTGAATTAAAGATTCCATAGATTCTTTCATTGAAGCTCTTTTAGGAGGAGTAAATTTATAATTATCTACCATATGTAAGCCTTCTGGCATATGTAGAATACATTGTCTAATAATTTTTAAACTTTCTTTTACCTCATTCATTCTAACTAAAAATCTGTCGTAAGCGTCTCCGTGAGTACCAATAACAATATCAAAATCTAGTTTTGAATAAATTTCATAAGGCTGGGCTTTTCTTAAATCCCAAGCTATACCCGTAGCTCTAAGATTTGGACCACTAAAACCAAAATCTAACGCTTGATCTTTATCTAATTTGCCTATATCTACTGATCTTTGTTTAAAGATTCTATTGTCTATTACCAAATCCATAGCATCTTTAAAATCTTTTTCAAAATAATAAGTCCACTTATCTATTTTCTCTAGCAACCCTTTTGGTAAATCAACCGCTACACCACCTACTCTAAAATAATTAAGATGCAACCTAGCACCTGTTGTTGCTTCAAAAAACTCCATTATTTGTTCACGAGATTCAAAACCCCAAATCAGTGGTGTCATGGCCCCAGCATCCATAGCTTGAGCCCCTAAACCGAACAAATGCCTTGAAATTCTACTTAGCTCTAAAAAAAGAACTCTTATATACTTGGCTCTTTCTGGGATTTCTAGTTGCAATAATTTTTCTACAGATAAAACCCAAGCATGTTCGTAATTTATTGGAGCAACATAATCTAATCTATCAAAAAATGGAATGTTTTGAGTATAAGTTTTATGTTCTATTAATTTTTCTGTCCCACGATGAAGTTGACCCACATGTGGCTCTACTCTTTTTACCAATTCACCATCTAATTCTAGTACCATTCTTAACACACCATGAGAAGACGGGTGTTGTGGCCCAAAATTTAATGTCGTAGTTTTAACTTTTACATTTTCAGACATTATAATATAATCCTAATCTGCTTTATTTTTTTTGTTCAAATAGTTAAATGTATCCACTTCTATATTATCCATCCATGGATTAGTATAGTAGTATTCCCTATATGTCTGTGTTAATTCAACTGGCTTATAAACAACTTTTTGAGATTCCTCATCAAATTCGACTTCTGCAAAACCACTCAAAGGAAAATCTTTTCTTAAGGGACTACCCTCAAAACCAAAATCTGTTAAAATTCTTCTTAAATCTTTATGATTTCTAAAATAAATACCAAACATATCGTATACTTCTCTTTCTAACCAATCAGAATTAGAATAAATATTTGATAGAGAATCAATCATATCCATTTCTAGAATATTAACTTTAATTTTCAATCTTAAATTACTTGATAAACTTAATAATAGATATACAAGCTCAAATCTTTCATTTTTTTCCGGATAATCTACTGCTGTTACATCAATTAGTTGCTTAAACATATATTTAGAATTGTCTTTTAATTCTTCAATAACATTTAATAAAGATTCTTTTTTTATAGTTATAGAAATTTCGTTATTCAAAATAGAATTTTCTAATATATCATTTTGGAATTCTTTTGTTAAAGAAATCATCAATTCTTCTAGTTGTTTTATTTTTTTCTCTGAGGGAATATAATAAGAAGGCATTAATTTTATCTCCAAAGTTTACCAGTTCTTCTAATTTTTTTCTGCAACTGAAATAATCCATATAATAATGCTTCTGCAGTTGGGGGACAACCAGGAATATAAATATCAACTGGTGTTATTTTATGACATCCTCTTACAACTGAATAGGAATAATGATAATAACCACCACTATTTGCACATGAACCCATAGAAATTACATATCTAGGCTCGGCCATTTGATCATAAACTCTTCTATAAGCTGGCGCCATTTTATTTGTTAGCGTACCTGCTACAATAATAACATCTGATTGTCTTGGACTTGGACGAGGCATTGATCCCAACCTATCTAAGTCGTATCTTGCCATATAACCATGCATCATCTCAATAGCACAGCAAGCTAAACCGAAAGTCATTGGCCACACAGAATTTGATCTAATTAAATTAACCACTGTATCTATTTGAGAAACCAAAAAATTAGATTTATTATAATTATCATATTTCTTCAATATAAAATCTTGATTTTTACCTTCTAATATTTGTGCCGTATTTTTACTTAATCCCATTGCAAAGCTCCTTTTTTCCATTCATAAACAAAACCTATTGTTAGTATAAAAATAAACAACAGCATGGAAAAGAATCCTACATTATCTAAAAACTGAAAAGATACAGCCCATGGATACATAAATATTATTTCTATATCAAAAATTACAAAAAGAATTGCTATTAAATAAAAACGAACATCAAATTGTCTATTAGCTTCTTCTATAGCATCAAAACCGCATTCATATGCGCTTATTTTGTTAGGATAAGGATTTTGTGGAACAATGAAATAAGAAGCAAATAAAGATATTCCCATTATACCTAAAGCTATAACAACAAAAAAAAGCACAGGCAAATATTCAAACATATAGCTTGTAGAAATGTTAGCAACTTCCATTATAAAACTCATATTTTATTTAAACTATTAAGACTAGTTTACCCAAAACAACCTTTAATGTAAAGTGTTAAATATCACATATAAGGTATATTTTATTATTCAACCTTTATAATACTTTGCTTAATCAATAAGTTTTCAAAAGAAGCATCAGATTTTTGTGACATAGATTTAGATATCTTATAAGACCAATTAATTTCATCTTCTCTTTTTATTTTTATTAAATAATTTTGCATGATTTCATCATATTCGTTAATATAACTTTCCATTGCTTCTTTTTTGTATGTTTCATCGTGTTTAAAAGTAGGAAGAGGTAATCTTGGTTTTTTATCTGGTATATTGTATGGAAATCCTAAACACAGCCCAACAAGAGGAAAAACATATTCTGGTAGTTCTAAAATTTTAGATACTCGTTCAATATTGTTTCGGATTCCTCCAATTGGAGTTATACCTAAACCTAAACTCTCAGCTGATATGATAGCTGATCCTAAAGCTATACCTGCATCAAAAGTGGCGGTTATCATTTTATCTAATGGATTATCTAGATTTTGCTTTACATTATTTTTTTTACAAGCTAAAAATGTTTTGTATAGATCGGCCACAAAAACTAAAAAAACTGGAGCATCTTTAATATGTTTTTGATTACCTGATAACTCTGCTATAATATTCTTTCTAATTTTATCTTTAACAACTATTACACTAAGATCTTGTTTGTTATCAGAAGTTGGCATTGCTTGTGCTGATAACAATATGTTGTCTAACATTTCTTGAGGTATATCTTTATCCAAAAAATTTCTAACTGATCTATGATTTTGAATTATTTTATTCAAATTTAACATTCTAATCTCCTTTATAAGCGCATTTTAATTAGATATTTTATTCAAAACTTCAATTAATTTAGCAATTTTTTCTGAAATTTCTTTATGTTGTTCTTTAAATGTTTGAATAACCTCAGCATTTGCTTTTGACATAAATTGTGTATTATTTAACTTAATATTAATTTTGTCTAACTCTATTTCTAACTTAGACTTAGATTTTTCAATACGATTTTTTTCTGAATCTAGATCTATAATATCGTTTAATGGTAAACCTATTACACTATTATTCACAACATCCTGAACATATTCTTTTGAGATTTTATTTTGATATGAAATTTCTTCTAATCTTGCAACTTTTTTAATAATATCTAAATTATTTAACACATAATTTGGTAGTTTTTCACCTTCAAAAAACAATTTTAAAAATATCGCTGGTGAAATATTTAGATCTACTCTTATGTTTCTAATTTTTGAAATTAAAGCTACTATTTTTTCTGTATTTTCTATATCTTGATTTATAAAACCAAAATTGTTATTAGGAAAACTTTCTATTGCTAAAATTCTTGACTTATCATTATGAAGATTCTCAAACAAGTACTCTGAAATATAAGGCATTACAGGATGCATAATTTTCAATATGTTATCAAATATAAATCCCATTGTTTCTTTAATTTCTTGTTTGTTATATTCTGATTCTATATCTGAATAAAGAATCGGCTTTGTTAGCTCTATATACCAATCACAATAAGTTGCCCAAACAAAATGATATATTAAATTAGAAACATCGTTAAACTTAAAATTATCATAAGCAATATCAATATTTTTCTGTAATTCTTCTAGTTTAACAAGTATCCACTTATTAATATCTAATTTAACATTTTTAGGATTATAATTTTTATTATAAACTAATCCATTTTGATTACAAAACTTATAAGAATTCCAATTTTTAGTTACAAAATTTCTGTAACCTTCTATTGTTTTTTCTGATAATTTAATGTCACGACCTTGACCCGAATAAGAGGTTAGAGTAAATCTTAAAGCATCTGTACCATATTTTTCCATGATATCTAATGGATTTATAACATTTCCTTTAGATTTAGACATTTTCTGACCCTTTTCATCACGGATAAGAGCATGTATATAAACTTTTCTGAAGGGTACATCTTTCATAAAGAAAGTTCCCATCATTATCATTCTTGCAACCCAAAAAAATATAATATCAAAAGCTGTTACTAGCACATCTGATGGATAATATTTTTTCAATCTGTCTGTATCTTCTGGCCAACCTAATGTTAAAAATGGCCATAGCGATGAACTAAACCATGTATCTAGCACATCTTCATCTTGAAATAATTCTACTTCGAAGCCAAAGTATTCTTTTGCTTTTTTATGAGCATCTTCTTTTGTTGCTGCTACAAAAATTTCACCATTACATTTATCATTGAGTGGAGCATAAAAAACTGGGATTCTGTGTCCCCACCATAATTGACGAGAAATACACCATGGCTGAATATTATTCATCCAATCAAAATAAAGATTCTCCCAAGATTGCGGAACAAATTGTATTTTACCTTCCTTTACAACGGAGATAGCTTCTTTTGCTAATTCACCTGTATTTAGAAACCATTGCTTAGTTAAAAGAGGTTCTATAATTGTATTAGATCTATCACCATAAGGAACTACCATTGTGTGTTCTTCTATTTTTTCAACTAGATCTTTTTCTGTTAGTTCTAAAACAATTTTTTTTCTAGCTTCACTTGTTGATAATCCTTGATAATTTTCAATAGTATTTTCATTTAATGTGCCATCTTTATTTAAAATATTTATACTTCCTAAGTTGTGTCTTTTTCCTACTTCAAAATCATTAAAATCATGGGCTGGAGTTATTTTTACCGCCCCACTACCTTTGCTTATATCAGCATAATCATCGGTTATAATTTTAATTTTTCTACCTACTATAGGAATAATAACTTCTTTACCTATCAAATCAGTATATCTTTCATCTTCTTTATTTACTGCTATCACAACATCTCCAAAGATAGTTTCTGGTCTTGTTGTTGCTACTACTATATAATTCTGAGAAGCATCTACAAAATATTTAAGATAGTATAACTTACCTTTTACTTCTTTATTTTCTACTTCTAAATCTGAAATTGCTGTTTGAAATTTACAATCCCAATTCACAAGCCTATCATCTTGATAAATAAGACCTGCTTCATACAACCTAATAAATGCAGTATTGACACCTTTAATACTTTGATCATCCATTGTAAAAGCAACATATGAATAATCTGCGGATGATCCTAATGCTTTTACTTGATCCATTATTCCTGTCGCTGAATGTTCTTTCCATTCGTACACTTTCTCTATAAAAGTTTCACGACCTAGATCTTGTCTTTTGATGTTTTTTTCTGCTAGTTGCCTTTCAACAACCATCTGAGTTGCAATTCCTGCATGATCTACACCTGGTTGCCACAAAACATCAAAACCTTTCATTCTTTTGTATCTGTTCAGAACATCTTGTAGCGTCATAACTAACGCATGACCCATATGTAAGTACCCTGTTACATTAGGGGGAGGCATTATTATTGTATGGGGGGTTTTTGAATTATTAACATTAGAATAATAATTCTTTTCTGATATTTTATCTTTAATATATTTTTCTGTATCTTTCCATGGGTAATGTTTATTTTCTATCATATTTAATTTCTACCGTTTTATAGTATTCCTGTCATTACTTTTTAAATTTTTTGAAGATCTATCAGATGAAGATTTTATAACTCCTGATATTGCTTCTTTTGAGATGGCAGTAACTTTATTACTACTAGAAACATTACCCCTTGTACTTCTAGTAGCAATATTATTTACACTAGAAGATCTTTGTGCTGCTCTTCTTTTATTTTTCACTTTTCCTCTTTCTACAGTTCTATCAGAGAATCTTGATTTTTCTACTTTACTATCTAATTCATTATTTCTATAATCTTTATTAGATCTAGCATATGTGGTAGAATATTCTTTAGAATAATTGTTAAATTCTTTTCCATATATATCTTTTTCTTGCATACCTCTATTAGATAGAGTTTCTCTTACAACTTTATGAACTATTCTATCTATATTAATATCTAACCATTGAGCAATTGCTGGCATCATAGCATCTAAAAACATTTTTTCTAGTTCTTCACTACTTGGCATTTCTGGTTGTAATTCTTCATAGGTAAATGGTAAGTAACTATTATGGTTATTTTTTAATTTATCTTTTTTTATATCTTCATCATAGTAATCGTCATAGCCGTCATAATTTTCATCTTCGTAGTACTCATCATCAATAGCATCTTCTTCATAGTAATAATTGTCTTCTTCAGAAAAATTAGATTTATATCTACTATCTTGACTATTTTTATTATAATCAAGAGATCTATAATAGGCTTCTTCATTATAATTTCTTTGATTAGAATCTTTTTTTGATAATCTTTCATCTAAAAAAGATTTTAATTTACTAGAGACATTTTCGCTCATCCCTTGATATCTTTTATCAGGACTTGAAAACATTTTTTGTTTGTTTACTATTCCTGTTATTTCTCTCTCTAACTGATTTTCTATTTCTCTCCTTCTTTGTGAGTTTTGAATTTTAAAACTAGAATTATTATCATTATTCATTTGATTATCCTCTATTAATTAAAAAGAAAATTTTTCTTTTTCTTCAAATCCTTTTAGATAAGGAGTTGCGGTATTTTTACCATAATTTACTATTATCTTACCATCAATCATTTGTGCTTTAATAATTTTAGATAAATTATTTTTTCGTTCTATACCTATTAAATCTGTTTTTCTATTTAATAGTTGTTGTATTTCATTCGTAATAGAAGAAAAGGCTCCTTCTACGAAAACTCTATTAAATGGATGAATTAAAGCAACACTTTCTAAACTTCCATTGCATAATTCCACATTAGTAATTTCTAGTTTATTTAGATTATTGCGAGATATTTCAACTAAGTTTTCATCTTTTTCTATACAAATTACTCTGCTTACTAATTTAGAAATTAAAGAAGCTCCATATCCTAAACCCGACCCTAATACTAGCACAACATCTGTTTCTTGAAACTTGGCAATTTGTAACATGTTAGCCATCGTTGGCATATCTAATAAATATCTATTTTTTTTATATTCAATAGGGCTATCGGAATTTCCAATATGGGCAATATCTGGACTTAAAAATAAAGTTCTTGGAATCTTTGATATAATATCAATTATTACCTCATCTGATACATTAGATACAACTAACTGATTAATAATAATATCTTCTCTTTGTTTTTCAGAAACAATACTCATAAAATGCACCATTTTTTATTTATTAATATTAATAGTTATTAATTATATACTTATTTATTATGTATTTCAATTTAAACAATATTAGATATATTTTTTATTAAACACTCTCTGCTAAATGGAATTTTTTTATGGTATTCTTCACAAAACATATATAAAAAATGATTAATAATTTTAAAGGATTCATAAATATCATTTTTGGTATAATTAGATTCTAAATTTTTAAAAAAATCTGGAATTATAAATAGCTTATTATGGTAAGTTTTTCCTACTTCTTTGGTTACAGATTTTCCTGTTTTAGGTGATAGGTAATATAGATTATTTATTTGGTTACTAACAATGCATTTGCTTAGATCTAGTCCTATGCCAATTTTTTCTAAAAATTTCAGCTCCCATTTTATGTAATATTTAATAAAATCTTCTTTTTGCAATACAATTATTGTACTGATTGTCAGATTATAGAATTTTACATCTTTTTCTTTTTCTGGTAAAAAACTACTCACTAATTCACAAATAGAGGAAATAGTTAGTAATTTATTTGTATTATTAAAAATTTTATATAGATAAGATTCTTGTAAATCTATCTTTAAAAAACCTAAATATTCATCGCTTCTAGCTCTTTTTTGGAACTTTAATACGTTTCCTATTTCTAAAATTGATTTATTTTTTAAAGAAGTAGCACCTTTTAGAATACCCTTTTGTAATCCATGATTTTTACTAAAAATACTTAGTATCAAACTTGTTTCACCATATTTTATTTTTGATACTAAAATACCTACATCTTCTATATTCATATAAACTACTAATTTAATATTGTTTTTTGAAAAATTTTTTCATCTACTTTAACATATAGATATAATTTAATTTTTTTACCAAATTCTTTTTCTAAATCTTTAGATGAATCTACTTTTATTTGCTTAATTTTCTCCCCGCTTTTTCCTAAAATAATACCTTTATAATTATTTTTTGCAATAAAGATAGTTTGATAAATAGAGATAGACTGATCTGTTTCTTCCCATTTATCATGCACAACTGTTATTTGGTATGGAAGTTCTTGATGAAGGTGTTTATAAATTTTTTCTCTAGTTATTTCTGTTGCTAACTGATTTAGTTGCAAATCTGAAATTTGATTCTCATCATAAAACCAATTATTATGAAAAGTATTATTTTCTAAATACAATAAAAGATCGTTAATGCCTTTCTTTTTTAAGGCTGATATCATGAAAAATCTATCAAATTTATTAGAGTCATCTAGTTGGGATACTAATTCTAATAATTTTTCTTTCCTTATTAAATCTACTTTATTAAAAATAAATATTACTTTTTTATTCTCTGGAATTTTTTTTATAATATTTCTTGTATGTTCAGTGATTCTTTTATTGGAATCTGCAATAACTGCAACTATATCTGCTTCTTTTATTTGTGAATAAGAAAGATTTATCATCTCTTTATCAAAATCTCTTTTCGAATTAAATATTCCTGGTGTATCTATAAATATTACTTGCAAATCTCCTTTGCTATGAATCCCTAAAATCTTAAATCTAGTAGTTTGCACCTTATGAGATACTATAGATACCTTAGAATCCACGATAGAGTTTACCAATGTAGATTTTCCTGCATTAGTTTCTCCTATTAGTAATACAAAAACACTTTTTTTATTATTCATAAATTCTCCCTGATTTTTTTATGAAAACATTAGCTTATGTTACATATTAACATAAATTACAATATAAGCTAATTAATATTGCTACCTTTTACTCAACTAAAAGTTGCATTTATTGTTGTCAAATAAAAAAAAATTTGCTATCATTAAGTTGTGATAATAATAATAAGGAGAAATATTATGAAGAGTAACTTTGGTTCAAGAATAGATTTTTTAGTAACAAAAATTGGGGGAAAAACAAAAGCCTCAAGAAAATTGGATATATCTACAGAGCAAATACGTAGATGGACTAAAGAAATTTCCGACCCCTCTTTTTCCAAAATGATACTGCTATGCGAATTAACAGATACCAGTTTAGATTGGCTAGCTGGTAAAGAAAAACAAATGTAATTATTTTTCTTACTTTTTCATATTATCTAAAGGCATTATTTTATTAGTAATAGGGTGGTGCCTTTTGTTATTTCTTAAATATTTTATTAAAAAATTTTCTAAAAAGAAAAAATTTATGTTACATAAAAATGAGTTTATTTTGTATATAATTACATTATCTAATAATTAAACTTTTTGTAATATTATAATAGCTAATTTAGCTAGGTAGATTATCGTAATGATTGTTCATGAAAAACAACTATTAGTAGATAAAATTTTCATTGTACTTTTTGTTAATCATTTTACCTTTATAAAAAGATTCTTATTATATATGCTTTATTTAAAAAGGGGTTAATAAATTAAATAAAAAATATATTGCATTAATAAAAAATATATACTATAAATATAGAGTGTTTGAGAAAGAAGTTTTTTAATTTCTCTAACCGGATTAAATGACCCCATCGTCTAGTGGCCTAGGACGACGCCCTTTCACGGCGTAAACACGAGTTCGAGTCTCGTTGGGGTCACCAATTTTCTTCCCTTTTTTATATTTTTAATCTCATAGTTCTTTGTAAGCTTTTATTGTTTTTTTTGTAAAATGATATTATGTAAAGTTACTTAGTTTTCTTTACATTTTATAATCTGCAAAAAAGTTAATAATTATATTATTATAAAACAGGTAACTCTATGTTGGTAAATAAAAATTATATGATTATTAATTTAGGCTCTTATATAAAAAACAAACCAAAATTCTAAATATTTATAATCTATTTTATCAATTATTAACTGGGAATATCTTATCTTAGGAATTAAGTTTATTCAGGTTTAGTCACAATTATATTACATACCAAGTATTTATTTTATATCCTTTTAAACAGTTTTTTATTCTGCTAAAAAAATGATTATTATTTTAACATTATAAGTATCTCATAATTAGATCATTAACCAATTTAAAGCAAAAATACATTAATAACTATTGCAAGTAAACAAAAAAATAGAGAGATTTTTTTAAAAATAGTTACAGTTTTTGTTTTTTATAAAGAAACATAATTATTTTTTAATACCACAAATATGTTTTTGTTGTAGTGATTTACTATTTTATTTCCAAAATATCTCTTATCTTTAAAACCACTATTTTAAAAGTTTAATATTTTTATTACTGTAAAACTCAAGATATCTCTATTATAGATTATTTTAATTAATTAGTATATAAAACTATTATATAAACTATAGCTAAAAATAATAAAATGCTATGCTGTTTGATTCTAAAATTTTTATTAAAAACATTAATTATTATCCAAGTAATAACTCCTAAACCTATCCCATGGACAATAGATGATGTTAGAGGCATAATAATTATGGTTAAAAATGCAGGAACCCCTTCTGATACATTATCCCATTTTATATTAACAGCAGATTTAAACATTGAATATCCTATATAAATTAAAACAGGAGCCGTTGCCCATGATGGAGTTAATGTTAAAATCGGAGAAAATAAAGCAGATACCGCAAATAAACAAGCAACAAAAACAGCTGTTAATCCTGTTCTACCTCCTACTTTTATTCCTGAACTACTTTCTATATACGGAGAGTTTGTTGCTGTTCCAAACATTGCTCCTACACTTGTCGCAATTCCATCTACTAAAAGACCTCTTTTTACTCGATTATCTTTTATATCACTTTTCATTGAAGATAACAAAGACATAAAAGCGCCTGTACTATCTAAAAAATCCATTAAAAATACTGATAAACAAATAGAAATAAAGCTAATTTCTAAGATTTTTGAAAAATCTATTTGTAAAAATGTTGGAGCAAAAGAAGGAGGGATTGAAACTATTCCAGAAAAAGTACTTTCATTAAAAAATAATCCGACAATGCTTAATATAAAAACAACAATTAATAAATTTCCTTTAATTTTGTAATTATCTAAAATACTAATTAATCCCACTCCTAGCAAAGTCATAATAAATGATAAACTTAATGGACTACCTAATTTTATAATTGTACCATTTGACGAAACAACGATACCACACATCTTAAGACCAAGAGCTGAAACAAATAATCCTATTCCTGCACCAATGGCATATTTTAGATTATCGGTAAAAGCATTAATCAGATATGATCTTAGATTTGTTATTGTAAACAAGATAAAAAATAAGCCACCTAAAAAGGTCGCAGCTAAGGCTTGTTGCCAAGAAAATCCCATTCCTAAAACTACTGTAAATGTAAACCATACATTTGCCCCAACCCCAGGAGCCATTAGTATTGGTAAGTTAGCAAATATACCCATTAATATAGAGCCAAAACATATTGCTATTATGGTTGCTAAGAAAATTGCTTGCTTATCCATGCCAGTTTGACTAAGTATCATAGGATTTACAAAAAGAATAAAGGAACCTCCAACATATGTTGTTAATCCTGCCATAAACTCTGTTTTAATTGAAGTATTATACTTTTGAATATGAAAAAAATTATAGATATACTTTATCATTTTGCCCACCCACCCTTTCTTTAAGTTTATTAAAGATATATTAAAATGAAAAAATGTATCCTAACATTGATATTTTCTTCTGTCAATCATTGTTTTTATTCCTCATAAATGTTGATTCTTATAAAAAAAAGAGATATATATAGTATATATACTGTTATATATTGTTAAAATAATAAGTTAAGGAGATTTTTTTGCGTAATAAGTTTATAGTAATATTTTTATTATTAATTAGTTTATTTTTTCCTTCGTGAAGTACTGCCGGAGAATATCATTATCCGGGTATAACCAATTATAGCAAAACAAAATTAACAGAAGAAAGAAAAGGTGATATTTCTTCTAATGCTTTTTATGTTGATATAATGTGGGTAGGGCTATTTACAGGTATTTTCTCTGCTGTTGCAACTTTTTCAATAACAATTTCGCTTGTTTTAACGGGAGGAGCTGTAGCCACAGCCATAGTTGTTGATTCAAACTCAGTTAGACTTTATGAAGAAAGATACTATATAGAATCTACAAAAAAAATAACTACCAAAGAAATAGCCGAATATGAATATGCATATATTGTAATTTCTACAAATGATCAAAATGTTTTTACTCAATGGACAAATATAAAACAAACTTATGATAATCAAGATAATAGCCTATATGATATGTTTATTGTTAGTAATACCTATAACGAAGATCTTAAAATATATAAAATAAATCCTGATAAGTATACTTTAACTGGTGCTGTTGTTGATTTAGAAAAAAGTTATTCTTACACAAGATACTCAGGACTTAATGATAAAATAAGAAGAAAAAATGAAGAAAACAAAAATACAGAACCATTATTGGCTTCTTTTGAAGTTTAAAAAGGAAAAATATATTATCTTGGAAATATTATATAAATAAGAAAAGTCAAGTAAAAATATTTGATTATTATGATGACCATATAGCAAAATTAAGAAAACAATATAAACAACTGTTCAATAATGAAAACATCGTAGAAAAAAGACTTATTACTCCAGGAGTTTTGGAAATAAAAGAATAAGAAATTTTTGAAAAAAATTAGATTTTTGAGAGATATATTTATTAATTTAAAAATGATTCAAATATTATATAAAAATTAGAGAAATCATATATAAGAACATATAAGAATATCTTATTGGAAGTAAATTACTTATCATTTTAGAGTTAATATAATTCTGTTTTTATAACCCTAATAGTTATTACAAATGTTAACGATAATTTTAATTACCATAAACTCTCTTCTTTTCATTGTTTTATAATTATTCAATTTTACGACATAGCCCTTTACTCGTAATAAATTAATGCTTCTAACAACATAAAAAAAATATGATTTTATTTATACAGAATTGTAACTTTTAATCACTTTAGTTTTATAGGTATTTAATGTAAATTATTCCTTTTAATTAGGAAATATCATTAATAACAAGATTTACATAGTTTTTTCCTTGATAAAAATTTAATTTCACCGATACAATTAAATCTACAAAATTATTATCATTCTTCATAATGCTATCACCTAAAATTGAAGGAAAACATTTATAACAAAAAGCCTTTGTTTTATACTTAAATCCGTCTGATACTTCAATCATTAAATGATTTTTATTTTTTCCTATTTGTTTAATATTACTAATTTTTACATTAGAAATCATAAATACAGGTTCTTTAAAAGAACTACCAAAAGGTTGGATTTTATTGATATCTGTTGCCAGTTTTTCATTTAATGCATAAATAGATAAAACATCATCAACAATTATATTTCTTGTTGTAACTTTATTTTTTAAAGCAAATTTAACTTTAGATTCTATAAAATCAAAAAATTCTTTTTCTTTATCTAAATTAAAAGAAAAACCAACTGCTTGAGAATGCCCTCCTCCTTTAATTAAAAGATTTTTTTGTTTAGCTCCAATAATTATATTTCCTAAATCAACTCCTTCTATAGATCTTCCTGAACCTGTGGCTGTATTTTTTTCTTTATCTATAGAATAAATTAACGCTGGTTTTCCATAGTTTTCTTTTATTCTTCCTGCTATTATTCCTACAATACCAGAACTCCAAAAGTTAGATCCTACAAAAATCACACTATTTTCTTCTAAATTAGAAGATCCTATTTCAACTATTGCTGATTGAATTATTTTATCTTCCTCTTTTTGTCTTTGTTGATTTAACATAATTAATTGATTGGATAAAGAATCTGCAATATAACTTTCATTTGTTAAAAATAAATCTAATGGTAATTTTGAATTCCCCATCCTAGATCCAGAATTAATACAAGGTCCAAACGAAAAACCTAAAGTTTCAACATCTATAGGTTTATTTATTTCTAAGTTATCTGCTAAACTTCTTAAACTTATATTTTCTCTTTTTTGTATAATTTTTATACCCTGAAAAACAAAAGCTCTATTTAATCCTTGCAATGGAACCATATCGCAAACTGTACCTAATGCTACTAAATCTAAATATTTTAGAATATTTTCTTTTTGTATATTATTTTCTACAAAAAAGTTTTGTGTTTCTAAATAATTATTTAAACCTACTAAACATAAAAATACTAATCCAGCTGTACATAAATTATTATTATTAGATAAATCATCAACTCGTTTTGGGTTAATAAATGCTACTGCTTGCGGCAGTTGAACATCAACCGAGTGATGATCTATAATTAGTACATCCATACCTAATTTTTTAGCCTCAATCACCTCATCAAAAGATACACTGCCATTATCTAGCAATATTAATAGTTGAGCTTTTTCTTTTGCTATATTTTCTAAAGCTTTAAAAGATATACCATATCCTTCATTATATCTATCTGGAATATATGTCGCAATATTAGCTTTTAAGTTTTGCAAATACTTAAATAAAATACTAGATGAAGTAATACCATCTACATCATAATCTCCTAGTATTATAATTTTTTCTTTATTTATAAGGCTTTCATGAATTCTTTTACAAAATTTACCCATATCTTTAAGAAAATTAGGATCTTCCATTTGATGTTTTAATTTAGGATCTAAAAATGAGGGAATATCTGCAATAGATACATCTCTATTTAATAAAATATTAGCAAGCTGAAAATCAATTTTATATAAATTGGAAACTTTTTGGATTATTACTGTATCTATCGGTTTTTTCAACCAAGTTTTTTCAGTTAGTGATTTGGTATTTAATATTATCATAATTTTTACTTATCTTTTTTTTCTTAGATGAAATACAACCAAATTCATATTGTTCTATTGGAGTATTTAAAAATACGATATCTACCCTTTGATTATATAAATTTGCATTTTTATTTTCATAGTTATTTTCATCTACTAGATTATTAGAAAAACTACAGAAAAGAACATTGATATAATTGCCAGATACTTTATTATTTTGCATTTCTTTTGTTACACTATTTATCCTTGCAAAAGATATTTTCGCTCCTTTTAATAAATCATTTTCTGATTCTAAATGGCTTGCATGAGAAACCATTAATATGGTTTTAGGACAATAACTATGAATACTAGCAACTTTTTTTATTATTTCTTTATCTTCTTGAGAAATATCTGATTTATTATTTTTAAAAAAAATACTAGCTACAAGAAAATCTTTAGAGTTATCAAGATAACCTAGTGGACAACTATCATTAGAACTTTTTCTAAATTCTTTTCTTAATTCTTCTTTCTCTAAATATTTTAATAATGGATCTTTAGAACAAGATCCTAGCAATAAAATTAATAAAAAGAATAAATATTTATACATTTTTAATCCAACATTCTAAAAGAGCAGATAAGGCTTCTGGTTGATCAATTGGTGATAAATGACCGCAATTATCTATAGTTACAAGGGTACCTTTTTTTAGGTTATTAACCATTTCTAAATGCAATTCAGGAGTAGTAATAACATCTTGATGCCCGCTTACAACCAATGTAGGAATATCATAATATTGAAAATCTTCAACACTTGATTTTCTTGATAAAATAAGTTTTTGTTGATTAATAAATCCTAAACGGCCTATATTATTTGCCATTTCTTTTAATAAATATACTTTTTGATAAGAAACATTATGTAAATAATTATTTGCAATATCATTATTTATTGCTCTAAACTTAGAGTCTATTAGTGTTTGTGCTTCTTCTATTTGGGCAAATCTTTGAGCTTTTTTCTCTATTGAATCTTCATAATAATTTGTATTAACTAAACACAAACTCTCTATATTTTTTGTGTTTCTCATTAGTTCCATAGCAATGTAACCACCCATAGAAGTTCCTATTACATGAAATTTTTTATCTCCAAGCTCTTCTAATATAATAGAAGAAGCATCTAATGTATTATCTACATCTTTAAAGGTAAAAACTTTAATATCACAAAATTTACTTAAAATTTTTATTTGATGTGAATATAAACTATCATCACACATTAATGCTGGTAACATTACTATTTTTTTGTTCATTAATTTTGCTCTAAATCTTTGTATTTTATGATTTTAATAGTACTAAATAACATTATACAAAAATTTTAAAAAAAGCTAAAGAAGATTTATATTTTATATAATAAATAAACTTTAATTTGACAACACAATAAATAAAAATATACAATTCTCTCTTATACAAAATTTAGATTGTATATTTTATATATCATTTAACTTATGAGGTATTTAATGAAAACAGATACGACGGATAAAGGCAAGACTGTTTTGTCTAAATTAGGATTTATATTTGTAGCAGCAGGAGCTGCTGTAGGAATTGGAAACATATGGCGTTTCCCGTATCTTGTTGCACAACATGGTGGGGGAACATTTATTTTTACATACTTATTCTTTGCTTTATTTATCGGTCTATCTGTTATGTTATCTGAATTTATTATTGGGCGATATCTAGGGAGTCCATATATGGATAATATAAAAAGTAAATTAAAATATGCTAATTTTTTCAGTAAAAGTATGTATTTCAATTTACTAATTACTTTTGTGTTAATTAGTTTTTACTTTGTAGTATCAGGATGGACATTCTTCTATACTATTCAATCTTTTTTAGGGAATATTGAGTACTCTAGTGCTAGTACCACCGAATACTATCAAGGTATTTTTGAAAATTTTTTAGCTAGTCCTTTAATTTTAATTTTATTTTCAGCTTTAGTAACTTTTGTTACTGTTATTGTTAATTTAAAAGGATTAGCTGAGGGTGTGGAAAAAATAAATTTCATATTCTTACCTATATTGTTTGCTTTATTAATATTATTAATAGTAAAAATACTCACATTAGATAATGCTATTGATGGTTTATCTTATATTTTTACATTTGATATTGAGAAACTACCTTCTGCTATTATACCAGCACTAGGACAAGCATTGTTTTCTTTATCTATTGGTTTAGCCAGCATGATTGTTTTTGCTTCTCATACTAATAAGGACTATAATTTAACTACTTCAGCTACATCTACTGTATTAATGGGAACTATTGTTGGTATTTTTGCATCAGTTTTGATTATTCCTGCTGTTGTATCTTTTGGTTTTGATATGAGTTCAGGTCCAGGATTAACATTTTTAACTTTACCTATGGTGTTTTCTAAAATTCAGTTCGGTAGCATATTTGCATCTATATTCTTTTTGCTTATTGCTATAGCTGCTTTTACATCCACAATTGCCATTGTTGAAACAGGAATTCCTTATATTGTGAAAATATTTAACACTACAAGAAAAAAAGCTATTATAATTATTACTTTATATTCTTTTATTTCTAATAGTATTATGTGCTTATCTTTAAATATGTGGAGTGATTTTAAAATATTTGGTTTAGATTTATTTAGTTTAATTTCTGGACCTATACTAGATAATATTTTAATTGTTGGTATATTATTAATTATTTTAACTTTGGCTGTTGGTATTTCAAAAAAAGATATAAAAAAAGAATTAACAAACAACGGAATTCTATCTTTTAAGTTCTTTAATGCTTGGTTTTTCATAACTGTTTTTATTGTACCCCTTGTTGTAGTTGGTAGTGTATTATATTCTTTATTTAGCTAAGATTTACTAATACTTTAAAAGAATCTATTTTATTACCATTTTTTGATTAGTATAAAATAACTGTATAGTGCAAACAAACTTATTGAACAGCATAGAGATGATTTATTTGTCACTCTCTCTTTATAAATTAGTTATTTCCAATATGAATCATTGGTTATAGATTTATTGACTTAGAATTTAAATAAAAATACTACTCTATAAATTTTATTTATTATACTTTTTATTATATATTAATTATTTTATCACAATAATTTAATAAAAATGTAGCGGGACAGATTAAACGGGAATTTGAGAAATAAATAGCGGGAATGGTTTTTGAATTTTAGATTATTTTGTTTGTCAAGCTTAAAGTTTTAGAGGTAATATTTTGGTATTACCTCTTTTTATTTTAGCTTGCTAATCTATGTTTAGATATTTTATAGTATTCTTCTAATAATTCAAAGCCTATAAACTTTCTATTAAGCTTATTACATGCTATTCCTGTTGTCCCTGACCCCATAAATGGATCTAGCACTATTTGATTTTCACTTGTTGTCATCTCAAGTAGTCTTTCCATTATTTGTATTGGTTTAACCGTTGGATGCTTAACATTAAACTCTTCTTTATTATAGCCTTGATGATTATGTGGACGGCAACCCCATAGTGTTGTTATTTTCTTTTGATTAAAAAGATAAACATGTCTTGGTATACGATATTTAGGTATTTTATAGATATCATCATTAACCTTAGATTTTTCTTTTGTTATTTATTGTGATACATCATTTGCTACTGCCCTTAATTCTTCTATATTTATTACTAGTCTTTAATAATTTTTTTATCTCTGACATCGCTCTTAAAACTGTTTCTTTTGTAATATAATCAATAATTTCCTCTTTTTCATGTTCCCAATCTACTGTTGCCTTGTTTAATTTACCCTTGCCTTTTGTGAATATCATTATCTTTTCATGTACTCTTAATGGATAATGATAAGGTGCTGAATTACCCCTTTTATACCATATTATTTCTTCTAGATAGTGGAATTTTTCTTGTGCTAAAGTATTCCAAACACTTATAGTTGGTTCTTGTCCAAAGTAAACAATGAAACCATTGTCTTTAAGTACCCTATATGAATTGTGGATAAAATTTGCAAAGTTAAAATGCGTCTCAATTTTATGATCCCATTTTAAACCGTACGGTGGGTCGGTTATTATTGCATCTATTGAATTGTCTTGAATGTTTTTAAATAAAACTTCTTGATTGCCTAAGTATATTGTCATGTGTTCTCCTTTTATTATGACAAATTAGGCTTTCAAGAAGCTCGTTATTTATTTTAGCTAAGTTATATTTTTACCGCTAAAACTAATGTAAAATAAGTATTGTTATACTTATGTGTAACTTTTTCTATTCTGTATTTACCATTAAACTGGCTATATTGCTCTGTACTGTTAAGAGTAAAACTAAATCCTGCTTGTAAATTTTGATTGCCTTGTTTTAAACTTATGTTTATATACTGTTTTTCTTGAATTTCTTTATATTTAGAATTTATATAACTATTTCTAATACTTTCATCTACTGATGATTCTAAAATTAAATAAGGTTCTTCTCCTAGCTTTATATTTTCTAGTTTCCCTTCTTTTATATTCCAATAATTATATATTACTCCATCATAATATTTACTTGAATCATCTTGTTTAGTTACACTTAAAATATTTTCTATATCTATTTCTAATTCTTTTGTATTTTCTTTAGAAATAAACACCAAATAGTTGTCTTTAATATTTGCAATGCAATAAAATATCTCTGATAGTTCTGCCAATATTTCTACATTCAAAGTTTTCATCAAATTCTTTTAATTGCTTACTTCTAAACTCTTCTAAATTTATATCTCTGTCCTTTTTACTTACATACTCTCCTGAGTTTTGATACTTCCTCAATTTCTTTATTTCTCCTTCCTCTATTATCTCTCCCTTCGCTATTCGCATTTCTAATACTCTAAATCTCTGATATCTTACTTCTCCTTCATCTACTACTTCTTTTATTTCTTTCCCTTTTATTTTGTCCTTTTTCTTTGCTTCATAAATTGCTTCTTCTATATCTATTTGGATTGGCTCTAAGTAATCTAATCTTCCTTTAGATTTATTTATTAATCTCTTAGTTCTTTGTTTTACCTCCCTAACAATTGACTTCTGTATTGCTTTGCTTTGCTCTATAAATTCTTGTTTATCTGTTCCTAACAATTCGTAATTCAATGCCTCACATATAAATACATTCTGTTCATCAAATACATATATCTTTCCCATATCAAAACGATCTACTCTTTCTAATTTTATTAAAAAAGATTAGAAAATCTAGTTAAAACTAGGGGCATTTCTTTTTTACAAAAAAACACACACTTTGCTTGAAAGTGCCTGTTTACTTAGCTTTTGTGTAAAAGTTAATTTAGGTACATAAATAACGGGAATTTTATAGTACTTTCCCGCCTAATACCGTGTATTCCCACTTTATTTCTACTCACAATACTTGGTAATCATTCCCGTTATAAACTGTACCTTTACAACAATTTTATTTTAAATTTTTTATAAGTCTATAATAGTTAATACCTCCTAGATCTCTCTTTTCATAGAATTCAAACCCTAGTGAACTATAGTAATCTAAAAGATATTCTTTACCTTCTTGCACAACAAGTGCTAGTTTAGAAAATCCCTCTGTAATAGCTCGTTCACATACTTTATTTATTAAAAGCTGGGCAATCCCACGACCTCTATAATCAGGATCTACTGAAATTGTATCCATATAATACTCATCTTTATTGGCTTCTTTAAGATATTCTAGTAATTCTACTACATGTTCTATTTTATCTTCTTTTTCATGAAATTCTGAAATTATATCTGATAGATTTTTATTGTACTGCTCTATTTTATTGCCAGCATAAGAAGAACACTCTCCTACAACAAAACCATCTAGCCAAGCTATAATAAAGTTAGATTGATGAAGTTGATTCACTTCTGGAGATTTAAAACAAATTTGAATTCTACTAAGAATAGCCTCTTCATTATCTGTCATCATTAAAAAATTTGCATAATCACCCAAAGCTTTATACATTAATTGAGCCACTATATGAGCATCTTCTTCTGTTGCATTATAAATTTCTATTGTCATATTTTTATTTAAAAATCCTAATTTTTAAATCATCATAATTTTAATTAACTTACCCTTTAGCATAAAAAATATTTTCAATGCCTGAGTAATAGTACCATAAAATAATTATTTTTTATTTATACCATTATGGTAATTTTGAATGTTTATTAACATATTTTTGTAAATTTGTTACTTATTATATAAATAACATAAAGATATTATATATCAGATAGAGTCAAAAATAAAGTTTTCAACTTACATTAATACATATTGTTGTTATTTTTAAAAATTAGCTATCTTAATGATAAACCTGTAAAATTCCTATCACTATTTTATTATTATAAAATAGTGATTAGTAAATTATATTCTTGTTCCAAAATTTAAGAAAATTCTTTCAACAGCATCACTAGGATCTTTTCTAACTGGATATCCGAAATCTAAACTAATAATACCAGCTGGCGATCTCCAAGATAATCCCACACCTATAGATACTCTTAGTGTTTGTGTATCTAGTATTGCAGGGTCTTTATAAAAATCTGTTACCATACCAAAATCTGTAAAGGTATAAATTAACAATCCGTATTGTTTAACACCAGGCATTGGAGTTTCTACTTGGAAAGATCCTCTAAACATATATTTACCACCAAGCGTTTCTTGGGTTTTTAAATCTATTGGACCTACTCCGCCATAATTTACTCCCATTCTAAATCCTCTTAGAGTTGGGCCTCCAAGGTTATATTTATCTACTATTTTGACCTTTTGTCCTCCTAGACCTTCTACAGCACCAACAGAACCAAGGGCAGAGAATACAACTTCTTCATAAATTGAATAATACCAAATAGCTCTAGCTGTATTTTTTATATAATTACTATCTCCAAAAACACCAGCATATTCAGTGTATAAACTTAAATCTAACCCTTTTGTAACAAATATAGGATTATCAGTAGTATCATAAGATATAGTATGTGAAAACATTGATACAAATGAAGTTCCTGCTATTTCTTTGATACTTTGAGAAACAGATTGATCTAGTTGGTAAATATTTCTATAGAATAAACTGTATCCCCATCTTTGTGAAACATTTTCTGTTAATCTGTATCCTATTGATGTTGATATACCTTGTTCTAAATTTTTATAAAGAGTGTAGTTAGAAAAGTTACTTGATCCTGTATCTTTTCTGTAAATAGAACCACTAGCATATAACTCACGACCTAAGAAATAAGGATTGCTAAGAGAAATATTATAAACCTGAGTTTTTTGAGAAATGTTCAAATTAATACCAAAATAATTACCCGTACCAAAAAGATTTGTTTCTGTGTATCCTGCTTCAAACTGAAGTTTATCTACTGTAGAAAAACCACCACCAACAGATATTGAACCTGTTGACACTTCTTCTAAATTTATATCTAAATTGATTTTCCCTACTTCATCTGAGATTGAGTCTGAAATATTTACAGAAGAAAAATATCCAGTTCTGTATAAATTTCTTTGAGCTATCGCAATTCTATCTGAATCATAAGCGTCTTGTTCGGAAAACTTTAATTCTCTTCTAACTACATAATCTCTACTTCTTTTATTTCCTTTAATATTTATTTGATCTATAAATAATCTGTCTTGCTCTTTTATAACAAAAACAATATCTACTCTTTTTGAAACATCATTAAATATCATTTGAGGTTCAACACTAACAAATTGATAACCAATAGAATTTATTCTATCTTTTATTTTAAAAACCTGTTTTTGTAATAAACTATTTTTAAACCAAGCTTCTCTACTAAGAAGCGTAATTTCTTGCAATATCACATCTTCATATTGCAATAAATCTAGTAATCTTATAGATAGAGAAACATCACCAAATTTATATCTTTCTCCTTCTTCTATTACATAAGTAATAGCAAAACCATTTTGCAATGATAGCTCTGAAAAATTAGAAAGAACACTAAAATTTGGATAACCATTTTCTAAATAAAATTGTCTTAATAATTCACCATCATATAATATCCTGTTAATATCATAAATATCTCCCGCATTAAAAAATCTGTACCATTTAGATTCTTTTGTAAGCATTTGTGATTCTAATTCTTT
Organism: Rickettsiales endosymbiont of Leucozona glaucia; assembly: GCA_964277385.1. Classification (GTDB taxonomy): domain Bacteria; phylum Pseudomonadota; class Alphaproteobacteria; order WRAU01; family Hepatincolaceae; genus WRAU01. Next base: position 427,637 of record OZ195520.1, on the reverse strand, counting down.
TTTAGGGAAGGACTTATTTCCAACAAATACAATTGTATCTATAACTGTTTTTTTTCCTTCTTGAATCTTAAACTCAATATCTAACCTGTTATATTCTTTTTCTTTAATTTCATAATTAACTGATGCTGAAAAGTATCCATTTTTATAATAAAGATCTGTGATTCTTTGAAGATCTAAGTTTAGTCTATTTTGAGAGAACGTAGATCTCTTTTTAGATACAATTTCCTTAAGTAAAACATCTTCTTTTAGTTTAGAATTGCCACTAAAAACAATGTTTTCTACTAGAGGATTTTCTATAACATTAATAGAAATTAACCCATTTTCAAAACTACCTGTTATTTTTTCAAAAAGGTCTGTTGCATATAGTCTCTTTAAATCATAATTAAGACTCTCTTGAGAATAGTTTTCAGATACCTCAACAGATAATAAACTTTCTATATAATCAGAAACTACCCTACTATTACCAGAAATAGATATTCCCTTTACTTGTTCAGCAAATACTTTATTTATAGCAAAAGAAATAATGGTTATTAAAACAATAATTTTAAATATTTTCATAAAAATCTATCTTACTTTAAAACAAAAGACAATATATCTTTTAATACTACTAAAACCATGATTCCGATTAAGAACATAAATCCTATTTGCATTAAAAAACCTTGAACTTTAAAACTAATTTTTTTTCTTGTTACAGCTTGAATTAAATATATTAATAAATGCCCACCATCAAGAGCTGGTATTGGTATTAAATTAATTATTGCTAAATTTAAAGATAACATAGCTATAAAAAACATCCAAGAATTTAAACCTTTTTGTAGTGAATCTCCAGATAATTCCGCAATTTTAATAGGACCACCAATATCATCTAACTTTACATTACCAATAAATAAATTTCCTAAACCTTTTAACATTAAATCAACCACATCAATATATGTATTGTATGTATAACCTAATGATTTTGAAAAAGAATATTTATAATAAGTTACTCCCTCTGATGATGGTGTAACTCCTAATAAACCTATAGTATAACCTTTTTCCTCTCTAGAAGTTGTTTTTACCTCTAGGTCTATAATTTCAGCTCCCCTTTGTATTTTTAGTTTTACTAAAGAGTTTGGCAACATGACTATTACTTGCTGTAGATCTGAAAAATCTTTAATTTTTTTTGAATTCGCTTCAAGAATTATGTCATCTTTTTGTAAAAGATTATATGCTGGACTTGTTTCCAGTATTTTATCTATTTTAGGAATAATAGTATGAACACCGGAAAAGTAATAGATAAACAGTAATATAAATATAGGGAAAATTAAGTTAAACAAAGGTCCTGCAAAAACAATTAAAGATTTTTGCAATAGTGTTTTTGATTGAAAATCCTCGGGATCAAGATCTTTAGAAGAATTAGATTCTGTTTCTATCATCTCTCCTTTCATTTTTACATATCCACCAAATGGTATAGGACAAATTTTCCATCTCGTTCCAGATTTATCTGTCCAACCCAATATTTCTGGTCCAAACCCGATTGAAAATGATTCTACTTTCACTTTAAATATTTTTGCAAAAACATAGTGACCATATTCATGTACAAATACAAGTATGGAAATCAGCAAGAAAAATCCTAAAATGTATTCTTTAATGAAATTTATAATATCAAACATTTATACCTTTTAAAATAATTTTATTTATATATTCTTTTGCTACTATTTTAGATATTTCTACTGAATTTTCAATATCTGATACGTTATTTATATCTAGTGGTTCTACTTTATCTAGACTATATTCTATCACATCTATAATTTTATTAAAGCTAATTTTATCACTTAAAAATGCTTCTACCGCTATTTCGTTTGCAACATTTAATGTACAGGTGTAATTCTTTTTTAATTTCAATGATTCACGAGCTAATGATATGGCTGTAAATCTTTCTTCATTTAATTTTTCAAATTTTAAATTAGAAATTTCAACTAAATTTAATTGTTTTACGGAAGTGTTTATTCTATTGGGGTAAAATAAACCATAAGCAACTGGTATTTCCATAGATGGATAAGAAAAATGCCCCATAAAACTTCCATCTTTATAATTAACACCACCATGCAGTATTGATTGCCTATGTATTAGTACTTCTATATTAGATTCATCAATATCAAATAAATATGAAGCCTCTATTACTTCTAGCGCTTTATTTATAAGAGTTGAAGAATCTACCGTAATTTTTTTTCCCATATACCAAACTGGATGATTCAGAGCTTGTTCTTTTGTAACCTTTGATAGATCATCTAAGGAATAATCTACAAAAGAACCACCAGATGCTGTAATTATTATGTTTTGTATTTCTTCTTTTCTACCTGCTAGCATAGCTTGAAATAATGCACTATGCTCCGAATCTACTGGTATAACTTGTGCTTGTGAATCTTTTATAGCTTTTGTGACAAAATTTCCACCACATACTATTGATTCTTTATTTGCAATTGCTATATTTTTATTACCCTTTAATGCTCCATAAAAATAAGCAAGACTTTCATATCCCGATGAACAAATTAGCAATGTATCTGATGTATTTTCCTTCTCTATAAAATTTATTATCTCTTGTTTACCACCAAAAACCTTAATTTTTGTGTTTTGTAATTCTTTTAATAACTCTTGATATTTACTTTCGTCTTCTATAAAAACTTTCTCAGCATTTAAGTTTTTTGCTTGTTGTGCTAAATTTTCATAATTAGATCGTGCGATCAGTGCCTCTACTACAAATATTTCTTTATTTTGTTTAATAACATTATAGGCAGAATTCCCTACACTTCCTGTTGAACCTATAACTGATACTCTTTTTTTTAATAACATATTTTTACCATCTGCACACTTAGAAAAATTTATTATACCTTTTAAAGGGCTAATAAACCACTAATTTTTTATACAAATAATTAAACCTCTTGTTCAAACCTTGCACTATATATAAATTTGTGTTAATATTCAATATAATTTCAACATTATTTGGATAGTTTTTTATGAAATTGTGTATATTATACTTAACCTTAATACTTGGATTTGTTTCTACAATATCTTATGCTAATTCTTCAACCGATACCGTTAAATCTATCAAATTAAAATCTGACAAAGAGCCTATCATACTATCTGGAACAATTATTAAATCTCTTGGAAATAAAGAGTTTATAATAGAAGATAAAACTGGAAAAATTAAAATAGAACTTAATTTTGAAACCGATATAGAAAATGATGATTTTTTTTCTAAATACCCTTATTTAGTTGGTGCAATTGTGGTAATTGAAGCTACAACTGATAAAGAACTTTTAAAACAAACTACACTAGAGGTTACAAGAATAGAAGTTATTACTGCCCCCTCTTTAGATCCTTTTATTAATGCTATTAATGGAGATTTTTCAGAAGTATTAACCATTAAGGCTGCAAAAAAATTAAACAATAAAGATCAGGTAATTTTATCTGGTACTGTTTTAAAAATGTCAAACAACCATACGCTTTTACTAAAAGATGATGAAGGAAGTGAAATTGTTGTTGAAATAAATTTCAAAGTTCACAATGCAAGAGATTCTTTCTTAAAGGAAAATCCAGATATTGTTGATTCTCATATTATATTACAAGGATTTTTAGATAAACCTTTTTTAGAAAAAGTTAGTATTAAAGCTAATAGGATTCATGTCTTAAATACTCCTTCAGAAGATCCTTTTGTTGATGCTGTAAATAAAGCTAAATCTATATATAAGGGAGAAGAATTATATAACGAAGAAGAAGAATATCAGGAAGAACAAGAATTGTCCGAATAATATGCTTCAGCCTCTATATATTCTAAAATGTAGAGGCTTTTTTTAATTTTGAGAAGCGTTTTGTTTATTATAAAAAATCACCCAAAAAAATCCACTTAATCACTGTTTTAAATACGACAATCTTCTAATTTTATTAGTTTAATAACTTATTATTAATATAATGAAATTTTTTTAATTAATTCTATCTTTTTTTATATTATAAATATGAAATCATCAGAAATTGGATTTTCTTTTGCACATAATTTCCATAATAGTTTTTTACATCCAAAAATTAAAGCAATTTAAAAGAAAATAATTTACACAAGGGAATTATATTTTTCTTTTTGTTTTAACAAATATAGTTTTTGTTGATAAAAAATATTGTATGATAAAGGTTATTTTATATATAATAAAGTCAATTATAGCAATTATAAATTTTTGAGTTTTTTAACTATATCCTTCTGATCAAAAATTATATGCTACCTAAAGTTAAATTAATTATATAAAAAATACACAATAATAAAAATATTTATAATTTTTTAGTAAGAAATTTGTGCTGATTTTTTTTTAAAATTAGATTCATTTAATAGCCTCTAAAATATTAATTAGAAACACAAAATGGTAAGGAATTAGACTTATTTACCTATAATCCTTATAAGAAGTTTTCACACTCACAAATTTAAAATATCTAATTTATATAAAAAAACTATATCTATTTTTTATATTAAAATATTTTTTACATACAATATGCCATATATTGCACAAGTAATTAATATTTTTTTGCTATAACAACTATTACCTTACAGATAAAACTCTTTTTTATATTATTATTTTTATTAACTTTCTTATTTTAGTTTATTTCTTCAACTTCTTCTTCATAAGGAACAGTTCTTCTAGGAGCTGTATTTTCAGGAGTTACATCTCTAGGAGTTACCTTTCTTGTATTGATTTTATAAAGATCTTTTTCATTCATTTTTATATTATTTTGCTCCTTAACTACATTTCTTTCTAATGGAGTTAATAAAAGTTCTGGATTTTTAGGTGCGGTAGTAGATTTCAAAGTATTTTCTAAATTACTTCTAGAAGAGTTAGCACCTTTAACCTGTTCTTTTTCTAATTCTTTATATTTAAACAGCCATTGCAATATATTTCCCTTTGAAACATTATATATATTTTGTGGCACATTTCCTTCATATTTAGATATAATCATAAAGATTTCATTTTCTGGTATCTCTTCAACATATCTTTTTTCTATAATAAGCTTTCTTTTATTTCTATATAAAAAATTGGTAACAAACTGAGCATAAACCATTTTTTCTAACTGCATTTCTCTGTTAGAATAATTTTTTAAATTAGATCCATTAACATACATAATTATTATAGCATCTTGTTCTCTTGGAACTCTTTTTACAAAAGATCTCAATAATTTTTTATGAGATTCGTATAGTTCAGCTTTTTCATAGCTTCTTTCTCTATAGCTACTTCTATCGAGATTTAAATAGTAATCTGGATTATTCTTTTCATCTATGTATGTTACAGGTTGAGTTTCATTTTCTGGTAAAAATCCTATTATTTTTCCAGCTTTATCTCTTTTTACATTAATTTGCAATACTAATAGATTAATACCATAAATAGATTGTTCTTGATCTATTTTGAAAACAGAATTTTTATCTAAATATTTTTCACGATCTACTTTTTTTAAATTTGATTTGATACTTTTCTCTGCCGAATCTATCTGATTTTTTTCATATTCTACGCTATTTTTATCAATTTGAGTAACTTCTTTTACTACTCTGCCTTGATTCTTTTCAGGTGCTTTTTCTTTTTGAGAATTGGATCTAATATTTCCTCTACTTGTAGAAATATTTATATTTTTTTCTACCTCATCATCAAATAAAACACTACCACCACCATATAAACCACTATCAGTTGCTGCATTTAATGAAGCCCCAAAAGACAAAAATACAGTAAATAATATAAATTGCAAGAAGTAGAATCTAATTTTAAACATGTTTAATATACTCTATAACAATACCAGTATAGTCTAACAAAAAATATAAGTTAAGTAAACTTTAAATAAAATTCTTAATAAAGTTGTATATACTTGCCCTATCTATTTTTGCTAATTGTTTTTGTTCTTGTATTTCTGCTTGCTCAATAAAAGTAGAGGGAACATGCATAGTTCTAACATTAATTTCATTTAGAAGATTATGTTTAGAAAGCACAGAAAAAACGAGATTCGCAAAAGCACCACCCAATCCTTCTTCTAAAATAATCATTGTTTTATGATTTTTTGATAATGAAATTATTAAATTCTCATCAATAGGCACTGCAAATTTAGCATCAGCAATACTGATTAAAATACCTTCTTTTTCTAATAATTCTGATGCTTTTACTGCTTCTAATAATATTTCACCAATGGATATAATTACAATATTTTCACCTTTTTTTACAATACTTCCCTTACCTACTGATATTTTTTCATCTGCATAAAAATTATTAATATGTTTAGCCTTAGAAAATCTTATAAATGAAGGTTTATCGTTAATTTCACTCATTATACTTATCATTTTTGGAATATCTTCTTTGCATGAAGGAGACATAAAAATAATATTAGGCAACGATAAAAACATTAAATAATCTAATAAACCATGATGAGTCGCACCATCAGCACCTACGAAACCTGCTCTATCCATAATAAATCTCACAGGAAGACTTGATATAGCAACATCGTGCACAACCTGATCATAAGCTCTTTGCATAAAAGTAGAATAGATACAAACGAATGGCTTCATTCCTGATTTTGCTAATCCTGCTGCAAAAGTTACTGCATGCTGTTCTGCGATACCTACATCAATAAATCTATCTGGAAAAATTTCTTCAAACTTATCAAGACCAGTTCCGCTTGGCATACCAGCTGTTATGGCTATGATTTTAGAATCTTCATTTGCTTTTTTTATTAAACTCTTAGAAAAAACAGCTGTATTTGATATCTCTCCTTGAGGATCAACATCTGAATTCTGTTGAATTTTTCCCTCTATTCCATGAAAGCCATCTAAGGCATTTTCGGCATGAACATAACCTTTACCTTTTTTTGTAATAATATGTAAGAGTATTGGTTTACTATACTCGTAATATTTAATATTTTCTAAAACTTCTAATAAAATTTCTAAATCATGTCCATCAAGAACACCAATATATGAGAATCCTAAAGATTCAAAAACATTTGCTTCTTTTGTAATTCTTGTTAGAGAATCTGCTTTTTCTGCTAAAAAAGATAGGGGTTTAGGTAGTTTATCAGAAGTAGATTCTCTTATTTTTTCTTTAACATAAGAAAAAGATGTAGACGACTTTATTTTAATAAAATATTTGCTTAAAGCACCTTGAGGTTTTGAAATTGACATTTCGTTATCATTAAGAATCACAATCATGTTTGATTTTGTAGATCCAATATGATTAACCGCTTCTAAAGCCATACCTGAAGCTAGTGAAGAATCTCCAATTATTGAAATAACTTTAGATTTATCTCCTTGCATTTCAAAACCTTTTTTCAAACCAAATCCCGCTGAAATTGATGTTGAGCTATGACCTCCTATAAAATTATCATACTCACTCTCAAAAGGAGCAGAAAAACCTGATATCCCATTCTTCTTTCTTAATGTATTAAAATTATCTTTTCTTCCACTAAGAATCTTATGTGTGTAAGATTGATGCCCTATGTCCCAAACTAATTTGTCTTTAGGTAAATTAAATACTCTATGTAGTGCTAAAGTTAGTTCTACTGTACCTAATGATGATCCTAAGTGTCCTCCTGTCTGAAATACAGAATCCACTATAAATTCTCTAATTTCAGAAGATAAAATTTTCAATTCATCAATCTTTAAAGATTTTAAATCTAAAGATTTTCCTATTCTATCTATATATCTCATTAAACTTCCATAACAAAATTGTTAATCTCTTCAAGTTCTTCTAGGTTTAACTCTTTTAATAATATTATAGATTTTTTATTAATCTCATCTAATTGACATTCAACCGTATCAAGTCCTAAAAGATTAACAATATTCATGGAATCACTTTCATTTTCATAGTCTTTTAAATCATCAATAATTTGATAAATCATACCTAAATTTTCAGCATAAGCAATTAGCTTTTTTTTGTAATTGGAATCTTTTTTAGCAATTATAGCTGGAATTAAAGTGCATAAAACTATTAATTTAGCTGTTTTAAGGTTATGAATTTTATTAATAATATTGATATTTTTAAAAGTTAAACCCGTTTTTTCAAACTCTAAATCCAACATTTGCCCACTAACTAAATTTCTGCCACCTATAACCCCAGCAACTAAATTTATAATATCTATTTTAATTTGTGCTTCTAATTTAAGATTATTAGATGAAAGCAAATAAAAAGCCTCTGATTGTAGTGCATCCCCTGTTAAAACAGCTGTGAATTCATTAAATTTAATGTGATTAGATGGTTTTCCTCTTCTTGTATCGTCATCATCCATACAAGGAAGATCATCATGAATCAAAGTATAAGAATGCAATAATTCTATACAAGCACCTATATATAGTGCAACCTCCTCATCAACATTCAGTTTTTTTGCTACTACATATAGAAGATATGGTCTAAATTTTTTACCTCCAGAAATTGTTGAATATTTCATGGAATCTACTAAATTTTTAGAAGGAAAATATTTTGAAGAAAAAAATATATCAAACAACTTATCTATTTCTATAGCAACTTCAGACATTTTTTTAGATATATTTTTCATTTATTTATTTTTCCTATCTAATTATCTAATTAGCAACTTGGATTGTTTTATTCTTAATTAATTTTTTCCAAATCTAATTTTGCTTTTTCTAAAACAGATGAAGCATAAGACGATAAAATTTTACCAACTTTATAGTATGTAATGCTATCTTCTAAGCTTATCTCACCTTGTTCTTGCAAACTAACAATTTTTTCAAGGTAAGAATAAGCGTCTTCAAAAGATATATTTAATTTTTCAAGTTGAGTTACAGAAGTTATATCTTTAATATTAATTTTTTTAAAAGTTCTATCGTTCATCTTTTTCTATTTTAGATTTTTCGGTAATTCAACTTTAATATGAAGCTCTTTTAGATGTTTTTCCCCGGCTTGGGCAGGTGCATTCATAAGTAAATCTTCACCAGTTTGAGTTAAAGGAAAAGCTATAACTTCTCTAATGTTAATGGAATCACTTAGTAACATTACAATTCTATCAATTCCAGGAGCAGAACCACCATGTGGAGGAGCTCCATAATGGAAAGCATTAAACATTCCAGCAAACTTGTTTTCTATTTCATCACGTTTATAACCTGCTATTTCAAAAGCTCTTACCATTAAATCTGGTTTATGATTTCTAATAGCACCACTAGATAATTCTATACCATTACAAACAATATCATATTGATAAGCTAATATTTCTAGTGGATCTTTTGTATTAAGAGCTTCTAAACCACCTTGAGGCATTGAGAATGGATTATGAGAAAAATCTACCTTACCTGTTTCTTCATTGATTTCATACATTGGAAAATCTACAATGTAGCAAAATTTAAAGATATTTTTTTCTATAATCTCTAATTCTTCTGCAATTTTTGTTCTTGCTAAGCCACTAAATTTAACATCTTTAAGATCTTTACCACAAATAAAGAAAACACTATCACCGGCTTTAGCACCAGTTGCTTTTTTAATTATTTCAATTCTGTCTTCTGTTAATTTAGAAAAGATAGAACCTTTGTAAGATCCATCAACATCAATAACAATATAACCTAAACCACCTTGACCTTCTTTACGAGCCCATTCATTAAGTTTATCAAAAAAACTTCTTGGTTTATCTGAAGTTCCACTTGTAGAAATCGCTCTTACAAAATTACCTTTTTCAACTAAATTTGCAAATAAAGAAAAATCACTGCCTTTAAATGCTTCTGTTACATCTACAATTTCAAGAGGATTTCTTAAATCTGGTTTATCTGATCCGTACCTAGCCATACTTTCTAAATATGGAATTCTTGGAAAAGGTGAACTAGTTACAGTTTTATTACCTGCAAATTGCAAAAATGTTGTATATAATACATCTTCTAAAACTTTAAATACATCTTCTTGTTCTACATAAGCCATTTCAAAATCTAGCTGATAAAACTCACCTGGTGTTCTATCTGCCCTTGCATCTTCATCTCTGAAACATGGGGCTATTTGAAAATATCTATCAAACCCTGAAGTCATAAGCAATTGCTTAAATTGCTGAGGAGCTTGTGGTAAAGCATAAAACTTACCTGGATGTTTTCTACTAGGAACTAAGAAATCTCTTGCTCCTTCCGGAGATGACGCTGTTAAAATAGGAGTTTGAATTTCTAAAAACCCATGATCTTCCATTCTTGATCTTATAAAAGAAATAACTTTAGAACGCATAACTATATTATTGTGTGTTTTTTCGCGTCTTAGGTCTAAAAATCTGTATTTTAATCTTAAGTCTTCTGGAGCGTTATCATCTTCATTTACTAAAAATGGCAAAACTTTTGATGCACTTTCTACTATATAATTTTCTACAGATATTTCAATTGATCCGGTTTTTAGATCATTATTAATAGTTTCATCTGTTCTTTTTAATACAGTACCTAACACTGTTACTACAGATTCGGTTCTTGTTTCCTGTACTGCTGTGAAAAACTTATTATCGTTATCTATAACACATTGAGTAACACCGTAATGATCTCTTAAATCTATAAAAACTAAACTTCCATGATCTCTTTTTCTAAGCACCCATCCTGATAGCTTTACTTGCTCGCCTATGTTTTCTTCACTTAATTCACTACAATTGTGAGTTCTAAATTTATGCATTATTCACCCTCTTTAAATGATAAAAAGTTAATATAGTTTTTCTTTTGATATCATATTAATATTTTTAATGTTATATTATAATCATATACTTTAATTTAGTCTATAGTATTTAAGTTTTTTTTGTGATAGAATTTTTATATCGTTTTTTATTTACGGTATAGACAAAGTTAATTTTTTATACTAACTCTTAAGAGTATTATAATTTGAACTTAATTAATAAAATTACTAGAGGACTTAAAATGGATAAAGATATTTCTTATTTTGATGCTATTACAGCTATAAACATCAACAATGGTGTTGTTAAATTAATTATGGGTAATCAAGATGTTACTGCTGTTGTTGAAGAACAAGGTAAAAATCTTCCTGTTCCTTCAAAAACTATAGCTTTACCTATAAATACTTTCATTTATGCTTTGGCTGTGTTTACAAACGATCCTAAAAATCAAGATATGATTACTAAAATGCAAGAAGCTGCTGGACTAAATAAAGCTGAGTAGTTTTATGTTTCCTTAATGGCTTCTAATAACAATTTCATTTCATAGAAGCCATTAATACGATCTAATAAAAAATATTATTTTTACACAACAAATTTATTTTTCTTTATGTTTAAGAATTTTTCTGTTTCATCTTTAATTTCAGGATTAAGGTTTTCTAAAAGAATTGTTACATCAATTTTTGATTCTTTTTTGCAAATAAGATTAGCTACTCGCTTATTTTATACTCATATAGTAACTTTTAGAGAATTAAAAAAATTAAATTGTACTTTAGAACAACTAAAAGAAAGTTATATTTATATGGGGTTTAATCATTTAGAAGTTTTTACTTTCAATGGGTTAATAATAGAAAATACCTATCGTATATCTGATATCTTCCCAAACATAACCGCTTTAGATAATAATGAAGAATCTTTAAATAACTTTCAAAGAACGTTAGACGGTTATTTTTGTAGGATAAATCCTGTATTATTTGATATTCATAATTTTAATTTTTCTTCTGACAAAAAGTTTGATTCTATATCTTTAAATTTTGCTTTAGACCAAATACAAGGAGGAACAGAAAAAGTAGAAGAATTTATATTAAAAATAAAAAATCTACTTACCGATGGAAGTATTGTTTTTGGTTTAACAACTTTAGGTGTTGGTTTAAATCACAAAAAGAATGCGCTTGATTATATAAAATTAAAAAATGATAAAAAAGAGTGGTTTAATATAAATTTTTCACTATCTGAACTTGAAACTATTTTAAAAAATAATTTTGATCAATATGGTATACTTAATTATGGGTCTTGCGTAATTTTCAGAGGAATCATAAATAAAAAAATTCCTGATCTTAGAAAACATAGACCCAGTCTTGAAAGCCTAAAAGGTAAACATTTAAAAATTAAATCAGAAGATTTTCATATTTGGGTTAAGAATCTTGATAAATTTAAAGATTAAATTTGACAGCTATATAAACAATGAAATTCACAACTCAAAGTAGTTTAATTAATAAATTCCGTTAAAAAATTTAATCATAAAACTAATTTTGTATTAGAATATATCAATATTATTTTTTGTTTTTCTACAATGCTTAAAGTTGGTAAAAAAAAGTTGAACAATTAATGTTTTTTAAAGTATAATACCAGGTAAAGGTGGCTTAAAAGCACGAATGGCTGATATCTAATATAAATTAATAAATTATGTAGGAGTTTAACTATGATAAAAAAATCTTTAACTATGATTGCCAGTGGATTACTAATAGCTAATGTGGCTAGTGCTACAGAATTATACGATCAAAATGGAACAACTTTTTCTGTTGGTGGTTATTTAAAAATTGGATATCAATCTACTGCTAAAGATGTTAAAGGAAACTTAGGTAAAGTAAATGGAAAATATAATAACTCAAGAATCAACTTTGCAGGAACCAATGAAATAAATGATAATTTCACTGCTTTTGGTAAAACAGAATGGAAGATTGATCCTACTGTTCAAAAAGGTGATGGTAAAAATTTATTAACTAGCCGTTTAGCTTTTGTTGGTATAGAACATAAATTAGCTGGTAAGTTGTCTTTTGGTAAACAATGGTCTTCTTATTATAATGTAGCTAGTTTTACCGATCTATACGAAATTACTGGTAGTGATGCTCTTGGTATTTATGAAGATGGCGATGCTGGTTCTTTTCATGGAACGGGTAGAGCAAATTCGGCTTTGAAATATGATATAAAAGTACACGGAACAGGAATTTCTGTACAATATCAAGCACAAGATGTAAATACTGATAAAATTGAAAGAAAATATGCTTTTGGTGGTTCTATTGTCCAAGAAATTGGAAGTAATTTGAAAGTAGGTATTGCTGGTAACTATGCTAAATTAAAAGACCTTACTGGTAAGTATGAAGCAAAGATGGACAGAGCTTCTGGTGTTGTTGGTATCAGCTTTGATAATGATATGTTAGTACTTGCTCTTACCGGTTCTTATAATACAAATATTTATAGCGCTGGAGAAACTAAGTCTCATTCTATTGGTCAAGAATCTTTTATAGGTGTTAGAGTTGTTCAACCTGTTTTAATTTATATAGGAAACAACTTATCTACAACTTCTTATAAAAAAGATGAGGATAAAAGAACAATAGATTATAACTATTTAGCTCTTGGTTCAAAATATGATTTAACTTCTGAATTTTCAGTATCTGGAGAGTTTAGATACGATCTAAGAAGTAAAAAACAAATTATAAACGCTTACACCGAAGAAAAATTGAGTATGAACTTGTTTACTTTAGCTGTTAAATATCAATTCTAGTAAATAATTCTTATTTACTTTTTTAGAGGGTGAGGTAATACTTTTATTATTCTTACCCTTTCTCTTTTTAGCTCAATTCAAACAAAATAAATCAAATTTTTTTGAAATAAGAAATGATATTTTAATAACATAAAACAAGTATAATTTATTTATACTTAATTATTTTTTACCCTTAAGTTAATAAATGTCTAATGTACTTAATTAACTTATTAATTAAAAAAATTTAGGTTTTTTATTGGGTGAAAATTTAGATTACTATATAAAAATAAAGACAAATTTTGAAATATTATACTCAATTAGAAAATTTATAATCTTTCTTTTCTATGAAATAAAGATACAGAAGAAAATAACATATAAAAGTATTTTTTTATAAAATAAAATCCTACTGTTTATTGTTATATAATTGAATTTATCCATTTTAATTGGAAATTAATTCATCCTAAAAAATTTTGTTTATTTTATGTCTTATTGCCTAAATTTATTAATAATTAATTAGAAATAATTTTTTTGTTGAGTTTTTCTTGTATATAATTATGTTTAATATGACATAAATACTAAATGATATTTTCATAAATTATTTTTAAAGCACTATAATTACCAAGAGTGTGTAATAATTGTATCTAGCACATATCTTTAATAAAAAAGATAGATTTATCTTCTATATAATTATCAAAAATATTTAAAGATTAAATTTAATATTACTAAAGTAAGTTATTGAGAGTATTCTAAACAGTCTACAACCTTATTTGTTGTTTCAATATTAGAAAAACTAACAGAATTATTACCTAATTTTTTATTTTCAAAAATAGATTTAATACCACATAAAATTAAATATATATTTCCATAAGAATTATCTTTTTTAAAATAAAACTCCCCTAAGAAAACTTTCTTAAGATGATTAGCGGTATTGTCTAAAATTAGAACTTTAAAAGTTTTTAAATGATCATCTTTATCTTTTAAATCTATAAAAACTAAATAATTAGCGGTTTGTTGTGAGGTTTTATCTTTTAGCCTTATAAAACCATAACTTGCTAAATTATTATCTATACTTTCTTCTAAAATATCAGACAATGGTTCTTCTATATTATCAGCATCTACAATATAATAAGTTCCTATAGATCTAATATTATTACTTATATAAACATCTATACTAGAATCTCTAACATAATTACTACATGAGAAATTCAATAAAAACAACGATACAAAAAAAATATTCTTAAAAATTTTCATAAACCCAGCTACAATATAAAATACAACTTCTTAATAATAACATAATGTTTATTTATATTACTAATTTATTAATTTCTCTGTTTTCTTTGAGAAAAAATAAAATTATTATTCCATGAAAGTGATAATTTATCTCCATAATATCTAAATACAAAAAATATTATTATATAAAAAACTATAAATATAGCACTAAATATTCCTCCAGAATACCATCCCATGGATATCTGATAAAATAATGCCGATATCATAAATGCATTAAATACACTCCATATTCCCACAATAAAAGCCCATTTAGAACTAATTTCTCTAGATATTGCACCCATTGCTGAAATGCAAGGAGTATAAATTAATATAAATAATAAAAATGCAAACATTCCAGCAAAACCATTAAATTTACTATAAAGAATATCTCTTTTCCCTTCTATATTATCTAATAACGAATACGCAGATCCAACATCAAATAAATCTAAATGATTTCTATTAAACAACTGATCCGAAAAATCTTCAAAAGATGATTTTATGTCTCCTAATAAATTAAATTCTTCTTCTTTATTATCTTCTTCTGATGGAAAATATACCGCATCTAATGTGGCTACTACAACTTCTTTAGCTAAAAATCCTGTTATAATACTTAATGTTGCTTGCCAATTATCTTTATCTATTCCTATTGGAGATAATACAGGAGTTATGAAACTACTTGATTTTGCTAAAATACTTTCATTAGAATCTGCTGTTACAATTTCACCTTTAAATGTAATTAAATTTAAAAATGTAATTACAGCGATAAATGGAATAATCGTTTTACCTAATCCTATCAAGAAGTTTTTAACTTTAATATAAGAATTCTTTAGAAGAGATAAAATATCTGGAAACCTATAATCAGGCAAATCCATAATAAATGGCAAGGGATTAGATCTAAATAAACTTTTAGATAAAAATACTCCATTAATTATAGTAACTAAAATTCCTAAAAAATATAGTAAAAAAACAATATTAACAGCCATATTTCCAAAACATATAAAACACAAATATATATATACAGGTAGCTTGGCAGAACAAGATATACTAGGTGAAATCATTAATGATAACCTTCTATCACTTTCTCTTTCTAATGTTCTACAACCACTAGAACAAGCAGCTGTACAACCCAATCCCATTACAAGAGAAATAAATGCTTTACCTGGTAATCCTAATTTTTGCATAATACCATCAGCTATAAAGGCTTGTCTTGCCATATATCCACTTTGCTCTAAGATTCCTAATAAGAAAAATAAAGTAAAAATAATTGGTAAAAATGTAAGCATAGTTTGAACACCACCACCAATACCATCAGCAATAATTATTAAAAATATTTGTGGCAGGTAGTTTGATAAGTATTCTTTTGGTAAATCTACAAATAGGGATCCTGCTAAAGCATCAATAAGACCTGAAAATACGATATGAGCATTCATGGTAATTAACAATATTGCATAAATTATTAATAAAAATAACGGAATAGATAATATTTTATTTAAGAAGATAGAATCTAAAAATTTAGTTATATTAGTAGATTTAGATTTAATTTTTGGAATATTTTCAAATATTGACTTAATAACAGAAAGATTCTCATTAAAATTATTTTCTTTATTTTTAGCTGAATCTTTATTGAATGAATAATTTTTAATTGTTGTTTTTAATTCTGTTAATCCTATTTTTTTCTTAGCAGAAAACATAACTACAGAAATTTTCAACTCTTTTTCTAAAGTATTTTTTATATTGTTAATTTCCGATTGATTTAAATTAACTGTATCAATCATATTAATAACAAGAATCACCTTCATTTGTTTAGATATTGCATTTAATGTTAATAACAAATTCCTCTCAAGAGATGTAATACTTACAATATTTAGATAAATATCATTTTTATTTTCTTGCACATACTTACTAACAACAATTTCATCCTTAGAATCAGAAAAATAAGATAAAGAATTAACACCTGGGAGATCTATTATTTCATAAGAATTTCCTTCTATACTAGAATAACCCTTCGCAATATCTACTGTAACACCAGAGAAATTTGCAACTTTTTTATTTGAGCCAGTTAACAAATTAAAAATTGAAGTTTTTCCCGAATTAGGATTTCCTAATAAACTAACTTTCATTATTACAATCCTTTAGATATATATTTTTTGCTTCTTTTTTTCTTATAACTAAGTTTATTCCAGAAACTTGCACTTGAAAGGTGTTGCCAAAAATAGATCTTCTAACAACTCTTATTAATTTATCTTCAATAAAACCATAGGTTAAAAGACGATCTTTTTCATAAAATGATAAATTGCTCGAAAAATTTTTAATAAAATAAAATTTTCCAACCTTAGCTTTAGATAAAACAACATTGTTGTTACTCATAATACTTCATCCGTTTAAAGTACTTTTTAAATTTATCCTACTTTTTTAGTATGATTTACAGCAGTAATTGTATCACATATATCTACTATTTTCAATAATAATTATAATTAATAAAACAGACTAATTGCTGATAGAAATAATATTACCGAAATATATATATTATTTTAAAGAAAATATATTTGCTGTTTAATGTTGCCAATTATACTAACTTAGGATTCTCTTTTAGAAAAGATAAAATATATTTTTTATAAAATAAAAGTCTTGTTATAAAAGGTTTTTAAAGAAGAAATATAAAAACATTAAAAAATATCTTGCATTATTGTTCTAATAATATTAGTATATTCTAGTTGATGAGGTAGGAGTGCGTAGCTCAGTCGGTAGAGCATCTGACTTTTAATCAGAGGGTCGATGGTTCGAATCCATCCGCACTCACCACTTAAGAAGAATTTAAGAGGTTAGTAAATGTAAATGTTTGCTGACCTCTTTTTAATATCTTTGAAGAAGTAGATAAAATTGAAAATATATATTGTAGTGAAATAAATTAAATGGTAATTTGAGACCGATTAATGGAAATGACTTTTGAGATTTAGGTTAGTTTAAGTCAATTTTTAATTTTAAAGAGTCAAATTCTATTTCTAAATAATAAACAATAATGAGTATTTATTATACTTTGATTAGTGGAAAACAAAAAACACAATTTGTTTACTCTTTTTTTATTAGTTATTTAATGTTAGTTTCTTATTATGTATAAAATGACCTCTTATTTATACCTTTTTTCACAAAATCTCAAAACTAGTCATAAATTCTTATTTTTCTAGTCTCTTATCTATTTTAGATTATATATGTAATTCCTACATTTATTTTTTGCAAAAAAAAATAGACACTTCACTTGTAAGTGCCTATCTGCGTCTTATTTAAAATTAAATTTGAGCCACATATAACGGGAATAAAAAATTATTTTCTCAGTTTTTTGAACATTTCAGAAATTAATTGTTGTTATTTACTCCCATTACATCCTGTCTCATCACATTAAGAATTAGAAAAATTATTTGTATTTTTATTTTTACTATTACTATCTGCATTAACTTCGCTATGTCCTATACTATCTTCTATAGAAAACATTGAATCTAAAGCAAATGACATCGAATCTAATTCATCATAACTATTAGTATCATTAATTGATTCTTCTTCTATCAACGATACCGTTTCTACCATTTCATTTAATGAAGTACTTAATTCAATATTCTCTGATAATAAATCTTCTGCTATATTAAATAATTCATTAATATTAAGTTCTTCTTTATTTTCTATTAAAATTTCAAAACTAATATTCTCTAAATTATTTTGAATTTCAAAATTATCTTCATCTTCATCTTCTAATTTATTATCTTCATCTTCATCTTCTAATTTATCATCTTCATTTTCTTTATTTTCTTCTTCTGTATCTTCCTTAATTTGTTCTTGTTTACGATAATCGTATTCTTCCTCCTTTGGTTTATCAAGATTTTCATAATCTAAATCATCATATTCTACATTTTGATCTTTAAATGCTAACAAATAATCATCATCAGTGTCAGATGAATTTGTTTGTGTTTGATGATCATTTTCAGATTTTGAGTAGTTTTGATCTCCACTTTGTGATGATTTAGATTTATTGCTTCCCATACCAAAAACAGCAATACCATCCGAACCATCTCCATATATTTTACTATAATCAAAATTATCTTCACTATTTTGTTTTCCTGAAAAAACTCCAGCTTCTGATTCACTATTATAATTTGAACTATCTAAAAATGGATTATTAGATTCATCTATACCTTCTAGATTTCCATATTTTTCTAAATTATAGATTTCTTCTTGACTAAGAAATCCTGGTGCACTTACCATTTCTAGATCTGTAGCTTCATATTTTATAAACAATACAGCCTCGTTAAGACTGTAGTGCACAATAAAAAATTTATCAGTACCTTTTTCCGAAATTTTATGTAATATTTCACCATCACTATTACTAAGTTCTTCAACATTATAATTATATTTTTGTGTTTGATAAAATATATATACCTTTGAAGATGACATAAAATCTAAGGTAGTAATCTTAAAAGTTTTACCGTGCATTTTATCAAAACTAAAATCTGTATTAAAAACAATATAGGCCTGATTACTATAGCCATTAAGACGTTCAGCTATTTCTAACTTATCCCAGTTTTTATAAGAATAATAGTTTGTATAATTAGACGCATTACTATCATAACCATCAGCAACAATAACATTGCTATCTACCCTATCATCTCTGCTATTAATAAACTGTATTCTAGTTTTATAAGCATTTGGCTTCCCATTAGTTTGATGCATTATTAATTGACTTTCCATAGATGTTGGGGTTGTCTGATCTTTAAAATATCTACCACCTAAGTTAATTTCCCTATAAGAAGCTCCTCCTGTAGTTGATTGTCCAGCAGAAATAACAATAGCATCATCCTGAACTCCAGTATAATAACCTCCTATCTTTAAATTTTGAGGATCTAAACTATAATCATCAACCTCAATTTTTCTAAAATCATAATAAGAAGCATTACTGAACGCATAAGCAAGATTAGATTGTGTAAAATCATTATTTGGAAGTACAGGCATTGTTAAAGGCAATAACCTTGTATCTCTATTATAAGCTGCTTTAAGTCCTAATTTTACAATTTGTCCATAATTATCATCAATCACCGATAAAAATCTCATATCAGTTTTAAAAGTTTCATCTATTTTATAAACTCTTTCAATATGACCATTTTCTGTATCTCCTCTTAAATACCAATCTGGATTATATACTTGATAAGAACCTGCGGCTCTTTTCTCTTTTGCATGACCTTGTGCACCTTGTGCTTTTCCACTTTGATTAGTTCCTGCACTTGTTTTTGTATCAGCAGAAAAAGAATCTATTAACAAAGTATTAAAACCAGCTCCTCCTCTAACTTCCTTTAAAAAAGTTTTTTTATTAGCTTGAGCCATAGGTCCTATTGGTCCTGTGCTACTAGAATATATTTTACCTAAAGCAAACGTATCATTAGAGTTTGTTAAGATCAAAAAATTAGGGTTTTGAATTCTATAAAATACAGAAGAACTATAACCATCTGTCGTTCCAACCTTAGCTCTTTCTGCATCACCAGTAAATACAATACCTACACCAGTATATCCATCTTGCATAAAGTTTTTATATTCGTTTGAAGCTATACCTTTATTATTTTTATCTGTGCTAACAAATTCTGTAGATTGATGTTCACGATCTTGCCAAGCTCCCCATGAAAAATAATGTGAACCTGACTTAATATTAGAAAAATCAACTTTGTTATTAGTAGAAGTCGAATTATTACTATACTCATTAGTACGTTGTTCTGAGGTTGGTCGAACAAGATCATTAGCTTTTTGAGACAAATATAGATGAACTTTATTACTTGTAAATAAACCATCCTGACCAATTATTATATTTGATGTACGATGATCACCATTTCTATCAAGAAATAAAGTGGTAAAATTTAAAAGTTTATAGTTAGCTACCTGAGATAAACCTTGAGATCCACTTAATATAGTAGCCGGAGAAGTATCAAGTACTTGAATATTTGAAGTAAAATTATCAAATGTTGCTGAATATTCCTTACCAACAACGTTTGGAAATTCTAAAATAATCCTTCTAGAAGAAGTATAGTTACTCAAATTACCAAAGTATATACTTGTTTGTGGCAAATAGATATGTTGTTGACCACTTAGTTTTATAAAAATTACACCAAAAGATCTTCCACCTGCAATATTATACTCACCGATTGCCAACATGTGTAATCCGTTGGCATTTGCCTCCCCTCTTACTCCTTCTAAACCCATATCATAAACACGGTCTTTATCATGAACATCCCAAGAAGAAAAATCTATAATATCATATTGACTCTCAGGTCTATTTGCAGAACTATTATTAGAAGAGCCTTCTGTTTCATCTCTTGTAAATTCTAAATCTAAGTATAAATATTTTTTTCTATTCTCAACATTGTGTACATTTGTACTATTAGAGTCGTAACCTATACTTTTTCCCTGAGAAAATTGCGCTGATAGATCATAAAACTGTTCCGTATTAAGATAAGAGAATTTAACAATATCTTGCTGACCTTTTTTACCATAAATAGATTGCACATTATGAATATCAAATACTTTATTCTCAAATCTTGCCTCAACCTGCATCATTCTATTCATTTTACCAGGATTATCTTCATCATACTCAAAACTAACATTATAAATACCACCAGTATCAAAACCTCCAGTTGGAGTAGCTCCAGTAGCAGCATAACCACCAGCATTTAAAATAGTTCTTTGCATACTATCTTGCGTAGAAACTGCCGCCTTTGCTTTTGGTGCATAAACAGTTGTAAACATAGTCTCAGAGTTCAGTACTATATTGATAATAGTATCATTATTCATGTTTTTATTAACACCAACACCCCTTAAATCTATTATCTGAAAATTATCATATCTAAAAAATTCTGAATTAGGATCAGATGCATTTGGCGTAGTATTTTTACCTGCATCAATAGCAGCTAATTTACCTTTTGTAATTACTATACTATCTAAGGACATTCCAGAAGTTCCTATATAAGAAATAAAATCTCCCTCGTTTTTTCCCATCATTAATAAAGTATTAGTACCTGCTCCTCCATCAATGTAACCAATTGTTCCTTGTCCTGCTGTTTTAAAATCCTCTCTGTTTTGATATACTCTTAATGTATCATTAGTACCAGTTAATCTTATATGAGCAGGATTAGTAGCTGAGTTCTGTTGAGTTATAGTAAATTTATTTGCAAATATTCCTGTTAGTTTTTTATCAGTAAATACCCAATCTTCTCCTGTTGTAACATTACCATGCTGACCTTTATAACCCATAAAATCCACATCATAATTATCATAACGGTCACTACTACCAGAACCTAAGATAATTTCTTTAAACATAGACATTGTAACATTTGATGTTACTACAAGTACAGATACATCTTGCATTGTAATTGTAGATTGTGTCACTTTAGATAATTTGAAAGTTTGTGTATTTGTTTGACTTGTATTTACAGATAATACCTCATCAGTATAGTTTATAGTTCTAGCAATATTAGTAATATTCATAGTAATATTCACAGCATCAGCAATAGTAATATTTACATTGCTATTTTGTTTGCTTGAGTCTTGAATATGTAATTTCATAACTGCATTATTTCTACTACCAGAAAATATAAGATTATTAACACCTCCTACAATCGTTGAAGTATCAAATCTATCTAATATATAATTTTTGTATTCAAATGTTGTATCTTTTATAAAATTACTACCAAATTGTATTTGATCAGTAAAAATATCAGTTACTCCAGTATAATCAAAACCATTAAAAACTGCTTTAAAACTAGCTATATTTTTATTTGATTCCATTTTTAACTGTTGAATATTTAAAAAAGAAGTCGCATGAGAAAACGTTGCCGAATTCATAGTAATACTAGCGTTATTATTTGTTGCTGATATATCATAAAGCAGTGAAAGATCATCACTAGCAATCTCATTTAATCTCAAGGTTAACTTGTTATTTGTACCTCCATTAAAATCAATTACTGTAGGTAATTTTTCTTTGTCTTTTACTACCACCCAAATAACAGAATCATTATATTTTGTAAGTACGTATCTATTCATGTTAATAAGTTTATAATTATAATCACTTCCACCTATAACATAACCATCAAGACCTGCTGTTAATTTAGAAAAATTAAGAATATTTGATCCAATACCTCCATCTATACCACGATTTACATTCAAAACTCTTAGATCTGTAATATAAAAAGTATCATCAAACTTTGTTCCACCTATAGTTAAATTACCTTGCGTTCCTTTATTAATTTTAACATACCCTGTATCTATATTTCCGGTTGCATCAATATTAACATTAAGAGCCGTTGTAGAAGCATCAAAAGATACCCTATCATCGCCTGCTCCAGCCTCAATAACAATATTAGATGATGAGTTTAAAGAATTATAAACATCTCCGTTATTTGTACCATATACTACCGTATTAGAAGATAAAAAACGATCTGAATTAGTATTAGGACCACTTCCTTTATAAGAAACTGTCTGCTTTTCATAATTAACATTAATACCATACTGACTCATAGCCCTATAATTTATAGAACCACTAGAATATACATATTCTCTATTATCTATTGATGATAATTCTATATTTGCTGTTTGATTATTTCCAAAGACTACCCTTTTATAAGAAGTATCTTTTACCGAACCACCTTCTTTTTTTATATTAAATGATCCATCATTATGGGTAACTTTTATTTCACTATCATTCAAAGAAGAAAAACTAATTCTACTATCTGATAATTTTGATAAATTCAAAGTATCATTACCTTTATTACCCCAAATCTCTTTAACATTCTTAGAAGCATAAACAATATCATTTCCCAATGAACCCTTAAATATTTGAAAATTCCTTATTCTATCTACGGTTTTATGCTCTATTTTAAAAACAGTTCCAGCTTCTAAATTAGCAATAAGACC
This sequence comes from Rickettsiales endosymbiont of Leucozona glaucia, assembly GCA_964277385.1. Taxonomy (GTDB): domain Bacteria; phylum Pseudomonadota; class Alphaproteobacteria; order WRAU01; family Hepatincolaceae; genus WRAU01. The sequence continues at coordinate 404,041 of OZ195520.1, read as the reverse complement.
AGTTTCTAATTTTTCATAAGAAATTGTATTAGTACCAGAATTACCATCTATCTCTGTTGCACTAGACCCACCTGCTTCTATATAGTCATCTCCTTTTCCTAAAATGAATTTTGAAAAACTATATAATTTATCAGTTTTAGTACCACTTGCTTCTTGTCTGCTTACTTCTAATTCATTATTGTTAGCAGAAAGCAAGCTCATATATAATTTAGAACTAACATCACTATAATCTACAGTATTTACACCACCAGCACCATCTACAAGCACAGCTTTCTCACCCTCTTTAATTTTAAGAGTATCTGAGAACATTGTTAATTTTAAACCATAATTACCTTTAACATTAAGTGTTGTGCCGTTTGTTACTTGATTCAACATTTCATCAAAAGTACCAGATAAAGAGTAATTAACTTTTTCAAAAGATATTAAATTATTACCACCTCCTAAATCAACCTTATAATTTGATGAGGTTAATTCTCCTGAAAACAATAATATATCATCACCATCACCTAAATTAATATTGGTAATTTTACTTACAGTAAGATGTTCGTCTCTAACTGCTGTTCCCTTGTTGTTTCTATAAAATATACCACTAGATAAATCTATATACAAACCAACATTATTTCCATTTGAATCTCGTATTTTTGCATTCAAGGTGTTATTACCACCACCTCCAATTATTTCTCCTCTTTGTTTTAAAACCTCATCACTTGAGAATGTAAAAATATCATCATTTACTGAACCATTTAAAACTGAAAAATTATCAATTTTGATTATTCCTGAAAAACCACCACCACTTAATTCTTTTTTATCTAAATCAAAATTAAAACCTTGATTCGAACCCACTACTGCTTCAACCAATAATTCGTTTCTTCCTCCACCTGCATCAATGTATTTGACTTTATTTTCTGATGAGATTGTAAAATAATCATCACGATTTGTACCAATTATTTTATCTATATTGCTAAAACGATCAATATTATTAGAGCTTCCTTTAGAAATAAACGAATCTTCTTCGTTTTTCAACTCAAATGAAAAACCTAACACATCTATTGATTTACTATAATCAAGAGTGTTAGTTCCACCTTGACCATCTATATTATAAGAACCTAAGGAAATACCATAAAAATAATCATTGCCACTACCACCTTTTATATTGCTAACACCTGAAGCTTTTACTATGTTTGTTGTTCCTTGTGTTACTGAAAATAACTCTCCTTGAGAAGACTCAAAATTAAACACTAAATCTGCACTAAATTTTGAAAAATCTATAGTACTAGTACCAAAACCTGATATTATTTCTAAATCTTTAGATTTGCTAGGATCTAAAATAAATGAATTATCTCCATCTCCTGCTTTTAATACACTCCAGTTTTTAATTGAAAAGGCTTTACCATCTAATGTCTCTGCTACAGCATCAAATTTTACACCAAAAGATGAGCTAGAATAATCTATAGTATTTTTTCCTCCTCCTGCATCAATCTTTAAATTTTCAAAAACTTCAGGGTCAGAAAGATCTAATCGTATCGTATCATCAAAATTTGTAAGTTTTATATTTTTTACACCAAGATAATAATCAGCATTACCTTCTTGTTTATCTATAAGCAACGAAGATCTAACACCTGGAGCTACTGTTTTTTCTGAAAATATTTCTACTGTTACTCCTTTATCTAGTTTTGAATAATCTAAATCTCCGTTATTAAGTATAAAGTAGAAGTAACCATCATTAGTGTAACTATTTTTTAAAATAGACTTATTATCTGATGTTTCCATAATTACTTTATCTGAAGATGTTGGATTTGATCCTGCATTCGTACCATTTAATACTTCAAATTGTTTTAAATGATGCTCTGAACTTGTTGGAGATGTTATATTTAATACTACCTTATCAGAAATTGTATATTTTAATTCCTTAACATCTGCTCCTATTAAAACTTTATCAAAACCTCCTCCACCATCAACTTTTGTTTCACCTCTTGCTTCTGAATTTATGAACCAAACATCATCAAAATTTGTTAATCTAAATGCCTGAATATTTGTAAACATTGTATAATCTATATCTGCTTGCGTTACTGGCGACAGATAGTTCTCATAAGAAATTGTGTTGTTATTACCAGCCCCACCATCAATATAATAGCTTGTTTTATAAGGATTTAATATAAATACATCATCACCATTACCTCCTGTAAATCTATCAATATTGGTAAAATAATCTTTATTGTTTGAATTCTTATATTCTTTTGTTACAGAACCTTGATCATAAGCTCCTGTTTTACCTAAATCAAATCTTAAATCAACTTGTGAACCTGTATAATCAAGAGCATCTACCGATTGTCCTCCAATAAATGAGTACTCATAATCTTTACTACGATCACTTCCTACTTTAACTTTAAATACAGATCCAAAATCTGATGCTTTTAATATATCAAAGTTATATAAAGTTAAAGTACCAACCTCTGCTTTATTTCCATTTATGGAAAAATCTACCTGCGATGCTGAAACCGAAGCATTAAATACAGTTTTTACATTTTTATTAGTTGATCCCCAAAAAACTTTAAAGTTAGTATCTGAATAACTTATCTCGTTATTAAAATCTCCTAATCTTAATGTATCAAAATTAATAAATTTTGAGCTAAGAATTGGTAAGTTTAAAGACTCTTTTATCTCATAATTTAAATATAAAACATTACCTGCATTTTCAAGCTCATTATATGAATTTAAGGTTATTTCTTTTGACGGATTATATTTGCTTACATTTCCATCATAAATAACATTAGATGCTGTTTGCCAAGCATTATCTTCTGCTATAAACATATCATCTTCTTTTGTACCTATTAAAGAAGAAAAACCTATAACATCATCTTTAATTCTTTCATTGGTTGAAATATAAACTTTTGTTAATTCTTCTTTTGATATATTATAATTAATACGAATACCATCTTTGATATCTGAGTAATCTATAGTATTATAACCTCCTCTACCATCATAATGCATAGAGGATCTTTGATCTCCTGAAATTAAAAATGTATCATTTTGATTGGTACCTATTATTGATTGTATATAAACAAAATTATCAACATAAGACGCCTTATTAATAGATCCACTAGCATCAGAATTTGTACCTACATTCTTAACATTAACTATGATTCCTGTACTAGAAATATCTTTTGAATAGTCCATGGTATTCTTACCAGCTATGCCATTTATACTATAATTATTTGACATAGATAAATAAAATATATCATTGGCTTGTGATGCTTTAATCTCAGGGCTTCCATATATTACATCCTTTCCGCGACCATATTTGTCTACTTGGATAAAACCACCAGAATCCTTACCTACAACATAATCTATTTCTACTCCTTTGCCATCAATACCTGCAAATCTTTCGTATGAAACAACATTACCTGCTGATGAGCTAATATCCTCTGGACTCATATAAAAGGTCATACTACCAACACCACTAGCATAAACCGTATCATATTGTTTTGATCCTATAAAAACACCTATATTAATTAGGGTATCTTTTTGACCTGAATATTCTGCACTACCACTAACAACATCATATACTACACTTGTATTAGCAACTAAAGAAAAATCTATCGTATTTCTTCCTTGTTTACCATCAAAATAAACATCATAATTTTTATGATCAGATGCTAAATAGTAATCATTACCCTCTGAACCTCGAATTGTCGTAAATATATTTTTATTATTAGATCCATTGCCAGACGAAAAATAAATCTTTTGTGTTTTATCAAAATCTGTATCCTTTTCTGGGTTTGTTCTTAGCAAAACCGAAGAAATATACGCTCCATTTTCTTCACTGAAATCTATAAGAGACGCTAATCCTAAATTTAATATATTACCACTTTGACCATTCGTTGTATCATTACTACCCGCAAATATTTGAAAACCATAGAAACCTTTTGTACTATTAATTGTAATTTCATTATTAATCTGCGAAAATTGTTGCTCATCGCTTTCTAAATACAACAAATCAAAATTCTTAAATTCTGAATATGAATTATCTTCTACATTTTTAGAATTTTTTGCATTATTATTTACTTTTACATAACCATTATCTAACGCTATATGTACATCTCTATTAAAATTGTATGATCCTGTTGTTTTATCTACATATGCTCCATAATTAAATTTTAAAGTATCTGTACCTGTTATTGTTGGATTATCAATACTATTCATTGTGGCTTTGGCATCAACTCTGTCATTACCAAATTTATACTCATACTCACTACTACCTTCTCCCATATATACGGTATCATTTCCATCACCGCCAATAAATATATTATTACCTTGCAAAAGGTCATAAATATGGCTAGTTACTCCTCCTACTATATAGTCATCATAATTACTGGTTCTAACAATTAGTGGATCAAACAAGGTTGAAAAAGTAAAAGTATTATACATTGAAAAGTTATTAATATCTTCATCACCATGAACTTCTCTAAAATCAAAAGTGACAGTTGATTTACCATTTACTATTTGTTGATATTTTGGATTAAATCCTGTAACTTCAATTTGACATTCCTGCATAATTTGTTTCAAGCCTATTGGATTACCATAGGCATCTATAGCATTTGCTTCATTATAAACAAAATATATGTCCATAGCATTAGATTGAGATCTAGAAATTATCTGAAAAGCATTATTACCTAATGGTTGCACTTCAGTTGTAGATGTAGAAATAAATTTAATACCTTCGGGCACATCTCTTATAATAATATTATCAAAAAAAGTAGCTGAATCTAAAAATTTTAGATTTATTCCTCTTTGAATCTGTTTGCCATTATAGGCTTCATAGTGTATAGATCCTGCAGAAGAAGAATAATCTAAAAGCTCTGGACTATACATATAACTAGAGTAATCATTACCTTGCATCTTACCACCACCAGCTAATGCTTTTATAATAGCGGTATTACCTTCTAATGAGGTTACAACACTAGTTCCATAAAGCGGTGAAATTTGAGGATTAGAATTTCTAACCACAACAGGTTTGTTTCCTACTTCTTCTTGATTTAGTATAGTTCTTCCTGCATAGGTATAAACCACTGAAGTATCATTTTTATCTATACCTTCTGGATAAAGGGTTAGTACAGTATTAGGATTAGAAAATACATCTGATGATAATATAGGGCTTTGTTCCTCAAGTTCTATCATACCGATTAATTCTTTTTGATCATATTCGTTAAATAAGATTTCTTTACCAGAGGCTAAAAAATTCTCACTAATTTCAGTAGCTTTTGCGGTAGATACTGTTCTATTAATAACAAGAAGATCAGTATTATCAGAAGAAGAAAATGCCTTAGCATCATCAAGAAAATCATTATAACCATATCTTTGCGAAAGAGAATCTACAATAATCGGTATTTGTTTTTGCATAAACATAATTGAATAATTAGCAATTGTGACAGTTCCACCTGAATTTGTTGTAATAACCAAATCTCCATTTACTAACTCTTTTTTTAAAAAAGCTAAATCAAAATCTAAGTTTATTACATCCTCTGGATGAGCATAAATAACTATATTACCTTTGTTGGGATCCTCAACTTGGACAGAATTATCACTATACACTACTGACTTATTCACTTAAATACCTCTTAAGAATTGTTTTGTTGCTATATATAAAAAAGCTTTACTCATTCTAGGTATATGATATAAAAAACTAAAATTCTATAATTTTATATAATATTGATATTATATTGTTCATTAAAATAATAGTTTGAGTAACAATAATTATGGTTAACTATCTTAGTTTAAATGATAGTAATACACTATCCTTTAAACTAATAAATCTTGAATATGAAATTAGTAGAAAATGCTAAGATCCGGTTACTACTGTACAGACACTAGAATATACAAAGAATATATTGGTAATTTTTTTATCAGATGTAGCTACTTGGGTTATTTTTCCTTTTTCTTTTGCTTTTTTAATAGAAAAATCACCATATGAAACTAATCCCAATATGTTTCTTCCACATGCTTGACCAGTTTTTTTAGCCTCATTTTCATTAGAAGTAACACTAATTGGTTCTTTTGTAAAACCAAATAAGGCAGAACCAACTTGTGAAGGGGCTTTAGCACAACCTCCTAATCCTAATACTAACACTAATAACAATACTATTTTTTTCATAATAAATTTCCTTATAATTTTAATTATTAGATTACTAAGTAAACTAGAATGATTTTATCAAATTAGATATTTATTGTACAGAATACAATAACAACTATTTGTGGTTGCAATAGCACTTATTATTAGAATTCTTAGTGTTCTTTTTGTAGCCTTAAAAAAGAGCACTAAACCTGTTTAATCTTGAAGTAAAAATAAAGGCATTTTTTATTTTAAAGTTATTAATTTCTTAAACTTACTAATAACTTAAAACAAGTGATACTGTATGTACATTATTTTCTTTTGAAGGCTTCTTCTACGCTTTTTGATACAAAACTCGATACATCTCCATTGTAATGAGCAATTTCTTTTACAAATCTTGAAGAAATAAATTGCTTACTTTCTGATGTTTTTAAAAATATAGTTTCACTATCTGGATACAATTTAGAATTAATTCCTGCTAAATTAAACTCATAATCAAAATCAGAAAATATTCTAATTCCTCTTATAATTATATGGGCATCAATTTTTTTTAAAAAATCAACTAATAAACCATTAGTAGATTGTATAGTTATTTTATCGTATAAATCTTTTGATAGGGTTTCTTTTATTGATAAATCTATTAAATCCATTCTTTCTTTAGTTGAAAATAAACAAGATTTTTCGTTATTTACACCAACAGCAATAATTAATTCATCAGTGAATTTTAAGGCTCTTTTTATTATGTCTAAATGACCTAGGGTTATAGGATCAAATGATCCGGGATAAACAGCTTTTTTCATGTTTTCTTAGTTTTATTTCAGTAATTTACATTTATTTATTTTTCGGTTCTATATTTATTATAACAATTTCTGGATAAGTTATATCTCTCATTGGCGGTCCCCAAGATCCAACCCCTGTACTTGTAATAAGACTTGAGCTATTAATATCTAACTTTCCCCATGGTTTTGTATACATGATTTGTGTTATTATATAACCATGAATTATTTGTCCGGCATGAGTATGACCTGAAACTTGTAAATCTATATTATATTTATAATTATTATCAAATCTAATAGGATTATGCTCTATCAATAAATTAAAAATATTCTCTTCTAAATTAAACTCATCTACCGTTTGAAGTTTTTTATTGCTTCTGCCTATATCTGTTATTCCTATTAAATTTAGATTGTAATCTTCAAAAAACTCTTGTGAATTATTAAGAACTTTTAAACCATCTGATATAAATTTTTCTTCTACACAATCCACATCTCCCTGATAGGTTTCATGGTTTCCAATGGTTGCATAAACTCCATGTTTAGATTTTATTTCAGCAAATAAGCTACCATAACCTAATTCTTGATATTCTATAGAAGCATCATCAATAATATCTCCTGCCATTATAACAAAATCTGCATTTTGGGCATTAATTTTATTAATCATTTGTTTAAATTTAGATAGTGTTACATCAGGACTACCAATATGAATATCAGAAACAAGTATAACTTTAAGAGGTTTACTTATTTTTTCACTATATACAACATAATTTACTTCTCTTATTACTCTAGTGTTTATATATCCTAAAACAGCAACAAATAAAGCAGCTATTATTATTATAATTCCTTCTATTTTTGGATTTATATTCATAAATAAACGCAAAATATCTGCAATTATATAAAAAATAATAGCATAAGCTACCATTCCTAATAAAAAATAAAAAATAAATTGTATAACTCTGAATAATGAATAAGGGATATAATTATTTATCAATCTTAACCAAAAAAATGAGAATAGCAATCCTAAAACTATTATAAATAAAACTGGAATCATAAACTTATTACTAAAAAATGAGTAATAAATATGAAATGATAAATAAAGTGTCATAAATACAGCTATGCAAAATGCAATTAACAAGACTAACTCCTATGTTTATTTTCTATTGTATCTTATATAACATTATAAATTATATACATTACAAATCCCCGCAATTAAAAACTAATAATATATTTGCTTCATTTTATATAGATACAGTTTCTTATTTTATTAATAGATTATTACATAACAAAAATTGAGTTTATTTTTTAGACAATTGACTAGATCATATACATAAATTACAAAAAACAATTTCGTATTATTTTAAAAAAGTAAAATAATAAATTAATTTTTATATTTTATGTATATAACTATGCATAACTGAATTAAATTAAAATATCACTAAAATCATTAGGTTCCAATTGAGATTCATTCTCTAATTCTTTTTCATCTTTAGTATCTAATAATTTAACTTTTGAGACAGAAACAACAAATTCATCATCATCCAGTCTAAATAACCCCACCCCTAAAGATACCCTACCTGTAATCCTTATATCTTTAACATTTTGTCTAATTACTTGACCTTTGTTGCTAATGATAATGATTTCATCATCTTTTTCTACAACAAACGAAGCAACAATGTATCCATTTTTACTAGATAACTTACCACCTAAAAAGCCTTTACCACCACGATTAGTAATTCTGTAATCATAGGCAGATGTTCTTTTCCCAAATCCATTTGAGGTTACAGTTAAAATAAATTCTTCTTTTTCTTCTAAATCAGTTACTTTTCCAGGGTCTGGAGCTTCCCCTCTTCTTTTGGCATTGGCATATTTTAGATATTCTTCGCGAAGTTCTATAGATTCTATTTTCTCATGCTGTAATATAGATACATTAATTACATAATCATCTTTATCTAAATTAATTGCACGAACACCTGAAGAATTTCTTGAACTAAATACTCTTAAAGATTCAACGGGAAATCTCAAGCATTGCCCTGTATGTGAACTAATTAAAATATCTTGATTTTCATCACATAAATGAACCCCAACTAAACCATCACCATCATCTAATTTAATAGCAATTTTTCCTTTTGATGGAATATTAGTAAAATCTTTTAGTTTATTTCTTCTAATACTTCCTGATTTAGTAGCAAAAATAATATCTTGTTCGGAATTATAAGCATCTTCTATTTGTAAAATAGTGGTTATAACCTCACCTTTTTCTACAGGAATCAAATTAACTATAGCTCTACCTAAACTTTGTGGAGTAGATTCTGGAATTCTGTAACATTTCAATTTATATACTAATCCTTTTGATGTAAAAAATAATAAATCGGCATGTGAATTAGTAATTAAAATGTTTGTAACAACATCTGTCTCTTTAGTATTAATACCAACTTTACCCTTACCTCCTCTTTTTTGAGTTCTATACGAAGTTATTGGCATCCTTTTAATATAACCAGAATTTGTTAGAGTTATTGTTACTTCTTCTTTTTGAATAAAATCTTCTTCTGAAAATTCATCAGCGGCTTCTTCTATTTGCGTTCTTCTTGGAGTTGCGAAAGATCTTACAGCTGTTAGTTCTTCTTTAATAATTTCCATTAATTTCGTATAAGATGACAATATTTCTAAATATCCTGTAATTTCTTCTGCCAGTTCCTCTAAGTCTTTTTGGATTTTTTCTCTCTCAAGGCCCGTTAATCTGTGCAATCTTAAATCTAAAATCCCTCTTGCTTGAATTTCAGATAAATAGTACATGCCATCTATCACTTCTCTATCTGGTTCATCTAAAAGTTCAATATAGGGCACTATGCTACCTGCTCTCCAAGATTTTGCCATTAATCGCTCACGAGCAACAATCGGGGATGGAGATTCTTTGATTAATTCAATTATTTCATCTATATTTTCAACTGATACTCCTAAACCCGCTAATAAATGAGCTTTATCTCGAGCTTTTTGTAGTAAATAAAGTGTTCTTCTTCTTACTACTACTTTTCTAAAATCTAAGAAAGCTACTAATATATTTTTAAGATTTAATAATTTAGGAACACCAGCATCAATAGCTAACATATTAACGCCAAAAGATGTTTGAAATTGCGTATATTTTTGAAGATAATTCAACACTATTTCAGGTTCAGCATCTTTTTTAAGTTCAACTACAATTCTTACACCATGACGATCGGATTCATCTCTTACAGAAGAAATTACATCAAGTTCTTTTGAGTCACTTTTATCTTTTAATTTTGATATTTCTTCTACTAATTTTGACTTATTTATTTGCCACGGTATTTCTGTGATTATTATATTAGAGCGAGATTTTGTTTCTTCTATTTTTGCAACACCACAAATTATTACACTACCACGACCAGTATGAAAGGCACTATCTATTCCTTTTCTACCTAAAATACGAGCACCTGTTGCAAAATCAGGTCCTTTTACATGTTCCATTAAATCACGAATTGAAGATTCAGGTTTATCAATTAAAGTTAAGCAAGCATCTATTAGCTCACCAAGATTATGTGTTGGAATATTAGTAGCCATACCAACAGCTATACCACTAGCACCGTTGACTAAAAGGTTTGGATATCTTGCTGGAATTACAGAGGGCTCGTTTAACGAATCATCATAGTTTGGTTTAAAATCTACCGTATCTTTATCTATGTCATCAATTAAAGCGTGGGCAGAATTAGCCATTCTTGCCTCAGTATACCTCATTGCTGCAGCACTATCACCATCCATAGATCCGAAGTTTCCTTGCCCATCTATCAATGGTAATCTTAAAGAAAAACTTTGTGCCATACGAACAAGAGCATCATAAATTGCACTATCACCATGAGGATGATACTTACCCATTACATCTCCAACTATTCTGGCTGATTTTCTATAAGGTTTATTATGAGTAAATCCACTTTCATACATTGTATATATTATACGACGATGAACTGGTTTCAAACCATCTCTGATATCTGGCAAAGCTCTGCTTACAATCACGCTCATCGCATAGTCTAAATAAGACTTTTTCATTTCATTGTAAATAGCAACTTTTGTAATATCTTCACCTGATTTTGATACTACACTAGAGTTATCAGAATTATTATCAAATAAATCACTCAAAATTATTTTCCCTATCTTAACTTAAAATACCTCATATTGTACCATTTTATTACCTTTCTTACAAGATAAAACCTACAAATCTATAATATATTTTTTATACTATTTATTACATATTCTGTAGAATTTAAAGATGTTCTATTCCATGTTGTAGAAAAATCTTTAATTGGTTTGGCATGATTATTATTGTACATATTTTTATGAAAATTTATATATCTTTTTGAATAAAAGTTTTTTGAAAAAAATATATAAACACCGATATTAGATGGCAACGAACATGATTCTGATATCATTGAAATAGATTCGCCGCTAACAATAACATAATCAGATTGTCCTAACATAGCAAGATATGGATTTTTATTAGATTGCACGTTTTGTTGTTCTTTATATCCCCAAAAAAAACACTCTTTTTTTTCTATAAAATATTGCATTTTTTCTTTTAAATATATCTCATTTTCTAAACCTGTTCTTCTACTTGTGCTAATAAAAATTGATCCGTTTGTTAGCTGTTTAATTTTTATAATTTCAGTAACTAATTCGTTTATGCCTTTAAAATTGAGATTAATTCTTTTTGCATCCCCACCTAAAATTACTGAAATAACTGGTTTTTTGTAGTTCTGAAATTTTTTTTTCCAATTTTCTGTTTCCTTTTCTATTTGTTCATTATTAATAAAATGAGGAGCTGATGGTATTGGAATATATTTAGGGTCATTAAATTTTACATTTTTATAGGAATGATAAAATATTAAATCTCCATATTTTGCACTTAAAAAACCAGAAGGCATTAAAAATATCAGCTTAGCTTTAGGGTATTTTTTTTTAAAATATATCGCATAAGGTAATGATTTTTTACCAATTGATATTATTAATTTTGGTTCACTAATTAATTGTAATTCTTTATTTAAAATAAATAAAAATTTTTCCATAAAAAAACTTGGTAAAAATTTTAACTTATTGTTTGTAGCCTGAATCATCTTGATTTCATCATAACTAAAATAATTAATTATACCCATTAATTGCGATTTATGTCCGCTATTACAATCATGAATTGCTATTATTTTCATAAAAATATACAATTCTCCTTTTTTTTAATATATCATTATTTATTATTATATTAACATACATGAGATAGAAATGAAAAAATCATCCTTACAAGATTTAAAAATAATTCTCATTCATCCTAGAGGTTTTTGTGCTGGGGTTAGCAGAGCCATTGAAATTGTAGAAAAAACTCTTAATATTTATGAAAAAGAACCATTATATATTAGGCATGAAATTGTACATAATAAAACAGTTGTTGATGATTTTAAAAATAAGGGTGTTATTTTTGTTAAAGAAGTTGCAGAAATACCTCAAAATGCTAATACTGTATTTAGTGCCCATGGAATTTCTGAGAAGGTAGAAAATGAAGCTATTGCTAAAAATCTCAATTATATGGATGCTACATGCCCCTTAGTAAAAATGGTACATAAAGTTGGTATAGATTATTATAATAAAGGTTATCAGATACTATTAATTGGTCATAAGGGTCATCCTGAGGTTGAAGGAACATTTGGAAGAATTCCATCCAATATTTACATTATAAATAATGTTGACGAGGCTAAAGCTATAGAAATATATCCTAACAAACCGATTGCTTATATAACTCAAACAACACTAAGCCTAGAAGATACAAAAGATATCATTGATGTATTAAAAACTAGATTCCCAAACATTGTTGCCCCTGAAAAAAGTATTTGTTATGCAACACAAAATCGCCAAAATGCTATTACATCTATAATTGATAATTTAGATGCTTTAATAGTTGTTGGTTCTAAAAATAGTTCTAATTCTAATAGATTAAAAGAAATTGGGAATAAGAATAATCGCCTTTCTTTTTTAATAGACAATAAAGATGAGATTCCATTTAAAGAACTTGAAAATATTAAGATATTAGGAGTATCTGCTGGTGCTTCTGCACCTGATAGTGCAATAAATAGCATTATAGAAGAAATTAAAAAACATAGAAATGTTAATATTGAAGATTACGAATATGTGAAAGAAGATGTAACTTTTCATTTACCAAAAAAACTAAGGAATCAAAAATAGACTATAACCAATCTTGTTGATCAGCATCATTATAAGTTATTTGTTATTAATAGTAGTACTCTTTATGTTTATATTTGATACATTTACAATAAGACTGATTTGATTGCTAAATTTTACTTATAAAAAAATTCTATAATATTACCTTGCCAACCATTGGTTTTATTTTGTATTTATCATTATTGTTTTAATCTTTTTAAGTTGCAGGGTATAAAATTATATAACTATGTAGTTCTTGAATACTTGTTAAATTGAAAATGAAAACAAATCCTATCTTTTTATCTACTAAAAAAGGGAAAGAAATTTTTTTCTATCCCTTTTTTTAAGAAAAATTGTTAGAAATTAATTAATTTACATAGATATACCTAATCTCTTTTTAGACTCTAAATTTTTAGCTTCTAATAATTCTAAAAATTTGTTAAAGTCATTACCAGTAGAAGATAACATATCTTTAAATTGTTTTCTTTGTGTAGTCAAGAAAACAATACCATTAACATCAAGATCTATTACATAGAATTTATTTTCTTCAGCAGAATATTTTACTTTCCAAATAACATTTAATATTGAATCTTGAGTTCTAGAATCTTGAATTTTAGGTTCTACTCTCATTGTAATATTATACTGGGTATCTGATTTTCTATCTACTTCACCTAGTTTATAAATATATTGCTTATAATAGGTATCAAAAATTTCTCCATATAATAAAATCATAAATTCTCTTGATACTCTTAAATATTTTTGCTGTAAATCCTCTGATACATCTTTAAGTATATCCCTACCTATTACCCATTTTGACATATAAACAAAAGCAAACTTTTCTGTAGTCATTAAAAATAAGTAATCAAAAACTTCTTGATTGCCGTGTTTTTTAGGAAGCTCTGCATAAATAGTATCTAACATATCTTGAACAAAACTTCTTGATCCTTGTACAGAATTTTCAAAAATTTTATTAGATACCAAATTAGAATCACTTGATTCAACTTTTACATTGTCATTGTTTTTTAATTCTTTTGTTGTGTTATTTTTAGAGTTATTAGTTTTATCTTTTTCTTGTTCTGTATTTACCACGGAATCAATAACTTTATCTTCAGCACTTAAGTACAAAGGCATTATCAATAAAGAAACTATAAATAATTTTAAAACTTTCATAATTATGTAGCACTCCCTAATTTAGCTTATGACATCATAGTTATGATATCATTTTATTATGAAAATATAAAATATTTTTATTATTATATTGTTTAATATGATAATATAGGATTGTGTGTATCTTAAAAATTAAATAAATCATGGCTATTACTAACAATATTAGAAGATTTTCTTGGATTAATGATAATAATATAAAAATTTTAATCTCTGCTTTGCAATCTGATCCTAATCATAAATTTAAGTTTGTTGGTGGCTGTGTAAGGGATTCTTTAATTAATAATAGCTTTAATGATTATGATCTTGCTTCTGATAACCACCCTGAGAAAAATATTAAATTACTTAAAGAAAACAATATTTTGGTAGTTCCTACTAGTATAAAACATGGAACAATTACTGCTGTAATTAATGAACAACATTTTGAAATAACCTCTCTTAGAAAAGATATCTTTAGTGATGGTAGGCATGCTAATGTAGAATTTTGTCAAGATTTTTATGAAGATTCTAAAAGAAGAGATTTTTCTTTTAATGCTCTTTATTTAGACCCATTCTCTTTAGAAATAGAAGATTACCATAATGGTTATTATGATTTATTGAATAAAAAAATCCAATTTATAGGAAATCCACAAGAAAGAATAGATGAGGATTATTTAAGAATATTAAGATATTTTCGTTTTTTATGCCTGTATGCTGAAAATATAGATGAAACTGTTTTAGAAATAATTAGATATAAATCTCCCCAACTTAAAAATCTTTCTAAAGAACGAATTAATCAAGAAATTTCAAAAATATTACTTTGTAATAACCCTACAAAAACTCTTAATTTAATGTTAAAGTATGATATTTTTGATAATTTATTTGAAATTGATAGATATTCTATTCTTAAGTTTAATAATTTATTAGAAACAGAAAATATGTTTGATTTAACTCCTAATTTATATTTGCGATCTGCTTTTATTCTTAATGATCCTGAATCTGTTAATAACTTTATATTAAAATCATCTGATAAACAGACAATCAAAAGCATAGTTACTTTAAAGATTTTTATTCAACAATACAAGATTATTAGTTACAGTGAAATATGTGAGCTCATAATCCATTATGGATTTGATAGTGTTATTAATGCTTTAATTCTTGTATCGGCTACTGAATATAATAATAGATATCAATATATTGAAGTTATTAATAAATTAATAGATAAATCTAAGAAAGATTTTCCTTTAAACGGAGAAGATTTATTATCAATAGGATTAAAAGAAAATCAAGTTGGAATTTATCTGAAAAAAATAAAACTTATTTTTTGGCAATCGCCATTAAAAACAAAAGAAGAATACCTTGACATTATAAAAAATTTAATAAAATTAGAACTCTTTGAGTTATCTAGTAAGAAATAGTTTCATAACGGTTATATTTTTTAACAAAAAAATATTAGACAAAAGTAGATATTTATTTTCAATCAACAAAAGATAAAATTATATTATAGATCAATAAAATATTGCAATTTTTTTTACAACAAGCCATTTTGTAGTGCAGTTAATCTAGGGATGTTTATTTTATTTTGTATATAATTAGTATACTTTATAAAAAGAATTAATTAATTAGTATCATTTATATCATTTAGTAGCTAATTATTGTCCTTTTTTCTAATTTCTTGTTCTATTTTACGCCACTTTGTCACTTCCTTATTATGATCTTTAAGGTTAGTTGTAAAAACATGCCCTCCTTTACCGTTAGCAACAAAATATAAATAAGGAGTTTTACTTGGAAAAAACACAGCATACAAAGATTCACGAGAAGGGTTAGCAATAGGACCTACTGGTAACCCATATTTAGTATAAGTATTATAAGGATGAGGTGTTTTTAAATCATTTTTTGTGAGTTTATCAGCATTTTCTTTACCCAATCCATAGGCAACAGTTGGATCTGATTGTAATTTCATTCCTATTTTTAATCTATTTACAAATAAACCTGCTATTAATTCTCTCTCAGACGGAGTCCCAGTTTCTTTTTCCACCATGGAAGCCATAATTAGTGCTTCTTTTTTATTTTTATAGGGAAGATTACTTGATCTTGTTTGCCACAATTTATCTAAATATTGTTCCATAGCTGTTTTTGATCTTGCAATTATAGATTCTTTTGTATCATTTTTAATAAAATAATAAGTATCAGGCATCATGCTACCTTCTTCTACAGGGTAAATATTACCAGATAAATTGGGGGTTTTTTCTATAATTTCTAAAAATTGTTTTACTGTATAACCATCAACTAAAGTAATTTTATAAGAATAGATATTTTTAGAATCTGAAATATATTCAATAACACTAATAAAGCTAGTACTTGCTGGAATCAAAAACTCACCAGGTATTATGTTTTTAGTTTTTCCTGTTATTTTTAAATATAACAAAAACAAGGTTTTAGAATAAATTATATTTTCATCTTTCAGCTGATTAGCAACCTGATGACCTGTTACATCTTTTTGCACTATAAACATTTTATTTTTCTTTAGTGGAGATGAAAATAGCAACATAATAGATATTACCACTACCATCACAATAAAAATAATTATTGTACCGGTAAAGTTTAAATTACGAATAACTGTGTTAAAAAAATTTTGCATACTATTAAATAATATAATATTTATTATTCTGAATATTTCTTAAAAATTAAAGTACCATTAGTTCCGCCAAAACCAAAAGAGTTTGACATAGCATATTGAATGTCTTTCTTTTTAGCTATAAGAGGTATTAAATCTAAATCACATCCATCTTCAGGATCTTTAAGATTTAGTGTTGGAGGCAAAATACCATCTTGCAAAGCCTTTATCGAAAATATAGCTTCAATAGCACCTGAAGCTCCTAATAAATGACCAGTAGCCGATTTAGTGGAAGAAACCGATAATTTATAAGCATGTTCACCAAAAACTTTTTTTATAGCAACAATTTCAGCTTTGTCACCAAGAGGCGTAGAAGTTCCATGAGCATTAACATAACCAATATCTTCTTTATTGATCGATCCAAATCTAAGTGCCCTTTCCATACATCTTGCCGCACCACTACCATCTACACATGGAGCAGTAATATGATTAGCATCTCCGCTTGAGCCATAACCAACTATTTCTGCGTATATTCTAGCATCCCGAGATTTTGCATGTTCGTATTCTTCTAAAATTAAAACCCCCGAACCTTCTGCTATTACAAAACCATCTCTACCTTTATCCCAAGGTCTTGATGCTTGTTGAGGATTTTCATTATATTTTGTAGATAAAGCATTAATTCTTGCAAAACCAGCAACCCCTATAGGATTAACCGAAGACTCTGATCCACCTGCAACCATCATTAAAACTTCACCATCTCTGATCATTTTATATGAATCACCAATAGCATGAGTTCCAGTAGCACAAGCAGTAACAATTGATAAGTTAGGTCCTTTTAAACCATATTCTATAGATACATGACCTGAAGATAAGTTTATTAAAGCCGCTGGAATAAAAAATGGACTAATTTTTTTATATTGATTATTACCTAAAATAACTGAATTTTCGTAGATAGTTTGTAATCCACCAATACCTGCTCCTAAATGAATCCCAAATTCTTCTTTTTCATATTCGGATAATTCACCAAAATTAGCATCAGTCATTGCTTGTCTCGAAGCTGCGATTGCATATGCAATAAACTTATCTATTCTTCTTAATTCTTTTGCTTCAATCCATTCTTCTGGATTCCATTTCCCATCTTTGTAAGACCCTAAAGGAATTTCACCTGAAACATGAGAAGGGAATGGAGATACATCAAAGCTGTTAGTTTTTACCAAACCACTTTTAGAATTAATAATATTATTCCATGCTTCGTTTACACCCACTCCGACTGGTGAAACTATTCCCATCCCAGTAACAACTACTCTTTTCATTTATATATCCTTTATTGATAAGTAACTATAACACATAGTAATTCGTCTACCTAGTATGTATTATTTCATAATTCAACTAAGTATTAGTTTACTAAATTATTTTATTAGTACAAGTAAGAATTTTAATTTTGCTTTTATTTATTCTCTGTAAACTTCAAAAAAAAATAAGGATAGAAATTAAATGCTATCCTTATTTTTTTTCACAGCAAAATAAAAAAGTAATTTTATTTTCCGGCTTTTTCAATGTAATCAACAACATCTTGAACTTTTAAAATCTTTTGAGCTGCATCATCAGAAATTTCAATTTCAAATTCTTCTTCAAAAGCCATAACTAATTCAACAGTATCTAAGCTATCAGCACCTAGGTCCTCTATGAAGGTTGCTTCGGCTGTAACCTTATCAGCTTCAACACCTAATTGCTCAACTACTATTTTTTTTACTCTGTCAAAATTACTTTCACTCATTTAAGTCTCCTTAATTTTATTTCTAGTGTTTAAAATACACTAACTAGCTTCAATATAAAAACAAATATTTTATTTGTCAATATTAATTTTTATAAAAAATTAAATAATTCCATATTTAACAATTTTAGATCATAACCATTCCACCATTAACATTAATAGTTTGACCAGTAATATATCCTGCTTCTTCTGTTGCTAAAAATGTTACTGTATTTGCAACATCTTCTGTTGTTCCCATTTTTCCTAAAGGAATAGCATCTAATAACTTTGTTTTTTGATCATCAGGTAAAACATCAGTCATTTTTGTAGCTATAAAACCTGGTGCTACAGCGTTTACAGTAATTCCTCTATTAGCAAATTCACGAGCTAGAGTTTTAGTCATAGCTATTAACCCTCCTTTAGAGGCTGAATAGTTTACTTGTCCTGCATTACCAATAACTCCAACAACAGAAGATATGTTTATAACTCTACCATATTTGCGTTTCATCATTTTAGATATTATTGCTTTAGACAATAGAAATGGGGTTGTTAAATTAATAGCAATAACATCATCCCAATCTTTTTTTTGCATCCTTATTGATAAAGTATCTCTTGTAATACCTGCATTATTAACTAAAATATCTACTTTCCCCATAATTTCTTCAGCCTGCTGGGCTAAAGCATTTATATTTTCTTCTAATGTTATATCAAATGACGGTAAAATATGAACTCTTTCTTTTAATTCTTCAGCTATATCTTTAAGAAATTGTTCTTTGACATCAGATAATCCTATTATAGCACCCTGTGCATGCATAGATCTAGCTATTGCTTTACCTATTCCTCCACCAGCACCTGTAATTAATACAGTTTTTCCACTTAAATTAAATAACATTTTATTCTCCTTTTTATTATGTATATTTTTGTTTTTAATGTTTGAGATTAAAAACAGAGATGCATCTAATTATTTTTTAAGATATCACATAAAAAAAATAAATTCCATTTTTTTTACTGTTTCATAAATTCTTCAATGCTTTTTGTGCTTAAAAGGTTTACTCTTTTAACATTAGAATCTATTCTTTTCATTAAGCCTGTTAAAACTTCTCCATTACCTACTTCAATAACTTCAGTTATCCCTTTAGATACTAGATAATCCATACTTTCTCTCCAGCGAACACCACTAACTATTTGTTGTACAAGTAGACCTCTAATATGATTTGCATCTGTTACCTCTTCAGCTAATACATTAGAAATTAAGGGTATTTTAGCATTTTTCATATCAACTTCATTTAAAGCCTCTGCCATTGTTTTAGAAGCTGTAATCATTAAAGGACTATGAAAAGCTCCACTAACCTTTAATTCTTTAACTAATTTAACACCAAAATCTTTAGCATTAGCTATTAAAGATCTTATAGACTCTATATGTCCACTAACTACTGTTTGTCCTTTACAATTATCATTAGCTATTACACAAATTTCATTAGGTTTTTTGGTTGCATTTATTAATTCTTGGATTTTTGCAATATCATTTAATCCAATTACAGCAGCCATGCTACTAAAACCTTCAGGAATGGCTGATTTCATTGCTTCTCCTCTAATTTTTAGTAAATGAGATGTGGTTTTAATATCAAAAACACCTGCAGAGCAAAGAGCGGAATACTCACCTAAAGAATGTCCTGCAACATAAGAAATATTATCTTTTAAAACATAATTGAATTCTTTTTCTAACACTTTAATTACAGCCATAGAAACCGCCATAATCATAGGTTGTGCATTTTCAGTTGCTAATAGCTTTTCCTCGGGACCTTCAAACATAATTTTTGTTAAATCAAACCCTAAAATACCATTAATTTCTTGAAAAACTTCCTTAACAGAAGAGTATTTATTGTACAACTCTTTACCCATTCCTACTGTTTGCGATCCCTGACCAGGAAATAATAAAGCTTTCATTTGTTATCTATCCTCATTCTGTTTTATATATTTACTTTTATTTACAATTAAATTTTAATTTTATAAACTTTAGCATAAATTCTTTAATTTTCAAGATATCTTTAGACCTTTGAAGAATTTATTGTTGCATAAATATATTTTATGTATTACAATTTCTGCTGAAAAACAAATTATACCCAGTTTACTTGCTAATTTATGTAAACTATACTCTAGTTTTTCGGAGTTGAATTTAATCCAATGGGAAAATAAAAATGGCATTATATGAATATATATATTTGGTAAGAGGAGATTTATCTACTAACCAGGTTCAAGAAATTAATAATAAGGCGGTAGAAGTTATAAATAGTTTTGGTGGCACTGTTGCTAAAATAGAACTTTTAGGCTTAAGAAATTTAGCTTATAAGATCAAAAAAAATAAAAAAGCTAATTATTGTTTACTTCAGTTAGATACTCCTTTCGAAGGATTAAAAGAGTTACAACGTATTCATTCTGTGAATGAAAATGTATTAAGAACTTTAAGTTTATCTATAGATGCTTTAAATGAGTCGCCTTCTTTATTAATGAAAGACTCTACGACTAGATCTGATTCTTCTGAAAGAGAGTATTCAAAGGATGATAAAGATTCAGCTGATCTTTCTTTAAAAAATATTGATTATAAAAATCTTGAATTAATTAAAAAATATACTTCTGAAAGAGGTAAAATCTTACCAAGAAGATTAACAATTGCCACGGCTAAACAACAAAGAGATCTATCTCAAGCTATAAAAAGAGCTCGTTTTTTATCTCTTGTTGCTCCTATTGATAATTAATCAATTTACACTTGCATTTTAAGTAATTGATTGTAAAAAAAGGTATCTATTTTATATATTTTAGATACCTTTTTTGTTAGAATAATATATAGTTTAATTTTTTTTAGTAATAACAGGTATGGAATTGTTTATGAAAATTATCAACACTTGGTTTATTTCAATTTTATCAGGAATGATTTTTTTTAGTATACTACTATTGCCTATTTTATCTGATATAAACCTACTTAGTATGTTGTTACTTACTTTTATATTTACACCACTACTTTTATCTGCTTTTTGGCAAGGTATTAAATCGTATATACCTATATTTATATCCCTTATTACAATAGCGATCTTAAATCTAGAGTTTTTATCTTTTTCTATTTTTATAATAGTATTTTTTATTCTTCCTGCTTTTCTATTATCCTTTATAAAACAAAAATATAAAAATATCAGTCATGGTTATATTTTATCTATTATTATAATATATAATGTATTAATTTGCATATCTACATTATTTTATTTTGGATTTTTAGAACATACTAAATCAATACATGCTGTTATAGTTGATACTATGACTTTTTTATCTATATTAGTTAATCAATATATGACAGAAGAATTTAAGAAAATTACTAATTTAACAGAACAAATAGATATTTTTTCTTTTATAGTACCCACAATTTTATCTATTCTATCTATTATGTGGTTATTTCTAAATTATATATTTTCAATAAAGATTGCAACAAAATCTAATATTATTGAAAATAATGAACAAACATATTATTGTGGTTTACCCAATTTTTATACTTATATCTTTATGATTTTAATTGCTATAACATTATTTTCTCATAATTTTCTTGATAAAAATCAAAATTTATATTACACTTCATATAATGTATTGTTTATTCTATGTTTCGGTTACTTTTATTCTGGATTTTATTTTCTATGGAATAAAGTAAAAAGTAGAAACAGCCTATTAGTAAATGTGCTATACCTTGTTTTTGTGATAGTGCTATTTGTTGAACTTGTTGTTCTCTTTAGTATCATAGGATTATTTATAGAAATTAAAAAAATAGCTTTTAGAGATAAAAATTAAGTAAACTAACTGTTTTAGAGGGAAAAATGGAAGTAATTTTATTGCAAAGAATTGAAAAATTAGGACAAATTGGCGATATCGTAAATGTAAAAGATGGTTACGCTAGGAATTTTCTTATACCTAGAGAAAAATGTTTAAGAGCAACCGAATCTAATAAAAAAATATTTGAAAATAAAAAAGCTGATTTAGAATTGAGAAATTTGAATTTGAAAAAAGAAGCTGAATCTGTATTTTCTAAAGTTGATGGTTTCAAATTAGTATTAGTAAAAAATGCTGGTGAGTCTGGATTCTTATATGGTTCTGTAAAATCACAAGATATCGCTGTTAGCTTAACAGAAGCTGGGTATGCTGTTAATAAATCACAAATTATTATTGCTGATCCTATTAAATCTTTAGGTGTTTATGAAATAACTCTTGCTCTTCATCCTGAAATTCGTGCTACAATTCTGCTAAATATAGCTAGAAGTATTGAAGAAGCTGAATTACAATTAAATAACCACTTAAATATAAAATCTGCTTCTTCTGAGAGTACTAAAAAACAAAAAGAAGAAGAAGCTCTTTTTAATGCTTTTGAAACAGTAGAGAAAACTGAAAAATTAGAAAAAGCTAATATTGAAAGTGAACTTGAACAAATGGATGATATTGTAGAATCAGTTAAAAATGCTTAAATTCAATATCTATTACTATTAAATTAACTCAAAATTAAAAACCTAGTACAGAAACTAAATTTTTCAGTGTTTAAATAGAAAAATTTTCCATCTTTACTAGGTTTTTAAATTATATAATTAAGGCAAGTAAAAAATGAAAGAACCTAGTAAAAAAGCAACCTTCTCTAATATTGAAGCAGAAAGATCTTTACTAGGTTTTTTGATTATTAATAACAACTATTTTGAAGAAATATCTGAAATTATATCAGATGATGTGTTTTTTTTAAAAAATCATAAACAAATATTTACTTTAATAAAAAATCTTTTAGATAAATCTCAAATTGCTGATATTGTTACCATATCTAATATGTCTTCTTATATTGACGAATATAAAGATATTACATTTGATTACTTACTAGAATTAACAAATTCAATTGTGAGTCTTGGCTCTTATAAAGACTATGCGTTAATGCTTTATGATTTACATATTAAAAGACAAATTTTAGAATTACAGAATAACATAAGTAATTACTTAAGTTCTGATGATAAATCTTCAGATCAGATTGCAAAAATAGAAAGAGATATTTTTCAATTAGCAGAAAAAGGTGTTATCTCTAAAGATACAAACGATTTTGGGAGTTGTTTAGATGCGGCTCTAAATTCAGCTATTACTGCACGTCAATATAAAAATGGTATTAGTGGTATAACAACAGGACTACGAGATTTAGATACTAAATTAGGTGGATTACAACGTTCTGATCTTATAGTTCTAGCGGGAAGACCTTCAATGGGTAAAACCGCCCTCTCAACTAATATAGCCTTTAACGCTGCATCTGTTTTTTCAGAGCAAGGTAATCCTGGTGCTCCTGTTGTAATTTTTTCTTTAGAAATGTCTGCAGAACAAATTGCTAGTAGAATATTATCTTCAGAGGTTGGAGTATCTAATGATGCTTTGAGAAAGGGTTTACTTAGTGATTCTGACTTCTCACGACTTTCTACCGCAGTACAAGCTCTTAAAAATATACCTATTTTTATAGATGACACAGCAAGCCTTAGTATTTCTTCTTTAAGAACAAAATGCAGAAGATTAAAAAGACAACATAATATAGGATTAATTATAATAGATTATATTCAGTTATTACATTCTGATAAAAAATCCGATAGTAGAACAAATGAAGTAAGCGATATTACCCGTGGATTAAAGGGAATTGCTAAAGAACTTAATGTTCCTATTGTTGCACTATCACAATTGAGTCGTGCTGTAGAATTAAGAGAAGATAAAAAACCTATGCTTTCTGATTTAAGAGAATCTGGTTCTATAGAGCAAGATGCGGATGTTGTTTCATTCATCTTCAGAGAAGAGTACTATTTGCAAAGAGAAGAACCTCAAATGCCTAAAAAAGATGAATCTGAAGATAAATTTAAAATTAGATATGAACAATGGCAACAAAGACTTAATTCTGCTAAAAATAAAGCTACAGTTATAATTGCTAAAAATCGTCATGGTAGTATAGGTAATATAGATCTTTTATTTAATTCTGTTAAAACTCAATTTGTAGACTTAGATAAAATACATGAAACTCGTTAAATGATTATACTAATAAACTAAAAATTTATTTTACTAAATCTACTAAAATAAAAAATATTTAAAAGATATTCGCTTTAATATAAGTAATCTTACTGATTGTATGTTTTATAAAAAATCATTTATTTTTATAAAGTTAGTTAGAAATTTTTTCTTAAAGTGCTTATTTTTAGATTTTATTCAGCTTTTCAAAAAAATCATACTAAACTAAAATAAAAAATCTTTATTATTTGAAATATAAAATTAACTAAATTTTAAAACTATCCTTTGATAATAAAATATATAAAATTTTACTTTACATAACTACTTTTATTACGATAATAATTTTACTTATTTGTACACAATCAGATTTATTAATGATATAATTTGTGCGGGTAGGATATTTAAAAAGGCTTATTAAAAATGCTAGAAAAATCTATAGTAACCGATACCCTAAAAAAATATGGAACATGCTTAGTTGTTGATACACAAGCAATAGTACAGAATTATAATATTGTTAAAAATGTTTCTTTACCTTCTGAATTATCTTGGGTATTGAAAAATGATGCCTATGGTTTGAGTATGGAAAAAATATTGCCTTTAGTAAAAAAGGTAGGGTGCAAACATATTTTTATTGCTACTTTGTTAGAAGGACTCGATGTAAAAAAATTTTTTAATAATTCCTATGATGCTAATATTTATGTTTTAAATCCTATATTACCAAATCAACAAGAAGAACTATTTAATAATAATTTAATTCCTGTTGTAAATACTATCTCTCAAGTTGAATCTTGGAGTGATTTTGCTAAATCTAAAAATAAAAAATTACCAGTTATTCTTCATATAGAAACAGGTATTCATCGTTTAGGTTTACTTAAGCAAGACATAATGTACTTATATAATAATCCTCAATTATTATATAATCTTGATATAAGATATATTATCTCGCATTTTGCTACAGCTAGCATTCATCACGTAGCAACAATGGAAGAACAATATAATAAATTCATTGATTTAATACAATATCTTCCTAAATCTAAATATTCTATTGCGGCATCTGATGCCTTATTTATAGATAAAAAATATTTATTAGACTTAGTAAGACCAGCAATTGTATTATATGGTGCTATAATTGCTGATTTTGATAAACCAGTATCCAAAAATGTTATTTATTTGTATAGCACCATTCAGCAGGTTAAATTATTAGAAGCTGGAGAGAAAGTTGGATATGGCCATATATGGGAAGCATCAAAATTATCTAAAATTGCAGTTTTACCTTTAGGTTATGCCGATGGAATACCTCGTGTTTTAGATGAAAAAGCACAAGTCAATATTTCTGGTTATATGTGTCCTATTGTTGGTCGTGTTTCTATGGATTTAATAACTGTAGATATTACATCCATTCCTGAAAAATTACAAAAAGAAGGCATTATTGTAGAGATTATTGGAGAAAACATAACGCTGGAAGATTTTTCTTTATCTACAAACTCTCTTGATTGTGATGTACTTAATCGTCTTACAACAAGATACCCTAGAATTTACCTATAACAATAATTTATAAAAAAAGGATACAATAATGCTAAAAATTTTTCAAATTATTTTATTTAATATAATCTTTTTTTCTTCTTTACATGGAATAAGTTTTGTAGAAAATAAAAAAATAAAAAAACTTTTTGATAATTCTCAAATTAATGGAACTTTTGTACTTTATGATGTACAAAAAAATATTCTAACTGGTTATAACGAAAAAAGGGCTTCTACACCTTATATACCAGCATCTACCTTTAAAATATATAACGCTTTGATAGGATTATCTACTAATACTGTAAAAAATGTAGATGAAATATTTTTTATATATGATGGTACTACTGATATGTTTTTTGAAAATTGGAAAAAAGATTCAAATTTACGATATGGCATCAAAGTATCTCATTTACCTGCTTTTCAAGAGCTGGCACGTAAAATTGGCATGAAAAAAATGCAAAAAAATGTTGATAAATTAAATTATGGTAATAAAAATTTAGGTAATAAGGTAGATACTTTTTGGTTGGATTCTTTAAAAATAACTCCTATTCAGCAAACCGAGTTATTAACTAAGTTTTCTAAGGAAGAACTACCTTTTGATAAAAAATACCAAGAAGAAATAAAACAAATTATTTTTATTGAAAATATAAATGGTTGGGATTTATATGGAAAAACTGGCTTAGCTACAAAAAATTATGATCCTGCTGTTGGTTGGTTTGTTGGATGGGTAGAAAAAGATGGTAATATTTATAGTTTTGCATTAAATATAGATATGATTGATGAGTCTTATGTTTCAAAGAGAATTTCAATATCTAAAAAATCTTTAGAGGCTTATGGATTGTTAAAGTAAATAATTAATAAAAAATAAATTAATATAAAATAGTAATAATTTATCTAACAAGTTATTATTTTATTACTGTATTCTCTTTTTTTTACATGTTTAACAGAATAACAAATTATTATTATAATTTTATTGAAAGATTATCTTCTATTGAAGATGCAAAAATCATAATATCTTATAATAAATCTTAAAAAGATAAAAAATATTCATCTGTAAGTATTAATATATAACGAAATACTTCTGCTTTTAAAAAAATTTAAAGTAATTTAATCTATTACTCAAGCAGTAGTAAAAAAAATAACACTTTCGTTATCTTTTATTTTAATTATTGCATAAGAAACCATTGTACTAATAATTAAATATTTTATTAATTTTAAAGTAATATGGTTTTATTTTGTATACAATTACCTACTTTTAATCTAACAAAATTGACTATGTTGTACTAATTACTTTTTAAAACAATCATTTTATGTTGAGTCATTTCCATCATGGTATGTCCAATTCCACCAATTCCATGACCAGCTGACCTTCTACCTGCGAAAGGCATCCAATCTACTCTAAAAGCACTATGATCATTAACGATAACAGCACTTGCTTCTAATTCTTTATATGCTTTGGTAATAATATTAATATTGTTACTAAAAACAGCAGATTGGAATGGTACATCTAATGAATTTGCCCATGAAATTGCATCATCTATGCTTTCATAAGAATATAAGCATAACACAGGACCAAATGTTTCATCAACCGATACTTTCGATGTTTTAGATGGTTCTAAAAGTAAAGTTGCTTCAAATAATGTAGAAGAAATCTTTTTTCCTCCACTCAAAAGAGTAGCACCTTCTGCTATTGCTTCATTAACCCAATTTTCTACACGATTTACTTCTTTTTCACTAATTAAAGGACCAACTTCTGTTTCTATTAATGTAGGATCTCCAACTCTTAATTTAGATACTGCTTCTGCAATTTTGCTAGACATTTCTTTCATCATATATTTATGTATATAAACTCTTTTTGTAGAAATACAAACCTGTCCAGCATGATAATATGCTCCTCTTACAATAGAAGCAACAACAGTATCTATATCATCTATATTTTTATCTACAATAACAGGAGCAACGCCACCATGTTCTAAGGAATATCTTGTTCCTGGATTTAATTTATTTCTTAAATACCAACCAATTTCAGAAGATCCAATAAAACTAAAAAAACTAATACGCTTATCACTAACCAAAAACTCTGCCACTGGAATCCCACAAGGGAAAAACACACACATATCTTTATCTAGACCTGCTTTATGCACCAATTCAACAAACTTTTGTGCGCTTAATGGAGTTGTACCAGCAGGTTTAACAATAACAGGACATCCCGCTGCAATAGCAGGAACAACTTGATGTACTATCAAATTAAGGGGATGATTAAAAGCACTAATTGCTAATACCACCCCTATAGGTTCACGAGTTGTAAAAGCTAATCTATTTTCTGACGCTTTAGTGAATCCCATTGGAATTTCTTCTCCATGAAAAACATGCATCATTTCTTTGATAGCTAACTTAATACCATCAACAGCTCTTGCTACTTCTATTTTAGCATCAAAAAGAGGTTTACCTCCTTCTTTTGCTATTAAAATTGCAAACTCTTCTGATTGTTCTGTCACCAAAACTGCTAATTTTTCTAATATTGCAACTTTTTCATAATGTTGAAGATGGTTAGTTTTATTTTTAGATAAAGCATAAGCCTTTTCTAATTCTTTTTCGGCTTCTTCTTTAGTTCTTTTTTTTACCGTTCCAACAACAGAGTTATCAAAAGGAGATTTTACTGTAATAGTCATTGTACTATTTCCTATTGTTAAAAATTTGTATTTTATATCACTTTTTTATCTTTTAATTCATCTAATAAAACTTTTTTATTTTCAGAATAATCAACAGGTAAATCAATTAAATGTACACCACCTTGCTTAAAGCAATTTTCCATTAAAGGAACAAAATCTTCGGTTTTTGCAACTCTATGCCCGTTAGCACCATAACTTTGTGCGTAGCTAACAAAATCTGGATTATTAAAAGTTAAACCGTAGTCATCAAGACCCATTCCTGCTTGTTTCCACCTAATCATACCATAAGAACTATCATTTAGTACAAGAACAATCATATTCAGATTTAATCTTACAGCAGTTTCTAATTCTTGGGAATTCATCATAAATCCACCATCACCAACAACGGCTATAACTTTTTTATTACAATAAATTCTAGCTAATTCAATAGCTGATGGTAATCCAGCTCCCATTGTAGCTAAAGCGTTATCTAATAACAAAGAATTTGGTTTATAAGTTAAATAATTACGAGCAAACCATAGTTTATATACACCATTATCTAGAGCAACATAACCATCTTTTGCTAAAACTTTATGAATATCCCTTACAAATTTTTGAGGCTTAATAGGAAAAGAATTATCATTATCATGCGCAGAGATATGATTAATTATGAAATCTCTAACTTTATGAGCATATGAAAAATCTTTAGCAACCTTTCCTAGAGATTTTGCTAGCATATCTGCACTACTACTCATATCTCCTAAAACTTCTAATATAGGGAAGTATACATTATCTACCATTGCAGAATGATGATTAATATGGATAACTTTTGCTCCATTTTCTTCCATAAAAAATGCAGGTTTTTCTATTACTTCATTACCAAAACTTATGATTAAATCAGCTTTTTTAATAAAATCATGAATATAATCACCAGATGATAAAGAGGATGTACCAATATAATTGATATTATCTTCAGACACAACACCTTTACCCATTTGAGTATTAAAAAATGGTAACTCAGTTTTATTTATGAAATTTGTCATAGAAGTAGAAATATCACCTCTATTACAACCACCACCTATTAAAACTATTGGAAATTTTGCAGATTGTATTAATTTTGTTGCTTCTTCTACAGCTTTTGGATTAACATGTGGATAGTAAGTATTTGCAATCGGTAACAATCCTTTTGTATCTGATGTTACTATTTCAGAAGATACATCTTCTGGAAACTCTATATGCACAACCCCTGCTTTTTCCTCTTGAGCAATTTTAAATGCTTCACGAACAGTAACACTTACCATTCCAACATCTACTATTTGTCTAGCATATTTCGAAAGAGGACGCATCATTTCAACAATATCAATAATTTGAAAACGACCTTGCTTAGATTTTTTTATAGGTTTTTGTCCTGTTATTAGTATAAGAGGAAATCCTCCTAATTGTGCATAAGCAGCTGCGGTTGTAAAGTTAGTTGCGCCTGGTCCTAATGTTGCTATCGCAACACCAGCTTTACCTGTCATTCTGCCATACGTAGCTGCCATAAACGCCGCACCTTGTTCATGCCTTGTTAGAATCAATTTAATTTTAGATTTTCTTAAAGCTTCAAGTAAATATAAATTTTCTTCTCCAGGAACTCCATATACAACTTCTACTCCTTCTTGCTCTAAGGCTTTTACAAATAAGTCTGAAGCATTAATATTAGATGACATGCCACCTCTCCTAATTAAATATTTCATATTTTTATCTAATAAAAATGTAAATCTTAGGATTTTAAAACTAAAAACCCTTCCATTATAAATTAAATATTTTATATACTAGCATAATATAAAGATCCAACTTTATATTTTTATCTTTGGTAATTTAAATATATAAAAGTCTAATCTGATTTTAAAATAAAAGCACTCTTTTTCAGGTATGCCATTTAATTATATTTAAAAATATACAAAATAATAAAAAAAATATCAATTTTATCTAAATATTTGCTATCTTATATGTTGCATATCAGCAAATACTGGTCTTTATCGCTAGTTTAGGAAATACAATATCATAAACTAACGATAAAAATTTAATTATAAATTATGTTTAGCTTTTATAGAGTTTTCTATTCTTTTTAATGAAATAGAATAAGCGGCTGATCTCATACTTATATTTCTGCTTTCTTTAATTTCCCAAACACCTTCAAATGCTTTTGTCATAATTTTGATTAATTTTTCTTTAACCTCAGCTTCATCCCAATAGTAGCATGATAAGTTTTGTAACCATTCAAAATAACTAACTACAACACCACCAGCATTAACTAATACATCAGGAACTACAACAATCCCCTTTTTATCTAAAATCTCATTAGCACTTGCCTGAACAGGACCATTAGCTGCTTCTACTATGTATTTAGCTTTAATTTTATCAGCATTAGCTCGTGTTATTACATTTTCAATAGCGGCTGGAAGAAGAATATCTACATCTAGCTCTAATAATTCTTTATTATCAATAACTTTAGCGCCAGCAGATGCAGAAGATATCTCACTAGAAACAACTGAAGTTCCCTTTTTAGCAGAAGCTAACTTTTTATAAATAGCTGGGATATCCAAACCATTTTCTGAATAAATAGCACCATCTACATCACTAATTGCTACAACGCTATATCCTTCTTCATGTAAAAATTTAGTCAAGAAATAACCAACATTGCCTAATCCTTGTACTGCCACACGAGTACCTTTTGGTGATTTTCCAATTTTTTTACTCAACAATTTAGTAACAACAAAAGAACCGTATCCTGTTGCTTCTGTTCTAAATAAACTACCTCCTAATGGAACAGGCTTCCCTGTAAAAGTCGCTATTGAGCAAACTCTATTAATTGTATTATATTCATCTATCATCCAAGACATTATAGTTGGATTTGTTCCAACATCAGGAGCTGGCACATCTAATTTCTCACCAATTACATCAAAAATAGCTCTAACATATCCTCTTGCTACTTTTTCTAATTCTGCTTGAGATAAACTTCTAGCATCAACAATAACACCACCTTTACCTCCACCGTATGGAATACCTACTAACGAATTTTTAACCATCATCCACATAGCTAAACTATTAACTTCACCAGCAGTTACATCTTGATGAAATCTGATACCACCTTTTGCAGTACCTAAAACTGTACTGTATCTTGATCTATATCCTTTAAAAATTCTAATTTTCCCATCATCCATTTTAACAGGAAAATTCACTTCTGTTAAAAGTTCTGGTTGACTAACACAATCTAATACTACAGAATTTACTCCTGATTCTTTACCTAGCTTATTTAAAAGATTAACAGCATCCTGAAAAATGTTCTCTGACATTCTTTATTTCTCCCTAATTCATCGTTAGTACTTACTTTTAAGATGAGTCTTGTTTTTTATAAAAATATATAAAAAATATAAATGTATTATACCTGAAAACAAAAATACAACAACACAAACAGTTTATAGCCGTTGCAAACACAAGTCAACATTTTTTAATTATATTGATATTTTTCCTCTACAAAAAAAGAACAAAAACAATAATAAGTACTTAATATCTTGCTATTGTTAATAAATTGTGATATTGTGTTTAACTAAGTGTTAAAAAAGGTAAATCTGCAATCTATCAAGGAGAATCCATGACAAAGAGAGTCCTCATAGCTATATTTCTTGCTTTAATAGCAAGTTTAATTTTAATCTACACAAAAGAAAGTTTCCCTAATTTCTTTGAAACATCTATTACCATTGTTGATATGATTGGAACGATCTTTTTACGTTTATTGAAGCTAATCATAGTTCCTATTGTAATATTTTCTTTGATAAATGGTATAGTAAATTTGAATAACTTATCTACCTTAAAAACTTTAGGGGTAAAAACTATAGCTTTATTTGCTTTTACTACTATTGTAGCTTTATTTTTATCTATAACTATTAGTGCATTCTTAAATGCAGGTAAAGCATTTAATTCAAATGCACTAAGTTCTGCTGCTAATGCTCTTAGCTCTACAGAGAGCCCATCATTCGTAGAAAATATAATAACTTTATTTCCAGAAAATATAATAGCTCCAATGTTAAGTGGCAATATGATCCAAATCGTATTTATAGCAGTTATTTTTGGTATTGCTATTTTGGGAATAGATAAAGAAGAAAGAGATGTATTATCAACTGCATTAAATCATTTAGAAAGAGTTGTAATTGGTGTAATTAATATGATTATGAAAATAACTCCTTTTGGTGTATTTTCTCTTTTAACTAAATCCTTAGCTACTCAAGGATTTGCTATTCTTGGAGCTATGTTACAGTATGCTGGGATTATGGGATTAATTATATTAGTACACTTTTTCCTCGTATATTTTCCTATGATTAAATATTCTGGGGCTAAATTAAGTGTTTTCTTAAGAAAATCTGCCCCTGTATCTGCAATAGCTTTTTCTACTGCCAGCTCTAGTGCTACTCTTCCTGTTACCATGAAAACAGTAGAAGAAATTTTTGGAGTTCCTAAATCTTATTCTAGCTTTATATTGCCATTAGGATCTACTCTTCATATGAACGCTACTGCTATAATGCAAGGATTAGCTGTCGTATTTTTAGCTAATATTTATGGCATAAATTTAGATATGTATGATTATATAGGAGCGGCGGCATTAGCATTAATAGCTACAATTGGAGCTGCCGGTATACCTGGTGCTGGTCTTATTACTTTAACAATGATTTTAGTGAACTATAATATCCCAATTGAAGGAATAGGAATTATTATAGGTGTAGATAGATTAATGGAAATGCTTAGGACTTTAATGAATGTTTTAGGAGATTTAGTTGTAACTTTAGTTATTGCTAAATCAGAAAAACAAATAGATATTTCTGCTTTTAATTCTAAATAAAAGAACGATTGACTCTTGGTTAATAATGTTATACTCTTTAACTTTACCTCAGTAGACCTAATAATAAAAACAAATAGGCACTAAAATGAAAAACGTCTTTAACTCAATATTAGTAATTACTCTTCTATTTTACGCTGTACCATCTTTTTCTATTGAAAAATCTAAAATTGAAGTTTATAAAACATACAATAACACTGTTGATAAAATGAGAATTCATGTCTCCGATGGTATATTCTTAGATCAATTCTTAGCTGAAGATCACGATGATTTTATAAAATATAAGTTGGGCTTATATAATTTTAATAATAGTTCTTTAGAAATACTAGTAGATAGAAATACGAGAAAAATATCTCAAATTAATATAATCTCTAAAATTACTTCTGCTTTTTGGAAGAATGAAGATTTTATATCAAAAATGGCAATATCTATATCTATGATGAATCCTGAAACTACTTTATCTAGAATATACGAAATACGTAGCAATCTAAATATGGTTTATGATAAAAATTTATCTAGAAGTAAAATAGTAATGAAAGATGAATCTTTAAAATATGTTGCTTATCAACTAAATAATGAACATATACTAAGTATTTCTCTTAAAGATTCTGACTTGTAAATTGTTATTCAAGAATGGGTATTAATAATTTCATTATATGATATATTTTATTTTTTATAAGTGGGAGTAAATATTTTTAGATATGAGCTATTTTGGAAATAACAGTTGTAAAAAAAATTCCTATTGCAGGCAAAGTTTCTTTGTATTAGGGGTATTTAATTTTATTTTTGTTGTGTTTTTTTTATTGTTTTTTATAAATTTTTCTTATGCAAATACGGAAAATGATAACAATAAATTAGAAAATAGGCAGGTTGCTACTGAAGTTTTTTTGAAGTATCAAAGTATTGCAAAATCTATCAATATAACCAACTTTAGAGATGAGGATAAAGATGATTCGAAAATGGTTGTTACTGGATCTTTGAACTTATATAAAGTAAGATATCAACCCACTGCTAATTTAGATATATTGATAGATTATAATAAAAAAGACAAACAGGTTACTTCTATTGCTTTAAAAAGTAGAGCAGTTGATAACAATGATAAAATTGATATATATAAAAATAATTTTTATATATTGGCAAAAATGGTTGATCCTAAAGCTAGTTTGTCGACTATTGAAAATACATATAACAATATAGATATAACAAAAGTCTCTACTGAACCTAAATATTTAAAATCTTATTTAAGTAATGGTTTTGTTTATGAAATTGATTCTTATTCAAAAATAACTCAGATTTTCATATTGAAAATTAGAAAATCTAATAAAAATGATAGTGAAAATATAAAATTAGCAGAAAATATAAACAGCTTATATTCTAAAACTATTAGTAAAATTAATACCACTATAGATCATAGATCAAAAATTGTTTATCCTGAAATTTCTTTATTTGGCATCAGGAGTAAAAAGCTGTCTTTCTTTATTTCTTCAAATGTATCTATAGAACTGTTTACCGATATTAAATTAGCTCCTATTTTTGGAAGCATTGCTTATGAAAATTCAATATCATTGCCTAATAAAAAAGAAGATTTATATGAAGGTGCTTTAATACTATTTCTATTAACAAATAAAGATATGTCTCAACAAGATGCTAGTGACATTATTGAAAAAATTAATTTAGATCGTGCTTTAGCTGATAAAAACTATTTTAAGGAAATTGCAACTAAAAATAAAGTATATGCTATCAGTTATGATGAAAGAAACAAATTATCTATCTCTGTAAAAATAAGGGATGCTGAATATGATAAAAAATCAAAAATATCTTCTTTGACAAGGCAATTATATAATACAGCTATATCTGATTTTAACCTAACAGAAAAAGTAAAATTATTAGATCAAAAATCATTATCTGTGTCTTTGTTGGCTTCACAAAATCTTGCATCCTTTAATCCAAATAAATTTATGATTCTTAGAATGTATTTCGATAATTCTAACACTGTATTAAGGATTAGTGTAGTTATAAATAAAGAGTTATTAGATGAAAATAATTTAGAAGTTCAAAAAAATATTGCAATAATTGCTGCTAAAATTTTGAATCCTGATATTACTTATAATGAAGCTGAAAATAATTATAATAATTTAAAAAATGCTTATGGAGTAACAGAAACTATCTTTATAGGAAATTTGAGATATAAAAGGTGTACTTACCAAGATGAAACATTGATTTTTTCTAAATATAATCAAGAAGATGTGCCTACTGAACGACAAAACTATACTTCTAATGTAAGTTCTTATAACCCTAATTTAATTTATCAACCAGAAGAAGTTATTGATACAACAACTGGTAAAAAAGTATTACCTAAACCTTCACCTTTATGTTATTAATTGTATCTTATGTTATCTCACATAAAGTTTTTTTTGCTTTGGAAAAGAAACCTTTCAGATAAGTTAAACATTATAGGTTTTTATTGACCATTTGCTTATGAAAAAAGCGTTAAATAATGATTACTATAAATCATCCCATATATGGTTGACTATAAATACACTTCGAAATATAAGCGCTATTTAATATAATTAATTTTTAGAATCCTCACTAAAATAGTGTTTATCTAATTATCATAATTGAACAAAATCTTTATAGACTTCAACCATAAATGCGTTAAATTTCACACCTAGTTATTTATCATTATGAAATTCAGTAGCTATTAGGTATATTTCTGAAGATTCCTTTCTACTTGCTGGTGGTTTGAAATGAGATACATTTTTGAAGTATTTTTTTATTTCTGCTAACAATTTATTTTCTGTACCACCTTGGAAAACTTTAGCTACCATAGAACCACCTTTTTCTAGTACTTCCTGAGAAAAAATAAAAGTTAGCTCAACAAGATTCATAATTCTTAAGTGATCAAGAGATTTTGAGCCCGTTGTATTAGGAGCCATATCACTCATTACCAAATTTGCTTTTTCTCCTCCTAAAATATTCTTTATATTCTCAATAACAGACGGATCTGTAAAATCTCCCTTTATAATATTAACATTTTCTATTGGTGTAATATCTAGTAAATCTACTGCTATAAGTTTTGCATTTTCATTATTTTTTTTATTTTTAAAAATCATTCCAGCAACAACTTGAGACCATCCTCCTGGTGCTGCTCCTAAGTCAATCACTTTTGAATTTGATTTTAAAATTTTATACTTATTGTTAATTTCTATAATTTTATATGCAGCTCTTGAAGCATAACCATCTTGCTTGGCTGCTTTAACATAAATATCATTTATTTGTCTTCTTAACCAAGTTTGAGAAGATAAGTTTCTTTTTTTATTTGGACGCAAATTTTCTTTTAAATTTTGATTTAAAGAATGAGATTTTTTAACCATAATATCCTTGGTTGTTAATATAAAAGTATCTTTACCAAAATTGCACTTTTAAAATACTATCTTGGTAAAAATTAAAATATATTATTGAAAGCTATATTTCAATGTTGCACTAATATAATGATTTGTATAGCCACTAATACTGTAATCTCCATTATACCCTAATTCCATTTCTAAAGCATTATTTTGATAAGCCAAACTTCCATAAAATTGAGTTAAAATACCACTATAACCTGCTGATACTATATTTATATAGAAATTATCATCTGTACCTGTAAATTTCATTTTAGTATTTGGAGTTTGGTAAAATCTTTCTACTAAATTAACCCCAAATTTTGGATACCAAAAAGCCTTATCTATACCTAAAAAAGATGGTAACAATAATTCTCTATGTATTTCCAGCCCAACTCCCACATCTGTCATAAACATAGTATGAGATTTGACATTTAGAGCAGCAGAGCTTCCAAATTCTTCATAACCAGAATTATTTAAAACAGCTTGAGATATAAATATTTTAGGTATTAAAAATGTTGTACTACTTAGCAGATATTCGTTTCCAGCTTCAGCTTTAATTGCTACTTCTAGTACTGATAAACTGGCTAATGATCCAATTTCTTTATTATCTGAGTAGGCATTATCTAAAAATTCTGTTTTTCTACTTGTTTTAAAATTAGCAATACCAAATAAAGAAGATACAGATATATAATAAGTATTATGCAAATAAGATCCAGCTAAACCAGCTACAATTGTATTAGTATTACCATCAAATAAGTTTTTATTACCATTCAAATTACCTATTCCAAAACCTACTAATCCAGAAAAGTTATAACTATTAAATGGAGCAATTGTCGCCCCTGCGTATATCATAGAACTTACACTACTAAATCCTGTATCATAACCTTTATTTGCTAGTGAAGAATAACCAACATCAACTTTATACCAAGAATAAATTTCATTGTTATAAACATATACTTTGTTAGCATCTAATAAAATATCTAAAGATTTGATAACATTATTATGAGAATATAAAGAATAAACTTCGTTAGATACAGGTTTTAATCTATTAATAGATTCAGCTAGTTGATATAAACAGGGAGAACTTGCAATATCAATTATTTCTTTTCCTTGATGAACTTTATAAATAAGTTCTTCGTTATAACCACACCCACTATTTAAGTCTAATGAATTAACAATATCTTGTAATTCTTCTGTTGCTTCTTGCTTAAAAATAATAGCATCAATAGTTTTAGCAATAGAAACAATAGAACTATCACTACCATATCCTGGTACTGATTGTACAAGGGTAGAGTAATCGGTTAATCTTTGGATATTAACCCAAGCAGTTTCGCCTTCATCTGCATTTTCAGAATTATTAAAATCAATATTTTCATCATGAACTAGCCATGGAGGAGTGAAATTTAGCATTTTAGAATATTCATCGTGATCAATACCTATGCTTCCTTTTTCTGTTTTAATTAGGTTGTATCTATTTGATAACCCTGGTTTTAAAACATTAGTCCCCTTAAAGCTTATACTCATTTTTCCTAAATAAGTTTCGTTCTCCATTTTATGAATAGTTAAAGTAGGACTTGATTTTCTATCATTAATAATAAACTTTAACTCACTATTTTCAGTATTACTATTATAACTCTCTATTCTGTTTTCCCCATATATCTCTATTATACTTTCATTATTTAACCTATCTATTGTTGCTCCTTTATGTAACTTAAGAGTACCTAAATTATCTATAAGAATAATATGAGAACCCCCATCTAATTTAGTCATTGCATTTTTTTCATTTCTTAAGCTATGAAAATTGTTTCCAACTAAAATGTTTAATGTACCATTATTAATAATATTTACACTATCTGGATTTTTAAAGATGTTTCCTTTAACTGTAAATGTTGATCCTGAATCTATATCAATTTTACCTGAGTTTAGTATCATATCTGAATTTTTTTCAATTGTTAGATTTGAAGATTTTAAATTAATACTTTCGTATGTACCATTTAAAGATCCAAATTCTAATTTGCTGTTTTCTGCTGCAAAAATTCCATTACTATCATAACGACCAGAAACCTTCAATGAAATATCTTTAAAAGAATTAGAAGCTTTTTCTTGATTAGAACTACCTGCATTAAAATTATTAATACTAAAATTAAAAATTTCTCTTTCCTTAACTGGAGTTACTTCATTCCCCATAAAAGTAATATTATTACAGTATTCACTACATACAATATTATTTGTTTGAATGTTAGAATCGTATGTATCAAACTCTAAATAATCACTTTTTTTAAAATTAAAGTTATCTATTTTTGAATTAAGCCCTCTTAATCCAACGTAATAATTAACCTTTCCATTAATTTCTGGTGCATCATATAAAAAATTTATAGATCCTATATGTAGAGATTTTTCTGCTGTTTTTGACGAAAATATCCTTGCAAATGAATTAGAATAATTAATTTCATCAATTGAACCATAAACATTAATAATATCAAGAATAGTTGCATCATTATCAATAAAAATTTTACCTATTTTAAAAGAAGATAACTTATCTCCTCTTAATTCTATTGTTTGAGCACTATTATTGCCGCAATTGCCACTCAAGCAATTTTCTCTAGAATCAATTATACCAAAATCTACTGAAGATTTTACAGTTGCATCTATGGTTAATTTTCCAAACCCATATACACTATCAGCAAAATACACTTTATTTACATTAATCGTTGTTCCTTCATCTGAAGCAATAAAGGTTACAGTTGGAACATTCATTTTTATATTATGAGCTATAAAT
The DNA here is from genome assembly GCA_964277385.1 of Rickettsiales endosymbiont of Leucozona glaucia. GTDB lineage: Bacteria > Pseudomonadota > Alphaproteobacteria > WRAU01 > Hepatincolaceae > WRAU01. The sequence continues at coordinate 364,175 of OZ195520.1, read as the reverse complement.
TTAGATTTTCCATCCACATTAATAACAGAGTCTCCACCACCCAAAACCAAAGTATGCTCTCCTCCTGATCTTGGATCAACTTTAAAAACTGATTCCCTCCTTACTAGAATAGAACTAGCCTGCCCCATTGTATCCCCTCTTAAAACAAGATCAGAGTAATCTAAATTAATAGAATTAATCTTTCCTGTCATTGTTTCACTTGGATTATTGCTTACTCCGTATGCAATAAAATCTCCACCTATTATGACATCAGCATTTTTTAAAGAAACTACCTCAACACTAGATACTTTTATATCTCCACCAAAAGTTACTCTATACTTACCCCTTTCTGAATTCTCATTGTTTACACGGATAGCTCTTATCCTAGAAAAAGGATTTTCAAAAATTATACTACCAATAGCTAAATCAGCATCTCTCACCGAAATATCAAGTGAAGTATAACAACCATCTTTTGAAGAAGTACATACCAATGCACCATTTTGACTTATACCACCTGTTTCTTTTTCTTTTATGTGTCCTAAGGTAACTGTAGAGTTATTTGTTATCGTAAGTTTATTTTCATCTTTCATATATACAAGAGGATTTGAACCATTACCCTGAAAAAATTCAGAATTATCAACCTCTAATGTATTAATATTATAGTCTCTATCATATGGATTTTTACTACCACAGGTATCAGATTCACAACCATTTGCATCAAATGAGATAGTAGAATCAGACTTGAAAAGAATCCTAGATTTATTTCTAACATTTAAAATTGCCTGTATAACACTTAGATCTTGAAGAGATTTATTAGTATTTGACCATAAAATAGTTCCATTGGCATCAGGAGAATTCGCACCACAAACAACTGTAAGTGTACCGGTTTCATCAGGGCATTTTTTATCTGCAGCATTTCCATTTTGTACATAAAAGAAACTTATTAAAACAAATAAAAATAATGGAAGTAATTTTTTTATCATATATTTTTTATACCTACTCAAACGATTATGAAAATCAATATTTCAAATTTTAACAACTTCATAATAGTAATATTTTTGATTATTTGTATCAAATATTATTTACTTTATATAGATATTATTGCTAAGATTTTTTACCTTTATTAAAAAAAATTTTTATATTTGATACTATTTCTTCTAGTGATATTTTTTGCACTTCAATTTCTTTAGGAAAAGCTAATAAAAATTTAGATGGAACAGCACTTTGTAACAATATAAAAATTCCTCTGTCTTCATCTCTTCTTATAATCCTTCCAAATGCTTGCCTTAATTTTAATCTTATGCTTTGATCTACATAAGATTGACCTAAGAAATCAATACGAGATTTTAGTAAAATATCTGGTTTTGGCCATGGAACTTTTTCAAATATTACAATTCTTAGCGATTCTCCTGGTATATCAATACCGTCTCTTGCTGAATCTGTACCTAATAAACAACTATTAGTATCATCTTTAAAGATTTCTATTAAATTAGATATTTTTTGGTTATTAATATGCTGTGCCATTAATTTCATATTATTAGAAGACATGGATTGGCTAATATTTTTGTATACTTGCTTTAAGCGATTAATAGATGTAAATAATGCCAGCCCTCCACCATCAGAAGCCTTAAAAATTTCTAAGATATAGTTAGATAAATTTGTAATATTATTAGAATTAGAATTTAAAATAATAATTTTAGAATTTTCTTTATAATCAAAAGGAGATTTAATACTAATTGAATTTATTATATAAGAATCTAAATGTGATAAACCAAATCTATTTATATCAATATAATTATCATTATTGTTATTATAACTATCACTAAGAGTTGCTGATGTAAAAGTCACTCCCCTTACAGTTGATAATATAGTATTAGCAAAAGGCATGGTAGGATCAATATAGTTTTTGTAGTATCCTATATTTAAAACATTACCCTCTTCTTTTTCTATCATAAATCTATAAATAAATTTTGAATCTGGGTTTGATAACTCTTCTAGCATATTATAATATTCTAATATTTGGTTTAAACACACTACTTCAAATATTTTTATAAATTCTTCTAAACTAAATTGTTCTTCTGAATTTAAAAAAACTAATTTTTGTTTTAAAAGCACATGAAGTTTAGATCCTAAATTTAAGATTTTTTCTAGTGATTTTTTAGCATTATCTATTGATTCATAGAAATTTTTACTAAATGTTTCAAAAACAACTTTACTTTCTATATTATAGTATTGGTTCAGATCATCATTATTTTTTAATACATGTAAATAAAGGTGATATAAAAATTCCTCAATAACATTTTTAGGTATATTACCTTTTATTCTATCCACAGAATTAAATTCTGGTAATATACTTGAACTTGATATAAAAGCATCAATTATAGATGATATACTAAGATCTATTTTTTGTTCTTCTTCTGTTGGCTCATCTTTAGTTTTTAATAAAGTTGATAAGCGAACTTTAAATCCATTAGTTTCTTTTTTTGCTTGCAATGATGAATTACTGCCATTAATCCAAATTTTTAAAGAATATGTAGATAAACAACTAATTTCTAAACTAAAAACATCATCTGAAGTAGAAAATAAGTGATGAGCCTCATCAAAAAGCACATATTTTATACCTAAACAAGAATTTAGCAAACTAAAAGCATGGTTAGAAACTACAATATTTGATTTTTTTGCTTTATACCTTGCTTTCATAATAAAGCAATTTTTAAAATGCGGACACTTACTATAAATACATTCTTCTTTTCTATTTAATAAAAAAGCGAACAAACTATTTGGAAAAATTTCAAACATTAAAGGTGATAAATCTCCTCCGCTTAAATCTCCATCTTCACTTTGTTTTATCCATCTTGATATAATAACTAAAAATAAAGATGAATTAGGGATTAATCTTAAATTAGATAGAAGACTTTTATAATTTAACAAGCAAAGATAATTATTACTTCCTTTTATTGAAGTTGCTTTTTCTTCAAATTCTTCTTTTGTTGCAAAAGAGTTTTTTAATTCTTTAATAATTTGTTTTTGTAATGTTTTAGAATACGTTGATATTAAGACTTGCTTTGTAGGATTTTCTTTAATAAAAGTTAAAATCGGAGCTAAGTAAGCTAAGGTTTTACCAGTACCAGTTCCAGCTTCGGCAAAAATAAAATTTCTATCAGCATTTTCATTAAGATTGAACATATTTTGAATGCTAGAGGCATATCTAACTTGTTCTACTCTATTTGTAGAAAATCTTGCTGTTAATATCTTTAAGGTATTTAACATATCTTCATTATTAATTGGATTACTTTCAGTATTATTTTCTATAACAACTGGATTTTCATCTTTTTCTTTAAAGTCTTTAATAAGTTCCCATGTTCTTAAATATTTAGAATCTACTTTCTTAAAATTATAAGAGATATTTTCTAAAACAAAATCTGCAAATATCCAATCTTCTTCTTTTAAAAAACAACATAAAGAATATAGCTCTTCTTGTTCTTTTTCTGGTAATTTAGATATATAATTCCCACATATATTAACAATTTCACTAATTAAAACAGCTTCTTGTTCTAAAACTCCCTCTTTATTGTTTTTTTTTTGAATATGATTATTTGTTAAAAATTTGTATATACTAAATGGATTAGATGAACATAAGACCTTAGGGAAAAGAAGCAAAAATAATTCTAAAATATCAGTAGCATTATATAGGTTAATATTAGGATTAACTCTCATAAGTTCTTTCTTATTACATACTAAGTAGCTTTGAAATGCAAACATACTTTTTAAATTAGATGTAGCAACAATAGAATATTGCTTTTTCTTTAAATTAAAACAACAAGATAATGTTGCATTAAAGCTTAAAGATAAAGGGAAAAAAACTTTCAATAAATAGCCTCAAGATAATATCTAATAAAGATGTGCATACTATAAATACAGCACTACTACAAAAGAACTTTATTTTATTTTACATAATCACCATTCTTAATAAATACCATTAATAAATTTGTTAACAACTTCATTAGAGGTGGTATCTATTTCTGAAGGTAAACCTTCCCAAACTATTTTAGATTTATATAGCATGCCAATTTTGTCGGAAATTTTTTTTGCACTATTCATATCATGGGTAATAGTGAACGACGAAAATCCTAGATATTTAGTTATTTTAATAATTAAGTCGTTAATAACATTAGACATAGCAGGATCTAAACCTGATGTTGGTTCATCAAAAAATACAATTTTAGGTTTGGTTGCAATTAATCTTGCAAAAGCAACTCTTTTTTGCATACCCCCTGATAATTCTGATGGATAAAGGTGCAAAATATTATCATCTAACCCTACCAATTCTAAATTTTCTGTTGCTATTTTTGTAGATTCCAATTTTGATAATTTTTTATAAATATCTATACCAAATACAATATTTTCTTGAACACTTAAACTATCAAATAAAGCTCCTCCTTGAAATAACATTCCTACAGAAGACTTCATTTTTATTCTTTTATCTTTAGATATATTTGTAACATCTATACCATCCAAAATTATTTTTCCAGAATTAGGTTTAATTATACCCATAATATTTTTAACTAAAACTGATTTTCCCGAACCAGAACTTCCTATTAAAACATAGGATTCTCCTTTTTTAACATCTAGGGAAACATTATCTAAAACTATTTTAGACCCAAAAGATTTAGAAACATTCTGAACACTAATAGCAAAATCACTCATAATTATCTCCTATCTTATGGCGTTAAAAAATAATACTGTTAAAATGTAATCAAATAAAAATATTAAAATAGAAGAAACAACAACAGAATTGGTGGTAGCTTTACCAACACCCATAGCACCTTTACCACTAAAATAACCAAAGAAACAACCCATAACTGTTATTATTAGTCCAAAAACCATAGCTTTTACCAAACCAGAGAATACATCTAAAAATGTTACAAACGACATTGTGCTTTTTAAATATAGAGAACTACTAAAATCTAGTTGCATAACTGCTACAATCCAACCACCCATTACACCAATAATATCGGCAACTAATACCAATATTGGTAAAGCAAATATACCTGCTATAATTTTAGGAGTAATTAGATATTTAATAGGATTAACGGATAAGGTATAAAGAGCATCTAGTTGCTCTGAAACTTTCATTGTACCAATTTCTGCAGCTATTGCACCTGATATTCTACCAGCCACCATAAGTGCTGTTAAAACAGGACCTAACTCACGAGTGATTGATATCACCACAACATTAGCAATTGCACCTTCTGCTGAAAATCTTGCAAACCCAATATAACTTTGTAGAGCTAATACCATTCCTGTAAAAAATGCTGTTAATCCTACAATTGGTAATGAATAAAATGCTATTTCCATAAATTGTTTGCATATATTTCTAAAATAAATTGTAGGTCTTACAATATGAGAAAGAGATACAAGTACAAATAATAATGTAGCTCCTAGAACTTCTAAAGATTTAATTGCAGAACTACCTATTTTAAATAAAATTAAGTTTATAATTTTCATTATAGTTTATTCTCTCTCTTCTATCCATGCCATTTGAATTGCTTCTAATATTTTTTCATTAGAAACATCAACATCATCATTAAAATTTTCTAAGCTAATAACTAATGATTTTAACTTAGTAAAACTTAGATTCATAATATCAACATCAGGATAATTTTCTTCTAATTTTATGGAGATATCATAGATTTCTAACCATTTCATGAAATAACCTACTTTATTAAATTAGCTATTTCTCGTTTTATATGGGATACTAAAAACTGCCCCTTCTAAATCTTTAGTAATAGGAACTTGACAACCTAATCTTGAAGTTGCTGTTAAACCAAAAGCCATATCTAACATATCTTCCTCATCTTCACTTGGTGCTGATAATTTATCAAAATATTCTTTCTCTAAAATTACATGACAAGTAGAACAAGCAAGAGATCCCTCGCAAGCACCTTCTAAAGCTACACCATTAGAATGAGCGGCTTCTAAGATGGTTGTTCCTTCTATTACTTCTACTTCTATTTTTTCATCTGCAATTTTAAAAATCACCTTTACCATTTTATTCTCCTATAATTCTCATCTATCATATAATAATATACCAAAAAATAAATTTTTACATTAATTTTATTTAGTTTATACACACACCACTATTATTCTTAATAACTATTAAATTTAACAATGATTTGCTTATTATTTATTCAATGGATATTTAAAAGTAATTTATATTCATATAATCTTATTGATATTTTTATATGTAAATAATACTAGATTAAGTTTTTTTCTACATCTTTTAATTTTTTACCAGATAAAACTTTATTAATTTTTTTGTTCATTCTATCTCCAGCAAATTTTGATGTAATTTTATCTAAATTCTCTACATTTTCATCTATTATTAATTTATTTTCATGTTTCATTGATTCAAGCAATATTTCTAATGATTCATTAATATCTAATTTAGATTCTTCTGATAACAATTCACTATCTTCTTGCAAAGCAACAACAAGAGCATCTACAACTCTTTGAGCTTCTGTTTTAGATTGCAATAAAAGGCGTTGTTTCATATCTTCTTCTGCATGCTCCATTCCATCTTCAATAATTTGTCTCATAGAATTAAAATCCAGCCCCCACGAAGGTTTAACTTCTACAAATTGAGATATTCCTGTTCTTTCTTCTTTTGCTTCTACTTTTAGTAATCCATCAGCATCAATAGAAAAAGATACCATAACCTTAGCAATACCAGCAGGCATTGGCGGAATTCCTTTTAAAGAGAACTTACCTAAAGATCTTAAATCTTTTACTAATTCTCTTTCTCCTTGCAAAATATGAATTATCATACCTGTTTGATTATCTTTAAAAGTTGTAAATTGTTGCTTTCTTGTAATTGGAATAAGCGTATTCCTATGAATAATTTTTTCTGCAATACCACCAGCTGTCTCTAATCCTAAAGAAAGAGGTATAACATCAAGAAGTAAAGAATTAGCAGTTTTACCACTTAGCTCAGCAGATTTATATCCAGCACCCATAGCAACCACTTCATCGGGATTAATGCTACATAGAGGTTTTATACCAAATAATTTTTCTAAATTGTTCTTAATATAAGGAATTTTAGTACTGCCTCCTACTAAAATTACCCCTTTAATTTCAGAAATAATTAATTTTGCATCTGATATTGCTGATTTACACATACTTAGAGTTTTTTCTATAATTTTGGAAATTTTTTCTTCAAAATCTACTTTAGTGATAGAAAAATCAATTGTTTTACCAGCAAAATCAAATTTTTTAGAAACACTATCATTAAAAGATAACCCTTCTTTTATAGATTTAGCAATATTAATAAGAAAAGATTTATCTAACGGAGAGACTATGTCAGTACTAATTTTTTTGTAAATTTCTTTTACAAGTATGTTATCTATATCATCTCCACCTAAGGATGTATCTCCTAGGCTTGATAAAACTTTAAATACTCCTTTTTGTAATTGCAAAATTGAAATATCAAAAGTTCCTCCTCCTAAGTCATAAACTAAATAAATTCCTTGCAATTTTTCATTATTTGATTGTTCTAAACCATAAGCTAATGCTGCCGATGTTGGCTCATTTATTAGCCTTAAAACTTTTAAACCAGCTAGTTGGGCAGAATTTTTTGTGGCCATTCTTTGATTTTCATCAAAATATGCTGGAACTGTTATAACTGCACTTTTAACTTTTTTTGATATTTTTTTCTCCGCTACATTTTTAATATATTTTAAAATTTCTGATGATATTTCTTCTGGTGTTACAAATTTATTTTGCTGATTTTTAAACTTTATTGTAGGTTGACTACTATCAAAATTGTAGAAAACATCTTCATTTATTAAATCTTTGCTAGATTTACCTATAAATCTTTTGATAGACTTAAATACTAGATTTTCATTTTGTTTCTCTAAAGCCTTTTTCCCTACTAAAGTTTCATTATCTCCATAAAATACAATTGAGGGAATTAATTTCCCATAATCATCTGCAATTATTTCAATTTTATCACCATCATGATAACTAATTACAGAATTAGATGTTCCTAAGTCTATACCTATTGCAACTCCATCATCTTGAGATAACTCTTCTGTTAGTTTTTTTTTTGTTGATGCTAAATCATTTATTTGAATTAAAGACATAAATCACCGTTTATATTATTTTATCAATAGATTTCTCAATTATTTTATCAATATATTTTAATTTTACATATATTTTAAAACTTATTTCTTTATTTAAAAAATCTATATTTATATTTTCTTTTAGAATGTTTTGCTTCATTTGAAAAAGTTTATCTCTGAAAATTTTTAGATTATCTGTATTTTGAATGCTTTCTAATTCTTCATAATATTCAAAAAACTCCATAAAAAGTTCCGAATTATTTACGGTATCTTCAGATACAATACTTTGCTTATTTGTGATTTCATACAGATATGCAAAGCGAGATGTTTCATTTTTTAAAACATCATAAGCTTCGTTTAGATAACCACCATGATTCAAAGAATTAATTTTTTCTTCTTCAGTTTTGTTTACAAAGCTATCTGGGTGATACTTTATCATTAAATTGTTAAATTGTAATTCTAATTTTTTTAGGTCAACATCTAAATTTTTGGGCAACCCCATATACGAAAAAAAATCTATTTTTTTTAGAGGATTAAGATAACAACATACAGTACACACAAAAGTGCTTAATAACACATCAAATCTATTTTGACAGTTTACACATATTATATTCATAAAATATTTACCTTGATATTCATATTAAACAGTGAAAGACTCTCCACAACCACATCTAGCTTTTTCATTAGGATTACTAAAAACAAACCCTTCTTCAAGATCGTTTTTTACGTAATCTATTGTTGACCCTATAACAAAAAGTACTGCTTTAGGATCTATATAAATATCTATTCCACTATAGTTCATATGCTCATCAAACTTACTTACCTCATCAATAAAGTCTAAACTCCATGATAAGCCAGAACAACCCTTAGTTTTTAAAGATACCCTTAATCCTAATGGTTTAGATGCTCTATTTTGTATAATATTTTCTATTTTATCAATAGCATTTTGTGACAAATTTATAATTTTCTTTTGCATTTAATTACCATTAATCTGCTTAAGATCTTTTAGATTTATAATCTTGAATTGCACCTTTTACTGCTTCTTCTGCTAATACTGAACAATGAATTTTAACAGGAGGAAGTTCTAATTCATCTGCAATATCTGTATTTTTAACGGCAAGTGCTTCATCTAGCGTTTTACCTTTTAAAATTTCGGTAACTAAAGATGATGACGCTATAGCTGTTCCACATCCGAAAGTCTTAAACTTTGCATCTTCTATTATACCATCCTTACTTACTTTAATTTGTAGCTTCATAACATCACCACAAGCGGGAGCTCCTACTATTGATGTTCCTACAGATTCATCTTTTTCATCCATTGATCCTATATTTCTTGGATTTTCATAATGATCAACAACTTTTTTACTATAAACCATTTTATCCTCTTTTATTTTATTATTTATATATTTACAATCTAATATCAATTAATGTTCTGACCACTTAATAGTTTTCAAATCTATCCCAGCTTCCATCATTTCCCAAATAGGACTCATCTCTCTTAGTCTATTTACTGTTGATATAATTTTTTCTAAAGCCATATCTATTTCTTGTTCTGTTGTGAATCTACCCAGTCCAAATCTTATTGATGTATGAGCTAGCTCATCTTCTAAACCGATTCCTTTAAGCACATAAGAAGATTCAAGAGATGCTGAAGTACAAGCAGAACCTGAAGATACAGCTATATGATTATTTAACCCCATTAACAAACTTTCACCTTCAACACCAGCAAAACTCATATTAAGATTAGAATAAATTCTACGCTCTGCATCTCCATTTAGGTAAACAGATTTTAAAGAATTATTAATTCCATCTTTTAATTTTTTAGATAAAGATGTAATTCTTTTCATTTCCTCATCCATTTCTTTTAGGGCTATTGTTGCAGCCTCACCAAATCCTACACATAGCGGAGTTGGTAGAGTTCCTGATCTTATTCCTCTTTCTTGAAATCCACCGTGCATTTGAGCTAGGACTCTTACTCTTGGTTTTCTTCTTATGTATAACGCCCCTATCCCCATTGGACCATACATTTTATGAGCTGATACACTCATAAGATCTATATTACATTCTTCAACATCTACAGGAATTTTACCTACGGCTTGTGCGGCATCGGTATGAAAAAAAACTCCTTTTTCTCTACAAATAGAACCTATTTCTTTAATTGGTTGAATTGTTCCTATTTCGTTATTAACCATCATTATTGACACTAATGCTGTTTCATTAGTTATTGCAGATTTTAGCTTTTCTAAATCTACAATTCCATTAACTTCTACAGGTAGAATTGTTACTTTGTAACCTTTTTCTTCTAAATCATAAGCTGATGCTAAAACGCACTTATGTTCTATTGCACTTATTATTAAATGTTTTTTTCCTTGTTTTCCATAAAATTCCATAACTCCTTTTAGAGCTAGGTTATTTGCTTCCGTTGCTCCTGAGACAAAAATAATATCTTTTTTGTTAGTATTAATTAATTTTGCAATATTTTCACGAGCTTGTTCAATTGCTTCTTCTGCCTTCCAACCAACAGCATGATTCCTTGAATGCGGGTTCCCAAAATTTTCATAAAAATAAGGTATCATTTTCTCAATAACTCTTGGATCTGTAGGCGTAGTTGCTTGATAATCTAAATAAATTAATTTATTTTCAGGCATTTTTTTTCCTTTTTTAGTTTTTTAGTCTTTTATAATTGTTTTCAATTACTTGCTCTAAAGATATAGAATTCAAATAATGATATATATTCATCATTAGATTACTCCATAGATCATGAGAATTACATAATCCATTTTTAGAACATCCTCTTTCTGTTGCACATTTTAGGAATTCAATTTTTTCATCTACAGCTTGTACTATATCTGATACAAAAATCTCAGATGGTTTTTTTGTTAATCTGTAACCACCTTTTGGACCTTTAACACTTTGGACTAAATCATTTTTTTTTAGTTTAATAAATAGTTGTTCTAAATAAGACACTGAAATATTGTTTCTTTCTGATATCGTTTGCAAAGAAATATTTTTTCCTTCCTCTAAGTTAGTAGCAATATCAACCATTGCCATAACCGCATATCTACCTTTTGTGCTTAATTTCATATTTACCTTTTGTAACTAATTCAATATATTTAATATAAGAATAAGACATAGCTTGAATACATTATATCTTACCATTATTATAGTATATATTTTATATTTTGTATACAAAATAGATTCCTCTATAACCTGTTTCCAACTTTATATATCTTTAAACTTGAAAATACATGTATCTTAAACTACAATAGGATATTGACAAATTAGGAATTAGGAATAAGTTTAATGCAAGTAAATGTAAACTCTGTTTCAGGAAAGCTGGAAGGTATTTATAAAAAATCTGAACAACCAAATGCACCATGCGTTTTATTACTGCATCCTCATCCTTTGTATGGTGGAAATATGCACAATAAAGTTGTTTTCTTGATGGAAAAAGTATTTTTAAACAATGGATTTTCTACATTAAGATTTAATTTTAGGGGAGTTGGTAATTCTGAAGGTGCTTATGGTGCCGGTGTTGAGGAAATTATAGATGCAAGTACTTGTTGTGATTGGATTCAAGAAAATGAGCCCACCAATTCTTCTTTTTGGGTTGCAGGATTTTCTTTTGGAGCTTATATTGCTATCCAAATTATGATGCGTAGAATAGAAGTTAATCGTTTTGTTGCTATTGGATCGCCTGCTAATATGTTTGATATGTCTTTTATTTATCCTTGTCCTACTAACGGATTATTTGTACATGCTGATAAAGATACAGTTGCACCTATTAAAGAAGCAGAAAAAATTATAAAAAAGGCTATTAGAACAAAAGATAAAGAAATTGATTATAAAGTAATTAAAAATGCTGATCATTTCTTTAATCAACATCAGGATGAATTGTACAATCTACTAGATATTTACATTAAACAAGAACTTAAAACAATACAAAAAGAAAACGAAGTAAAATAATAAATATAAAATAGAAGTACTAATTATGGATTTTAAATCAGATTTTTTAAATACCTTACAAGAAAGAGGCTTTATACACCAATGTTCGTCATTTGAAGTTCTTGATGAGTTATTATCTCAAGAAAAAGTTAAAGGATATATTGGTTTTGATTGTACAGCTACCTCTTTACACGTTGGTAGTTTAATACAAATTTTATTGCTAAGATACTTACAAAAATTTGGGCATACACCAGTGGCTCTTTTAGGTGGAGGAACAACGATAATTGGAGATCCCTCAGGAAGAGATGAAAGTAGAAAAATGCTAAGTATGGAAGGAATTAATACTAATATGCTTGGTATTAAATCGGTATTAGCAAAATTTTTAACTTTTGATGGCGAAAATCCTGCACAGATAGTAAATAATGCTGAGTGGTTATGTAAATTTAACTACCTAGAATTCTTAAGAGATTTTGGTACATCTTTTACAATTAATAGAATGTTAGCTTTTGATAGCGTTAAATTACGTTTAGAAAGAGAAAATCCTATGACTTTTCTTGAGTTTAACTATATGCTACTACAAGCTGTAGATTTCTACTACTTAAATAAAAGTTATGGTGTTTCACTACAAATGGGTGGTTCTGATCAATGGGGAAATATCATTAATGGTGTAGAATTGGTAAGAAGGATTTCTCAAAAAGAAGTATTTGCTTTAACTACTCCTTTGGTTACTAAAAGCGATGGTACTAAAATGGGTAAAACTGCTAATGGTGCTATTTGGTTAGATGAAGACCATCTTTCTACTTGGGAATTTTACCAATACTTTAGAAATGTTGATGATTTAGATGTAATTAAATATTTAAAACTATTTACAGAATTGCCAATGTCTCATATAGTAGAATTAGCTAAATTAAAAGGTAAGGATATTAACGAAGCTAAGAAAATTCTTGCCTTTGAAATTACAAAACTTTGTCATGGTATTAAAGAAGCTGAATTAAACCAAAATACCGCTATAAATACATTTGAAAAAGGTAATTTAGATGATAATTTACCAACATTTTTTGTAGAGGAATCTAAATTAAGTACGGGAATATCTTTAGTTGGATATTTAGTTGAGTTAGGATTAACATCAAGTAATAGTGAAGGAAAAAAATTAATTCAAAATTTAGGTATAAAAATTAATAATATTCCTGTATCTGATATTGGTTATAATTTAAGCAAAAATAATATTTCTAAAAATATTATTAAGATTTCTTTAGGTAAAAAAAAGCATATTTTAGTAAAAATAAAAGATGCTTAGTTATTATTATTTTGTGCATAATTATCTTTATTTATTGATGGTTATGCGCAAAATAAAGCCAACTTTTTTTGTATAATTTTGTTTGAATTTATATTAGTTTATTCATTTTAGGACCAACAATTTAGTTATTTATCATAAAATTCTTCTTTTTTTTGTTAAATCATTATTTTTTGTTTCTATTTTATCTATAACAGTTTCTTAGTTTAAGATACTTTCTTTATAAAAGTAATTTTATATTAATCTGAAATATCTTATTTTTCTCCTAATTTATTATAATTAAATTCATTTATAATATCGTTTTTTTGTAAATTTTTAGAAAAAACTGAATAATGTATATCATCAAAATATCCATTAATACGAGAATTAACCTGAATTAAATTTTTAGCTACTGGCACATTATCAAATAAAGATTTAAGAATAGGAGCATTGGTAAATAAATTATTAGCTCCCCATATAGGCATAAGTTTTCCATAGATATCAATATATTGATTTTTAACATCAACATACCCTTTCATATTACCACCCATTAAATTTCCTTGCAATTCTAATTCATCTACTCTGAAATATAAGTCTTTCCCTCTAAATGATCCATAAGCTGTGGCAAAATTTATTCCTGCTGAAAAAGTATTTAACACAAATTTTCCATTACTTTCAATATGGAATTTTTTACTATCTGGAGAAATAATTTTTTTTATGTCAATAGTTCCTTCTAAATCTCCACCAGAAATTTGGCTAGAAAAATTTAATAATCTTAAAAAATCACCTGTATTTTGAATCCTAAATCCTAGTATTGATGTTTTTTCATCAAATAGAGCATAACTACTTTCTTTAGATGATCCAATTTTTGTAGAAAAAGATAATAATACTAAAAAATTATCTTTCCATAATATATTTAAAGAAGCATCATTAATAGATCTATTACGATTAATTATTTTATCAAAATTAATCTTTAATTTAAAATTACCAATTTTATCACTTAAAGAAGTATCGTCTGTATTTATATTTTCAAAATTTTCTTCGGATATTATATTACTTATATCCTCTTCTTTTATAATTTCTTCTTGTTGTTTTTCTTTTTCTGCTTTTTGATTTTTTCTTAAAATAATTCCTCTTTTCTTATTATTTTTTTCTTTGCCTTTACTAATATCTTTCTGATTATCATCGCTGTACATATTATTATTGCCTTTAAAGTAAGATAATATAGGATATAAATCTAAAAAAGAACCTTGCAAATTAAAAACTTTCATCTCTTTAGAATAATCTATAGTCCCTTTAAAATTTGCCTTATCTTTTATGAAAAAATTATTAAAAATTAGAGATTTATTATCTTCTTGATTTAACTCTATATCCATAGAAACATTAATATCTGAAGCATACAACTTTAGATCTTTAATTCTTTGTATTTTATTATTATTAAATATGCTTACACCTTCTAGGATTAATTTATTTTCTTGTTTATTTTTATAGTTAAAAATATCTATGTAAAATAAAGAATTTGTTAAATCTGTATAAAACGATAGCCTTTCTTCATCATTATTTTTATTATATACAAATTTTCCATCTATAGAACCATCTACCATTGCTAAGATTGTTTTATCTAAAAAATCAAACTCCTGTAATTTTACAATAGGAAAGTTTTTTACATCTACAGAGTATGTTTGTATAACATTAGATTTATTTTCCCAATTTATTTGTATTCCTGTTTCTATTTTTTCTTCAAAAAGAAAACCAGTCCCGTTTATTTTTAAGCCATTATCATTCAATAAAAAATTTAAGTTAGATCCAGAGACATCAATTTTTGGTAAAACATCAACAAAAGAAACATTATATAAACTTAATTTGATATCTTTATTAAAAACTTCATTAGAATAAAAAGAATAATCCAGCTTAATATTACCCTTAACTTTTCCTGATAAATTATTAGCATTTAAGCCGGTCTTTTTAAGTAAATCAAGCGGTTTATTATTTATAAATAAAAGGGCCTCATCAAGATTTGATGATGCCTCTAAATTTAAACTCATTGCTCCTTCATAAGTATTTTTGCTCTTAGAATTATTAAAAAATCTAATTTCACCGGTTTGAGATAAAATATCTCCTGTATTTGCATCAGTATAATTAATAACTACATCATTCATATTGTATTTAACATTTACTTTTTTTGCTTGTGCTTTTGGTAAGCCTTGTAAATATATTAGCTGAGCGTCAGATAAAAATACTTCTCCTTCTAAGGCAGAAACACTAGCCTCATCTTTTGAAAAAGTTAAATTCATTTTAAAAGAAGTTTTATCTATTTTAGCATTAGAGATGTTAGCAACAATCCACTTTCTAACCTCAATTAGATATTTTTTTGGCCAATTTTTTTTTAAAAAACCTATATCTAAATTAGATGATTCAGACTCTATCTTAAGATAGCCTTGTTTTTTATTAGAATAAGGTAAATATTCTATAGATGTGTTCAGTTTATTAACTCCACTAAAAATCGTTATTTTATTTGCAATTAAAGAATTATCTTTAAAATCAAACTTTAAATCTGCATTTAATCTATCTAATACAAGATTTAAACCTATAATATTAGAAGATAAAACATTATTATTAGCAAAATTAATATTAAAATTTTTCATATTAATAGTATCTTCTTTTTTATCATAAAATAAATCATAAGATAAACTATTTATTTTCATGGGAATACTAATGTAATCTTCATAAAGCAAAGATCCTTGTTTAACATAAACCGAAGAATTGAAATTTTGTAATCCTAATTTAGTATCATAAAATCCTTGCATATCAATGTTTCCTTCAAATCCTTCTAAAGTTAGATTTTTAAAATAATCTTTTGTAACATGATTATGAAGATTAGACAATAATACTTTTTCTAAAGATAAAGACCATTCTACAATATTTTTATTATTAATAGAAGCATTTAATGTTAATTTAGAGGGCTTATTTTCACTATCATTTAAAATTAATAAAGATTTTAAATTAATAACAATGTTTTCTGGTTTTTCAATTAAAGATAAATCCTCTACTTCTAGTATTAATGACTCTTTTTGTTGGTTTACATAAGTAATATTAGAATTATAAATAATAAATTCATTTAGGTATTGTAAAGTTGGAATTTCTTTTTTAATTTCTAATGATAATTGGTAAAAAAGTGATTTTTTAAAATTATCTTTTTTTTGTATTTTTTCTAAAAAAGATTCCTGATTTTTAGTTGGAACTTCCGTTTCTAAAGGTTTATAAGTGTCTGTAATAATATCATTATTATTCAATTTAATATTGTATCCTTCTTGTTCACCGGATGTTATTATCAAATTTAAACCTTCAACAAATATTTTTTCTAAATATAACTCTTTTTCTTTAATTAATTTTGGTATACTAGGATAAAATCCTAATTTACTTAGTCTAACAGAATATTTACCTTGATTATAAAGCAGTCCTTTAATAATAACAACTGGTCTATTGATATTATAATTCCAGCCTAAGGAAATTGAATTTATAGATAAATCTATATTTTTTTCATAAATTGTTTTAGTAACTTTGTTAGCAAGAAACGGGATTGGAATCTCAAATAAAACTACATACAATACAAATATTAAAAAAAATAAAGTATACAATGATATTTTATTAAAAATCTTAATAATATAAGAAATTAGCTTTTTCATTTAATTTTTAATATCCTTATAAAAATACCTAAAAATATTGTGGTATGAGGGTATTGTAATATAAATTAAAA
Source organism: Rickettsiales endosymbiont of Leucozona glaucia (assembly GCA_964277385.1). GTDB lineage: Bacteria > Pseudomonadota > Alphaproteobacteria > WRAU01 > Hepatincolaceae > WRAU01. Next base: position 347,101 of record OZ195520.1, on the reverse strand, counting down.
GAATATACAATCGTAGTATTTAATTTGCATATTTAATTTTTTCTAAGAACTAAATACGCTAAAATAAAATCCTTTAATTCACCATCAAAAACATCTTTGGGGTTAAAATTTTCATGACTTGTTCTATGATCTTTAACCAAAGAATACGGATTAAGTATATAAGATCTAATTTGCGATCCAAAATCAATATTTTTTTGTAAATTATAATTACTTTTTTGGTCTGATTTTTTTTTATTTTCTTCTAATTGATTTAACTTAGAAACTAATAAAGACATAGCCGTATCTTTATTTCTATACTGAGATCTCTCCGCTTGTGATTGAACGACTATACCAGTTGGAAGATGTGTAATTCTTACAGCACTATCTGTAGTATTTACATGTTGTCCACCTGCGCCTGTTGATCTATAAGTATCTATACGCAAATCTTTTACTTCTATTTTTATTTCTTCTTTTTCAGTAATTTCTGGATAAACCGACACAGCACAAAAACCAGTTTGTCTTTTCCCCTCTGAATTAAAAGGAGATATTCTAACTAACCTATGAACTCCCTGCTCTGAAAGCAAATTGCCATAAGCATAAAGACCTTCAATTCTTAAAATAACTGATTTTATTCCTGCGATTTCCGACTTAGTACAATCAATTTCTTTAACTATAAAATTATTTTTTTCTGCCCATCTTATATACATTCTAAGTAGCATAGAAGCAAAATCTTGAGCATCAACACCACCACTACCAGCATGTATTTCTAAATAAGCATTATTTTTATAAATCTCATTATCAAATAAGGAATTTAATTTTTCTATTGCAATGATCTCTAACAATTGGTTAGCTTCATCAAGGCAGTTTTTTAAAAGAATATTATCATTCTCAACAATAGATATTTCATATAATACTAATAAATCTTCATATTTATCATTAATTTTATTAATTCTTTCAAAATAAGTTTTTAGTGAATTATAAACTTTTAATGTTTCTCGAGATTTTTCAATATCATTCCAAAAAAAATCATTATTAATCTGATTTTCGTAAGATAAAATTTCTTCATTTATTTTATCTTTATTAAAAGAATTATTAATAATACCCAAATCTATCTTAATAGATTTTAAAATTTCTTCTATATTTAAAAGTTCAGAATAATTAGACAAAATTTATTTCCAGCTAGTCATTAATAAATTCCATCTTCAGATATAGATTCATGAGAAATTTCTTTATTTATTACTTCTTGGATTCTTCCATCTTCAGTAAGAATATTTTGTTTTTCAGATGTTCCTTGCTTAAACATTTCTAAAATAACTCCCTGTTCTCCTGGATTCCCTGGTTCTCCCGTTTTATAATTTACCCACATCATTTCTAATCCTTCTGGAGTTCTAAAAGGCAAAGATTCTCTATCTTTTAGTGCGTATCTCATAAAGTTTGCAAAAACTGGAACTGCAATACTAGTTGCTCCTTCTTCATTTCCTAAACTTTTAGGATTGTCTTCACCAAAATATATTCCCACAACTAAATCTGGAGTAAATCCAATAAACCAAGCATCTTTAACATTGTTAGTTGTGCCTGTTTTTCCTCCTATATTGTATCCAGAAAATCTTGTTCTTCTACCTGTTCCTCTTTCTACAACACCTTGTAGTAGACTAACTACAATAGCCGTATCAACCGGATCTATTAATTGCTCTCTTGTATCTTCTAGTTCTGGTGGTGTTTGATTTTTCCAAGAAACATCATTACAATTTAAACATTCCCTATCATCATTCCTAAAAATTATAGATCCACTTTTATCTTGTACTTGTCTAATTAAACTAGGATTAACCTTTTTACCACCATTAACTAATGAAGCATAAGAGTTTACAATATTTAATAAAGTAACTTCTTTTGATCCTAATACTTCTGATAAATTCTCAATACGAGTATTGTATAAACCCAAATTCATAACTGTTTGTGATATAGAATCTAATCCGATATTACTTGCTATTCTAATTGTTGCTAAATTTCTTGACTGTTCTATTGCGTTTCTTAAAGTTACAAATCCTCCATAAGAATTTGCATTATTTTTAGGTTTCCATGCTTGATTTTCTGTTTCTATTACCAAAGGAGCATCTAAAACTTTATCTGTTGTTTTTCTACCTTGTTGTATAGCACTTAAATATACAAAAGGTTTAAAGACAGATCCTGGTTGTCTATAGGCTTGAGTAGCACGATTAAATTGACTAAGAGCAAAGGAGAAACCACCTTGCATGGCTAAAATTTCACCAGTTTGCGGATTCATAGCCACTAAAGCTCCATTAACATCAGGAATTTGCCTTAAATACCATCTGTTGCTATTATTTTCAACAAGAATAATATCACCTACTTGAATTATATCTGAAAAATTCTCTAATGCTTTAGCTTCTTTATTTTGGCTATCTTTCGCCCATAAATTAAGATATAAATCTAATACACCTTTTGTACCATCAAGCAATCCAAAACTAACTCTATCTTTTGTACTATTTATTACGATAGCCACACGCCACGGTAAAACATCATATCTATAATTTCTTGACTGTGAATTTTCTTTTAAAACATTAAGCCAATTCGGTATTTTTTCTTCTTTTGTAAAAGACTGTAAAAATTCTGAACTTTTTCCTGTTCTATCTAAAACACCTCTATACCCTTTTTTGGCATCAAAATTTATAATTCCTTTTCTTAATTCCTGATAAGCATATTCTTGTAAATCATCACTTATAGTTGTTTTTATTATTAAACCACCAGCATAGATTTTATCATATCCAAAAGTTTTTATAATTTCCTTCCTTATTTCTTCTGTTGAATATAATGAATAAACTGATGTTTGTACTTCTACATTTCTATCAACAAAATCTATAGGGCTTGTAATCGCATCATCTGCTTCTTTTTGAGTAATTTTACCATCAGCCAACATCCTACCTATAACCCAATCTCTTCTTTCCTTTGATATCTTATAAGAAAATCTTGGATCGTACTTAGAAGGAGCTTTTGGTAAGCTAGCTAAAAAAGCTGCTTCTTGTAAATTAATATCTGTAATAGATTTATTAAAATAGTTTAAAGAGGCTGTAGACACTCCATAAGAAGATCTCCCTAAATATATTTCATTAAAATATAGTTCAAGTATATGATCTTTAGAGTAGGCTTTTTCTACTTGTAAAGTAAGAATTGCTTCTCTTATTTTTCTTTTTATAGTTCTATCGTTACTTAACAAAAGATTTTTTACAACCTGTTGAGTGATTGTAGAAGCTCCTTCAATGTTGTTAGAATATCCTAATAAATACATAAAATTATTAAATGAAGCTCTAAATAAACCATAAAAATCTATCCCAAAATGATGGCGATAATTTTTATCTTCCGCAGAAATAAATGCTTCTTTAACTACACTAGGAATAGAATCCAACGGAACAAATAATCTATTTTCCAAAGCTAATTCTGAAACTAAATTGCCTTCTTCTGAATATATTCTTGTAGTTAATGGTGGTTCATAATCTTTTAATTTTTTATAATCCGGTAAATCCCAGACAAAATATGTAAAAAGAACAGCAATTATTAAAAAGATAATAATAAGAAATTTACTTAACTTATGTGACTTCTTTTTGTTACTAGTAATATGTTGTTTTTTTTGTTGTGCTTTTTTAGAAACATCCTCTATATTTTCTTTATCTAAATACTCTTTTTTTTCTTTTAAAGAATCACCTTTTTTATCAAGAAATATTATTTTTTCTTCATAAGACTCTGAAGGCTTAGATATTACTTGTAAAGAATCTTCTTTTGTTTTTTGTAATTTTTTATCTGTTTTAACTATTAAATCGTTAATACTTTTTTTATTATTAACAAGTTTTTTCAATCCAAAAATTGATAACAATACACGAACAATATTTAATAAGTAATACTTTATCTCTTTAAATAAATAAAGGAAGCTCTCAAAAATAATTTTTAGAGACTCTATAATTAGACTATATATTTTATTCATATGTTTATATTTTTACCTTAATAAATCCTTATAACTTAAGCTAAACTTCCTTAAGTCATAAGGAGCTCTTAAAAAAATAAATTAATTACTTTTTGATACATCAGTATCTATATTTTGCCCTGATGATGTTTTTTCTATTGCTTTAGCTATATCGTCATCCACATAAGAATTCATACGAGATGTAACATCAACAGGGAAATTTTGCAATTGTCCTTTTTTCCACAAATAATATTCTATACTCGCAGCAAGAGTTACAGCCATTTTTTTTGGATAATATTCTTTCTGAAATTCAAGAACATCTTCACTATTAGATAAAAATCCTAATTCTACTAATACAGAAGGAGTATTAGGTAATTTTAAAACAGCAAATCCTGCTGATTTTATAGGATTAGGCATAACTTTTGTTGTTTTAGAAGCTTGCTCTACAATACTTCTAGCTAAATCTATAGATTCATTAGATTTAACTCTTTGAGATAAACTTAACAATATATTATTAACTTCAGTATCATCGTTATTTAAATCTACACCAGCAATTAAATCTGATTGATTCTCGGAATTTGCGAGTGTTTGAGTTTGAATATCTGATGCTGCTTCTGATAAAGTATAAACAGACAATCCTGAAGCATCTGATTCAGAAGAAGCGTTATCCGCATGTATGGAAATAAATATATTTGCTCCTAAGTGTTGAGCCCAAAGAATTCTATCTTTTAGAGGTACGTAATAATCATCATCTCTTGACATGATTACTGTAATTTCTTTATTTTTTTCTAACTCTTGTTTTAATCTTTTAGATATTAATAACGATAAATCTTTTTCTTTAATCGCATTACCAGAAGATATAGCGCCTGGATCTCTTCCTCCATGACCAGAATCAATAAAAACTCTTACATTTCTTGATAAATCGGATATCTCTGGTTTTTTGTAAGTAACACTTTCTAAATAATTTTTTATTTTAACTTCTACCGATTTCCCTCTTATCAATTTTTTTTCAACAATCTCTTTTTCATTAGCTATATTAACTATTTCTTGCAATATTCCTTTATCATTAGAAAAAACTATTGAATTTACACCAGCTAAATTAGAAACACCAACTTTTGAATTACTTGATATATCAATATTAAATTCATAACCTAATCCTGAACTTTCTTCTCTTGATCTGATATCATTGTTATCAAGAGTTTTTGTATAAACTCTTCTAATATAAGAGCTTCTAGTTAAATCAACCGTTACTCTAAATATTCCCTCTGCAGGATTTCCATATCTAAATCCTTGTACAACAGAAACAGGAAGCTCGCTTATGTTTTCTTCTGGAATTTGCCACCTGTATGGCATTGGCATATCAATAAATAGCCTGTAAGGTAAATTTAGAACTCTAATCTCTGCAACAGTAGGTTTATCTAAAATTAAAGTAATAGTATCTTCTGAATCAGAATGGCTAACTAACTTTACATCTTTTAATGTACCTCCTTTATATTGTTCTACAACTTCAACTTCGGTTTTTTCTTCTATTGTTGTTAAATCATCACTAGAAGCAGAATTATTATCTGAATTATCTGACATAGACTGCTCGTTTTCTTGCTCTTCTATTGATAGGTTTTCATCATCTGCAGAAAAAGAAAAGCTGATAGTTCCTAAAATAAAAACAGTAGACAGGATAAATAATTTTAAATTTCTCATACGTTAAACTTTTTTCCATCTAATTTATTGAATTGTTTAATAACTTTAATATAACACGGATTCAAAAATAATTATATCAATCATATAATTTCTATCAATAAAAATAAATATGTTTTTATAAAATTCAAAATAAAAAGTTATTATATCTATTATTTTATGTTATTATTTAATATATCGTTAACAGCTATAAATTATTAATTAAAACACTTAAGTGTTAGTATTAGCATGTTTAGAAGCAAAGATTACTTCAATTAGATTCTTATAAATCACATGTTGCTAATTTATTATTTTAGTTATGCGATGTTTTAATAAAAAATACTTAATTTATATAAATACTGGTTTATCAAATGAAAAATAAAATACTAATAGATGCCTCTCATCTAGAGGAAACAAGGGTTGCTATAATAAATAATGACCAAATAGAAGATTATGAGTTTCAAGTTAAATCTAAGGAAGAATTAAAAGGAAATATATATTTAGCAAAAATTACAAAAGTTGAAGCATCTTTACAGGCTGCTTTTGTTGATTATGGTGGTAAAAAACAAGGTTTTTTACCTTTTAATGAAATAAATATCAATTATTTTAATCTTGAAGAAGAAGAGCTTAGTATTATTAAAAAAAAACAACAAAAATACAAAGATTCTCTTAAAGAAAAAATTTTAACTAAAAACTCTAAGAAAAAAACTAATTTGAACACCTCTAACGAAGATGTTCTCGCTAACAACATTTCTATTATTAGCTTTTGCATTCAAGAAAATGGATTTGTAAGTAAAATAGATAATTTAGATTCTGTAGATATTTCTAACTCTAATGAGATAGAGGAAGAAGAATTTGATTTTAATGATGAAGAATTTCTTCAACAACTTGAGAATGAAAATTTAGAATACGGATGTAGGTTCGGTCATAAAATACAAGATGTTATAAAACCTGATCAATACTTATTAGTTCAAGTAGTTAAAGATGAAAGAGGAAACAAAGGAGCTTCTTTAACAACCTATTTATCTATTGCTGGAAGATATTGCGTTCTTATGCCCAGTACTCCTTTTGAGGGTGGAATTTCTAAAAAAATTACGAATCAAGTAGATAGACAAAGATTAAAGAGTATCATAGAAAATTTAAATATTCCCGATAACACGAATATTATTATAAGAACTGCTAGTGTCGAAAGGTCTGATCAGGAAATAATTGATGATTATAATTATGTGGATAAAATTTGGACTTGTATTCAAGATCAAACTACAAAAATGAAAAAACCAGGTATTCTTTTTGAAGAAGGAATCTTAATTAAAAGGGTTATAAGAGATCTTTATTCTAGTAAAATAGATGAAATAGTAATAGATGGTAAGAATGCCTTTGAAACTGCAAAAAACTTTGCAAAATTAATAGCCCCAGATATTGTAAAAAAAATTATAAGATTTAATCACCCTAAAATTTCTTTATTTAAGTATTACAAAATAGATGACCAAATAAAAAGTATTTATTCTCCTGTGGTTTTTTTAAAGTCTGGAGGTTACCTTGTTGTTAATATCACAGAGGCTTTAACTGCTATAGATATTAACTCTGGTAAATCTAAAGGAAGAAGAAATGTAGAAGAAACCGCTCTTAGAACTAACTTAGATGCCTGTACTGAAATTGCTAAGCAAATAAAACTAAGAGATTTAGGTGGTTTAATTGTTATAGATTTTATAGATATGGAAAATTCTAAAAATAGATCTATAATTGAAAAAAAGATGAAAGATTTATCTAAGGAAGATAAGGCTAAAATTCAGGTATCTCCTATCTCTAACTTTGGTTTATTAGAAATATCTAGACAACGAATCAAAACTTCTGTAATAGAAAGAAGTTTTACAGTTTGTCCTAAATGTCAGGGTATGGGATATGTTAGACCTTTAGAATTAAATGCTTTAAATATATTAAGAAGTTTAATAAGCGATGTAGAAAATAATAAGATTAGGGCTAATTCTTCAGGGAAACTATTAATAAAAATTCATTCAGAAGAGGCTTTTTATTTACTTAATAATAAAAGACATGACATATCTAAAATAGAAGATGTTTTAAAATCTACCATAAGAATAGAATGTGATAATAATTTACCTTATCCCTTTTATTTAGTAGAAGAAGATAAATCTACTAATGATAATCTCCCTGAAACGGTTCTTTTCTTAGAAAAAGAGTTAGAAATAAATGCTACTAAACTAAAAAATGATGATACTTTAGGTACTAGCCACCATAAAAAAAATAATAATAAAAAGAATCCTCCTTATAACAAAAGAAATAATAAAAATAAGTTTAATAATAATTTTAAGTCTAATAAAAAAGTTGAAAAGAAAGGATTTTTACAAAAATTATTTGGATTATAAAACATCCTATTGTGTTGTATAAATATTTAAGGTGAGAAAGATAATATTTTTCTCACCTTAATAACTTCAAAATAAGATTATGAATACATGAATAAAAAAAATTTAGTTTGCTTTTTATTGCTAATCAATTTATCTGTAGCTATTGTTAACCCTATTAATTTATATTCTGCACAACAACAAATTTACTTAATTAAAGATTCTGAAATAGAAGATTTTATATATGAGTTGTTGTCTCCTATTTTTAAAGTTGCTGGAATTGATGAAAAATCAATTAATATTTACATAGTCAACGATAACACACCTAATGCTTTTGTTGCAGGAGGACAAAACATATTTGTTCACACTGGTCTTTTAACTTTAGTTTCTTCTTATGATGAAATTGCTGGGGTTTTATCTCATGAACTTGGTCATATATCTGCAGGACACATCTCTCGTGGTAGCATTGCCTATTCTAATGCTTCTTGGTTAATGCTTTTAGGATTAGCTGGAATATTATTAACATTACCTTTTATTTCTAATAGTAACTCTAATTCGGGATTGGATATTATTGGATTTTTATCTTATAGTACATTAAAAGCCACAGAAAGTGCTGTATTAAGCTATTCTAGGAGTGAGGAATCTCAAGCTGATCAAATAGGATTAGAATATATAAAACAAACAGAATATAATCCTGAAGGTTTTCTAAACTTCATGACTAAACTTTATAATAAAGAAAATAAAAGTTATTATAAGCTACCTACTTATGCTATGCAAACCACACACCCTCTAACTGCCAATAGAATTCAATTTATTAATGATTATATAGAAAAAAATCCTAAACAATATATTAAAAATAAAAGTTTGTCAAATAAACTTATAAATGTGCAAGCTAAAATTAAAGCATATTTTGGCGAAGCTAATCCTTATAAAAAAAACAGCATTCCTTATGTTTATTATGAGGCAACAAAATCTTATACTAAAAGTGATTTTGATACTTCAATTTCTTTAGTTAATCAACTATTGAAACAAAGTCCGGATAATATCTATTATAAAGAATTATTAGCTGATTCTTATTTTGGAAAGCAAGATTTTGATATTTCAATTAGTTACTATACTCAAGTTATAAAACAAATTAGAGCTAATAAAGATTTGATGTATTATAAAATCGCCCTTGCCTATTTTGTTGAAAATAAAAATAAAAATGCACTTAATAATATAAATTTATCTTTACAAATAAATAGTAAAAATCCAGCAGCTTGGCATTTAAAATCTCTTATTCTAGGATCAGGAGGATTTGATGCTAGTGCCAATCTCGCTTTAGCCGAAAAATTTCATATTCTAAATGAAAACCAAAAAGCTCTCTTTTTTGCTAAAAGATCACTGGAATATCTTAATAAAAATTCTAGTGAATATATACAAGCCATTGACCTAATAAATAACCTTAATACTGTTAAATAACTTATATTTTTACTTAATCATATTAATATATAAGAAAATATATTAGGTTGTATTAAGCTAAAATCAATATGATTAAATTCTTTTTTAATAGAGTTATATACTCTAAATTCATCTGTATAAATTGTTACATCTTTGTTAAGATCCTTAATTATACTTTTAATAGTTGATGCTTTAACATTATCTATTTTAAATGCAATAATAGATTTTTTAGTATTTTAATTTTATATATTAACGATACCTAAAATAGCAGTTTTAGATTTTAAACTTCTACCTTGTGCATTTTGAGTTTTCTTATCTAGTGACTTATTAGCTTCTTTACCAAATAATATAAGTTTCATCAATTTTGTAGTGGGACAGATTAAGTGGGAAAAATGCTTAGCGTTATTAGGTGATTGCATTAAATACTCTGTTTCTTTCCAAGAGTTATACTCACTTAAAGATATAAATACCGCACCTTTATCATTTTTTGTAATTATAACTGTTTCATCATTATCTACAACATCATCTATAACTGCTGCTAAATTTTCCCTTGTCTTACTATAATTTAATACTTTCATTAATAGTCTCCTTGTAATGATTTATTGATATATTGTACAATATATCAACCATTGTTTTTTGCTTTAAGTTTCTCTCTTTCATGTATAATTGATTTAAAAAGACTTTTCTCTAACTTACTTGTATATAAACTTGCTTTTTCTAGTTTTTCTAGGGCCTCCTCTATACTCTTGCTATCATTTAAGAGTTTTTCTATCTCGTCTATCATGGCTCTATTACTGAATTATTATTATCAAGCTCACTATCTACCTGCTTATCAATACTATCCTCTGCATTTAATACAACATTTTTAGCTTTATTATGTGCAAATTCATTACTTCCAAACTGCATTGGGGAACTGATATCTAAATAATCATAATCACCTGTTGGTTCTTCTAAACCTAATCTTTCAAGTAAATTACTCACCGATATCTTACCTTTTACAAAAGGTGCAATGTGCAACCATACCTACTAATTGCAAATTGTCCTCTTCTTTCTCAAAGTTAAAAAATAACTGTTGATACTCTTCTTGCTCACCAAAATTCTAATCTATTAAAGGTATTATAAGGAACTTATTAATTGTTTCTGCTAAATCTAAACAATCTGACTTTCTTATATAAATTTATGTACTAACCATCTATATTTTGGGTAACACCGAATTGATTTGTTATTTTAATTATTAGCAAATGTTAATAGATACATTGCTATAAACCATTTTCTTAAAGGTATTTTAGAATTCTAAAATATAGTTACAACTTTGATTATGAATTGTTGTCTACATTTCTTACATTGAAATAATTTGCTATTACTATATTTATAAATTTGATTATGATTACAATGAGGACAATCAGCCATTTAATATTCCAGTCTTCTTTTTTATATTGAAATAATTATATCTAATTTATTTTCTAAATTATAGATACTATTCATAAAATTTTAGTCTCTAAAACTTGCTTGATGATTGATTAGTTTGGTTGACTAAGTATTTTTTTTGTTAGCTTATTAATGTTAAAATAAATCTGCTGTGGGTTCTAACTATATGTGGTTCAACTATATGTCTCTATAAAAATAGCATAATGTAGTGAATGTAGTAATAAGTAGATTTATTTCTGCATATCATATTAATTTATTGTTTTAATTAATTATACTCTATGGCTGGGTTTGTGTTTTTATGAGGTTGGATTTATTTGGTATATAATTTTGTAAGTTAAATACCTAGTAGCTTAAAATTAGAATGGATTCAATCTATAGTAATTAACCTTTTTATTATTAGTATTTTTTATATTATCTTTTAAATGCTTTACTCAAAAAATTGAAGAATTTCTATTAAATAAAGTTAACAATATACAAAATGATACTAATAAATACCCATTACTAAAAAATCAAGGTATATAAAATATACAGCCTTTATTATCTTAAACATGGAATTTTAATTATTGAATATCAATACAAAGAACCATATTTTTTATTAAAAGAATGAAATTTAAATCTTATAGACCAATTAATACTACTTTCCATAAATCTAGTTTTTTGTCTATAACTAAAAGCATACATTTCTCTTGATCTAGCATAATTACCTAAAATTTTATAAAAAACTTCAAAGTCTATAAAATCCGTAAATGAATAGTATGCACCTAGATCTCCCTGCAATCCTATTTCTAAATTAGAGCCTCCAACATTACCCATTGACGCATAATTAGGCTGAACAAAACCAAACCCCAGTTTATAAAACATATTAATATCTTTATATTCAAAAAAATCCTGTCTAAAATTAAAGAAAACATATTCAACCCTTATAACAGCAATATTTGCAAAACCATTTCCGATTCTATCACCATTTAATTTATAAGTAAACATATCGTATGAAGCATATTCTAATTCTACACCGTACTTATCATTAAACATATATCCTGCAGTAAAATTAGACATAAAAGAAGGAGTTAAAATAGAAAAAGTAGTCCTATTTCTATTTTTATCTAACTGTTGGGTATCACTATTAAGAACCCAAGAAGTTCCTCTAATATCCGAATTAATATTATGCATCTGATTTATTTGAATGTAAGCATAAGAATTACTTGTTCTTTCAGCAGAATAAGCATTTAAAGATAAAAACATTACAAAAACAAAGCACGCAAACATATATTTAATTCTAGAATTTATTTTCATATTTATAATTTTCTAATCTAATGAACATAGAAAGAACTAACTTTCTTTCTTTTTAAACTTTGCGCTTATCAATAAAAAGTGCTTAATAACTACGATAATGTATTTTTAGTTAATTTTCAACAAAATAATAATCTTACTTGTAATTAATATCAAAGCATAAATCTATTTTTATATCATATCTAGCCAATATTGTTGTAATTTAAAATTTAGACGATTAAAAAAATAATATATCATTGTGGAATATTTTTATTTTTTATATAAATACTTTATAATTATTAACCAAAACTTTTACTTAATAAAAATTATCAAATAAATTTTGGAAGTTACATATAAAATAAACTCAATAAAAAATAATTACACATCATATTTTTAAAGTGAAGAATTTTGTTACTTGATTAATAGCAATTATTTTTGTAAATAATATTTTTATACATATCGTATATTTTAATTGATTCTCTATTGAAAAAAATAAGTATTTCATATGTTCTAAATTAGAATTTATATAATTTTAAGAAAAATTTAATCCATTAAAAAATATCTTTATAAAATTTTTACTTTCATCATCAAATTCATAAAATATAAACTCATTTGAAATAAAATGATTATAGGTTTTTACATAATATTCAAGTAATGTTATTTTTCTTCTTTCACTAAAAATAGTTTTTCTTAATATTTAGCAGAATTAGAAAATAAAACATTGCTTAATTATTTATATACATTTTTGCACTTTGGATATTATTAACTTTTACATAAATTATAATTACATTTTTGTTTCATAAGTCAAACCTATGTGGTTTTTTATTAGTTGATCTTATATTATATTTATGGAGTATTCTGGAAATAAAATTATTCCTTCTTTTTCTTTAAAACAATACAACCAAGTTTATTTAAGTTTTCTCTATTTTTGTTTATATATATCTAATTAACCTTTTATTTATAATTGAATAAAAATAAGATAATAATCTTCTAGATAAATAATAACACAATTTAATTGTAATAATTAAAATAAGTTAATAACAATAAATTAATAAAAAAAATTAGTTTTAGTATATCTTTTTTGCTACTGTACAAAAAATTCAAAGTTTACCTGTCATGATTTTGTTCTATCTTAATAACAATTTTGAAATATATCAAATATTTCATTAAACTTATTTATTTCTTTATAGTTTTTAAATCTACAAACTTTATGTTGGTATATTTTTCTTTATTTTATATTATTTTCTATGTGAATTCTTTTTAATTTTGATTTTTTCTCACGATTAGGATCTAAAGATGATATTGCTTTTAGCTCTCTCATAGTTTTTTAGTTTGTTTACTATTTTTCTTTTAAATCATGAATATCTTATTTATTAATTGTATAATTAAAGCTCTAGATGTTGTTTTAAAAATTTTTCCAGATTTTTAATTTAATATTTTTAAAGATCCTTACCTTTTTAAATAATTACCACAATATTTTCTTTTAAAGATGGCTTTAGGGTTGAAAAAAGAAATCAAGTACAAGTTGTAAGTGTTGATAAATTAAGAGAAGATAATTATGTTACATCACTAACAAATAGCTACAAGAAGTTTAGATAGAAAGCTCTTTTAATATATCAAAACAGCAATAAAAAGAGGACTCTTAATTGAGTAATTTATTAGTTATTTTTTAATAATTTTTGTCTTATTCTTATAGCATTTCTAAAATTGAATTTTCCATGATGTATAACCTTCTGAGTCAGATACTGAATAATAATTATCATAAACAGACATATAATAACTCGAATTATTTATTCCCATATCCATAACAATATTTACACTCAAACAATATTTATGTAATAGGCAATATTCCTAATATGTTTCCATAAGTAATCTACTATTATAAGCTACTTGTTTGTTAGTATAATAAATTTTCTCTTCTTCTATTATTTATTTAAAAATTAGAGCAAGATTTTATTTAAAATAGTAGAAGTTGAATTATTAATATATTTAGCTAATTTATATAATTGCTTTACAATGTTTGTTTCTAAGTAATAAAAATAAATTTTATAATCTATTTTATTATTTTTAAAACTAAACTTTAAAAAAGTCATGTACTAATACGTTTTAAATCAATTAATCAGATTAAAAAAGATTAATTGATTTTAGAAAAATAAATATTACAAGATTTTTAGAAGAAAAATTAGGCTTTTTTGTCTAAAATAATTGCCATATTGCACTTATAAGATTCTTTTTTGGAAAATAAATTGTATTTTTTTACTAAAAAATCATCAATAAATTACAAATGATATATGATTCTTTTGAAGAGTTGAAAAAACTAAAAAACTTTTGTAATTTTTTAAACACTGGCGGACAGAGAGGGATTCGAACCCTCGATTGGATTTCTCCAATACTCCCTTAGCAGGGGAGCGCCTTCAGCCACTCGGCCATCTATCCTTACTAACCACAATATACCCATCTATCAGATATGTCCTAACTAGTCCATAGTATTATAGGAGAAATTTGATATTTATTCAACTTTTTTTTCATAAAATCAATCATAAAAATCATTAATACCATATTTTGTGTAAGATTAAGATAATAAAATAACTATCCTTATAAAATTTCAATAAAAATAATCTCTGCTATAAAATAATTCTATTGGGTATTTCTAGCTTAAAACAAAGTTAATTTTTTAATATATAATTAACCTACTTTTGGAGCAATTATTATCGGAATATTCACTTTATGTTTAATTTTAGATGCAGTACTTCCAAAAATAATTCTTCCAAATCCACTATGAGCATGGTTCCCCATAATCAATAAATCAGCTTTTTCATCTTTTACAGTTTTAGCTACATTTTCTGAAATTATTCCATATGAAATTTTAGAAGAAACCTTGTATCCTTCATTTTTCAAATGGGAAACATAATGATTAATATTTTGAATATCGCTTAAATATTCTTGATCTTCTACCTCTTTACCATGATATTTAGTGGCTACAGACTCAACAACATGCACTAAAACATATTCTGCTTCTTTACCTCCCTGATTAAGGGCACACTTCAATATATTAACATCCTGATTATTAAATTCTAAAGCCACAACAATTTTATTATAATTTATTGCTTTAATATATTTTATTTTATTAAATGGAATTTCATTTTTAGGTAGTGCATTTGCAAAATCCTTTGGTAAAGGAACCACAATTAAATAAACCAATAAAATAACCAATAAAAATATAACTATTGATATCATAACATACCATATTATGGAGTAATCTACTAAAAATTCTATTAATTCTGAATATACTAATTGCAAATTCAAAAATATAACAAAAGCAGCACAAATCCAAGATAATGCTTTTGTTATATTTGAAATAACATACTTTTTCATAATGCTTTTGCTTCCACATAATCTTATTAATGGAATAACCGCAAATCCAAGTTGAATACTTAAAACAACTTGACTTAAAATTAATAATTTAGATAACGAATGCTCTCCGAAATAAATTATTCCTATAATTGCTGGAATAATAGCTAACCCTCTTGTAAGTAATCTTCTAACCCATGGCTTCATTTTAAGATTTAAGTAACCTTCCATGATAATTTGTCCGGCTAACGTTCCTGTTATAGTAGAACTTAAACCAGCGGCAATTAAAGCTAAAGCAAAAAGATTAGGAGATAAGGATCCAAAAAGAGAATCTAAAAGTTTATAAGCATCTTCTATTTCTGCTACTTCAAAATGACCAGCAGTATGGAAAGCTGCTGCTGCTAAAATTAAAATAGACGCATTTACAAAAAATGCTAAATTTAGAGCTATTAAAGTATCAATAAAGTTATATTTAATAGCCTTTCTTATACCTTTTTCATTAGATTTAAACTTTCTTGTTTGAACAAGAGATGAATGTAAATAAAGATTATGAGGCATAACCGTAGCACCAATAATAGCAATAGCAATATAAAGTGCATCCCCAGTTAATACAGTGGGTTTAAAACCTTTTGCAATTTCAGTTATTTCTGGTTGTACAATAAACATATTTATTAAAAAAGATAATCCAATCACTAAAATAATAGCAATTATAAAACCTTCCATTTTTCTAATACCTTTATTCATTAATGCTAACACTGCAAAAGTTGTAACAACACTTACAAATACACCATAAATTAAAGGTAAATCAAATAATAAGTTTAAACCAATAGCCATTCCTACAACTTCTGCTAAATCACAGGCAATAATGGCAATTTCAGCTAGTAAATAAAGAATAAAATTAGGGACTTTAGCATAAGTATTTTTAGAGGCTTGAGCTAAATCCATTTTTTGCACAATCCCAAGCCTTGCAGATAAACCCTGTAGCAATAATGCCATAAGATTTGACATTAATAAAACCCAAAGCAAAGTATAACCGAACTGACTACCACCACTAATATCAGTAGCCCAATTTCCAGGGTCCATATAACCAACGCTAATAAGATATGCAGGTCCTAAAAATAGGCTAAACTTCCGAAAAGCATTAGAATACTTGGATGTATCTACAGAAGAATTTACTTCTGACAGAGATCTATTCTTTTTCATCTTTTACTCCAATAAGATGTACAAATAGAGTCAACTAATATAACTATAAATAACTCTACAAGTAGGTTGACAACATATATATATTTTTTCAAAAAACATACAAAAAGTAGATTCTGTCCGATAGCTAAATTGCTATGTAATTAGCCATGCAAATAGTTTACTGAGATATCTTTTTATTTAATAACGAATTAACAACTTCTGGATTTGCTTTACCTGCTGTTTCTTTCATTATTTGCCCAACAAACCAACCTAGTAAATTTGTTTTACCAGCTTTAATTTGTTCTATTTTATCAAGATTAGCATCACATAGTTTATCAATCATAGTTGAAATAGCACTTATATCGGTAATTTGTTTTAGTCCTTTTTTCTCAACAATCTCAGATGGAGATTTATCATAACAAGATTCATCTCTCCACATTAAATCAAAAACTTCTTTAGCAATTTTTGAAGAAATCACATCTTCTTCTATTAAATCCACCATTTGTCCAAGTTGAGAAGGAGATATTTTAGAATCTGTTATTTTTAAGCCTTCACTATTTAATAAAGCGAATAAGTTTGTTATTATCCAATTTGCAACTAATTTTGGATTCCGAATAGATTTATCTTCTTTAATTAAAGCATCTTCAAAAAATTTAGAATTAGCAACATCCATAGTTAAAATATTTGCCTCATAAGGAGTTAAAGCATGAACAGTAATAAATCTTTCTTTTTTAGCTTGAGGAAGCTCTGGTAATGAATTTTTAATAAAATCAACATATTTTTTATCTAACTTTAGAGGTAAAATATCTGGATCTCTAAAATACCTGTAATCTCCAGAATCTTCTTTTTTTCTTAAAGAGAATGTTTTACCACTTGATGGATCAAATAATTTAGTTTCTTGAAAAACTTGATCACCTTTTTCCCAAATTTCTATTTGCTGTTCTACTTCATAATCAATAGCTTGTTGTAAGAATCTTAGAGAATTAACATTTTTAATTTCAACTCTGGTTCTAAAATCTTCACCTGGTTTCCTAACAGAAATATTGATATCACACCTCATAGATCCTTCTTCCATGTTTCCATCACAAGTTTCTAAACTTCTTAGCAGAACTCTAAGATTAGAAACATAAGAAGCCGCTTCTAGTTTAGATCTAATATCTGGTTCTGAGACTATTTCCATTAAGCCAACCCCTGCTCTGTTTAAATCTACAAAACTTTTAGATGGATGATGTTCATGAAGCAACTTACCAGCATCTTGTTCTATATGAAGCCTAGTTATTCCTATAGATTTTGTAGTTCCATCTTCCAACTCTATTAACATTTTACCATTTTCCATGATAGGTTTATAAAATTGAGTAATTTGGTAACCAAATGGTAAATCTGGATAAAAATAATGTTTTCTATCAAAGTAAGATACAAGATTAATTTCACCATTTAGTGCGAGTCCTGTTTTAATAGCTTGATCTATACAATGTTTATTGAGTCTTGGCAGTACTCCTGGTAAGCCTGCATCTATAAAAGATACATTTGTATTAGGTTCTGATCCAAAAAGGGTTGAGGATCCCGAAAAAAGTTTAGATTCAGAAATAATTTGCGCATGAACCTCAAGTCCAATTATTACTTCCCATTTACCTGTTTTACCTTCAATTAAGTTGCTCATTCTTTAAAATTCCTAATTTTATTTACTACGCTAAGTTATTTTTCTTAACAAAAGATGCTAATTCTTTAAATTGTACTTTTTGTTCTAAAACATAAGAATAAGAATATAAATCTGCTTCTTTAAAATAATTTCCAATAAGTTGCATACCTATAGGTAAACCATTATTAGACAACCCCACTGGAATACTAATAGCTGGTAAACCTGCTAAATTAGCTGTAACTGTAAACAAATCACTATAGTACATTTCCATTGGATCCGTAGGTTTTTCATCTATTACAAATGCAGGAGAAGTTGTTGTTGGAGTTAATATAACATCTACTTTGTGAAATGCTTCTACAAAGTCTGTTGCTATTAACTTTCTAACTTTTCCAGCTTGCAAATATTTATCAAAGTTTTCTGTTAGAAGACTGTAACTACCTACTAACATCCTTCTTTTAACTTCTTCACCCCAGCCTTCTTTTCTTGATTGCCTATAAATATCTTGAAGATCCTTAGAATCAACTCTCTCACCATATCTAATACCATCGAATCTTGATAAATTAGAATATGCTTCAGATGGCGCAATAATATAATAAACAGCTAGGGCATATTTTGTATGAGGAAGAGATATATCAATGATTTCTGCACCCTCTTCTTTTAGCCAATTAGCAGTTTTAGTCCATTTATCTTTAATTTCTTCAGATAAACTATCAGCAAAATATTCTTGAGGTAAACCAACCCTTAATCCTTTTATAGATTGTCCTATTTTAGATAAAAAATCTTGTTTTTCAAATTTAATCATAGAAGAATCTTTTTCATCATAACCAGCCATATGATTTAAAACCATAGCATTGTCAATGACATCACGACTCAATACTCCAGCTTGATCTAATGAAGAAGCAAAAGCAATAATACCAAATCTTGAACATATCCCATAAGTTGGTTTCATTCCTACAAGTCCTGTAAAACTTGCTGGTTGTCTAATAGAACCACCTGTATCTGTTCCAAGTGCAGCTAAGCATGTTCGTGCTGAAACAGCGGCTGAACTTCCACCTGAGCTTCCACCTGGCACTCTATCTTTATCATCTTCTAGTTTCCAAGGGCTAATCACAGGTCCGAAATATGATGTTAAATTAGCAGATCCCATTGCAAACTCATCTAAATTAAGTTTACCTGTACATACGTATCCAGCATTTGATAAATTTTGTGTAACAGTAGATTCGTAAGGTGCTATAAAATTTTTTAAAAAAGCCGAAGCATTGGTGGTTTTTATCCCCTTAGTTAAAAATATATCTTTAACCCCTATCGGAATACCATCAATATCACTTAATTGCTCACCTTTTAAGTATCTGTTATCAGATTGTTTTGCTTGTTCTTTTGCCAAATCAAAAGTTTTGGTAATATATATGTTAAGCTCATCTGCTTTTTCTGATGCTTTTATATATTCTGCTGTTAATTCACTAGATGAAATTTCTTTAGATTTTAATTTATCAGAGGCTTCTTTTAAACTTAAATTTAACAGGCTCATACCTTCTCCACTTTATCTTTATTACTTTTAGTATATCTTTTTAATGATTTATTTTTTATTCTTGATCTATAACCTTAGGAACACAAATAAAAATATCATTCTTATCTTGGCAATTTTGCAAAATTTGATCTCTGATATTACCGTCGGTAATTTTATCTTCTCTTATATTCTCCAAACCTTTTTCAAATAAATCAAAAACACTAAACATAGGTTCAACATTTGTTGTATCAACAACTTGTAGTTCTTCACACCATGATAAAATATTGTTAACCGATTCAGAAAATTTTTCTAAAATATCTGGTTCTACATCAATATTAGTTAATCTTATTAATTTTTCAAGATCTACATTACTCATTAAATTTGATTCCCTTTAAAAAAAATTTATAACCATAAATGTTTACCTTGTATTATAATAAAAAATATAAATAAATACAATTAGGATTATTATTTTGTTATGATTATTGGTGATTTAAGTTACGTAAAAAACAACATTAATAAAAATCAAAAAATTTTAGGATTAGATGTTAGTAAAAACAATATAGGATTGGCCACAACAGATTCAATGATAAGACTTGCTTTTCCTTTAAAAACTATAAAAAGAACACAATTTAAAAATGATATTATAATTTTAAAAGAAGTTATTAAAAAAGAAAATATTTTTGCATTTGTAATTGGATTTCCTTACGATGGAGATGGAAGTAAAAATGAAAGAACACAATCAACCAAAGACTTTGCTAATGAAATATTAAAGCACATTGATATACCTATTTTTTTTCAAGATGAACGATTCTCTACATATGCTATAACGACTGTAAACAAAAAGGATCGCTCTAAAAATATAGATGAACAAGCTGCAGCTTGGTTTTTACAAATATTTTTAGATAAACTAAATATTTAGAAAATATAACTATAAAAAAATTTTTGTTTTACAATAATATCATAAAATATTAAGGTATATAAAAAAGAGATAAAAATAATAAGGTATCTTTGGAAAAAAAAATGGATTCTAATACATTAATTATAATAGTTACTACTTCTTATATAATAGGTTCTTTGCCTTATGGCTTAATTTTGCTCAAATTGTTTTATGGTATAGATGTAAGAACTATTGGTTCTGGAAATATTGGTGCTACCAATGTTTTAAGATCAGGACACAAATGGATGGCTTTACTTACATTACTTTTAGATTCCTTGAAAGGTGCTATTGTAGTTTTAATAGTTGATTATTTCTTTCCTAGTTATGTTAGCTTTGCGCTTCTTGCTGTTCTTATAGGTCATATATACCCTATTTGGCTTAAATTTAAAGGTGGTAAGGGTGTTGCAACTTTTTTTGGAGCAATTTTAGCACTTAATCCTATAATATTTTTAATTAGTGGATTAACTTGGTTGATTGTAGCTATTATTACTAGATACTCTTCTTTAAGTGCTATTTTAGCTGTATTAGTATTTCCTATTTCTTGTTACTTTCTAAAAGGATATATTTCATATACACCTTTCTTTGCCGAATCGTCTTTATTAATAACCGCACTTATCATATATAAACATAAAGACAACATTAAAAGGTTGCTTCAAGGTACTGAAACAAGAATAAGTTTTAAAAAATAAGATTGTAAAATTGAAAATGAATACACATAATTTAGTTAATATTATTAGATTAATCAGAACAAAGAGTGTTGGTTCTATAACATTTATTAAATTAATAGAACAATTTGGTACAGCTTCTAATGCTATAGATGCTATTCCTACTCTCACACAAGGTAAATTAAAGCCTTCTTCAAAAACTGATGCTAAGAAAGAAATTGAATTAGCTATAAAAAACAAAATAGAGATTATAGATTATACTTCTCCTTTGTACCCTCCTTTATTAAAAACAACTGAAGATTATCCTCCTATATTGTTTGTTAAGGGTCATTCTAAATTGTTAAAAAAATCTTCTATTGCAATTATAGGATCAAGGAATGCTTCTCTTTTAGGACAACAAAATGCCTATAATTTTGCACAAGAATTAGGAAATAAAGGATTTTTAGTAATTTCTGGCATGGCAAAAGGAATAGATAGTTCAGCTCATGAAGGATCTTTATTTAGTGGTACTTTGGCGGTTTTAGGATCTGGTGTTGATATTGTTTACCCTAAAGATAATCAAAAACTTTATAATGAAATTGTAGAAAGAGGTCTTGTAATCTCGGAGTTCCCTATAGGAACTCAACCAGTTGCTCATAATTTCCCTAGAAGAAATCGTATAATTTCTGGAATATCTAGAGGTGTTCTTGTGGTTGAGGCTTCTAAAAATTCTGGAAGTATAATAACAGCAAAAATTGCCCTAGATCAAGGTCGAGAAGTTTTTGCCATTCCTGGCAATCCTGGTGATACTAGAAGCCATGGAACGAATTCTTTAATAAAGGATGGTGCAATATTAACTGAAAATGTACAAGATATTTTATCTGTTATTAAAAAGAATCATGTTGTAAAAGAAAACAGTGATAATGACTTTAAACCAATCTATACTGAAGTGAAAAATATTTCTCAGGATGAAATTGATGAAGTGAAAAATTACTTGTTACAAATATTATCTTCTTCTCCTATTAGTATTGATACTATTTTACAAAAAAATAAATTTGATTATAACCGAATATCCATAGCTATTTTAGAATTAGAGCTTTCTGGTAAGCTAGAAAGACACCCAAATAACCGTATTAGTTTAATTAATGCAATCAAATAAGGATAAATTTTTATGAAATTGGTGATAGTAGAATCTCCATCAAAAGCAAAAACTATTAATAAATATCTTGGTAAAGATTATAAGGTTATAGCATCTTACGGTCATATTAGACAACTTCCTTCTAAAAAAGGTTCAGTTGATACTGATAATAATTTTGAAATGAAATGGGAAGAAACAACTCAAGCAAAAAAACATCTTAAAGAAATTACCAAAAGTATGAAAGTTGCCAATGAGCTATATCTAGCAACCGATCCTGATAGAGAGGGTGAGGCTATATCTTGGCATATTTCTTCATATTTAAAAGAAAAAAAATTACTTAAGGACAAGCCTGTAAAAAGAGTTGTGTTTAACTCTATAACCAAAGAAAACATATTAGCGGCTTTTAACAATCCTAGAGAAGTCAACAATGATCTGGTTGCATCTTACTTAACTCGTGTTTCTTTAGATTATTTGGTTGGATTTGGTATATCTCCTATTTTATGGCGTAAGTTACCAGGAAGTAGATCTGCAGGTAGAGTACAATCTGTAGCACTTAGGGTTATTTGTGAGCGAGAAAACGAAATAGAAGAGTTTAAGACACAAGAATATTGGTCTATTTCTACTGTTCTAAGTGATGATAAAAGCAATGAATTACAAACAAGGCTTTATTCTTTAGATGGTAAATCACTAGATAAACTTGATATAAAAACAGAAAAAGAAGCACTTGATATTAAAAAGAGAATTGAAATATCTTCATTTTCTTTGATAAATATTGAAAATAAAAAATTATCAAAAAATCCTTTTGCACCTTTTATAACTTCTACTCTACAACAAGATGCTTTTAACAAACTTGGATTTTCTGCTAAAAAAACTATGCAAATAGCTCAAAAATTGTATGAAGGTATGAAAATTGGATCTGAAACCGTTGGTCTTATAACTTATATGAGAACAGATGCTGTACAAATAGATCCTAATTTTATAGCTGTAATTAGAAATTATATCAGTAAAGAATTTGGAGATAAATATTTATCTAAGTCTACAAGATTGTATAAAACTAAATCTAAAAATGCTCAAGAAGCACATGAAGCTATAAGACCAACTGATGTTGCTAGGTCTCCTCAAAAAATAAAATCTTATCTAGAAGATGATGCTTTTCAATTATACGAACTAATTTGGAAAAGAACTGTTGCTTCTCAAATGGAAAGTGCATCTTATGATTTATGTGTGTTTGATATTCAATCAAAAAATGAAAATATTTTACTAAAAGCATCTGGTAGCATACTAAGTTTTGATGGTTTTTATAAAGTTTACAAAATAGAATCTAATGATGATGATAACTCTAATATTTTGCCTAATATCCCACTCAATGCTGAATTATCTGTAGAAAATGTTATTATAAAACAACATTTTACAGAGCCTCCAGCTAGATATTCAGAAGCAACTCTTGTGAAAAAGTTAGAAGAAATGGGGATTGGACGTCCATCAACTTATGCAAGTATTATATCTGTATTACAAGAGCGATCTTATACTAAAATAGAAAAAAAGAGATTTATCCCTGAACCAAGAGGGAGAATATTAAACATTTTTTTAACTAGCTTTTTTTCAAAATATGTAGAATACAGCTTTACTGCTGATTTAGAATATTTATTAGATGAAATATCAGCTAATACAGCCAATTGGCGTGATGTATTAAGTAATTTTTGGACCTCATTTGATGAAACTATAAAATCTATGGAAAAAATTACTATTCCTGAAGTTATTGAAGTTATAAATAATGCTGCACTTCATCATTTTATTGGTGATAATGCTAAATGCCCTAAATGTAGTGATGGCGAACTACAGATTAAAAATTCAAAATTTGGTGCTTTTTTAGGTTGTACAAATTACCCTGATTGTAATTATACTCATCAATTAGAAACATTAACTGAAGGGCAATCGTTAAGTGTGGAAAATGAAGATTCAAAAATACTTGGTATAGATAAAGATAATCAAGAAATTATTCTAAAAAAAGGACCTTATGGTTATTATGTAGAAAAAACTGCTGATAAAAAGCCAAAAAGAATATCCTTACCAGCAAACATGACCCCAGATAATATAACCTTAGAACAAGCAGACTTTTTACTTAACTTGCCACTAAAATTAAGTAAAGATATAAGTATATCTATTGGTAAATTTGGGCCTTACATAAAACAAGGAAAAGAATTTTTTTCTTTAAAAGAAGATATGTTTGGTGTAAATTTAGAGAAGGCACAAGAAATAATTAAATCTACTATTGAGAAGAAAAATGGTATAGTTTTAGGAAGACATCATAAAACTAAAGAAGAAATAACTCTAAAATATGGTAGATACGGTGCATACCTAGTGTATAGAAAAGAAAATATTAAAATACCTAAAGAGTATAAAAATAAAGATAATGAAATTAGTTTAGAACAAGCTATAGAAATAATTTATACGCAAAAGGATAGTTAATGCCTAATAAAAACAATAATTATGAATCAAAATCCAATTTAATCAAAAAACCTAAAAGTTTTTCTGGAAATAGAAATTCTAGATCTGATAAAACAGCTAGAGGAAAATTTGGGAATAACTATTCTACAAATAGAAACTCCTCAAACAATAAGGATTCTTTTAACGACAAAGGTTCTTTTATAAAAAAAGATGATAGATCTTTTTCTAATGATAGAAATTACTCAAAAAATACTAATTCCTTCAATGACAGATCCTCTTTCAGAAAAAAAGATGATAGATCTTTTTCTAATGATAGAAATTACTCAAAAAATACTAATTCCTTCAATGACAGATCCTCTTTCAGAAAAAAAGATGATAGATCTTTTTCTAATGATAGAAATTACTCAAAAAATACTAATTCCTTCAATGACAGATCCTCTTTCAGAAAAAAAGATGATAGATCTTTTTCTAATGATAGAAATTACTCAAAAAATACTAATTCCTTCAATGACAGATCCTCTTTCAGAAAAAAAGATGATAGATCTTTTTCTAATGATAGAAATTACTCAAAAAATACTAATTCCTTCAATGACAGATCCTCTTTCAGAAAAAAAGATGATAGATCTTTTTCTAATGATAGAAATTACTCAAAAAATACTAATTCCTTCAATGACAGATCCTCTTTCAGAAAAAAAGATAATAGAAAAAACTCATCATACGTTAACCATAAAAAAAAAGAAAAAATAGAACCTAAAATTTCATTAGAATATGTTTTAAACTATTTTAATAAACATGAAGTGGTTGATATTAACGAAGCTCAAGATCAATTTCCAGATGATCTTTCTGACACATTCTTTTCTAAAGTTAATTTATTAATTAATAAACATATTATAGAAATTGCTGGTGATAATAAATTAAAACTAAATTCATCCTACTTAAATAACTCTTTATGTGAATATTCTTATATAAAAATTAAAACACCTTTGTTAGGTAATCATTACATGGTTTCTATTTCTCCTCTCAACAAAAAAGAATCCGTAGTAGAAGAAATAATAATTGAAAACATTAAAGACAACTTAAAAGACAGAATTATATTAGTAAAATTATCTTTAGTAGAAGAAAAACTAATCGCATACCCTATTTTTTACCTTAATGATATTTCTAATGAAGAAATAAAACAAATAGATAAAGGTAATTCTATTAAAGGAATTTACCAAAATTATGATAATGTTGATGTTATTGTTCCGCTGAATATAAAGTCAAGAAAAAATATTCCTTTATTTGATATACCAAAAAATTTAGAAATAGGAGTAATTATAGAGGCAAAATTAACTTCAAAAAATGAAGATTATCCTGAAGCAAATTTTATAAAAACTATTTCTACTGATAAATCTGCCATTTCTTCTTCTATGTTAAGTGTATATCAATACGATTTGCCACACAAATTCTCTTCTGAAATTTTAGATATTGCTAAACAATTTAAAATAACACCATTAAAAAATAGACAAGATATAAGACACATACCTCTTGTTACCATAGATGATGATGATGCTAAAGATTTTGATGATGCTATTTATGCAGAAAAAATAGAAGATAGAGAAAATACATATAAAATATATGTAGCAATTGCTGATGTTGCACACTATGTTAAACCTAAAGATTCAATAGATAAAGAAGCACAACTTAGAGGTAATTCTGTATACTTACCTGGTTTTGTAATTCCTATGCTTCCTAAAGAATTATCTAATGGTTGGTGTTCGCTAAATCCTAATGAAGATAGAGGATGTCTTGTTATGGAAGGAATCATTAACAGAAATGGCGAGCTTGAGAATTTTGAATTTTATAGAGGCTTGATGAAATCTCATGCAAGACTAACCTACTCTGAGGTTGCTAATGCTTTAGATGGTGAAATTAGTGAGCAGTTACAACCATTAATGAAGACTATTATTAATCCATTAAAAAAAGCATTTTTATTACTCAATACTGCAAGAAAAAAAAGAAGTGCCTTAGAAATAACCTCTAAAGAAAGTAAATTTATTTTAGATGAGAATGAAAATATTTTAGATATTAAAACTAGAGAATCTTTAATATCTCATAAAATAGTAGAAGAATTTATGATCTTGGCTAATGTTGCCGCGGCAAATTTCATTGCACAAAAAGGGCTATCTAAAAGTGGTCTTGCTGTATATAGAATTCATGTGAAGCCTTCTGTTGAAAAAATTATGAATTTTACAAATACATTAAAATCTTTTGGATTGAATATTAAAGCACCAGATAATGTATCATCAACATTTTTTAATAATTTAATAAAAGAATTTGCAGGTAAAGATATTTTTAATCCTTTAAATGAAGCAATTTTGCGTTGCCAATCTCAAGCTGAATATAAAAATGAGAATATTGGACATTTTGGTTTAGCCCTGAAAGAATATTGCCATTTTACGTCTCCAATTAGAAGATATTCTGATTTGATGATCCATAGATTAATTTTATCTTTAATAGAAGATGAAAATTTTAATTATTCTGCAAATGAGGTATCTAATATTGCAGAATTTATTTCTTTAACGGAACGTCGTGCTTTTAATGCTGAAAAATCTGCAAAAAATAGAGTATCTGCTAAGTGGTTATCTTCTAAAATAGGTGAATCTTTTCTATCTGAAGTATCCAGCATTACAAATGCGGGTATGTTTGTTAATTTGCTAGATAATGGAGCCTCTGGATTAATTCCAATGCGAACCATTAGTCGTGGATTTGCAGATGTTGATTTGAATAAAAATATTATTAAAGATAAAAAAGCACATAGAACATTTACACTTGGAAATAAAATTCCTGTTATCATTAAAGAAGCTGATGAAATAAGAGGTATGCTAACATTTTTAATAGATGAAGACGAAATACAAAATAAATCTAAAAAGAAATTTAAGTAAAAATTTATTGCTTTTTATGTTTTTTTGTTATAGATTAAGTAATATTAGAATTTGTAACAGTTATGTTGTATTACTGTTTAATAAAATAATAGGTTTATGGAATGGCTAAAAAAATTAAAACTTTAATTAAATTAGAAAGCACTGCTGGAACAGGATATTTTTATATTGCTAATAAAAATCCTAAAAATTCTACAGAAAAATTGGTAGTGAAAAAATACGATCCTAAAATAAGAAAACATGTTGAATTTAAAGAAACTAAATTAAAATAGTTTTTTATTAATTTATTTTTGTTGTAATATTTATTTTACTATTGTATACAAAATAAAATCCTAATTGAATTTGCTCTTTATTAAATAGCAAAAATACCTTTTTTGTAGTACTTATAAGAAGAATATTTTTTTACTTTTATCAAGGTACCTTATTTGCGAAATAAGCATTTTTAATAATTCACTTAATTAAATGATGAATATAATTGATTTAAATAACTATAGAAAAACTAATACTATTTTAGTATGAGTATAATTTTGCAGTTATTTTCTATTCAATAATCTAAATAAAACAAAATAGGTAAATAATTATTTTTAAACTAAGTAATGAAAATAATTCCTAATTTATTGATTTATAATTTATATACAATTATTTTTATTAGTAAAAATATTAAATAACAAAAAATTAGGTTTATTTTAGACATAACTCACTTAACTTATTAATTAACTTAGAATAAGTAATAGGTATTTCCATTAATATTATACCTTTAGATTTAATTTCATTATCTATAAAATTACTATATCCAAAAGGAATTATACAAATAACTTTTTTGAAGTTTTCTAGATCTAAAATATAACGGTTTATAATAGAATAATCTATAATTGCTACTTCTGATTGTAAAAAAGAACTTGGAAAAATTTCATAAGAATACTTTGAATTTTTTAATATAGATTCAACTATTTCTATATTTTTATAACTTAAAAAAAGTGAAATATCTAAATGCTTCATTTTATAAAAAATTTGTAAATCTTTTATTTACATTATTATGCAATATTATATAATAGTAAAGAATAAATATTTAATATGGAAAATTATTTATCATGAAACCACTATTGAAAGCCCTTTTAATGCTTTGTGTGATTTTTAAACTTATCTTAACAGAAGTTACGGCTAGTGAAATAACTAGCATTATCTTAGAACATCATTCAAATAATGAAAACGATGCAAACTATAGGGTTATTGCGGATACTAATAATGAACAACAAAATATTGCTACTTATTATAAACTTAGCGAGTTATTAGCTGATCCTAAAAATAATGAGTTTGTTATTCTAAGAGGAGAACTACTACAAAGCCTTAATAATAAAAACTTATTTATTTTTCAAGATAGTAATACAATATCTAATTTAACTATTGATAGTAGATTATGGAGTACTATTAGCAAAAAATCTTATCTTTTAAATAAAAAACTACAATTTTTAGTAAAAGTAACTATTAGCCATGATAATAATCTTATCAACTTAGAAACATTAAAAATATTTTCTAAACTATCAGATTCTGATCACTACGCACTAACGGAAGAAGATGAAGGTATTATTCAACAATTACACTCTTCCGAAACAAATGATTTGATTATAAAACCAGTCAATAATAATTTACCGACAAAATCAGAAAATTTAGAATCATTAGAGCCTGTAGAAGAACTAGATTCTATTGATGAATTAGAAAATGCTCGTTTAACTGAATCCCTTGTTAATAATGAAGAAAATAAAAATATTTTACACAACGAAGATAGTTCATCAAAAATAGATAATGATTATACCACTGTTTTACAAGAAAGCGAAGATAACGATCAAGTTGATAATAATAATGAAACTGTAAAGGATACGGATGAAGAAATATATAATAATGAAACTGTAAAGGATACGGATGAAGAAATATATAATAATGAAACTGTAAAGGATACGGATGAAGAAATATATAATAATGAAACTGTAAAGGATACGGATGAAGAAATATATAATAGAGTATCTGAAAATCAAAGATTAAAATATAAAATAGTAATCAATGGCGATTCAAATAGTACCTTTAAACCAGAAGCCTTTAAACCAGAAGAATTACATGAAATAGAAAACAGAGATCAAAGAGAATTTTTTCCCACGAAGAAAAAAAAGAAATCCTTTTTTTCATTTCTAAAAAGAAATAATGAAGATGACTAATTATATATAAATTAAACCCGTTATATATAATCGTTAATAAAGTTAGTTATAAGGATGACTATTAAAAACTTGATTTATATATAATATATAGCCAAATAAAATAAATAATCTACAATCTATATACAATAAACGATAATTATTAAAAGTTTTTTATCTTATATAAGCAGAAAGAATTGAATTTTTTACTGTTAGTATATAAACCTTTTTTTCTTTCTTCCTAAGAACCATCTTTTAATAACTATGATTTGTTAAAACAAAAATCTAAAACCAAAAAAAATAACTATATTACTGTCTACAGGTAATTTATCCCAATTTTTTTATAATAAACTATTTTACTAAAAAATATAAGATTAATTTTTATATTAAATATTGATAAATAAAAATACTTTTACTATTATAATTCCACTATCTCATTATAAAAATAGCAGTTTATAAAAGAAATTTTGCTATTTAGTTAGTTTTATATTCTAATTTTATCTATTTTTGCTTAAAATTTCTTTACCTAAAAGGTATTTTGGTTCTATGCAAAACTTATTTCATCATATTAAAATGCACTTCTATCTTCCATTACACAAAATTCAATTTATGATGTATATAATAAACGATTTAAGATTATTTATATTGCTTATTAAAACCTAATTTGTGGTATAAAGTTAAAATTTCTTTGGGTTCTTCTTTTTCTATTAAAATATATTCTTTTGTAATTGGATGAACAAATCCTAACTTGTAAGCATGTAAAGATTGCCTTGTTAAACCTTTTATTAAAGATTGAATATCTGTATCTAGTTTGTTAAAATATCTAGCTAAATCTGTACCGTACAAGTTATCTGCAATTACGGGATGCCCTAAAGAGCTCATATGCACTCTTATTTGATGAGTTCTTCCTGTATGTAGGGTCAATTTTACTAAGGATATTTTTCCCATGTAGTCATCAAGAACATCATAATCTGTTTGTGCAAATTTTCCTTTTGAACTAATTGCCATTTTTAATCTGTTAACATCTGATCTTTTTATATAACTTTCTATAGTTCCTTTATTATTACGCAACCTACCCCAAACAAGAGCCCTATAATTTCTATCTATACTATGCTCTTCAAATTGTTTTGCCAATAAAGCATGAACATTATCATCTTTTGCTACAACTAAAACTCCGCTTGTATTTTTATCTAATCTATGGACTATTCCTGGCCTTACTTCTCCATTAATACTAGATAAGCCCTCTTTATATTTATAAAGTAAACCATTTACAAGAGTATTATCAAAATTACCTGCTCCTGGATGAACCACTAAACCTGCTGGTTTATTAATAACTAAAAGAAATTCATCTTCAAATAAAACTTCAATGTCCATTTCTTTAGAAGTTAATTCAGTACTTGGTTGAATATCATTTACAATGTAATTATCATTTAAACGAACTTTTAAAGAAATATCATATAGTACCTCTTTTTTATTTTCTCTTAAAATAACTATATTACCTTGCAAAATAAGATTTTTTACTTTAGATCTACTAAAATCAGAAAGTGATGATGATAAAAATATATCAACTCTTTTACCTATATCTTCTTCTTTTGCAACTACTTTTTTTATTTGTTTCATTCTTTTTGACTTCCTATATAATTATAGTGTATAATAAAACAAATTTATTATAAATGGAATAAATTATGTTACCTGAGCAAAATAACTTACACAAGCAACTTAAAAAAATGATAATTATAATGGGTTTATCATTAGTAATGGGAGTTGTTGCATTAGTAATTGCTTTTGCTATAAAAAAAAATTTAAACAAACATTCAAAAGAGCTTGATGTAAACGAATCAATTATCCAGAATAGGATTGATAACAATTTCTCTGAAACTTGTAAACCGTTAACTATAGAATATAAAGAAAACTATATTGCAATTAATTCGAAAAAATGCAATAAGCTCTTAATTATTAGTGTTAATACTGGTAAGGTCTTCTATAAAAATTATTAAATAAAATAACATAATGTCATACAATGCATGAATAAGACTAAAAATTTAACTATTCACAATTAGATAAGTTTGGAAATGGTAATTTCTTATCTTTTATCTATGTAATTATGTGTAATATTTTAAAAGAAAAAATTTATTAGTTTAAAAGTAATATAGATTTATCTTGTATATAATTTCATTTTTTATATAAAATTATTGAATTAATTAAAGTAGTTACATTGCAAAATAAAACAATTAAATTACATATTACTTGGTGTTTTTTTATTAAATATCTAAAAATCAATATTTTTAATTAATTTTTCACCAATTTTTTTGTTTTTCATTTTTTCACGGTGATTTTTATACTCATTACCTTCCCAGAAAATTAAACAACCATTGCAACCTTTAGAACAACAAGGTTTTAGTAAAGTTTTATCTTTATTAGCATCACGATTCCATTTTTCTTTTTTTAGAACATCTGCTTTTTCTTGTAGTTTAGAAAGTGTATGCTCTGATGCAGTTCCTGCTTCAACTCCAAGTGATACCTTG
The DNA here is from genome assembly GCA_964277385.1 of Rickettsiales endosymbiont of Leucozona glaucia. GTDB lineage: Bacteria > Pseudomonadota > Alphaproteobacteria > WRAU01 > Hepatincolaceae > WRAU01. The sequence continues at coordinate 314,500 of OZ195520.1, read as the reverse complement.
TTGTGTTTAAAAAATGTTTCATACATTGGTTCAATGTAAACTTTTCTTACTATACTAAATTCTGGTAACACTTCTTTTAGTTTATCTTTTTCTTCATTATGGAATAAATATAATGGAATTTTGATAGCTTGATTTTCTTTACCAGGAGATATTTTAGGTTTTACATAGCCGTTGCTAGCATCTATAAACTTATACAAACGAATCCTTATCGGTTCTAATAAGAAGGGAGAAATAAATTCTAAAATATCTCCAGAATTAAGAAGATTCCTTACTTCCATTAATATACATTCCTCACCTTGATCATCAAACTCGTAGTCTATAATAATACCTGCATAAGCATAATTACTGATAGTTTTTGTAAGATCATAATTATGTGATAGATTTGTTAATCTACCGTCATGAAAAGCCATTGTATAACCACGATTTTGAATAGAATGTAATTCCTCTAAATAAGGTTTGTAATTAAAACTTTCTGGATCTTTATAATAAGCATCTATAGCAAATCTATAAGAACGCGCTGTCATTGCTGCGTAATATTCACTTTTATTTCTACCTTCTATTTTTAATGTATCTACTCCTATTTCTAAATAATCTTTTAGAACTGGCATTAAACACAAATCTTTGGAATTTAAGATATAAGATCCCATTTCGTCTTCTTGTAATTCAAAAAATTCACCTTCTCGGAATTCTTCTTCTAAATAAAACTGAAACAAATCTTTATTATATTCATTAATATTAAGATCAAATACTTTATCGCCTTTTAGTTTAACCTTAAGTTTGTAATTCCATCTACAACTATTGGCACAACTTCCTTGATTTGCTCCTCTTTCTGCCATAAAATTAGAAAGTAAACACCTTCCAGAATAAGTCATACACATACTACCATGAATAAAGGCTTCTATTTTTATACCTTCTGTTTGCTCTTTAATTTCTTTTAATTCATTAAAAGAAACCTCACGAGCTAGAACACATAACGCTGCTCCTTGTTTTTTCCAAAAATTAACCGATAAACTAGAACAAACATTAGCTTGTGTTGAGATATGCAAATTAGCATTAGGTATTTTTTCTTTTACGTAATCAAAAATTCCAGGATCAGCAATTAGTATGCCATCGGGTTTAGCTATTTTTATAGTTTCTATAAATTTAGGAAGTTTTTCGATATCTTTATTATGAGAGAACAAATTAAGCGTTAAGTAAAACTTTTTATTATTAGTTTTACAAATTCTTGATACTTCAAGTAAATCTTCCATTGTGATTTCAGATTTTGTTCTGAGTGATAAATCTGGAGTACCAAGATAAACAGCATCTGCTCCATACAACAGTGCTGTTTTTATTTTTCTTAAACTTCCACCAGGAGATAATAATTCGGCTTTTTTCATATAGTTTATCTGTTTATTGTAAGAAAATAAATTAATAACATAAATCTTTATTTAATACAAGGAATTCTATACCTGCTTGTAAAAACATTTCTTTACTGTTATTACTTGATTGATATTCATGCTTAGCAACAACTCTTTTAATGCCGGATGCAATAATTAACATAGCACAACTATAGCAAGGAATCATTGTGCAATAAAGAGTTGCACCATCTAAGCGTACTCCATAGCGAGCAGAATAAACAATTGCATTTTGTTCCGCATGGATTGTCCTAAAGCAATGTTGTTTTATACTTCCATCTTCATATTTTACTTCTCTTAGCAAATGCCCAAATTCATCACAACTTGGTAAACCAGTAGGGGCTCCTACATATCCTGTTGATAAAATCCTATTGTCAAGAGTTATAATACATGCAGATTTTCCTCTATCACATGTTGCTCTTTGTGATACTGCATCTAATATAGAAATAAAATATTCATCCCAACTTGGTCTACTCATTAAATACTCTATTTTTTAGATGCTTTTTTAAAATAAATTCCAGAAAGAGTTTCTAAATTAATAAATTCTTCTGCTAAATAAGATTCCTTTAAAGAAATTTTTTCTCCCTCATAAATTTTTTCACCATAACTTGGAAGATCTATATTAATAGTTAAATCTTTTTTAAAAATAATCTCATTGCTTTTTTTGTTATTAATTAAAACAAAATATGGAACTTTAATGTTTTTTATATTTATATTTTCATTAGGAAGTAATTTTTTCACCTTAAACAATATTTGAAAATTACCGTTAAAGTAAATTTTTTGTTTATAATTTCGTAAAACATAATTTATTTCTGATCGTGATAAATTTTTTTCAAATAATATTTTATCTCGCTCCCATTTACAATTTCCTTCACTACCCCAAATTTCTATAGTATATATTGCTTGATCTTTATCATTTTTTATATAAATAGTATCTATATCTTTTATAGCTAGAGGGATAAAGCACGATAAACTATCTTTTTCTTTGTCAATTTTATATTTTTTACCTACATCTTTTGTTAAATCAACACTATCTTCTGCATAAATTGGTTGAATAAAAATAAATATAAAAAATATAAAAATATACTGAATTTTTTTCATAAATAACCTATTAATAATTTTTAATTATTGACAATAGTATAACATAAAATACAATTAACTAAGTTATAAAACATATATAGATAAAATGCAAAGCACAAATAATAAAGTAAAAATTTATACAGACGGCGGTTGTTCTAATAATCCTGGAAAAGGAGGAATTGGTGTATTACTTATGTATAAATGTCATAAGAAAACTATCAATGGTTATGTTCCTTATACTACTAATAATCAAATGGAATTATTAGCGGTTATTGTTGCCTTAGAGCATTTAACTAAACCTTGTGATATTGAGCTTTTTACTGATAGTAAATATATTAAAAACGGTATCACTAAATGGATTGATAATTGGAAAAAAAATAATTGGAAATCCTCTAGTAAATCTCCTGTAAAAAATCAATTGTTGTGGAAACATCTAGATGAGCTTGTACAAATCCATAACATAGAATTTAATTGGGTGAAAGGTCATGCTGGAATTGCTGAAAATGAAGAAGTAGATCAGCTTTGCCAAAAAGCCATGCAAGAAAAATCCCCTATTTTAAACAATCATTTACATTTATTAGAACAAGATATATAATGTTGGTGTTATAAAAAATTGATTTAATCTTATACAATGTTAATGACTCATGAAAAAAGATAATACATATACTATAGAGCATACTTTAGAAAATTCATTAGCTGGAAAAATTATTATTTCATCTCCTGCAATTTCAGATAATAGGTTTTATAAATCAGTAATATTAATAACTAATCATGATGAAAAAGGTAGTAAAGGGATAGTTTTAAACAAAATTTCTGCGCATAAATTTTCACATATTATTAAAAGTATTAACTCCCAGATTGATGAAAATGTTATAGACCTAGGCGAACAAAAAATTTGTATAGTTCTTGGTGGTCCTGTTAATTCTAATAATTTATTCGTAGTTCATTCTTCTGATTACGATTCTATTGATACTGTCAAGGTTAATAATTCTATTTGTATGACCAATCAGTTAAATATAATAGAAGATATTTCTCACAATAAAGGACCTAAAAACTCAATCATTTCTATTGGATGTGCAACTTGGAGTTCTAGTCAGCTAGAATATGAATTATTAGGAAATAGCTGGTTTGTTATAAATTCTGATAAAAATTCTATTTTTGAAATTCCAACTCAAAAACTTTATGATGAATTATTTAAAAAGGCTGGTTTTACTGAAAATGAAACTAATCCTGCTTTGTTTTTAAGTAATTCTTATAAGTGTTAATTTCAAAATTAGAAAAATTATTATTTTTAAAACAAATAATGAAAATTCTTTCTTTTCTAAATTTGTCTGAAGATTACCTAAAATAATCAGAGATACTTTATCTTCATTAAATGTTGAATAACCAAAACCATACCTTTTTCTTTATGCTCTAATTTTCTTATTTGATGAACATTCCAAAGGAAATTGGAGATAATTATCAGAAACATTTTTTTCTAAAATGTCTCACAATTCTGTAATTGTATTAGTATTTTTACGAAATATAAAATCAATATAACATAAAAACCCACAATATTGTGTCATTATCTTGTTTTGAGGTACTCCAAAATTTCTAGCATTCAAAATTTTATAATATACTCTATAACATAAATTGCCAGTGTACACATCACATCAAAAATTTTTCATTTACAACGAATTCTTAGCACATTTATTTTTTCTAAAAAAACTATTTTGGTCTTATGGTGATTCATTATTCCAGTAATATAAAAAAAATAATTCTTCTATTATATTCAAATTCTTTTTTAAGCTCTACACAAGAAAAAAGTTTAAATACCCTCCACAAAAGTGTGTCAAAAGAATAATATCTTTCTCATTGATTTTTGTAATATAACCACTAAGTTTTTCTTTAAAATTACACTCATAAGTTTTTTATGAATATTCATCAATTCCATAAGAAAAAACATATTTATCAAAAAACTCTTCAAATCATAATATAATCCAAGCTATACCAACAAATAAATCTATAAAATTCATAATTTTAAAACTAAAAACCTTTAATTTCACAATTGCTTACTATTGCTATTGTTTCTTCTGAACTCAGTAGGTTATTGAATATTGATAATATATCTTCTTTGCTTGTGCTATCAATTTTGGAAATAATATTTTCAACATTTCTAATTTTACCGTAATTTAAAATGTTACTAGCAACACGATCCGCTCTTGAATACGAACTTTCTAACGACATTACCAAAGAGCTTTTTAATAAATTTTTTGCTCTATCTAACTCTTTATCTTCTACAGATTTAGATACTTTTTCTAGTTCTTCTTTAACTAAACTAATTACTGTAAGAGCTTTATCATGAGAACATCCCGCGCTTACAACAAAACTTCCGCAATCTCTATAAGCACTAGAGTAACTACTTATAGAATACGCTAACCCTCGTTTTTCTCTAATTTCAGTAAACAATCTTGAAGACATCCCTCCCCCAAAAATTGTAGAAGCTATAGATAATTTATAATAATTATCATCAGTATAAGATAATCCTTTTAAACCATAAATTAGATTGGTTTGTTCAATTTCTTTTTTAATAATTAATTCTTTACCACCTTTAAATGAAGGATTTCCATTATTGATATTAATTTCTTTATCAGCCCAGTTAGAAGTTTGTCTGTTTAATCCTTCTAAAAAATTATTTTCATCAAAATTACCAGAAATCACAACTACCATCTTTGAAGGATAATAATATTTTTCCATATGAGAAAAGAAATCATTTGATGAAAACTTACGTATATTTTCCTCATTACCAATAATAGGCATAGATATTGAATGTTCACTATAAGCTAGCTTATCATAAAGATTATATGCTACATCCTGAGAATCATCTTGATACATTTTAATTTCTTCAATAATAACACCACGTTCTTTTTCTAATTCATCCGCTGGGAAAGTAGAATTCCTTATAATATCTAATAATACGTCCAAAGCTAAGTTTACATCTTGCTTTAAAACTTTAGCATACCAGGTTGTTTTTTCTTTAGAAGTCCAAGCATTTACATATCCACCCTTATTTTCTAAGTGTTCTGATATTTCAAAAGAGGTTCTATTTTTAGTTCCTTTAAATACCATATGTTCTAAAAAATGACAAATTCCATTATTATCTAAATTTTCTATACGAGAACCAATATCACTCCATATTCCTACAGTGGCTGATTCCACATGAGGAATATAATCCATTACTACGGTTAAATTATTACTTAATTTTACAACTTTAGGTTCTAGCATAACTATTCTCTTTGTTTTATATTTGTATTATATAAACTAATAGTATATCATAAAAGATCAAGAATACAATTAATGATTATGTAGAATATGTCGTATAAAATTCAAAAAATAGATAAAGATTTTGATGGAATTGTTTTTACTGGTACTAAAGCAATTAAAGTACCCTACACTCTTCCTAATGAAGAAGTTGACATAAAAAAAATAGATAATACAAATAGCATAGCCATTGCTAGTGATTTTGAAATTCTTGAATTATCTAATAATAGAAAAAAAGCAATATGTAAGTATTTTACTAAGTGTGGGGGTTGTAAAGCACAACATTTTTTAAGTGAAGATTACCTAAAACATAAAATTTCTAACTTAATACATCTTTTAGAGGTTAATAAAATAGATTATCCTAAAAAAATAGAAATTTTACATCATATTGATGATAATAATGGATATAGAAGAAGGATAATACTTAGCGTAGATAATAAAAAAATAGGTTTTAAATCATATAGAAGCAATAATGTTATTGATATTGATTTTTGTAACATATCTAGCAAAAAAATTAATGAATCTATACTCTATCTTAGAGATATTATTATCGATAATAATTCAAAATTCAAAATTTATGAAATTATAATAACCGATGTTGATGAAAATATAGATATTCTAATTAAAGCCAAATCTAAAATAGATATTAATGTAATTGATGGTTTTCAATCTTTTTTTCAGATAGAATTTATAAAAAAAATAAAATGGAATAATGAACCTTTAATAATTAAAGAAGATATAAATCTAAATTATGGAAAATATAAAATTCCTTTCAATAGTGGCGGTTTTTTACAAGCAGAAAAATTTGGTGAAAATGCTTTTATTGATTTTATTTTATCTAAACTAAACAATTCAAGAAGAATTTTAGATTTATTTTGTGGATTCGGATCTCATGCTTTTTCTCTTTTAAATTCTAAGAATATTGAAAGAATAGAATGCTTTGATATTGCAAAATCATCTATTAATGCTATTAATAAATATAAATCATCCAAACTAAATGCAGAGGTGCGAGATTTATTTAACCATCCTATTGATACAAAGTATATAAATAATTTTGATGGCATAATTATAAATCCACCCCGTATTGGAGCATTTCCTCAAGTAAAACAAATTGCACAATCCAATATTCAAAGAATTGTTATGGTTTACTGTTCGGTAGAAAGTGCTATTAGAGATCTATTAATATTAATACAAAATGATAAATATAAATTATATGAAATTAAAGTAGTAGATCAGTTTATATATTCTCCTCATTTGGAAATCCTTATTTATTTTGAAAAGATATGAATATATGTTACAATTCATGGTAAAAATTATTAGGGTAGCAATATTTTTATGGAAAAAATAAAACTAATTTTGTTAGGTATAATAGTCATTATTACTCCTTTAATAAGAGTAATTTTTTCTGTTGTTTATCTGATTTTTTTATTATTTTCAAAAATATTAGAAACAACTGCGGATCTTGTATCATTTGTAATGCGTTTTACTTGCCCAAAAATCTACGATTTTTTTTTATGGTTGTATAAAATTATATTTATAATAGTATATATTTGTTGTAAGGCTGTATTTTTCACAATAAAAGAGACAATATTTTTTATTATTTTAGTTATTAAATCTATATCCTGTTTTTTATACAATATATTTTATGCATTATTTTATAATATAAAAAATATAATTTTTGGTTTTATCACTTTTTTGCTAAGTACCCCAAAAAAAATATATTATTTATGGATATATTTTAAATATAAAGGTAGATTTTCTAATGAAAAATTTATAGATTGTTGTAAAAAAAATACTTATGATTTTTTTACACATACCTATAAATGCTATTGCCAAGATAAAATACTAAACAAAACTATTTGTTTTATAAAATTGTTAATAAATACACTATTAGATTTTGGAGTACTTATCAAAAATATTTTTATACAAATAGCAAAGATAATTATAGAATCTACTATTAAAATTTATTTATTATTTAAAAATGGAATTTTATTTGTTCATAATTTGATATTTATTTTTCTTTTACTTTTAAAATCTTCATTTTTTGCTATTATTTATATTTTTACAAAAGATTTTTGGCATAATGTTATTAATGTAATATATAACTCAAAAATTTTTTTAAAAAAAATACTTAAATACCTATATTTTGAAAGCAAAATTTTATTAAAACACTTCAGAAATTTTATTGTTAGTTTGTTGCTATTTTTATGGTTAGATGTATTGGATTTTAAAAAAATGTGGTTTTACATAAAGAATAATATTTTCAAATTTTTTTCCACTATAATTATTTATTCTTTTTTGATTTATGGAATTACATTATTATTTTTAAATCCTGATAAGTTTAATGACTTATCACTAAAATGGAGAAAATCTTTTATTGTATTAAATTCACCAGACCTTCTCAGTAAAATTGTATATAGCAATTTATTTAAACCTATTATTTTTTATAACACAGAAATAATAGTTGAAAATGGTGGTAGTTTATATAGTTCTCTTATAAATAAAGGTATAGATTCTAACAATGCCAATAATCTTATTGCTTCTTTGCAAAAATCCTTTGATTTAAGAAAGGTAAAACCTTCTTGGACTATTAATGCAATTGTTGTATCTTCTGTTGAATGGAAATTAGATAAAATACAAAAACTATCATTACCGATTGATAATAAATTTGATTTAATAGTAGAAGCAGACAATAACTATAATTATACAACCTATAAACAAGAAAAAAAATTAACACGATATATCTTAAGAAGAAAAACTTTAGTAAAAGATAGTATTTACGCCTCTGCTGTTTCTTCTGGTATTTCTCCTGCTATTGCAATGGAAGTGTTCAAAGTTCTTTCTTGGGATATAGATTTTCAACGTGATATTAAGGAAAATAACTCTCTTGAAGTCATTTTTGAATGCATTTATGATGGAAATGATAATCTTATAACTTGTGATAATTTACTATTTGCTTCTATTATAGGAGATAAAACCATATCTTTCTATAAATTTGATGATGGATATTTTCATGAAGATGGTAGAAGTGTAATAAAAACTCTAGTTAAAACACCAATTAATAATGCAAGATTAAGCTCTGGCTTTGGTAATAGAAAACATCCAGTATTAGGTTATACTGCCTTTCATAAGGGAGTTGATTTTGCTGCTCCTACTGGAACTCCTATATATGCAAGTGGAACAGGTGTTGTTACAATTAAATATACTTCTGCAAGTTATGGTAATTATATAAGAATTCAACATAATCCACATTTATCTTCTGCTTATGCACATATGAATGGATATGCAAAAAATATTAAAGTTGGAGATAGAGTACAACAATGGCAAATAATTGGATATGTTGGTAGTACTGGTCGCGCAACTGGTCCTCATTTACATTATGAAGTATTAATTAATGGTAAACAAATTAATCCATTAACAATAAAAATGCCTTCTAATATGAAATTATCAGAAGAAAAAATGCAAGAATTTAAAAATTATAAATCTACATTTAATACTTTAGCAGTAAGAATACCAACAATAGGGAAAATAATATCACCACTAACTGTAGATTCTAACATTGATGATTCTGGTTTAGAAAAAAAAGAAACTAAAAAAAAATAACAATATTGTTTAAGAATTTTTATACTATCTTTAGTGTATATCTTATATATAAAGAGGTTATCATATAAACGATAAACTTTTTTATAAGAGAAATTTAACAATACCTACGTTAAAAATGATAATTATATACTTAAAGACCAAAGTTTTAAAAATTAATTTTTAGTTCTTTAAAAAGTTACTAATATCCATTTTTAATTTATCTACTTCTTGTAATATTTCTTTTCTTTTTATTTCACTGTCAAAGAAACGTATTCTTGTAAAAATATTTTGTACTTTAGTATTACATAAAGGAGATGGTACTAATCTTGAATCTTTAATATCATTTGTTTATATATAATAACAGCTATTCAATAGATTATGTAATATTTCTCCATCTTCTATATCAGAGAATTTTGTATTTAATTTAAGATTTTGAATTATTTTAGAAAATTCATTATAATAATTTAAAGCATCAGTTAAACGATCCTTATTTAATTTTTGTATTTTCTTTATATGTGAATAACTTGATACTTCATTTTTTATAAGTAAACTCAAAGATCCTAATCCTATAAGTAAAGACAATAAAGAAATAATGATAATGTGACGCTTCTTGAAAAATTCTATAAACTTTTTCATTGCCTTAACCTTAATTAATATCACAATAGCACAAAACAGTTAAAAAACCAAGCAATCTGGTGTATAATACTATTATAACCAAAAAATTATAAGAGTATTATGCTAATGAAATTAGAATTCAAAAGTTTATTACAATTCGCTCAACATTTTAACACTGAAGCAAAATGTAGTGAATATTTGCTCAAATAAGATGGGGAGATAAACCAATTTGTCCTCATTGTAAACATGATGATAAAATCTATAAATTCAATAATGGAATTCATTATAAATGTAGTTCTTGCAACAAAAGATTTACAGTTAGAGTTGGTACCGCATTAGAAGATTCAAGAGTATCATTACAAAAGCGTATAAATGTTTATGTATTTGAGTGCTTGTTTTATTAGTTTTAATAATCCAAACTGTTTCTAAACATTTAATATTGAGTATATATTCTTGGATTTTATCTTCTAATAATTTATATTTATCAGCATCTGCATTCTCTAGATTATAATTTTTCATAAGAATACTCCTACTTATATATAAGAGTATATTATCATGATTCTATAATTTACTACAATTTATAATTGATAATTGGTGGTTTTATTATTTTGGTCTTTTAAGTATATAATTATCTTAAAAATTATTGACTTTTTGTAAAAAATGGATTTTATTTATATGGGTAAGTAACTAAGTTCTTATATTAATAAAATTTTTGCCAATTTATTAACTAAACTAGTTAACTTAAATTTTACGACCACGTTTTTTACGATTTTCTATAACTTTTACTTCTCTTTTATTTAAACGAGGCTTATCTTTATATGGATTATCTGACTTCTGCAAATTAAATCTTATTGTACTTCCCCAAAGATCAAAAGATTTATAAAATTCATTTTGCAAATATCTTAAATAGCTATCTGGAAATTCTTCCTTTAGATTTGTCCAAATATTTATTGTTGATGGACGAGTCTTAACTTGTGATGCAAATTTAATTTTTAGTCTTTTTGCTTTAACTGTTGGAGGTTGATTTTTTTCAACAACACTAATTAACCATCTGTTTAAAGCTGATGTATTAATTTTAAATTGCCATTTTTCATAAAGCTCTAATACTGTATTTATAATAATAGTAATATCAAAATCTTTTAAGGCAGAAATTCCTAAGACATATGGATGCTTAATTTGAAAAAAATTATCTTCTATTGTTTGTGAAATATGATTTAAAAATGATTTTTTATTTTTGATTAAATCAATTTTATTAACAACAATTACAAGACCTCTTCCTTCTTCTACAATATGCTTAGCTAATATTAAATCTTGTTTAGTTAAACCCTCTTCGGCAGAAATTACTAATGCCACAACAGTAGCAAAGTTTATGGTTCTTATAGAATCCATATTTGCCATTTTTTCTACACCTTCTTCTACATTTGATCTTCTTCTTAAGCCGGCTGTATCTATAAGTTTAATTTTTTTATTATCATAAAATAAATCTAAATAAATAGAATCTCTTGTCGTACCAGCAATATTACTAGTAATAACCCTTTCTTCATTTAATAGATTATTAACAATTGTTGACTTACCAGCATTAGGTTTACCAACAAAAGCTAGTGATAATTCTGGCTTTTCATTTTCTACCTCAACAGGGTTGTTTTTTAAGTATTCCCTGTAATGTATATTTAAAACTTCATATAAACCGCCTATTCCAACATTATGAGCAGCAGAAATAGGACAAATATTATTAAACCCTAATTCATGAAATAATGATAAATTTTGCTTTGCTTCTCTTGTATCTATTTTATTAACACATAAAACTACAGGTTTTGAAATTTTACGTAATACTTCAGCCAAATATGAATCTATAGGACTCAAACCAGCTTTGCCATCTAGCATAAAAATGATAACATGAGATTTTTCTATTGCTAAAAGAGCTTGTTCCCAGATTTTTTTATTAATAATATCATCTAAATCATCATATCCTCCAGTATCAACCAAAAGAAAATTCATATCAAATAAAGAAGTAATTGTTTCTTTACGATCTCTTGTTAATCCTGGAGTTGGATCTGTAAGTGCTATATTTTTACCACTTAAAAAATTAAAAAGAGTAGACTTCCCAACATTCGGTCTACCCACAACAGCTATTTTAAACATATTTTGATTCTACTTATTTTTTTATCTTATTAATGTATAAGTTACCATAGGAACTTAAGACAGAGATATATTCTGATGTTATAACAGGTGGAGAGAGTATTTTTTCTTTTTTAAAGGAAAATAACTTTTTATAAGATTTTAATGTTCCATCAGTTTTAGATACCATCATAATTTCACCAACAGAATTAGCAATAAATAGGTCCCCATTAACTTCTATTGGACCATACCAAAAAATTCTTTTTTTGGTTTTTACTTTGGTTGTTAAAACTTTTTTCCACTGAATTTCGCCATTTATTGCACTCAAACTAGTTAAAGTTCCTGCTGTATCTATTAAAATTATAGAATTACCTTTAACTATAGGAGTACTATAACTTCCAATTTTTACATTTCTCCATACCTCAGATTTACTTTCTAAATTAAGCATGACTATTCTATTATTAGAACTAACTATAATATTTGTGCCTTTAGAATCATCATATGGTATAATGGGAGATTTAATATCTCCCATTATAGGGTTAATTCTGTAAGAAACGTCTCCTGTATTAGAAATATTAGTTTTAAAAAATAAATTTCCCTGTTCTTGTCTTAAAAGTAGTACATCTGAAGAAGACAATCCTAAAAATAAATAACTAGAATATATAGTTGGAGCATATATACTCCGTAAAGAAACCCCAGATTTTGAACCTATATGATTCCATAACACAGATCTACTCGTTAAAGAAACAGCATAAACTGTATTATTAGCAACAAAAAATACTTTATTATTGCTAATTAAAGGTGCAGAGTTTATAGGATCAACAACATTAACCGTCCAACCAATTTCTAATAGATTTAAAGAATATGAAACCAAAGTACCATTTTCAAAAGTTATATATAGATCATCTTCATAAATTGCCATACCCGATGCGGTTTGATTTTTATATCCTTCAAGATTATATCTTTTAACTACTTTTTTATTATCTAAGGAAAATAGAACAACATTATTAGAAGAATCTAACATATATAAATAATTATCTCTAATTACAAAATTTATTGATCTCTTTCCTTTTCTATAAGACCTACTTATATCATATTTAGAAAATTTTAAATCTTCTAAAGATTCATCATTATTTAAGTTTTTGAAAGAGATAACTGGCATTAAAGCATCAAAATTATAATATAATTGTTCCCAGTTTTTTATATCTTGTGCACAAACACAAAAATTAAAAAAACCTAGAAAAAACAGAACAGAAAATATTATTTTAAAATATCTAATAATCATAATTTTACTTAAAACTTATAAGAACTGCTTTAGCTCTTTTTGCTCTTTCTTTTATATCTGCAGGAGATTTTTCTGAATCTATAATTTTTGTGTACGCAGATAAAGATTTTTCATTATCTTTCAACATAAACAAAGTTGCTCCATACATTTCCAAATTATGGAAATAAAATGGATCTGTTTCATTTAATTTTTCTCCAATTTCAGAAGCCAATTTATTAAGATCTTCACCTTCATTATTATTCATTCTATTTATAAATTCTAAAGATTTTAACATTTGTTCATAATAAGTTGGCAAACTAATTTTTTTAGATGCTTCTTTTAAAACATCTAATGCTTCTTTTGTGTTACCCTGAGCCATAAATATATTTACTTTTTCTAAATAAGAAACAAAAACATATCCATTAGTTCCATTATCTATTAAGTGATCTAAAAGTGATAGAGCTTTTAACATATCACCAGCAGACATAGCATCTTTAACCTCAGAAAATACAACAGAATTATTATCCGCTTTATTCTTAATATACATAGAATAAGCCAAGTATATACAGGACCCAATAACAACACTAATTATAACATAAGAAATATGTTTCCTGTATGTTTTCAATAAATTAAGTATTTTATCTCTCTTAATATCTTGTTCTATTTCTTTTACCAAAGATTTTTCTATTTTCATTTTTATATTATACCCTAGTTATTTTGTAATAAATTATCCTAAAATTCTTGCTTCTCTTATTCCATCAAAAATAAATTGTACCGCTAAAGATGCTAAAATTAACCCTGCAACTCTCAAAAAAACTTCAATAACCGACTGTTTAATTTTAGTTATTATTTTATCAGAAAGCAATAATAAAACTACTATTACTACCAAATTAAATATTAAAGCTGTAAATACACTTAATTTTAAAAGAACATCATCATAGCTTTGAAAAATCAACATAACACTTGTCAAACCTGCTGGACCTGCAATTACAGGAACTGCCATAGGAAATACTGATATATCTTTTTTTGAAGAATTAATATCTACACTTTCCTTGTCATCTCCAAACATCATACCAAAAGCCGTTAATAATAATAACAAACCACCAGCTGTTCTTATCGCGGATAAATCAATACCTAATAATTTAAAAAGAACTGTCCCAAATAACATTACTGTTATTAAAACTATAGATGCTACTATGATAGATTTAATTGCAATTTTTTTTCTTTGTTCTGATGTATACCTGCCTGTTGAAGACATAAAAACAATTAAAACATTAACAGGAGCTAATGTGGCAAAAAATGCAAAAAATGCTATTAAAAATGTGTCAAAAAAATTGGAAGTATGTAACATTTTTTGCTCCTATCGGTAATATAATTATATTATCTCTTATTCTAAAAAATAGCCAAGTATATTTTTAGAATAATGTTTAAAATACGATTCTTTAACTAAATCTGGCTGTATTTCTTTAGGAAAAACTAAATCTACAATATAGCCTAAAAATAAAATCACAAAACCAAATTTTATAAAACCAAAAACTACTCCTAATATCCTATCTATTGATGTTTTAATAATCATTTTAGGTATAATCAAACTAATTATGTAATAAAATATACTAAGCATTATAATAAAAATCAAAGCATATGAAATAGTCATGCTTAAGAATTTAATTTCCACAAGATCATAAATTTTTTTTTCAATGGCACTACCAAAAACATAGGTAACACTAAAAGCTAGAATTAAAGAAAGTCCTCCTATAAACTCTTCAATGAATCCTTTTTTTGCCGACTGATAAATAATATACAAACCCAATAAAAGAATTGCATAATCCAAGTTATTTAAAACCATTTTTTACTTACCATGACATTGTTTAAATTTTTTACCCGATCCACAAAGACAAACATCATTTCTACCAACTTTAGAAAAATCTATAGATTGAATATTTTCTTTAGGAAAATCATCTTTAGGTTTAATTTGTAATTCTAAATGATTAACTACACTTATTACTCTTTCTTTAAATTCACTTAACATATTTGTAAATAAATAAAAAGACTCTTTTTGATATTCATTAAAAGGATCTTTATTTGCATAGGCTCTTAAATTAATAGACCCTCTTACATAATCCAATTCTAATAAATTTCTTTTCCATGCGTAATCTAGTAATTGTAAGGTTATATCTTTAATAATAGAATGAAAAACTTCTTCACCTGCTACATCTATTTTTTTCTTAACCTTTTCCTTACAATTATTAATTACAAGATCTTGAAATTCTTCTAAAGACAAAGTATCCTCTATTAATAGTTTATTTATATCTATATCTGTAATATTAAATACTCTAAGTAAATCTGCTTTTAGACTGTTTAGTTGCCAGTATTCTCTATATTGATCTTCTGGACAATGACTTTCTATGATGTTAGAAGAAATTTCTTCTAGGTTTCCATAAAAAACACTCATGATATCAATTTTACCTAACATAAATTGTTTTCTTTGTTCGTAGATTATTTGTCTTTGCTCATTTATTACATTATCAAATTTAAGTAAGTTCTTCCTAACCTCAAAGTTATATTGTTCTACTTTTTTTTGTGCTTTTTCTATTGCTTTTGATATCATAGGGTGAGATATAGCTTCTCCTTCTTTAAATCCTAAACGTTTTAAAGTTCCTTCTAGTTTATTAGATCCAAAGATCCTCATTAAATCATCTTCCAATGATATATAAAACATAGATGCACCATTTTCTCCTTGCCTTCCGGAACGTCCTCTTAGCTGATTATCTATTCTTCTACTTTCGTGTCTTTCTGTACCTATAACAAATAAGCCACCCAGAGATGCAACTTTTTCTTTATCTTCTTTAACTTGTTTTTTAATTTGCTCTATTTTCTCAAACTTTTCATCCTCAGATAAATTACTAAAATCTTCATTTTGGATAATCATATCAAGATTGCCACCAAGCTGAATATCAGTACCACGACCTGCCATATTTGTTGCAATAGTTATAGCTCCTAATTTACCAGCTTGAGATATAATAAATGCCTCTTTTGCATGGTGTTTGGCATTCAATATATTATGAGTAATTTTATTTTTTGAAAGAGCTCTTGATAAAGATTCCGATTTTTCAATACTAACAGTACCAATCAATACTGGTTGACCTCTCTCAAAACACTCTTTAACTCTTTGAGTTATTGCATTTTCTTTATCTTTATAGGTTAGATAAATTTCATCATTATAATCTTTTCTCATAACTGGAAGTTGAGAAGGAATTGATACTACTTTTAAACCATATATTTCTATAAATTCCACAGCCTCTGTCATTGCTGTTCCTGTCATACCTGATAGCTTAGGATACATTTTGAAATAATTTTGATAAGTAATAGATGCTAAAGTTTGATTTTCTTGCCTTATCTTTAATCCTTCTTTAGCTTCTAAAGCTTGATGCAATCCATCGGAAAATCTTCTACCATCCATCATTCTACCAGTGAATTCATCAATTATTACAACTTGCCCTTCTTTTATAATGTAATCAACTTCTTTTTTAAATAAGTGGTGAGATCTAAGAGCCTGTGTAATAAAGTGATAAAGTTGAATATTTTGAGGATCAAATAAAGATCCATTTAAAATTAATCCAGCTTTAGATAATAATTTTTCTACTTTTTCTAAACCTTGTTCCGTGATATTGATATTTTTGTGTTTTTCATCTATATCAAAATCTTCATCTTTTGAAAAAAACTTAACAAACCCATCAGCAATTTTATAAAGCTCGGTTCTATCATCAGAAGCACCAGATATTACTAATGGCGTTCTTGCTTCATCTATTAAGATTGAATCTATCTCATCTATAATTGCATAATTAAATGGTCTTTGAATTATATCATCTATAGTAAGTTTCATATTATCTCTAAGATAATCAAAACCAAATTCATTGTTTGTACCGTAGGTTATATCACAATCATATGCAAGTTTTCTATTTTCTTCTGAAATATCTGCAATAACAACCCCTACTGATAATCCTAAAAAATTAAAAATTCTTCCCATATTTTCAGAATCTCTTTTTGCAAGATAATCATTAACAGTTATTATATGAACCCCTTTTCCTTCTAACGCATTAAGATAAGCTGGTAAGGTAGATACCAGTGTCTTACCCTCACCTGTTAGCATTTCTGCAATCATGTGGTTATGTAGAGTAATACCACCCATTAACTGAACGTCAAAATGTCTTTGACCTATAACTCTTTTTGCAGCCTCACGAACGGTTGCAAAGGCCTCTGGAAGTATAGAATTTAAAGTTTCTCCCTTTTTAAGTCTAAGTTTAAACTCTTCTGTTTTTTGTTTTAAAGAATTGTCATCCAATGAGATAAAATAATTCTCTAAAGAGTTAATTTTTTCTACAATTGGAATATATTTTTTTAAAATTTTATCATTAGCATTTTTAAAAAAAGAAGAGAAAATGTTAAACATACTAAACCTTTACAAATAATCATTAAAATACTAGAAATTATAAAACATATTTTAACTATTTACAATATGGATTATTATTAAGAATACTGTTTATTAAATAATTGAAGGGTTATTATGAAAATAATTTATGTTAGTACAGGGATTATAATTAACGAAAACAATGAAATATTAATTGAAAAACATGAAATTAATCCTGATTTTAAAGGTTTATGGCAGTTTCCAGGTGGTAAGGTAGAGGAAAATGAAGCCCCTATTAAAGCACTACAAAGAGAATTGTTTGAAGAATTAAATATTAACTTAGATTTAGATTCTGCAACACCTTTTACATTTACAGAATATCAAAACAATGGGAAATATTATGTGATTCTTTTTTATATTTGTAAAAAATGGGAAAATAAACCTGTAGCAAAAATTAATCAAGAATTACAATGGGTAAAAATAGAAAAAATAAATCAATTGCCTACTTTACCTTGTAATAAAAAAATTTTTAATAAACTTATTTTTAATTACCTGAAATAAAAAATAAGAAATTGATTTTTTTTTGTTGCAGATATTTTTAAATTTGATATAGTTTTTATTGTCAGTTTAAAGCGAGTGTGGCGGAACTGGTAGACGCACAGGACTTAAAATCCTGCGCCCTTTAGGGCGTGCCGGTTCGATTCCGGCCACTCGCACCATTTTATAAATTATTATTTCATAATTATCTTTTTATTATGTATTTGTTTTTTTATTCTTCTATATTAGTACTATTATTGTAACTATTTCTTGAAAAGAAAAGTTTTTTTTGATAGAATTTTGAGATTATACAAATAATTCTAAACTTAGATGATCTTATTTTTTGTGGAAACAAAGATAATATTAGTAATGAATGAATAATCTGGAAATTTTTATGAACAAACCTAAAACGAAACCTTTAAATCCTAGATTTTCACCTGGTCCTGCTAGCAAATACCCTAACTTTAATTTATCAGATATTGATCTTAAGCTTCTTGGTAGATCACACAGAAGCAAAGAGGCAACTCTTTTATTTCAAGAATTAATAACCAAAACTAGATCTTTATTTCAAATTCCTGATGATTACAAAATAGTTATAACACCAGGATCTGATACTGGTGCTGTTGAAATTGCATTATGGAATCTTATTGGAATTAATTCTGTAGATTGTTTATGTTGGGATTCTTTTGGTTATATGTGGCAACATAATCTTGAAAAAGAACTCAAAGTTAATAATTTAAAAACTTTTTCAGCTCCTTATGGAAAATACCCAGATACTAGAGATGTAGATTTTGAAAATCATGATGTAATATTCACTCTAAGTGGTACTACTGCTGGTGTTGTATTTACAGAATTTGATAGAATCCCTAATGAAAGAAAGGGTTTAATAATTGCAGATGCTACATCTTATGTTTTATCTCAAAAAATAGATTGGAACAAAATAGATGTATTAACATTTTCATGGCAAAAATGCTTGGGTGGAGAAGCACAACATGGAATAATGGTATTATCTCCTAGAGCTATAAACCGTTTAGAAAATTTTACACCAAATAGAGCTATTCCTCAATTATACAGACTAAAAAATTATGAAAATAAAGTTCAGTATAAAATACTAGAAGGAAGTCCTATTAATACTCCTTCTTTATTATGCACTATGGATTTTATTAATGCACTCAATTGGGCAGAAAAATCTGGTGGATTAGACTTTTGTATTAAAAAGGTACAAGAAAATTTTAACATCATAAGTTCTTGGGTAGAAAAATCTGATTGGTTAGATTTCTTATGTGAAGATAGCTCAAAACAATCAAAATTTGCATTATGTTTAAAAATAATAGATGAAAGATATTTATCACTAACTAATCAAGAACAAGTTGTTTTTAGGGATAGATTTTTTAATTATCTGAATGTAAATGAAATTGCATATGATATAGTATCATATAAAAAAGCTCCAGTAGGAATAAGAATATGGTCTGGGGTTACAGTAAATTCTAAAGATTTAGAAATTTTAACACAGTGGCTTGATTATACTTTTAATTGTTTAATTAAAAAAGATCTTATAGATTAGCTTTTAAAGGTATACTCTGACTATAAAATAAACTAACAGAAGAATGAATAATTATATAAATTTCATTTATTATATTGCACTAAAGGCTTTTTTTATTTATTTTATATTTGATTAGATTAAAAAATCAATTTATTTAGATATATACTTTTTTAAAATAGAATATTTTTTAATAAAAAACTAGATTTAGTTAAAATGTAATTATCTTCTTTTTTAAGATAATACTGAAAAAATTTCCCAAACTTGACTGTTATTTTTAACATTACTAGATTTTAATTATTTTGAACTATATAAAATATATATGATTATTATTTAAAAAAGTTGATTGCCAATTTTTATATTTTTTGTTTTTATATAAAGACATATCATTTTTTCTCTTTTTGTTTTTACTTTAAATAATAAATATAAAGAATAAAATAATTAAAAATCTATTTTATTTCTATTATAAGACTGTTTATTTTTACTTAAAATATTTATTACAAAAACCTCTTTATATTTCTATAAAAAAAATTAAAAAAAGAAAGTACTATTTTTATAAAAAAAAACCCCTTTATATTTCTATAAAGAGGTAAAAAGGAGGCAATAAAACTTATATGTCTGTTCTAACTTAAACTTTCTAATTAAAAAATTATTTCTGAATATTACTATCTTCAATAATTAAAGTGTAAACATCATAGTTTAAATATGTTTTATATTTTAAATGAGATATCATGAGATAAGAATTTTTAATAAATTACATCTCTATCTTGTAGGTTTGGCAACGACCTTCTCTTCCACGCCTTAAGACGTAGTACCATCGGCGCTAAAGGGTTTCACTGTTGAGTTCGGGATGGGATCAGGTGTTTCACCTTCGCTATAATTACCAAACCAACAAGATAGAGCGTTAATTATAAAATAAGAAAGAGAGAATAAATATTTACTCTACAGATGTTATAGAGTCATTATAGTGTTATTTTTCGCATATTTTTTTCAAAATAAGAATTTTTATATCATTTTTTTAAAACTTATTATGTAAGCTATTAAAAACGGTTTATTTTTTTATAAAGTTAAATTTTTATAATACAAAAAAATATATCCTTAACAATAAAAACATCGTTTTAATTTATAAGTTTAATAATTATATTAAATATACTCATAACAATAATTATCACCGAGCATGTGAAGAATACTCAAGTCTATCGAGCAATTAGTATTGGTTAGCTTCACCCATTACTGGGCTTCCACATCCAACCTATCAACGTTGTAGTCTACAACGGCTCTAATGGGGATATCTAATCTTGAGGCAAGTTTCCTGCTTAGATGCTTTCAGCAGTTATCTTTTCCGCACTTAGCTACCCTGCTATGCCACTGGCGTGACAACAGGTACACCAGAGGTGCGTCCATCCCGGTCCTCTCGTACTAAGGACAGATCCTCTCAAATATCCTACGCCCACGGCAGATAGGGACCGAACTGTCTCACGACGTTCTAAACCCAACTCACGTACCACTTTAATTGGCGAACAGCCAAACCCTTGGGACCTGCTCCAGCCCCAGGATGTGATGAGTCGACATCGAGGTGCCAAACACCGCCGTCGCTTTGAACGCTTGGGCGGTATCAGCCTGTTATCCCCGGCGTACCTTTTATCCGTTGAGCGATGGCCCTTCCATTCGGGACCACCGGATCACTATGACCGACTTTCGTCTCTGCTCTATCTGTCGATATCGCAGTCAGGCAGGCTTTTGCCATTACACTCGTCGACTGATTTCCGTCCAGTCTGAGCCTACCTTTGCACACCTCCGTTACTCTTTGGGAGGCGACCGCCCCAGTCAAACTACCCACCATACACGGTCCCGGACAAGGTTTTCTTGCCTCGGTTAGATATAACAAAACACAAGGGTGGTATTTCAAGGATGACTCCATTAATACTAGCGCACTAACTTCATAGTCTCCCACCTATCCTACACATATGTTTTATCATACCAATGTAAAGCTATAGTAAAGGTGCACGGGGTCTTTCCGTCTAACCGCGGGTACTCCGCATCTTCACGGAGAGTTCAATTTCACTGAGTTGATGCTGGAGACAGTGTGGAAGTCGTTACGCCATTCGTGCAGGTCGGAACTTACCCGACAAGGAATTTCGCTACCTTAGGACCGTTATAGTTACGGCCGCCGTTTACTGGGGCTTCAGCTCAAAGCTCTCACATCTCACCTTAACCTTCCAGCACCGGGCAGGCGTCAGACCCTATACTTCCTCTTACGAGTTCGCAGAGTCCTGTGTTTTTAATAAACAGTCGCTACCACCTATTCTGTGCCCCCAACTAAAAGTTGCCTTCAAATTGGGACTCCTTATCCCTAAGTTACGGAGTCAATTTGCCGAGTTCCTTCAGCATCATTCTCTCAAGCGCCTTAGTATATTCTACCCGTCTACCTGTGTCGGTTTGCGGTACGGTCTTGTCTCTGGGGCTCTTTCCTGGAACACTATTAGCTGCAAATATCAATCCGTTAAGATCTTACAACCTCTAATATTCGTCACCTCCAGAAGGTTCAGGAATTTTAACCTGATTCCCATCGGCTACGCACTTCTGCCTCACCTTAGGGGCCGACTAACCCTACGCGGATTAACCTTGCGTAGGAAACCTTAGACTTACGGCGAAAGAGTTTCTCACTCTTTTTATCGTTACTCATGTCAGCATCCTCACTTCCAATACCTCCACAAAACTTTACAATTCTGCTTCATCGGCCTATGGAACGCTCCGCTACCACTACATAGAAATCTATGTAATCCCAAGCTTCGGTATATGGTTTTAGCCCCGTTACATCTTAGACGCAGGAAAACTTAACTAGACCAGTGAGCTATTACGCTTTCTTTAAAGGATGGCTGCTTCTAAGCCAACCTCCTGGCTGTCTTGGTCTTCCCACCTTCTTTCACACTTAACCATAATTTAGGGACCTTAGCTGTGGGTCTGGGCTCTTTCCCTCTTGTCCATGGACCTTAGCACCCATGGACTGTCTGCCATATATTACTCTTGGGTATTCGGAGTTTGATTAGGTTTGGTAAGTTGGTGTACCCCCTAGCCTATTCAGTGCTCTACCCCCCAAGGTATTCGTATGACGCACTACCTCAATAGTTTTCGCGGAGAACCAGCTATCTCCCGGCTTGATTGGCCTTTCACCCCTAACCACAAGTCATCCCCTGCTTTTGCAACAGAAGTGGGTTCGGTCCTCCAGTAAGTGTTACCTTACCTTCAACCTGCTCATGGCTAGATCGCACGGGTTTCGGGTTTAATACTGCAAACTATTCGCTCTTTTAAAACTCGCTTTCGCTACGCCTACACCTATCGGCTTAAGCTCGCTTGCAACATTAACTCGCTGACTCATTATGCAAAAGGTACGCCATCACATGATATACATGCTCTGACTGCTTGTAGGCACCAGGTTTCAGGTCTATTTCACTCCCCTCTCGGGGTTCTTTTCACCTTTCCCTCACGGTACTTGTTCACTATCGGTCACAAAGTAGTATTTAGCCTTGGAGGATGGTCCCCCCTTCTTCAAACAGGATTTCTCGTGTCCCGCCTTACTCTTATCTTACATAATTTTCTACGTATACGAGGCTTTCACTCTCTATAGCCAGCCTTCCCAAACTGTTCTACTTCTTATTATGTAAGAATTTGGCTCTTCCCAGTTCGCTCGCCACTACTATGGGAATATCTTTTGATTTCTTTTCCTGTAGCTACTTAGATGTTTCAGTTCGCTACGTTTCGCTCTACATACCCTTACAAGTATATAGTATCTCTATTGAGATGGGTTACCCCATTCGGATATCTTAGGATCAACGCTCTTTATCAACTAACCTAAGCTTTTCGCAGATTAACACGTCCTTCTTCGCCTCTTTGTGCCAAGGCATCCGCCTAGTGCCCTTCCTTCCTTGAGTTTTACATGCTCGGTGATAATTATTGCTCCTACATGTCTCTATAAACACATCAAATCTATAACTTGTATTTTATAATATAACACAAACTATTCTCTAAAGTAATCATATCTGACACCAAAAAACAATCATTACACCAGAACTCTACAACATCCACTTTCAGTAAATATTGTTCTCTCTCTTTCTTTTTCCTAGATACACATACCTCACAGTACACATAAACCACTAACTACCAACTATCTTATTCTCTCAGCTAAAAATGACACTCTAAATCTTCCAATTTAAAACCTCTCTCTCAGCTACCAACATAATCTAACTCTTTCGGATGCCTTTGTCAATAACTTTTAATGCTTTTTTTTGTGAGTTCTTGCTAAAACCTTTTAAAAGCTGTAAAAAATATTAAATAAGTTTCCTATATGTGTTTTTTTTAGTATTATTATTTAACACATTTTAATAAATCGTGTTAAAGTACTTATTATTTGATACTATGAGAGCATATATGATAAATAAATATTCTTTAGGTGTTTTTTTTGGAATCGCATCTACTTTTGCTTATGCGATAATGGATTCTTCAATTAAGTTCGCATCTTCCAATTACAATATAGATTTTGTTTATTTTTATTTTCAAACAACTCTAATTATCACTACTTTTATGCTATTAATTGGATTCTCTAAATTTAAAATGAATCTATTCTTAGTAAAAAAACCTTTTTTTATATTAATTAGGGGATTAATCACTTTTGCTAATTTTTACTTAGTATTTTATCTATTAAGGATTCTTCCTCTTGACATATATTATTCTATAATTTTTACTGCTCCAATCATTGCATCAATTCTAGCGGTCTTTCTTTTAGGTGAAAAATTTACAATTTTAAAATTTATTTCATTGTTTGTTGGATTCTTTGGAATTTTAGTTATTACTAATCCTTTTTCTTCTTCTTTTAGTCATGAATACATATTTCCTATTTTTATCGCTCTGATTATTGCTCTTCTTGTTGCTTTATCGGGACTTGTTACTAGAAAATATTTATTTAATGAAAGTTCTATTAAAGTTTCTTTTTATGTGTTTTTAATATGTTCTGTTTTTGCTGGTGTTATTTCATTTTACAGGCTTAAAACTGAAATATTTTCAATAAATACTGATATTTTTCATTTTATATTGATTACTGCAATTGCTTGTTTAACTGGATTCTTCTTATTTTTTAAAGCCTATCAAATAACTCCACTACAATTAGTGGCTCCTACCGAATATGCCTTAATGGTTTGGGGTGTATTTTTTGGGTATATGATTTTTAATAATCCCACAACCATAAACACAATCTCCGGTTGCTTAATTGTTATTGCTTCTAATTTTATTATAGCTATTAATTCTAAAAAAAAAGGATAAAAATTTATGGGCATCACAAATAACAGATTAGGAATAATTTTAATATTATTATCTTTTGCATCGTTCCCTATTTCTAATGTTGCAACCAGGTATATTGTTCATAGTAGTAATATACCTATTAGTATGTATTTTAGTTATGTTAAATTTTTTGCTGTTTTAATATTACTAGTTTTAGGGATAATTTTTTTTAAGAAGTCTTTCTTTCATATTTACAATAAAAAAGTTACTTTTATTAGATGTATGATTCTTATGGTAAATAACATTTGTTTAACAATTTCTTTAATGTATTTACCCCTTGATATTTTTTATTCTATAATTTTTATAATGCCTTTAATAACAACAATTATGGGAATTTTTATTCTTAAAGAAAAATTCACAATACTAAATTTTTTAGCTGTTGTTGTGGGATTTATAGGAATATTGATTGTTATAAAACCAAATGTAAAAGAAGCGCTTGGTTTAATTGGCGTAATTTGCGCTATTGTTACGGCAATTACTGGTTCTGCTTCTGGCATTATTGCTAGAAAATATTTACAAAATGAAAATCCATATTCTGTAACTTTTTATGTTGCTATATGCTCATTTTTATTAGGATTAATTCTGCTTATTTTTGATGGTGATGTTAATTTTTCTTCTAAATATTTGTCTTTAGAAATATCTATTATTATATTTGCTAGTGCTTTATTTACCATAATTGCTTCATCTTTATTTATGAAAGCATATCAGATTTCTAATGTTACTATAATAGCTCCTGCACAATATACCCAATTAATTTGGGGATTGTTATGGGGATATTTAGTTTTTAATGATATTACAACTAAAACAACTCTTTTGGGTTGCGCTATTATTATTTTTGCAACTTTCTTTAATTATTATGTATCTAAAAAGGGGGAAAATTAATGAAAATATTTCTAAGTAAATTTAATATGGGTGTATTACTATCTTTTTTTTCTTATTCTTGTTTTGCATTTATGGATGTTGTAAATAAATTTTTATTTTCTAGTGTTAATATATCATTTTTTTCTTATATGTTTTGGTTGGATTTGGCAATTTTGCTTACATTACTTACCATTGGGTTTTTTAAATCATCTTTATCTTTAAGACTTTTTAAAACAAAAAAAATCATGGGAGTATTTATAAGATCTTTATTTTCTGTTGGTAATACATTGTGTTCTTTGGTTGCTATTTCTAATTTACCTTTTCATATTTTTTATTCATTAACTTTTATGCAACCAATTATTGCAACATTATTAAGCATAGTTTTGTTTATAGAAAAGCCTAATTTTAAAAAAATTGCATTTATAATTTTTGGATTTATTGGTGTAATTATATCTATTGAATTATGGAGTATACAAAATGCTTCTTTTCCTATTATTGGAATATTAGCTGGCTTAAGTGTTGCTTTAACTGGTGCTTTTAGCGGCATTGTTGTGAAAAAATATTTACCAAAAGAAAATACAATTACCGTGGCTATTTATAATATATTATTAAGTATATTGGTGGCTTCTGCTTATTTTTCTCTTTCTTCTGAAAGTATTTATTTAACTAATAATATAAAAACTATTATACTAATTTCTCTAGGTGGAATTTTAGCGGGATTAGGAATGATATTTTTTATGATGTCTTATCAAAAAGCTTCTGTACAGTCTATTGTATCTATGCAGTATGTACAAATTATTTGGGGGATTATCTTTGGATTTTTATTATTTAGTAATATTCCTTCCATTTATGCAATAATTGGGATAATTATAATTATCCTATCAAATTTTTTAAATATTAAGATAAGTAACAAAATAGGATAAAACAATGCTTAAGCATTTATTTTCTAGAAATAACATAATAATTTTATTGATGGGATTTTATATATCTTTTCCTTTTAATTTAATTCTTAATAATGGAATAAACACATTATTATTTTCAGATTTATTAATAACATTCATTATTGTTTGTATATTTTTTGTTTTATTTTCTTTAAATGGATATTTATTATTTTTTGTTTTTTCATTTTTTGTGTTATTGAATTCTTTATTTTTCTACATGAATTATTTTATGAATGTCGATATTAATCTTAACATCGTAATGGCTATTTTTCAAACTAACATAGAAGAGACTCTTGAACAAATCCAATCTGTTTCCTGGAAATTAATCCCTTATTTATTAATAACAACTATATTACCTATATATTTGAGTTTTAAATATAAAATTAAATCACAAAAACTAACTATTTCTTCAAAAAATAAACTTGGATTAATAACAATATTTATTTTTCTAACTTTAATTTCGCTACTTACTAATTTGAATAAAATAAAATCAGATAATGATCCACGTGGTCTAAGATATATATATTTATTATATAATATAAATATATCGGAATTCCCTATAAATTATGTTTATAATATTGGGAAGTATCTAGCTATTCAAGGAGGAGATTTTACATTTAGTAATATTTACGAAAAACATACCTTTACTAATAAAGTACAAAAACAACCCTATAACATTGTACTTGTGATTGGGGAAACTGCTCGTTCTGATAGATTCTCTTTGGGAGGATATAAAAGAAAAACAAATCCTTTGTTGGAAAAAAGAGAAAATTTAGTATATTTTAATAATTTTTATTCTTGTAATACAGGAACTATACCTTCTGTTAGTTGTCTGATGGGATTTAAATCTGGAGTGGATTTTAGGGCTAATCTGTCTGATAATCTAAAAAATAATGTAGAATCTTTTGTTCCTATCTTTAAAAATGCTAATTTTGATACATATCTAATCTCTACTAATTCTTTAAAACCTAAAGATCCTATGTTTCAGAGATTTAAAGATATTAATAACATTGCTTATATAACTCATACATTAGGAAATAAAGATGCGAGTATACTTCCTTTATTACAAAAAATAATAGTTAAAGAAAATAAAAATAAACCTAATAAATTAATTATTTTACATACAATGGGAAGCCATTTTAAATATTCTGCTAGATATACTGATGGATTCCAAAAATGGGAACCAGTATGTAATACATTAATGAGTAGAGATATAACCAATTGCAAGAAAGAGCATATTAGTAATGAATACGATAATACAATTATTTATACTGATTTTATATTAAACAGTATAATGGATATATTAAACAACACTAATACTATGCTAATTTATGTATCTGATCATGGGGAATCTTTAGGAGAAAATCATATGGGTAAAACCCAATATTTACATGGTTCTTCTTATGGCACAGCACCAGTTGAGCAAATTCATATCCCTGGTATTATTTGGTTTTCTGATTCTTGGATTAAAAACTTTGGTAATAATCAACTTGTTAACGCTAAGTCTAAAAAGAATAATCTTTTAAATCATGATTTTATATCTTTTTCTATGCTTGATTGTGGATTTATAGAATCAAACTTTATTGATAAATCTTTAAGTTTGTGTTCTACTAATCATCCTAAAAAAATAATACTTAGATCACCTGAGGATATTAAGATTGCAAACAATTAGTTTAAGTAATAAAATTAGGTAATTATATACTACAATAAACCAACTTTTTAGGTGAAGAAAATTTAAGCAAAAATAGGTAATTTTAGATTATAAAAATGAATGAAATAACAAAGTTTCTTTTTAAATATATTATTTTTATAGTGAATTTGGTTTTATTGGGTATTTATATAATTGTCTAAAATTATTCTTTCTATAAAAGTTCTCAATTAAAAGAAATCTCTAGAATTAGGTGTTTAATTATTTCAACCTCTTGCTTAGAAAAGCTTATTACTTGTTCTTTAACTTTTCATTTTACTTTAAAAGTAATAAATGTTGAATAAAAAATCGGAAAAGTATATATAAAACAAAACTAATCTTTTGTAATTAAATATTGTACATTAATATGATGAAATAAGTTTTGCAATTATTTTCTGTACAATTATCTAAATAAAATATAAATAGGTTAGTAAATTATTGCTTTTGAATTAAATCATGTAAATACTTCCTAAATTAGTATTTTTGAGGGACTTTAATTTGTTTGTTTTATAATTCATTTTATTTATTAATTTTACTTTGCATATTAGAAGTACATCTACAATTCTTAAATTTTTATAATCTAAAAGAACTGATCTGATTATGAGTAAATAAGATTAGATTTATTATTGAATTTTTTTGAATCAAATAAGAATTCGCGATTATAAATAATAATAATCTACTTAAATATAAGTTTAAAATAAACAGATTACTAGTAACTAATTCTAACATATAAAAGAGATATAGTAGATAAACAAAATAACTCTAATTTCTTTCTTATATACTAATATTACTAGCAAGATAAGAATCTGAACATGAACCCAATAAAATAAATGCGATTTTACTTTTGTTTATCTTTTTATTAAATTTAAAACAAAATTTTTATTGCTTTAAATTAACTCGGAGTTTATTTTGCATATAATTTATCCTAATTGATTACAAGAATCTAAAACTAGCAGACTATATCCTTTTAGTATGGCTAAGATAAAAAATCATTTTTATTATATAATACAATAAGCTAAATCTTAATTTATTCTATAAATATTAAGATTGTTTTCTTTGATATTTTTTTCTTTCATTAGGATCTAGGTATTTTTTCCTAATTCTTAAGAAATTTGGAGTTACTTCTATCATTTCATCTTCATCAATGTAAGATATTGCTTCTTCAAGAGATTTTCTTTGAGGGGGAGTTAAATCTATAGCATCATCTTTGCCTGAGGCTCTCATATTAGTAAGTTGTTTACCTTTAATTGGATTCACCTCTAAGTCGTTATCTTTAGCATTTTCACCAATAATCATACCAACATATACCTCTTCAGTAGCACCAATAAACATTTTACCTCTATCTTGAAGATTAAATAAAGCATAACCAGCTGTTTTTCCATTTTCCATAGAAATTAATACACCATTAAATCTACTTTCAATCGTACCTTGCCATTTTTCATAACCATGGAAAATTCTAGCCATTGTTCCAGTTCCTCTTGTATCAGTTAAGAATTTAGAATAATAACCAATTAAACCTCTTGTTGGAGCAATAAATGTAATTCTTTGTTTATCGCCCATATTTACCAAATTTTCCATTCTGGCCTTTCTTTCTTGAAGGGTTTGAATAATAGTACCAGCAAACTCTTGATCTACATCTACCTGAATTAATTCCATTGGTTCCATCTTAATACCCTCTTCTTCCTTAATAAGAACTTTTGGTCTACCAATAGAAAGCTCAAATCCTTCCCTTCTCATTGTTTCAATTAAAATAGCTAATTGTAACTCACCTCTTGCTGAAACCTCTAAAGAATCAGAATTCTCTGTATCATTAACCTTAATAGAAACATTAATTTCTTGTTCTTTAAGCAGTCTTTCTCTGATCATTCTTGATGTTAATTTTTTAGACCCCTTATCTTTACCAACAAGAGGAGAATCATTAACAGAGAAAGTCATAGAAATAACAGGAGGATCTATAGGTTTAGCATATAATGGATCTTCTACTTCTAAATCACAAATAGTATCAGAAACTGTAGCTTTAGTAAAACCAGCTAAACAAACAATATCCCCAGCTTCTGCTAAATCTACAGATTTTTTGGTTAAGCCTTCATATACCATTAACTTAGAAACTTTTGATTTCTCAACTAAATTTCCATCTCTATCTAGTGATTTTAAATTATCACCCACTTTCACAGTGCCACTAACAATTTTGCCGGTTAGCATTCTTCCAACATAGTCATCATTTTCAATCATAGTAGAAACCATAGCAAATTTTGCTGATTTATCTACTTGAGGTTCTTCAATTTTTTCTATTACAGTCTCAAAAAGTGCAGAAACATCATCTTTTTCTTTTTCTTCTGTTTTAGATACCCAGCCATCTCTTGCTGCTGCATAAAGAACTGGAAAATCCAGTTGTTCTTCTGTTGCTTCAAGATTAGCAAAAAGATCAAATACTTCATTAACAACATCATCCGGTCTTTTACCTGGTTTATCCATTTTATTTACAAGAACAATTGGTTTTAAACCTAAAGATAAAGCCTTTGATGTAACAAATCTAGTTTGAGGCATTGGACCTTCCTGAGAATCTACTAATAAGATAACTCCTTCAACCATACCTAAAATACGTTCAACCTCACCGCCAAAATCAGCATGACCTGGAGTATCTATAATATTGATTTTATAATCTTTATAAAAGACAGAAGTGCACTTTGCAAGGATTGTAATTCCTCTTTCTTTTTCTAAATCATTAGAATCCATAACTCTAATTTCTACTGATTGATTTTCTCTAAATGTACCACTTTGTTTTAATAATTCATCTACAAGAGTAGTTTTTCCATGATCCACGTGAGCAATAATCGCAATATTTCTAATTTTCATGTATATATTTTCGCTTTTAATAAATTAACATAGAATTTTTATCCTTAAATATAATGTGAAAGCATAATGAATACAAGCATTAATTTAAAAATTATGTATCTATTTATTTTTGCACTATCCTCAAAAAGGTATTTAATAAAAAATTAATACCTTATCATGTTTCTACTAACTTTTCTAGCGGGATAGATTAAATGGGAATTTGAAACATATATAGTGGGAATGGATTTTGAATTTTAGATTATTTTATTTGTCAAGTTCTAAGTTCTAGAGGCAATATTCACTTTAAATCCTTTAAAAATTGATAATTCTAATGAACTTAAAATACCTAAACTATCAACCAACCAAAAACAAGTATCATGGGCATTAGATAGGTTAGTTTTATTCAATAAATAAACTTCTTTACTACCTAAGGATTTTCCAAATTCTACCATTTCTTTGTTATCAAAATACTTATTAAAATCTTTACCTTTTACTAACTTTGGAGAATTTAAATCTCCTTTTTCATCTTTCTCTACAATCCAAGAATATTGAAACAAATTATTTCTTGTTACTAATCCTTTTGGAGCATTTACATCTATGTTTACTACATAATCTAAAAACATTTTTCCACTTCCTTTTTTAAATTGTTACTACTATCTCTACATCTTTAATTGGATATTTTTGTTTTTTTCTCATTTTTCTCATTTTTCTCATTTATCGTTTTTATCACTTTCTCTTTTTCTAAATTATTTGATAATTCTGATAAACTATATTTTTGGGAATACTTCCTTAACTTACATGATGGGATACCATTTTCTTGATATCTATATGCTGTTGCTTGTGATACTTTATATGCTGACATTATTTCTTGAATATTCATCTCTAAACTCTCGGTAAATCTGTTGAATTTAACAATGTTTTTAAGTACAGTTGATCTATTTCCTTCCTTAATTCCTTAATCTCATAAGTGGCTTTTAAAAGATTAGTAAGCTCTTCTTTTTTAATTAAGATATATTCTTCTGTTCTAGGTTTATTCAATTCCTTATTAAACTTAGCTAAATGTCTAAATGCTGTTGCTCTTGAACATTTATTAGCTTGAATATAATTTGAAATTAGATCTTTTGTTCTCATGATTAACACCTTAGTTAATTAATCTTTTCTTATTCTTATAGGAATTGTATTAAAGGTATCAAAAAGGCTAAATAATAAGATCCACCAATAACTTACACTTGTGAGCTCTGTAACTTGAAATAAAATAAAAAATCCTGTTATCATTCTTTAAATACCTCTTCTTTCTTATCACTTACATATATTTTATTAATCTTGTTATCTAATAAAAATCTAACTTTAATAATGTTTTTATACTCTTCTTTAAACCTCTTGAATAAATCAGTCTCAAATGCCTCTTTATTCAAAACTATATATACTTGCTTAGATGATTCATAATTTATGTATTCAAAAGCGA
Source organism: Rickettsiales endosymbiont of Leucozona glaucia (assembly GCA_964277385.1). Taxonomy (GTDB): domain Bacteria; phylum Pseudomonadota; class Alphaproteobacteria; order WRAU01; family Hepatincolaceae; genus WRAU01. The sequence goes on along the minus strand of OZ195520.1, from coordinate 281,536 downwards.
CTCTTACACAATCAGCTACTCTTCTTTGTAAGCAAAAATCACTTAATATATACATTTCTTTTAAAAATCCTCATTAAATTTTTCCTTATAAAAATCCTTCAGTCTTTGCATCTCAAAATCTTTAATCAGTAAGCTACCATTTATTTTTCTACTTACCCCTGATAAACTATAATCTCTTTCTCCATCTCCTTTCATTACTACTGATAAAATTTTTAAAGGAACCTGTCTCTGATGCTTCTTATAAATCTCTTGTAATCTCTCTAAATCTTGTTTACCTTCTGTTAATAATTTTCTCCTATCCTTATCATTAAGGATGAAACTATCTGGAGTAACTAATCCGTTAGTTACTCCATAAATGCGTTGCATAGTCTTCTTGTTAGGAGAATATCTTCCATAAGCATAATTCACTACAGATACATGAGTAGTTCCTATTGCTTTTGCAAAACTTCTATAAGTATAGTTATTCTCCTTGAGGTATTCTTTAAATATATTCATGCTTCTATTATGGTAAGATTATCTTACCATGTCAAGCAAAAGGATTTTTGATGGACAATATTTTACCCAATAATTTAAAAAAAATAAGGGAAAATAAAGGATTAAGCACAAGAAAATTAGCTAAATTAGCTTATACATCTCATGCTACAATTTCAGATATTGAAAACGGAAAAACTAGATTAAATACAGATTCCCTTAGATTATTAGCTAAGGCTCTTGAAGTAAGCCCTGAAGATTTAATAAGAGATGATTTAATTTTAGAGCCTAACGAAAATTCTAAAATCAAAAGCAATCTAGCTCTTTTAAGAGAAAAAGCAGGATTGACACAAGTTGAAGTAGCCCAAAAACTAGGAAAAACTAAACAATATATTAGTTTACTAGAAAAAGATGTTAGTAAAATTAACGAATCTATGAAAGAACAATTAGCTAAAGTTCTTAAAGTAAATCCTGATGAAATCACAGCAGATCCTCCACAACAAGTAATTCCGACAAAAGAAATGATTTACCTGCCTCTTTATGATTATAGACTGTCAGCTGGTAAGGGAATCTACAAATTAAATAATGCGATTACAGACAAAGATTATACTAAAATACCTATTAAAATAGAACTTTTAGAAAAAATAACAATATCAAATATCAATAACTTATGCTTGTTAATTATTGATGGAGATTCAATGGATCCTACCTTTAAAGATGGAGATTTTGCTATTTTAGATACTAGTATTAATGAATTAACATCTCAAGGCGGCATATATGCTTTTGATTACGATGATGAATCTTATATAAAACGAATTCAAAGAACCCCGGATAAATTAATTATCATATCAGATAATCCTAAATATAAAGAATGGTTTATAGACCTACCACCAAAACACACTTTAAAAATATGGGGAAAAGTTAAAGCCTCAATGCCAATTAATAAAGTTTAGAGTTTATTAATAATTCTTTTATTCAAACTCAAGACAACATTGTAATTACAATGCATTCTTTTTTATTAAAATAGCTTAGTAGATCATCCTTGGTTTTTAATTCTAAAAGGGTTGTAATAGATGTTGCTACAGCACATAAGCACTTTTTAACTCTATTCTACAGTTTATTTAGAGGATTTAGAAATCATTGTATCAAATACTTCACTCTGCTACCAATTCTTGATTATCAGTATTGTTTGTTGGAGATTCCCAAAGTGAATTTAATCTATCTTGTATTTTTTGCTCAAAATATTTTATAAGTTCTTTTTGTTGTTCTATCATAAGGCCTTCTTTTTCTAATTTTTCTACTATTTGATGCTGTATTTCAATTGGTGGTAATGGAATTTCATAGTTTGAAATTGATTCTTTAGAAATTTCTAAATATGTTGTACCACTTGCTAAATTTTTTATATCTTCTTTTTTAATTAAGAAAATATAATACAAATATTCATAATATAAAGTATTAGTATCTTTACAAACAAAATTTTTATAACCTTGATTACTAGATACTTCTACCTTAGCTATACTTACTTCACCTATTGTAGCACGAGAAGAAAATAATACTGTATTAATAGGTAATAACTTAGCACCACTATTCGTTAACCCTTCTTGAGTAATTCTTCTTTGTGTCTTATGTAAGTATTTAGTCTTTGTATCAACTAAAGTAGACCAATAAATATTACCATTCCAATATTCTTTATTTTTTGTATCAGGAGTACCGCCACTTATTATATTACATAAATTATCTAAATTCATTAGTTCCCATTTATCATCAATTTCAAAATAAGGGTAATAACTATCTACAATTTTTTTAGCACTATCTATAATATTTTGATAACTATCTAACTCTTCAACTATTTTTTCTTGTTCTTTTAGACTAAGAAGTGGGATATAAAGTTCTTTTTTTAATTTTGATGGTCTAATTTCTTTGATTGTAGAACCACTTGCCATACTATTTAATTTTTCTTTTTGTGATTTTAAAACATACATAAGATATTTAGGTAATACCTTATTTTTATTTACAATTATACCACTTAACCCTTGTTTTGTAGCGGTTGGTTTCTTAGCTATTCCAACATTTCCTATCGTTGCTCCTAAGGAAATTATTATTGAATCAATCTCCCATAGTTTAGCTGAACATTTAGATAATCCTAATTCTGTTAATTTTTCATTTGTATCATAAATTTCATCTTTAATATCTTTTACAACACACCAATTTATATTTCCATTAAAATATTTATGACTATCTTGTTGGTTTCTAGGAGGTGTCCCTCCATCTTTTATATCTAAAATAACATCTTCTAACTTAACAAAATCATGTTTATTTTTTGAAAAATCTTGTTTTTTATAATGATTTGCTAGTAGAACGTATTTATTTTCTTTGATTTCTTCCTTATAAAGAACAGAAAAACCTAATTTTTCAAGCCTGTCTTTATCATCAACTGTAAGTTTTTTCTCACTTAAAACAGTGTCTATATCATTCTGTCCACTTATTTTTTGTCTTTTTGAATCTAGTGTAAAGCCATCATTTTCAACATTAAAATACCAAATATGATTTTTACTTTTATTAGATTGTTTTTTGATAACTAAAATATTACTTTTAACACCTGTATTTTTACCAAATAAACCGCTAGGTAATGATATAACACTCTCTAAACTATGTTTTTCTACAATTTGCTGACGTAAAGCTGTATAAGCTTTACTACCATCAAACAACACTCCTTCAGGAACTAAAATGCCTGTTCTTGACTCTGAAGTATCGCTTAAAGCATCTAAACAATGCAACACACCTGCTATTTCTGCAGACTTAGTGTTATAACCATAATTAACCGCATATTTTGTTTTCATTTTTTTACCAAAAGGAATATTAGTAATTACTACATCGTGTTTACCTGTTTGTTTCCTTTCATAGCTATCTTGCCTATTAATATTAGAATGTCCATCTCCAGTTAAAATCATATTCATTTTGGCAACTCTAAACATATCTGTTAGTTCACCACCATAAATTGTTTTTTTCTTCAAATATTCTATATTTTGTTCATTAATTGGCATTCTTTGATGTATATGTTTAAAACTATTTATTAACATTCCTCCTGTACCACAAAAAGGATCATAAACACTTTCCCCAAATTTAGGGTTAAGTATTTTTACTAAAGCTTTTACAATATGTCTTGGCGTAAAATATTCCCCAAAATCTGTTTCTGCACCACCATAGTTTCTTAAAAAATATTCAAAAGCATCTCCTTTAATATCGGTATCTGTAGATGATAAATGTAAATTATCTAATTCATCTACTACTTTATTTAAAATATTGTATTTTAATAAGCCTGATATAGGAGATAAAACCTCACCATCATAAGCTCCTTTGAAATGGTTAAAAGCATCTCCATTTATAAAAGCTAGTAGTTCTTCACCTTTTTTCTCTCTTATTTTATTCCATCTACACCAACTAGGAAGTTGTTTTATTAAAGAGTTTTCTTGACTAGCTAATTCATCGATAACTTTTAAGAAAAGCATATTACAAAAAAGTTCAATCCTAGCCATGCCACTACGAACACCAGCATCTCTAAAATTATTATTTAACCTACTAAATATACTAATTAACTCGTCTCTTGATTTTATGATGTTTTTATCAAGAGTATAATATTCATTAGTTTCAATGTAATTAAGGGCGGTAGAGTATTTAAGAAGGTCATCTACCTCTTCTTTGTTTAAATAAAGAGGCTTTTTTGCTTTAGTATGATAAGACTTTGTGAAAATACCGTCTGTTGCAAATACAATTGGAACTTTTAAAGCTTCTGCATAATCTATACCCTGCGAAATGGCTTTATCTAAATTTTCGTGCGGTTTCTTAGCTTCAATAATAGCTATTGGAAAATCTGAATCTTTTCTATATAATACATAATCTGGACGTCTTCTGCCTAAATCTTGTTTTTGTTGTTCTGTTTTAGGTTGCTGTCTATATACATTAGAATTATCCCACCCTAAATTCTTTAGTTGTTCATCTATTAAAGTCTCAACAGCTCTTTCATTCATAATAATAAATTCCTATTATCTTCTAATAAAGAATAATAATTATTATTCTTTATTTAATCATTTGTTGTCAAGGGATAATTGCCTAAATTTAAATAATTATATACTTAAAAGACCTAAACACTAAAATTAAAAAAATAATCTTATAATTTACACTACTAGATTGTGTAATTATTAAGTAAAAGAATTCCTTTACCAATATAAACAATCTTGTTGGTAACAATATCAATTAAAGCATAAATATAATATTTTAACGATGCACTTGTAGTTGGAGAAAATGATTGTAGGTTGCTCATATTAGCCTCTTTTAATTGATTAGATAAAGTAATTGTACCCCCTCAGATATGTCAAGTTTTTTTTTGTGGATTAAATAATTCGCAACTATAAAGGAAGTTTTGTATGGAGTAAGTGAATTTTATAGTGTCAATAAAAAGGTATTTAAAGTGATAAACAATACCATGAATTTATATTTACACTATATAGATTCAAATATATAATTAGAGGAGCAATAAAATTTTATGATGAAATTAATAAATAAAATGAAAATAGAAAAATTAAATATACATATAGAATATGATGAAGAAGTTGGTTTATCTCTAAAAGAATTTAACGATTATCTTAATGGACTAAACGAATCATATGTGGATTTTACTAATAAAAAATCACACTTACTAGTGTGATTTCAAATGGTGCCTATGATTTTGGAAAATCGTTGATAGAATCTGTAAAGTACATACAAAAAGATTATGATAAAGCTCTTACTGAAATAAAAGATAAAAAACAAGAAACTATTACTAAAGCAAAGAAAGCTATTAATGTAATAGGAATTGGAAATACTATTAATAGTATTAATATTGAAATTTCTGCTGGTAATGGAGAACAAGAAAATTTTTCAATTGATCAAGATTTTATGAAAACAACTAATCAAGGAATTAAATCAGCTATTGAAGGTGTTTATGAAGAAATTAAAATAAACAAAAGAAGAGAAGAATTATTTGAAAGTGTAGAGCTAAAATTTAAAACCGTTTCAGAACCTAATACGGATGGTACATATATAAATGAAACAGAAAATAGCATCCATTCTGATTATTATAAAGCTTTACATTTCAAAAATAATCATATTTCTTCAATTAGAATTGCTTTAATATTTTGATTCCTGTATATGGAATTCAGTGAAATAACTATTAAAATGTATTCACAATATAAAACTTAATTCGTTGTAGTAAATAAATTATTATATTTGTTTAATAATTATCAAATTGGTTTATCATTTTTTACTATTACTTTTATAGTTTTCTTAATATATATGTTTTTCTTTATAAGATCTTATAAAAAATTTAACTTATATAAAAATAAAACAACCAAAAAATCCTTTAATACTAATTTGAATCATCAATATATGTAATAATTAGAAAGGGTAGTATAAAGCTACCCTTTCTAAAATTTTTTATTAAATTAACTTTTTATTTTAATAAGAATTCTTCTAAAAGAGGATTATTTTTAGTATTTTTACTATATACATTACTACATTGTAGTTGAACTATTTTACTAACTTTCTCATTTTTAAACTTAGTATCATTATAAATAGTTTTTGTACTTAATGAAAGTTTTGTGTCATCTATTAAAATAAGTTTAGAACCTTTATAATTAGCGGTATAAACATCATTACCATCTTTATTATTTCTTACTACTCTTTGAAAAGGAATACCTTCCACTATTAATATCGATTCATTAGAATCTTTAATTTGCTTTACAAAATATGAACTTTCAAATAGATCTAATATAGTATTATTATTATTTTTTCTGGCTACATTTTTATAATAATTTTCATCTGCCAACATTGACATGTTATGAGCTTTTATTTTAGATACAGATACCATTCCTTCTAATTTTTTTTCTTCTTCTGAAAGAGAAGTAATATTACAAGACTGACTAGATCCATCTTTTTTTAATACATTAGGATCAATTTTAGGATCTGGGTAATTTGGAATATTTGTACATCCTACAAGAAATACTAAACCTAAAAAACTTAATAGTATTACAATGCTTTTTTTCATAATTTCATCCTTTTTATTGTTGATACACATATTTCAGTATACAGCTTTTAGTAAAAAAATTCAACTATTTTGCAACTTATAATTGATTATTAAAAGTATTCGGTTTTTTTAATCTTTACTATGTTTATACCGATTAATATAATAATTTATAGAGGAATTTAATGATTTTAAATTTTAGTAATCAATATTGCTAAGGTTATACATAAACATATAATGATTATAGGAATGAATAAAATCTTTATTATCGCCTAAGTATCTCAAAAAATGTCACGGAACTTTAGGGGTAAAAACACTCTTCAAGATTAGTTAAAATAAGATTTTACTATCTCTAATACTATTCATAGATATAATAATATTAATACCTTTATATACTAATTTAATGTAGAAATGTGGATAAAACACTTATTGCATAGATGAACATTAATAAAGTAAACAATTTTTTATATATTAATAACTTTTGGAAATGTCACTCAGGGGTTATTAATATTTTGTGCATAACTTTTTGAGTTAAAAACAAAGTTATTAACAACCTCGTTTGGATAACTCTTACAGAGTTAACCACATTACCACAACTTCAAAAAAAATACATTAAACATAAAAATAAGATATTAAAATAATAAAAAATAAATTGATTAAAATATGTAAAATATTGATTTATTTATAATAATAATTTTATTTATGTTGTAATGCTAGTATTATATAGGATACAACAAGTTTTTTCGCTTTTATTTAAAAAGAATTATAAGTTATTTATCTATTGTAAATAAATAAAAATTTCGCTTGTTTTTACTAAAATTTTGCAAATCTAATATTGTTTTTTCGTTTTTATAAATCTAGGAGTTTCCTTATATTGAGTTCACTTAAAATTTAATGCAGGATAAGTATTTTGTACACACAACAAGTTGTGCGAAAAAAATACACCTGCTTTCTAATATTCTAAGATAATGACCAGCTAACAAGTTTTAAAACAAAATGGATTGTTTCAAATAATATAATAAGTCCTAATTCATTCTCTAGTGCAGGTGTTTTTCTTAATACATATTCAAGAGAAATTTTTAAACTATCACAGTTCTTTCTATGTCCTATTGATTTAAAAATTGTATTCACTTTATTGTTATTAAATCTGCCATTGATATTTGTTCTATTTCTTGTTTGCTTTATTCTGCTGGAATTCCTTAAAGCTCTTTTAGATAGCATTTTTCTATTACGATTTAAAATCTCCTCTAATAGATCTCTGCTATATATTTTTTTATAGTATTTTTTTTGCACTCTCAACTATCCTTTTAATATCGGATACGAGTATCTTTGCATCTTCATAAGCTTTATACTTAAGTAGTTGATTTAAGTTTCTACCAATGGCGTTAAGCTCTATTATATAAGCTATTATCAGCTCTTTTTCTGATATTGTTAAAAATGGTTTTATTTCAGAAAAAAGTATCTGTTTTATTAATCCTGTTTGGCTTTTTGTTTTATATTTTTTTAGCAAACTAATAAATTGTTGATACTCTTTTTTATTAAACCTAATAGTTATTCGTTTAGGAATTTCTCTTTTTTCTTTTATAAAGGGTTTAATAGTACTCATACCATCTATCTCCATGTTCTGCCATTAGTTTGTTCATTTTATTAACATCTTCAACAGAAGAAGATAAAAACTTTAAATCACTACCTAGTTTTTCTTTTAAATTAACATTTAAAATTACATTTTCATTTGGACGTTTTAATAATACAAAATATGGATTTTGATTAGATTTTTGAGTTTCTATTAACTCATTATAAATTGAACTATTAATGCTTAAATTATTTAAAACCTCATCATTTATAGCACTTGAACTAAAAATCAATTGATTTTGACACTGATTTAATACTAGCTCCCTTAGTTTCTTTTCTTCTAAAAAAGCATTAGGATTTTGGAATGCCAACCATACGCAACCCCTCAATTTTCTATGCTCTTGAAGTAACACTTCTATTTGAGACTGAAAATACGGATTTTTAACCATCTTCGCACTCTCATCTATAAATACAAAATGTCCACGACTGCTTTTACGAGCTTTTTGGCGAATTTTAAACATAATGTAGTAAATTATTGGAGCGGAGAGTTCTTCATCATCTAATATCTTATCCATTTGAAAATTCAACATACTGCTATCTAAAGAGAATTTATCTTCTTTCGCATTTATGTATTTTGCGTAGTTTCCATTTACCCATATATCTAAGTTGTCTCTTATATTACAAGGTGGTAAAGTATCATTCTCAATTAATTCTTTTAGTATTCTATGCTCTTTTGGAAGCAACGATATTGCATTAACAAAATCCTTTAGTATTTCTTTATCTTCTGGAATTTCTGGTTTTGCAATCATAGATAAAAAGTTATTTAAAAAATCTTTATTATCTTCTCTCTCTAAATCTACCTGTAATGGATTTATGGCTAATTCTAAAAAGTTAATATCTTTGCCACCAATCCAGTTTGTAAATACTGATATTCCATTAAATCTATCAAAAGAATAAACATCTACATCATTATAGTTCTTTAAAATACCCTTCATTAAATACTGAATAAAAGTTGTTTTACCACCGCCTGTTGGAGCAACTATAACACCATGACCCACTGCAGCTTTTTCTTCTGATACATGAGTATAAAATCTATAAAGATTATTATAGTTGGTAGAAAATGAAGAAATAGGATTAACTCCCCAATCGCATTTAGAAAGTCCTTTGGGCATATCTATAAAATCACTCAATCCTGCTATTGTACTTGAGAGAACCTTTTTAGCATAAACTAAGCTATCTGCATATGGAATTAAAAACTTCATTGTGTTGTGTAATTTAAAGCCAATTAAACGGCTTAAAAAGAAGAAGTTTAATAGTTTAGTTTCTTCAACTAAAAATATTTCATATTTAGATATTATTTCTTTAATTTTAACAGTTAATAACAATAAATCTTCTTCACTATCTGCAAAAACTATCATAAAAATATCTGATACGGTTAAATTTGCATCTTCATTATCTATTATTTCTTGAGCCTCTTGTACTTCGGTAATTTTTTTATTAGAAACTCTTAAAAAACTATCTAATACTCCAATCTTTCCACTTGAACTAGCATCGGCACTTGCTGTAATATTCTTTTTATCGTTACTTAATTCTTTTTGCCCCTTTAATTTAGAAAAAAATTTGCTATTGATTATATAATCAAACTCAATATCTGCTGTTACTATTTTATTAAAATACTGGCTATCTATTTCACTACCAAAATTAAATGAAAAACATTTAAAATATTTTTTTGCATCAAAATTACTAAGTTCTCCATGAGTACTCTCAAAATCTACAGAGGAATAACTACAAATATCATCAATACCTATAACATTATCTTGCTTTAAAGACTTATCTACAAAATTAGCATTCAAGAATAAAAAATCTAATAGCTCTTGATTTTTTAAAAAATAAGGTTTAAATTCATTCAATCCATTTAGTAATCTATTAGAATTTTCTTTTAAAACTATTTTATTATCTGATGTTATTTCAATTAAATTTCTATTTTGATAACCATCTTTTACTTTGAACCTTTTAAATAAAAACTTAATATGAATGTTTTCTTTTAAACCTTTAAAATTTAAAGCTCTCTCTTTAATTGCTAAGTTATCTGCATTACTTTTATCTAAATCTTCTGAACGGAAATAAGCATAGCCCTTTATTTCTATAACACAAGAAAAAGAACCATTTTTATTTTCAATAATATAGTCTTCAATAATTTTTCTTGATGGTATAAACTCTGCATATGTATTTGTTAATAATGGTTGCGAATAAAAATATCTTAAAAAGCTATACATTTGTTTTAAGAATATTAAAGCTAAAAAAACAAATAAAATGTAATAAATTACTAACATTTTAATCCTATCTTGGTAAAATATTTTTAATTTTTAAAGCAAAAGGGATAACTAACTTCTCAAGAAAGTAGTTATCTTTTGCAAAAGCTGTAACTGAAATAAGAAAGGTTATTACTATTATAGAAATAGGAATAAGTCCCGTTGTACTAAGCGATAAAACAAAATAAATAGGAGTTTGAATTATCATAAACACAAAAAAATATTTTCTATCCACTCCTAAAAATAATGATTTTTTAGAAAACTGAGGATAATTTTTTATTTTCATTATCCAATATTCCTTATTTCCAAGAAGCAATCCAATCAACAATCATAATTGCTACAGAAATCATAAATACACCTGCACCAATTTGAATTAATTTCATTGTATTAAATTGAGTAAACATACCCATTAAAACAAGTCCAATAAAAGCTACACCAGCAATAGAAAGTGCTACTAACTGAAATGTGGATATACTTTTTTCCAAATTAGTATTTAATGTTACCAATGGGTCGCCTGCGCCAAAACCTAATGTTGGGCATAAAGAAACTATTGAAACTATTCCTAGTATTAAGAAAATTTGAAAGATTGATATATAATTGATGTTTTTAATCATAAATACTTACTCCTTAAGTTGTTAAAATCGTACAACTTTAATATAAAACTAATGCTTTGATATTAGTATTTATAAAAATTAAGTTTTTTAAGTTAAAAATTAAAAAATTTATTCAGCAGAAAACCAGCATAAAGCTAGGTTTTCAAGTTATCATTTTATTAAATTATGGAATAATTTAAGGGTGCAACCCCTTGTAAAATCAGGAGTTCTAGCATTTTGTCTGACAAAATGCGGTTCCTGCATAGTTATTTGATATGTCTTAAAGCTAAGTATTCCCTTGTTTTTATATTTTGAAATAAAATCAATTTGAAAGCCACTACTTAGAGCCACCTAAAACACCTTGTAAGCCAGAATATAAAAGACTTTTTGTATAAATAATTATTGAAAAATAGAGCCAATTTAACTGAAAATATAAAAAATAAGAGCCACAAAACACACCTGTAACCCTTATTATGATTGAACTTTAAGAAAATTTTGAGAGCCACTTTATTAGATATTTATATACATCATAAAAAAAGAGTATAGTCTGTAGAAGATTTTAAAATCTAATTATGCGTAATCATGCAATTCTTAATACTTTTCCTAAACTATAAAATTTCTAATTATGCGTTAATCTACTTCTAATTATTTATTGATAACTTGCTTTTTTTTACGAATCTATCTACATAAAATAAAAACATAGAAATATATTTGTTGCTATGGCAGATTTATGACATAAAATTAATAAAAATAGAGAAAAACTAGCAAAAATTAGTAAAACAAAGATGCAAAAAAAGCTAGAAGAATTAATCTCTAGCCCTTTAAAAACTTAAATTTAATGGTGGAGGTAACCGGAATCGAACCGATGACATTCTGCTTGCAAAGCAGACGCTCTACCAACTGAGCTATACCCCCATTAAATAGAGTATTGGTTACATGGTGGGCCTAGGTAGACTCGAACTACCGACCTCACCCTTATCAGGGGTGCGCTCTAACCACCTGAGCTACAGGCCCATTTGAACAACAAAATATTAAAGAAAAAACAACACAAAAACGTAACCTTCTTCTCTAAGAACAATAATAATATTATATAATAATTTTTTATTTGTCCACTACTTTTTTTTATTTTAAAAAATAAATTATATATAAAACAAGCATAACTATACATTAAAATAGAAAACTCATTATTTAAAATCCTCTATCTTCTTCTTTTTTATAAAAGATAAAAAGATTATAATACCTAAAATAAATGTGTATTTTTTGTGAAAAAATGTTACCCTCTATGTTGTTATGATTTTAATTTTTTACTCAGGAGTTTTAAATGAAAGTTCTATATGGAATCATGGGAATAGTAATTATACTTGCGATTGCCTATTTATTATCCAATAATAGGAAAGCTATAAATTTACGCACGGTTTTGGGTGCTTTTTTAATACAAGCATTATTCGCTATGTTTGTATTATATGTGCCTTTTGGACAAAAAGTAATTTTAGTAATATCAAATGGTATACAATCAGCAATAAGTGCCGGTAATAGCGGAGTTTCTTTTGTATTTGGATCTTTAGCAGAAGGAAATGCAGGATTCATTTTTGTAATAAATGTGTTATGTATTGTTATATTTTTTTCTGCTTTAATTTCTGTTCTATATTATATAAAAGTTATGCCTTTATTTATTAATACTCTAGGATACGCTATTCATAAAATTTTAGGAACATCAAGAACAGAATCTTTATCTGCTACTGCGAATATTTTCGTTGGACATACCGAAGCTCCATTAGTAGTAAAACCGTTTTTAAATACTATGACAAGATCTGAGCTATTTGCTGTAATGACAGGAGGATTAGCTTCTGTTGCTGGTGGTGTTATGGTTGGATATGCTGCTTTGGGTGTTGAATTAAAATATTTAATTGCTGCCTCTTTCATGGCTGCTCCTGGTGGATTGTTGATGGCAAAAATTATGATGCCTCAAACCGAAAAAGTAAAAGATACAATGGAAGATATCGGAACTAACGATTCTGATAATCAAAAACCTGTAAATGTTATAGAAGCTGCTGCTGATGGAGCTTCTGCTGGTTTATTATTGGTTGCTAATATTGCTGCTATGCTTATAGCTTTTATTGGTTTGGTTACATTGATGGATATGATTCTAGCTAGCATTGGAAATATATTTGGCTTTGAAGGGTTATCTTTCAATTTTATCTTAGGATATGCTTTTGCTCCTTTTGCTTTTATTATGGGTGTTCCTTGGGAAGAATCTATTAGAGTTGGTGCTTTTTTAGGACAAAAAATGGTATTCAATGAATTTGTTGCTTACATAAGCTTCACTAAAGAAATGGCGACTCTTTCTACTTCAACTCAAGCAATCACTACTTTTGCTTTATGTGGATTTGCTAATATAAGTTCAATTGGTATTTTAATTGGAGGATTAGGCGCTTTATCTCCCATTCAAAAACCTAATATTGCTTCTTTAGCAGTTAAGGCTGTAATAGCTGGAACTTTATCTAACTTTATGTCGGCAACGCTTGCTGGTATTTTCTTAAGTTTTTAAATTATTAATTGAATAAAAACAAAGGTTATTTAAATGAATACTTTTACAAATTCTGAAATTTTGTCTCTGTTAGATTTAACTTCTTTAAATCTTGATGATACAAATAGTATTATTGAAAAATTATGTACCTCTTCAACTTCTTCTTTGGGAGAGGTTGCCGCTATATGCATATATCCAAAATTTATACCTTTTGCAAAAAGTATTTTAAATAAAAATATTTCAATTAGTACGGTAATTAACTTTCCAAAAGGATCTTCTGATCTTTATGCTACCTTAAAAGAACTTGAATTTTCTATTAATAATGGAGCAGATGAGATAGATCTTGTAATGCCTTATTCTGAAATAATTAATAGTAATCATTTATTTGTAGAAAATTTTGTATCTTCTGTTAAAAAAAATTCTACAAATAAAACACTTAAAGTTATTATAGAAAGTGGCGTTTTAGAAAAAGAAAATCTTATTAGAACTGCAAGTAAAATTTCTATTAATGCTGGTGCTAATTTTATTAAAACTTCTACTGGAAAAGTTCCTATTAATGCAACATTAGAAGCTACTAAATTTATGATTGAAGAAATCAAAAATTCTGGTAATGACTGTGGATTTAAAGCAGCGGGAGGAATTAAAACAACAGAAGAATCTAAAAAATATTTAGAAATTGCTAATAATATTATGGGAAGAAATTTTATTAATAAAAAAACTTTTAGATTTGGAGCTTCCTCTCTATTAGATGATTTAATTGGAAATAAGTCTAAATATAAGCATTAAATATAAAAAAGGAAAATAAAATGTTTTTGATCAAAGAAATTATAAGAAAAAAACGCGATAAAGGAGAATTATCAAAAGAAGAAATTCAGTTCTTTATAGATGGTGTAACAAAGAACACAGTAACAAATGAACAAATATCTGCTATGACTATGGCTATTTTTTTAAATGATCTTAATTCAAATGAAAGAAAAGAAATTACCTTAGCAATGAGAAACTCTGGTGAGGTTATCACATTTGATAACTTATCAGATAAACCCATAGTAGATAAGCACTCAACAGGTGGTGTTGGTGATTTAGTTTCAATTCCACTAGCACCAATTGTGGCGGCTTGTGGAGCTTATGTTCCTATGATTACTGGTAAAGGCCTTGGTCATACTGGTGGAACTACCGATAAAATGAATTCTATACCAGGTTATAATACTGCTCCTACTGTTGAAAACTTCAAAAAAACTGTACAAGAAGTGGGCTGTGCTGTTATTGGACAAACAAAAAACCTTGCTCCTGCCGATAAAAGAATTTATGCTGTAAGAGATACTACTGCTACCGTGGAATCCATTCCCTTGATTGCTTCTTCTATTTTATCTAAAAAACTTGCTGCTGGAATTAATTTTTTAATCATGGATATTAAAACTGGGAACGGTGCTTTTATGGAAACTCTTGAAAAATCCCAAGATCTTGCAAAAACTATTGTTGAAATATCTAAAGATGCAAGTGTTCCTACTACTGCTTTAATTACTGATATGAATGAATCTTTATCTTCTAATATTGGTAACTCTTTAGAAATAGTAGAATCTATAGAATACTTATTAGGAGTAAAAAGGGATTCTAAATTACATGAAATTACGGTTGCTTTAGCCTCTGAAATGCTAATTGTTACTAAAATTGCTAAAGACTTAAACCATGCTAAAAAATTAATTCAAAATGTGTTAAACAATGGCTCTGCTGCTAATATTTTTGAAAAAATGGTTGCCTCTCTTGGTGGACCTAAAGATATTTTAACTTCTTATAAAAAAGTTTTACCAAAAGCTAAATTTCAGAAACCTATTTATTTAAAAAAATCTGGATTTATTACATATATAGATAATAGAGAATTAGGAATGACTCTTGTTCATTTAGGTGGTGGAAGAAAATCTACGCAAGATGAATTAGATTTATCTGTGGGTTTAGAAAATGTTGCAAAAATTGGGAATGAGGTCAATAATAACCAGCCTTTTGCTATATTACACTACAATAATGAAAAACATTATAATCAAATAGAAGAAATATTAAATAATATTATAGAAGTATCAAAAAATAATACTCCTAAAATAGTTATTAATCCTGTTTATGATGTAATTTCTTAAAGTAGGTAATATTTTAGGTAATTAGACAAAGTAAAACTAATATATGAATTGTTTAAAATTAATGTTATTAGTATGATTTTTAACAATTACATTTAGTTTTTATAATAGTACATAATGATTTATAAAGGTAGTCATACATAAAATAAGTCCAGTTTTTTTTATTATTTAATAAAACATATGATACAATCAATAGTATGTTAATAACAAAAAACAAGTATAGTTTTCTTACAAAATTATTGCTTTTAAGCTTTTTAATACTAGATGTATAATTACTTTTATAAATGAATTCCTCTTTTTATAAATTTATAAGGAAAAAATAATGGAAAAATTAGGTAAATTATTTGAATTAGTAAAAAAAGCACAAAGTTATGCTTATGCCCCTTATTCTAAATTTAATGTTGGAGCTTGTATAATAAGTGAAAATGATAACTATCATTTAGGTGCTAATGTTGAAAATGCTGCCTATCCTCAAGGGTGTTGTGCTGAAGCCTCTGCTATATCTGCTATGATTATGGCTGGAGATAAAAAGATAAAAGAAATCGCTGTTATAGGTATGGGTGATTTATTGTGCACTCCATGTGGTGGTTGTAGGCAAAGAATAAGGGAATTCGCAATTCTTGATACTCCTATCCATATTTTTTCACAAAAAGGATATATAAAAACTTTTACTTTAGATGAATTATTACCTAAGTCTTTTGGTCCTGAAAATTTATCTAAATAAAAAGTTAGCTCTTTATACAAAAATATTTAAAATAACAATTATATAGATTTTGTATAAAGAAAACTATAATTGTTTCGTGTTATTAAAACACTGTTTTTTATTTTATTAAAAGATATTTTCATTACAAAAAAATATATATTATATTCTTATATGTTTACTATTATCAATTATTTTAGCTCTATTTTTTATTTATATTTCTCGTATTTTATATATAGTTAGTTGTATACAATTTAATATATTATAAAAAAAAGTATAAACATAAAGCCGAAACTAAAGTTATAGAAAAGTTATCATCTATTTTTACTTTATTGGAAAATAATTCAACCATACCAGTAATACAAATAGAAATAAAAGATAATAAATATAAGTTATAAGTTACAGTTTCATAAACAATCTGCAAGTATATACATAAAATAAAAAAACCTGTAATAATAAAAGCTATAAAACCTTCTATTGATTTATCTAATGATTTAATTTTCAACTTACCAATTGATTTTCCTATAAGGGCTGCAAATGTATCACAAAAAATTAAAATAAACATACTAACAATTGCTATATTTTTAGGAAACAATATAATAACCAGTAAAATAGAAGCTAAAAAATATGTAGCACCTATTAATCTTTTTGATTCTTTTTCTCTGATAAATTTATTAATAAAAGAAAGAAATTGTAATTCAATTTTTATTAAACGACAAAAATCCCATAAAAAAACACTTGCTAATACTACGGAAGTTATTACAACCATAACTTCTTTAGTAAAAAACATATAAAGGATCGGATAAATAGACGAACTAAGATGAATAAGTTTTCTATTAAATTCTTGTTTAAAATTAAAATTCATAAAATGACCTTTAAAAAAATAAACTTCTACTTTTTTGAAGCTAAAAAATAATATAAAATATACGAATTTAATAAAGAAAACTCTTAACTTTTTTATAATAAAAAGTATAGAACCCTTTGTAAAAAATTCAATAAAATAATTATTTTTTTATCAATATAAATTAAAACAATTATGTGCAAAATCATAAGTTTTTTTTAATTAGTTATATAGTACATCTTTCCCTATAAACATTATAAATTTACCAATCAAAAATAATTCATTGTTTTATAATGCTTTATCTTTTATATAGGTATTAAATAGGATTTCCAAGCTATATTTTATTTATTAATATTATTTGCTTATTTTTTATGAGTAACTATCATTGAAAACAATTAAAAATATAAAATATTGGATCCATTATATATGTTTTAATTTTTACAAATATCTATTATTTAAGTAAAATATAATATATTTAATATTATTAAATATGCAATAAAGTAAAGAGGATTAAATAGGTTTTTATGGAGTAATTGGTTGTTTTTTTCAGTTCTTTTTATTGCACGATATGTAATGTGTTATAATTGCCTTATTATAAAATATTAGTTTACTTTAATGATTAATTCCAATTCTTTTTTCGATTGCAAGATATATGACGCAAATATAGTTTATCTTAAATTAATTATTTATCTTTGTTTCGCAGTTAAGTTTTAATACTACTTTACATTCATATTTTTAAAAGAGATTTAATAGAAAAATGGTGGGTCCGGTAGGACTCGAACCTACGACCGCCCCGTTATGAGCGGGGAGCTCTAACCAGCTGAGCTACAGACCCAATACCAAAAATACTACTAAATAAAGTAGTACCTAACAATAAGTATGTTAATTGATATTCATTTTATATGCAACAAAAAAATCATAAAATAGTAATTTATTTATAAAAATAGGTAGTATATTTTGTATTTAATCCTTTTTTAATATAAAATATATAAATATTACATTATTTATTACATTATTTAATTATTTAAGTATTAAATCTAATATTAATAACCGGTCTACTTGTAAAATAAAAATTTGCAATATATTGAATTCTTTTTAACATATACCAAGCTGTCTTTTGAGTTATTTCAATATCTTTAGATAGTTGAATTGAACTAATTCCTTTTTTATGAGAAGTAGTTAAATAAAAAGCTATTAACCATTTTTGTAATGATATTCTTGAATCTTCTAAGGCTGTACCAACTCTAACTGTAAATCTTTTGTTGCAAGAGCTACATTTATAATGAATACCGTTTTTAAATTTATAGATTTTATCATCAAATTTACAATGAGGACAAATAGGTTTATTTCCCCATCTCATTTGAGCTAAATATTCACTACATTTTGCTTCTTTATTAAAATGTTGAGTGAATTGTAATAAACTTTTGAACTTTAATTCCATTAATAATACTCTTATAATTTTTTGCTTATATTAGTATTATATACCAGTTTTTTTGGTTTTTTAACCGTTTTGTGCTATTGTGATATTATATAAATAAACTTAAAAAAGAAGGTAATCAATGGAAGAAAAAATATTATATGAGGAAAAAATAATATTAAAATTACGAATCAAGAACTAATTTATAATAATCAATCTTACATTTTATCAAGTCTTACAGGAGTAGACCCAACACCACATAAAGAATTTTATTGGATTCAATATTTACGAGCAACATTTGTAATAATTTTTGGATTTGTTATAGTCCTTTTATGTCAATACTTACTTTTAGCTACTATTAATTATGTACTACCTAACAAACTTCTTGTACTAATAAATAAATTTTTAAATGATTATATCTACATTATTTATTATATTGTTATAATAGGTTTTTTATTGGGGGGAATATATTTATTTTTTAAATATAGACCAAAGTATTTTATAAAAATTAAAACAGCTATAGCGCAAGAAGAAATAATTTTTAAACATATAAATAAAGATAAAGTTATTCAAGCTTGTAATATATTACGTACATCTTTTTAGCAAGCACAAAAATAGTTTTAATTAATTTGGTCCTTTATGTATATAATTATCACATAAATTATTGAAATTTTTTAACATGATGTTACACTATTAAACTCTTTATATATATGTTGTATATAAATCATTTACTTTAGTAATGCGTATAATTATAAAGAATCAAATTTATTATAAATATCAAAGATGCAATCTACTTTTCTAAAAATAAAACAAATAACAAAAGTATCAATAACACACTACAAAATAATAATCAGCTATTATTGTTATTATCTATTTTAGAACATTGGTCTTATTAAAAAAAGATCACTCTTTTTCATCTGATAATTTATTATCAATAAGATATCTAACTGAATTATCAAAAAATATCTGTTCATCTAGTTTCTTATTTATATAAAGATCTCTAATCTCTGGATTCATTATCAGATCTCCAGTAAATTTATATCTAACTTTATCTTCATTTTTATAAAGTAGATTATTTTCTTCAAATTGACAAATTTCCCAATTATGTGCTTTATAAATTTCTTTAAAGATGCCATTATATGTAGCAATTACAAAATCAACATGATTAATAACTTTATCAATGTCTATAGGCCATGCTTTTCTCGAGTTTTCATAAAGTTTAACAGAACTTCCAAAGGGGTCATATGAATTATCAATAGATACAAACAAAATGTTATGTTTAAAATCATTTTTACTGATAATTATAGGTGCATATTTTGATTCTATATCTTCTACCGCTATAATAGATCTTTCATTTGCATCAACTCCTATAGGGTAGCATAAATCGGATAAATAAAAACATGTTATAAAATTTATTAATGTAGTTGCTAACATTGCAGCCTGATCTTCTGTTAAAGAATATTGTGCTATATAAGCTTTTAGAACTGTTTTAAATGATATTTCTTTAGATTTTAAACACTCAAATACCGAATTACCTTGCCCTTTTTGTATATGACAAATCTTATTTGTAGAAACATCAACTATAACATAAACATAGTATTTTAATACTTCAATTGTTGTTGGCGAAAACGATTCTAATTTTTTCATATTAACCTCTTTGAAATTAACACTTAAATCTATTATTATTAATAAAAAAATGTTTGTAATTAGTTTTTAAAAACATAGCTTACTTACACCAAATTAACAAACTAAAAATCTAAAAAACTCTTTAACTTACGAGATCTACTAGGATGTTTCAACTTTCTAAGGGCTTTTGCTTCTATTTGTCTTATGCGTTCTCTTGTTACTGTAAACTGCTTACCTACTTCTTCTAGTGTATTATCAGAATTAGTACCAAGACCAAATCTCATTCTTAATACTCTTTCTTCTCTTGGAGTTAAAGTACTTAGAATTTGATTAATTGATCTTTTTAGATCTGAATGTATAGCCATATCTATTGGTTGAACAGCTTTTTTATCTTCTAAAAAATCTCCTAAAAAGCTATCATCATCACTTACAGGAGTTTCTAAGCTTACTGGTTCTTTAGCAATTCTTAATACCTTTCTAACTTTGTCTACTGATAAATTTAATTTAGAAGCTATTTCTTCTGGTATTGCTTCTTTTGAATTATCTTGAGCAAATTGAGCAGAAGTTTTTACAACCTTATTGATTGTTTCAATCATATGAACTGGTATTCTTATAGTTCTACTTTGATCAGCAATCGCTCTTGTTATAGATTGCCTAATCCACCATGTTGCATATGTGGAAAATTTATGACCTCTTTTATAATCAAACTTATGTACCGCTCTCATTAAACCTATATTACCTTCTTGTATTAGATCTGATCTTTGTAATCCACGATTAAAATACTTATTTGCGATAGAAATAACAAGTCTTAAATTCCCTTCTATCATTTCTTGTTTTGCTATATTTTTATGTTTTTCACCTTTTTGAATTACACTAACAATAAACTTAAATTTGTTTATATCTATATTATAATGCAACACTGTCTCTATAATATCATCTATATATTTTTGAAAAAACTCTTTATAATTTTCAATTGTTTTTGATAACTTTGGTTCATTTTTACATACAATTATTATTCCATCATTTAATAAAAAAATAGGAATTACAGAAACAGCTTTATTTTTTGTAATATTAGATTCTAAAAGAAGTTTAAGAATTCTATTTTCATTAAGAATAATATTTTGATATTCTGATATAGTTTTGTTAATAATTTTATTAATTGTATTAGAATTTAAAAAAATTGCTCTTAAATACTCACTTCGTTTTTGTAAAAATTTTTCTACTTTAACAGAAGATTCTAATATTCCTGTTTGCAAAAAAGATAAAATATTTTTTTTCTGTTCTTCTTGAATTTTGTCATTAATTTCTAGTAATTTTTTTACAATTTCTATAAATTTAACACTAATATGATTTTCTATTATTGATAATGAAACTTCTGGAATATTATCATGCTCATCTTCCAAATTTTCTTCAACATCTGTTATATCTTCAATAGCTTCTACATCTATATCTTTGTCTTTATCATCTAAATCTTTTTCCTCAGACATTGCTTCTTTAGCTTTTTTAGAAACTTCTTCTTTAAGATCTTCTATTTTTCCAAAAATATCTTCATTATTATTCCAAAAAGACTGCCAATCAATTAAATTTCTTATATACGCTGTTCCTTGAACATATTTAGAATACCACTCTTTAATAAATTCATAAGTTATAGGGTTTTGAACTATTCCCTCCATAACTAAATTTCTACCAGCTTCTATACGTTTAGCAATAGCTATTTCACCTTCTTTAGTTAATCTTTTTGAGATTGAGGTGATATCTTTATAATAGAGTTTTACTGGATTATCTGTTCTATGATAACTTATCTCTGCTTCTTCTGATTTTTCTTTTTCAGATTCTTGAGGTTTAGAATATCCCAAATAGTAGATTTCTTCTCCGTATTCATCATAATTTTTTTCAGAAATATTTATATCATTTAGGATATTTAAGGTATCTTCCATAGCAATATCACTAACTTTATCTTCTGATAAACTATTATTAATATCATTATAAGTTATATAACCCTTTAGTTTAGAAATTTTTGATACTTTTTCTATAAAGCTAGCTTTTTCTTCTTCTGTAAATGATTTAGATGTCGTTTCTTTAGAAGATTTTTCTTCTTTTACAGAATTTTTAGTTTTAGAAGGTTTATCTTTGTTAAGCCACTCATCCGCCATTCTTTCCAATTCTTTTTTTCTTAATTTTTCTTCGTTTAAAAAATTTATATTTTTCTTACCGTTAGAGTTATTATCTTTTTCTTTAGACATATAAGTTTTCCCTTTAATCTAACTGTATTCTTTTTAAAGAATTTATATATTTTGATATTTCTATTTGTTGATTCATTAAAATTTGTATTTTGTTTTCTATATTTTGTTTATTTTCATTACTTTTAGATGATGATATATCTTCTCTTATCTGAGATAGCTCTCGCCCTAATTTTTTTATTTCTTCTAAGGTTGCTCTTTTTGACTGTTCTAAATTCTCTATTAATATAAGATTATAACTGTCATTGAATACCTTTTCAGCATCTTTCTGAGATAATATATTTTGTAATTTAGGTTTTACCATGCTCATATTCAACACATAGTCGCATTCATCTTTAATTGCAAGCAATACAGATGATAGATCACTCTCACTTAAATGTATATTTTCTAATAATGTTACTCTTATTTTTTCTAATTTCAGATCTTTAAAATTACATAATCCTAATTTTTCTTCAACATCATATAGTATTTCAGGATACAATAAAATGCAAGATATTAAAATGCCATCTCGCTCATTTTCATAATTAAGTTGTTTTAATTCTAATTTTTGCCCATTATATTCTTCATAGCTATACAAACTACTATTTTTTATTAGATTATTGTTTCTATTGTAATTGAAGATTTTATTTTTAAAAAACGATAAATACTTTGCTTTTAATTGTGTATCCTTAATTTTAGAGATTTTTTTTTCTAATTCTCTTAGAACCATCATTGATACTTCTGGCAAATTTAGATTAAGATTAGAGGATTCGTTTTCCCAAAGAATCTCGGATAAACTTTTAGAATTATTTAAACATTCTTGAAATTTATCTTTACCATTTTTTATAACATAGCTATCTGGATCTTGAGAATCTTCTAAAATAACAAAACGAGGATTCATACCTACTTCAAAAATGTTAATATATAAATCAATAACCCTATTTGTAGCTTTAATTCCTGCAATATCGCCATCTAAACAAAAAATTGGAGACTTATCATACTTATTAATAATTTTCAAGTGTTCTTCTGTTATTGATGTTCCTAAACCAGCTATTGATGTTTTAAACCCATTATTAAATAAAGATATTACATCCATATAACCTTCTACAACAACTAAAGATTTGTTTTTTAAATTTTGAATAGCCAAATGTAAATTATATAATGTATTTTTTTTATGAAAAATATGACTTTCTTTAGTATTAAGGTATTTAGGAATCTCATTACACATACCTCTTCCACCAAATGCTATTGTTTTACCAAAATTATCTTTTATTGGGAAAATTATACGATTTCTAAAAAAATCATATATATCGCCTTTTTGACTATGATTTTTTAAGCCTATCTCAAGAATATCTTCATCATAATATCCTTCTTTTTCTAAATTATCCCAAAGTTCCTTAGATGAATTTAAACTAAAACCTAAATTAAAATACTCTATAGTTTCTTTTTTAAGTCCTCTACTTCTTAAATAATTTAATGCTTTTTTACCTTCCATTGAAAATAAATTATTGCTAAAATAATTACTAGCTTTTTCACATACTGAAATTAGGTTGTTTTTTTTAGTATCTTCTTTAAAAACATCACTCAAGTTTAATTTAGAAGGAATAGTCATACCAGCCTTTTTAGCAATATTTTCAACTGATTCAAGAAAAGTCATCTTATAAATTTCTTGGTAAAAAGTAAAAATATTTCCCTTAGCCTGACAACCAAAACAATAATAGAATCCTTTTGTTGGATTAACATAAAAAGATGGGGTTTTTTCTCCATGAAAAGGACATAAACCCATATATTCTCTACCTTTTTTTGTTAAAGATACTTTCTCTTGTACCACATCAACAATAGAAACAGCATCTCTAAGTTGATCTATAAAGTCTTGCATTATTATTTTAACAACCTAATTTTATTTTTTATTTATCAAGATAATAGTTCTTTAACTTTTTTAGATACTTCAGCAGGCTCTATACGACCCACATATTTTTCTTTCATAAATTGAACAACCTTACCCATATCTTTAATGCTTTCTGCTTTTATTTCTGATATTGCATTTTTAATTGCTACTTCAACTTCTTGTATACTTAATTGTTCTGGCATGAAAGATTTTATAACTGTAATTTCTTTTTGTTCTTTTCCTGCCAAATCTAGCCTATTTGCTTTTGTAAATTCAGTAAAGCTATCACTCCTTTGTTTGATCATTTGTTGCATTACAACAAGAACTCCAGTATCATCTAATTCCGGTTGAGATTCAGCACTTCTCATGTCTATTTCTTTATCTTTTATTTTCGCAATAATACTTCTTATAGTTGTTAATCTTTCTGATTCTTTTGCCTTCATGGCTATTATCATTTCTTCTTTAATTTTTTCTTTAATCATTGACCTAAACTCTCAAATATTTTATACTACTAAATAAAGTTAGTATAACATAAAAGGTTCTCTTTTATCAATTTCTTTGATATATAGGATTTTATTATATTTAATGCATGTTGTTTATAAATTATGTGATAAAAAGTATTAAAAATAACTTCAATAAGAATAATAATAAGAAAGTATATAGTTGTACATGACACACAAAAAATAATACAATGAGGACACTAATGCAAAAACATCCAATAACAATCTTAGGTCTTAAGTCTTTAGAAACGGAAAGAAATAAACTAAAAAATGAAGATAGAGTGAATGTAATTAAAGCTATTTCTAGTGCTCGTGAATTAGGCGATTTATCTGAAAATGCAGAATACCATGCAGCTCGTGAACAACAGGCATTTATAGAAGGAAGAATTAAAGATTTAGATGATTTAATCTCAAGAGCTAATGTTATTGATCCTTCAGTTATAAATAGTAGTAAAGTTATGTTTGGTGCTACAGTATTATTAGAAGATTTAGATGAGGGTTTACAGAAAACTTATCAAATAGTTGGCGAACATGAAGCTAATCTTGAAAAAGGATTAATATCTTATACCTCTCCATTAGGTAAATCTTTAATTGGAAAAAATAAAGGAGATGTTGTTGATAATACAACACCTAAAACTACAAAATCCTGGGAAATTTTAGATATAGAGTATAAGTAAATCTATATTTTTTGCATTATCAGGTACTTATATATCAAGTAAACTCCATTTTTATAAAACAGATAGCCATATGGTTATTTTTTATGACTGCTGAATATTGCTCGTTTTTATTCTTAGTAAGAGTATATTAAGTTTGTTTTTTTATCCAATTTATTTTTTATATAATTAGAATATATTTTTGTATTATTTTTATAAAAAATATACATCAACATCCAGCAATTAAAAACCATTATTTATATTAGAACGTTATATTTGTAATTGTTTTATATATTGGATGAGTATTTATGTAATTAAAAATTAATTTTGTTCTTTTTGATTCATATTTTTATGTAATCCAAACTAAATTGTTTCTAATAATAAATCGTCTAATTTTTTGATTTTTGCTCTTATTTCTATAGCTTTTTCAAATTCTAAATCATCAGCACAGGCAATCATTTCTTTACGAAGTTTTTGTTTTTGTTTTTCTATATCAGATTTATCCATAAATCTTAATTCTTTTTCTAACTCTAATCTCTCTTTTGCTTGTGCTTTGAGAATTTTTTTATCAGACTTTGATGTTCTATAACTACTTTCAGATAAATCTATATCTATTAATTTAGATACAACAGTTTTTGGAGTAATATTATGTATTTTATTGTACTCTTCTTGTTTTTCTCTTCTTCTTTTAGTTTCTCCTATAGCGTATCTCATTGATTCTGTCATTTTATTGCCATATAGAATTACTATTCCTTCAGAATTCCTTGCTGCTCTTCCTATTGTTTGAACAAGAGAAGTTTTAGATCTTAAAAAACCTTCTTTATCGGCATCTAATATTGCTACAAGTGTACATTCTGGAATATCTAATCCTTCTCTTAGTAGATTTATTCCTATTAAAACATCAAATTCATCTTGTCTCAATGCTTTAATAATTTGTACTCGTTCTATTGCATCTATATCTGAATGTATATATTTTGCTCTGATACCATTTTCATTAAAATAATCTGTAATATGCTCTGCCATTTTTTTAGTTAATGTAATTGCTAGAACTTTTTCTTTTTTAGGAACTCTTTTTTTGATTTCCATCATTAAATCGTCTATTTGATTTTCTATTGGGCGCACAAAACACTCTGGATCTAATAATCCTGTTGGTCTTATTACCTGTTCTATAACTTCGCCATTTGTTTGTATTAATTCAAATTCGGATGGAGTGGCTGAAACAAAAATAGTATTCCCTCTTTTTTCTTCCCACTCTTCAAATTTTAGAGGTCTGTTATCCATACATGATGGCAATCTAAAACCATAATTTGCTAAATTCTGTTTTCTATTCCTATCTCCATTAAACATTCCTCTGATCTGTGGAACTGAGACATGAGATTCATCCACAAAAATTAATGTGTCTTCTGGTAAGTAATCAAATAAAGTGGATGGTATAGCTCCTGATTCTCTTCCGCTTAAAAATCTTGTATAGTTTTCAATTCCTTTACAATAACCTGTAGCTTGTAACATTTCTATATCAAAATTTGTTCGTTCTTCTATTCTTTGGGCTTCTATAAATTTTTCTTGTGATCTAAAATAATCTATTCTATCTTGTAATTCTGCTCTAATTTTTGGCACAGCATGAGAAATTACATCACTTGGTGTAGCATAAAGAGTTGCTGCATATAGTCTGAAATAATCTAGTTTTTCTATTTTTTTGCCAGTTAGCGGATCTATAATATCTATTCTTTCTATTTCATCACCAAAAAAAGATAATCTAAGTGCTTGTTCCTCTAAATGGGCAGGAAAAATTTCTACAACATCACCACGAACTCTAAACGTTGATCTTTCAAAAGAAAGATCATTTCTTACATATTGTAAACTTACTAAGTTTAAACATAGTTGTGGAATTGATATTTCTTGTCCTTGCTCTAATAATAGCTTCATTTTTTCATAAAAAGATCTCTCACCAATACCATATATGCAAGAAACTGATGCAACTATTATTGTATCTCTTCTTTCTAATATGGAATATATGGCAGAATGCTTCATTTGATCTAGTTTAGAATTTATTACAGAATCTTTATCTATATATACATCAGAACTTGCAATGTATGCTTCTGGTTGATAATAATCAAAAAAAGAAATAAAATATTCTACAGCATTATTAGGAAAAAATCCTTTTATTTCACTATAAAGTTGTGCAGCTAGGGTTTTATTATGAGCCATTATAAGGCTTGGTCTTTGAGTTTTTGCTATAATGTTTGCCATGCTGAAAGTTTTACCAGAGCCTGTAACTCCCAATAAAACTTGATTTTTTTTGTTTTTATTAATCCCTTTAACTAATGAATCTATAGCAAAAGGTTGATCTCCTGCTGGTAAATATTTTGATACTAATTCAAATTTTTTTTTTGAGATTTTAGACATTTTTAAAAGTAACCTAATTATCTTTACAACATAAAATTATAACAGTAAAGTTTTTAATTATCCAATAAAAATTAATAACACAATAAAATAACTATAGACAATAACTGTCATTTATGTTAGTATCATTTATTATTAATTACAATTGAGGGTTATTATGAAAAAACTATCACTTATATTTTTCTTTGTATTTTTTGCACTATCTACAACATCTTATGTTCATGCTTTAGGTTTAGATGATGCTAAAAAAACAAAGAAAATTGCTGAAATTACACCAGTTATTGCTAAAGATGGAACTTCTGATAAGTTTTTATCTTGCGTTTCAACAAAAGATCCAAGTGTTTATGCTATAATTACTGATAAGGATAAGATGTCTAATTTAAAAGATATGCCATTAAAAGATGTAGAAAAAATAAATACAGTTGTGAAATCTTGTAAAGTTAGCTAATTTTTATAGAAAAGGGAATTTAAAAACTCCCTTTCACTTATATTCTCGTCTTAATTATGAGACAAGAATATCTTTTAGTACGTTTACTACTATGTTTATATCTTCTATTTTAGAGAATTTTCCAACGCTAAATCTAATACTGCCTCTTGTATAATTCTCATCCTTATACATAGCTTTTATGACATGAGAAGATTGCTCATCTAAATAAGTTGCACCAACATTTACTAAGACATTTCTATCCATACATTGTTGTAATATATCGTGTCTATCTCTACCTTTAAAAGAAACATTTAAGGTATTATCTACTAAATTAGCACCTTCTCCGTTAATTTTTACATCTGGAATTTCTTTCAATATTTCATTTTTTAAAACAGTAATTAGTTTTTTTTCATGCTGATTTATTTCTTTGTAGTTTGTATCACTTATTTCAAAAGCTTTACACAAACCTATTATATTTGGAACATTTTGAGTTCCTGCCCTTAGATTTTCTTCCTGCGATGAACCACAAATTATAGGTGCAATTTCAGCATCAGAACTAATATAATTTAAAGATATGCCTTTTGGACCATAAAATTTATTAGCTGAAATTGTATAAAAATCAACATAGTTTGTTATATCTGAAATGTCTATCCTACCAACTGCCAATACTCCATCTGAATGAAACGGTATATTTTTTTCTTTACATATTTGAGAAATTTCTTTAATTGGTTGAATAACACCTGTTTCATTATTTACATGAATTATTGATACAAGAATAGTATCTTTATTAATAAGTTTTCTTAACTCTTCTAATTTTATTTCTCCTTTTTCATTTACAGGGCAAATATTAGTTTTTATTCCTAATATTTGTAGTTTTTTAGCACAAACAATTACAGCATCATGCTCTATAGATGAAACAATAATATTTTTACCAGTTTCACCTTTTTTAATGCTACTTAATACAACTCCTTGTAATACAGCGTTTAAGGCTTCCGTTGCACCAGAATAAAATACTATTTTACCAGTTTTTGCTCCCAGTTTTTGCAATATATCTAATCTTAAATTTGTAATATGATTTTGAATTTCAAATGAATATGGATTACTCATATTGTAAAAACAAGTTGAAAAATATGGCATCATTTCATCCATAACTTCTTTTAAAACTGGAGTTGCTGCATTATAATCTATATAGGTTTTTTTAGGAATAGATTCCAAAAATTTTTGTATTGACACTATTAAATTCCTTTTCTTTCCGTTTATCAGTTAAATTAAATACAAAATTATTATAAATAAAACAATTTTAAAAAGCAATTATATAACTAATAGTATAATTCCCTATAAAAAATGCAATAATTCCAAAAAATATACTACACAATAAATATAATGATGCAATAAATACATTATGGCTATCAATATAGTTAAAAATATCAAGCAAAAATGAAGAATAAGTTGTAAATCACCCTAAAAATCCTGTAATAAAAAACAAACAAAATTGTGATGTAGAAAATAAATTAAAATTATATTTTTTTAGTAAACTATCAGCTAATGCTATTAAAAAACAGCCTACTATATTTACAAAAATGGTAGCTAATGCTTTTTGGTGATAATAATTAATACTTTGCATAGTAAATATAATTGATATCAAATACCTAAAAACAGATCCTATCCCACCTACTAGAAATACAATAAAGCAATTTAGCATCTTTTATCTAACCAGTTCTTTATATCTTCATACACCTCTTTTTGATCATTATCATGCAATATTTCATGTAAAGAATCACTATAAAGTTTCATATGTATATCTTTACTTCCTAGTTTTTGATACTCTTTATAAAGTTTTTTTATTTTTTTAGATTTACCTCCAACCATATCTCCCTTACCTGATAAAATAAATAAAGGTACACCTAACTCTATAAGTTCCATATTATAGGACTTAAACACATCTATCATGAAAGTAAAAAGCTCATAATAGAACTTTGTAGAGAAAATCATCGAACAATAAGGATCTTTTTCGTATTTATTTACTTCATTTTTATTACTACTGACCCATGATCTTTTAAAACAATTAGACAAGAATGTAAATTTAGGATTTCTAAAAATAATTCTTTCTAATATTTCCATGCGTTTATCACCAAACATTTTTAAAAATACAAAAGATAACCATTTAGCAATATTATACTCCCACGACCTAAATGCAGATCCCATAATTATAGCACCTTTGATCTTCATTTTAGAATCTAAACCTAATAAAGAAACTATTCCCATGTGTTGTAAATATTTTTGTAAAATAAAAGAACCCATGCTGTGTCCTAAAATAAAAAATGGAATTTCAGGGTATTTTTCTTTAATTAAAAGAGTAAAAACTTGCTCATCTTTAACCATATGAAAAATATCGTTATCTTGTATATAACCAATATTTTCTATTTTTTTTGCTGTACGACCGTGCTCTCTATGATCTGTTGCATAAACGATATATCCTTGTGAATTTAAAAAATTTGCAAAATCATCATATCTTCTAGAATGCTCTGACATACCATGAATTATTTGAATTATACCTTTGGGATTTTTTTTTTCATAATTTGTTAAATCATCCCAAAAAGAGTAATAAATATCCATACCATCATATGTTTTAAAGGTTGAGTTTTTCATTTCTAATCCTTATTTTTTAATAACCCATAAATTATAGCTATTAAAAAACAGTCTACCATATTCTAATTATTTTTTATAATAATAAGAAACAATTTTCTGAATATTAAATACATATTATATTGAGTATATAAAAAACAGCTTTGATCTCTCTTTTTAAAAATATAACAAAAACAATTAACACCTTTTATTCAACCAATCTTTTATATCTTCATAAACATATTTTTGATCATTATCACTTAGTATTCTATGAAAAGATTCACCATAAAGTTTCATATGTAAATCTTTACTACCCAAATTTTTATATTCTTTATAAAGTTTTTTTATTTTTCTAGATTTACCTCCAACAATATCTCCTTTACCAGATAAAATAAACAAAGGTATCTCTAATTCTATAAGCTCCATGTTGTACCGTTTAAATACATCTATCATGAAAGTAAAAAGTTCATAATAAAACTTTGTAGAAAAAATCGTTGCATAATAAGGATCTTTTTTAGAGTTATTTATCGCATTTACATTACTACCTGCACGTTGAACAGGATTAGATAATAATATAAATTTAGGATTTCTAATATTATGTTTTTTTGATAAAATACTTTCTAGTATTTGCATACGTTTATCACCAAATACTTTTAAAAATATAAGGGATAACCATTTAGCAATATAATACTCGCCAGATCTAAATGCAGAACCCATAATTATAGCACCTTTAATCTGCACCTTAGCTTTACCCAACAAAGAAACTATTCCCATGTGTTGTAAATATTTTTGCAAAATAAAAGAACCCATGCTGTGTCCTAAAAGAAAACATGGAATTTCAGGGTATTTTTCTTTAATTAAAAGAGTAAAAACTTGCTCATCTTTAACCATATGAAAAATATCGTTATCTTGTATATAACCAATATTTTCTATTTTTTTTGCTGTACGACCGTGTCCCCTATGATCTGTTGCATAAACTATATATCCTTGCGAATTTAGGAAATCTGCAAAATCATTATATCTTCCTGAATGCTCTGACATGCCATGAATTATTTGAATTAACCCTTTTGGACTTTCCCCTTCATATTTTGTTAAGTCATCCCAAAATGAGTAATAAATTTCACTATCATCATATGTTATAAATGTTGAATTTTTCATTGTTAATTCCTGTTTTTTTAATATTAAACTTGGTTTACTAAGATAAATATTCTTTATTATTATTTTTAGAAATTGGCAACTCTTCTTGTTTATTAATTAATAATTCTTTAATCCTTTTTTTAGGAGTTATTCCCATTTCTCGCATATTTTCAGCTCTTGAAATTAAATTTCCTCTGCCTGTTGACAATTTATTAAATGCAGAATTATATGATTCTTGAGATTTATTTAAAAAATCCTCAATTTTTTTCATATCTTCAACAAAAGCAACAAATTTATCATACATATCTGCACTTTTTTGAAAAATAGCTTCTATATTTTTGTTTCTTTTATCATTAGATATTCCATAGGCTATTGTTTTTAACATTACAAAAAGAACGGATGGGCTACTTAAAATAATTTTTCTATCCCATGCAAAATTATGAAGTGTACTATCTTCTAAAATTGCTAATGTGTATGCACTTTCTATTGGCATAAACATTAAAGTAAAATCGGGACTTCCTAATTTATTATTAGATTGATAGTTTTTTCCGCTTAAATTTTTAACTTGTTCTTTAACAGAAAAAATAAATTGTTTTAAGTGTTCTGATTGTTCTTCTTTATTTTTTGCATTTATATATCTTTCATAAGATATTAAATTAACTTTTGAATCTATTATTATATGTTTATTTTCTGGTAAATTTATTATAACATCTGGTTGTTGACGACCTCCTAATTTGTTTTCTAAGCCATATCCCTTGCCTTGCAATACATAATCTTGGTTTTGAATTAGCCCACTATCTTCTAAGATTTTTAGTAGCTGAATCTCACCCCAATTACCTTGAACTTTATTATCTCCTTTTAATGCTTTTACTAAATTTTCTGCTTGAGAATGTAAATTCTCATGTGTTTTAACTAATTTTTCTATTTCTGATTTCAGATTATATCTTTCTTTTTCTTCTTTAACATAAACATCATCTACTTTTTTATGAAATTCATTTAGTTTTTCTCTAAAAGGACTTAGTACATCATGTAGTTTAATTGATGAAGATTCTGATAATTTTTTTGTGTTATCTTCTAAAATTTTACGAGCGATATTATCAAATTCTGTTTTAACAGATTTTTCTTTTTCTATTAAAGCCTTTTCTCTTGTTTCTAATGATATTAGGCTGTTTTGTAAATCTGTATTTATTTCTCTTAGCTCTATATTTTCTTTTTTTAACTCTATAATATTGTTTTTGTATTCTTCTATTAAATAGAATTTACCTTTATATTCTCCAATTGTCTCTCTTGCTTTATTAAAAGCTTGCTGAATATTATTACATTCCACATCAAGTTTATTTTTTTGAGATATTATTGAATTTCTATTTATAATAAAAAATACAAAAAACAGCAATAAAAAAACTATTGCTACACTTAGTCCTATTAACATTTATATTTAGTCCTGTTTATTTTATGATATTGTTAAAAATTTCTAATGATATTTTTTCTTTACTTCCATTTAACTCTATAGAATATTTATTTTTACTTAATAAGTAAAATAATCCATTTTGAGATCCTAAATTTTGTGGAGAATTAGCTATTATAAAATCTAAATTTTTACTTTTTATTTTTTTCTTTGCATTTTCAATTAAATCATCGGTTTCTAAAGCAAAACCAACAGTAATCTGATTGTTTTTATTTTGGCTAATTGCTTTTGCAATATCTATATTTTCTTCCATTTTTATTGTAACTGTTTTTGTATTATTAGTTTTTTTTATTTTTTGAGGTGATACTGTAGAAAATTTATAATCTGATACGGCTGCTGAAAAAATTATTATATCAGCATCTAATGTCTCTTTTAGAGTTTCCTGATACATATCTTGGGCAGATATAACATCTATTGTTTTTATATTATATATTTTATCTAGATTATTTTCACCAATTATCAAACTAACAGTAGCTCCTAATTTTCGAGCTACTTTTGCCAGGTTATATCCCATTAATCCTGTTGAATCATTACTAATATAACGGATAGGATCTATATATTCTTTAGTTCTTCCTGCTGTTATTACGACTTTTTTTCCTTGCAATATTTTAGGATAATTATTTTGTTTTAAATGATTTATAATTACTTCGGTTATTTCTAATTCTGGTTTTAATCTACCTATTGCTTTTTTATTACATGCTAGAAATCCTTTATCTGCTTCAATAAAATGATACTTACCTAAAGATTTTAAATAATCTCTATTTTTTAGCATAATTGGATTTTTATACATATTATCATTCATTGCAAGCGCAAAGAATACATCTTTATCATAAGCTGAAATAACTGAAGTTATTAAATCATCAGCAATACCATTAGCTACTTTCCCAACTAAATTATAGGTAGTTGGAAGTACCAATATAACATCAGCTTCTTTTCCTAATTTAATATGAGCAAGTGGATCTTCAAATAAATCTATAAGGGTTTTCTTAGAAGTTAAGCTATCAAAAACTATTGGAGAAATAAACTGTGTTGCATGTTTACTCATAATAACATTAACATTATACTCTTTTTGTAAAAATTGAGATACAACATTAGGAGCCTTATAAGAAGCAATACCTCCTGTAACACATAGCAAAATATTTTTCTTCATTAAAAGAACATAATTTATATAATTAATATCAACATTATAGGTGTTATATATATATTGTCATGCATTTTTTTATACTACACTGTAGTTATAACATATTATTTCTAATTTTTTAATAAAATTAAATAAATTAAACATAACAAACGAATAAAATATATTAATAATAGTATTGTAATGATAAAGATTTTATTACTTATTTCATATTATGATATTATTTCATATCTATTTAAAAATATTGTATCATAAAAATTGGAGTTATTTTTATAAGTATCTTTATTTTAAAATATTATCATAGATAGTTATAGTATTATACAGTTTACTTATAATATAATATTAATTATCTAAATTATTATTTATTACTTCATAAGAATTATTATATTGATTATAAAAAAGTATATTATATACAAAATACAACAAAAACAAGATGTTCTACTACAAGTATATACATAAAATATAAAAAGATTCTGATAATCTATTAATTAGTAATTAATGCTAAACCTAAAAGATGTTTATCCTAAAGTGAGATTAAACACTCAAAAAAATCCTTAGAAATTTTATCCTCTAAAGAATTTTTTAAATAATATTTTATCTTTAAACAAAATAGTAATGAAAAATATGAAATAATATCTCTAAAAACAATAAAAAAAATAGTCTCAGAACTAAGACTCTTCAATTTAAATAACATGTTCTTATTAATATAGTATGTTAGAAGGTGGCGGTAGATGTAACTTAATATATTGATCTCTAAGGGTTTTTGTATTGCTACATCAACTCCATCAAAGATACTTTAAAGGAGGTGATCCAGCCGCAGGTTCCCCTACGGCTACCTTGTTACGACTTCACCCCAGTCACTAATCCTACCGTGGCTGGCTTCCTCCTTGCGGTTGGTACACCATCTTAAGGTAAAATCAGCTCCCATGGTGTGACGGGCGGTGTGTACAAGACCCGGGAACGTATTCACCGCAGCATGCTGATCTGCGATTACTAGCGATTCCAACTTCATGCACTCGAGTTGCAGAGTGCAATCCGAACTGAGGTAGTGTTTCTGAGATTAGCTTACCCTCGCAGGTTCGCAACTTTCTGTCACTACCATTGTAGCACGTGTGTAGCCCAGGACATAAGGGCCATGAGGACTTGACGTCATCCCCACCTTCCTCTGGCTTAACACCAGCAGTTTCTTTAAAGTTCTCGGCCTAACCGTTAGCAACTAAAGATGAGGGTTGCGCTCGTTGCGGGACTTAACCCAACATCTCACGACACGAGCTGACGACAGCCATGCAGCACCTGTTCTAGTCCAACTAAATGATAATAAATGTTTCCATCTATCATAACTAAAATGTCAAGCCCTGGTAAGGTTCTGCGCGTAGCTTCGAATTAAACCACATGCTCCACCGCTTGTGCGGGTCCCCGTCAATTTCTTTGAGTTTTAATCTTGCGACCGTACTACTCAGGCGGAGTGCTTAATGCGTTAGCTCAGATACTGAAAAATTAAATCTCCCAACATCTAGCACTCATCGTTTACAGTGTGGACTACCAGGGTATCTAATCCTGTTTGCTACCCACACTTTCGTGACTCAGCGTCAGTTGTAGCCCAGGTAAACGCCTTCGCTACTGGTGTTCCTCCAAATATCTACGAATTTCACCTCTACACTTGGAATTCCATTACCCCCTACTACTCTCTAGCTGTACAGTTTCAAATGCAGTTCTTAACTTGAGATTAAGGATTTCACATCTGACTTATACAGCCGCCTACTCACGCTTTACGCCCAGTGATTCCGAACAACGCTAGTTCCCTTCGTATTACCGCGGCTGCTGGCACGAAGTTTGCCGGAACTTATTCTCTGATTACCGTCATCATCTTCATCAGTAAAAGAGTTTTACAACCCGAAGGCCTTCTTCACTCACGCGGCATTGCTGGATCAGGGTTGCCCCCATTGTCCAAAATTCCCCACTGCTGCCTCCCGTAGGAGTCTGGGCCGTGTCTCAGTCCCAGTGTGGCTGATCTTCCTCTCAGAACAGCTATTGATCATCGTCTTGGTAAGCTCTTACCTCACCAACTAACTAATCAACCGCGGGCTCATCCTAAAGCGTATTGCTACTTTACTGCTTCCAGCATATTCTGTATTAGCTATCGTTTCCAATAGTTATCCAAATCTTTAGGGTAAATTCCCACGTGTTACTCACCCGTGCGCCACTAGAGTTACCTCTCGTGCGACTTGCATGTGTTAAGCATGCCGCCAGCGTTCGTTCTGAGCCAGAATCAAACTCTAAAATAAAATTGTTCTACCCATTCACTTACGTTAGCTTTATTTCATCTAACCAAATAGGCAACTCTACCGCCACCTACTAACATACTACCAACTATTTATACAAACTTAATATTCTATAGCACATATTCCTAAATACTAAAAACAATTCATTCATACTTATAAACCATCATACTTATAATATATCTCAAACTATAAATATAATAATCTAACATCTAA
This sequence comes from Rickettsiales endosymbiont of Leucozona glaucia, assembly GCA_964277385.1. Classification (GTDB taxonomy): domain Bacteria; phylum Pseudomonadota; class Alphaproteobacteria; order WRAU01; family Hepatincolaceae; genus WRAU01. The sequence continues at coordinate 244,343 of OZ195520.1, read as the reverse complement.
ACCAAATTAAATTTCATAATCTAATCTAAATATCCGATTAAATCAAAACTATTTAAAGCTCCAACCTAAACAATCAACTCAACTTCAGCTATCTTACGAACAACTTCCATCTCGGCAACTCATATACTTTACTTCTTTACTTTCTTATTGTCAATCACTTTTTACTTATTTTTTATTAAAACTAAAAATATATATCAAAAACCAGCTAGATCCTTAACTTTATTTATAAATATTATTTTATTTTGTAAATTTTTAAACTTAATGTATGTAATAATACTTATATTGATAAAAAACACATTGTGGTAGCTGCAAAAATAGGATTTAAAAGAGATTAAAAAAATAAATATAGCAAAATATAAGCAATAGAATCCCTGTTATATTATAGGCAAAAAAACCAAAAACGATTCTGTTTAATATTTTTAAAAGTTTTTTTACTAGTTCATAATACTCTTGTTACATAAATTAAATCTAAATTCATAAGAAAATTATCTGTTTTTTTGTTATAACCTGTAATCATTATTACTTTGATTCCACTATCTTTTAATTTTCTAATAGTTTTTTTACTAGAATTGTATCAACAATTATTAATATTCCTGTTAGATTCTAATCTATAGCGAGATATAGGAGATTTTCCTTCATCTGCTAATTTTTATAAATCTTTTAATTCTAAAACAGAAATAAAATTATCAATTATACGTTTAGCATTAACTACTATAATAGTTTTATTATTGTTTTTTGCCCTTATTCATAATTATGTAATAGATTGAAAATCTTTGATTTTATCAAGAATTAATTTTTCCTCTCCTACTTTTTTTATTCACAGGAAGATTTTAAACGCTTAATATCGATTCATCTGTATATAAATGGCAAATTATTGCTTTTATATCTACTAGAATTTTAATACCTGGTAATTCTCCAACTTTTATTTCTTCTATTAGAATTTCTTGCTCTATATCATTTTTTATAATTATAGCTATTTTAGGATCTAATCCCATTAATTTTTTTAATTTCTTCTCCTATATTTCCTTTATTTATTGATTCTAATAATTTACCTAATAAAGTAAGAGTAATAAATTACTCCCGCTGATTCTGAATATAGAAAATCTATTAATATTGGATTTCATTTCTTTATTTGCAAGATATTAATTGTTGCTGTTTCTATTGCGACTAGAGGATATCTATATCTTTATAAGAGACTTTAAATCCAACAATATAGAATATATAACCAAAAATTATTATAGTTATACTAATAAAAATTCTATTAAAGAGTAATTTAATTGATATAGCACTTAATCTACAACCATGATAAATTCATCATGGGAGTCATTGTGAGATACAACAACAATAAAGCTAAAATAATTAAAATTATAAATTTGATTTTAATTAGACTAATTATTTTTGGCATTATATCCGTTTGTTCTTCTTGACTTAAAGACCGGCTCTTTTACATAAAATGCTTTATATAATAAGTTTATTTCATGTCTGATACTTGCACTATATCTGCATCATAGTTGATAGTGGTTTTTTTGGTCGCATAATTTACAGATACGTTTGATATTTATTTAAAATTATTTAGTTATTTTTCTATTTTATTAACGCAAGAAACACAACTCATAAACTGATTTTATCATATATTTCTCATTATTACATCTTCTATATAAAACATAATATACTATATAAAATAACAAAAAGATATTTATATTAATTTTTTAATTTAACTGTATAATTATCATAAGGAGTGATTAAATCACTTAAAAACAATAATATAATAAAAAAATCATACTTATTATCACATTATAAAAATACAGTTTCTTACTTTTCAAAAAAACATTACATTATAAACAATTAGATTTATTTCGTGTATATGCATACAATTGAAGAATATACTAATTAAATATCATTAATTTTATTCTAAAACATTGTTAATTAGTACAATATCCTCTTCTGATATAATTCCAGTTACAGCTTTCAAAGAAAGAATGCTTAGAAGATAATTATATTTAGAATTAGAATAATCTCTTTTTGCACTAAAATAAGATTCTGTAGCTATCAAAACATCTGTCGTAGTTCTTAGACCTACAGAGTAAGATTTCTTAGCTGATTCTAATGATTTTTCTGAAGCTATCAAGCTTTGTTCTAAAGCATCTATTTGAGATAAACCATTATCAACATTCAAATAATATTGAGTTGTTATATTTCCTATATTATTTTCTAACTCTTTTAATGCAAAATCAGCACTATTCTTTTTATATTGAGCTTGCTTTCTTTTATTGCCGGAAGCGCCTCCCTCATATAGATTCATATTTAATACAAGCCCTAAAGAAGCCTTAGTCCCTTTAAATCCATCATCTACAACAGGATCCTTACCACCATCAGCACCTAAACTACCAACAATAGATATAGTTGGATAATAACTTGATGAAACTATACTAATTTCTTCTTTAGCTAAAAGAACAGATAGTTTTGTTGCTAAAATATCTAGATTTTGTTGCCTTGATCTTTCTTTCCAAATTGAAATATCTTTTTCAGCAAGCTCTAGACCTAACAAACTTTCTTTAACTTTTTTAAAAGTATTTATTTCTGTATTCAATAATTGATTTAGAGACTCTTTTACAACCTTTAGATTGTTATTTATAACAAGATTTTCATATTTAGCTAATTCGTACTTAGCTCTAACCTCTTCAACATCTACCTTTTTAGATTGACCGATATCAGCCTTCTTATTTATTTCATTCATATAAGTTCTTAGATAATCTAACTTTGATTCTGAATATTCTAAATCACTTTCCGTTGAAAGAACTTTAAAATAAGCCTCTGCTACTTTTATAATTAGATTATTTTTTTCTTTATCTAAAGTTACTTGAGCCATTTCTGCTGTTAACTTACCTTGAGAATAGTATCCCCAAGCCTGAGTATTATATATAGGTTGGGTTAAATTTAAAGTCAAACCATGAACTTCTGTTAAATTATATGAATAATCCTTTGATGTTACTGAATTATAATTTCTTTTAGATTGAGATAGCCCTATGTTGCCTTGTAAGTCTAATTGAGGTAATAAATAAGAATTAGCTAAACCTTTATAAGCATAATCTGAATTAAAATTTTCTACCTTAGATTTATATTCATAGTTATTATCAAAAGCTAATTTAATTACTTCAACAAGATTTTCTGCTTTTACTCCACTAGATACAAAAACAAACAATAATAACAAATGCAATATATTTTTCATCATCATAACATTATCCTTGTATCATATTTATCGATTTTTTTTTCATATTTTTCTTATTTTTTATTTTCTCAAAAATAGTTTCCACAACAGCATAAACAGTTGGAACTATTATCAAAGTTAATAAAGTAGAAGAGATCATCCCACCAATTACAACTATTGATAAAGAAGCATTATCTTCTGCTCCTTCTGCCTTTGAAACTGCAGCTGGTACCATTGTTAAAATTACCGTTAAAGATGTCATCAAAATTGGTCTTAACCTTGTAGGACAAGCTTTTAATAACGCATCAGATATTGAATACCCTTGTTTTCTTAATTCATTAGTAAAATCTATCAGTAATATAGAATTTTTAGCAACAAGACCCACTAATAAAATTAATCCTATCATAGAAAACATGTTTAATGAAAATCCAGTTAAGTATAAGCTAAATACTCCACCCACAATCGCTAAAGGAACTGAAACCATAAGTACTAAAGGCTGAATAAATGAATTAAATTGAGAGGCTAATACCATGTATAATAATACCACTGCCATTAAAAACACCACTGAAACATTTATAATAGTTTTCTGGAATTCTTTAGCACCACCTATATACTCTATATTGTATCCAGGAGGAAGTATTTTTTGTGATATCTTATTAATTGAGACAATAGCATCAGATAATAAAACCTTAGGGCTTACCCCAAATCCAGTACTAAACATTGTGCCGTATCTTTCAACCGAGGTGAATCCTAAAAATTCTTGTGCTTGAACTACATTATCTAACCTTAAAAGTTTATCCCCTGATCTCAGGTAAATATTTTTAATACTATCCTTCCAAGTAAATTGGCTATCTTTACCCTTTAATCTTAAATCGTATCTTTCAGGATTAGATAAATTATTGTATTTAGCTATTGTTAATCCACCTATAGATATAGCTATAGCATCTACAATTTCAGTAGAAGATAAACCTATTAAACTGATTTTATCTCTATCTGGTATAAATTTTACTTGAGGTAACAATTCTGTACTAGCATCAACCGCATTAATTGTATGATCAGCAAGTAAAGCCTGTTTTAGTTCATCACTATATTGATATAAAGTCCTTAGATTAGGACCTGTTACATTGAATTGTAATCCATAATCCCCACCTCCAACACTATCTGATGCTGCTATAACAACAGCTCCAACAATTTTATTAAATTCTTGTTGAACCATAGCTACAAAATCTTTTTGAGATATTTTTCTCTTGTTAATTGGAACTAAAGTAACATACATAGTAGATTTTTGAACCGAAGAGCTGCCAGCTCCAACAGTAGCTGTAATATCTAAAACCTCTTTATGACTTTTTAATATTGTTTCAATTTCTCTAATCTTTTCTATTGTGTAATAAATATTGGAACCAGCAGGGGCTTTTAAAATAACTCTAAATTGCGACTGATCTGATTCTGATGCAAACTCTCCTGGCACTTTAGAAAAAAACAAAAAGCTAGTCATAAAGAATCCAAATCCTAACAATAACACAAGAGCTCTATAATTTAATGAAAAAGACAACATAGATAGATATTTTCTTTCTATAAATAAAAAGGATTTTTCTAACATTGTTTTAAATCTTCCTTCTTTTCCATGAGATACTCTTAAATATCTAGCACAAAGCATAGGAGTAATATACAGAGATACCAAATAAGATATTAACACTCCAAATACAACAACTACAGCAAATGATTTAAAAAATTTACCAATAATTCCATCCATAAACATAACAGGTCCAAATATTGATACTAATGACAATGTTGCAGCAAGAACAGCAAAAACAACCTGATTACTACCTTCAATAGCTGCTTTTTCTGGTTCTACTCCCTCCTCCATTTTTCTATATATATTTTCTAATATAATAATGGCATCATCAACAACAACACCTATTAGTAAAAGCAAACCTAATAATGTAATGGTATTAAGCGTATATCCAAAAGCATAAATAACAAATACAGCACCTAACAAAGATATAGGTATTGCTAATGAAACTATAATTGTAGAGATAAAACTTCTTAAAAAGATGAAAACAACTATCGCAGTAAGAAGAGTACCCAAATACAAATGTTCCTCTAAAGATAAAACAACAGATCTAATAAAATCTACCGAGTTATCAGTAATTGCTAGCTGTAATCCAGGCTCTAATGATGGTGTAATTTCATCATTAAATCTTTTCATTATATTTTTTTCTATTTCAAAAGCATTAGATCCACTGATTTTTTTAACACCAATAGTTAAAGAAGGCTCTGAATTAAATGACGAATATCTTCTGAAATCTTCTAATCCTTCATAAACATTAGCAATTTCTTCTAACCTAACTAACGAAGAACCACTTTTTTTAATAACAAGTTTTTTTAAATCTTCAACCGAATGAAATTCTAAATCCAAGTTTAAAAGAAGTTCATTTTTATTACTAACAATATATCCACCTGGTAATTGATAGTGATTTGATTTTATTACAGAAGAAACATCTCTTACTGACAAACCAAAAGAAGCCATTTTGTAAACATCAAGTTCAACTCTCAATTCTTGATCTCTTTTACCATAAATAGGAACCTCAGAAACACCATTAATTGTTTCCAACCTTTTTTGAATATAGGCTTGTGCATAGGCATTCAATTGCTCTAAAGTTCTATTACCAGTTAAAGTTAGCCTAACAATTGGAGAACCTGCAATATTTTCCTTCCTAATTATAGGAGTATCAATATCTTTGGGTAAAGATCCTGTAGCCTCTGATACTTTTGCTTGAACCTCGTTAAATGCAACATTTACATCTTTTTCTAAAATAAAGGCTATAGTTACCATAGATACACCAGGAGTAGAAGTTCCTCTTATATAATCTATTCCTGAAATACCATTTAATTTCTCCAATAATTCTTTTGTAATAGTTTGGTCTATTACCTCAGCATCAGCACCTTGCTGCGTTGTTAAAACTGTTATAAATGGGAAATCTACATCCGGATACTGATCTATACCAGTCATAAACCAACCAACAAGACCAAACATCATGATAGCAACAGCCACCATGAAAGCCATTACATGCCTTTTAATTCCCAACTCTGGTAATGACATAAAAACACCTTATCTTTTAATAATATTTAATTTTTTACTTAACTATTAAAGTTTTTTTATTTTACACTAACAACAGCTTTATCTGTTAAAAATCCAGCACCATCAACTACAACAGTTTCATTTCCTTTTAAACCAGTCAATATTTCAACTAAACCATCTTGGTATGCACCAGTTTTTACTGGAACCTCAGTAACTGTGTTATTTTCATTTAATACATAAACTACCTTACCTGCAATTCTTAAAATCACTGAAGATTCAGGAACAATAATTGAACCTTTTTTATCTTCCATTGAGATATAAACTTCCAATGTTCCACCTGGTTTTAAATTATAATTATTCGCCGGAATGTCTATAATTAGAGAAATACTTCTACTTTGTTCATCTATCACTGGTTTTAATTCTTTAATTTTAGATGAAATAACAATATCAGTACCTGTTACTTTTAATGTAACTTCTTGATTTTTCTTTAATCTATAAGAAAAACTTTCCGGCAAACTCGCAATCACCATTAGATTTTTATTATTAACAATATCAACAATTGGTGTAGATACAGATACAAAAGTTCCTGCTGCAATATATCTTTGTTGGATTACCCCAGAAGTAGGAGCTTTAACTATAGCTTTATCAAGTTTAATTCTGCTATTTGCTAACACAGCCTTAGCATTTACAAGTTGCTCTTGATAAGATTTAATATTTGTGTCTAATGTATCTAATTCTGCTTGAGAAACAAAACCATCTTTAATAAGTTCTCTATATCTATTCTGAGTTTTCCTAGAATCAGCTAATAAGGCTTCTATTCTTTTTATTTCAGCTTCTTGAGAGACAAGATTATTCCTAGCTTCATCAGAATCAATAACAGCAATAATGCTACCTGCTTTCACAGTATCTCCAATATCAACATTTACCTTTTTAACAAGACCAGATACTTCTGAAGCTACAGAATTAATATCTAAATTAGATATACTTCCTATTGTTTTTTCAAATACTTTAAAATCACTTCTTGCAATACTTTTTACCGCAACTGGTGTTGAAACTGATTTTTTATCATTATCCTGAGATACTTTTTTGTCTTTAGATGAATTCATATAAAATAAAAAACTAGAACCTAAAGCTAAAAATAATATTAAGTAAATAAGTACTTTTTTCTTTTTTGATGACTTATTAACATTAACATCTTCTTTTCCATGAGGTAAAAGTATTGTTTTTTTATCCTCATCTAAATCATCACTTTCGGTATCAACCACTCTTATATCTTCTATTTTTGAAGATTCATCTTCTTGATAAAAAGTAACCGTAGGATTAATTTTTATATCTGCTTTTTTAGAATAATCATCCTTTGGTTTTTCTATTGTAGACTCATTAATATCTTTTAATTTACTTTCATTTTTTTCTAAATTGTAAGAATCTGATCTTTTATTTTGAAAATTCATTAAAACTACCTGTACTTTTTTATTTAAAATCTAACAAATAAGATTTATTTACTCTATTTCAACGACCCTTATTGTATTAGTTATACCGCCCACTGTTACTGGAACACCAGCAACAACAACAATTTTATCACTCTTGCTAACCCATTTATTTTCTTGCAACCAAGAAGTCGCCACTTCTACTATCTCGGAAAAAGAAGTAATTTTTTCTGAACTTAAAACTGTTTCCATTCCCCAGCTTAGTGCTAATTGATTATATAAAATTGGGTTATCAGTAATAGTTAACATTTTAGCCTTTGGTTTTTGATGAGATATTCTATTTGCTGTAACCCCACTAGAAGAGAAAGCAACTACAACTTTAGCTTCTAAAACTTCTGATAGCTGTTTTGCAACAATAGAAACCGATCTGCCAATCGTCATATAGTTCTCTTTTTGAGATTTGTCAAGACAAGGTTTTATTATACTTTCATTAGAAATTTCTAATTTCTCCCAATATAGACTATCAGCTTCTACACATTTAATAATATTAGACATAGTCCTAACTGTCTCTACAGGATACAAACCAACTGTTGTTTCTCCTGAAAGCATAACAGCATCGGCTCCATCGTATACAGCATTAGCAACATCAGAAGCCTCTGCTCTTGTTGGTATTGGAGCATAAGTCATAGAATCCAACATCTGCGTAGCTACTATTACAGGTTTTGACTGCCTTCTACATTCTGTAATAATAAGCTTTTGCATTACTGGAACTTTTTCTGTAGGAATTTCAACTCCTAAATCTCCTCTTGCAACCATAATAGCATCAGAAACTCTTACAATTTCTTCTATATGTTCTATTGCTGAAGGTTTTTCTATTTTTGAGATTATCTTTGCTCTTCCTTTTATTAAACCCCTGGCGTATTCAACATCAGAAGGCAATTGAACAAAAGAAAGACCAATATAATCAACACCTATTGATAAAGCAAATTCTAAATCTTTTATATCCTTTTCTGTTAAAGATGAAAGTTTTAAAACTCCTGAAGGGAAATTAACACCTTTAGCATTAGAAATTGTACCACCTACAACAACTTTTGTTTCTATAAAGTCTTTATCAAAACTTTCCACTTCCAACCTGATTTTACCATCATCTACTAATAAGCTATCACCCTCTTTAACTGCTTCAAAAATTTGAGGATGAGGAAGTTTAACTCTTGTGTTATCTCCTAATTCATCTTTCAAATCTAATCTAAATTTTTGATTGCAAATAAGCTCTACTTTATCTTCCTTAAATTTTCCAACTCTTAATTTTGGACCTTGCATATCAGCAAGTACTGCCAAAGAGACATTATATTTATTGGCTATGGCTCTTACATTATCATACCCGTATTTTTGTTCTTCATAAGCGCCATGACTAAAGTTTAACCTAAAAACATTCACTCCCTCTAGGTATAGTTTTTCTATCATCTCTATGTCTCTTGTTGCAGGACCTAAAGTTGAAACTATTTTCACTCTTTTTAAGTTATTATCTTTTTCCATCACAGCACCTTTTTTTATATAACCACATTTTACTAATTATACACTATCCTTATACAAAATAAATAGAAAATTTACAAAAATAGAAAATAGTAGAAAAATTGTTATTTTTATTTTATAATAGGCTTATGATGTGTTATATAGTAACTATGATATTTTGTGTAGTAACTAGTAACTTATTACTAAAGTTAAAGCTAAGTGTAATTTGCTAAATGTAATTTGCTAAATATAATTATAATTTATGAGTAAAAGTACTAAAAATGGTTTTTAAATTCAATAAGAATTTTGTTAGTTTTTTGTTAATTCCAATGTTATTACCTTGTTTTTCTATTGCTGCGGAAAAGGATCCTATTGAAACAACGGTTAATACTTCAAATAAACAAGAATCTTCAAATAATCCTACTGCTGCTGGTTCTATTGAAACAACGGTTAATACTTCAAATAAACAAGAATCTTCAAATAATCCTACTGCTGCTGGTTCTATTGAAACAACGGTTAATACTTCAAATAAACAAGAATCTTCAAATAATCCTACTGCTGCTGGTTCTATTGAAACAACGGCTAATACTTCAAATAAACAAGAATCTTCAAATAATCCTACTGCTGCTGGTTCTATTGAAACAACGGCTAATACTTCAAATAAACAAGAATCTTCAAATAATCCTACTGCTGCTGGTTCTATTGAAACAACGGCTAATACTTCAAATAAACAAGAATCTTCAAATAATCCTACTGCTGCTGGTTCTATTGAAACAACGGCTAATACTTCAAATAAACAAGAATCTTCAAATAATCCTACTGCTACTAATAACTTTCTTGATTCAACAAGAAGAACATCCGAGAGAAGAAGGGCTCCAATAGTAAGTAGTTCTCAGATATCTAAAGCTATAGATCAAGATTATTCTTTTCTTTATGATCCTAATTTTTCAACCGAAATTATCTCTGATATGTCTATAAATCCTGATAACTATGTGGTGATGTATTTAGAAACAGGAGATACCGTATTAATTAAACTTAGAAAAGATATTGCTCCTAACACTGTTGTAAGATTTAAACAATTAGTGAAAGAGAATTTTTATGAAGATATGGAAATTTTCAGAGCAATACCAGATTACTTAGCACAAACTGGTGACCCTAGTGGGAGCGGATACGGTGGAAAAGGAGTATTCTACTTTGCTGAAGTAAGCCCTGATGAAAAATTCAAAAGAGGAACTGTAGCAATGTCTAACAATGGTAATTTACAAAGTGATGATACTCAGTTTTTTATAACATTTAATTCTTTTGATTGGTTAGATGGAAAATATACTATTTTTGGAGAAATTGTATTAGGAATGGGAAAACTTGAAAATGTAAATAAAACTTTTTCTAATGATGGGTTTGTTTCTGATCCTTCTATTATTACTAAAATGGAACTTTTATCTGACAGACCAGCGGATAGAATTGATGATCTATCTAAAATTATACCAGCTGATAAACAAAAACAAGCCATTAAAAAACAAGAAAAAAACATTAAAAAAGAAACAGCTAGACAAAACTTTTTACTTGAAGATGATAAAAGACAAGAGCAAATTAAAACTACTCAATCTGGATTATCTGTTGAAATACAACAAGAAAAAACTGATGTTACCTCTAATGAAAATGATTCTGTAGATGAACAAACTTCTTCTACATCAAATCCTTATTTAAGATTTAGAGGAAGGTAAAAGCTGTTATTCATGCTAAAGCTTGATAAGATTAATAAAGGAAATTGATGCTTATTACATGTTTCTTGGTTTAGTTGTATATACATAACTATAGATCTAGGATAATGTATATTTTCTATTTAATAATTTATAAAATAACTTATTAAAGCAACAAAGAATTAGATTTATTATACAGTTTGGTGTATTTCCTATAAATTGCCCTTTGTTATAATATTACAATATAGCCTCATTATTTAATTTGGTTGTATCTAGCTTAAATATCCTTGCAATAATTTTTGTATTTCTTCTATTTTGTGTTTAAATCCTTGTCCTTGAATCATTAGGTTTGATCCACCACCTATCCCTTTTATGAAATCAAAAATTTCTTTAGATAAAGATTTTAAATCTATTTTTTCAGCTAAATCTCTGCTAATTGACATAATAAAAGATGATTTATCAGCATTATTTGTAGAAATATAAACAAAGGTATTTTTAGCATTAATCAGTAAAGTGTTTGCTATATTTCTTAACTCTTTTGGATCTGCTTCTATATTTGCTATTAAACATTTTACATTATTTATTTCTAAAAATTTATCTTGCAATAAGCTAATGTAATACTTTGAATTTATAACTTCTAAATTATTTTTTAGTTTTTTATTTTCTTCTTGTATTAAAACAATTTTTTCTTCAACATTTTTTGCATCTACATTTAAAGATTGTTTAATATTGTTGATTTGATTTTCTAAATTTGATACATATTCTAATGCTTTAAATCCAGATACTGCTTCTATTCTTCTCACTCCTGATGCTATTGATCCTTCTGATATTATTTTAAAAGCACCACACTCACCAGTTGCTTTAACATGTACTCCACCACAAAGCTCAAATGAATAATTTTCATCATTATTTTCACCAATTTTAACAGTTCTTGCTATTTTAGGATACTTTTCTCCAAAAAATGCTTTTGCTCCATATTTAATGGCTTTTGCTAACTCCATATTTTCAATAATAACAGAATAATTATTTAAAATTGCTTTATTTATAGAATTTTCTATTTTTTTTATTTCTTGGTTAGTTAGTGCTTTTGAATGAGATATATCAAATCTTAATCTATGCTCATTAATCATAGAACCTTGTTGGGTTATATGGCTACCTAAATACTTATAAAGTGATGCATGAAGTAAATGAGCTGATGTATGATGTCTTGCAATTTGATTTCTTACTTGTTTATCTACACTCATATTAACATTTTGAGATTTTTTAATACTGCCTTCTATAACAAGAATTTTATGCACAAAAAAATCTGCTCTTTTTTGAACATCAAAAACTTTGGCTAATAAACCACTATCGTTGGTAATAAAGCCTTTATCTCCTACTTGCCCCCCCATTTCGGCATAAAAAGGAGTCTTATTTACAATAACATAACCTTCTTCTTGTTTAATTTCATCTACCTCTGTTAAAATTTTACTATCATTTAAGATTACCAAAGATAAAACACTAGATTCTTCTATTAAAGTATCATATCCGCTAAATTGAGTTGCATCGTACTTTTCTGATAATTCGAACCAGATTTTATCATTTTTAGATTCACCGCTACCTTGCCAAGATTTCTTTGCTAAATCTTTATGATGTTGAAATGATTCCTCAAATTCTTTTGAATTTAGCTCTATATTTTTACCACGTAAAACATCTTTAGTTAAATCCACAGGGAAACCATAAGTCTCATACAGTCTAAATGCTGTTTTACCAGAAAATGTATTACCTTTATCTATCTTATCTATTTCTTCATTTAAAATTTTAATACCATTAGAAAATGTTTCATGAAATTTAATTTCTTCTTGCTTGATAGTATCACTAATAAATAAATCGTGAATAGCAAGTTCTTTATAAGAGTGTGCCATTTGATTTTTAAGTTCAGGAAAAATTTTATAAAGAACAGGATTAGAGCTACCTAACATATAAGCATATCTAACCGCTCTGCGCAATATTCTACGTAGTACATAACCTCTGCCTTCATTTGATGGTAAGATTCCTTCTGATATCATAAAACTACCAGAACGGATATGATCCGAAATTACTTTAAATGCTGATTTATTTTCTTTAGTAACTTTTACCCCAATTTCTTGTTCTGCTTTTGATATAATAGATTGAAATAAGTCAATATCATAATTATCTTGTTTTCCTTGCAAAATAGAGGCAAACCTTTCTAAACCCATACCAGTATCTATACAGGGTTTTTTAAGAGAAATTAATTCACCATCTGTAAGTTTTTCGTATTGCATAAAAACTATGTTCCAAATTTCTATGAATCTATCTCCATCTTCATCTTTTGCACCTGGTAATCCTCCTTGTATCTGCTTTCCATGATCATAAAAAATTTCAGAGCAAGGACCACAAGGACCAATATCACCCATTTCCCAAAAATTATCTTTTGTGGATATTCTAATTATTTTATCATCATGCAATCCAGATATAGATTTCCATAAATTATAAGCCTCATCATCACTATGATAAACTGTTATAATAAGTTTATCTTTATTTAAACCAATAACCTTAGTTAGATATTCCCAAGCGTAATAAATTGCTTGTTCTTTGAAGTACCCTCCAAAAGAAAAATTTCCTAACATTTCAAAAAAAGTATGATGACGAGCAGTATAACCCACATTATCTAAATCATTATGTTTTCCACCAGCTCTTAAGCATTTTTGTACACTAAGAGCACTATTGAATTCTGGATTTTCTAGTCCTGTAAAATAGTTTTTAAATTGTACCATACCAGCATTAGTAAAAAGCAATGTATCATCATTATTCGGTATAAGATTTGAGCTATCGCATATTTTATGATTTTTGCCTACAAAATAATCTACAAATGATTTCCTAATATCTGATGTTGTACTCATTTTTATATATCCTTATTGATATTACTTTAATAACCAAACTCCCTTTAGTACAAATAATAAAGGGAGCAATTAAAATATGATTTATTTACTATTTAGCAAAAAATACTATTTATACTATTTTTTAGACTTTCTTTCAGTAGTAACTTCAGCTTTTTCTACTGGAGATTCTTTTGTATCTTTAGTAACTTCATGAATATCAGTTTCTAGCATTACCTCTTCTATGGTTTCTAAATTTTTAAGAATTTTTTGTTCAATATCAGACATTATTTTTGGGTTAGATAATAAAAAATCTTTAGCTTTTTCTTTACCCTGACCAATTTTTTCATCACCATAAGAGAACCAAGAACCAGCTTTATCTATAATGCCAGATTTCACTCCTAAGTCAACAACCTCACTTGCTCTTGATATTCCTTTACCATACATAATATCAAATTCTGCAATTCTAAAAGGAGGTGCCATTTTATTTTTAACAACTTTAACGATGGTGGTATTACCTTTTACTACATCCGCATCTTTAATTGGTGTAGATTTTCTAATTTCTAAACGAACAGATGAATAAAACTTTAACGCATTACCACCTGTTGTAGTTTCTGGATTACCAAACATTACACCAATTTTCATTCTTATTTGATTAATAAAAATTACTAATGTGTTAGATTTAGCAACAGAAGAAGTTAATTTTCTAAGAGCTTGAGACATCAATCTAGCATGCAAACCCATATGAGAATCTCCCATTTCTCCCTCAAGTTCAGCTTTAGGAACCAGTGCAGCAACACTATCTATAATTAGCACATCAACTCCACTAGATCTTACTAATGTATCAGTAATTTCTAGTGCTTGTTCACCTGAATCTGGTTGAGAAACAATAAGTTCATCTATTTTTACACCTAATTTTTTGGCATAAGATGGATCTAGTGCATGTTCAGCATCAATAAAGGCGCAAACTCCACCCTTTTTCTGTGCTTCTGCAATAACATGAAGGGCTAGAGTTGTTTTACCAGAGCTTTCATTACCATAAATTTCAACAATCCTCCCTTTTGGTAATCCACCTATACCTAAAGCTATATCTAAACCTAGAGAACCTGTGGATATTGCTTCTACTTCTATTTCGGTTCCTTTTTGCCCTAATCTCATGGCAGAACCTTTACCGAATGCTCTTTCAATTTGAGCTAAAGCACTTTCTAGTGCTTTTGTTTTATCTATACTCATAAACACCCCTATTTCTTGTTTATTATAGTTCTTACCTTAGTTGCAAAAGCATCTGGTGTGAACGGCTTTTCTAAAAATTCTATTCCTTTTAAAACAGTTTCTCCCTCTATATCATCAAGAACATCTTCAGCATAACCCGACATTAATATAGCCTTAACATTGGGAAATATATCTCTAATTCTACTAACAACTTCTGGTCCTTTCATAACCGGCATCATTACATCACTAATTATTAAATGTAGTTCCCTAACATTTTGTTTATGCAAAATTTCTAATGCGTGCTGTCCATTTTCTGCTTCTATTACATTATAACCTTTTGATTTTAAAAGTCTAGAGCATACCATTCTAACAGGAACTTCATCTTCTATCAATAGAACAGTTTCATTCCCTGTTAGATCTTGTTTTATAAGTTTCTCTTCTACTATTATATGCTCTTTTTCTATTTCTTGTTTATCTGTTTGGGGAAAATACAATATAAAAACACTTCCTTTACCTATTGAGCTTTTTACATCAATAAATCCAGCACTATCAGTAATAATTTTTTGTACTGTATTTAAACCTAAACCGTTACCTTTTTCTCCTTTTGTAGAAAAATGAGATTGAAATATTAATTTAATATTTTCTTGCTTTATCCCCTCTCCTTCATCTTTAATTTCTACAACAGCGTAATCACCAGATGGAATAATTCCTAAAGCACCTTCTTTTGGCATTTTTAGGGAAATTAATTTGGTATAAATATCTATATTACCACCTTTCTTCATGGCATCTTTAGCATTAACAACTAAATTTGTAATAATTTGTTGGAATTGAACTTTATCCATCATTATATTGCCAACTTTTTTACCTCTATGAAATTCTGGAGAGATACTATCTCCTATTAATCTTACAACCGTACTCATAAGATCAGAGATTTCTGAATTTAGATTAAAAACTTCTGGATTTAGATCTTGTTTTCTTGAAAATGTTAATAATTGCTTAATCATAATTTTAGCTCTATTAGCATTTTGTTGAATTTGTTCTAACTCCATCATCGAAGGATCATTCTCATCATTTTTTTCTTGTAAAAAGTAAGTAAAACTCATGATAGCTGTTAGTAAATTATTAAAATCATGGGCAACAACAGAGGCAATTTGTCCTACTGATTGTAAACCTTGAGAAAGTTTTAGTTGTGTTTCTAAGTCTCTATTGTAGGTTATATCTATAACATAGATTATTTTATTTTGTTCTGGTAAATTGAATATTATAAATTTAAGTAATTTTCTATCTTTACCTAATTGAATTTCTAATTCTAAGTCTTTATTTCCAGATTTTATTTCATCTAAGAAGTATCTTGATGATTTTCCTAATAGATCTTCTATGGTTTTATCTTCTAAGTAGTCTATTTTAAGCAGTGATTTAATGTTTTCATTAATTTTTATAATATTGCTTGCTGAATCTATAACAATAATTCCAAAAGGAGCTTTATTGTAGATATCTTCTAAATAACTATCATACTGATAATTTAATCCTTCTGTGGTTAGATCCAAGGCTTGTCTTGAATCTGGAACTATTACACTTCTTATATATTTTAATCCTGTGGTATTTTCTTTATAAAAAATTGATTGAAATAAAAATCCTTCAAATTTATATCCACTGAAATCTTGGAACAAACATCTGTTTATTTTTATGCTATCATCTTCTATCCCATTAACTTTATAAGAATGAGGAACATTTTTTTTTAAAATAAAGTCAGAAAAATCTATATTAGAATAATCTGATTCTAGCTTTAAATTAAATATTTGATTAAATAATTTATTGGTAGCTACGGTTTCTCCTCTTGAATTCATTACAATAACCGGTAGAGGAAGATTTGTTAGAACATCTTTAGTAAAAGAAAGACTAAATAATGAATTTTTTTGCTTAACTAACATTACTTGCCAAATATATATACTTCCGATTCTAGTAAAAGATATCCTAAAAGCACTATCTTGAGTGCCTAATTTAATAGGAAACTCTACAAACCCCGACTGTTTTAATTTAATTTCCTTAGATAAGTATCCTATAATTTCGCTATCTGCTTCTATATCTCTATTTTCTAATAAGATATCTAAAAAATTAAGTTTAATGGTTTCAAAATCTTTATAAATTTTAAATATTTGTTGAAATAACTTTCCACTCCATAATATGCTACCCCAATTATCACTTATCATATAACTTAATAATTTTTCAGGATCTTCTTGTTTTTCTAAAATATTTATTAGAGAGCTATGATTATCTTGTTTATTTTGATTATTAAAAAAGAACCAAATTGGAAATAAAAACAGAATTACACACCACAAATAAACAATTACAGTCTTTGTAGAAACATTCATTAATAATGTTTTGATGGGTTCAAAGTTATCTAAACCCACGAAATATATGATTTTATAAATACTAATTAGATTTAAAAAAAACAGTATGCTAATTACTGATACACTCATTACAAATACTAAAAATACAACGTCTAGTATATTTCTAAAAGTAAATAATTTAAAATCAGTAACTTTTTTATTCACCAATACCTCTTAGTGTTTTGAATATTTAATTATAGTATTATTTTTTAATTATTCTTTTAATATATTCTGGTAAAGCAAAAGAAGATAAGTGTGTTGCTGGATTATAATAGTTTAAATTTTCAATACCCGAATCTGCTAGTCTTTTTGTAACAATCTGTAAATTTGCATCTTTTAAAGAAACATTATCTGTAGCAAAACTTAAACACATAAAACTACCTATATAAGTTGGAACTGGGACAATATAAAAAGTTAGATCTTTAAATATTTTTTCTAACTTAGATTGAATATTTTTTAATTCATCATCTTGTAAAAATGGAACACCACTTTGAGTAGTTAAAATACCACCTTCATTTAAACATTTCTTAGCATTAGCATAGAACTCATCTGTAAATAAAACCTCACCCACATTTATTGGATCGGTTGAATCTACTATAATTAGATCAAATTTATCTGTTGTTGTTTTTACATAGTTAATACCATCATCAACACGAACTTCCGCTCTTTTGTCATCAAAAGATCCGTTATTTAAAGATGGCATATGTTTTTTACATAAATCTATAACCTCGCCATCAATTTCTATCATAACTGCTCTTTCTATTGATTTGTGTTTTAGAACTTCCCTTAAAATACCACCATCTCCTCCACCAATAATTAGAACAGATTTTACATTACCGTGAGAAAATATCGGGGTATGAGTAAACATTTCATGATAAAAAAATTCATCAGCTTCTGTAGTTTGAACAACACCATCTAACATTAGAATTTTACCAAACTTAGGATTTTCAAATATTTCTATTTCTTGAAAATCACTTTTTTTAGAAGCAATCAGCTTCTTTGATATAAAAGATTGTTTATATCCTATTTCTTTTTCAAAATTTTCGTAAAGTTTTTCATCAAACCATTTTTTTTCCATGACAATCCCTTATTACTAATAACCGCAGTATTAATTATATATAAATATTTAAAACAAAAAAACAAATATAATTATAACACTATAATACCTCTTATTAAGATATTATAATATTATATATTTACGCCTCTTTTGCTTTCAGAAACTTGTATACTAGAAGGGTTAAAATATGATTTTAAAATATCAATCGCTTTATAAGGATCACAACTACCACACATGAAAACATCTAGTGCTGCGTATCCTCTTTCTGGCCAAGTATGAATAGAGATATGAGATTCAGCTAACACAACCACTCCTGAAACACCATGAGGTTCAAAATGGTGCATGTGAGAGTGCAGTATTGTTGCTCCTGATTCTATAGCACACTGTCTAAGTGTTTGCTCTATTTCTTCAGGGGAATTAAGATTTGTTGCTCCCCACAAATCTATTAATAAATGAGTTCCCGCAAATAAGATTCCATCCTTATTTACATAGGATGCTAACTCTTGGGCGTTCACTTCCCTTCTTTCTACTTCAAATTTTTCCACTGATTTTTCCTTTTATAAAAAACAATTGAAATATTATAAATAATATTAATAAAGTTTAATGTCCATTAATATTTACATTAAATATTAATAGGATGCAATAAAATAATTAACCCTTAATATAATTTATTTGCAAAAGTTTTTTTTTTAAGTTAGCATTAGTTAATATTAATAATTATTAACAAGAATATTTGGGCCTTATCCAATGAAAATACTAATTGTTGAAGATGATGAAAACCTAGCTAAAAGCATCTCTGCAACTTTTAAAAAAATGCAAATGCAAAGTGATATTGCTATTACAGGTGAATTTGCGTTAGAATATTTAGCTGCTTATTCTTACGACTTAATTCTGCTTGATGTTATTTTACCTGACATAAGTGGATTTGAATTATTAAAAAATATTCGTAAAAATGGAATAGAAACTCCTGTTCTTGTGTTATCTTCTCTTGCTGATTATGATAATAAAATTGAGGGTCTTAATCAGGGAGCTGATGATTATTTGACTAAACCTTTCAATAGAGAAGAACTAATTGCAAGGGTCCATGCGATTGTCAGAAGAGCTAAAGGATATTCTCATTCCAGTATAAAAATAAGCGATTTAGAAATTCACCTTGATGCAAAACAGGTATTATATGCTAATAAAGCAATCCCTTTAACTTCTAAAGAATACTCTGTTCTTGAGATTTTAGCCTTAAAAAAAGGAAAACCTATATCTAAGGAGCATCTTTTAGATCAACTTTACGGTGGAATAAGTGAGCCAGAGCCAAAAATTATTGATGTTTTTGTTTGTAAATTAAGAAATAAAATAGAAAAATCTACAGGTAAAAATTATATAAAAACCATATGGGGACAAGGTTATCTAATTAATGATTTAGATGAAGATGAATAATTTTTGGCAATTTATAAACTTCACACCTAATCATCACGAGGTATTTTCATTATTTAGCTCAAAAATAATAATATGTCTGTATCTTGTTTAGATGGTTGTATAAAAAAATAATTGTAAAATAATATTTAAACTAAAAACTTCTATTACTTATTTCCTCATCATTTTGTTATGATTTTTCATATTTTACACAAAATATAGCTGATTATTAGCTCTAAACTAGCTAATTTTTGATATCTTTATATAGCTTAACAATCTTTTATTTTTAAGCATTCTATTGCTAAGTGTGCAATATGAATTATTAAGATATTTTATATTTTCTTATTTGTTAATATATTTTTTATATATTTCATTAATATTTGATGTATATTCATCTTTAACATCATTTTCTATAAAGACTGCATTGATATTATAAATGTACCTTGCCATAAATAATATGGTTGAAGTCATGGAAAATACATTTTTTATATACTTTTTATTCTTTTTTAAGTACATATCTAGTAATGGAATATTTATTTGTATTAAATAATTTTCTAGTTCTAAAAAATCTTCTTTGTTGTTTCTAGGATGAAGTTTAACTTCTACTTTATAATTATCTTTTAATAATTCTTTTATTAATTTTTTATAAGTGCTGATTAAGTAAAATTTTTCACGTTTTATAAAATAGAAAGAAGATATCGCAACTAAATTAGTTTTTTTATTAATTTTTGGTGTTTTATATATAGAATTTAGTTTATTTAATTTTTTATAAAGTAGATATTTAGGTAATTGAATATTATTAACTTTATAATTTATTTTTTCTTTATTAAATTGCAATGAAATTAGGTTGTAAAAACATTTAAATTTGGATAAATCTTCTGAATTTTTAACTTGTAAATGCGTCCCTATTCCCTCATCTATTATATTTGCTCTACTAAATTTCATATATTTAGAAAGCTTAGATAAGATATTAAGACTACTTATATATAATTCAAAAAATGATTCTTTAATTAAATCTCCTTGAAATAAAGTTTCTATTATCTTTTCATTGTAATTATCTTTATCATAAACTGACAGCGGAAAATCATTTTCTTTAATAACATCAATTTTTTGCCAATTATTAACTTGTTTTGCAAAATGTATTTGGTTAATAACCTCATTTTGAAAAGCTTTGTTATTTGAAAACTCTTTAGAGATAACAATCAATAGATAATTTTTTTTATTTCTTTTCTTTTGTTTTTTATGTAAATCAATAATTAAAGAAGCACTAATTGTCGCAAAATACCCTGTTGAAATAAAAAGATTTTTCTTCATTTATTTTACTTTATTTAATACCAAAGCAAATTGAATTTCTTCTTGCATGTTATCTCTAACATCTAAATTAGCTTTTAAATGTTTTGCTAATATTGCAGTAAAATAGCTTTGAACATTTCTAGGAGTTAAATCACTAGAATTTACTTCTAACTTTAAAGCCTGAATATTATCTATACCTAATTTTGCTGAACTTCCTTTTATGGAAAGAGCTATTCCTACTTTTCCAGAGGATATTTCTGCGGCTAAAATCTTAATAACAGCAGTTTTTTGTACAGCATAAAATACTATTAAAAATATATTTAATAATAGCTTTAAATTATTATTGTTAGAAACCTTACATAAAACATCATCAACAGAAGAATTCCAATCTATTTTGCTTTCTTTTTCTTTAAATAAGCTAAAAATCAATTCTTTTGTTTTTAATAAACCTGCTTCTTTTTCTGGTAAATTAGATACTCCAAAAGCCATTCTAAAGTAATTTAATCTGTTTACTAGATTGTTCACACTGCTTAAAGCTATATCTAAGGCCTCTTTATTTTCTAAGTCCTCATCTTCTTTTAACATCTCCATTGAAAAACTAAGAGATCCTACAGGACCTATTAAATCATGACATAATCTTGAACTTAATAATTGTAGTAAAATAAATTCTTTATCCATAAACGCCTTTTTTATTTACTTAATTGTTATTAATATTTATAATTTCTCTGTTATAATAATTATAATATTACAAAAATCTATTGAATACAATTTTAATTATGAAAATATCTTGTGTCTATTCTAGCTTCGTTCCTAAAGCTGAAGAATTTTATAATTTTTTAGCCAAAAATTATTCTTTTGTATCTGAAGAAGAGGCTGATGTTATTGTTTGTCTTGGTGGAGATGGCTTTATGCTTCATTGCTTACATAATTATATACATCTTAATAAGCCTTTATATGGAACTAACTGCGGGTCTCGTGGTTTTTTACTAAATCAACAAAATAATAGTTTTGATCTTATTTATTCTATTAAAAATTCATTAGAATTTAAATTAAATCCTTTAATGGCAACTTTTAAAGATATAAATAATAAAATTAGTAATGCTTTTGCTTTTAATGAAATTTCTTTTTTAAGGAGCAAACCTAAATCTTCTCATTTAGGTATAAATATAGATAATAATACCCGAATAAAAAAACTTATTGGAGATGGCTTGCTTATTTCTACTCCTGTTGGTTCTACTGCTTATAATAGATCTTGTGGTGGAAGTATTTTATCTATTTATTCCAACTTATTAGCAATAACTCCGATTAATCCGTTAAATCCATTAAATTGGAAAGGAACAACTGTTTCTTGTAAAAGTTCTATTGAAATAAATAATTTAAGTTTAGATAGACCAGTTAATATGTTTGCAGATTGCTATGAATATGGAAATATTATAAGTGCTAGTATAAATTCATTTAAAGAAAAATATGTATCTGTATTATTTAATAAAGATGATGACCTAGAAAATAAAATTATTAAACATCAGTTTAATCAATAAGTAAAAAAATATGAATAATATATATAAATATTTAATTAACAAAGTAATCATATATTCTATAATTATTTTGTTTGTAGTAACATTACTATTATTTTTATTACAATCTTTAAAATTTTTAGATTTAATAACTAATAAGGGTTTTTCAATATTTACCGTTCTTTACATATCATCCTTAACTTTTGCCGGAATTTGGTTAGAAGTGATACCTTTTGCAATTGTAATTGCTATTGTTTTTACTTGGAATTATTTAATAAATAATCAAGAACTTATTATTATTCAAGCAACAGGAACCTCTCCTATAAAAATATATAGTAGTATAATAACTGTAGGATTAATTTTTTCTATCATAACTTTTTATTTAGCTTTTTCATTAATACCTAATTCTTACTATAAATACCAAGAATTAAAGGTAAATTTTTCTAAAAATTATAATATAAAAATTTTTGAAGCTGAAAGGTTTGTTAGAGTTAATGAGAATACTAACTTTTACATCAAAAAAATTAATGGAAATAAACTTAGCTCAATATTCATTTATTCTTATAATCCAAACACTAATAAAGAAAATTTTATTTATGCAGAAGAAGGATATATAGACTTTTCTAATAGCAAAACAACTATGCTACTAGATTCTGTAAATATACAAGAATTAAAATCTGATAACAGTATTAATTTCTTACAATTAGATAAGTATATCTTTGATATTGATACTTTTCAAAATTTTGTTGATTATAAAAAAACATCACCAAGAGAATTTAATATGACTGATCTACTTAATATTAACGAAATTTACCATATAAATGAACTTAAAAAATATAATCCTAAAGGTTATGCTAATGCTATTTATGATATAAAAAAAGAAATTATAAAAAAGACCACCTTAATATTCTTTCCTTTATTCTTAAGCATAGTTGGTTCTTACTTTTTTAGCATAAGACAATTCAAAAGATCTGGAAACATCAAGCCTATCTTACAAACTATCATCATGGGATCTACCCTTAAAATTATAAGTGTAATAAGTTTATCTTTTAATTCCTATCTCATACTGTTTTTTCCTCTAACTATTTCTGTCATAATAATTATATTAATGTTACTTAGAATAATTTATCCTCCTAGTTTAAAAAGAATTTCTAATTATAAATTGTTTGCTTAAAAAAAATTTTTAATGTTATATTTTGTTATCATAATAAATTTATTAGGTTTTTTTATACATTTTAATTGAATAAATACTCTAATATATTTAGAATATTTTTCTAAATTTCTAAATATAGTTTGATCTTGTGATAATTCTATGTAATAATAGCACTTGCATATGGTATATTTTGTTATCATATATGGCAATGTAGATTTATGTGGGGAGATTGTAAATGAGCAACAATAATATTAAAATAAGACTAGAAAGCGATGCTATGGGTAGTATAGGAGTTCCTTCTGATAAATATTGGGGAGCACAAACTCAAAGATCTTTATTACATTTTAAACCAACAAACGAAATTTTCCCTACATCTCTTATTAATGGACTTTTAATAATAAAAATTTCTGCAGCAAAAGCTAATTTACAACTTAATACTCTCAGCAAGGAAATTGCCAACTCAATTATACAAGCAGGTCATGAGGCCTTAGAAGGTAAACTAGCTGGCAATTTTCCACTTTCTATTTGGCAAACAGGCTCGGGAACTCAAAGCAATATGAATGTAAATGAAGTTCTTAGTAATAGAGCAATTGAAATTTTAAATGGTGTTATGGGTAGTAAAAAACCTGTTCATCCTAATGATCATGTTAATTTAGGGCAATCATCTAACGATAGTTTTCCCACTGCTATGAATATAGCAACAGTAATGACCGCTCATAATACATTGCTACCAACATTAGATAAACTTATTTCTTTATTAGAAAAAAAACAAAATGAATATAAAGATATTATAAAAATAGGTAGAACTCATATGCAAGACGCTACTCCTATAAAACTAGGACAAGAGTTTTCTGGATATGTAACACAAGTTAAAAAAGCTAAAGAAAGGATTATTTTGGCATTAGAAGAAGTATATTATCTAGCACAAGGTGGTACAGCAGTAGGAACAGGAATAAACTGTCCTAAAGGTTTTGTAGATATTTTTGTCAAAGAAGTACAAGATATTACTAAACTTCCTTTTAAAAGCTCTCCTAATAAATTTTATAGTTTAGCTACGCATGATGATTTAGTTAATTTTTCTGCTAGCTTGAATACTTTGGCTGTTACCCTTACTAAAATTATTAATGATATCCGTTTACTTGGTTGTGGACCAAGAGCCGGTATATCTGAATTTATACTACCTGAAAATGAACCAGGATCTTCTATTATGCCAGGCAAGGTGAACCCTACGCAAATAGAGGCATTATCTATGGCCTGTATTAAAGTTATGTCTTCTCATTATGCAGTATCTCTTGGTGGTATGCAAGGACATTTAGAGTTAAATGTTTATAAACCTTTAATTATTTATAGTGTTTTAAATTCAATGGAAATATTAAATACTACTATAACTGGTTTTAGTAATTATTGTTTAGAAGGATTATCTCCAGATAAATCAGTTATTGAAAATTTAATGAACAGATCTCTGATGCTTGTTACTTCTTTAACTAAACACATTGGTTATGACAAATCAGCAGAAATTGCTAAATTGGCACATAAAGAAAAAATTACATTAAAAGAGTCGGCATTAAAATTAGGATATTGTGTAGAAGCAGATTTTGATAAATGGGTAGATCCTAAAAATATGGTGTAACACAATATTAAAAATCATTTAGGTACTTGTCACTATAAATACTTCTAATCTAGGTATACTGTATCTTTCTTATATGATATAATATATCTTGTGAATTTATAATTGCGGCTATAGTAGCATAATTTTATATGGAAAAAACGAGTAGGAAAATGACAGATATATTTAAAAAATCTTTAGAAATGCACGAGAAATTTAGAGGAAAATGGGAAATTAAAGCTAAAGTTCCTCTTGATACTTCTGAAGATTTATCTCTTTATTATTCTCCTGGAGTTGCTGAACCTTGTAGGGAAATTGCCAAAAATGTTGATTTGTCTTACAAATACACAAATAGAGGAAATACTATTGCAATAATTAGTGATGGTACAGCAGTACTTGGTTTGGGTGATATAGGTGCTGAAGCTGGATTACCGGTTATGGAAGGTAAAGCATTGTTATATAAAAAATTTGCTAATATAGATTGCTTTCCTATTTGTATTGGAACAAAAGATCCACAAGAAATTATTAATTTCTGTAAGCTAATAGCTCCTTCTGTTGGTGCTATACATTTAGAAGATATTTCTGCCCCAAGATGTATAGAAATAGAAACAACTCTGCTACGTGAACTTGATATTCCCGTATTTCATGATGATCAGCATGGAACAGGAATTGTTGTATCTGCTGGAATTATAAATGCTTGTAAACTTCTAAATAAAAAACTAGAAGATATAACTATTGTAGTTTCAGGAACTGGCGCTGCAGGAAGTAGTATTATTAAAAAACTCTACAGTTTAGGAATTAGAAAAATAAGAGCCTTTAATAAAGAAGGAGTGCTACATAAAAATAATCCTAACTGCAAAGATTATGATTTTTTATCTAGAGATCTCTTAAACTATGTAAGAGATGATAATTATTTTTACAATCAAGGTACATTGGCTGAAATTATGATAGGAGCTGATGTTTTTATTGGGGTTTCTAGACCAAACTTAGTTACTCAGGAAATGGTCAAATCAATGGCAAAAGATCCTGTAGTTTTTGGATTAGCAAACCCAACCCCAGAAATCATGCCTAACCTTGCTAAAAAAGCTGGTGCAAAAATTATTGGCACAGGTAGATCAGACTACCCTAATCAAATCAATAACGTATCTGCTTTCCCTGGTTTGTTAAGAGGAGCTTTAAATGCTCAGGCTACTACAATGAATCAAGGAATGATAACTTCTGCTATGTATGCTATTGCTAATTCTATTCCAGAGCATGAATTAAGAGAAGATTACATACTTCCATCTCTTTTTGATTTAGAAGTGGCTCATAATGTTGCTTCTGTTGTTTGCGAAACAGCAATTAAGACGGGTGTAGTTAGAAAATTCAATTAACCGTTTATTTGATGGACATCACAATATATACACATCAACTTATTAAGAAAAATATGAATTTTATATATTTCTGAAGATTACTTAAGATGATTTCACATACAAATTAAAACTGATTTTTTTGCTATGTTGCTATTTTGTAATTATTGTAAAGGGATAGTTTATAATGGGAATAATTACTAAGTCTTGTAAGGGAAAATAAAGTGGGAATAAACGGTATTATATGGGATTAAGCGAGATTGGACTATAATTTTCCCATTATTTATGTCCTAAATTCCCATTTAATCTGTCCCGCTACATTTAAACGAATTTTTTTATTGCTAAACCAACAAAATAGTGCTATTTTCTATGTCAATATAATTGATTAATATCAAGATGATAGGTTTCGAAATGAGTATTTCAGATAGCATAAATATTGCTTATTGTTGTGATCAAAATTATGTTCAATATTTAGTTCCATCTATCATATCTATTATAGATAGTAGAAAAAAAGGTACTAATATTTCAATTTTTATATTAGAAACAGGTATAAATAATTATCATAAAGATAATATTTTAAAACTACAAACAAGCGATGTAAATATTGAATTTATTAATGTTGAGCAACAAGCAAAAGACTTGATTTTATCTAAAGTTTCACATAAAATAAGTTTTAATAGTAGTATTTTATATAAGCTATTGATTCCACAAATTCTAAAACATAAAGATGAAGTATTACTATTAGATGCTGATACAATAGTACAAGGTGATTTATCGGTTTTATTTAATCAAAATATGGATTCCTATTACATATCGGCTTCAAAAACGAAATTGCCTTATCCATTAAAATACTTATTTCATAATAATAAAAAATATACTATCAATGATTTTTATAAAAATATTTTACAGTTACCGGAACATTATTGCAATAATGAGGCAGAATATTATTTAAGTGCGGGTGTAGTGTTATTTAATAATAAAAAAATTCTTTTAGATAGAAAAGAGGAAGAACTAATCTTAAAATTTTTTAAATATAAGGAGGGTCTTGTATACGCAGAACAAGATATTCTTTTGAAAGTATTTTTAGAAAATATTAAATCCTTATCTTACAAATATAATCAGATACATATTAGCTATTTTTATATTAATAAAGAAAATTATAAAGAAATTATTAGTAATCTTGAAGATTCTGTAATTGTTCATTATCATGGATCAAAATCTTACGCTAAATTGATGAGATCTGTTTATGCTAAGGTTTATTTTGAAAAATTGCAAAAATCATACTTATCATTATCACCATTAAAAGTTTTTTTACTCAAATTAGAAATTTTAAGGAAATGTAGTTATAGACCAAAAGCATGGTGGAGTATACCGTATATTTTAAAAAACATATAATATTATAAAGTAGTTTTAATTACTATCACTTATTCTTTTTTATAAATTTTATTTTTTTATTTTTTTTATAATTAAAAAATAAACTTAGAGAGTAATATGAAGTCCATTTTATAGATTGTTTGTGATTATATAGAGAATTTTCATATTTCACATAACTAGAAAATAGTATACAATTATCGGATTATATAGATAAAAGAAAGAGATAAATGTATTTAAAGTATTATATTTTATTTTTTTATAGTTTGTTTTTGCTTTCGTGTTCCACATATATAGGAAATTATAAAGAAGTATATTTTTATAAACATTATAATATTCCAAAAATAGGAACATATTATTTTGTTTTTAATGATTCTATTGATTCATACTCTAATGCTAAGTATTTAGAAATTGCGAATAAAATTCGGTCTAATTTAGATTTTTTAGGATTTATTGAATCTAAAGAAATTAAGCAAAGTGATTATATTGTATATTACGACTACATTGTTTCTTCTCAAGATAATGTTTATAAATCTATATTAAACATAAAAATTTTTGATAGAAATAATAAAGTTGATGTTTTTAATGAACAAGTTAGCTCTTTTTCAAAAAGAAATAGAATGTTATTTGATTCAAGTAGTATCTTGTATTCTTCTGTGTATTTATTTAGTGAAAGTGTTGATTGTTTAAGTAATGCTATATTTAAAAAACAGATTATATCTAATCAAAAGTCAATAAGTATAAAAAGAAAGATTTCTAAAGAAGATATTAATATAGAAACAGCAGAGGGATTATATTATTGTTTAAAATAATATTTGGTATATAAAATAATAAAAATAATCCATTAGATGATGATTTAAATGAAGATTAATTAAAAAGAAATATAATTATATATAATAATATTTTATTTCCTGTTATTTAATTATAAAACAATTTTACAATCGTTAGATTTTAAGAATGAAACTTTATTATTTGGTTCGTAATCAAATAATAGGTTAACGAAAATAAATTGAATTTCTATTTTTTTATAGAATTCATTAGTTTTGTTTCATTATGTTTTTTCTAATTATTTATTTTTTGATAATCTTATAATAACTAAATACTTAAAATATAAAAATTATAAATAAACCCAAACACTAAATAAATTTGGATTTAATAAAATTAGATAAAGACTAAGATAATTTATAATAGTATTTATCAATGTATAATTATTATTATAAAGTTAAAAATGGTATTAAAGACGATAAAACTTTAAATAGCCTCCTCATGTTTTAGTATGTTAGATAATATCTATGTAAGATCTTTTTGTTTTGAAAGTAGAGTAAAAAGAAAAGAAGTATTAAAAGAAAACAGAACTAATATTTTATTATAAAATTGATTATTAATTATCTTTAGTTAATTTAACGTATCTGTATAATATCCTATAAAGGATTCTATATCATCCCTCCCAATAAAATGGATTTAATATCACAATTCAAAAAGAAGAATCTTTTAAAAGTTCATGTTAATTATTTTATTATTTTTGAATATGCATATAAAAGTTCTTCTCATCAACTTACAGTACAGCTATTAATAGATAATAATTTTGATAGATATTAATCAATCAACTCAGAAGTAATACAACGATGATTTCCTTGAATACCTTCTGTTGTAACAACACTACCTTCTATTGTATATTTTACTCCCTCTCTATACATTGTATTATTTCTAAATGAATACACTTTATCATTTAGATAAACACCAGAATCATCAAAATAGTAAATCATATCATCTAGCCATATTTTATTTCCAGAAATTAGATATGTACGATTGCTAGATATTAATAAATTTCCACGTAATTTATAAGACCCATGAGGTGTATAAAAAATCAAACCATCAGTTATACCATATTTTGAAGTAGGAGGACAAAAGTTTTCTATTCCTAAAAAGGTAAGGGAAAAGTATTTTTTAATATATGTGTATGGCGTAAAAATAGTTAGTTAAAAATTATGCAGTTAATAAGATAGTATTTCCAAGTGGGAATAATAACAATTCCAAGCTAACAAAAGACAACCTGAATTGTTTGTATTATGAAAATTTTCAAACAATTAAATATCAATACTATAGTTCGCTTCAACGGAAAAGCAGTATAATAAAGCCTTATATTCAAGGAGATTTATTAGACTGATTTGAAAGACCTATTAACAGGGCTCTTTTTTTATAAAAATTCACTTTTTTTTAAATCCTGTAAAAGTTGCATAACTTATTTTTTTATTTTTCTTTGCTCAATAAGACAAATCTTATCTGCGGTGTCACTTTTAAAAGTTATAACTTGACAATAAAGATAATTTAAAGTTTAAAGTCTATTCTCATTATACCATATCATAAGTAGATCATTTTTTTGCTTTAGAGTTAGTACGGATTTATTAAATTTTATATCTAATTCCAAAATTTAAACGAGATACAAAATTCTTAGGGCTAATTTTAATATAGTTTTCTATTATTTCAAATTGGTTATCCTCTGTTTGTTCTATTAAAGTGTTTTTAGTATTTAGTTTATATTCTTTACCACTTAGGCTTGTATTTAATCTTGTAAAAAGCAAAAACTTATCAGATAACAAATATTCAACATCAAAAATCATATCTATCGTTATTTCAGTATTACTAGAATTTCCTATTTTATTTAATCCCGAACCGATAGCTCCTCCTAAACTTAAACTAAAGTTTTTACTTTGATAAAAAGTTCCTAAACCTAAAATATAAGGGTTATGAGTTGTAAAACTATTACTATCTAAAAGGGCATATTTTGAATTTAGAGAAAAAATTTCATTTCTATAACCAACACCTAAAATCCAACCTCCATCAAGCCTTATTTGATACTCTATTTCAAAATTATAAGCATTATCGTGGTATTTTTTATCTTCAAAGTGTGTAAATTGCCTATAAACATCTAAAGGTTTGTTATCATCATCGTTAATTGTGTTTTTATGTTTATTTGTCTGATAATGAGATGCTTTAGGAAAAAAAGCACTGTATCCTCCAGAAAATCCAATAACATGCTCATAAGCATAAGAATTAAAAGAAATTAAACTTAAAATCAGTGGTAATAATATTTTTTTCATTCACCTTATTCCTTTTTTAGTATCAACATATTAATATAATTAATATCAATGGTTTTTTCAATTTTAATTTCTATTTTTTATTTATTATATCACAATAATAAATTATATTTGTTCTTTTTGATTGCAACTATTTTATCTCTTTTAAGGAAGCTACCTCATTTTTGTTATACGATGTTTTATATTGATATTTTATTTATGAATATGATATAATCAATTATTATGTGAGAATCAGATTAGTTAGAGTTTGTGTTAAGTAAAGGATTTTTAATATAAAAAAAAATTATATATATTTTGTTCTGCGGCGATGTCTTCCTCTGCGATTGCTATCAAGATGCAACAAGAGTATGATTAAGATGCACCAAGAGGCTGATTCTAAAAATATGGATATTAAGGTAGAAGCTTTTCCAGAAAGTAAAATGAGTGATAAAGCTAAAGAAGCAGATGTTATTTTATTAAGTCCACAAATCAGATACCTAGAAAAAGATGTAAGATCTAAATATTCTGATAAAATTGTGTATGTAATTGAAATGACAGACTATATACCGACTAAAATCGGTTAATATTTTAACAAAGTGTTTAGCTATATAACATTTATAAGATATAAAAAATTTTGCGAAATTGCGATATAGATAACTTAAATGTAAGTTCTATATCGTACTTACTCTTCAAGGAGAGTTATTATTTTATTTAATTAAAGGAGAAAGTAATGTTGTTTAGTAAAAAAAAGCTAGTATCTTCTGTTATAGGTACTCTGCTTTTAAGTTCGTCTTTGATGGCAGAAGTGAAGTTTAGTGGTACGGCCGGGGTTGATTTATTCTATAGAACTAATCAAATTAAGAAAGTGGAGAGATCTAAGTACAAAGGTGATACTAATGAAGAGGTTTCAATATTAGCAAATGTTGATGGTAATCATGAAATGAATTCTATAGTTAAAACTATTAACTGGCGTTTATCTTCAAAAGTAGCAACAGATGCTAGATACGATTCTCTAGGAATAAGAGAAGCATGGATTGGTGGTACAACGGATATTGGGGAATTCAGATTTGGTAATCAATTTTCTAACCTTTATTTGATTCAAGATTATCCATATGGATCTAATGGCGCTGGTAATATTTGGGCTGATTTTGGTGCTCATGAAGTACAATATGGTAGAGGTGTATCTTACTTTTCTCCTGATATTTATGGATTTAAGGTTTCTGCACAGTTAGATATTGGTGAAAAAGGATTTACTAGAGATGAAGATGATGTTAGGATTGGAGATAAAATATTACAATCTTATGCTGGAGAAATTCTTTTAACTTATGATTCTAAATATATAAGATTAGATGCTGGTTATTATCAGGGTGTTAATTCTGGGGTTATGGATTCTGAATCTGATGTATTTGGTGGTAAAAAAACTGCTATGGGAGCTAATTATTCTCAAAAAGATAATAGGGCAGAGGAATTCTATTTAGGTTCTATTGTTAAATTATCAGACTTTAAAATGTTCTTAGGATATTCTCATAATCATTGGTCAGGAGATACAGTTGAGGAACTAGGTGAAGATACAAGATTGCATAAAGGTTTAGTTAAAGGTGAATACGCATTTATGCAAAAACATTCTGTAAGCTTAGGTTACATGAGAGTATTTAATTCAAGAACTGTTAAGGATGGATCTGCTGTAAACAATAAAGATGCTATAAATGCTTATGATGCACAATATAATTACAGTATTACGAATAACATTTCTACATTTGTACAAGTTAGACATCATAGTTTAAAAAATAGATATAAAGCAAGTGTAATGGCGGAAAAAAGTCAATTAGACGGAAGAACTGATAATGCTAAAAATGTAACAAAAATATTAATTGGTACTTCTTTAACATTCTAGTAATGACTGAGTGCAATGCTATATTGAATCTTAGCTAATAAAATTAATAATAAATAGGTATAGCATTGCATTTTTATAAGATATTATTAGTATCTACTTAATAACTTTAGGAGTTTTACTTATCATATGTATATGAATACCTTTAGTTTAGTGGGGTAGTTTATTAAAAATAATAATAATCGGTATTTATATACAAATAAACAAAATTTTTTTGGATATAGTTATTTACTGATAAGTTAAGAAATTGTGTTTTTAGAACATAAAACAAAAAGTAATTGGTATTCCATAGTTTCAGTAGTTTTTGTAGGTGTGTTATCATCAAAATTTGGTAAGATTTGGTAAGAATTTCATTATATTTCTAGTCCTTTTAAGTAATTACCTCTTGGTTGAGGTTCATATCTCACACCTTTGCTATCGTATCTTTCTGGGAATAACTCATGTACTGGTATTCCTATAGCTTCAGATAAAGCTTTTTCTCCTGCTTTATGAGGCTTTGCAATTGCTAAACAAATGCTACCTTCTCTTAATCCAAATTGTTTATCTATATCTACAAATTTAAGACCTTTCTTACCAAGAAGATATTTAATCTCGTGTATTTTCATTATTAAAAAATCCTTACTTATGCTATCTTTGTACTTATAAATAAAATATTATTTATTCATTATAATTGAATATTGAATCAATTTTATTGATTCGTCAAACTAAAAATTCAATAAAAATAGATAATGGAAAAATCAGGGATTTTAAATGAATAAAGAAGAATTTGTGACTAATTTTGCTAATAATTTAAAAAAGAATATTGACAAACACTTTAAAACACAGAAAGAATTCGCTGAATTTTTTAATGAAAAAACTAATGTTGTAAGTACTTGGTGCAATGGAAAAGCTTTGCCTGACCTATATAAAATAAATAAGATATGCGAAGCAATGGGTATTACTATAGATTACTTAATAAAAGGAGAACCTGGAGGAATTACAAGCACTTCAATAGATTATGATATATTTGATGAAGTAGTAAAGCTGACTAATAATTTTGCAAAAGAGATTAATGTTAAAGTTGGTGGTAAACAATACCTAGCTGTATATGAAAATGTGATTAATTTAAAAAGATTAAATAATACTCTTAAAACTAAAGAAATATTTGAGTTATTAAGACCTACTTTAAATACTTGGAAAAAATAAAATACAACAACATAATTGTGCTATTGTATTTATGAGTACAAAAATACTCTTAAATTAATACATAATGTAGCGGGACAGATTAAACGGGAATTTGAGACAGAAATAGCGGGAATGATTTTTGAATTTTAGATTATTTTGTTTGTCAAGTTTAAAGTTTTAGAGATGACACCGCAAAATTTTATTCTCCACGAAGTGGCAAGCTTGGTGCTATTGAGCATAAGCGAAATAATATTTTTAGTATCATCTCTTTTTACTATTATATTTATTTTAGCTTGCTAATCTATGTTGAGATACTTTATAGTATTCTTCTAATAATTCAAAGCCTATAAACTTTCTATTAAGCTTATTACATGCTATTCCTGTTGTCCCTGACCCCATAAATGGATCTAGCACTATTTGATTTTCACTTGTTGTCATCTCAAGTAGTCTTTCCATTATTTGTATTGGTTTAACCGTTGGATGCTTAACATTAAACTCTTCTTTATTATAGCCTTGATGATTATGTGGACGGCAACCCCATAGTGTTGTTATTTTCTTTTGATTAAAAAGATAAACATGTCTTGGTATACGATATTTAGGTATTTTATAGATATCATCATTAACCTTAGATTTTTCTTTTGTTATTTATTGTGATACATCATTTGATATGTTAAATTATACTTTGCCATCTTTTCTTATTACTCCCTATTAAATGTTCTATTTTGTAGTGTGATATAATCTTTTTCTTTTATACCTTTTTTCTTACAACATTCTTTCTGTTCGCTATTTAATGCAATACTATCTCCGCTATAACCTTTTGGTTTTGTAATACTCTTAGCAAATACTGATGGTGCATTTTCCATTTCTACTTCAAAAACTTCCACCGCTTCAACTGAATTTAAAGATATTTCTAAAGCTTTTCTTGTCGCTGGAGATACTTTCCCATTATTTATGGCTGAGTTTAATACTCTTTCTCTTTTTTCTTTTAATTCCTTAGCTGCATTATTATTAATAATATTAGTTAAATTTCTAATTTGGGCTTGCATTGCTCTTGTGGTTTTACTATTTTTTTCGCTACCCCCTTCATCGCCACCTTTTAAGTTTTTAATAACCTCAATTACATCTGCTAAACTACTTCCCTCTGCTAAACCTAGTGCTGATAAAATACTTGCTGGTATATCTACTTCTGCATTTGTAGAAGTACTAACTTCTTCATCTTTTTTTAGCTCTTCGTTCTCATCTACTATTGTTGCTATTTCTTCAATTACTTGATCTAGGCTTGCATCTTCAGGTAAATCTAAAACCTCCTTTGCCTCCTCTATTAATTGATCTTCTGTAATTTCTTCCTCATTTCTCGCTTTTTTTGAATTCATAACTCTTGTTAATCTCTTTTTCAATTTATTGCCTCCTTTATTAATGCTATTAATTGAATTTGTTTGTCTACTGTTTAGTTCTGGAACTTTAAAATTAGGACGATTAGTTAAACCTACAGATGTTAATCTAATAATCTTGTTATCTTCGTCAACTTCAAACGCTGGAGAATAATACTTTATAGACTTATTATTTAATTCATATACACTATTCCATTCTATATTAGCTATAATCTCTCCATCTAATCCTGCTTGAAGAGACACCACCCACCCTAAAGCTGGACTATATATTCCTTTAGGTGCATTGATTTCTGTTGCATGTTCTATATCTATTGGTAACTTTGCTTGATTTTCTATAAAACTATCTAGAACTTCTTGAGTATTATAATGAAAGGTTCTACCATCACGACCAACGATAGGACTTTTTGGTAAAAGCACTATTTGTGCAGGCGGTGTATATTCCCCAGAATTACCTTCTAAAAAGTTCAGCTTTGATGATTTAATTTGATGTAATATTAAATTCATGTTTTAGTAATTTACCCATACATTATTTTTTAATTATGGGTATAATCTAACTTAGTTTTCCATTCAAAACCATGTATGCAAGTGATACCGGACTTTGCATAATTTTTATTACAAACTTTAGTTTGCAAACTCAAAGCAATGAACAAAGTGAATTGAATTTTAGATATTTTTTATAAAAAAATTAAAATTATTATTATGAATTCATGCAGGAATTCATATACACAATTCATGTGAATTCATAAGAGATATTTTTGTGATTTCACGTGAATTGTGGTTGTGATTTCATAAGATTATTTTGTGAAATCAAATCGTGAATTCATAGATTATTTACAGTAAAACACATTGTAATTTACATAGTAATTCCGTAATTAAGTTAAGAATTTTAAATAAATACTAATGCTAATAATAGTTATTTAACTTGAATATTTTTACTAACAATACTATATTCTAATTAGTAGTAATACTATAAGTAAGCGAGCAAAGTGGAACCTACCGAGTTTGTTGAAAGAAACATTCCGAGCGTAGCGACGAGAAGTGCGAGCGTCCACTACTTGTTTTTTAAATTATCAAATTGTGATTTATGTATCTTATAAAAACTATTCATCATAAGTTCATCATTTTTGGTAATTTTAGCAGATACTAAATAATAATATTTTCCTATTTGCTTTACATATACTTGCTTTGCTTCATTATAATGACCCGTACTTATAATATCTTGAATTAATGCATAATCACTTGGTAAAAGGTCTACATGAGATTTCTTTTTAGTAGCTAGAGTTTCCTCACTCAACTTTAATACTCTTGGTTTATTGGTAATTCCACTATTTACATAGGCAACAGGTACATAGTTATATTGTCTATTTTTTATCGGTTTTATCTCATCTTGTACCTTGTTTGCTTTATTAAAAAAACTTGTAAAGAAGCTACTTTGTACCATGTTTTGTATTTGACTTTCTGCCATAGTAGGTGTGCTTTCTAGTAACTTTTTCTCTAAGCTATCAGATAAGGTCTTGTTTCTAAATTTACCACTATTAGAATACCAAGTTGGATCTACCCCTTTCATGTATTTTATGTTTCTACCTCCTGAACTTTTACTATCAAACTTAATACTTGGAGCTTTACTTACTCCTCCTCTTCTCTTACATTCCTCTTCACTAATTTGCATAACATAACATTTACAACCCCATCCGTTCGGTGGATATGCATAATCCCAAAATGGGTGATCTATTGGTAATATTAAATCTTTCCACTCTTTATGATCAGCTCTGTGGTTTTTAGATAGTCCTAATTTATATAAAAAATAAGGTAATACTTCTTTTGTTTCTTGTGCCCTATCCCAAAGTGCTGCTGCTCTACTACTTCTTTTATTTGCCTCGTATATTGTCTCTAATCTTCTAGGACTTCCCAGTTTTACAAGTTCTTTCTCTCCTGTTTTAGGATTAATCGCAGTTTTACCACCCCACCAACCTTTTTCTACTAAAACAGGATTTAATTCTTTTTGAAATTGCTTAAGAGTTTTTCCATTCTTTAATGCATCTTGCAAGGAGGCTTTAACATCATTTAATATGTCTGCTTCTGTAGACTTGGCAATAGTAAATACTGCTGCATGTTCATTGTGTAAAACATCCGTCCAGTGGTAGCTAGCTTTATTTACTTTATTATCTAAATGAGTTGAAGGCATCTTCTATAATTTGTTAATTTGATTGTACGCAGATTGTCTATGCAGTATTCTTAAAACACTAATACTAGTAGAAGTTTCACTATCAAATATTATGCGATAATCTCCCACACGTATTCTGTATAAGTCTTTGTTTAAACCTTTTAATTTTTTGGCTCCTAAGACATCACTTTCTCGGATATCTTCTAAAAATTGGACTATCTTAGAAGCCCACTTTTTATCTATACTTTTTAAGTCTTTAACTGCAGATTTCCTAAGTTTTACTTGCATTATTTATCTTCTTTTAATATTGCTTTTACATCACTTAAAGAATACTCTTCTTCTTGATTTTCTAATACAGCTAAGCCTAATAAATAGTCTTCTTTCTCTTCTAAAAATTCTTCTATAGCTTTTTTAATATAAAAGCTTTTACTTCTACCTGTTGTTTTTGCAAGATTTTCTAGCCTTTCAGCTTGACTATCTTCAATTCTAATTGCCATACTTTTCATAACTAACTCCATAATTTTATTTGTAATACAAGTATATTACATATTTACAAGTATTGCAATTTATTTCTTCTTACTATTTGGTTTAAGTTTCTCTCTTTCTTGTATGCTTGATTTAAACAAACTTTTCTCTAGTTTACTTGTATCTAAACTTGCTTTTTCTATTTTCCCTATTGCATCCTCCACGCTCTCACTATCATTTAATAGCTTTTCTATATCATCTATCATTGGTTTTATTATTGAATTACTATTATCAAGCTCACTATCTACCTGCTTATCTATTGCATCACCTTCAGCATTTAACACAACATTTTTAGCTTTATTATGTGCAAATTCATTACCACCAAACTGCATTGGCGAACTTATATCTAACCAATCATCTTCTCCTGTTGGTTTTTCTAAGCCCAGCCTTTCAAGTATATTACTTTTTGAAATCTCTCCTTTTACCAATGGATTTAATGCTGTAACCATTCTTACAAGCTGTTCTTTATCTTCTTCTTTCTCAAAGTTAAAGAATAGCTGAGGATAATCTTCTTGTTCGCCAAAGTTATAATCTATTAACGGGATTATAAGACTCTTATTGATTGTTTCTGCTAAATCTAAACAATCCGATCTCCTAATATAATCTTGTGTATTTTCATGAACATTTGCTTGGCTATAACTACCTCCATCATCTGTTGTCATAGTTTGTCCTAACACAATCTTACTTAGCTGTGCATCTAAATAGGCTACATAATTCTGAAACAATTGTGTGTTACCATTTACAAGACCATTTTGAAACTCAATTGTCATATCACTACTTATAACTGCTGCTGCATCTGTACCTATTCCAGCTACTGCATCAGCTAGCTCTTTTATATCATCATCAGTTGCCATCTCTCCATATTTACCAACTCGTATAGGCATTCCAAATACTTCTAAAATAGCCGCCCAATCTTTAATTCCATAGTTTTTTAAAATAAAAATAGAGCAGGCAGCAAAAGCTAACGCACCACGCATTGGTAGACCAGATTTTAAAGTTGGTATATGTACGATAGTTTTAAGTGGGTCAAGTTTTGAAGTTTTATCTGTATCTTCTAATAAAACTACTTCTCTGTTTTCTGTATCATATGTAAACCATTCAGCAGGATGTTTAATATATTCCTTTGGTAATACCTTACCTTTATGCTCTTTGTAGTTTATCTCAACTACAGAAAATCCTTTACCTAAACCATCTAATAGCTCAAATAATATTTAAAAATTTGAGAATCCGAATAATTTCTCAAAGAAAACTTCTATAAGTCAATCAACTATTAGCAGATATTTAAGAGGTGAGGGTTTATCTAGTATTATAACCTTAAAACAAATAGCAGAGGCTCTTAACATCTCACTAGACTGGCTAATATTAGGTAAAAACTGGGAAGGAGATTTTGATCATCATGATTTTGCTAAAACCTTTGCTTATACTCATGATTGGGCTAAAGCTAATAAAATAGAATCTAATGATTCGTTCCTTGTTACTATATTCCTAACTTATAATAGATATAAGGCTACGAATCCTAATCTAACACTGGAAGACTTCCTAGAACAGCAGAAAGAGATATTTAAAAACATTAAGTTTTATGCTTCTGATGACGATGATGACGATTAAACAAAGCACCTAATTACTATAACTAGGTGCTTAAGGTTTATGATTTAATAGTTATAAACTTTTTACATTTTATACACTTAACGTCTATTATAACTGGTAGTTTAGGTTTTTCAGGCATCACATGTATTTCTTACCACAATAAACACATCTAAGTCCTTTTATTATTGTATCTTTTTCTCTCATTTTATCACCTTTATTATGTTAACATTTAATTTAAGAAGAACATTATCTTTTTACTTGTTTTTTAGTCCCGTTATTTTTGTCCAATTTTCCCGTTATAACTGTCCCAATAATTCCCCCCATTTTTTATAACCACCTAAAACCGTTTAAAACCGTATATAACCGCCTTAATTTTTCTTACAAACCTTTACTCTTATTCCCGTGTATTCTGTCTTCTTACATATTGTATAGTAGTTCCTTATTACCAGTATATCTTTTCTCATTACACTTGGAGTGTTAAGGGTTGGCATGATTTTTTAGATAAACCGATGGAATTATATAAAGTATCAAAATGGTTAGGATATAGTGATATAAAAATGACATTAAAGTATGCCCATTTATCCGTTGATGATTTAAGAATAGATATTAAGTAAACATGTTTGGTGTGTCTTTTTTGCGACCACTCAAAAAACTCAAACAACCAAAACAACCAAAAATAAGGACTTTTTAAGGATAATTACAAAACAGCAACGTAGTAAAAAAGCCAGGAAAAACCTAGCTTTTATATACTTGAATGGTGCGATCAAGAAGACTCGAACTTCCAAGGATATTAATCCACAACGACCTCAACGTTGCGTGTCTACCAATTCCACCATGATCGCGTATCACCAATATAGCATAATAACAAATAAAATTATAAAAATCAAAATATTCTTTGGAAATCAGATTATTTATACTATACTAACTATAGTAAAATTTATGTTGTATAGTAACTAAATGAAAATTAAAACTTCTTGGGATATCTCTGTTGAGCCTATTCATTATTCTTCTGCAATAGGTATAATGGAGAAATATGTTGATGATATTATTAAAAAAAAATCTCCCAATAAGGTGTGGTTACTTGAACATTATGATGTTTATACTCGTGGATCTTCTGCTGATAATAAAGATCTTATTTCTACAAAAGGTATTAAGGTAATTAATACTAATCGTGGAGGGAAATTTACGTATCATGGTTTAGGACAAAGAATTATTTACCCTATGATTGATTTGAATGAGTTCAAAGATATTAAACTTTATGTAACATCATTAGAAAATTGGGTGATTTCCACTCTAAATGATTTTGATATAGAGGCTTTTAAAAAAGACGGAATGATAGGTATTTGGACATTAGAAAATGGTATAGAAAAAAAAGTTGGAGCTATTGGTATACATGTTAAAAAATGGGTTGCTTATCATGGTATATCAATTAATATAAATCCTAATCTTGATAACTTTTCTGGAATTGTACCTTGTGGTATCAGTAATTTTGGTGTAACCTCTTTACATGCTATAAAAAAGAATGTATCATTTAATAACTTTGATGTAGCGTTAAAAAGAAATTTTGATAAGGTATTTATATGAAGAAACCTTTAGAAAAGAAAAAAAAATATCCAGCTATACTGGAACTAATTCCAATATTTTTATTCTTTGCATTAAGTAAATATTATGATATTTTTATTGCAACAGGAGCTCTTGTAATAACCAGTTGTGTTAATTTAGTTATAGGATATTTGTATACTAAAACTTTTCATGCTATTTCTTTAATAACTGCAACTTTGGCTGTTATTTTTGGAACACTGACCATTGTTTTAGATAATGAAAGTTTTATAAAAGTAAAAGTAACTATTATCAATTTAATCTTTGCTATTATTCTTTTATCTGGATACTTTTTTAAAAAGAATTTTTTAAAAATAGCTTTCAATTCTCAAATTCGTTTGTATAATGACGGGTGGAATAAGCTAACCTTATATTGGATAATATTCTTGATTTTTCTTGCTGGCTTAAATGAAATTATTTGGCGTCATTTTTCTACTGAAGTTTGGGTTAACTTTAAAGTTTTTGGTATATTTGGATTAACTTTCTTATTTCTGTTAATACAATATCCTTTGATTAGGAAATATAGTGTTGATTCTAATCTTGTAAACAAAAAAAATATCAAATAAAATTAGGATATATATGAAAGATAATACCCTAAATTCTGATAGAACTTGTTATGTTTCTGGAACGATATCTTTAATTGGTGGAAAATGGAAACCTGTTGTATTGTGGTATTTACATAAGCATGAAATTTTACGTTATAGTGATCTACAAAAACATATTCCGAATATTACTCCTAAAATGCTTTCACAAGTATTAAAAAATCTTATTTATGACGGACTTGTTAGTAAAAAAATGTACACACAAATCCCTCCTAAAGTAGAATATTCTCTGACTAATAGCGGTAGATCTTTAATGCCTATTTTAGATGAGATGTATATATGGGGAAAATCAAATAAAGATATTATTTGTGGATACAAATAATATAAAAATTCCATTCCCAAAAAACTTTTTCAGTTTCATATAAAAATATAAAAAATTTGTTTTATAATTATATTTAGATAAGTTAATTAAACTATTGTTTTTTTTATTTGTAATAAATCCAATTTTTAGGTAAAAAAATTTTAAGTAAAATAGGTAAAATTAAATTATAAATTTTTTTTATACAATACAATTTTTGTAGTGAATTTATTTTTATTTAAAAAGAATTTTTAGTATCTTTACTAAGAAGATAATAAATAAAACCAAATTTTGGGAAATAGCATTTTCAAATAATAATAAATAAATAAAATCAACACTAAAATACAATTATATTAATATTTTTTCTTACATTAAACTGTAACTTTTAACATTTCTAGTATGTAACATATTTTTTATAAATGGTCTTAAGACAAAAAAAATCATAACAACCATATTATGATCTTTATAATACAATTATTTTGGCAGATATTGATTAATTATAGATGATTCTTTGCTATTTCCATTAGAGATTCTATATCCTTAATAGAAATTTTTAAGCCTGCTTGTTCTTCTTCTGTAAGTTTAATTTCAATAACTTCTTCTACACCTTCAGATCCTATAATGCTAGGTACTCCAATATAAATATCATTAATATTATATTTACCTCTCACAAAGGAAGAACAAGAAAGACATCTTTTCTGATTAAAAATATAACTTTCTGCCATTGCAATCGCTGATAAGGCAGGTGTATAAAAAGAAGATCCATTGCCTAATAATTCTACAATTTCACTACCCCCTTTTCTAGTTCTTGCAATTATATTATCTAGTTTTTCTTTAGTGATTTTTCCCATTTTTATCATCTCATTAATAGTAATGCCCGAAACAGTCGTATAATTCAAAATAGGAACCATACTATCGCCATGACAACCCAAAACAAGGGTTTGGATATCTGAAATAGAAATATTTAACTCTTGAGATAAAAAGAACGCAAATCTAGCACTATCTAACACGCCAGCCATACCTACAACTTTATTAGTTGGTAATTTTGACGACTGTTGTAATACCCAGGTCATAACAT
Organism: Rickettsiales endosymbiont of Leucozona glaucia; assembly: GCA_964277385.1. Classification (GTDB taxonomy): domain Bacteria; phylum Pseudomonadota; class Alphaproteobacteria; order WRAU01; family Hepatincolaceae; genus WRAU01. Next base: position 200,807 of record OZ195520.1, on the reverse strand, counting down.
CTAAAGGGTTTGTAATACAAATTACAAAAGCATTGGGGGAGTATTTTTTAATATTTTCTCCTATATTCTTAATAACTTTAGTGTTAATTTCTATTAAATCATCGCGACTCATTCCTGATTTTCTTGGAACACCAGCAGTTATAATAATTACATCGGAATCTTTAATATCTTCATAATTATCAGTTCCTATAATACTAATATGATTAGTACAGATATGTATGCCTTGTGAAAGATCTAAAGCCTTGCCCTTTGCCATATTTTTATTAATATCTAAGATAACAACATCACCAAGATTCTTTAGCAAAGCTAAATAAGCTAAAGATCCACCTATATTACCGCCACCTATTAGTGATATTTTTTTTCGACTCATAATAGCTCCTCCTTAAAAATTAACAAAATTATACTATTAAATTTTTGGACCAAATTTATTAAGGTCTCTGCCATGTGGAGTGTCTATGAAATTTTTAAAATTATTAGTAAATAACTCTCCCAACTCTTTAGCTTTATTTTGCCATGCTTCAATGTTTTCATGAGAATTTCTTGGATCTAAAATTTCACTTGGAATACTTGCTAATTCTTTAGGTGTTTTTAAATTAAAAATTGGAAGATTAAAAGTTCTAGATTTTAAAACACTATGATCTAAAATACTATTGATTATTACTCTTGTATGGGCGATTGATATTCTTTCACCTTTACCATTCCATCCAGTATTAACAAGATAAACATTAGCATCATGCTTATCAATTTTTTTCATTAATATTTTACTATAAGACGTTGGATGTAGTGTTAAAAAAGCAGCTCCAAAACAAGATGAAAATGTTGGTTGAGATTTTGTAATTCCTCTTTCAGTTCCTGCTATTTTTGAAGTAAATCCTGATAAAAAGTAGTATTCTATTTGTTCTTTAGATAAAATAGAAACAGGAGGTAAAATACCAAAAGCATCAGCTGTTAAAAATATAATATTTTTTGCATGTCCAGCTTTTGATACAGGTTTAACAATGTTATTTATATGATTGATAGGATAAGAAGTTCTAGTATTTTCTGTTTTTGAATTATTTGCAAAATCTATCTCATTACTATTTTTTAAAGTTACATTCTCAAGAAGAGCATTTCTTTTTATTGCATGATAAATATCTGGTTCATTTTCTTTGCTTAAATTAATTACCTTAGCATAACAACCACCTTCTAGATTAAAAACACCACTTTCATCCCATCCATGTTCATCATCTCCTATTAATTGTTGGTTTGAATCTGTAGATAAAGTAGTTTTCCCTGTTCCACTTAAACCAAAAAATAGATTAACTTCTTTATTTTTTGAAACATTAGCCGAGCAATGCATAGACATAATATCCTGTTGTGGCAAAAGGTAATTCATAATAGAAAATAACCCTTTTTTCATTTCACCTCCATACCATGTCCCACCAATTAACTGGGCTTTTTCGGTATAGTTAAAAGCAACAAAATTTTCAGAATTTAAGTTATCTTTTTCCCAACCCTTATATGAAGTTTTAGAAGCGTTCATAACCACAAAATCTATTTCTCTAGACTCATCTTCTGATCTTAATGGAATAAACATATTTTTTACAAAATGCGCTTGCCATGCTACTTCTGTGATAAATCTCACTTTTAGAGAATTTTCTTCTGTTGCTCCACAAATAGCATCAACTATAAATAATTTTTTATTAGATAACTGAGAGGTTGTAACATCTTTTAGATTTTTCCACACTTCTTGTGATATAGCTTTATTATCATTTTTACCTTGAGTTGACCACCAAACAGTATCTTTTGTTACTGAATCTTCTACAATATATTTATCTTTAGGCGATCTTCCTGTAAAATTTCCTGTATCAACTGTTACAGCATCAAGATTAGTTAATATACCCTTTTCCAAGCCACCAATATTAGAATTCGTTTCTTCTTTAAATAACAACTCATAACTTGGGTTATAAATAATCTCTTCTGGATTCTCTATTTTATGATCTTTTAAATATTGGATTATATTATTGATTTGATTTGATTTCATTATAGAACTCCTAATATGATTATATCAATAGAATAATAACGAACTGTAAGCACTGTTATATTATGGTAACTAAATAACTTAATCTTGTAAAGAAAAAATATTTGGTAATTACTAAATAAACCCAATTTTTAAATAAATGAAATAATAACATTTCTTTTATAAATGATATATTATATAATCAATTTGTTTTTTTGTGTTTAATTTATATAATCATTAAATATGTAATATAAAAATATCCTATTTCTTATAAGCCTATATTTTTAATAGCTTCTTGGAAGTTTTTATCTAGTGGGGCTTCTATTGAAATATTTTTCCCATCTATTGATGTAAATTCTACCTTTTGAGCATGAAGATACATTTTTCTATGGCTGATATTTTTTTCTTTTAAGGGAACAGCTCCATACTTAAAGTCTCCAATAATTGGATTTCCTAAATATTGTGACATATGGACTCTAATTTGATGAGTTCTACCTGTAAGAGGTTTTATCTCTATTAATCCTATATTATTTTTATAATCTAAAACTTTATAGTTGCTAATTGCCTCTTTGCCATTTTCATCTATTACTATACCTTCCCTATTGATATTTCCAGCTTTTAGCAACGGTGCTGATATTATTCCTTCAAAACCAATATTATGGTACTTCTTAGGAATAAATGGATATACCAAACAACTATATGTCTTCTTTATTTTTTTTTCTTTAAAAACCTCAAACATATATTGAGCTGTTTGCTTATTTCTTGCTAGAATTAAAATTCCACTTGTTTCTTTATCTATACGGTGAACAATAAACGGATTATTTTCTAACCCAAATCTTAAATCTTTAAAAGCAGTTGTTACATTAAAAGTAACTTTTGAACCACCCTGTACAACAACTCCACTTGGTTTATTAAGAATAATTAAGTTATCATCCTTATATATTATAGAATCAACTAAGTTTTGAATTTCTTTTTTATATTTAGAAGGATCTATAATTTTAGTAATTTTTTTACTAATTTCTATTTGGGATATATTCTCTTTAAGAATTTTTACCAACTGGTCATTTTGCAAAACATGATTATACTTTACTTTTTTACCATCTACTTTAATTTTTCCTGTTCTGATTAATTTTTGTGCAACAGAAGTATTAATGTTGTTAAAAATCTTAACCAACCATTTATCTAATCTTTCATTGTGGTCTTCTTTAGCTACAACAATAATATAAGCATTATCAACAGCCATCATTTCCTAAACACATAAGAAAGTTTTAATGAAATATAGTCTACTTTTGTTATATTATCTTTATTTTTGACATCATAATCTGAAGAATAATACATATTTTTAACTGCGATATTTTCATAAGATAAAGATATCATATAATTATTAAAGAAAGATATGCCAGTAGATATACCAAAAACCCTATTACCAAATATCTCTAATTTATCGCTTTCTTTTATTTTATTGTTACTTCCATCTATATGTTCTGTTTCGCCTGAATAATATTTTTTATTACCCATAGCAACACCCAACTTACCTGATAAAAAAACACTAAAATCTTTATCGAAAAAATACTCATACTTTAAAGTAAAATATAACGGAATTAATGATATATTAATATTTTTTTCTTCCATAGGAGAATATAAAGAGTACCCATTTCCTAATTGTGTGGATGATCCTAGTTGTGTCACTAAATAAGAAGAGCCAATTCCTAAATGAAGACCTTTAAATAATAATGGAGCATAAACATCTACATTTGCTGTAACACTGTTTTTTTTTGTAGATTTATGGCTAACTTGCCCATAACCTAAACCTCCTAAAATTTCATAAGAGAAAACTTTAGTTGTTAGCAAACATAATAATATTGTAAATATAATTTTTTTTATCATAGTATCTTTATAATCCTAATGTGAAACGGAAATTAATATTTCCGTACCTTGTCGTTTTATTACAATGTTATAATCTACAACATTTTTAATTTCATCTAATATTTTTAATAAATCATCAACATCATTTACTATTCTGTCGTTAATACTTAATAATTTATCTCCTCTTTTCGCTCCTAAATTACGTAAAAAACTAGTTTTTGATATGTCATAAATAACAACTCCTTGTTCTAATATATCTGATTCTATTTCATAGGCAATAGCATTTGAATTATTAGCAAATACAACATTTTTAAGTATTCCTTTAGAAATCATAGTAATATTGCTCGGAATATTTTCTTTTGGTTCTTCAGGTCTTATATTTAATTTTATCTTTTTTCTTTGCCTTAATAAAGTTAATTCAACAATCTTAGGATTATCAATAGAAGCTACAACAAAAGATAGAGTTGAGGTTGAATCTATATCTGTATTGTTTACTTTTAATACAACGTCGCCTACTTTAACTCCTGATTTCTCACCAGAACTATCCTTAAAAACATCCGTAATAATAACTCCTTGAGGAGAATAAAGACCTAGTTTATCTATCATTTCTGAGGTTACATCTACTCCTATAAAACCTAACCAATATTTTTTTATTTTTTGACCACTAATTGACCTATTAATAAAGAGCTGTACAACATCAGATGGAATAGCAAATCCTATACCAATAAAAACATCTCCAAAAATTCCTGTATTAATTCCTATAAGTTCTCCTTTTGAGTTTAACAAAGCCCCTCCTGAATTTCCTGGATTCATTGAAGCATCTGTTTGAATTAACTTTCCCAATCCCGAAAAAGTATTATTTTTAGAAGGAAGAGCCGAAATTATGCCTGATGTTACTGATAATCCTATACCAAAAGGATTACCTACTGCATATACTATATCACCTAGTTCTAAGTTAGATGTGTTATTAGAAATTTTTATTGGTTCAAACTTAATATTTTTTGCTTGAATTTCTAAAATAGCTAAATCTAATTCTTTATCTTGAATTATAATATTAGCCTTAAAAAGCCTACCATCAGATAAAACTACTTTTATTGATGTTTTAGAATCTACAACATGGTTATTTGTAATAATTAAACCATCCTCACCTATTATCACACCAGATCCTTTATCCCCTGATGTGTTGTTTGATCTAAAAAAATTATCAATTTCTATCTGTCTATTAGAAGATAAAGCATAAACACTAACAACAGATCGTATTGCTTGTTGTAAAATACCTTTCGATATTTTTTCTTCTGTGTAGGAGTTTGTAGAAAAAAATAAAATAAATAGAAAAGATAAAGAAGTTTTTTTTATCATAAACAAACCTAATCAAGCAGTTGATATAATGTATATATTATACTTAGTAGAGCAACCATGAGTAATATAAATATTAACAAAAAATATTTAAAATCTTTTTTATTAAATAAATACCTATTTAACAAGTAAGATAAAGGAATATTATAAATGCTAAATACCATTATTGTAAAAAACATTGTAAGATAATTATCTGAAAATAATACAAAACTAGGAAAAAAATAGACTACTATAGAGAGTGGTAAATAATACGCAAAAATTAATCCATTTAATTTGGCGTAATCTATTTTTAAATTATGGTCAAAAATCTTTAATGCAATAAAAAATATTGGACACAAAAAAAAAGTAATAAATATCACAAAACTAAAAATTATGTAGGATATTTCTGAAAAGAAATTTGTTTCAAACACTTAGTTTACCCATATCTTATATTATTTCAATAAAACTATAGCATAATTTTATAAAAAATTAAAAAGTTATTGAAATGGTACATTTTATTATTTTACAATTGTTAGATGAGAACAGATTTAGCTACATTTCAGAATCATACAGAATTATAAAGTAAATATTAAAACATTAGTTTAAGGAATATTGCTGTTTTAGCAGTTTTGGTATTTCATATTTTCCCTATCTCTTTATTTGAGGAAGGGGTTAATATCTTTTTTGTTAATCTTTATATATTATTACTTTTATTTGGATCAAGAAAATACAATACAGACTATGTCTTTTTTTAATTAATTTTGATAATTGTATAGATAAAAGAGCAAATTATTCAAAGTCAAATTTAAAAGACTAAGTAGTTAAAGATTTAGTATATTTTTTTTATTATTTACAAGTATAATGATCTTTTATCTTTACCATAATAAATACCATGATTTTTAACATTTGGATTTTTAAAATATTAATAACTATAATGGATTAGCATTTGTATTGTTGATTATTTGGAACCACAATACATAAAACAGAATTAGATTCCTTAAATTCATAAAATAATATAACTTCCCTCTCGTAACTATAGTGGTGATTTATATTAGGTAATTATTAATAAATTTATTGGTTTACATATGATATTATTTCTGAGTAATATTCGCTATTAAAAATATCAACAAAATGATCTAAGCAATTAAATAACTTCTTTTTGTGCTTCTTCTATTTTCATTTTATTAAAGCTATCTAATTTTTTAAACATAGTTTATAATTATAGGCTGGAGAATTAGTTAGTAAGTATATAGAAAAAAATACATTATTTATTAATAACCTTTTTACTTATTACTAAAGAATCAGAATTTTCCAGGGTATCTTCATTAGAAATATATCTTTTTAAGATTAATGCTGATAAATTTAAAATTTAATTATACTTTATAGTTTTCTAGTCTGCTTATTTGTTGTCTTATTGTTTCCTTTTTTTCTTTATTTTTGTCACAATCAACTAATATTATAACAAATCTGCTCCTTCAATAATGCCCGAACATAATGTTGATAAAAATACTTATCAAAAAAACTAGAAAGTTTACATGACAAAAAAATAATTAAACCAATAAATATATCAAAGAAACCTAGAAGAGCATAAATTACATTCTTCTAGGTTAATTAACAAAATAGAAAAGATATTTATTGATATAGTAAATCTAAAAATAAACCTTTATAATTACTCTCATTAGATTTATTCTTCTATGTACTCATATGCCATCGTTTCATATCAATACAGTAACAACAAAACAAGGTAATTAATATACTAAAGCGCCCTCTAATAATACAGTAAAAGCATAAATTACTATTTTTAATACTTAGATCTGTAATATATATAATTACCTAAAATTTTACTTAGAGTTTTCTTGTAAAAGTCTAGTTTTATCTAAAGAACCTTTGGCATCCAAATCTCTTTCTACAAATTCAATAACAGCCATAGGAGCATTATCTCCTTTTCTAAAACCGTATTTTAAAACACGAGTATAACCACCATTTCTCTCTTTATATCTATCCCCTAATATAGAAAATAGCTTTGCAACAGTAGATTCATCTCTAAGTAAAGCGAATGCTTGTCTCCTATGGGACAAAGTACCTTTTTTAGCCATAGTAATCAATCGATCTGCATAAGATCTTAATTCTTTTGCTTTAGGTAATGTAGAAACTATTTGTTCGTGATTAATCAAAGAATTAGCCATATTTTTAAATAAAGCTTTTCTTTCGCTAGTAGTTCTACCTAGCTTTCTACCACTGATTTTATGTCTCATTTATATTAACTCCTTAATAGTCTATTCTTCTTCAAACTTTTTAGCTAATTCTTCTATGTTCTTAGGCGGCCAAGAATCAATTTGCATTCCTAAAGTTAAATTCATATTTTCCAAAACTTCCTTAATCTCATTCAAAGATTTACGACCAAAATTAGGAGTTCTTAACATGTCAGCTTCTGTTCTTTGAACTAAATCACCAATATAAGTAATATTATCATTTTTTAAACAATTAGCCGATCTAACTGAAAATTCTAAATCATCAACTTTTTTTAATAAATTTTTATCAAATGGAAGTTGATCTTCTTCCTTAGTTTCTTTAACCTCACTTGTAGGCATCGTGAAATTAATAAAAGCACCTAATTGATCTTGCAAAATTTTTGCAGCGAATCCAACAGCTTCTTCTGGCAATAAAGATCCATTAGTAACCACCTCTAAATATAGCTTGTCGTAATCTGTTACCTGACCAACACGAGAATTTTCAACTTCATATTTTACTCTTTCAACAGGAGAAAATAAAGCATCTACAAGAATAATACCAATTTCTTTATCTTGAACAGTTCTTGCTTCTACTGGAATGTAACCCTTACCAACCTCTATATTAAAAATCATATCTAATTCTGCACCTTCAGAAAGAGTACAAATTTCAAGATCCTTATTAAGAATCTCAATATTATGATCTTCTATAATATCCATAGCAGTAACCACTTTTGGACCAACTACTTTTAATGATAAAGAAGTAGGTTTCAAAGTATGAGATTTAATTTTTAAGCCTTTAATATTAAGAATTATATCAGTAATATCTTCAGATACACCAGCCATAGTTGAAAATTCATGCTCAACACCTTTAATTTTAATAGACGTTACAGCAACCCCCTGTAAAGAAGATAACAAAACTCTCCTTAGAGCATTTCCTAAAGTAACACCAAATCCCCTTTCCAAGGGTTCAACTACTAATTTTGTTATATTGTTATCCTTATCAGGAGTAACTTCTATTTTATTGGGTTTTATTAAATCTTGCCAGTTTTGCTCTATCACACTAACCTCTATAAATCTTATTAAGTTAATTTACTTATTCAGTAGTATAAAAACTACACTCTTCTTCTTTTACTAGGACGACAACCATTATGAGGAATAGGAGTAACATCTTTAATTGCAGTAACAACAAGACCCACAGACTGAAATGTTCTAAGAGCAGATTCTCTACCTGTTCCTGGTCCTCTAACTTCTACTGAAATAAATTTAAGACCATGTTCCATAGCTTTTTTCGCAGCATCTTCCGCAACCACTTGTGCCGCATAAGGAGTAGATTTTCTAGATCCCTTAAATCCTTGATGACCAGAAGAAGACCAAGAAATTACATTTCCTTGAAGATCAGTAATAGTTATTAAAGTATTATTAAAACTAGCACTAACATGAGCCACACCAGTAATAATATTCTTTTTTTCACGTTTTTTTATTTTTTGCTTATCTGTTGATTTAGCCATAATTTACTTAATCCTTATAAAATTATTTTTTACCAGCTATAGCTTTAGCAGGACCTTTTCTTGTTCTTGCATTAGTATGAGTTCTTTGACCTCTAACTGGAAGGTTCCTTCTATGTCTTAAACCTCTATAACAACCCAAATCCATTAGCCTCTTAATATTCATATATACTGATCTTTTTAGATCCCCTTCTACATCATAACCATTATCTATTGTTTCTCTTAACTTAGAAACTTCTTCTTCAGTTAGTGTATGAACTCTAACATCTGGAGAAATACCAGCTTTTTTACATATATCTAATGATGTTTTTTTACCTATACCATAAATATAAGTTAAAGAAATTTCTAACTTTTTTGAAGTTGGAATATTTATACCTGCTATACGAGCCAAAACATGTCTCCCATTATCCTAATTTAATTAATATTAACATTATATAATATAACAATAAAATAATTTAATAAATAAAAGCATTTATGTCAACCTTTACTTTTAAATACTGTATTTATTTATTTAATTTTCATACCCTGATAATTAATATTATTGATTATTTTCAATAATTTTTATTATCTCTTTCTTAGATTTTTCAATACTTAAAGTCCCATCCAATATAGACAAAACATTCTTACCTTCATAAAAAGATATAACTGGTTTAGATTGAGAATTAAAAATTTCTAATCTTTTAACTAAAGTTTCTACATTATCATCTGACCTATAATCAAAAGAAATAGAGCCACAATTATCGCAAACTCCTTCAACTTTAGTATTATTTAAAAACTTATTATAAATAAAACCACAATTTGAACAGGTATATCTTCCTGTGATTCTTTTTATTAATAAATCTTGTCCTACATTAATTTCTACAACTTTATAATCACTTATGGAGTGTTTATTAAAAATATTCTCTAACATAATTGCTTGATCAATATTTCTTGGATAACCGTCCAAAATAAAACCATTTATACAATCATCCTTAGCAATTCTAGAATCTATTAAATCATTCATAGTTTCATTCCCAACAAGGTTTCCAACTGAAATTATAGACTCTATCTTCATTCCTAAAGGAGTTTTTAAAAGAACTTCCTCTCTCAACATATCTCCTGTTGAAATATGGGCTAAAGAATAATACTCTTTTATTATTTTAGATTGAGTTCCTTTACCGCTACCAGGAGCGCCTATTAAAATAATAACTTTTTTCATTTATCTTCCAGTAATCTTAGATTTCTTTAAAACACTTTGATATTGGTAAGACATTAAGTGTGACTGAACCTGAGTTATTGTGTCTATAGTAACAGAAACAACAATCAATAAACTAGTTCCCCCAAAATAAAAAGGAATAGACATCTTTGATATTAAAAACTCTGGCAATAAACAAACAAAAACTAAATAAATCGCTCCAATAACAGTTAACCTATTTAATATAAAAGTTAAGTTATTAGTAGTATCTTGACCAGGTCTAACACCTAAAATTACTCCTCCACTATTTTTTAAATTGTCAGCAGTTTCTTTAGGATTAAAAACAACAGAAACATAAAAAAACGCAAATAAAATTATCAATACTGCATATAATAATAAATATAAAATACCACCTCTACCAAAATAAACAGCTATATCTGATAGCCATGAAGAATTGGTACTACTAAAAAATCCAATTAAAGTAGAAGGGACTAACAATAATGAACTAGCAAAAATAGGAGGTATAACACCAGCATTATTTATTTTTAATGGCAAATAAGATGTATCTCCAGCCGAGATCTTATTATTACCCATTTGTCTTTTAGGGTATTTTACTAAAACTCTTCTTTGTGCGGTTTCTACAAAAACAACCCCATAAATTATAGCTATTATCATAACAATAATCCCTATGATTGCTATAACAGATAATGCTCCCTTTTCACCTAATGTAAATAAAGTAGCCATGGCAAAAGGAAGATTCGATACTATACCAGCAAAAATTATCAAAGATACCCCATTTCCTATGCCTCTTTCTGTAATTTTTTCTCCCATCCAAAGAACAAAAAACGTTCCTGAAGTAAGAGTAATTGCAGTCATAATCCTAAACATCCAACCTGGATCTTCAACAGCTCTTAAACTCCCAGACTGTAAGCTTTCTAATCCTATAGCTATAGAAATTGCCTGTATAAAACAAACAACCAATGTGAGATATCTCGTATATTGATTTATCTGCCTTCTTCCTGAATCACCTTCTTTTCTTAATTCTGCCAAGGTTGGAGATACAACAATAAAAAGTTGCATCATAATAGATGCAGTAATATAGGGAATTATATTCAAGGCAAAAATAGTCATTCTACCTAATGATCCACCTGAAAACAAATCAAACATACCCAATAAACCTTGTGAGTTATCAGATAAAAAATCTTTAATAATCAGAGGATTAACTCCAGGAACTGGTATATATGTACCTAATCTATATATAACCAAAACTCCTAAAGTAAAAAGAATCCTATTTCTTAAAGTACTAGCTTTAGACCATAAAGCTGAGCTATTAGTTTTTTTTGCCATCTATGATCTCTATTTGGTATATTCTTTCTTTTTATTAATAAATTTTTTCTCAACGATAATTTCTACACTTCCACCTTTCTGCTTAATCATTTCTTCAGCTGATCTAGTTATAGATGAAACCTTACAAACTACAGGATGAGATATTTCTCCGTTACCTAAAATTTTCAATCCATCATAATACCCCTTAATAATAGATTTTTCCTTTAAATTATCATAAGAAATAACAGTAGATGATTCTATTTTACCATCTTCAATTAATTTTGAAATATCTTGTAAGTTAACAATATAATATTCTTTACCAAAAATATTATTAAATCCTCTTTTTGGCATTCTTCTGTATATTGGATTTTGTCCACCTTCAAAACCTAGCCTTACTTTACCAGTACCTCTAGCTTTTTGTCCTTTATGACCTTTACCAGATGTTTTACCTAAACCTGATCCTATTCCTCTTCCTAATATTTTTTTAGAATGAGTAGCACCTTTATTATCTCTAATTTCATTTAATTTCATGATAGCACCCTAATTCTAACCTTCTATAATTTTCACTAAATGCGAAACCTTTTTTATCATACCTCTAACAGAAGGAGTGTCTTCTAACTCTCTTATTTTATTAATCTTATTTAAACCTAACCCTATTAAAGTAGCAGTTTGATCCTCAGGTCTTGTAATTGCACTTCTAATTTGTTGCACTTTTATAATCTTAGAAGAATTACTTTTTGATTGTTTAGCCATATCTAATACCTATTTATAACTTTTTATTCAATAATTTTATTCAGAAACTTCCAATATTCCATCTTCATTAGATTTTTTATTAATAATTTCTGATACTTTTTTTCCTCTTTTATTAGCTATCAGTTTAGGAGAATAAATAGTTTGTAATCCTACCAAAGTCGCTCTTATTAAATTATGAGGATTTGTGCTACCTATAGATTTGGCAACAACATCTTGTATACCCATAGCTTCAAAAACAGACCTCATAGCTCCACCAGCAATAACACCAGTACCAGGTTTAGCTTTTTTCATTATAACTTTACCTGCACCAAATTTAGCAACAACATCATGATGTAAAGTTCTTCCCTCTTTCATAGGAATATTAACCATATTTTTTTTAGCAGAAGCAGTAGCTTTTATAACAGCATCTGGTACTTCTCTAGCTTTTGCTGAACCGAAGCCAATTTTACCCTTACCATCACCAACAACAACCAAAGCAGCAAAAGCAAATCTTCTACCACCCTTAACAACTTTTGCAACTCTGTTTACATGAACCAACTTTTCTATTAGCTCTACTTTATCTCTAGGTTCTCTTTTTCTTCTACGTGTAGTTTCTTTTGTTGCTAACATTTATATAATGCTCCTTAAAATTTTAATCCTGTTTCTCTAGCTTTATCAGCTAAACACTTTATTTTACCATGAAAAATATGACTTCCTCTATCAAATACAACATCAGAAATACCTTTTTTCAAAAGTCTTTCAGCTACTGTTTTACCAACAATTTCTGCTGCTTGCTTATTCGAAGTCTTTGAAAGAGAGGATTTAATTTCTTTATCAACGGTAGAAGCCGAAGCTAGTGTTACATTATTAACGTCATCAATTACTTGAGCATAAATATTAACATTAGACATAAAAATACTTAATCTTGGTTTTCCTTTGTTCAATTTTTTTAGTTTAAAACGAACTCTATCTTTTCGTCTTAATGTTATTAATTTAGACTTATCTTTAATTTTTCTTAACATCTATTTCTTACCTGATTTTTCAATTACTCTTTCATTTTCATATCTAATACCCTTACCTTTATAAGGCTCAGGCTTTTTAAATCCTCTAATTTTTGCAGCAACTTGACCAACTACCTGTTTATCTGTTCCTTCTACAACAATATGAGTTTGATCAGGGCAAACAATAGCTACTCCCTCAGGAATTGGAAAAATTACATCATGAGAGAATCCCAATTGTAATACTAAGTTCTTCCCTTGGATAGAAGCACGATAACCAACACCTCTGATTTCTAATTTTACTATAAAACCATCTGAAACTCCAATAACCATATTGTTTATTAAAGCTTTTGTAGTTCCCCATAATTTTCTAGCATCTAAGGTTTCATTACTTGGAGTAACAATAATTTTATTGTCCTCTAATTTTACAAAAACTTGATCAGAAAATCGAAAAGAAGACTCACCTCTCTTTCCTTTCACATTTATTATGTTACCATCAAACGATGCAGAAACCCCTTCTTTTAAAACTACTGGGTACTTACCAATTCTTGACATTGCAATTTCCTTAACCTAATTAAAATACTGAGCAGATAATCTCACCGCCTAAATTTTTTGACTTAGCTTCCACATTTGAAAGAATACCTTTTGATGTAGATATCACAGACATACCTAATCCATTATAAACTAAAGGCATATCTACAACAGAAGTATAAATTCTTCTACTTGGCTTAGAAATTCTTTTAAGTTCTTTTATCACAGGTTCATTTTTGTAATATTTTAACTCAACTTTAATTACTTTTACACCTTTTCTTAAATCAACCTCATCAAAGTTACCAATATAACCTTCATTTTTTAGAACACTTAGGATTCCTAAATTTTCCTTCGAATGTATAACTTCTACTTCAGACTTTTTTGCCAAGAATCCATTTCTGATTCTTGTTAACATATCACCGATAATATCCATAATTTCTCCTACCAACTAGATTTTATTACACCAGGAATTTGCCCCTTAGAAGCAAGCTCACGAAATTTATGTCTGCATAATAAAAATTTTCTATAATTCCCTCTTCCTCTGCCTGTTAATTCACATCTTAGACGATATCTACTAGGAGAAGAGTTTCTAGGCAATTTAGCTAAATCTAAACGTGCTTGAAACTTATCCTCTAATGAAGAATTAGAATCGTTCGCTATAGATTTCAAGGAATTCCTACGATCCTGAAATTTATTTATCAATTTTTCTCTTTTTTTATTTCTATGTATGGCGCTTACTTTAGACATATTATTTGCTCCATTATTAATTAATTTTATTAAAAGGCATATAAAACTCTTTTAATAAGAATTGGGCCTCTTTATCTGTTTTAGCAGTTGTACAAAAAGTAATATTCATACCTCTAACCTTATCAACCTTATTATAGTCTATTTCTGGAAAAATTAACTGTTCTTTTAATCCCATAGAATAGTTTCCATTCCCGTCAAAGCCTTTATTTGTTAAACCTCTAAAATCTCTAACTCTTGGAAGAGCTACGTTAACAAAACGATCTAAGAATTCATACATTCTAGATTTTCGTAAAGTTACTTTACAACCAATAGGCATGTTTTCTCTTAATTTGAAGCCAGCTATAGCTTGTTTTGATAAGCAAATAACAGGTTTTTGACCAGTTATCAAAGATAACTCTTCATAGGGAGCCTCTATTCTTTTTTTATCTAAAGCAGCTTCACCTACACCGATATTAAGAGTTATTTTTTCTAATTTAGGTATTTGCATAGGATTAGTATAACCAAATTTTTCCACCAAATTTGTAGTAACTACATCCTTATAATGTTGCAATAAACGTGTCATTTTTCCTTCTCTCTTACTTTTATATATTACGCATCAAGAATTGTGCCAGAAAGCTTAGCAAATCTAAGTTTTTTACCACCTTCTGTCTTATAACCTAATTTAGTTGGTTTAGACATTTTTGGATCTAGGTAAGCAACATTAGAAATATGAATAGGCAACTCTTTCTCAACAATTCCACCGCTACTAGTAGCAGAAGGTTTTTGGTGTCTTTTAACTATATTAACACCTTGAACCAAAACTTTCAACTCTTTTGGATAAACTTTTAAAACTTCACCCACTTTATTTTTATTTTTTCCAGCAATAATTATAACATTATCACCTTTTTTAATTTTTATTTTAATAATCATTACAAAACCTCTGGTGCTAAAGAAATTATTTTCATGAATTTTTTCGCTCTTAATTCACGAGTAACCGGACCAAAAATCCTCGTTCCAACTGGGTCTCCTTGATTATTGATCAAAACTGCTGCATTTTTATCAAATCTAATTGTAGAACCATCAGGCCTTTGAATATCAAAAGTTGTTCTAACAATAACAGCTTTTATTACCTCACCTTTTTTAACTTTACCTTGAGGAGCAGCTTCTTTAACGCTTACAACTATAGTATCACCAACAGTTGCTGTTCTTTTTCTAGAACCACCCAGAACTTTAATGCACTCAACCAGTTTAGCACCAGAATTATCTGCTACTTCTAATTTTGATTCTTGTTGTATCATATTTATTCACCTAATTATTAATTGATATAACTTCCCATTTTTTATTCTTAGATAAAGGTTTTGATTCCAAAATTTTAACAGAATCACCTTCTTTAAAAGAATTTGCTTCATCATGAGCCATATACTTTTTAGATCTTTTCATGAATTTTTTATAAATAGGATGTTGTATATATCTTTCTACTCTAACCACAACAGTTTTATCCATTTTATCGCTAACTACAACACCTTCTAATATTCTTTTTGGCATTACTCTTATCTCCTAAACCTATCTAATATTTTTTGCTTTTTCTGTTAATAGAGTTTTAATTCTGGCAATATCTTTTTTTATAATAGATATACGAGACAAATTTTCCAAATTACCATTAACTTTCTGAAATCTGATATTAAATAGCTCTTTCCTAAATTTCAATAAATCTTGCATTAACTCAGATTCTGTTTTGTTTTTTATTTCTTGCACTTTCATATAATTTATCCTTCACTATTCAGAAAATCTTTTAATAAATCTTGTAGAAATAGGTAATTTAGCTGCTCCTAATTCGAAAGCCCTTCTTGCAATATCTTCAGAAACGCCGTCTATTTCAAAGAGGATTCTACCTGGTTTTACTCTACATACCCAATATTCCACAGAGCCTTTACCTTTACCTTGGCGAACTTCAGCTGGCTTTTTTGAAACTGGCACATCAGGAAAAATTCTTATCCAAACTCTACCAGCTCTTTTCATATGCCTAGTAATTGCTCTTCTTGCTGCTTCTATTTGTCTTGCTGTAATTCTTTCAGGATTTAAGGCCTTTAACCCAAACTCTCCAAAATTAAGAGAAGTTCCTTTTGAAGCAACACCATGTATTCTACCTTTATGTGCCTTACGAAACTTAGTTCTAGCTGGACTTAACATTTTATCAATACCTCAACTAATTAATTTTTACTTACGATTACTAGATTTGTCGGATACATAGCTTTTTGCTAAAACTTCTCCTTTAAAAATCCATACTTTAATACCACAGGCTCCATATGTAGTAAAACCTGTTGATTCTCCATAATCAATATCAGCTCTTAAAGTATGCAATGGAACTCTACCTTCTCTGTACCATTCCATTCTAGCAATTTCTGCTCCACCTAATCTACCACTACAATTAATTCTTATACCTTCTGCTCCAGATTTCAAAGCATTTTGTACTGCCTTTTTCATTGCCCTTCTAAAAGAAACCCTTTTTTCTAACTGAATTGCAACATTTGAAGCTACTAATTGTGCGTCAATTTCTGGTTTTCTAACCTCAATAACATTTAATCTAATATCTGAATCTACCATAGAAACAAGATCTCTTCTTAAAGATTCTATTTCATTTTTCTTTTTGTTGACAATAACTCCAGGTCTAGCAACATGAATATTTATAGTCATTTTTTTAGAAGAGCTTCTTTCTATTAGAACTTTAGAAAGACCTGCTTCTTTTACTTTCTTAGCAATATGCGATTTTATTTTTAAATCTTCATGTAAGAATTTACCAAAATTTTTATTGGCATACCAATTAGAATCCCAAGTGCGATTAATTTTTAACCTTAAACCTATTGGATTAACTTTTTGTCCCATTATGCATTATCTCCTTTTTCAGATACGGTTATAAACAAATGACTGAAAGGTTTTAAAATTCTAACTCCTCTACCCTTAGCTCTTGCATGAAACCTCTTCATAACTATAGCTTTTCCTACAGAAGCAGTTTTAACATACAAACGATCAACATCCATACCATGATTATTTTGAGCATTAGCAATAGCTGACATTAAAGTTTTTTTCACATCTATCGCAATAGCTTTATTAGAAAAAGAAAGTTGATTTAAAGCATCTTGAACCTTAAGTCCTCTTATACTCTCAGCTACTAAATTTATTTTAAAAGGACTAATTCTTACATTCTTTAGAATAGCTTTAGCTTCCTTCATATTTTGCACACTCATATCTAGTTCCTCTTAGCTTTTTTATCTGCACCATGACCATAGTAAGTACGAGTTGGAGAATATTCACCAAATTTCTGACCTACCATATCTTCCGTTACATAAACAGGCACAAATTTTTTGCCATTATAAACCCCAAAAGTAAGTCCTACAAAAGCTGGTATTATAGTTGACCTTCTAGACCATATTTTAATCACATCATTTCTTTTTGCAGATTGAGCTTTCTTAGCTATTACTAATAAATAACCATCTACAAAAGGTCCTTTTTTTAAAGAACGAGCCATTCTTTATCTCCTTACCTTATTTTCCACGACGACGAATAATAAATTTATTCGTTTGTTTATTTGTACGAGTTTTTTTACCCTTAGTTGGCTTTCCCCATGGAGTAAC
Organism: Rickettsiales endosymbiont of Leucozona glaucia; assembly: GCA_964277385.1. Taxonomy (GTDB): domain Bacteria; phylum Pseudomonadota; class Alphaproteobacteria; order WRAU01; family Hepatincolaceae; genus WRAU01. The sequence goes on along the minus strand of OZ195520.1, from coordinate 182,752 downwards.
AGGATGACGCCCCCCAGAAGTTTTACCTTGACCTCCACCATGAGGATGATCAACAGGATTCATTGCAGTACCTCTAACTGTAGGTCTAACACCTAACCATCTTTTTCTACCAGCTTTACCATAATTGATATTACGATGATCAGAATTAGATACTGTACCTATAGTAGCTAAACAATTAGAATTTATCAATCTAATTTCACCCGAATTCAATCTTAGCTGAACATAATCTCTATCTTTGCCTACTATTTGAACATAAGCACCAGCTGAACGGGCTATCTGCCCACCCTTACCAGGTTTCATTTCCACATTGTGAACAATTGTTCCAACAGGAATATTAATTAATGGAATAGTATTTCCTATTTTAATATCTGCAGATACTGAACTAACAATTCTATCTCCAACAGACAACCCATTAGGAGCTATTATATAAGATTTTTCACCATCTTCATAAGAAACTAAAGCAATAAAAGATGTACGGTTAGGATCATATTCTATTCTTTCAACTTCAGCAATAATATCAAATTTATTTCTTCTAAAATCTACTAAACGATATCTTTTTTTATGACCACCACCAATATGCCTAACAGTTATTCTTCCTGTATTGTTTCTACCACCAGATTTTTTTAAACCTATTGTAAGAGATTTTTCTGGTTTACCTTTCCAAATATCCTTTCTTTCAACAAGAACCAGCCCTCTTTGACCTGGTGTAACTGGATTATAATGCTTTAACGCCATTTTTAAACTCCCGAAGCTAAATCAATTGTTTGACCTTTTGATAAAGTCACAACAGCTTTTTTATAATTTTTTCTTTTACCTAATTTACCTTTGAAAATTTTCAGCTTACCATTTTGATTTATAGTATTTACAGCATCAACTTTCACTTTAAATAAAAACTCAACTGCCGTTTTTATTTCGTGTTTATTTGCAGAAGGAGAAACTTCAAAAACTATTTTATTATCACTTGCAAGAAGAGTTGTTTTTTCTGTAATAATAGGGTTACGAATTACTTCGTAAAGTCTTTCTTTATTTTTATTTTCCATTTAAGCGCTCCATTAATTCTTTCACACCCTCTTCAGTAAAAACTAAAGAATCATGCTTCAATATATCGTAAACATTTAAACCAATATGAGGAAGAACATCAACTCCAAGAATATTGGAAGAAGCCCTCTTAAATGTATCATTAATATTAAAACTGTCAACAAATAAAGTAGATCCAAAATTTAATTTAGCCAAAACTTTAGTTAATTCCGCTGTTTTATAAGTATCTAGATTAAGATTCTCAACAACAAATAATTTTCCTTCTTTAAATTTAGAAGAAATAGCAGATTTTAACCCTAAAGATCTCACTTTTTTTGTCAAACTATGAGAATGATCTCTTACAATAGGACCAAACGCAATACCACCACCTCTCATATTAGGAACGCTAGTCATACCTTGTCTAGCTCTACCAGTTCCTTTTTGTTTAAACGGTTTTCTAGTTGTATGCTTTACTTCTGCTCTTGTTTTTGCTTTGTGATTTCCACTTCTAGCCTTTGCTAATTGCCATTTCACAACCCTAGCCATAATATCAGATCTAACATCTGTTGAAAAAATAGAATCATCTATCTCTATCTCTTTTACTTTGGCACTGGATAAATTTATAACATCTATCTTCATTTGTAAATACCTTATTTTATTTTATTATTAAAGAAATGATTTCCTTTAAGAGTTTAATCCAGCTGGAAAAGGCAAACCCTCTGGTGACTTTTTCTTTACAGCATCTCTAACTGCTAAAAAAGATCCCTTATGACCAGGTACAGAACCTTTAACTAAAATTAAATTATTTGCTTCATCAATAGCAACTACTTTTAAATTTTGAGTAGTAACCTTTGAATTACCTAAATGTCCTGCCATTTTTTTTCCTTTAAAAACTCTTCCAGGATCTTGTCTATTACCAGTAGAACCATGAGAACGATGAGTTAAAGAAACACCATGAGAAGCTCTTAAACTTCTAAAATTATGTCTTTTAATAACACCAGCAAAACCTTTACCTATAGTAATTCCTGAAACATCAACAAATTGATCTTTTATAAAATGGGATGCAGAAAATTCTGAGCCAACCTCAACAAAATTTTCTTCATCTATTCTAAATTCCATAATTTTTTTTACAGGATCAACAGAAGATTTCTTAAAAACCCCTAACATCGGTTTTGATACATTTTTAACTTTAGCTTTTCCTAAGCCTAATTGCAAGGCATTATAACCATCTTTTTCCATTGTTTTATGATCTAAAACAACACAATCTTTAACTTCTAAAATCGTAACAGGAATAAAAACTCCTTGCTCATCATAAATTCTAGACATACCAATTTTTTTTGTAATTAAACCAGTTCTCATTTATTTTGCTCCTAAAGCTTAATTTCTACATCAACACCAGCAGATAATTCTAATTTCATCAACGCATCAACTGTTTGTGGTGTCGGATCTTTAATATCTAACAATCTCTTATGCATTCTCATTTCAAATTGTTCTCTAGACTTTTTATCAATATGAGGAGATCTTAAAACAGTAAATCTACTAATTTTAGTTGGCAAAGAAATAGGTCCAACTACGTTAGCTCCCGTTCTTTTTGCTGCATTTACTATTTCTTTAACAGAATCATCTAATAAATTATGATCAAAAGCCAATAATTTGATTCTAATGTTTTCGTTTTCCATTATCACAATCCTTCTTTAATTAATCAATAATTTTAGAGATAACACCGGCACCAACAGTTCTACCACCTTCTCTGATTGCAAATCTCAATTGTTCTGACATTGCTATTGGCGATACTAACTCTACTGCAAATTTTACATTATCTCCTGGCATTACCATCTCAACTCCACTTGGCAATTGCACTGAACCTGTTACATCTGTCGTTCTAAAATAAAACTGTGGTCTATAGTTATTGAAAAACGGAGTATGTCTTCCTCCCTCATCTTTGCTTAATATGTACACTTCACATTCAAACTTCTTATGCGGAGTTATTGAACCTGGCTTCGCTAACACTTGTCCTCGTTCTACTTCTTCTCTCTTCGTTCCTCTTAATAATACACCAACATTATCTCCTGCCTGACCTTCATCCAACAGTTTTCTAAACATCTCTACACCGGTACATGTTGTTTTCTGGGTATCTCTTAAGCCAATTACTTCTATTTCTTCACCTACCTTAACTATACCCTGCTCTATTTTACCTGTAACAACTGTTCCTCTTCCTGATATTGAAAATACATCTTCTACTGGCATAATAAATGGCTTATCTAATTCTCTTACTGGCTCTGGAATATGAGAATCTACTGCTTCCATTAATGCTATTATTGCATTCTTGCCGATTTCATCATCTTTACCTTCTAATGCTGCTAATGCTGAACCTTTCACTATTGGACAATTCATAAATCCTTGCGCTTCTAAGGCTTCTTGTATTTCCATCTCTACCAATTCTAGCAACTCTGGATCTCCTACCATATCTACTTTATTCATGAATACACATATCGCTGGAACTCCTACTTGCCTTGCTAATAGAATATGTTCTCTTGTTTGTGGCATTGGACCATCATTTGCTGATACAACTAAAATAGCTCCATCCATTTGTGCTGCTCCTGTGATCATGTTCTTAATATAATCAGCATGACCTGGACAATCTACATGCGCATAATGTCTATTACCTGTTTCATATTCAACATGCGATGTCGATATTGTTATTCCTCTTGCTCTTTCTTCTGGCGCTTTATCTATGTTTGCAAAATCAACTGCTTCTCCACCATTAACTTCTGACATCACTTTTGTAATTGCAGCTGTTAATGTTGTTTTACCATGATCAACATGACCTATTGTGCCTATATTCACATGCGGCTTTGTTCTTTCGTGCTTCTCTTTTGCCATCTATCTTCTTCCTTATCTTTTAGGTTTTCTATCTTAGATTATAAATAATTTTTAATTTCTACTAGAGTATTTAGCTTTAACTTCAGTTGCCACATTAACAGGAACTTCTGCATAGTGAGAAAATTGCATTGAAAATTGAGCTCTACCTTGACTTTTTGATCTTAGATCTTGAATATAACCAAACATAGAACTCAATGGGACAGAAGCTAAAACAACTTTGGCATTTCCTCTATCTTCCATAGAATTTATTTGACCTCTCCTACTATTAAGATCTCCAATAATGTCTCCCATATAATCTTCGGGCGTTACTACTTCAACTCCCATAATTGGCTCTAAAAGCTTTGGAGAAGATTTTTCCATAGCTTCTCTGAAAGCTCCCCTACCAGCAATTTCAAATGTCAAAGCATTAGAATCAACATCATGATATTGACCATCGTAAACTTCAGCAGCTACATCTACAACCGGGAAACCAGCTAATATACCGTTTTGCATAGCACTAACAATACCTTTTTCTACACTTGGCACATATTCCCTAGGAATACTACCCCCAACTACAGAATTTGTAAACTTAAATCCTTCACCTGGCTGAAGAGGTGTAAATTTAATTTTAACCTTGGCAAACTGACCAGCACCACCACTTTGTTTTTTATGAGTATAATCAACATCACATGGCTTAGAAAAAGTCTCTCTATATGCCACTTGCGGAGCCCCAACATTAGCTTCTACCTTGAATTCTCTTTTTAATCTATCTACGATAATTTCAAGATGTAATTCACCCATACCAGCTAAAACTGTTTGACCACTTTCTTCATCATTTTTAACTCTTAACGAAGGATCTTCTGCTACCAGTCTAGCTATCCCCATACCCATCTTTTCCTGATCGGCTTTAGTTTTAGGCTCTATAGCTATCTCAATAACTGGATCTGGAAAATCCATCCTTTCTAAAACAACTGGAAATGAAGTATCACATAAAGTATCACCAGTTGTAGTTTCTTTTAGTCCTACCAAAGCCACAATATCTCCAGCTTCTGCTTCTGCAACATCTTCCCTATTGTTGGCATGCATTAATAACATTCTTCCAACCCTTTCTTTTTTGTCCTTAACAGAGTTCAATACCGTAGAACCTTTTTCTAATCTACCAGAATAAATTCTACAGAATGTTAAATTTCCAACATGAGGATCGTTCATAATCTTAAAAGCTAATGCAGCAAATTTTTGATCAGACGATTGAGCTAGCTCAATAGTTTGTTCTGGATCTTTTGCACTTGTAGCTTCAACATTACCCAAATCTAAAGGAGAAGGCAAATAATCTACAACAGCATCTAAAAGAGGTTGAACTCCTTTATTTTTAAAAGCTGAACCACAAACAACTGGAACAAAAATAGATTCTATAGTTCCTTTTCTGATACATTTTTTTAAATCAGCAACAGATATTTCTTTACCTTCTAAATAATCTTCTAAAAGTTTATCTTCAACCTCTACAGCTTTTTCTATTAAAGCTGATCTTCTTTCTTCAGCTTCCGCTTTAAGATTTTCGGGTATATCTACATAACTAAATTTAGCACCTAACTCTTCATTTTCCCAAACAATAGCTCTATTTTCTACTAAATCAACAACACCAATAAACTCTGCCTCTATTCCTATAGGAATTTGCAAAACCAAAGGAGTAGCACCCAATCTATCTATAATCATACTCACACAACGATTAAAATCAGCACCTGTTCTGTCTAGTTTATTAACAAAACACATTCTTGGAACATTATACTTATCAGCCTGTCTCCAAACCGTTTCACTTTGAGGCTCCACACCAGCTACACCATCAAAAACAGCTACAGCACCATCTAATACTCTTAAAGATCTTTCAACTTCAATTGTAAAATCAACATGACCTGGAGTATCTATGATATTAATCCTATGATCATTCCAAAAACAAGTCGTTGCAGCAGAAGTAATTGTTATCCCTCTTTCTTGCTCTTGTTCCATCCAATCCATAGTAGCATTACCTTCATGCACTTCACCAATCTTATGAGAACGACCAGTATAAAACAAGATTCTTTCTGTAGTAGTTGTTTTACCAGCATCAATATGCGCCATAATACCAATATTACGATAATTAACTAATTCTATTTTAGACATAATAATCTCCTACCAGCGATAATGAGCAAAAGCTTTGTTAGCTTCTGCCATTTTGTGAGTATCTTCTTTTTTCTTAACAGCAGTTCCTCTTGAATTAGATGCATCTAACATTTCATTACAAAGCCTTTCTGTCATTGTTTTTTCTGATCTTTTTCTTGATAAAGAAATCAACCAACGAATGGCTAATGCATTTCTACGCTCACCTCTTACTTCAACAGGAACCTGATAAGTTGCTCCACCTATTCTTCTAGATTTAACTTCTATGGATGGCTTCACATTATCAACAGCATCATGAAAAATTTCAATTTGATTCTTACCTGATTTGTTTGCTAACATATCTAAAGATTCATAAAAAATCTTTTCAGCTACTGATTTTTTACCATCGTACATTAAACAATTAATGAACTTAGTTACCAAAGCATCTTTATACTTTGGGTCTGGCAATACTTCCCTTTTCTCTGCTGCGTGACGACGAGACATACTTTAACCTCTTTTAAAAATTCTTAATAATTATATATTTTATTTTTTTGGTTTTTTAGCACCATACAAAGAACGTCTTTGACGTCTTTTTTCAATACCTTGAGTATCTAAAGTTCCTCTTATTACATGGTATAAAACCCCTGGTAAATCTTTAACACGACCACCTCTGATTAAAACTACAGAATGCTCCTGCAAATTATGCCCTTCACCAGGTATATAAGCTGTTACTTCATGTTGAGATGTTAATCTAACCCTAGCCACTTTTCTTAACGCAGAATTTGGCTTCTTAGGAGTAGTAGTGTATACACGAGTACAAACTCCTCTTCTTTGCGGACAGCCTAATAAAGCTGGAACCTTATTTCTAGAAGCTACTTTCTGTCTTGGCTTCTTAATTAACTGATTAATTGTTGGCATAGTACTCCCACATTTTTTACTTATTACACTTTTTCAATACAAAAGCCTTCTATTATTACCATTCAAATAGACTAAAATAATATTAGCTACTTATTTTAGATTAGTCAATCATATTTATAAAAATAATTGCAAATATGACTGAAATAGATTACTTCTTATATTTTCTTAATAGAAAACCAGTACCTGCTGGTATTAATCTTCCCACGATTATATTTTCTTTTAAGCCTTCAAGCCTATCAACTTTGCTCATTAAAGCTGCTTCTGTAAGAATTTTAGTAGTCTCTTGGAAAGATGCTGAAGAGATAAACGAACGAGTTTGTAAGCTAGCTCTTGTTATACTTTGCAGAACTATATTATACCTTGCTATTTCTTTATTTTCTTTTTCTAGCTGTTCATTCATTTCAAATATATCTAGTCTATCAACTTGATCTCCTAAAATATAAGGAGAATCACCCACCTCTATTATTTCAACTTTTTGCAACATTTGACGAACAATTACTTCTATATGCTTATCGTTAATACTCACACCCTGTAATTTATAAACATCTTGTACTTCATTTACCATGTAAGAGGCTAGTGCTTGTACACCTTTAGTTCTTAAAATATCGTGAGGATTAACTGATCCCTCTGTAAGTTGATCACCTTTTTCTATGAAATCTCCCTCATAAACTAATAATTGTTTATCTTTTGGTAGAGTATACTCACAATAAACATTCGAATCTTCTTTAGATCTAACAATAATACCTCTTTTATTTTTATAATCCTGAGAATATTCAACAACTCCAGAAATATCAGAAACAACAGCTGCATCTTTATATTTTCTAGCTTCAAATAGTTCAATAACCCTAGGTAAACCACCTGTAATGTCACGAGTTTTTACAGATTCTTTTGGAACTCTCGCAATAATGTCACCTGAATGAACTTGTTGACCGTTATTAATTAAAATAATGGTATTTGGTTGCAATAAATAAGAAAGATCTGATTTAGAATCGCTATTTTGAGCATTCAATATAATTCTAGGTTTTAAACTAGAATTTCTTGACTGTTGCCTCCAATTCATAACAACTTTTGAAGTAATACCTGTTGCTTCATCTGTTTGCTCACTTAAAGAAAGACCTTCTAATAAATCTGCATATTCCGCAATACCTTCAAATTCTGTAATTATTGGCACAGTGAAAGGATCCCATTCTGCAACTTTGAAGTTAAAATCTACCTTGTCTCCTTCATTCGCATATAATTTTGCACCATAAGGTATTTTTTGTCTGAATCTTTCTTGCCCTAAATCGTCTAATAATACAGCTTCACCACTACGACTTAAAACAATACTTGTTCCCTCTCTATTAGTAATCACTCTGCAATTTTCTAATTTTAAAGTACCAGAAATTGGAGTTTCTATTGAATTTTTCTCTGCTACTTTTTGAGCAGCACCACCGATATGAAATGTTCTCATTGTTAGCTGAGTACCCGGTTCTCCTATTGACTGCGCGGCAACAACACCTACTGCTTCACCTAAATTTACAGGATAACCTTTAGAAATATCTCTACCATAACATTTAACACAGATACCTCTTTTTTCTTTACACATTAAAACAGATCTAACAAAAACTTTATCTAATCCACTTTGATCAAGCAATTTAGCAATTTTTTCATCTATATAAGTTTGAGAAGGAACTATTATTTTTCCTGTTTGAATATCTTTAACATCTTCTGATGTGTATCTACCCAAAACTCTATCTCCTAAACTTTCAACAATATGTCCACCTTCTATAATAGCTTTTACTTCTATTCCTTGTTCTGAACCACAATCTTCATTTATTACTATCATATCTTGGGCAACATCAACAAGCCTACGAGTTAAATAACCAGCGTTTGCTGTCTTTAACGCCGTATCAGCAAGACCTTTTCTTGCTCCATGAGTAGAGTTAAAATATTCTAAAACTTTTAAGCCTTCTTTAAAATTTGAAATAATTGGAATCTCAATAATTTCACCAGAAGGTTTAGCCATAAGACCTCTCATACCTGCTAGCTGTTTCAACTGCGCAACAGAACCCCTAGCACCAGAATGCATCATCATATAAACTGAATTTACAGGTTTACCAGGAACTTGTTTTAACATTTCAACCATCATATCATCAGCTATTTTGGTAGAACAAGAAGACCAAGCATCAATAATTTTATTATATCTTTCACCTTCTGTAATCAAACCTTCTTGAAACTGTGTTTCATATTCTTTAACTTTAGCTTCTGTTGCATCAACAGTTTTAAATTTAGTATCAGGAATAATTAAATCATCCTTACCAATAGAAATACCTGCCTTACAAGCCGCTGTAAAACCTAATTGCATTATATGATCAACAAATTTAACCGTAGCTTTTTGTCCACAATAACGATAAATATAATCTATAAGCGAAGCAACTTCTTTTTTAGTTAGTGTTTTATTGATTAGTGAAAAATCTATGAGTTCATGTTTTGGTAACTGTTCTGATAAAAATAATCTACCAGCTGTAGTTTCAATCATTTCATTTTTTAATCTATATTTTATTTTTGTATGTAAAGTAATAACTTTAGATTCTAAAGCCTTTTCTACTTCTGCAATATAAGAGAAACTTTTCCCTTCACCTTTTTCGCCTTCTCTTTGTATTGATAAGTAATATATACCTAATACAATATCCTGAGAAGGAACGATAATAGGACGACCATTAGCAGGAGATAAAATATTGTTTGTAGACATCATTAAAACTCTTGCTTCCAGTTGAGCCTCTAGTGATAGTGGTATATGGATAGCCATTTGATCACCATCAAAGTCGGCATTGAATGCTGTACAAACAAGAGGATGTAAATGTATTGCTTTACCTTCTATGAGTTTTGGTTCAAAGGCTTGAATACCTAATCTATGAAGAGTTGGAGCTCTGTTTAATAACACTGGATGCTCTCTAATAACTTCTTCTAATATATCCCAAACTTCTGCCCTTTCTTTCTCTACCATTTTTTTAGCTATTTTAATAGTAGAAGCTATTCCGTGCATTTGAAGTTTAGAATAAATAAATGGTTTAAATAATTCTAATGCCATTTTTTTCGGTAAACCACACTCATGTAATCTTAGGTAAGGTCCCACAGTAATAACAGAACGTCCGGAATAATCAACACGTTTACCTAATAGATTTTGTCTGAAACGACCCTGTTTACCCTTTAACATATCAGCAAAAGATTTCAGAGGTCTTTTATTACCATCAGTAATTGGATTCCCTCTTTTTGTGTTATCAAATAAAGCGTCTATAGCTTCTTGTAGCATTCTTTTTTCATTTCTAACAATGATATTAGGAGCTCCTAACTCCATCAATTTTCTTAAACGATTGTTTCTATTTATAACTCTTCTATATAAATCATTTAGATCTGATGTTGCAAATCTACCACCATCTAATGGAACTAAAGGTCTTAAATCTGGTGGTAATACTGGTAATACTGTCATTACCATCCATTCTGGTCTTGTACCTGTTTCAATCAGAGAATCTATTATTTTTAATTTTTTAAGAATCTTTTTAGATTTAATATCTGACATAGTTTCTTGCAGAGATAACCTAAGTTTCTTAGCTTCTAATTCTAACTCAATCCCCATTAAAATTTCTTTAATGGCTTCAGCTCCCATTTCAGCTTTAAATGAATCCTCTCCTAACTCACTTATGGCATCTCTGTATTCTTCTTCTGTTATTGTTTGATTTATTTTAAAAGAAGATACACCTGGATCTATCACTATATATTTTTCAAAATATAAAACTTTTTCTAACTCTTTAGAATTAATATCTAAAAGAGTTCCAATTTTAGAAGGAACTGATTTTAAAAACCAAACATGAACAATCGGAGCTGCTAACTCTATATGTCCCATTCTTTCTCTTCTTACATTTTGTTGAATTACTTCTACACCGCACTTTTCACATACAATGCCTTTGTATTTCATCCTTTTATATTTACCACATAAACACTCGTAATCTTTTATAGGTCCGAATATTTTTGCACAGAATAAACCATCTTTTTCTGGCTTAAAAGTTCTATAGTTAATAGTTTCTGGTTTTTTTACTTCACCATAAGACCAAGAATGAATTTTTTCAGGACTAGCTATTGATATAGCTATCACATCAAAATCATTTGGATTAGCTTTAGCTAAATTATTTGTTGTACTCATTTAAAGATCCCTTAACATATACTATTTAATTAATGTAAATTTCTTGTCTTTTTATTCTTCTATTTTTTTCATTTCTAAATTCAAACATAAAGACCTTAATTCTTTAACTAATACATTGAACGATTCAGGTATACCTGTACTAAATGTTTCTTCACCTTTTATAATGGATTCGTAAACATGATTCCTACCTATTTGATCATCAGATTTAACAGTTAACATCTCTTGAAGAATATGAGCAGCACCATAAGCTTCTAAAGCCCACACTTCCATCTCTCCAAATCTTTGTCCACCAAATTGTGCTTTACCACCAAGAGGTTGTTGTGTAATTAAGCTGTATGGTCCTATTGAACGAGCATGTATTTTATCATCTACTAAATGATGTAGTTTTAACATATACAAATAACCAACCGTTACTTTTCTTTCAAAAGGCTCACCTGTTCTACCATCTATTAAAGATACCTGAGCAGATGTATCTAAGTTATTAAGAGTTAAAAGATCATTAATATCTTTTTCTTTTACACCATCAAATACTGGAGTAGATATAGGTAAACCCTTTCTAATATTTTTAGCTAAACTTATTACTTCATCATCTGATAACTTCTCAATAGTATCTTTTTCGTTATCACCATAAGATTGTAATAAATATTCTCTAATATCAGAAATATTTGACTTATCATTATAATAATCTTCTACCATCTTTGTAACTTTCTTACCAATATTAGCACAAGCCCAACCTAGATGAACTTCTAAAATTTGACCAACATTCATACGAGAAGGAACACCTAATGGATTTAAACAAATATCAACTGGAGTACCATCTTCTAAATATGGCATATCTTCAACTGGTAAAATTTTTGATACAACACCTTTGTTACCATGACGACCAGCCATTTTATCACCAGGTTGTAGTTTTCTTTTAACAGCAATAAATACTTTTACCATTTTTAAAACACCAGATGGCAAATCATCGCCTTTTTGTAAAATCTCAATTTTATCTTTGTAGTTTTTATTTAATCTAGCAACAGATAAATCATATTCACCCACAATATCATTAACAGTAACCATTGTAGTCTTATCTTTTAGTATAACTTTTAATATTTCAGATAAGCTCATATCATTTAATGTAGCTTCATCAATAATATCTCCAGAATTTAAACCTTTAGCAGTAGAAACTTCTTTACCTTTTAAAAATTCTGTAAGCCTTCTTTTATATAAAGAACTTATTACTGAATGCTCTTCTTCTTTTTCTGTAGTTAATTTATCTATGTATACTCTTTCCATAGATTGAGTTCTACTATCTTTTTCAACTCCTCTTCTTGAAAATACACTAACTCCAATAATTGTACCACTAATTCCAGAAGGAACTCTTAAAGAAGTATCTTTAACATCAACGGCTTTCTCTCCAAATATAGCTCTTAGTAGTTTTTCTTCTGCCGTTACTACTGTTTCTGCTTTCGGTGTAACTTTACCAACAAGGATATCTCCCGATTTAATTTCAGCACCAATATAAACAATACCAGATTCATCTAAATTTTTAAGAGCTTCATCTCCAATATTTGGAATATCAGCAGTGATTTCTTCCGCTCCTAATTTTGTATCTCTAGCTACAACTTCAAATTCTTCTATATGAACAGATGTAAATACATCATCTTTCACAACTTTTTCTGAAATTAAGATAGAATCCTCGAAGTTATAGCCATTCCAAGGCATAAAAGCAACAAGGACATTTTTACCAAGAGCTAATTCTCCATTATCAATAGAATGGCCATCAGCAATAATATCGCCTTTTCTAACTTTATCTCCAACTTTTACAAGAGGTTTTTGGTTAATACAAGTATTATGATTTGATCTTTGGAATTTTTTAAGATCGTAAACAATTAAATCATAAGGTAAACCGCTAGATTCATCTATTGCCTTAACAACAATTTTTTTAGCATCTACTTGATATACAACACCATCGGTTTTAGATAAAACAGTTACACCGCTATCTCTTGCAACCAAACCTTCCATACCTGTACCAACAATAGGAGCTTCTGATTTTAACAATGGAACAGCCTGACGTTGCATATTTGCACCCATAAGTGCTCTATTAGCATCATCATTTTCAAGAAATGGAACTAACGAAGCAGCAACAGAAACCAATTGAGTTGGTGATACTTCCATGTACTTAACATCCATAGGAGAACACAATGTTGCTTCTCCAGATATTCTACAAATAACTAATTCTTCTATCAATCGGTTAGAAGAATCTAAAACTGCACTTGATTGAGCCACAGGATGATTAGCTTCTCTTGTTGCATTTAAGTATATAATTTCGTCAGTAACAATACCATCTTTTACAACACGATAAGGAGTTTCTAAAAATCCATATTTATTAATTTTTGCATAACAAGCTAATGAATTTATAAGACCTATATTAGGACCTTCTGGAGTTTCTATTGGACAAATCCTACCATAATGAGTTAAATGAACATCCCTTACTTCAAAACTGGCTCTTTCTCTAGTTAAACCCTTAGGTCCCAAAGCTGATAACCTTCTTTTATGAGTAATTTCAGATAATGGATTAGTTTGATCCATAAACTGTGATAATTGAGAAGACCCAAAAAAATCTCTTAAAGCAGCTTGAACCGCTTTGACATTTATAGTTTCAGCAGGCATTAATTCTTCAGAAGTAGACATTTTTTCTTGAATATATCTCTCCATTCTTACAAAAACAATTCTTAATTCATTTTCTACTAACTCACCAACAGAACGAACTATTCTATTACCTAAGTTATCTATATCATCAACTCCAATATGGCCATCTCTAATTTTTAGAAGATGTTTAATTATATTAATAATATCTTTTTTAGTTAAAACTGTTAAATCTTCTGAATCATTTAATCCAAACTTTTCATTAATTTTAACCCTACCAACATTTGATAAGTCATATCTTTCATTAATAAAAAATAAGCTTCTAAATAATTCATCTGCAACTTCAATATTTGGAGCATCTGCTGATTTTACTATTTTATAAATTTCATTTAATGCTTTAAATCTAGTATCATTCTTATCAGCTAATAAAGTATTTAATAAATAAGGTCCAATATTAATATTATCTATTAATAATATTGAAAATTCTTTGATATTTTCTTCTTTTAATTTATCTAAAAGTTCTTTATTAATCTCTAATCCTGAACTAGCTATTAGAACTTCTTCTTTATCAAAAAGATTTTTTACAATATATTTGCCTATTATTTCTTCTTCTGGAAGAACTACTTTTTCTACTTTTGACCTTTCTAATTTTTTTAATACCCCAGCACTAACTAAAGTATCTGATTTTACTAAAATATCTTTAGTATTTGCATCTATTAAGTCAAAAGATAACTTTCTACCTCTAAATAAATCTGAAACAAAATCAACAATATAACCCTCATTGCATTGTTCTACTTTAATTTTATCATAGAAAGTTTCAAGAATTTCCTCAGGAGACATACCTTCAACATTTTCTGGATTAATCTCTTTACCTTCTGCTTCTAACTTTTCTCTAATAACTTCTGTCTTAGCTGAATCTAAAGATCTAAGCAAACAAGTTAAAGGGATTTTTTTTCTTTTATCGATTCTTACATTTAACAAATCCTTTGAATCAAATTCTATATCCAACCAAGACCCAACATGCGGAATAACGCTCGCGCTATACAATAGCCTTGAATTTATGTTTTTACCTTTGTCATGGTCAAAAAACACACCTGGTGAACGATAAATTTGTGAAACAATTACTCTTTCTGTACCATTAATTACAAAAGTACCATTGTTTGTCATTAAAGGGATATCACAAAGTAAGCTATCTTGCTCTTTAATATCTTTAACAGTAACAGAACCTGTTTCTTTGTTAATATCATTAGTAATTAATCTTAACTTAATTTTTAAAGGAAGAGAATAGTTGGCATCTCTATTTTTACATTCGTCTATAGAATATTTTGGTTCATCAAAAGAATAATCAATAAATTCTAATATAAATTTTCCATCATTGCTCTGAACTGGAAAAATAGAAGATAAAACATTATACAACCCACCGCGTGTTCTTTTATTTTTTGGAACATGCAACTGTAGAAATTTGTTATAAGATTCCTTTTGCATTTCTATAAGATCTGGTATTGCCTCAACAGATTTTATCTTACTATAATCTCTACGAATCCTAATATTGTTACTCAATCCTTTCATTCCCATCACCAAAATATCATTTTAAAATACTAAATAGCATAAATACCACATCAAAGAAAAAATTCTCCGATGTGGCATATATTTGACTTAAATAATAAATAATTATTTAAGTTCTACTTTAGCTCCAGCGTCTTCTAATTTTTTCTTAATTTCTTCAGCTTCAGCTTTTTTAGCTCCAGATTTAACTTCTTTTGGAGCACCATCTACTAAATCCTTAGCTTCTTTTAAACCTAAACCAGTAATAGCTCTTATTTCTTTGATAACATTAATTTTGCTAGATCCTGCATCAGATAAAATAATTGTAAAATCATCTTTTTCTTCAACAACCGCACCAACCTGAGCAGCAGCAGCAGGAGCAGCCGCAGCAACTGCAGTTACACCCCATTTTTCTTCTAACATTTTAGAAAGCTCTGCAGCTTCTATCACTGTTAATTCTGATAACATATCAACGATTTTGTTTAAATCTGCCATTTTTAATCCTCATAATAATTTAATATTTTATTTAACTTTTTATTAAAACTAAGCCTTTTTAGAATAAGCCTCTAAAACACCAACAACGTTAGTAGCAGGCGTCCTGGAAAGAACTGCTACCTTTGTTGCAGCAGCTGTTAACAAACCAACCAACTTACCTCTGATTTCATCAAATGAAGGCAATGTTGCTAATGTATTAACATCAGATGCAGACAATTTAGATGCATTGTAAGAGCCACCAATAATAGCCAAGTGTGGATTCTTTTTCGAAAAATCATTAATGATTTTTGCACACGAAACAGGATCTTCTCCCCAAGCTATGGCTGATGGACCTACAAAAAATTCATCTAAAACGCTATTTTGCGTATCTTTTAGGGCTAGACTAGCAAGACTGTTCTTTACAATTTTGAATCCTATTTCTGCTTTAGAAGTACTATTTCTTAATTCTTCTATCTGTGCAACTGTCAAACCTTTATAATGAACAACAACTACAGACTTAGTATTAGAAAATACTTCATTTAACTCAGAAATAAGATCTTGTTTTTCAGAACGATTCACTTACTTTCTCCTAGTTAAAATTACGAAAATAATGTTAAGTAAATTTCTGTAGTAATTTTCACCACTACACCCCCGCCCGATGAGAAAAAAAATAGATTATCTCACCGCCTACTTAGGCAATTAAGTTACTTAACTACTTAACAAATCAAGCAACACCTAAGGTCTTTGACAGGTATTCTTAATAATTAATTAAAGTTTTACAATACTAGATAAATCTAATTTTAAACCAACACCCATAGTAGAAGAAATACTTGCTTTAATAAAATAAGCACCTTTTGCACCTGACGGCTTAGCTTTTGCTAATGCATCAAAAAATACCTTAACATTCTCAACAAGAGATTCTTCTTTAAAATTTAATTTACCTAATCCAGCATGTACTATACCTGCTTTTTCAGCTCTAAATTCAACTTGACCAGCCTTAGCAGATTCAACAGCCGACTTTATATTTAAAGTAACACTACCTAACTTTGCATTTGGCATTAACCCTTTAGGACCTAAAATTTTAGCAACACGACCTAGCAAAGCCATCATATCAGGAGTAGCTATACATTTATCAAAATTGATTTCACCTTTTTGAATCATTTCAACTAAATCTTCTGAACCAACAATATCAGCACCAGCATCTTTTGCTTCTTGAGCTTTATCTCCTCTTGCAAAAACAGCAACTCTTGCTGTTTTACCAGTACCATTAGGCAATTGAACCACACCTCTCACAATCTGATCTGAATGTTGAGGATTAACGCCCAACTTAACTGCAACATCTAAAGTTTCAGGAAATTTAAGTGAACTATTAGAAATTAAAGACTTCACTGCTTCTTCTATAGTATAAACCTTATTCAGATCTAATGATTCTTTAATTTTACGAATTCTTTTTACTTCTCTTACCATCTGCAATTACTCCACTATATCTAAACCCATTGAACGGGCTGAACCTTTTATCATTTCACAAGCAGAATCCAATGTTCTTGCATTAAGATCTACCATTTTGTCTTCTGCTATTTTCTTTATATCTTCCATAGATATAGAACCAACAATTGTTCTACCTGTCGTAGAAGAACCCTTAGAAACACCAGAGGCTTTCTTAATATAATAAGTTACAGGAGGTTTTTTTGTAATAAAAGTAAAGCTACGATCTTCGAAAACCGTAATTACAACTGGTATTGGCATACCAGCTTCCAAAGATTGGGTTTGTGCATTAAATGCTTTACAAAATTCCATAATATTAATTCCTGCAGGTCCTAATGTAGAACCCAATCCAGCAGGAGCTGCTTGAGTTGCAGGAATTTGTGATTTTATATAAGTTTGAACTTTTTTAGCCATTTCATCCTCTATTTCATTAACAATTACAATTAACTAGAGTTGTAGTGCGATTTTTTGCATATCTACTACATACATAAGAATCTAACATGATTTTACCTAATCATGTTAAAACGTCAACATATATTGATATACCTTTTTTTAGATAAAGTCAACATATAAATTATGATATTATCTTTACTTAGATAAATTAATCTTTTATTTTTTCAACTTGATTGTATTCTAACTCTACTGGTGTCATTCTTCCAAATATAGAAACAGAGACCTTAAGTTTCATTTTATCCTCTCCAATTTCTTGAATGATACCTTTAAAAGAAGAAAACGGCTCAGAGGTAATCCTAACTTCTTCACCCACTTCAAAAAGTTTATTAATATTCGTCGAAACAGAATTTTGATTATCAACCATATTTAACATTTTATCTATTTCTATCTGAGAAACTGGAAAAGGAACTCCATTTTTATCTAATGAACCAAGGAATTTGGAAACCCCGGTCACACTTTTAATTAGATGAAACAATTGATCGTTTATATCCATACTAATAAAAACATAACCTCTGATTAGATTTTTCTTAACATTATTTTTTTTACCATATCTCATCTGTAGAACTTCTTGAGTAGGTATAAAAATTTCTTGAATACGGGACTCTAAACCTTTTTTTTCAACTGACTCTTCTATAGATTCTAAAACACGTCTTTCATAACCAGAATAAACTTGTAAAATATACCAATTCATAAATTAACTCCCTAAATTAAGCAAGAAACCAACAATACTAGAAAGTATCCAATCTAATACAAAGAAGTAAAAAGCTGTAATGAATACCATTACAAAAACTATTCCAGATATTGAAATTGCTTGTTTTCTTGGAGTCCAAGTAATTTTATTAAATTCTTGTTTCACCTGATTAAAAAAATTAAGCGATTTTTTTAACATATTAATATTAACCTTTTACAATAATTAATGGCAGGGGAGGAGGGACTCGAACCCGCAACCCTCGGTTTTGGAGACCGATACTCTACCAATTGAGCTACACCCCTACATGCTAGCCTCTTTTTAAAGAGACTAGAAAACACTTTAATTAATCAATAATTTTAGAGATAACACCGGCACCAACAGTTCTACCACCTTCTCTGATTGCAAATCTCAATTGTTCTGACATTGCTATTGGCGATACTAACTCTACTGCAAATTTTACATTATCTCCTGGCATTACCATCTCAACTCCACTTGGCAATTGCACTGAACCTGTTACATCTGTCGTTCTAAAATAAAACTGTGGTCTATAGTTATTGAAAAACGGAGTATGTCTTCCTCCCTCATCTTTGCTTAATATGTACACTTCACATTCAAACTTCTTATGCGGAGTTATTGAACCTGGCTTCGCTAACACTTGTCCTCGTTCTACTTCTTCTCTCTTCGTTCCTCTTAATAATACACCAACATTATCTCCTGCCTGACCTTCATCCAACAGTTTTCTAAACATCTCTACACCGGTACATGTTGTTTTCTGGGTATCTCTTAAGCCAATTACTTCTATTTCTTCACCTACCTTAACTATACCCTGCTCTATTTTACCTGTAACAACTGTTCCTCTTCCTGATATTGAAAATACATCTTCTACTGGCATAATAAATGGCTTATCTAATTCTCTTACTGGCTCTGGAATATGAGAATCTACTGCTTCCATTAATGCTATTATTGCATTCTTGCCGATTTCATCATCTTTACCTTCTAATGCTGCTAATGCTGAACCTTTCACTATTGGACAATTCATAAATCCTTGCGCTTCTAAGGCTTCTTGTATTTCCATCTCTACCAATTCTAGCAACTCTGGATCTCCTACCATATCTACTTTATTCATGAATACACATATCGCTGGAACTCCTACTTGCCTTGCTAATAGAATATGTTCTCTTGTTTGTGGCATTGGACCATCATTTGCTGATACAACTAAAATAGCTCCATCCATTTGTGCTGCTCCTGTGATCATGTTCTTAATATAATCAGCATGACCTGGACAATCTACATGCGCATAATGTCTATTACCTGTTTCATATTCAACATGCGATGTCGATATTGTTATTCCTCTTGCTCTTTCTTCTGGCGCTTTATCTATGTTTGCAAAATCAACTGCTTCTCCACCATTAACTTCTGACATCACTTTTGTAATTGCAGCTGTTAATGTTGTTTTACCATGATCAACATGACCTATTGTGCCTATATTCACATGCGGCTTTGTTCTTTCGTGCTTCTCTTTTGCCATCTATCTTCTTCCTTATCTTTTAGGTTTTCTATCTTTACTAACTGGCTATTATTTTAACCCTAAATGAATATTAGCAAAAATAAATATATATTCAACATAATTTTTTCTGATTAGTTTTAATGGAGCGGGTGAAGGGAATCGAACCCTCGTCGTAAGCTTGGAAGGCTTCTGCTCTACCATTGAGCTACACCCGCAAAGACAAAAAGAACTGCCTTGCTTTTTAAATGGTGGATGGGGTAGGATTCGAACCTACGTAGGCATACGCCAGCGGATTTACAGTCCGCCTCCTTTAGCCACTCGGACACCCATCCATAAAGAATCAAGTTTACTGATGTAATTCCTAACTTTTAGTATGCTAGCATATAGATTTTATTTTTACAACTGTTTTTTTCAGTATTTAATGTTCACTAAATAATTCTTATTTATTTAATAATAACTGTTTCTATCTCTTTGTTGATATCTTTAATATTTTGCCATGATCCATAAGTTGTAGCTGGTATTTGTATCCAGTATTTACCTATATAGCTTGCATAAATTTTATTTAATTTTTTATATTCTTTATATGTTATATCTTCTGCAAAAGGTGCTAAAAAATCTGTCATGTTATCACCTATTATCATGGAAATATAATATTTTTTTGCTATTTCTTTATAACGATTATACTTATTGGAATCCCAATTTTTCTTGCCTCTAACCAGCATAATTCTATCTTTCATATTTGGAACATTGATTCCTACTTTTTTTAAATTGTTTAGAGTTGCATTAAAACCATCATGAGTACGATTAGATACAAAAAAAACTGTTACCCCTTTAGATAAAGCATAGTTAATAAATTCTACACTTCCTAATATAGCAAAAGATATTTCTTGCTTTACATACTTATTCCAATCTTTTGTTGAGTACCCTTTATTTGGATTAAGATTCATATATACAGCAAAATTTGTTGTGTTTAAAATAGTATCATCAATATCCATAATAACCGCTGGAGGTAGGTTTTTAAAGTTATCTTTTTGTTCTAAAAATGCTGATTTTTCTTTATTTTTTAATATTTCATCTAATTGGATTTGAGCTAAGTAGTACAGTGATTTTGTAACATTTTGATATTCATTAGAAGTTTGTATCCAATAAATATCTGGTCTATCGTATATTCCTAATTTATCGGTTTTATGGGCATAAATTGTAGTTGTTGTTATAAAAAATAGTAAAAATAGCTTGTATAATGATTGATGTGTTTTCATATTATTATTACTCTGTATTTGTTTTATAAATATCAGATAAATTAATACAGTGAGTGCTTGTATACTCCCTACGCAAATATTAATTTGATCAGGTTTGAGGGTATTTCTCAGCTTAATTAAAGCACCCCTGTAACTTTTTAAGTATAGCATTATTGGTGCTATTATTGAATAATAAAATCTACTTTTATTTGTATCCAATATGTTTTTGTTAATTCTTTTGTTATTTTCCAACTTTGTGCTGATTCCAATACTGCATTATCTAGTAAAGGATAATTAGATGATTTATAAATAACTATTTTTTGTATATCTCCGAACTTATCTGCTAATAGTCTTACTATTACTTCTCCTTGTTGTTGTTTTAGTAATGCTTTTTTAGGATATTTTGGTGTTTTATACTTTATAAAGGATCTATCTTCTATTATTTCATAAGAATTATTTTCTTCAAAAAGATTTTGTTCTTTTTTATTTGGTGTCCTTTTTTTTACATTACTAGCTTTTATATTACTAGCTATTGGAATAGTAAATTCATTTTGAAATTGTATTTGTATTTTATGATATTCGTTATAATCATAGTTTATTTTTCTATTTTCAATATTATAAAAAAAGTAATACCCAACAAATATCACTGCATGAAAAATACAAGATAAAACAATATATTTATGTTTGTTATAAATGTGATACATATATATAATAATTTTCTTTATAATCAATAAGATATATTTTATTATAAAATAATTATATAGGAATAAGGAAATTAATAATGAAACCTCAAATAAATAATAACTCTCATAGAATATGGATTTATGGTCAACATGCTTGTTTATCTGCATTGACAAATAATGAGAGGAAGGTTTATAAAATTCTTGCTTATGAGAAGTATCAAAATGAGTTGTTGAGTATTCTTGAAAAAAGAAACGATGGTCTTTCTAAAAGTGTTATTTCTATTGCTGATAAGTTTTCTATTGAAAAATTTTTACCTAGTGATTCTATTCATCAAGGTATTGCAATGCAGGTAGATCCATTATTAACTGAAAATATCAATTTATTTACACAATCATTAGACGAAAATAAAAAAACTTGTGTTCTTATTTTAGATCAAGTAACAGATACAAGAAATATTGGTAGTATAATTAGGTCAGCTGTGGCATTTGATGTTAGTGCAATTGTATTTACTAAAACTAATTTTCCGAAAGAGAATGCTTTGATGGTAAAAACAGCAACAGGAGGATTTGAAAAAATAACTCTTATAGAAGTATCTAATTTATCTAATGCTATTGACCAGTTAAAAAAAGAAGGCTTTTGGATTATTGGTTTAGATGCTCATACTAATACATATTTGCATCAGCTTGATTCTTTTCCTAAAACTGCTCTTGTATTAGGTTCAGAAGATAAAGGTATGAGAGATTTAACTAAAAAATCTTGTGATTTCTTGGCAAAAATTCCTATGAATTCTAATAAGATGGAAAGTTTAAATATATCTAACGCAACAGCTATTGCTCTATATGAAATTTATAATAAGTAAAACCATTTTTTTATTTTAAATAACATTCTAAATAATAATCTTTTTATTTTTATATTTATGATTGTCCTTTCTTAATTATCTGTTAGTAACTTTATTGTTAGACTTATTTTGTATGTAATACTTAATATAAAACTATTATAAATAAAATATTAAGTTTAAAAATAGAATTACATTATGATTTAGAATAAAATTCTATAAAATAATTACACAGATTTTTTAAAAATTTGTGATTTATATTTACAAATTATAAATATGTCATTCTCTAGATTGGAAAGAATCCAATCCAGAGAAAAATTAATATTTAATATTTAGAAAATAAAGACTGTAAATATTTTGTATCTTTATTTTTAGTTAATCCTAGCATAACTAATATTCTTGCTTTTTGTGGAGTTAAATCGTAAGAAGCTATAAAGTTATTCACATCATCGTTTGCTTCACCATTTCTAGCTACATGTCCTGAAGGAATTCTTGAAGATCTTATAATAACAACTCCTGCTTTTCTTGCTTCTATCATTGCTTTTTCAACAGAAGCTGACATACTGCCATTTCCAGAACCTGCATAAACTATTGCATCTATTTTATCTTTACGAGCAACATCTATGTATGTCGCATTTGCACCAGCACTACCAAAAAAAATATCAACTTTTGGTAATTTTTTGATATCTTCAATATTGAATTCACTATAATATGTATGGGTTTTATCCAAAGTACTTATAAATGATACTTCTCCATTATGCACAAAACCTAAAGCTCCTGTATTTGGAGAAGAAAAAGCATCAACTTTATAGTTATTATTTTTTATAACATTTCTAGCATCATAAATACTATCATTCATTACAACCAATACACCTTTTTTTCTAGATAAGTCCGAGTTTGCAACTAAAACAGCATTGTAAAGATTCATAGGACCATCTGCACTTATAGATGTTGCTGGTCTCATTGCACCAACTAAAACTATTGGTTTTTCTGTATTAATCACCAAACTTAAGAAATAAGCTGTTTCTTCTAATATATCTGTACCATGAGTAATAACTATACCGTCATGAGTTTTTGCTAATTCATTAACTTTTTTAGCTAATTTTAGCCAATCTTCATTAGTAAAATTTTGTGAAGCTATTTGTAAAACCTGCTCACTTGTTATATTTATATTTTTGATTTTTTTTAATTCAGGAACAGATTCTAAGATTTCATCTACTCCTAAAGATGCGGCTTTGTATCCAGAAGTTTGAGCTGGTGAATCAGCAACTCCAGCAATAGTACCACCAGTAGCAAGAACTACTATATTATTGGCAAATAATGAAACGGTAGAAAATAGTATCATAGTTATTAAGATATATATATTTTTCATTTTTTATCTCCTCGTATTGATTTGAAACCATAAATGTATAAATTTACGTTCAATATAGATTATAACACAAAGCAAAACATCTTTTATTATTCTCTAAAAAAATAGTGTGTTATTTCAATAATATTTTTTACAAGACAAATATAATAAATTTATGCTAAGTATGCTACATCGTCAGTTTTAAATAATTACTTCTATAAGAAGACTTATATTTTTTATTTTATTAAAATATACTCTAATATTTTACAGCTATTAAAATAACATTACAAAAAATTATTTTACATTAATATATATATTATTATGATTCTTTTTTAGCCAGTTTTTTATTACCTACTAAGAAAAATACAGCTATTGATAACGTAATCAGAAATGCTAATACTTTTGATATATCTATATTTAATCCTAATCCTATAGGAGCGTATAAGATATATGTTATGACTACAAAAGTCATAAATAGTGCTGGTAAAAAAGTATAATACATAGGCTTTTTGAGCTTTATCAAATAAATAGTACAAATCCATAAAGATATTGTTGCTAAAGTTTGATTAGCCCAAGAAAAATACTGCCATAACATTTGAAAATCTATAGTACATAAAAACATAGAAATAAAAAATGCTGGAATGGTTATAATTAATCTTTTAATTTTTGATGTTTGATTTAATTTTAGATACTCCGCAAGCATTAGTCTTATTGCTCTAAAAGCGGTTGCCCCTGATGTTAAAGGAAGAATTATTACCCCCAAGATTGCAATCGTACCTAAAATAGCTCCTAATGCTGTGACAGAAACTTCTGAAACTACTAAGGCTGGAGTTCCTTTATCTATTAATTCTTGCAATGTTTGACCATCCAATAAAATCAATGTAGCATAAGCCCATATTAAAGCAATCATACCTTCTGCTATCATCATTCCATAAAACACATTTCTTGCATCTTTTTCATTTTCTAATGTTCTCGATACAATGGGGATTTGTGTAGCATGAAATCCTGAGATGGCACCACAAGATAACACTAAAAATAAAAGTGGGAAAATAGGTAAATTATTTGGGTGCATGTTAGAAAAATTTAATTCTGGTTTTGGTAATTCTGGAAATAAAAACAAAACAGAAAATATAATAGCTAAAGCACTAAATATTAACAATGCTCCAAAATAAGGGTAAATTTTCCCTAATACTTTATCTACTGGTAGCAGTGTTGTTAAAAAATTATAAACAAATACACCCGTTATTACATAAATCATATCTATTTTACTAAGTATGCTTATAAAATTATCTAAAACTTTTGTTGATTGAAATAAATCAAATAATAAATTTGCTGGCGCCATTACAAAAACTGTTGCCACCAATAACAAAAGCAATAAAGAAAAAAGATTTACAATATGCTTCGCAAATTTGGATATATATTTTTCCGCTAGTATTGGCAGGGTTGCTCCATTATTTCTAAGTGAAATAATTCCTATTAAAAAATCATGTACTGCTCCAGCAAAAATACAACCAAAAACTATCCATAACAATGAAACAGGTCCATATAATGCTGCAATAATAGTTCCAAAAATTGGTCCAGTTCCTGCAATGTTTAATAGATTTACTAAAGAATTTCTTGGTTTTGACATTGGAACAAAATCTACACCATCTTTAGAAGAAAAAGCCGGTGTGATTTTTGTTGAATCTATGTTCAACAAACGTTCAATTACTCTTGAATATATAAAGTAGCCCAGTAATAACATCAAAATTGATGCAAAAAATGTAAACATGATAATTTTTTCTTATTGTTAGTAATATTATTCTATTAGAATTATACTAAATTTTACTGCATCTTTATATCTTAAATGTTAAATGATATATTTATATATATAAAACAGATAACACAAAAATATTGCTATCTTATATAATTGATTCTAATAATTTGTTTTAATAATATTGATTGACTTTTAATTCTATTAATCTATACCTTTTAAAGTTTGCATATAAAACATATTAAAAAAGGAATCTAAAATATGAATGATAATAGCTTGCAAATTAAAAATAACGCTTTAACACAACACCCTTTTAGAATAATAATTATTTTGGGAATAGCAATTTTTGGAGCTATTACAACAGAGTTTGGATTAATTGGGAGTTTACAATTAATTGCAGATAATTTTGAAGTTTCTCTTTCTCAGGCTGGACTTTTACTAAGTATTTATGCTATTATTGTTGCTGTTTTTGGTCCTTTTCTAACTTTAAACTTTTTCCGATATAATCAAAAAACAGTATTAAGAATATCTATTGGAATATTTTTTGCTTCAACATTATTTTCTACTTTTGCTACTTCTTTTATCTTAATATTAATTTCAAGAATCTTAGCCTCCATTGTGAATGCTATTGTTTGGTCTTTAGCTTTAGCTATTGCTGCTGATTATTTTCCACCAGAAAAAAGAGCTAAAGCTGTATCTTATTTAACATTAGGATTTATTTTTGCTGCTTATTTAAACACTGAAATATCTTGGCGTTTGGGGTTTGCTTTTTGTGCTTTTAGTAATTTTATTTCACTTATAGCAATAGTGTTTTTATTACCGAATCTACCAGTAAAAGCAAAAATTACTTTTGGGAATCAACTAAATATACTTTAAAAGCCGTTGGTTTGGTTAAATGCAATCTCAGCTAGCACTCTTTTTGCTGGAATGTTTACTGTTTATGGTTATTTTGCTCCTTATTTCTCAACCATAACTAAAATGACTGATAATTTAATCTCCATTATGTTCATGGTTTTTGGAGTATCAGGTATTTTTGGAAACCTAATTTCTGGAAGAATTACTAATAGCAAAACCATTAAAAATGTTTATTTAGGACTTCTTTTTATATTATTAATCATTTATAATCTTATGAATTTATTTAACAATAATCTTATAGCAACCATTATCCTTATTGCTATATGGGGATTGTTTTTTGCAGCACTAACCTTGTCTCTCAGTTTTGTTGTACTATGAATGCTCAAGAAGCACCTGCTTTTGATAATAAGTTTGTATGTATCTTGTGCTAATTTAGGAATTACTATGGATACTTTTAGTGGTGCTATTGGCATAAAATATTTTGATATATCGAGTATAACAACAATTGCAACCTCATTTTTATTAATTGGATTAGTTTTATATTTTATAACAATACGAATTATTGAAAAAATCTGATAAAAATGGTATTTATATAATAATATATACTTATTTTTATAATTTTATAATTTATAGGAGAAATTTATGTTAAAAAAAATATTATTAACGTTGTTAATGATAATATCTTATGGTTTATATGCCAACGCTAAAGAATTAAACGATAATATAGATATTAATTCAAAAACAAACAATATAAATGATAATACTGTAGAAACTTTTTTATTAAACAAAACATATCTAGTTATGGGTCACCCTAAGCAAGAAACTGTGGACAAAGATGATAAAAAACCTATGGACCACTCTAAGCAAGGAACTATGAAAAAAGATAAAAAACCTATGGACCACTCTAAGCAAGGAACTATGAAAAAAGATAAAAAACCTATGGACCACTCTAAGCAAGGAACTATGAAAAAAGATAAAAAACCTATGGACCACTCTAAGCAAGGAACTATGAAAAAAGATAAAAAACCTATGGACCACTCTAAGCAAGGAACTATGAAAAAAGATAAAAAACCTATGGACCACTCTAAGCAAGGAACTATGAAAAAAGATGAATCACTCTAATTAAGAAACTGTGAAAAAGATTTATTATAGATCAAGGAGGAATAGTTATTCCATTTGCCATAATATTAGTAAAATAATTTTCATATTCTAAAATTTAAAGTGTGATTTAACTAATCACACTTTAAATTTTAGAATGATAATCAATTAGCATTTCAGATTATTTTTAAATCAATATATAAAGTAGGGCAAATATTCTTTATTAAAAACTATTGCTTTTAGGTGTTTTTAATTTATAGGTACATGATAAATATAATCATAGAAAATAAAATAACTATATAAAGAAACCCTATTGTTATTTTTTAAATTCTTATATTGATAGAAAAACAATTACATATACAATAAATCCAATAAAAAATAATTATACATCATATTTAAAGTAAAAGATTTTCTTATTTTAAAACCATTATATATAACTTAATTACTTAAGGTGGTTTTACATAAATAAAATTACACAAAGCTACCCCCACCTCCAACAAAGAAAATATAGTAAAAAATTAGTTTTTTCTAAAATAAAGTCCTTTTATTTATTGGGTTTATTCTGTATATAATAGTTTTATTAAGATACCTATAATGAAATCTTTTATGCTAAATGAACTTTTATGTGTGTAAACTTTTTTAAACTCTCCAAAACATCCACATCAACAGAAGAATTAGTTACAATATCAGTAATATTTTCTACAGCTACCGTTTTTAAAACAGATTTAACATTAAATTTATTTCTATCTAAAATTAAAACCCTTCTTTCTGCATACCTAAATATTGCAATTTTCGCCTGAATATCTAGTGGATGAGAATCCATAGGTCCAACATTAAGATCAAATCCTACACAACTCACAAAAGCTATATCTGTATTTCTTGAGCTAAAAAATTGATCAACATCAGGACCTAAAAACATTAAATATGGTCTTTCTAACAATCCACCACTACCAATAATACGACAGCTTGGATCTAATAATTCTGAGGCTTCATTTAAAACAAATAATCCATTGGTTATAACTGT
Organism: Rickettsiales endosymbiont of Leucozona glaucia; assembly: GCA_964277385.1. Classification (GTDB taxonomy): domain Bacteria; phylum Pseudomonadota; class Alphaproteobacteria; order WRAU01; family Hepatincolaceae; genus WRAU01. The sequence goes on along the minus strand of OZ195520.1, from coordinate 154,018 downwards.
GATTTTTCGTTTGTTTTCTAAAAATTTAATTATAGATCCAGCGGTAGATCCACCTTCTAAAGCTATAATATTACCATCTTTAATAAGATTCTCGGCACAATATCTTGCTATTTGTTGTTTTTCTGATAATGATCTTTGTCTTTTTTTATCATATATATTAAAAGATAAAGTAGAACCTGTGATATCAGTACCAATAGGAATAACACCTCCTCTAACAATTTCTAACTTTCCCTGTTTTTCTAATAGTTTTATATCTCTTAGAACTGTCATGCTAGATACATTAAAGAAAATAGCTAGGTCCTTTATGCTAATACCTTGATTTTCTTTATTTAATCTTAACATCTCTTGTCTTCTTTTTTCTGGTAACATTGTTTTATATTCTATCCCATATTTTCGTTTAATCTAAATAAGACCTTATTAACATACAACAAAATAACATAAATCGCAACATTCTTAAACGTTATTGGCAATATTAATTTAACTAATGAATCTTAATTAACCTATAAATATGATCTAAATAAATAAAATTGTAAAGATTTAGATTCATAAATTCTGCTGTTAATAATATTGATATATTGATCTTTTATATTAGACATTAATAAATATAAAATCTTTCTTTCAAAACCGTCATCATATAAAATATTTAATTTACTAATTACATCTGAACTTTTATTACAAAAAATTTGCAATTTATCTAATACTTCTTCTAAAATTTTATTTGTAATATTTTTAGACAATGAAACACTACATTCAAATAATTTATTAGCAATATTTTGAGATTTAATTAAATAATATTGATTCGTTAACCAAATATTTGAAAAAAGTTCATAACCAAGATCTGAATTAAAAATATCTTCATTATTTTTATCGTAATAATGTTCTATAAATAACAACCTTTCCAGTGCAATTTTATAACTTGCCATTTATTTTATGCCTTTTTATTTATTTTTTATACTATAGTTTATATTTTTTATATCTACTATTTATTCATTATATTAATAATTTTTTAAAAATTAAGATATATATGTATATTTTCTTGCTAGATTAGCTATAAAAATTGTTTTTCCTTGACTGAATATCTTATTTTTAATAATCTTAGTATATATAACTAAGTACGTTTATATATACATAATAAGAATATTTATAATGAAAGTCAAGAGATTCTTATATAGGAAGTGAGTATGAGAAAAAAAATTCAAAAAGATGAAAATTATTGTTTTGGGAAAATACTAGAAGAAGCAATTAAAAAAAAATTCAAAAACCAGTTAGATTTTGCAAATGCTCTTGGAGTAACTCAAGCTACTATATCAAGATATATCAGTGAAACGGCTTCTCCTAGTTTTCATATATTGCAAAAAATGTCTTTAGTATTAGATTTAGATATGCCTTTATTGAAAAAAACTGATACTCCTAGTATTATTTCAAATACATCTATAAATATGGCTAAAATACCTTTTTTCTATTCTGAGGTTTCTGCCGGTCGTGCTTTAGCTAGTTTAGAACAATCTTTTGAGTTTTTACAATTTGATGCTAATTGGCTTAAAAATGAATTTATGCTAAAAGATTTAAAAGATATTTTTACATTAAAGGTAAAAGGAGATTCTATGGAGCCTTTGATTCAAGAAGGAGATCTTGTTTTTGCTAAAAAGTTTAATAATTCTTCTTCGTATCAGGGGATCTACATTGTTTGCTATAATAATGATTATTTAATAAAAAAAATACAATTTAAACAAAAAAACTTAGTAAAATTAATATCTCAAAATCCTGAATACGATCCTATAGAAATAAGTTTACAAGATGAAGATGTCTCTTTCTCTATAATTGCAAAAGTTATTGGTAGAATAAACCTTAAAAGTTTCACTCATTCTTTATAATGAAAAAAAATTATATAATATAATAAAGACTATATTTATAAAATATATACAAAATATTGGTTTATTTTATATTTATCTATAAAAAATACTAATTTTTATACTTTTTTAGATATAAAAAGGTAATTATGCTTTTACGACCATTTTTTAAATTAATAAAATTAAAACAGAAATAAATAAAGATTAAAAAAATCCAGAAAATTTTCTCTCTAATCTTTGTAGCGATTAGGTTTAGTGGTGCCGAATGAGAGACTTGAACTCCCGACCCACTGATTACAAATCAGTAGCTCTACCAACTGAGCTAATTCGGCATCTAAATACACTGTATATTATAGCTAAACTAACTAATCTGTCAACTATGTTTTTTACAATTTAGAAATATAAAAATTAATTTTATAAAAATACAAACTAAAATTAAGAACCATCGCCATAATGATAGAATAAAAAGCCAAAGCATCAAAATTCTTTAGTGATATTTTATATTAGCAACAAAAATTGATAGCTTAAGAAAAAAATAGAATAACTAATAATATACACAAACCTAGCAATTAAAAAAGACTTAAAACAATAATTCTGTATAAATAAAATATAGTTGTTTTCTGATATTAAACACGTTTTTTTATTTTACTAATTAAACCTATTATATTACAAAAATTGGGTTTATTTTGTAATATAATTGTCTTATTTAATAATCAATATCTGTCAAAATAAATAAATATACTTATATTATTTTTATAAAATACCTAAAATAAAAAATATTTTTTATTTTTTTAATTCTTAGTTTTTTACATTACTTTTTGTTATTTATAAAAAATAAATTTTTATAAAAATTTTTATATGTTAAAATAAGTACTAGATAAGTTAACAAATAATTTTCATAAAAATTGAGGAATTTTCTATAATGTTTCATACTTTAACTACCCTTAGTGCTATAATAATTGTTCAATTTTTTATAGAATATATTTGGTATTCTAAGTTTTTATTTGGAAATTTATTTGTAAAATTATCTAAATTTAATTTAGAAAAAACAGATACTAAATCAATAAAAAAGTCATTTGTTATGACTATAATCTCGCATTTTATTAAAGCGGTACTTATATATTCCCTTTCTTATGATTTATTTATACTACAATCTTTTTATTTATTTAAATTCATATTGCTTATTTCTTTTCTTATACTAATTGAAATGTTTAACGATGTTATTTGGAATGGAAAAAGTTTTACCTTGTATATATTAAATGCAACACAAACATTTACTGTTATTATTGCTTCTTTTTTTGTTGCTTTTGTTTCTTATTCTATATTTTAGGAAATTATATAAAAGATAAACCCATTTTTATAATACAAGTTATTTAAACTAAAAAATACTGATAATATTTTTAAGATATATAAACTTATATTTTATAATAAGTTATTAATTAGAAATATGAGATCATAAAAAGTTGTTTTTTGTATAATTTTATCAAATAAAATTGTCTTCTTTAATATAAAAATCTCATTTTTGGCAAATAATTTGGTAAAAATTACCATAAAAAATACTAAATAGAATCTATAAATTTAAGTATATGATTTTTACACCATAAAATATCTAAGTATCCTAACATATGAGAAGTACCTTCTTTTATTTCTAAATTAAAATTTTTAAATTGTTTTTTAGCATCACTAACATCATACCAAATATCAGATTCTCCATGAAGAAATAATGATGGTATATTTTTTTCCTTTAATTTTGATATACTATTTATATTTTTTAAATAGTTAATATCTTCTTTAATTAAATCCCAATTTACTTTAGAATAAGGTAAAGCATAAATAATTTTATTATTAGTTATCCTATTAATAAAAGATGTAATAGCTAACTCTTTATTGTAATTAAATGCTCTTTCTAAGTTGTCTATTTTTCTTTTAGATATATTATCAACCAAAAATTGCAGTAAAGTAGATATTCCTAATATTCCCTTCCAATTTGTGTTTATATCTAATAATTTATTAAATCCTATGCCATGACCTATTGCTATAGCCCCATCAAAGTTGCTATTTTGATCTATTGTTTTATCTGAAAAATATCCTAAATCTAAATTAATAATTTCTAATTTAAAATCTCTTTTCTTAAATTCTTCTTCTAAAGAAGTTATTAGCCCAGAAAAAAAATTATTTTTGTAAAATAATCCGTGGCAAAATACTAATTTATTCATATTCCATAAACCTCCATTGCTTTATCGCATTATAATGAGTACTTTAATAAATACTAATAATATCTTGATTCACATTATTTAATATTGAAGATTCTATATAATATTTGCTTCTAATATAATTTATGTTCTATCCCATATGATTCCATTATAATGAGTACCTTAAATAAATACTAGTAATATCTTGATTTACATTATTTAATATTGAAGATTCTGTATGAGATTTGCTTCTAATATCATTATTATGTTCTATCCCCATATAAAAACCATCATGTACTTTAAAAGCCAAACCCAAAACTGCTACACTTTGCTCGAATGAGTAATTTCTTCTATTTGCTAAGTTGTAAATATCTTTACCATCTTTTATGCTTGAATCGATATTATCCGCATATAAAAACTGATAACCTAAATAAGGAATAATTTTAGTTAGTTGGTAACTTAAGTATGCCGATGCACCAGTATGTCTGATTCCTGCTAGTTTTTGATTTTTATAATAACCTCCTGATAATGCAAAATAAATATTCTTACCAGATAATGATAAAGAGGCTAATAGATTATCTGATCTAAGCATAGATTGACTTAAATTATTATTTATAGAATCATTTTTAATTTTAGTTCTTACCTTTTTATAACCTATAGAATATCCGAAAACATCACCTTGATAATTTAAAGATCCACCAAATGAATAACCCTGAGACAAAGCATCTGTTTCAATTGGAGCTCTACTTTCTAAGCTATTCTTAGGGAAATATACTTCAAGAACAGCTATATAGTTTGAAAAAGCATTATAATGACCTATCCCTGAAGATTTAATAGTTAAAAAATCTTCACCTTTTTTGTTTCCATAATTAGAATCTTGATTCATGAAAGAATATCCAGCATCTAACCAATAAACATAGGCTTTATTTGTTGCTCCTACCGTATTTTTTGTAACCATAGAATCAAAAAAACCTATTTTAGTATAACTGTTATCTTTTGTAATCAATTCAAAATAAAAGTTATTAATTTCAGCAATATTATAAACTTCTTTATTTTCTTTTTCTGGATAATAATGCGTATTATTAATTCTAACATCAAAAGTAACTTTGGTAGATACTAAATCTAAACTCTCATTAATAAAAGATATACCTAAATTAGAATTATAGTTATTATTTTTAATATACGAATATGTTTGCTTACTTTTTAAACTATCAAAATAAGCAAAATTTAAATTACCTATAATCTCTATTTTATTAACATCACTGGAAAATATTGTTAACGCTTTTAAAGCATTAGGTAATGATATTAAAATTAATATCATTGTCAAAAATTTTATTATTTTCATTTATAAACCCTTATCAAAAGCTGGCTCTAGCCCCTAAACTAATACGGTTATATTTTAAATATTTAGTATCATTAAGAGTATAATATATTTTATTTATCTGATTTTTAGATCTCACATCTAATTTTCCTTCTGTAAATATTTCCAAATTAGAATTTAAAAAGTATGAAAGAGATAAATATAAATCATTATTAGGTGTAGTATAAACTTTATTAAAATGGTTTGTCAAAGTATAGATTTTGTAAGAATAGGATATTTGAGGAATAAGTTTTTTATTAAATAAATAATATTCATCATATTGAATTAAATACTGAAAACTATAAGATTCATTACCAAAATAGATTCTATTTTTATCATAAAAAACTCCTATTGCTGAATACCAGCCAAAAAGATCTATTTTTGCTCCCATATTGGCTAAATTAGTATCATACTTATTATTATCTTCTAAATTATTCATTTTTATATTAATATAAGAACCTCCAAATTGAATAGGACCATAAGCATATCCAAGCCCTACTCCAAAAGCATATTTCCTAACAATTAATATTTTATAATCATCTAAAAGTAAGTTTTTAGAATACCTTGATGATCCTTGAAGTGATATTTTAAAATTTGAGAACTTATATGTATAAAAAATAGAATTACTTGCAACTTTTGTTGTAAAGAAATCACCGTAATAACATGATTCTATAGCGTCATGCTTACTATTAACTATTTTATAATCTAACCATCCTGCTGGAAAGTCATTATAATAAACAGTTGGAGTTCTTCCAATGTATAAATTACCATAATCACTATTAAATCCTGTGTATAATTCTTGTAGAACTTTATAACTAGGATCATTATCTCTGTCAGATAAGTATGTTCCTGAGATATAAAATCTTATATCAAAACTATTATGTAATTCTTTTTTAGCAAAAAATGAAGCTCTTATATTAGAAAATAATTGACTATCATCTTGAACAGAAAGCAATCCTCCAAAAGAAGTACTCACTAGAGATTCTTTCTTATAGTATAAAACTCCTGCTGAAAGGCTTTTTATGTATAAAATTGAAAAAATAAAAAAATAAATTCCAAACAATGTTGTTGTACTTTTTAGATTCATTAGTTAAAAATATTTGTTATCAAGTGTAATATTATAATTATTTTCTTATAAATTACAAATTCTTACATATAATCCTCTAAGTTTTTCAATATTTTTTGTTTCAATACTAACAGTATATTTTTCTTTTATCATTTTTTAATAATAATTAAATTGGATTTCAGTAAATTAATGTTTATTAATAATTTTTAAATTCTTTAATAAAATAAATATCTAATAATTTAGATATTTTTAATCAAAATTATTTATCTTATTAAAGAAAATATCCATAAAAACTCTTAGTGTTATATATTTTTGTATTTTTTATCCTCATTATCAACTTTATCATAATTTTTTTATGATTCAATTTTATAACTTTATTACTAATATATAAATATATACTCTTATTCGTTTCAGAATCAAAAAACGAGATTATATTAAACAACATCCCATATTGACATGTTTACTTTGTCATCAAGAAAATAATTTACTAAAAGTAAAACAATCTAATAAAAACATACAATATCTTTAATTGTTAGAAAAATTATTTGTATTTTTATTTTTACTATTACTATCTGCATTAACTTCGCTATGTCCTATACTATCTTCTATAGAAAACATTGAATCTAAAGCAAATGACATCGAATCTAATTCATCATAACTATTAGTATCATTAATTGATTCTTCTTCTATCAACGATACCGTTTCTACCATTTCATTTAATGAAGTACTTAATTCAATATTCTCTGATAATAAATCTTCTGCTATATTAAATAATTCATTAATATTAAGTTCTTCTTTATTTTCTATTAAAATTTCAAAACTAATATTCTCTGAATTATTTTGAATTTCAAAATTATCTTCATCTTCATCTTCTAATTTATCATCTTCATTTTCTTTATTTTCTTCTTCTGTATCTTCCTTAATTTGTTCTTGTTTACGATAATCGTATTCTTCCTCCTTTGGTTTATCAAGATTTTCATAATCTAAATCATCATATTCTACATTTTGATCTTTAAATGCTAACAAATAATCATCATCAGTGTCAGATGAATTTGTTTGTGTTTGATGATCATTTTCAGATTTTGAGTAGTTTTGATCTCCACTTTGTGATGATTTAGATTTATTGCTTCCCATACCAAAAACAGCAATACCATCCGAACCATCTCCATATATTTTACTATAATCAAAATTATCTTCACTATTTTGTTTTCCTGAAAAAACTCCAGCTTCTGATTCACTATTATAATTTGAACTATCTAAAAATGGATCACTAGATTCATCTACACCTTCTAGATTTCCATATTTTTCTAAATTATAGATTTCTTCTTGACTAAGAAATCCTGGTGCACTTACCATTTCTAGATCTGTAGCTTCATATTTTATAGACAATACAGCCTGGTTTAAACTGTAGTGCACAATAAAAAATTTATCAGTACCTTTTTCCGAAATTTTATGTAATATTTCACCATTACTATTACTAAGTTCTTCAACATTATAATTATATTTTTGTGTTTGATAAAATATAAATACATCTGAAGATCTACTATAATCTAAGGTAGCAATCTTAAAAGTTTTACCGTGCATTTTATCAAAACTAAAATCTGTATTAAAAACAATATAGGCCTGATTACTATCGCCATTAAGACGTTCAGCTATTTCTAACTTATCCCAGTTTTTATAAGAATAATAGTTTGTATAATTAGACGCATTACTATTATAACCATCAGCAACAATAACATTGCTATCTACCCTATCATCTCTGCTATTAATAAACTGTATTCTAGTTTTATAAGCATTTTGCTTCCCATTAGTTTGATGCATTATTAATTGACTTTCCATAGATGTTGGGGTTGTCTGATCTTTAAAATATCTACCACCTAAGTTAATTTCCCTATAAGAAGCTCCTCCTGTAGTTGATTGTCCAGCAGAAATAACAATAGCATCATCCTGAACTCCAGTATAATAACCTCCTATCTTTAAATTTTGAGGATCTAAACTATAATCATCAACCTCAATTTTTCTAAAATCATAATAAGAAGCATTACTGAACGCATAAGCAAGATTAGATTGTGTAACATCATTATTTGGAAGTACAGGCATTGTTAAAGGCAATAACCTTGTATCTCTATCATAAGCTGCTTTAAGTCCTAATTTTACAATTTGTCCATAATTATCATCAATTACCGATAAAAATCTCATATCAGTTTTAAAAGTTTCATCTATTTTATAAACTCTTTCAATATGACCATTTTCTGTATCTCCTCTTAAATACCAATCTTGATTATATGCTTCATAAGAACCTGCGGCTTTTTTCTCTTTTGCATGACCTTGTGCACCTTGTGCTTTTCCACTTTGATTAGTTCCTGCACTTGTTTTTGTATCAGCAGAAAAAGAATCTATTAACAAAGTATTAAAACCATCTCCTCCTCTAACTTCCCTTAAAAAAGTTTTTTTATTAGCTTGAGCCATAGGTCCTATTGGTCCTGTGCTACTAGAATATATTTTACCTAAAGCAAACGTATCATTAGAGTTTGTTAAGGTCAAAAAATTAGGGTTTTGAACTCTATAAAATACAGAAGAACTATAACCATCTGTCGTTCCAACCTTAGCTCTTTCTGCATCACCAGTAAATACAATACCTACACCAGTATATCTATCTTGCATAAAGTTTTTATATTCGTTTGAAGCTATACCTTTATTATTTTTATCTGTGCTAACAAATTCTGTAGATTGATGTTCACGATCTTGCCAAGCTCCCCATGAAAAATAATGTGAACCTGAATTAATATTAGAAAAATTAACTTTGTTATTAGTACTAGTGGCATCATTCTTATACTCATTATAACGGGTTGCTACGGTTGGTTTTTCAGTATCATTATACGATTTAGAAGAAATTTGAGTCATATATATATGAACTTTATTACTTGTAAATAAACCACTATTCCCAGATGAATCTGTACCCCCAATTTTGATGTTTGATACCCTATTATGACCATAACGATCCCCAAAGAATGTGGTAAAATTTAAAAGTGTAAATTGGTCTACCTTAGTTTCACCAGAAGAACCCGCTAAAAAAGTAGTTTGTTCATTAAAATTTGAAGTATAAGAATCAAATGTTGCTGAATATTCTGGGGCTCTAGCGTTCGGAAATTCAATGATAGTTTTTTTAGGAGAAAAATAGACACTTAAACCACCCAAATATAAACTTGTTTGTGGCAAAATAATTTTTTGCTGTCCAGTTGCCTTAATAAGAATCATAATAGAAGTTAAATCTGATGTATTATATTCTCCTATTGAAAACATATGTAAGGTATCATCACCATTTGTTCCTCTTAATCCATTTACAGCCATATTATAAACACGAGATTCATCATTAACATTCCAAGCAGAAAAATCTATAATATCATATTGACTCTCAGGTCTATTTGCAGAATTATTATTACTACTAGCACCTGTTTCATCTCTTGTAAAATCTAAATCTAAGTATAAATATTGCTTTCTATATTTAACGTTATATTCGTCTGCACCATAATTAGTTACATTCTTCCCTTGAGAAAGTTGAAATGATAGATCATAAAACTGTTCCGTATTAAGATAAGAGAATTTAACAATATCTTGCTGACCTTTTTTACCATAAATAGATTGCACATTATGAATATCAAATACTTTATTCTCAAATCTTGCCTCAACCTGCATCATTCTATTCATTTTACCAGGATTATCTTCATCATACTCAAAACTAACATTATAAATACCACCAGTATCAAAACCTCCAGTTGGAGTACCTCCAGAAGCATCATAACCAGCCGCATTTAAAATAGTTCTTTGCATACTATCTTGCGTAGAAACTGCCGCCTTTGCTTTTGGCGCATAAACAGTTGTAAACGTAGTACTAGAGTTCAGTACTATATTGATAATAGTATCATTATTCATGTTTTTATTAACACCAACACCCCTTAAATCTATTATCTGAAAATTATCATATCTAAAAAATTCTGAGTTAGGATCAGATGCATTTGGCGTAGTATTTTTACCTGCATCAATAGCAGCTAATTTACCTTTTGTAATTACTATACTATCTAAGGACATTCCAGAAGTTCCTATATAAGAAATAAAATCTCCCTCGTTTTTTCCCATCATTAATAAAGTATTAGTACCTGCTCCTCCATCAATGTAACCAATTGTTCCTTGTCCTGCTGTTTTAAAATCCTCTCTGTTTTGATATACTCTTAATGTATCATTAGTACCAGTTAATCTTATATGAGCAGGATTAGTAGCTGAGTTCTGTTGAGTTATAGTAAATTTATTTGCAAATATTCCTGTTAGTTTTTTATCAGTAAATACCCAATCTTCTCCTGTTGTAAGATTACCATGCTGACCTTTATAACCCATAAAATCCACATTATAATTATCATAACGGTCAGGATTATTAGAACCTAAGATAATTTCTTTAAACATAGACATTGTAACATTTGATGTTACTACAAGTAGAGATACATCTTGCATTGTAATTGTAGATTGTGTCACTTTAGATAATTTGAAAGTTTGTGTATTTGTTTGACTTGTATTTACAGATAATACCTCATCAGTATAGTTTATAGTTCTAGCAATAGGTCTATTAGGAATATCCGTAGTAATATTCACAGCATCAGCAATAGTAATATTTACATTGCTATTTTGTTTGCTTGAGTCTTGAATATGTAATTTCATAACTGCATTATTTCTACTACCAGAAAATATAAGATTATTAACACCTCCTACAATCGTTGAAGTATCAAATCTATCTAATATATAATTTTTGTATTCAAATGTTGTATCTTTTATAAAATTACTACCAAATTGTATTTGATCAGTAAAAATATCAGTTACTCCAGTATAATCAAAACCATTAAAAACTGCTTTAAAACTAGCTATATTTTTATTTGATTCCATTTTTAACTGTTGAATATTTAAAAAAGAAGTCGCATGAGAAAACGTTGCCGAATTCATAGTAATACTAGCGTTATTATTTGTTGCTGATATATCATAAAGCAGTGAAAGATCATCACTAGCAATCTCATTTAATCTCAAGGTTAACTTGTTATTTGTACCTCCATTAAAATCAATTACTGTAGGTAATTTTTCTTTGTCTTTTACTACCACCCAAATAACAGAATCATTATATTTTGTAAGTACATATCCAGTCATGTTAACAAGTTTATAATTATAATCACTTCCACCTATAACATAACCATCAAGACCTGCTGTTAATTTAGAAAAATTAAGAATATTTGATCCAATACCTCCATCTATACCACGATTTACATTCAAAACTCTTAGATCTGTAATATAAAAAGTATCATCAAACCTTGTTCCACCTATAGTTAAATTACCTTGCGTTCCTTTATTAATTTTAACATACCCTGTATCTATATTTCCGGTTGCATCAATATTAACATTAAGAGCCGTTGTAGAAGCATCAAAAGATACCCTATCATCGCCTGTTCCAGCCTCAATAACAGTATTAGATGATGAGTTTAAACCATTATAAACATCTCCGTTATTTGTACCATATACTACCGTATTAGAAGATAAAAAACGATCTGAATTAGTATTAGGACCACTTCCTTTATAAGAAACTGTCTGCTTTTCATAATTAACATTAATACCATACTGACTCATAGCCCTATAATTTATAGAACCACTAGAATATACATATTCTCTATTATCTATTGATGATAATTCTATATTTGCTGTTTGATTATTTCCAAAGATTACCCTTTTATAAGAAGTATCTTTTACCGAACCACCTTCTTTTTTTATATTAAATGATCCATCATTATGGGTAACTTTTATTTCACTATCATTCAAAGAAGAAAAACTAATTCTACTATCTGATAATTTTGATAAATTCAAAGTATCATTACCTTTATTACCCCAAATCTCTTTAACATTCTTAGAAGCATAAACAATATCATTTCCCAATGAACCCTTAAATATTTGAAAATTCCTTATTCTATCTACGGTTTTATACTCTGTTTTAAAAACAGTTCCAGCTTCTAAATTAGCAATAAGACCAGTTTCTAATTTTTCATAAGAAATTGTATTAGTACCAGAATTACCATCTATCTCTGTTGCACTAGACCCACCTGCTTCTATATAGTCATCTCCTTTTCCTAAAATGAATTTTGAAAAACTATATAATTTATCAGTTTTAGTACCACTTGCTTCTTGTCTGCTTACTTCTAATTCATTATTGTTAGCAGAAAGCAAGCTCATATATAATTTAGAACTAACATCACTATAATCTACAGTATTTACACCACCAGCACCATCTACAAGCACAGCTTTCTCACCCTCTTTAATTTTAAGAGTATCTGAGAACATTGTTAATTTTAAACCATAATTACCTTTAACATTAAGTGTTGAACCGTTTGTTGCCTGATATAATATTTCATCAAAAGTACCAGATAAAGAGTAATTAACTTTTTCAAAAGATATTAAATTATTACCACCTCCTAAATCAACCTTATAATTTGATGAGGTTAATTCTCCTGAAAACAATAATATATCATCACCATCACCTAAATTAATATTGGTAATTTTACTTACAGTAAGATGTTCGTCTCTAACTGCTGTTCCCTTGTTGTTTCTATAAAATATACCACTAGATAAATCTATATACAAACCAACATTATTTCCATTTGAATCTCGTATTTTTGCATTCAAGGTGTTATTACCATCACCTCCAATTATTTCTCCTCTTTGTTTTAAAACCTCATCACTTGAGAATGTAAAAATATCATCATTTACTGAACCATTTAAAACTGAAAAATTATCAATTTTGATTATTCCTGAAAAACCACCACCACTTAATTCTTTTTTATCTAAATCAAAATTAAAACCTTGATTCGAACCCACTACTGCTTCAACCAATAATTCGTTTCTTCCTCCACCTGCATCAATGTATTTGACTTTATTTTCTGATGAGATTGTAAAATAATCATCACGATTTGTACCAATTATTTTATCTATATTGCTAAAACGATCAATATTATTAGAGCTTCCTTTAGAAATAAACGAATCTTCTTCGTTTTTCAACTCAAATGAAAAACCTAACACATCTGTTGATTTACTATAATCAAGAGTGTTAGTTCCACCTTGACCATCTATATTATAAGAACCTAAGGAAATACCATAAAAATAATCATTGCCACTACCACCTTTTATATTGCTAACACCTGAAGCTTTTACTATGTTTGTTGTTCCTTGTGTTACTGAAAATAACTCTCCTTGAGAAGACTCAAAATTAAACACTAAATCTGCACTAAATTTTGAAAAATCTATAGTACTAGTACCAAAACCTGATATTATTTCTAAATCTTTAGATTTGCTAGGATCTAAAATAAATAAATTATCTCCATCTCCTGCTTTTAATACACTCCAGTTTTTAATTGAAAAGGCTTTACCATCTAATGTCTCTGCTACAGCATCAAATTTTACACCAAAAGATGAGCTAGAATAATCTATAGTATTTTTTCCTCCTCCTGCATCAATCTTTAAATTTTCAAAAACTTCAGGGTCAGAAAGATCTAATCGTATCGTATCATCAAAATTTGTAAGTTTTATATTTTTTACACCAAGATAATAATCAGCATTACCTTCTTGTTTATCTATAAGCAACGAAGATCTAACACCTGGAGCTACTGTTTTTTCTGAAAATATTTCTACTGTTACTCCTTTATCTAGTTTTGAATAATCTAAATCTCCGTTATTAAGTATAAAGTAGAAGTAACCATCATTAGTGTAACTATTTTTTAAAATAGACTTATTATCTGATGTTTCCATAATTACTTTATCTGAAGATGTTGGATTTGATCCTGCATTCGTACCATTTAATACTTCAAATTGTTTTAAATGATGCTCTGAACTTGTTGGAGATGTTATATTTAATACTACCTTATCAGAAATTGTATATTTTAATTCCTTAACATCTGCTCCTATTAAAACTTTATCAAAACCTCCTCCACCATCAACTTTTGTTTCACCTCTTGCTTCTGAATTTATGAACCAAACATCATCAAAATTTGTTAATCTAAATGCCTGAATATTTGTAAACATTGTATAATCTATATCTGCTTGCGTTACTGGCGACAGATAGTTCTCATAAGAAATTGTGTTGTTATTACCAGCCCCACCATCAATATAATAGCTTGTTTTATAAGGATTTAATATAAATACATCATCACCATTACCTCCTGTAAATCTATCAATATTGGTAAAATAATCTTTATTGTTTGAATTCTTATATTCTTTTGTTACAGAACCTTGATCATAAGCTCCTGTTTTACCTAAATCAAATCTTAAATCAACTTGTGAACCTGTATAATCAAGAGTATCTAATACCGATTGTCCTCCAATAAATGAGTACTCATAATCTTTACTACGATCACTTCCTACTTTAACTTTAAATACAGATCCAAAATCTGATGCTTTTAATATATCAAAGTTATATAAAGTTAAAGTACCAACCTCTGCTTTATTTCCATTTATGGAAAAATCTACCTGCGATGCTGAAACCGAAGCATTAAATACAGTTTTTACATTTTTATTAGTTGATCCCCAAAAAACTTTAAAGTTAGTATCTGAATAACTTATCTCGTTATTAAAATCTCCTAATCTTAATGTATCAAAATTAATAAATTTTGAGCTAAGAATTGATAAGTTTAAAGACTCTTTTATCTCATAATTTAAATATAAAACATTACCTGCATTTTCAAGCTCATTATATGAATTTAAGGTTATTTCTTTTGACGGATTATATTTGCTTACATTTCCATCATAAATAACATTAGATGCTGTTTGCCAAGCATTATCTTCTGCTATAAACATATCATCTTCTTTTGTACCTATTAAAGAAGAAAAACCTATAACATCATCTTTAATTCTTTCATTGGTTGAAATATAAACTTTTGTTAATTCTTCTTTTGATATATTATAATTAATACGAATACCATCTTTGATATCTGAGTAATCTATAGTATTATAACCTCCTCTACCATCATAATGCATAGAGGATCTTTGATCTCCTGAAATTAAAAATGTATCATTTTGATTGGTACCTATTATTGATTGTATATAAACAAAATTATCAACATAAGACGCCTTATTAATAGATCCACTAGCATCAGAATTTGTACCTACATTCTTAACATTAACTATGATTCCTGTACTAGAAATATCTTTTGAATAGTCCATGGTATTCTTACCAGCTATGCCATTTATACTATAATTATTTGACATAGATAAATAAAATATATCATTGGCTTGTGATGCTTTAATCTCAGGGCTTCCATATATTACATCCTTTCCGCGACCATATTTGTCTACTTGGATAAAACCACCAGAATCCTTACCTACAACATAATCTATTTCTACTCCTTTGCCATCAATACCTGCAAATCTTTCGTATGAAACAACATTACCTGCTGATGAGCTAATATCCTCTGGACTCATATAAAAGGTCATACTACCAACACCACTAGCATAAACCGTATCATATTGTTTTGATCCTATAAAAACACCTATATTAATTAGGGTATCTTTTTGACCTGAATATTCTGCACTACCACTAACAACATCATATACTACACTTGTATTAGCAACTAAAGAAAAATCTATCGTATTTCTTCCTTGTTTACCATCAAAATAAACATCATAATTTTTATGATCAGATGCTAAATAGTAATCATTACCCTCTGAACCTCGAATTGTCGTAAATATATTTTTATTATTAGATCCATTGCCAGACGAAAAATAAATCTTTTGTGTTTTATCAAAATCTGTATCCTTTTCTGGGTTTGTTCTTAGCAAAACCGAAGAAATATACGCTCCATTTTCTTCACTGAAATCTATAAGAGACGCTAATCCTAAATTTAATATATTACCACTTTGACCATTCGTTGTATCATTACTACCCGCAAATATTTGAAAACCATAGAAACCTTTTGTACTATTAATTGTAATTTCATTATTAATCTGCGAAAATTGTTGCTCATCGCTTTCTAAATACAACAAATCAAAATTCTTAAATTCTGAATATGAATTATCTTCTACATTTTTAGAATTTTTTGCATTATTATTTACTTTTACATAACCATTATCTAACGCTATATGTACATCTCTATTAAAATTGTATGATCCTGTTGTTTTATCTACATATGCTCCATAATTAAATTTTAAAGTATCTGTACCTGTTATTGTTGGATTATCAATACTATTCATTGTGGCTTTGGCATCAACTCTGTCATTACCAAATTTATACTCATACTCACTACTACCTTCTCCCATATATACGGTATCATTTCCATCACCGCCAATAAATATATTATTACCCTGCAAAAGGTCATAAATATGGCTAGTTACTCCTCCTACTATATAGTCATCATAATTACTGGTTCTAACAATTAGTGGATCAAACAAGGTTGAAAAAGTAAAAGTATTATACATTGAAAAGTTATTAATATCTTCATCACCATGAACTTCTCTAAAATCAAAAGTGAAAGTTGATTTACCATTTACCATTTGTTGATATTTTGGATTAAATCCTGTAACTTCAATTTGACATTCCTGCATAATTTGTTTCAAGCCTATTGGATTACCATAGGCATCTATAGCATTTGCTTCATTATAAACAAAATATATGTCCATAGCATTAGATTGAGATCTAGAAATTATCTGAAAAGCATTATTACCTAATGGTTGCACTTCAGTTGTAGGTGTAGAAATAAATTTAATACCTTCGGGCACATCTCTTATAATAATATTATCAAAAAAAGTAGCTGAATCTAAAAATTTTAGATTTATTCCTCTTTGAATCTGTTTGCCATTATAGGCTTCATAGTGTATAGATCCTGCAGAAGAAGAATAATCTAAAAGCTCTGGACTATACATATAACTAGAGTAATCATTACCTTGCATCTTACCACCACCAGCTAATGCTTTTATAATAGCGGTATCACCTTCTGATGAGGTTACAACACTAGTTCCATAAAGCGGTGAAATTTGAGGATTAGAATTTCTAACCACAACAGGTTTGTTTCCTACTTCTTCTTGATTTAGTATAGTTCTTCCTGCATAGGTATAAACCACTGAAGTATCATTTTTATCTATACCTTCTGGATAAAGGGTTAGTACAGTATTAGGATTAGAAAATACATCTGATGATAATATAGGGCTTTGTTCCTCAACTTCTATCATACCGCTTAATTCTTTTTGATCATATTCGTTAAATAAGATTTCTTCACCAGAGGCTAAAAAATCTCCCCCATTTTCAGTAGATTTTGGTGTAGATACTGTTCTATTAATAACAAGAAGATCAGTATTATCAGAAGAAGAAAATGCCTTAGCATCATCAAGAAAATCATTATAACCATATCTTTGCGAAAGAGAATCTACAATAATCGGTATTTGTTTTTGCATAAACATAATTGAATAATTAGCAATTGTGACAGTTCCACCTGAAATTGTTGTAATAACCAAATCTCCATTTACTAACTCTTTTTTTAAAAAAGCTAAATCAAAATCTAAGTTTATTACATCCTCTGGATGAGCATAAATAACTATATTACCTTTGTTGGGATCCTCAACTTGGACAGAATTATCACTATACACTACTGACTTATTCACTTAAATACCTCTTAAGAATCATTTATTGTTATATATAAAAAAGCTTTACTTACTCTAAGGTATATGATATAAAAAACTAATATTCTATAATTTTATATAATATTGATATTATATTGTTCTTATAATATATTATTCTTATCAGAAACAAAATTTAAAATTTGGACACATTTCTCTTACCGTTGAAATACCAATTTCTTGAGTTATAATAGCTATAATAATATCTATATAAAGTTTTTTTGTACCTCCATCCTTTTTGATGGGGCTGTTAATATGCTATTATTAACTTGTTCTGGATTTTACCTTCTTAAGTTTTCTTTAAATAATTGCATATATTTTTGGACAATAAATAGGATCATCGTTCATCTATTTACATAGAACACTCAAATCTGAAAATAATATTGCTTCAAATTCATACATCTGAAATATGGAATAACATTATCAACATGTTTTTACTAATCCATTATTTTTTATTTTATCACATAAGCTATTTTTTTCATTGTTATCTTTACCTTCAAATCCATAAAAATCATATAAAGTCGTAACATAATCGTAATTTGAAGACATTATATACAAAATTTTTTCTAATCTTGATAAATTAACATTCCCTCCAAGAAAACTGGATCTGCTAACTTTATGTTATAATTTTTTAAATATCTTACTAAGACATATTTAGCAAAATAGGC
This sequence comes from Rickettsiales endosymbiont of Leucozona glaucia, assembly GCA_964277385.1. GTDB lineage: Bacteria > Pseudomonadota > Alphaproteobacteria > WRAU01 > Hepatincolaceae > WRAU01. Next base: position 135,200 of record OZ195520.1, on the reverse strand, counting down.
TTCGGTTTCTCCTTCTACTAATATTCCTAAAATAATTTCCTTAGATATTTAAAGAGATCATCCGCCAAATATATTCATTAACCATAAGTCTCCTATAGAATATTCTTTCAGCCACTCCTCAAGGTTACTTTTATCTATAATTTTTATTTCTGTTTCGTTATTTTTATTTAAAGTAAGAACAAAAATACTATTTAAGTTTAATTTATCTAACAAATATGGAGATTGTGTTGCTACCATTATTTGACTATCTTAAGAAGAAGATTCTATTAGACCTCTCAAAATATCAAGTACTATTGGGTGTAAAGATACTTCTGGTTCTTATAACAAAACTAATAATAGTCTTAAATTTATTGGCAAATTCAATAATAAATTTAAAATTATAAATCTAAGTCATCACTTAAATCCAAAGTAGTTAAATTTTTATTGTTATAATATTTGGTATTATTTGTTTGATCTATAAATTTATCATTAATAATTCTAAATCCTCTACGATTCTCATATTCTAAAGTAAATTAATAAATACATGTTTCTTTTGTATTTTTATCCTCAAATCCTAGGTATATGCTAACCTTCTTTTCTATATTACATTGATGAATACAATCTCGAAAAGAACTAAATATAAACTCTATTATTGATAAAAAATTAGCTTTTCCAACTCCATTAGAACCTATTAAAGTAGTTAATTTATTTATATTATCCAAAATAATTTTTTTAAAATTCTTAAAATTAACATACTTTTTATCACCAATTATAATTATATGTTATACTATACGAAGTATATAGTATATAAATAACTATACGGTACAAACATTTTAATGAAAGATAGCAAAAAATTATTTTACTTTGTGGAAAAAATTACACAACCTATAATAGAAAAAAAAGGAATTTATTTTATAAAATTAATAGAAGATTGGCAAATAATCATGCCTAATGAGTTCAAAAATGGGACCAGCCCTTATAAAATAGTTTGGAATAAAAATAATCAAGGAATTATTTATATAAAATCAGATAATTATGTAATAAATAATGTGATTATGCATAAGTCACAAGAAATAATGCAAAAAATAAATTCATATTTTGGCTATAATTGTATAGTTCAACTAAAATTCATTACATAATTTTACATATTTTAACTTATTACTTGATATTTCTTTTTAACTTTATTATGATTCGTATTATTAGCTTTATTTATAACAGGATTGTTGCATTTATGATTATAAAAAATATAGTTTTTACGTTTTTTGCATTATTATTTACTAGCTCTTTATTAATGTCTGCATATACAACTCATGATAGATTCATTGGAAAAGAAAATGCCCCTGTTGTTATTTATGAATTTGGATCTATATCTTGTGTTCATTGTGCAACATTTTCGGAAACAATAATCCCCAAAATTAAAGAAAAATATATAGATAAAGGATTGGTAAAATTAATATTTATAGATGTTCCTTTTGGGGGAGAGATTAATTTATATGCACACTCTGTACTTTACCAAACAAAAAACAACAAAGATTTTTTTAAACTACTTTCCGTATATTTGAAAAATCAAGCAAAATTAAAATCTGTTAAAGATGTAAAAACATACGCTAAATTAATGGGATTATCTGATCAGGATCTTGAAAAGGCTAACGATAAAGTATTTCAAGAGAAGTTAATAGAAAATTCTAAAAAATATCTACAATCTCTTTCTGTTGAAGGAACTCCTACAATATTTATTATAAAAGCAGAAAATAAAGTAACAAGCTCTAGTGTTAAACTTGTTGGAAATCCTAGTTTTAGTGCTGTAGAAAGAGAAATTGATAAACTTTTACAAAAATAATAAATAATACTTTATGTATAAATCTAATAAAATAAAAGATTTAGAAAAAAAAATTACAAATATAAGAAATAATGAACTGAACAAACATAGGTTTACAAATTCTAAAGTACATAAAAAGAATGATTTTAAAATAGCTATGAATTGTATGCTTGAACTTATTAGTGGTTTTTTATCGGGTGGTTGTATAGGCTATTTTTTAGATAAACTATTTGATACAAATTTTATATTTTTTATAGTATTTATTGTTTTAGGATTTATTGCCGGTTTAAGAAATTTAATTAAGTTTTTAAAAGGATTATGATGTCAGCATCACCAATAGAGCAATTCAAAGTTAATACATTAGGTAATAATATTGTAATAAATGGATTAGATATTTCATTTAATAGTTCAGCTTTATTTATGTCTATATCAGTTGCTATTCTTTTAGTATTTTTATATGTAGCTTTAAAAAAAGCAAATATTATACCATCAAAAATGCAGATAATTTCAGAGATAAGCTATGATTTTGTGTTTAATATGGTAAAAGATAATATCCCAGGAGAAAAAGGAAAAAAATTCTTCCCTTTAATATATACAATATTTACCTTCTTTCTAGTTGGTAATCTTATTGGGCTAGTACCATACTCTTTCTCTTTTACGGCTCAAATAGTAATTACTTTATCTGTGGCTATGCTAATTGTTTTTATAACAATAGTGTATGGAATATATCTGCATGGTTTTAAAATATTTAAAATGTTTTTACCTTCAGGAATACCAGTTTTTTTAATTCCCTTTATGTTTGTATTAGAAATTGTATCTTTCTGTGCAAAAGGAATTAGCATGGGGGTTCGTTTATTTGCAAATATGATGGCAGGGCATGTTTTAATAGAAATAATAGCAGGTTTTATAGTGGTATTAGGTATTTTTGGTATACTACCACTATCGTTTACGGTTGTTTTGTATGCATTTGAACTAGGTATATCTTTTATTCAAGCATACATATTCGCAATATTATCTTGTCTTTTTTTAGATCAGGTAATTAATTTACATTAATGTAATAATTTTTTAATAGAGGTAAATTATGGATTTTGAAAGTGCAAAACTTATAGCTACAGGATTAAAATATATAGCTGTTGGCTTATGTATGTTCCCTATGGCAGGGGTTGCTGCAGGTATTGGTAGTATATTTTCATCACTGGTGAGTGAAATTTCTAGAAACCCAGCAGCTAAAAATAGCTTATTTACATATGCTCTTATTGGTTTCGCTTTAGCCGAAGCAGCTGGATTATATGCTTTCGTTGTTGCTTTTATTATTCTATTTTCTTAAAAATAAAAGTTGGGAATGTTATGAAATATTTTAATCTTAGTTTTTTGTTATTATCAATTGTTGTTTCCCAATTTATGAGCCCTCTGCTTGCAGATGAATCTGGTTTGCCTCAATTTGATACCTCAAAATATTCCCAACAAATATTTTGGCTAATAATTAATTTTGGTCTACTGTATTTATTTGTAAAGTATTTTGTTATAAAAAGAATAAAAAAGACCAAACTTAATAGAAGCGGAGTTATTCTTGCTAATATAGAAAAATCTATAAAAATTAAAAAAAATATAGATAAAACTAATGATCAAATTAATTCTATTAAGCAAATTCATAAAATAGAACTTGCCAAATCTAAAGAGCTTCTTTTGAAAAAAATATCTGACATTTCTAAAAGTAAGAATGAAGATTTAGAAAAATATAAATCTGATAAATTAAAAGATTTTGAACAACAAAAAAAAGAATATGCTCAAAATATTGATTTTGATAAAAGTATAAAACAACTATCAGAAGCAATAATTGAAAAATTAAAATTAACTAAATAAATGAAGGATAAAAATGTCTCAATTATTACATGATACACATTTTTGGCTAGTTATAGCTTTTACTATTATGTTAGTTTTGTTAGTTATAAAAACACATAAAATAGTAAATAGTATCTTATCGCAAAAAATTTATAATATTTCTGATGAGATTAACAATAGTGTAAATGTTTTAAACGAAGCTAATATTTTATTAACTGAATCTTCTGATAATTTGTCTTCCATAGAAAATCAATTAACTGAAAATTATTTAAGAAGTAAAAAAGAAGATGATACTTATTATGAAAAATATATTACTAATTTGAATTTTAAGATTAAATCTGATAAAAAAAATTTTGAAAACTACTTAAATATTCAGTATAATTCTTCTATTCTTGATCATAAAGATACAATCATCAATGAAAGTTTAAATAATGTTATAGAACATGTGAATAAAAACATAGACAATAAAAAGCATAAACAAATGATTGATGAATCTATAGAGATTTTATCTCGAAAATTATAAAACATTCTGAGTTATTCTTTATATGTGTAATTCTTTTGGAAAAAACTTTAAAATTACAACTTTCGGTGAAAGCCATGGCAAAGGACTAGGGGTTATTGTTGATGGTTGTCCTTCTGGAATAGCAATCTCTTTAAATTATATAAATAATATTATCCGAGAAAGACGTACCGCTCAAAACAAATATACTACAAAAAGAGCAGAGCCTGATTCTGTGGAAATTTTAAGTGGTATATATCAAGGTAAAACTTTAGGAACGCCTATAACTTTAGTTGTTTTTAATAAAGATAATAGATCTGATGATTATGATAATCTTAAACATAATTTTAGACCTTCTCATGCAGATTATACATGGTTCAATAAGTTTCAGCATATAGATCACAGAGGCGGAGGTAGATCTAGTGCAAGAGAAACTGTTGCTAGGGTTTTGGGAGCTGCTATTGCTTATAAAATTTTAGAACAATTTAATATAAAAATTTATGGGTTTATTTCTGAAATTTATGGAATATCAATCAATTACAATAATATTGATTATAATTATATAAATCAGAATCATTTTTATTCTCCTGATCCAAGCATCATAGAATGTTGGGAAAAATTACTAACACAAGCTATTGAAGAAGGAGATTCTCTTGGTGGTGTTATTGATATTCGCATAAAAGGTTGTCCTGTTGGGCTAGGAAATCCTGTTTTTGATAAATTAAATTCTCGTTTAGCTGAAGCTATATTTTCTGTTCCTGCTGTAAAGGGATTAGAATTTGGTGCTGGATTTCAAATATCAAAAATGAAAGGCTCTCAAGCAAATGATTCAATCTACGCAGAAAAAGGAAAAGTTGGATTTAAAACTAACAACAATGGTGGAATTTTAGGGGGTATTTCTAATGGCGATGATATCACGATGAGAATTGCTATGAAACCTACAAGTTCTATATCTAAACCTCAACAAACTATAAATTCTTCCTTAGAAAATGTTACAATAGAAATTAAAGGTAGACACGATCCTTGCCTAGCAATTAGGGCGGTATCTGTTTGTAAATCTATGTGTACTTTGGTGTTAGCTGACTTTTTACTAGAAAAATATAATAAAAGTTAGTTTAAATATAATAATTATTTTGATCTAATACTTACTGGTAAAAACAAAAAAAATAGTATTTTAGTAATATTAAAACAAGTTTTTTTATAATTGGATATTTTTTAAGTATAATATTCAAGGGCATTATAATCTGATAGGATATATAATAAATTTATTCATTTAGATATTTTCTATGAGATGGTTTTATTATTACCTAAAGCCTTCTAATTTGCTAATTATCTTACTATTTATTAAATATAATTAAATTTCTTAGTAAAAAATTTACTAAAATACCACCTTGTTTTAATTTATGTACTACTAAACTAATATTGTGTTTACATCTAATTATTCCTACTTTTAGCACTTATTTAATAGGTTTAATTTCTATATTTAGTTACAATATTTTATAATTTTTTTGTAAATTTATTTAAGTTAGAAATCATTTAACCTACAATATTAAAAATAAATGGTAATGATTATATTGCTTTTTTATTTTTCTCTCATTATTTAATTTTAGGTAAAAGAATCTTTTAATGATACAACTCTAAGTGGTATTATTGCATACACTATAAAATAAATAATTTTTATCTTAATTCAAATATTACGAAATATCTTTTATGGAAATATGAAAACTACCTAAGAAAAAGGCAAATCAAAACAAAGAAACATCTGCAGTATTCTCCCAAATTTTAGTTGAAGAATTTAAAAAATCTAAAGAAAAAGGTGGAAATTTTACTTCTATTGAGCATGTTTATCCGCAAAAACCTTCTGAATTACCTAAGTTAAAATATAATATAGTTCATGATATTGGTAATTTAATTGCGATGAATCTTCCTTAAATATAGAGCTAAGTAATAAAGAACCTGAAAAAAATATGGAAAGATGAATCCTTCTGATTTTAGACATCATAATAAAATTATAAATTATATAAAAGATAATGAATCGAATGAGTGAAATAAAGATAAAATTATAGATAATGGTAAACAAATAAAAGACTTTGCTCTACGGTATTTTAGTATATATAAACTTCAATTAGTTAATGATAACGTAATTTGACGGAAAAATAATAGATATAGATGTTAATGAATTTATATTTAATATTGATTCTTATTAGTTATTTTATAAGTGATAAATAATTGTATAAATTCTGTTTATTCTAGTTAGATTAAAAATATCATATTTATTTTAACTTGCTAATCTATTTTGAGCTATTTTATAATATCCTTCATATATAATTCAAACTTTATAATTTTATATTAAGAATATAATAGGTTACTGGACTAAGAAGATTTAATGATTGTTATTTGTAGTCAATCTTAATTAATATCTCCACTACTCTAATGGTTTTACTTATAGAATTATTCTTTATTGTATACTTTATGAGTATATGGTCTGCAACCCCAAATAATAGTTAATTTATTTTGATTCAAAAAATAGAAGCATGGCTTTGTATGCAATTTAGGTATTTTATCAATATAATACTTAATTTGCTTTTATCTTTTGTTATGACAAGATTAGCATTTGATATCTAGAAATCTTCTATGTTGTTAATTTCTTTTAATAACTTTTTGATTTCAGACATTGCTGCTAATATTGTATCTTTAGTTGTTTATAGGGTTTAATTAGCTCTCTTTTTTTATTCTCTAATCTATTGCTATGTGCTTCTAATTGTAATAATATCTTAGTAAGATTAATTAATAAAAATACTTCTAATATTGAACACCTAATGTGTTTTTTTAAGCGACTTTGATTATTGAATGTGTAATATCTATAATTAGATTATCCTTGTTTCATAGATAATACCTTTATACATCAAGATATTATTATATTTTTAAAATATATTATTTATAGTATTTCATTTAAAGAAAAAATAACCATATTATTAAGTATTAAATACTAGCACACCTCTAAGGCTCTGTAAGAGCTGTATTAAATACTTTTAAAATTGGTTTCATCAAATAGCTTATTACAGTCCTTTCTCCTGCTATAATGTCTATTTCTGCAACCATACCGGGGTATAATGGTTTTCCACTACCGAAACCTTTAACATTAGATTCCACTTTAACAGCATAATATGGAGCTCTTGTTCCTTCATCTAGAAATGTATCTGCACTTATTTCTGATACAACGCCTTTTAATTGTCCATGAATACTAGAATCATAAGCTGTAACTTTAATATTAACATTTTGTCCAGACCATATTCTTGCTCTATCTTGAGGCTGCACCCTTGCTTCTATAAGTAAAATTTCATTAGAAGGTATAATTTCAGCAATAGTTTCACCTGATTTTATAATACCGCCTATTGTATTATAGTATAATGTTTTTACAACACCATCAACAGGAGAAGTGATATCTGTTCTTAAAACCCTATCTTTATTAGCACTGATTTGCTCTTTAAGTTTCTCTATCGCTACAAGAACATTAGATAATTCCGTTTGCACTTCTACTAGGAATTTTGTTTTTCCTTCTTCAACCCTTGATTGATATTCTTCTATAGTTTTTTCATTAGTTAACATTCTATTTTGAATATCTTCTAAATCTGTTAATAGATTTTGTGTTTTTAGTTTAGAATCAATAAGTTCTTTTTGAGAACCAGCTCCACTTGCAACTAACCTTTCCAGGATTTTTTGTTGCTCTTTTGCATAATCATACTGAATGGTTAAGTTTCTTGCTTTCGCCCTATCTTCTTGTAACTGCAATCTTTTTTGATCAACCTGTTGCTCTAAAACTCTTAGAGAATTATTATAGTTTGATTTTCTTTGTAAAAATAATTTCTTTTCATTGTCTATAATGTTAGGAAATTTCTCTTTAATTTGTGAAGGGAACTGTATTTCTTCAGCACCACTTAGTTCTGCTCTTAGCCTCGCTTCTGATGCTAATTTAGAGTTTAGATCAATTTGCAATTCACTTAAGTTAGACATGGCAAACTCGTTCCTAATTTTGTAAATAACCTGACCTTCTCTAATTTGAGAACCTTCTTTTACTAAAATTTCAGAGACAATACCGCCTTCTAAATGCTGTACTCTTTTTATTTGACCAGATGGAACAATTTTTCCGTAACCTCTTACAAACTCTCCTATGCTCATTAAAGAAGCCCATAAGAAAAACACTACAACCAATAAAAATATTGGAAAAGCTACTAATTGATAATGAAATTTACTAAGATTCATATCTATGCCTATTAATCTACTTATTTTATTTAAATTTTTCTACCTTTATTAAGGATTTCTAATACTTTTTCTTTTGTATCATCAATTACAACAGTTGAGTTATCAACCAATATTACTCTATCAACAAGAGTTAATTGAGATGGTTTATGAGTAATAAGAATAAAAGTTTTATCTTTTATATAATTTTTGGTATTCTCCATAAAAATAGCTTCTAAGCTTGTATCCATACCATTTGTAGGTTCATCCATAATAATAATTGGAGGGTCATTCACAATAGCACGAGCCAAAGCCACAATTTGTTGCTGACCACCTGATAGATTTGTACCTTGCTCTTGTATAATCATATCATCACCTTTATTAGATAACTTAGTAACAAGCGGAACCCCTGCTAACATACATGCTCTTTGATACTGCTCTTCTGTTACTGAATTATTACTCATCAAAATATTTTCTCTTAGTGTTCCTTGGAAAAAATAAGATTTTTGTGGCATAAATCCAATATTAGAACGAAGCTCTGATACATGAATATAATTAATATCTATATCATCAATTAAAACTTGACCATTATTATGAAAATCTAAACCTAATAGAAGCCTTGTTATTGTACTTTTACCAGCACCTGTTTTTCCTATAATAGCAACCTTAGAGCCAGCTTGAATGTTTAGATTACACTTATTTAAAATTGGACTTTTCATTCCAGGATAAAAGAAAGATACATCTTTAAAAGTAATATTTCCTTTAAAAGGACCTTTACTTCCATTATTTTCTGTTTCATCTTCCATTGGGGAGTTAATAATTCTTTCTAAATGCTTTAAAGTATTTTGGATAGATTTATATCTAACAACCATACCAGAAAAACCAATAATTGTAGTCATAATTCTTGAAGAAACAGTGGTAGCAGCTATTAATCCCCCTGTTGTCATTACATTTGATGTTATTTCAAACACACCAACAATCATAACCATTATTGTAACTATGTGCATAATAGTCATAGAAGAGTTAGATGCTATATTTACCCATAAATTATACGAGAAATTTGTTCTATAAGTTTTATCTAAAACTCTTTTCCATTTATATAGAACTTTTCCTGTTGCGTTATAAGTTTTTATGCTTTCTACGCCGCTTACTACTTCAACTAACATTCCGGCTCTATTCTGTTCTTCTTCCATCATTTTATAATAATTATTTTGCATAGGGACTTGCAATAATATATTAATTATAAAGATAACAATTGACGCTAAAAAAGGAACTAATGCTAACCATGGAGATATAAACATTAATAATAAGAAAAATAATGCTAAAAATGGTAAATCTATTAAAATTGGTATAAAACGAGAAAAATAAAATTCTCTAACCATAGCTAATTCTTTAAATAATGCTGTTTTTGCTCCATTACTTATACTAATACCTGGAGCCTTAACAGATAATAATTTTTTTAAAAGAACCTGATCTACTTCATTCCCTATATTTAAAGAAATATAATCCGTTAAATATAATTTGATTAATTTAAATACAAAATCAAACAAATAAATGATAACCATACCAAAAGATAATACAAATAATGTAGAAATAGCATAATTAGGTACTACTCTATCGTATATATTCATTGTATAAAAAGGAGATGCTAGGGCAAATATATTGATAAAAAAACTAAGAACTAATATTTCTATAAAAACTGGTCTAAAATTAGATAATGAACTAAATAAAAAGCTAGTTTTCTTTACAAAAGTAGAAACTGTTAGATCTTCTTCAAAAAAGAACATAGCATAACCAACATAATCTTTTATTATTTCAGATGGATTATATTTCTCTTCTTCTTGAGTTTTTGGATTAAAACCTTTTTCTTTTTCTAAAAAAACATAAAAACCACCACCTCTTAGCATTAAAATAGCCGGACCAGTTTTGATATCTAATCCATTAATCCTACGCATTTCTACATTAAGACCTATCCTTCTAGCTATAGCCATAACATCTTGAGTAGATAATACACCATCTTCTAGGGCTATATTTGAGTATAAAATCTCTTCTGAAATATTTTTATCAAACTCTTTTATAACTCTTTCAAATGCTGTCTTGAGTTGCTTTTTTTGTGCTTGTTCTTCTTCTTGTTTTTGTTCATTAACAACTGTGGATTCCGGAGTTTCCAAAATTTCAGTATCATAATTTTCCTCTATTTTTTCCACAGTACTACCTTGTGAAGAAGAATCTAGATTCTCTATTTTTTTTTCATCTTTATTAGTCATTGCACCACTTATTTTATGATTTTATTAAAATTTATACAAATAATTACTTTTTAGTTTTTTTGGTTATCTCTTTATTAAGGTAATCCATATTCGCTAATAAATCCACTTTTTTAGTATTTTTTGCATTATTTGAAGTTACAATTTCTTTTATATCTATTTTTTGGTTTTCTGAAGCAACTATTGTAATAACTTCTCTTATTTTAGAGTGTATATTTTCAGCCTTTTTAACATCAACCTCTGGTATAGAGCTCTCGGTTTTTTTTGCAAAATCCATAAGCCTATCACTATTTAGAGAATAAACTTTAAAGAAATTATCTTGTAAGTCTGTAATTTGTTTAAAACTTGTTAATAAATTTACTAACTGATCATTAGTCATGATTTTATCTTCAACTAAATACATATCAAGATCTGTGTTAAATAACTGAATACTTTTCTTAATACTTTTAATTTGCTCGGAGCTAAAATCTGTAAATTTAGTAAAATTCTCTAAAAATTTTTTATCTACAATATAAGGAGATAAATTAGATTTTATTTCTTTTTGAAATCCTGAAATTAAATTTTCTAGATTTTTATTTTGATCATTTAAAAAAGATATTTTTTCTGAAATATTTTTTACAGTATCATCAAAATTAATAGATTCTAACGATGATAAAGCTACTTTAATATTTTCAGAAACTTTATTTAAAGAATAATTACTTTCTGTTATCCCAGCTTTAATTTCTTCTGTATTTTTTGATATAGTTTTAAAATCAGAAGATATGTTTGACAATTCCTCTTGTAAATCCATTAATTTATTCATGGATTTATCATCATATTTTTCAATATCTTTAAATCCTAAAGAAAGTGCTTCTTTTGTTTTTATAACATTATCATTAAGTTCTTGTATATTTTTTGATGTTGTTTCAGTTTTAGAAGATATTTTATCAATATAATAATGTACTGTTGAAAAATCCTTTTGCATATCTCCAAGTTTATTAGAAGAATCAATAGAAACATCTTTTATTAATACAGAAATTTCTTCTTGAGATTTAACTAAATTATCAGATAATAAGTTCACTTTTTTAACAATATTAGTATCAATATCAAATTTTATATTATTAATATCTAACTGTATATCACTAGCTTTTTCATCTATATTTTTATATGTTTGCAAAGATTGTTTTTGTATATTATTTATATTTTCTAATTTATCTTTTAAATCTTTATTAATTTCTAAAACTTTTATCTCTTGATTTACTTCTGATGTTAATATTTCATTTGTTTTTTCTATGAGAGAGTTCAAAATGTTTGTTGTTTTATCATGATTTTCTAATAAATAAGATATATCACCAGATAATCCATCTAGTGTAATTCTAAATTCAGACGCAATACCTATTACTTTTTCATCAATTTGATCTAAAGGTCTTTGATGTCTTAAAAAATCAGAAATAATTACATTATTTTGATCTATTTTATTTTTTAGCTGATTAAAATAGTTAGTTCTATTTTGAGAATCTTCTAAATATAGCTTTACTTCTGAAAGTAAATCATCATCTTTATAACTTAAATCTATTAATTTTCTCTCTATATTAGAATCTAAAGATTTAAAATAATTTAAAGTTTCTTCTTGTAAATTTGCAATACCATCTAAACTTACCAACATTTCACCTAAAGAGCTAGCTAAGATATCTTCTTTAATATCTTGTTTTGATATGAAACTTTTAAAGTCTGATATTCCTTTTTCTAAATTAGAAAAATCTTCCAATATTGATTTTTTTTCTATTTGGGCAATATTAAAGATATCTTCCCTCAGTGATTTAATTAATAAACCAGATTTTTCTGATAATAAACTAGATTGTAGACTATTATTATTTAAAACACTAATGATTTGCGAATTACTTTCTTCTAATTTAGCAAAAATTCCTTCTAACTCTTTTCTATATTTTTCATTATTATCAATATTAGAGATTCTATTAATTAAATTTTCTACTTTAGAAAAAGACTCAAACAAAACATCAACTTTATCAATTACATTAGATAATCTATTATGATTATCATCTACCGTTTCATTTAATGTTTTATTTCTGTAATTAACTTCTGTTAATAAATTTTTAATATCTTCTATTAGTGGTATTTCATCTATATCTTTTTTAGAACCAATTTGTTGAGAAATCTCAATGGATTTTTTAATAACCTCTTGTTGATTTCTAATATCACCTAAGATATCACTTACATCATCAGTAAGTTTAGAACTAATACTTTTATCATCTATATGAGTTTTTAATTTATTAATTTCATGAAGTAAAATATTTGTTTGTGAAGAATCTCTTTTATTAAATATATCTCCTTTGAGTTTTGAAATTTCACTAGACATTACATCTTGCTCTAGTAAATATTTTTTTAACTCACAATCGCTTTTATAGGTTTCTTCTAAAATATGCTCTATTTTTTGTAAAGACTGAAGATATTTATCTTGTAAAATTACTAGATGATCTATAAGTTTATTATTACTTGGATCTGCATTAGGTTGAGATTCTTTATTATATAAATTTTTCAACTCAAAAGTTAGGTCTCTCAAATAGTTTGAAATATGCTCCAAAACAACATTATTTTTATTGATAATTTGTTTAGTATATGTGTCATCTACAAAATTAGATTCACTATTTAAAACAACATCATGAGATTGAGATTCTTCTAACTTATTTAATTTTCTATAAATTTTCTCTATAGATTTATCTATCCGTGAATTATTACTAGGGTTACTTATAAGTATATTTGATAATCCACCTAAACTTTCTTTAATTTCTGTTAGTGCTTTTTTGTTTGCATCTTCTTTTTGAGAATGATTTTTTTGTTCTATTTTTGAACCTAATTCTGCTATTTTATCTGATAGTTGCGACACAACAGGATTAACATCTAAAACTGATTGTTGCATACTATTTTCTATTTTTGAATCTATTTTATCTAAATGATTCGCTAAGCTGTTGTATCTTTCTTTTTCTATTTTTAAAGCTACATCATTTACTCTTGATTCTTCTAACTTATCTAATTTCTTTTGTAAATCCTCTATTATATAATCACTTTTCTTACCAGTTTGTGATAAGATATGTGGATTTATAGATGTAGTAGCTAACCTATTTTCTATATTTTCTAAAAGCTTTGTTAATTTAGAATCACTATAGTTTTTTAGCCTAAAATCAGCATCTTCTTGTCTTTTTCTTTCTATCTGTTCCAACCTTCTGTTAAAATCTATAAAAGACTGAGGAATTAGACTATGATTATCCTTATAATCATTAATAGAATCTAATTTAAGCTCTATTTTATCTAAACTTTTTTGTAAGGCAGATGCTTTATCTTGAAGTTGACTAGAACGAAGATTTTCATATAAATCTTTTTCTAGTCTATCTAACTTTTTTCCAAGACCATCCCTTTCAGCACCAGCAGAAAATGGGATTCCTGAATAAGAAGATAGAGAATCCTCTATTCGTTCTAAACTCCTTTCTAAACTTGTGAATCTATTTTCTTCCGCCCGATCTTTGAACTCTTCCATTCTATCTTTTTCTAATCTTTCTAGCTTCCTCTGAATACCATCTAATATTGCAATATATTTTGTCTCCATAGGAGAAGAAGTTGAAGGTGGAGTAACTATCTTTTCTATTTTAGATTCTAATTTTTCTATTGTTCTTTCTAAATTAGAGCTTTCAATCGAAGGATTTACCGAATAAATTTTGTCATTTTCTAATTTTTCTAATCTATTAACTATACCTGATAAGATTTTTTCTATTGCGCTAGAAAATTTATTCTCAGTTTGCTTAGTTCCTTCTATTTTAGATTCTATATTAGATAAGCTTTTACTTAAAGCTAAGAGTTTTTCTTCTTCCATTTTAGCTTTTAAATCTTCTATTTTGTTTTGCTCTAATCTTTCTAATTTTTTAGCAATTTCTGTTGCACTTCCCTCTATAGAAGAAGGAGCATTAGTATTTTTAATAATAGCTTGATCTAACTTAGATTCTAATTTTTCTATTTTATTATTAATCAATAGGATTTTTTCCTGATCCATAATATCTTTAAGATCATTAATTCTATCTTGCTCTAATCTATCTAGTTTCCTTAGTAAATCCTCTTTAGATAAAGCATCCAAATAAGCAACCTGAGCTAGTGAATCTTTACTAGTTTTTGCAGATATTTTTGATTCTAATTTTTCTAAATTTCTTGCAATTTCAACAGTTCTGTCTTCTTCTATTTTTGATCTTATGGTGTCAACTCTATCTTCTTCTAATTTTTCTAATTTCTTTTGAATTAACTCAAGAAGATCTGATGACTGTTGACTATACGCCGCTTCTCCTTTAGCAATATAAGCACCTTCTATTTTAGAATCCAGTTTTTCTATAGATTTTTCTAAATCTCTTGCTCTTTCTTGTTCTATTTTTGATCTTAAAGAATCTATTCTTTCTTGTTCTAACTTATCTAGTTTTCTTTGAATTAACTCTAAAGAAACATCTACAGGACTTATTATGCTTTTAGCGAACTGAGGTGATTGCAGATTCTCTAATTTTTCTTCAACTTTTTCTAAATTTTTAGCTAAGGAAGAAAATTTTGAATCTTCCGCTCTTGATTTCAAGTCATTAAATCTTTCTTGTTCTAAGAACTCTAATTTTTTATGAATATCATAGTTTTTATGAGATGGATCATCAAAAACAGGAGAATTATGAGGATATGTGCTTATAGTATTACCATCTTTATATTTTGCTAAATCATCATTTCTAGCACCTAATCTCGCATTTTTTGAGGAAGAATCACTAAAAACTTGAGGTAAATTTTGTGGATCAGATACACTTCCTCTATTTAGGTTATAAGAATAAGGATTCCTAGAAGATGATGAATCTCTTTGACTTCCTTGCATTCCTTGAGGATTCATTCCCCATTGACTTTGAGGTTCTTGTCTACCTGACCTATTAGAATAACCTGAATTTGCAAAAGGAGAACTTTCATTTGGTTGAGAAGAATAAGGATTCCCAGAAGATAATGAATCTCTTTGACTTCCCTGCGTTCCTTGAGGATTCATTCCCCATTGACTTTGAGGTTCTTGTCTACCTGACCTATTAGAATAACCTGAATTTGCAAAAGGAGAACTTTCATTTGGTTGAGAAGAATAAGGATTCCCAGAAGATAATGAATCTCTTTGACTTCCCTGCGTTCCTTGAGGATTCATTCCCCATTGACTTTGAGGTTCTTGTCTACCTGAATTATTAGAATAACCTGAATTTCCAAAAGGAGAACTTTCATTTGGTTGAGAAGAATAAGGATTCCCAGAAGATAATGAATCTCTTTGACTTCCCTGCGTTCCTTGAGGATTCATTCCCCATTGACTTTGAGGTTCTTGTCTACCTGAATTATTAGAATAACCTGAATTTCCAAAAGGAGAACTTTCATTTGGTTGAGAAGAATAAGGATTCCCAGAAGATAATGAATCTCTTTGACTTCCCTGCGTTCCTTGAGGATTCATTCCCCATTGACTTTGAGGTTCTTGTCTACCTGAATTATTAGAATAACCTGAATTTCCAAAAGGAGAACTTTCATTTGGTTGAGAAGACTCATCTGGTTTCCAAGGAGTATTTTTCTCTGGTTGATATATTGGAGAAAATGAAGTTCTATCATCTTCCCTAAAAGATCCTCTTTTTGACTGATAAGAATTAATTTTATCAATCTTAGCCTCTAATCTTCTTTTTACATCCGCAAAATTAATTGTTCTAGGATCAACATTCGCTGTATTACTTCTTTTCACAGGCTGTACCTTTCATTATTTAATAAACATAAAACCATTACAAATAAAATTTGTACGCTAATTTAAATTATAAATAATATATCAAGAAATAACAACGATTTTTCTTATTTTTGATAAATAGAAAAGATTGATTTTTAAATTTGAATAATAACATAAAAAATACAGCTCTCTAGCTAATAATAAGTAAAATTATTAGCTAGAGAGGAGAGTAATAAAATATTAAATTCTTAGAAAGAACCTAATCCTCCAGTACCATTAGAGCCATTGTTAATTTTTAATGTTCCATCTTCATTTCTTTCAGATTCTAGTTTATAGTTATCAATATCACTTTCTTGAATAATTGTTTCTTCTACTAGATTTTCATTAATAGAAGAGAGATCAATTATTTCAGTATCTAAATTAAGATCCATAGCATCTAAACTATCATCCTCTCTACTAAATGTTTGATTTATAACATCTAAAAGAAATTCTTCTGATACACCAGCTTGAGATATATTATAATAATAACCATCTTCTTGGTTTGAAATATTATCAAAAGCATTTTCTTCAACAAGATCATAATTTACATTATCTAAATCTATTTCATCATTAGAAACAAGATCATCATTTACATTATCTAAATCTATTTCATCATTAGAAACAAGATCATAATTTACATTATCTAAATCTATTTCATCATTAGAAACAAGATCATCATTTACATTATCTAAATCTATTTCATCATTAGAAACAAGATCATCAGTTATATTATCTAAATCTATTTCATCATTAGAAACAAGATCTAATCCTTCATCTTCTACTAAATCAAAAGAAAGATCTTCTTCAAAACCAAAAACTGGATTATTTCTATAAACAGATATCCAATCATTGTTATCAGAAGATGTTGTTTCTTTATGCGAATCATTATAATGTTCATTAGCTACTGGAATATTAGTATCATAATTTTCTGAAGCGTGTGCATAACCAGAACTAACTGGATTGCCATCTTCATCTTTTTTTATTATATTTCCACCAAACATAATATCATCAAAATTAACATTAAGAATATACATTTTATTACCATTATCATCAGTAATAACTAAATAACTTCCTCCAGTTTTAAACTTCTTTTCTCCTACAACTATATATTCATCTTGAAATTGTTGAACATCATAGAATGCTGCTCTTCCCATAAATAGAATATTATCACCACTGGATCTAGTATCTATAACTGTATTATTTTTTACTTCACTAACATATATTGTTCCTCTTTCATTGGTCATAGTATATGTTATTTGATCTGGTAATACTTTATTAGTATCAAAACTTCTTGAAGATTGATGATATTCTTCAGATAAATCAAATCTAACATTTGTAAAATTATTAAAATTTGAAACACCGTACCAAGTATGAGTAAAATTTGTTGTATTATCTACAACAATATAACCGTTCTTCAAAGACAAATAGTTAGATTGATTACCAGCATCAACAGATGTAAAAATATTAGCCCCACCCTGTAAAACCCAATCTTCATTAAAAGCAATTCTTTTATGGGCCATGTTGGAGGACTGATTATACGTAAATTTATTATGTGAGTTACTAAAAATATAGTCATTAAAATTATAAAAAAATGAAGAATAATTATTATTATACTTTATAATTATACCATTGTTACCCTCCTTCGAAAAATATCCATCTCCTACATCACCATCACCATTTATATTGATAATATAAGATCCATCCTGATTGGTTAGCGCTGTCATATAAGAAACATCTAAAGTAACTTTTACTTTTTCACCACTATTATTTAACCCTGCTTTTGGTGCAAAGAAACCACGTTCAATATTGTCTGTAATCGGCTGGTTAGGGCTTATATTAGGTAACAAATTATTCACTCTAACTATAATATCATAGTTTACAGTACCTTGCCAAAGAAAATCTAAAGCTCTTCCAGTGTTTGCACCTATTGCATCGACAGTAGATCCTTTTCCAGAAGTAAAAATAATATTATTATTTGATACTTCCACACTCGTTATATTACTATTTCCCATTTCTTGTGAAAAAACTAATCTTCCGGGATTAACTAATTTATAATTAGTATTATCTTCTAAAGAATGAATCATAAAATAAACATGAGATGGAGTGGAAGCAGCTAAATTTACTTGATAAAAATTTTCGGTAGCCAATAATACTGAACCATCTTCTTTATTCAAATATAACTTATTGCCTCTAATTTCTAAATAAGTACCATAAGGTGTATCTCCTTTTAACCCATCTAAATAAAGAACATTATACCCAGAACCTCCATGATAAGTAGTACCTACCCCAATTTTTGGGGTAAGTGTATCATATCTAACTATATTATTACCATTTCCTAAGTAAAAATCACCAATTCCGGCTCCTTCCATCGCAATTGAATTGGATCCTAAAGATAAAGACATTGCTGTGTTACTAACCGTTATTGTAACTCCTCTATCTGAAGTACCATATGCAAGATTACCATCGGAAACAAAATATATACTTGTAGTCGCTCCATTTTTAGGGTTAATTCTAATTGTTTGTACCGTAGTAGCAAGCATACTATCTAGTATATAAAGGTTTTTAACATCACTTGTCATTTCAACTGTTTTAAAGTTATAAAAAGAATAATTATCTCCTGAAGTATTTGTAGCAGTAGGTCTATATAATTTTACAACCCTATTATCTAAAACAACTTTTGCTTCAGTTTCAATTGTAAGATTATCTGTTTGTGATGCTGTAGAATTTTGTACTTCTACTACCGTATTTTTACCTATAGACGTTACATTTACATTAGCTCCTGCATCAGATCCTGATCCTCCTCTCAATATAATATTTTGAAAATCAGATATTTTTGTTTTTGAATCAAGAACTATACCCTCTTCACCAAGATCAACAACTTTATCTGATCTTGTTAAATATACCTTATTGTTTTTAGCAGAATTTCCTTTTACATAGTCTAAATCTGTTATCAATTGAGAATTTTCAAATGTTAATAAAATATCCAAATCTGCTTGTCTAAAATCTAATATATTAAAATTATTCAGAGACAATGATACACCGTAAGAATTTATTGAAGACGTGAAAAGAATAGTACCTGTACTAAAATATTCAACATCAGCTCTACTATTAAGATTACTTCCTTGAACAACAAAACTATTAGTGCCGGTAACTCCTGTAATTGTTGTTCCTGAGTAATCTCTAGCTACACCTTCAAGGTTTAGAATAAAAGTATCATTGCCTTTTGTTCCTCTAACTTCTGTGAAGTTTCTAAATCTAGCATTATAATTACCATTTTGTGAAGAAATTTCTGAATAGGATGCGTTATTTAACTTAATAGTAGAAGTTAAGCCAGTACTTAATTCCGAAAAATCTAGAACATTTCTTGTTCCTACGGATTCTACTGTATCTACTGTTATATCTCTAGTCCAGAGAGTATTAATTTTAACAGTTGTTCCAAAAGAACTTCCCACAATATGTCCAAAACCACCATTAATTTGATCTTTTCCACCAGCAGCTTTAGTTACTTCTGCTTTAGATCCATCAAAAACAACCGTAATAGATCCTTTAATTCCATCATTATTATAATCTATAGTTGCATTAGTATTATTTGTATTAATTGTATACGATACCACTACTCCTGAAACAGACATATCAGACATTTTATATAATGTAATTTTAGTACTACCATTTATTGTTCTAAAGTTTTTAAATGATAAAGCTAAATTTTCTTTTGAATCTATTGCTGTTTCTTTAGAAATATCTACAACAATATCTGTTCCATTTTTCAATAATGATAAATCTAACGCAGTGTTAAATGCAGCATCTCCTCCATTGAAAGTAACACTTTGATTTCCTGAAGACATTTTCTCAATAATTAAAGAACTTTTTGTTCCGCCTATAATTATTTCACTTATATTCTTAAATTCATAGTTAATACCACTATCATCATTTTTGACTATTAAAAGTCCATTTTCATCATACTTAAATAAAGTATTTTCAACACTGGCATCCATAAAATAGAAATCTACTGTATTTCTTCCTTTCCCCATATCCATTTTAACTAATCCAAAATTATCTCCTGAACCAGTGTAAAGAAAATTATCATCTTTATCTGTTAATATAAAAACATTAAAATTAAGCAATCTATCACTTTCTTTATTAACAGATCCTTTTTTTAACACATTAAAACCTTTTACATTATCTTGTTCATAAATAGTAATACTAACACCATCTGTAAATGTTGTATTGTGTTTATTATAATCTGCCGTATTACTACCAACATTTGCATTGATCTTTGAAGAACCTTCTTGTTTAAAATAAACAATATCATTACCACCAGTAAGAGAAACTGTTTGGAAACCTATAAAAGTATATCCTTCTATTGTAATATTTCCTGCTTCTGCTGCTTCAAACTCTTTACCTTCTTTAACACCAACAAAAGATATTTCATTATTTGTACCGCCACCAGCATTTACTGTTAATCTATGTTTAGAGTAATTTGTAATATCGGCAACTTCAAATATATCATTTTCATTAGATAACGTAATATTTTCTATGCTGTATAAACGATCTTCAAAAGCATCTGCAAAATCTATACCTACCACTTTAATATATTGTTGACCATTAGCATCAACTAACATAGAAGCTTTTAATCCATAAACAGCATTAGAATAATCTATACTATCATATTGAGTATTACCACCCCAGTACTCTTTATGACCAGATGTTGCGGATGCCTCAATATGAAGTGTATAAGAAGTATCTTTTGCTTTTATAACATTAAATCCATAAATTTCTAAAAAAGTTTTTCCACCTAGCGTGGTACTAACGAAGATAGTTCTATCATCTGATGAAGCATCAAGAAACATATCTTTAGAGGCATTACCTTCAAAATAAAAGGCATGACCAGATTCAGTAAGAGTTGAAAACTTTAAATAGGATGTTTCATATGCAGCACTATGTTTATAATGAACTTCATTATAAGCTCCTGATGTTCCTAATTCTATAGTTTGAAAACCATTATAATTATGTTTACCATCAATTCCTTGGTATTTAATTTCAGCTTTATAATCATCTCCAAATGTCAGATTCATGCCGTATGTCATAGCAGAAGCATCTAAAACATTATTTTTCCCTTTTCCCACTTCAAAACTACCAGTCTTACCTCCAGCTATAATGCGGTCTCCTATTAGGATTCTAGAATTACCGTCTCCAGTTTTAACACCTTCAAAATTAACAAAGACATCAATATAAACTTTTCCTCCAGGATTTGTATCAATTTTTTGTACTGTTCCCTTTTCTGATGTGAAATCAACTATAAGATCAATATTGCTTGCCAGTCTTGAATAATCAAGAAGATCAATACCTCCGCCACCATCCAAATCTAAGTTAGTTTCAAAAGATCCGTAAAATATATCGTCTCCTCCTGTTAATTCAACTCCATTTACAGTTGCAGAATCTATCTTATATCCATGGAATCCTAAACCAGCACCACCTATGATTGTAATATTACCATTAGAATCAACTTCAAAAGAAGCTCCGTTAGCAAGATTTTGGTAACTAACACGATTATTACCTGAAGGTCCACCTTCAATTTTGATTTCAGGTAAATTCGGATTTCTTTCAGCAAGAATAAAAGTGTCGTTACCTTTTGTACCAATAATTTTTGTTATGTAACCATCAAAGTAATCTTTACTTGCTGATCCACCTTTAGTAATTGACATAAGACCATTCGTACCAGGTTTAAAATCTACTCTTAGAGCAGCATTAGTAGATTGAGAGCTATAATCTAAAACAGCATCATCATAATTTACTGTATCAAAAACATTTCTAGTGCTATCTCCTTTATATGTCATATTAATGGCTGAAGAAGCTTTATACAAGGCCTTACCCTTACCTCCATCATAGCTTATAACATTTAAACCATTTAAAACATCTGTGTATAATTTACCATTAACCGTTCTTGCAACTCTTCCTCTCATCGAATCAAAAGTTATACTAGCATCTCCAAAATAAATAATCTCATCATTACCACCAAAACTATCTATTCTTATAGAAGTTGCAACAGAAGAATTTCTTTTAATAACATCATCATTTTCTGTTAAACTATATGACTCGAAATTTACAAGATCAGCATTTACACTTGTTTTAACTCCATCTTTTACTAAATTAAAAGTTGCCTTTCCTGAGGTATCAAAAAAGATTTCCACATGAGTTTTGCTTTCGACGCTTAAATCAAATTTAACAGTATTACTTCCTACACCAGCATCTACTTTTACATTTAGAGCACCTGTTGGAATTTTATTAATAACTAATACATCATTTTTTGTTGATCCAAGTATTTCATTTATATTAGAGTTAAAAGTATCTACAGTTTCTGAATTGTTATTTTTAAATACTTTAAAATCTAATAAATATATGTATATATTACTATTAGTTTGAGAATAATTAATAATATCATGACCAGAACCACCAACAAAATCAAAATTCCCTCTTGCTTGACCATAAAATACAGTATTATTTTTTGCTGCAATAATAGTATAAAATCTGTTAAATGTTAAAGTTTCTATTTCTCCAGTAGAGCTATTTTTAGAACTATCCCAAGTTATATTTGAATACGAGGTGCTTACTGCATTTTGCGATATTCTGTAATTGCCAGCATCATATATAACATGATCTAATTCAGAAAAATCTAATGTATTTTTCCCTTCTCCGCCATCATACTTTGTATATTTTGGATTGCTATTAGCATATGAAGCTGAAAACTTTATAGTATCATTATTTTTATCACTAAATGATAAAACTTGAACTCCAATCACTGGAGAAATATTCAAACTCTTTCCTCCAGCATATACTGTTGTTGTTGTAATATCATAAACAACGCCACCTTGAATGTCTATTAAAATCTTATTATTACCTTTGTCACCTAAATCAATAACTGTTCCTGATGCAAAAGACACATCTAAAGTTGTAAGTAAGAAAATATCATCTTTACTTGTGCCAACTATTTTCTTAAAAGAACCATCAAACAAATCATAAACTGTAGGATTACCTAATTTAATAATTTTACTAGCAGAGTAATCTATTGTTATACCGTATGAATCTAACTTTTCATAACTTAAAGTATTATTTCCATTACCACCACCACGTAAATCTACATCTTTAGCAGAAGAGCCAAAAACAGTATTAGAAAGATCTGGAGGTAATAATACAATAAATCTAGATCCCATGTTTTCAATATTAATATCTCCTTTAAAAGAAGATCCATTGATATTATCGTTATCTCCTGATTTTTGACCCAAAGTAATAGTTATACCATTACGCACTCCAGTAAAATCTA
Organism: Rickettsiales endosymbiont of Leucozona glaucia; assembly: GCA_964277385.1. Taxonomy (GTDB): domain Bacteria; phylum Pseudomonadota; class Alphaproteobacteria; order WRAU01; family Hepatincolaceae; genus WRAU01. The sequence continues at coordinate 111,452 of OZ195520.1, read as the reverse complement.
ATATGGCTTCAGAATCTTTATCACCACTTGCTGTAATTCTTACAACTTTTTCAAAATTACTACCATCTTCAAATACTATTGTGCTTTTACCTTTTGAAAGCCTAATGTTATCAAAATTTATGAATTCTGGTAATTCATTATTTGTTCCTTTTACTTGTACATCAAAATCAGATTTCTTATCAAACTTTACTGAAATATCATTATTTATACCCAAAAAACTTAAAGTATTTCCTTTTGAATCAGGATTATTTACTCTTCCACCTGCATCTATTTTTTTTATGCTTGATTGTTCCCAACCAGAAGATACAGTAACTAAACTATCACTATAACTATCTAATAAAATTTCCTGTATGTTAGTTAATATATCTTCAACATGGATATTACTCCCAGCAACTCCTGAGTTATAGTACCTTGAAAGAAAAACTCCAGTATTAGAAATATTTATTTGAACAGCCGCATCCCATGTTCCTCTAAGGTTTATATTAGATAAATTACTATCATCTACATAAGAAACTTTATTATATCCTGAACTTCCATCAATAATCCATCTAGTTTTATTTACTTGTCCGCCATGACCATAACTAGACATAATATGAAATGTATCATCCTTTGAAGAACCAATTACTCCTTCAATGTGATATAAATTGAATGTAACACTTCCTGCTTCTATAGTTACAACGCCTTCTTTTGTAATGTTACCATCAGCATCAAATTCATTATAAGAACCAGCTTTAGTTGTATCAAAAATAATATCCAAAGAATTTGTAACCGCTGAAAAATCCACTAAATCTTTATCATTAGAAGGATTTGTCATTTTATCTGGATTATCACCCCAAACATCATTACCATATAAGTCATATTTACTTTCTGGCATTGAATCCTTTACTATAAATCTATCATCACCTTTTGAACCTTTAACAGTTGTTATATTTATTAATTCATCGGTTCTTTGGTTAGTTCCTGATCCTTTAGTAACCTTATTAGTGCTTAAATCATAAGTTATAGGACTTATAGAATTATGATAACTTACAACATTAGATTGCGACCCTTCTGTTCCTTCTACAGTATATGAAACCGATGAACTCAGATAATAAGAGTTATTTCCTTTACCACCTTTAATATGTTGCACATTTAATATTGTGTCTTTATTATCAGAACCTTTAGATACATTATCTTTTGTTGTCAAATGAAGATTAAACCTTAAATCATCATTGACTCCTGAATAGTCGGCAGTATTATATCCTTGGTATCCATCAAAAAACATATTAGCAGTAGCCGAAGCATAAAATATATCATCTCCTTGTGTGCCATAAACACCATGTGCATTTTTATACACTGAAGATCTTCCATCAGAATATGTTACCTTCATATCTGATCCTTCAAAAGAGATTTCAATATGATTAGTTTGTGATTGACTTATTAAATTATAGTTCACTGTATTGTTATTTCCTCCACGGAAATCAAATTCCAATTTTGCAATATCATCAATAGTCACCATAGAAGAAAACATTACTATATCATTAAAATCTGATCCTTCAAATTTTTGGAAATTTTTGAAATAATCAACCACCCCTGATTTAGCTCTTGTTACTGTAGAATTACCCTCACTTGAGATAATAAAAGATACACCCATACCATTTTCAGAAGATTCTTTTAAATGTTCATAAGATAGTGTGTTAGTACCCTTATGTCCATCTAAAGAAAAACCATACCTATTGCCTTTTGCATCATCCATTTCAAATCTATCATCAAATTCTGTACCAATAATACGATAAATATTACTATTGCCACCATTTAATAACATTTCAAATGTATCTGTACCACCACCTGTTTTACTAATAGTACCAACACCATTGTTAACAACGACTGTTACTCCTGCTTCTAAATCTTTATAACTTAAAGTAGTTTTACCGCCACCACCATTAAAAACACGACTACCAAGCAAATCTGTAACTATTATTACATCATCTCTTTTACCTAAAGAAAAGTTATTATTTACATCCAAATCGCCTTTGAAAGTATCTTTATGTACATTGCTTGGTAAGTCTTTAGCTGAAGTGTATTCTGTTGTTTTATAAACATATAGTTCGCTATCGGATTTATCATCAAAAACCACAGTAACACCAGAATTAGCTTCATCATAAGTTATTTTGTCAGTGGTAGATAAACCTGAATAAATATAATTGTTAGCAAAAGAAGCATGATAAATATCAGATCCACCAGTTCCTTTAATTTCGTTTACATTAACAATTTTATCTACACCTTTATTTTCACCATTAGAATCAAGTTTTTTTACTAAACCTGTGTTAGCGTTAAAATCTATGCTTCCACCTTCTAAATTCTCATAAGTAACAAATGCATAACCAGAACCACCATCTATGTTAATATCTACGTTGTTACCTGTACTATCAGAGAAAAATCCACCATAAAATGTTTCTTTATTTTTACTACCTATAACATATTTAAAACCAGTAAAAGTTACCCTTACTGAGCCACTAGAAGTTTCTATAGTACTTTCAGATCCTAATCTTATAACTGCATCTTCAAAACTATCATCTATTATTATTTTGTTACTAGAAATTGTATTGTTTTCTTCTGAGTAAGCATGTATTTTTATATTACCTAAATTTGATTTGTCTGAAACAGTCACCGTGTCGTTATATCTAGTTAAATAAAATATATCAAAATCTGTAACAAGATCTATTCCTTGTCCTTTTGATATAAGAACAGTATTATTTGTTATTTTTGAAGAATTTTTAAAATCTTCCCCTGCAATTTTTTTCAAAGCATCGGCATCAAAACCTACATACATAGATACACCAGAGGTTAATCTATTTGTTTTATAATAAGAATCTTTAAAACTATTTCCAGTCGGATCTATACCAGTATTTTTATTATTATAATATAATGTATTAGTACCCGCACCCCCTGTTATAATACTGTTACCAGCAGATCCCCAAACTTCGTTATTTCCTCTACCTACATCAATAACATCATCACCACCGTACGTAAATATTTTATTATCACCAGCAACAGATCTAATACTATTATTACCACCACCACCAATAATAATATCATTACCAGTCCCTGTAACAACATCAACTGGATTGGCTTGAGTAGATAAAACGAAGCCATTATTTTTCTCTAAATGAGATTCTTGTGTAACTGGGTATAAAGACAAGGATGTAGTATAAGTAGCTGGAAGAATTGTACCAGTAGCTGAATCTATATATTTAATTTCATATTCTAAATCAAAATTTATTATTTGAGAGTTATATGGAAAAGATAATATGAATTCCATTTGATTAGTAGGATTAATTTCCGCAATTCTATATCGTGTACCTTCTTCAGTTTGAGTTATGCTACTAAAACTAAGACCAGATCCTTCTTCTAATTTAAAAAAATCATCTACAGATTTAGGAACAATAATGTCAATTGCATTAGGAAATACTCCTCTTGAATAATTCATATTAACTACATATTTCATATTTTCAGATGAATTATTTATAAATAAATCTCTAGTTGAACTTTCTTCTCTAATTTGATTTGGTATTAATTGAGATGTAGACTCATCTGTAAATCCTAAACCACTTTCAAATTCGTAAGCAATATACTCATTTCCATTAATATCTTTTATTCCTGTACGAGATAATTGCGAACCGTATTTTACAGTAATTTGCAAATTAGGTAAATCTTTTTTGTCGACCTCACCAGGAAGATAGTTCGATTTATCTAGTACGTAAGGGTAATCCGTTGTCCAAATTGTAGAAACAAACGGTCCTTTTGACAAATTAGTATTTACTTGTTCAACTGTTCCCCTTGGTATAACAACTTCAGATGGAATACCTCTTGTTAATAAATCTGTATTACCTTGACCAGTTATAGGTATACCTGCATCATTATCTGCATCTTGATCTGAAGATACTTGAACTATTTTAGGTTCTAAATCTGAATATTCTATTTGACTGGTATTTGCTAATATTAAAAGAGCTTCATTGTAATTTAAAACTTCTGTAATACTTAAAAATTCTTCTAAAAGTAAAATTTTTCCATCAAGAGTTTTTATTTTAGGGGCATCCTCAGAAAAACCTATCGCTGCTAAAGAAGCTAAAGTAAGTGTAGATCCATTACTAAAAATAATATGTACATCACCTCTAACTATTTCTACTTTTAGAGCATTCGTATCCCTTATATCAAAGTTTAAATCTATCTCGTCTCCCGGTCTTACATAGGCAATATCTCTTTGCAACCCTTTCTCTGGAGAATATAAAGATATTTTGTTACCACTATAACTTACTACTTGATTTCCATCGGCCATAATAAAATTCCTCTATGATCTTCTTAACAATATTTAATTGTTGTATTTAATATAAATCTTCTACTTTTATATTAATAGATATATACCAAATATTATTAAAAAACAAATCTAAGAAATATTTTTAATATTATTATTACTAAAGAAGCAATAAAATTGCTTGAGGATGCTATAGATGGTTTTTTATATACAGTTTATATATACTTTTTGAATCATATTAATTGGTATCCATCTTTATTTTTTAAAATTGATAAAGAAATATTTACCTCATTAAATTTTCTTCTTAGTGTAGATATATAATTTTCTAAGCTTTGGGATTCTATATCTTCATTTGCAATGTTCCATACTGCTTTCATAAAATGACTCTTAGCAATATTTTGTTTAGGCAAAATAAAAAATTCTTTTAATATTAATAGTTCTTTTTCACTTAGGATTAATGTGGATGAATCATTATATAAAACTCCACTATTTAAATCTAAAAAATGATTATTATACTTATAAATATTAGATATCATTATTTTCATTGATTCTATCAAATCTATTAAATCTTGTATTTTTAGTGGAATTTCTAAAAAAGATATATAAAAGAACTTCTTACGATCTATATTTAATTTTTCATCATTATCACATAGCAAAACAACATTGGTATTTTTTAATTGTTGATAATTATTTTGTAAATAAATTGCATCAGAAACTAGAATATCTTCTTTGTTAGGATTACTTTTAGTATCTAAAAAGATAATATTATTAAAATAATTTTGTAGGTAATTTAACAACTTATCTGTTACAAAATTATTAGAAAGTTTAATATATATATATTGCATTTCCCCTACTTTGTTTATCTATCACCAAAAATAGCTTTTCCTAATCTAAGCATATTAGATCCAAATTTTAATGCTTGTTTGTAATCATTACTCATCCCCATGCTTAAATTAGATAAATTATGTTTGCTTGCTAGTTGTTTAGTGAAAGCAAAATAGGGAGATGGATTATTAATAGGAGCAACTCCCATTAATCCTGCAATATTAAGATGAAGATTTTTACATTCTTCTAAAAATGTTGTTAATTCTCCAGAATTTAATCCATGCTTTGTTGTACTATCTTCATCTAATAAAATTTGCACTAAAAATAATCTACCGGTTAAGTTATTGTCATTTATTACATAAGATATTTTTTTTGCTAATTTTATATTATCTAAAGTATGAATAACATCAAAAATTTCTAAAACTCTTCTTGCTTTATTACTTTGTAAATTTCCTATAAAATGTAATTTTATTTGTGGGTATTTCTTTTTTAGATTTAACCACTTCTCTTCTGCTTCTTGTATATAATTTTCGGCAAAATCAATTTGTCCGCATAGTATAGCTTCTTCTATTTTTTCAATACTTTGATTTTTTGATACTGCAATAATTTTTACATTATCAACTGAAATAGAAAATTCATTAGATATAAGATTTATTTCATCTTTAATTTTTTTTATATTATTACAAATATTATACATTTTTTAATCTTAAATTGATAACGACATACCTATTAGCAATCCAATATTATTGCTTAGTTGTTCTATTTTAAAATCCTGATAGAAAATAGCAGAATAAACACAAAAATACTTTCCTAATTGATAAGACAAATTAAATTCCAACATATCTGTATCATATTCAGTATTTAGAGTAGATATCTTTGTATTTAAATAATATCCACCTATTGTAATTGCAGAAAATGTGTAATATATGCTATTTTCAAAAGATTTATAGTTTTTTACTTGATCCCTATTCAAGTAAAACGGATTATCACCCACTAAAAAATGAGATTTATAAGAGAGACCAAAATAATCTAAAGAAATCCCCATCGTAAAATCCTTATAATAATAAGAAATATGGTCTACATCTATGTACTGCCTTAATGCAACATCAAATCCATATCCTAATGTTTGATATTCATTATAATAAATGATGGTACTATCAACAGCAGATATATCTTTGCTATAATGAACATCCTTATAATGAGATAAGAAATACTCCATGCTGGGAGTTATAGAAACACCGATATACAAAGTTTCATCTAAAAAATTCTTTAAAAATAAAGCACTTAAACTCGTATTATTTTCTATATAAGATCCTGTAAGAGTATAATGATCTCCTTTGTCTTTTTTCAATCTAGATAATGCCTTGACACCAAAATAATAATTAGGAATAAGAAATAGTTTATTATAAAAATTCTTAGAAGCAACACTATCTAATAAACCAAAAGAAATTAAATACGTATCTCCATGATACGATATACCACCTGATCCTCTAATAGCTAATACATATTCTTTTTCTTCTAAAGAGTAAATATAACTATCATCATTAAATAAAATGTTTACATCAAGCGATATTGAATCAAAAGATAAACTGTTATTTAAATAACCTGTAATCAATCCCTTTTTATTGTTATTAAGACTGCTAATTTTGATAAAAATATCTGAATCATAATCCATGGCATAAACATTATTAAAACCAATAATTGAAGCTATAAATAAATAAATTATAGATACACTGGAAATAAATTTGATCTTTTTTTTAATCATCATTTGTATTTTTTAATTTTTCGTAATAATATTATTCAATAGTCGTGTATAATAATAATATTATTATTATAATATAAAAATTAACTTATGTAACCATCAAAGTCTTATGAAAAAAAAAATCTATACATTTATATCTTTATGTTTAATTTTTATAACATTTAGCTCAAGTTCTTTTGCTGCTAGATCGGCACCTTATAAAATTGGCGTTAATCGCTTTGCTTGGTATGCTTCTTTAAAATTAATTAATTTTATGCCTCTTTCTTCTGCTGATCCTTTTGCTGGGGTTATAATTACAGATTGGTATTCATTAAATGAAAATGAAAAGTACAAATTAGATATTTATATTTTAGAAGAAAATCTTACTTCTAATACTGTACAGGTAAAAGTTTTTAAACAAGTTAAACAAAGTGGCTCTTGGATGAATACTACTATTAGCAATGAAGTACCAACAAAGTTAGAAAATGCTATACTAAATACTGCTCGTCAGCTAAGAATTCAGTATTTATTGGGTGAAAAATAAATCATCATGGAAAAAAACTATTCATTTAAAAGCATAGAGGATAAGTGGAAAAAAAAATGGAATGATAGTTCTGTATTTAAAACTCCTGCTTTTTCTAAGAAAGAAAAATATTACATTTTAGAAATGTTCCCTTATCCATCTGGTAAAATGCACATGGGACATGTTAGAAATTATGCCTTAGGTGATATTCTTGCTCGTTATAAAAAAAATAAAAATTTTAATGTTCTTCATCCTATGGGATGGGATGCCTTTGGCTTGCCTGCAGAGAATGCAGCAAGAGAAAATAATACTCACCCTGCTAAATGGACATACGAAAATATAGATTATATGAAATCTCAATTTAAAAAATTAGGATTTTCTATAGATTGGGATAAAGAAGTTGTGACATGTTCTCCTGAATATTATCAAAATGAACAATCTATGTTTATAGATTTTTTTAATGCAGGATTAGCTTATAAAAAAGAATCTTGGGTTAATTGGGATCCTGTTGAAAATACCATTCTTGCCAATGAGCAGGTAGTAGATGGTAAGGGTTGGAGATCAGGGGCTTTAGTAGAACAAAAAAAACTTAATCAATGGTTTTTAAAAATTACTGATTTTGCTGAAGAATTATTAGAAGACTTATCTCTATTAAAAAAATGGCCCGAAAAAGTTAAAAATATGCAACAAAATTGGATTGGAAAATCTAATGGTTGCGACATCTTTTTTAAGATTAAGAACTCTGGTGAAAAAATAACAGTATACAGCACAAGACCTGAAACAATCTTTGGTGCTACTTTTATTGGATTGTCTATAAATCATCCTAAATCTATAGATTTAGCAAAAAGTAATCCTGAGGTAGCAAAATTCATAAAAGAAGTACAACAATCAGGTACAATTGAAGAAAATATTGCAAAGGAAGAAAAAAAAGGCATAGATACAAATCTTATAGCTATAAGTCCTGTAAATGCTGAAGAACTAAAAGTATTTATTTGTAATTATGTATTAGATTATGGAACATCTTGTATTTTTGGTTGTCCATCCCATGATGCTAGAGATTTTGATTTTGCCAAAAAATATAATATCTCTATAAAAACTGTAATAAAACCAGAATCCGAAGATGATACTTTTGAGGCTACCAAACCATTTGAAGAAAATGGCGTATTGATTAATTCTTCTTTTTTAAATGGACTAGATGTACTTGAGGCTAAAAACAAAATTATATCTTACTTATCTGATAAAAATTTTGGGAAAGCAAAAATCAACTATCGTTTAAAAGATTGGGGAATATCAAGACAAAGATATTGGGGATGTCCTATTCCTATCATATATTGCGATTCTTGTGGTATAGTTCCTGAGAAAAAAGAAAATCTACCCATAGAATTACCTATAGATGTTAATTTTAACCAAATGGGAAATCCTTTAGTTACACATGCTACTTGGAAACATACTAATTGTCCTAAATGTAATGAAAAAGCAATCCGTGAAACCGATACATTCGATACTTTTTTTGAATCATCTTGGTATTTTTTAAGATATCCTACAATTGGGACAAAGAATACTTTAGACCATGAAGCAATAAATTATTGGCTTCCTGTTGATCAATATATAGGTGGTGTAGAACACGCTGTTATGCATCTTTTATATTCAAGATTTTTTGTAAAAGCATTAACAAAATTAGATATCTTAGATAATAAAAATAAAAATCTAAAAGAACCGTTTAACTCTCTTATGACACAAGGCATGATCTGCCATAAAACTTATAAAGATTCAAATGGAAAGTGGATCTATCCTAATGAAGTTATTTTTGATGAAAATAATGATCCCATTCATCATGAAACCAAACTACCAGTTATTATTGGTAAATCAGAAAAAATGAGTAAATCTAAGAAAAATACTGTAGATCCTGATTCTATTTGCCAAATCTATGGTGCTGATACGGCTCGTATGTTTGTGCTATCTGACTCACCTCCTGATAAAGACTTAGAGTGGACCGATGAAGGTGTTGAAGGTATTTATAAATTTATTAATAGGTATTGGCGTTTAAGCAATAGTGTTGTAAATGATAAAAATATTTTTAATATAGAAAAATCATCAACAAAAGATAAGTATGTTTATTCTAAGATTCAAAAATATATTGTAGAAATTGAAAACAGTATAAATGGTTTACATCTTAATAAAGCTGTAGCTCTAAATAGAGAGCTATTTAATTTACTTGATTCTTCTAAGGATGAAATAGAATCTTCCACTCTTAAATATGGTGTAAAAATACTAACACAAACTCTTAATCCTTTTATACCCCATGTAACAGAAGAGATATGGGAATTAATGGGAGAAAGTGAAAATTTAGTTTTATATCCTTGGCCAACTGCTGATAGTAATTACTTAAATGATAATAAGGTAACTATAGCCGTACAAATACTTGGAAAAACTAAGGGTTCACTAGAGGTTGATGTTGATATTTCTGAGGAAAAATTATTAATAGAAATAAGATCTATTCCTTCTGTACATAAATTATTAGAAGGTGTAAGAATTAAAAAAGTGATTTATGTACCCAAAAGAATTATCAATGTGGTTATATAGAAGTATATCTTTTGCATTTATTGGACTATTTTTATTGTTAGTATCAGGGTGTATTAATAATATTTTCGCCAATAAGGACATTTATAATGATATTTTTGTTGATGATATCTCAGAAAGAAGAGGTTTAGTAATAAGAAATAACTTACTAGAATATTTCCCTAATAGAGATTATTCAGAAACTAATTATGTAATTAATGTTACTACAACAAAAAGTTATAACTATTATCTAACCGATAGATCTGGTTTTGCTTCAAGAAATAGAATTAGTATTAAAGCCAATTGGACTGTAACCTATAAACCAACTAATAAAGTTTTACTTCAAATATCTAATAATTATAGTGAATCTTTTAATATAGAGAGAACTGGACAATCTAATCTTATTAATGAAAAAATGATTGAAGATTCTATATCCAGAACTATTGCTCAGGATATTGCTTTAAAGACCTTTAGTTTAATGCTAAGGATTAAAAAAAATCCTTACCTTTTGGGAACAAAAATAGAGAATTCTCAAGCTCTTTATGAACTTTTTTGGACATTTGATGCTTTTGATAACGATATACATTTAGATAACATAAAATAAAGTAAACTGTTTCATGAAAATTTCTGCAGGAAAAATTAACTCTGTAATAAATAGCCTACCTACTACAGTAAGAGTGATTCTTTTGTTTGGAGCTGATTATGGTTTAGTTGATGAACGGACAGATATTTTAAAAAATAATTTCTTAGGAAAATCCTATGATAATTCTCAATTTGTTCAACTTTTTGATTCCCAAATTAAAGAAAATCCTAATATTTTACTAGAACAAGCATGTAGTATATCTTTATTTGGTGAGAATAAAAAATTTATTGTTATTCGTGAAGGAAAAGATTCTATCACTAAAAAATTATCTGAATACATAGAAAATCCATATAGTGAAACTCTTGTTGTTATAAAAGCAAAAGAGCTGACTCCAGCTTCATCTTTGAGAAGGTTATGCGAAAATGCACCTGATCCTGTTTTGTGTATACCTTGTTATGTTGATAATGTGATTTCACTAAAGCAAACTATTTTAGAAAAATTAAAAAAAGAAGAAATTAAAATAGACCCAGATGCTTTATCATTAATGATTTCCTATCTTGGAAATGATAGAGGAATTACTAATTCTGAGATAGAAAAAATATCTTTATATGCTTATAATACAAAAAACTTAACAAAAAAAGATATAGAAAACATTGTTGCCAACAATTCTTTAACTGCTTTAGATAAATTTATATATGCTTTGTTTGATTTAGATACAAAATATTCTTACAGCATGGTTGATAGTTTATTAGAAGAAAATAGCTCAATACATATCTTAAGAAGCATTTCTTCTCATGTGCAAAAATTACTACTAATTAAAGCTCTTTGCGAACAACCTATGAGTATTGATATGGCGCTGAAAGAAATAAAACCTCCTATATTTTTCTCCTATGTTGATAGTTTTAAAAGGCAGGTTACCTCTTGGTCTAAACTTAGGCTTCAGAAATTACTAGATAATCTCATTTACTTAGAAATTGAGCTAAAAACTAATGGCAATATAGGTAATATAATTATAAAAGATAGTATTCTAAAACAATTCATAAAAAAATAATAGGTAATATATGATAAAAGATATTTTTAATGTAATTTAGCAACTAAACTGTTCTAATAAATAAAGAAAATATAAATCATTTTATAAAAATTTTCTTTCCTCTCTATGTTGTGGAAAATTAAATTTTATTTAATAGAAAAAATGATATACATAAAAGAATTAGATAAAAAATCAAACAACATAATAAAGTTATCTTAAATTTTGCTGTAGAAACTTGCTTAAAAAAATTAGGTTTCTTTATATAATGTTTGATTTTATAATTTTTTCTATTATTATATTTCTAACATTAATAATTAAATAAAATAACCTTATATGTTTTTAATTAAAATAGGGAATTTAATTTTTAGTTGCTTAAAATTATCAATTATCATTAATATTTTAGTTAAACTTAATTTACCAAGCAATTTCTTTCTAAAAAAATTAGCACTATGTATAAAACTACTAATTAACCCCATAATATGTGGTATTATCTTGATTTTTTGTAACAGCCCCACTTCCTGGTTTTCTATTTTGAGAATTAGGATATTTTACTTGTCCTTTTGAATTATCCTCTAATAAATCAGCATATAAATCAACTTTTAGTTGATCATAAGATTTGCTTTGAATATTGGAATTATATGTATTCTTAAAATTATTTTTATCATTAGGATTATTTAAATTATCTACAACTTTATGAGTTTTGTTATTAATTAATGATATTTCTTTCTCAATCGGCTTAACACCAACTGAGCTTTTTGTACCTTTAAAGAAGGATTTATTTACCTTCGGATTTAAGAAATTTCCAGATATATCAAACTTCAGTTTATTGCTAGTATCAGAAGTCATATCTCCTGTACCCTCTCCTTGTATTGTTCCATCGGAAAGATCAATCATAACTTGAGATAGTCCTCTATAATCCTTACCCTTATTAATATACAATAAAGCAATTGGATATAACTCTATAATACTATTTTTGATATTTGCTCTACCATAAATATCATTTACAAATATGCTATCTTTACCGTTAGATTGTTTTTGTGTTAATGTTAAAAATAATCCATCAATATTTGCAAATCTATTAACTGATATCCTTTCTTGTTTAATAAAACTTATATCTCCATCAATTGATGAAAAAGGTGTAGCATAGGTATCACCGTTGAATCTAACTTTACCATTTAATACTACATTGCCAACTAAGTTACTATTTTTAAAAAATAAATCTTTAGAATCTTCAAATCTCAAAACTAAATTTTCTAAATTAATATGTCCTGCAATTACAGGTAATACCGCACTATCAGCACTAATAGAAGCTGTTAGCACCCCGCCTTTTTCTCCTATTGCATTAAACTTATTTATTGTAAATCCTGTTTTAAATAAAGACATATCTAAGGTAATATTTTTAAATGGAACTCCTCTAATAGAAGATTTTTTAATTTCTACATCCATTTTAATTTTAAAATTATCAGGTAAGCCAAATATATTTACATCTTCTATTTTTTCATAGGTTAGGTTAGAAATTTGTTTGTTATAAATATCTGATATATCTGATAAGTTTAATTCATCAATCTTTGTGGATACAACAATATCAGAATCTCCAACTCTTTCTGTTAAAATAATATAAGTATTATGTAATCTCATATCTCCTAAATTTCCAACAAAATCTGTAAATAGTAATTTATTGCTTTCTAATCTAAGTTTTGTAGATATGGCATAATTATCTTTATTTTTAGCAATACTTTGTAAAAACTCTGTAGTTTTTGGATTAAATCCTAAGGTTTGAGTAGAAGAACTAATTTGACCTTTGGCATCTACAGCCACTATTGCCGACTTGTTATCTAAGTCTAGCCTACCAGAAATATTTGCATCATAATCTTGGGTTTTAATATTAAAATCATATAAATATAATTTATTTAAGTTATTAATTAAAAATCCGATACTTAGACGATTAATTTTGATATCATTTATTTTAGTATCTTTAATTTTAAAATTCACAACAAAGTAGTTTGACCTAAATACATTCATTTTAGAATTTTTCCAGTTAATTATTTCCTCAACTGCAGATAAAAAATAAGAACCTCTAATAATACTTTTAGAAATATTATCATTTATTCCCTTATATACATCAGAAAAATTGTCCATGCTTGCTATTAAATCTATAATCACTTTACGATCTGAACCTGAAAAATCCCATACAAAGCTTCCATTGTAAATATCTTCATTTAAAGACATCCTAATATCATGGATTTTAAATAAGTTAGAATTTAAAAATAATTTTGCTGTAAAATCACTATTTTTTATTTTTTTAGAATTTATATCTACAAGAAATTTATTAATAAATGTTAAGATACCTTGATTTTGTACAGTTATATCTGCACTAATATTGCTAGTATCTTTATGTTTAAATCCTTGTACTTTTATTACATCATTAGAATCAGAAACAAACGAAAAATCAATATCAAAATTTATTTGATCTTTTTGATAATCTATAGTTGATACATAATTGATATTATTATCAGCAAATCTAAATCTACCCTCACTGCTAACCTTACCCATTAAAGAAGAAGAAACTTTGGAGTTAATATTATCTATAGTTATTAATTTCTGCCCCTCTTTATTTATAATATTAATTTTACTTCTTCTAAGAGAAAAAATATCAACATCATTAAAACTAAACTTAATATTATCTACAGCAAGAGATAAAAATGAAGAAAGAAAACTATAATTTAAAATATCGCTAGCTTTTTTAGGAGCTATTAATGACGTATCTTCTTGATTATCTTTATTGATTTTTTCTTCTATTATTTCTTCTTGATATTCTTCATTTTCTTTTTGTTGTATTACTTTATCTTTTGGTTCTTCTTTTAAGGGAAAATTTTTTATAAAAGAAGAATCATTATCTTTAATACTATCTACTTCGCCTTTTATAAGATTTTCTAAATTATCCAATAAAGCTAAAGATTCTTTAGATATGTTTTCATTAGATTTATATTTAGAATCCAATGAGGAAGACGCTTTATTTTTAGCTTCTATCTCATTAATCTTCTCTAAACTTATGGTACTTTTAATAGATTTTTCAACATCTGCAACAATTTTTGTATAACTAGATTCTGTTATGCTTGATTGATCTGCTGTTTGTAAGTCTAATGTTGCACCTATAATATCAATACTCTTAATACTAAAATTACCTATAAATAAAGGTAATAACTTAAATTTTATATTTAGATTAGCAGCTCCAAATTGATTAACTTTAAACTGTGAATTATGAGGATTAACATTATCTTCCAAATAGAAATTAACATTTTTGAGTGCTATAGAAAAATTCGGCATAAAATAAACTTTAATATAACCGTTAATTTTTGCTTTATAACCTGTACTTTTATAAATTGAGTTTTCTAATGTAGAAACATAATAGCTAGAATTTATAATTTTTGAGAATATAGTTCCAAAAAGAAACATAAAAATTATAAAAAGGACCACTATTTTAAAAAACTTACTTTTTAAAATTTTAATAAAAGTTGGATATCTTAAAATTATAAACTTAGTTATTTTTATTATCATTATTGCAAATAAATCTAATATCTTAATTATTATCTTAGATTTAGGAACAATTTTTATCATGAGGTCTTTAAAAGGAGCAAAAAGTTGAGCTACTGAATCTATAACTTTATCTACTTTTTCTTCAAATTCTGATTTGATTTTTTCTTTCTTTTCTTTAACCTCACTATCTTCTGATACTTTAATATCTTCATTTTGAGAGATATTTGCCTTGGTAGCTTCTACCTTGATAGGCTCTATTTTACCAACAGCATTGATATTTTTGTTTTCTGATTGCTTTATAGAATCATCTACAATAATCTCAGATTTATTATCTTGTATTTCAATATCAATAATATTTTGATCTTGATCTTTATTATCATTACTATTTTGTGAAGTTTTGTTTTTTTTAGAAAAAAATTTCATTGATAGGCAAACCTTTATTTAGTTAAGAAAATGATATAAATAACTTTTTTGACATACTAAATTTTAATACATACATATGATTACATCAATATAAATATGATAAAAAAGATTATTATTCATTAAGCTGTAATTTAGTTAGATCAATATTTATTTTAAATACAATTATAATCTGTCGCTACGTATTGATTAGCAGAAAAAATTTAGTATAAATAAAAAAAGAGATACCTAATAAAAAATTAAGCATCTCCTTTATTATCTTAACAAAAAGCTAAATACTAAAATTAGCCCTGTCTTGCTTTGAATCTTGGATTTAATTTATTAATAACATAAAGTTTGCCACGACGCTTAACAACAGAGCAACCCTTACCTCTTGTTTTCATAGATTTTAAAGAACTTTTTACTTTCATGAGTTTATCACTCCTATTTTTTTCACAATACCGTATTTTATACTAGATTTTTTACACTTTTGCAAGTGCTTTTATTAAATGGTTGGTTATTTCTATTTTTTTATCTTCCCATGAATCATTAATTTTCATAGGTTTCCCTAAAACTATTCCTTTATTTTCATTAATGCTTTCATGTAAAATGTCTATAGCTTTTGCAAAAAAAGGATAATAATTATCTCCCAATCCTAACAAAAAGAATTTTTTATTATAAATACTATTTTTGTTAAGTTGCTTCCAAAAAATCTCAAAATCTTCTTGCAACCCGGCAGGATCTATCCCCCATGTTGATACACATAATATATAAGCATCGTAATATTCATAAAATGAGTAAGACCCTTTTAATTCTATGCAATTTTTAATATCTACTTTTGCTGTATCTTTTAAATGATCCGCACAATATTTTGCAAGATTCTCAGAATTCCCTGTTGTGCTACCATAAATTATTAATATATTTTTCATATTCATATATTATGTTATTATTGCTTGTATTGTCAAAAAATATTAAAAAAATAAATGAAAGAATTACATATAAACAACTTTGATTTTATACTACCAGAAAATCTAATTTCCCATAAGCCACTAGAAAATAGAGAGTTAGCAAAACTACTTTATGTAAATGGATCTAAATTAGAAGACCATAAAATAAAAGATATTATTAACTTTATAGATGAAAAAGATCTCTTAATTTTTAATAATACTAAGGTTATTCCAGCCCGCCTGATTGGGAATAAAAAACTTAATGATGGTATTTTAGGTGCAATTATTAATATTACTCTTCATTATAGAATTGATTGTAAAACTTGGCTTTCTTTTATAAAAAATTCTAAACGATTAAAAATTGGAGATGAGATAATTTTTTCAGATACTTTTAAATGTTCTGTAATAGATAAGTTAGAAACAGGAGAAGTAAAACTTTTTTTTGATTATGAAAACTTATTTGAACTATTAGAAAAATTTGGATTTATGCCTCTACCTCCTTATATTAAAAGAGATAACATTAATGATGAAGATGACAAAAGAAACTATCAAAGTATTTTTGCAAAGCATGAAGGAGCAGTAGCATCACCAACAGCTAGCTTGCATTTTAATAATGATGTTATCTCTAAATTAAAAAACAAAGGGATCAACTTTGCATTTGTAACTTTACATGTTGGAGCTGGAACATTCTTACCAGTAAAAGTAGATAATATCTTAGAACATAAAATGCACAAAGAATTTGGATCTATATCTCAAGATTCAATTGATTTAATTAATAAAATTAAAATAAATGGTGGAAAAATAATTGCTGTTGGTACAACATCATTAAGAGTTTTAGAATATGTAGCTAAAGAAAATAATGGAATTTTAGTTCCTTTTGAAGGTGAAATAGATTTATTTGTTTATCCAAGTTTTAAATTTAATATTGTTGATAAACTAATAACCAACTTTCATTTACCTAAATCTACACTATTTATGTTAGTATCAGCTTTTAGTGGTACAGAAATTATGAAGCAAGCATATAAACATGCAATAGAAAAAAAATATAGATTTTTTTCTTACGGTGATGCTTGTTTGTTGGAAAAGAAAAGGAAAAACAAAATATTAATTAATAAATAAAGAGATATAAAAAAATGACTTTAAAATTTACGCTAAAAAATAAAGACGGAAGAGCACGAAGAGGAGAACTTAAAACAGCGCATGGAACTATTCAAACCCCTATTTTTATGCCAGTTGGTACAAAAGCTACAGTTAAAGGAATGTATCCAAAAGATTTACTAGAAATTGGATTTGAAATTATTCTTGGCAATACATATCATTTAATGCTCACACCAGGTACTGATATTGTAGAACAGCAAGGTGGACTACATAAATTTGCCAATTGGCCTAAGGGAATTCTAACTGATTCTGGTGGATTTCAAGTTATGTCTTTATCGGCTTTAAATAAAATTAAAGAAGATTATGTAGAATTTAGATCTCATATTAATGGACAAAAGCATATAATGACCCCCGAAATATCTACTCAAATTCAACATAAGTTAGACTCAAATATTTCTATGGTATTAGATGAATGTATTCCTTATGGATCTAACAAAGATTATGTAGAAAAATCAACCCTAAGAACAACAAGATGGGCAAAAAGAAGTCGTGATGTTTTTATAGGTAGAGAAGGATATGGTCAATTTGGAATTGTACAAGGCGGTACATTTGAAGATTTAAGAGAAATATCTTCTAGTAATTTAGTAGATATGAATTTTGAAGGGTATGCAATAGGTGGTTTAGCAATAGGAGAACCTCAAAGTGTTATGTTCGAAGTGATCTCTTATACGGAGCCATTTCTACCTCAAAACAAACCAAGATATTTAATGGGAGTTGGAAGACCATCTGATATATTAGGAGCAATTGAGCTTGGTGTTGATATGTTTGATTGCGTAATTCCAACAAGAATGGGTAGAAATGCAAGAGCATTTACTCATTATGGAGAAATAAATATCCGAAATGCTAAACATAAACTAGATAGTAATACACTAGATAAAGATTGTAATTGTTACTGCTGTTTTAATTATACAAGAGCATACTTACATCATATGTTTAAAGTGAATGAAATGCTAGGAGCGATGCTTTTAACAACTCACAACCTCTATTTTTACCACTCGATGATAAAAGGTGCCCGTAAATCAATTGAACAAAATAGATTCTTTAACTACAAAAAAGATTTTTTAGAAAAATTACAAACAGAACAAAAATAAATTATATATTTTGAAGTTAAAGTTTTACAATTATATGCTACATATACCCAATTTTTTATGGTGAATTATTTTTAATTTATAATTGATAAAGCTAATTGGCTTTCATTTTACAAAAAAATACTTTTATATTACATTTTATTCTGTTGAGGATTTATTTTTTATATAATTAATAATATACACTACACACCTAACAAAACCAAATTCACATATTTTTAATTAAAATTTCCTAACCTAAAAATTGGATTTTGTATTAGTTGCTTAAAATTTAAAAACAATTTAACCTTTATTGCATTGTAATAAAAACTCACAATAGTTAATAAGATTAAAAAATAATTAGGATCTAGCTTGCTTTTATTTTATTATATTTAAAACAAGCTAGATATCTATTTATTTATTGCATCACGTAGCTAAGGAAAAATATACTCCTTGATCTTTAGTTTTTCCAAATTTATTATCTTTGTAACTAGCGTATACAGTTAAATTTAATTTCAACTCATTTTGATATAATACTTGTATATGGTTAGAAAAAGTAAGAGCAACTATTTCGTTGTTAGTATAATTATTTGAAGCATCACTACTGTGAATATATGAGGCTTTAGGAGAAATAACTAATTTATTATAACCAATATATCCAGTTTTTATACCTTTATACACATAAAAAGAAAATGGTATATCAATTGTTGCCATATATAACTTATTAATATCTTCGTTCCAAAGTTTTTTTTCTACAGATTTATTTAATGGATCCATGCTAAAATCAATTTCGCCATTACCTTCAACTTTTATCATCTTAGCCCTAAATACATTATAGCTAGCATTAATCTCGTTATAGCCATATTTCTTTGAATCTTTAGTTTTAGGTTTATTAAACTTATACGTCAAAGTATAATAATCTTTAAGTAAAGAAAACCCAACTACGCCACCTCCTAACGTGTTTACTGAAGTGTTTAACATTACACCAGGCAGATAACCATAACCATTTAACAAGACTGGGTTAAAATCTAACTTACCCACATTTTTAGATCCTTCTATCTTATCATAAAAACCTATATTATAAAAAGGATCTTCTAATACGATAAGTGTTGAACTCAAATTCCTTTGAAAAAAAGAAATAAAAGCTCCTCCTTCTGCAAGACCTAAAGCTAATTCATGTCTACCAGTCCCTAATAAAAAATCAATCGTGATTCCCTCAGGATTATAAAAAAAAGATGGCAGATAAATAGGAGCATAATTATTAGATTTTTCTACAATATCATAAGAAAACTCAGCATTATTGTATTGACTTTTTTTATTATAACCACTATCAAAAGGTTTATTAATTTCATTATTGCTATACATATCAACAGTTTGAGATTGGATAGGCATTTCTAAATAAAAAATAGATTCTTTAATAAAATCATCTTTATCAGTTGAATAGCTCATATAATATAAAGAATTATTAATTACAATAGGACTAAAAGCTCCATATTTTGTATCTGTAATTTGTTTTAATTCTTTTGTACTTAAATCGTATTCATATATATTAGATATACCATCTGGAAATTTAGCATATGAAAAATATAGCTTGTTACCAGTTATATAAGGATTTAAACCTTCAACAATTTTATTTAACTTATTATTATTAAGATCATAAATATAAATATATTTAATAGTTTCTTCCAGTTTGCCTGCTACTAGGTATAAAATATTTTTTTCTTCATCATATCTTAAATGTTCCATAATTTGATTTTGACTAAATGGGATTAACTCTTTATTATCACAATCTAATAACGCTGTTTTTTCATTATCAACTACTAGATAATAATAACAATTATTTTTTCCTTTAACTATTTTAAATGCCCTTAAAGAATCATTTATTTTTTTCGTACTGGAAAACATATTCATATGAGTAGAATAACCTTTGTTATAAAGTGAACCTACAATATTATTTATAGTATATTTGGTAAAAGTAAAACTATCATCAGTTTTATCATAACTAACAGAACTTAAACTATTATCTGCACGTCTTTTTTTTACTATTTTCCCCTCATCATTCATTTTTATAAAATAAGATTCCTTTTCATCACTTAATATATTTTTTTTATTTCCATAAATTACCAATTCTCCATTACTGCTTTCTCCTAACAATTCGGAAATATAATAATTACCTAATTTTATTTCTTCTCCTTGTATATAATTTCGTTTACTTTCCTTAGAATATTTTTCTACCAAATAATTTTGCCATTCTAATAAAAGATCACCATAACTTTTAGATGCTACATCCGAAAAATATACAATTGGGTCATAAAAAAATTTATAAATAGGTCTATTAATATAGGAAGAATAAGCTAATCTTGTTTTCTCTTTACCATAATTATTATAATAAAAATTAAAAAAAGAAGCTCCTGTTAAATAAGGATCTGCGTCTCTGTAATAAAAATAATTATTTAGTTTATTATCAACCAAAAATCTTTCAGGTGACCAAAAATATGGATTAACGATTCTCCCTCCATTTGTAACTTTAGTTTCAACTAAAACTGAGTTACCTTCATGAAACCAAGTAGGGTGAAAAGCATCAATAAATGGATTTAAGACCCTTCCCAATAGAAAATCACGCTCACCTAATCTTGTAACATTATGAGCCAATTCATGCTTGAATACAAATTCAAGTTCATAATTATTAAAAAGAGGATAAGCATAATAATTATTATTCAAAAATAACGATATTATGGTATCTAAACTAAAAGAATTAGGAAGATCTACATCATTATTTATAAAAACTGTTATTTTAAAACGAGGTCTATTTCCTAAAAAAGTGTAAACCTCATCAGACCAATTTTCAATATTAGAAGCCAAAACATGAGCAATTTCAGTGCTATTTTCATTATATATGATTTTAAAATTATTTGTTTCTATTGATTTATTTAGATGAGAATTACCCGCATATGAAAAAACTGGGTAAAAAAAACTTAGAAAAATTATTGGTAATAACTTTTTAAAAATAAAACTCAGCATGAGAATTTTCCTTTATTAATAATATATTTCATTATTTATAACGATACAACTTAATTGTATAAACAGAACTTAGTAAATGTTAATGAATGCAACACAGTATTACTTGATATAACTATCCTCCTTTAAACTCAATAATATTAGAATTAGATCTTTTTGATTTTGATAATTTTTTTGTTGATATTTTTTCTTTTTTTACTAATTTTTTGTTATTTTTTAATAACCTTTGATCATCGTATACAACTGGGATGCTCAAATTTAAAGACTTATCAAAAAAATTAACAATAGCTTTAAAAGGAATAAATATATTTTCCAATTTACCACTAAAACTTAAATCAACAAAAAATCCTTCCTCTATAACTTTTAAATTATTAAATTGATTTTCTAATACAATGGTAATGGATTGGGGATATTGTAATTTTAAAAAATTTGGTAATATAACATCTTTATCTTGTGTTATAAGTAGAATATAAAAACTATGACCTAATGCTGAAGATTTCCCTTCTAATACAGAAATAGCTTTTTTTATTACTTCTAATGAAGCAGAAGAAACAGATTCGGTAATCCATGTACTAAAATCAAAAGGATCTTTTTTCATTTTTTTTGCTTTTTTTTTTATTTTTTATATAAAAAACAAATATTTTTGTTATAAAAGGATAAACATAACACTATAAAAATTAAACTTTTATAAGTATCTTATTGTATTGCCTAGCAAGCTTTAATAATGTTTTAAAAAGTATTTTATTATTTAATATAAAAGTACTCTTTGTAAATTTTATGGATAGCTTCTGTTGCCAGGTGCTATCCGAACCCCTAAGCTAACTAGCGATTACGCTGCGTAAGCTACCGAATGATTGTTGTCATTGGCATTTATAAAAAGTAACCCGATAACGGTGGTATAATACCGTAAGAAACTTTATCTTTCCTACACTGTCGAAGCTATATCACCCCCATAAAAAATATTGGTGGAGGTGTCGGGTACTGCCCCCGAGTCCAAAATAGTAATTACATAAAGGTTTATCTTAATAGTACAAAAAGTACAGCTATATTATAATATATAAAAAACAAAAACAAAAGTAATATTCCAAAAAATTGATAATTAGTGTAGAATAAAATGATATTGAAAAACTAATTAGGGCTAATAATGGAAAATTCTGACACTCAGCAATCAACGAAAAGATCAACAAAAGAATCTTTAGAAAAATATCTACAACAAAATATTCCTTGCTTAGATAAAGGATTTGTTAGACTTGTTGATTACATGGGTGACGATAATGCAATTGTACAAGCTGCTCGTGTCTCTTATGGTGCTGGAACAAAAAGCATTAGTGATGATACTTCTTTAATTAGATATCTGCTAAGACACAAACATACAACCCCTTTTGAAATGTGTGAAATTAAGCTTCATATTAAAGCTCCAATTTTTGTAGCTCGCCAGTGGTTGCGTCATAGAACTGCTAATGTCAATGAATATTCTGCTAGATATTCTATTATGGAACATGATTATTATCTACCTCAATCAGATCAGTTGTGTTATCAATCAAAATCTAACAAGCAAGGTCGTAGTAGTTCAATATCAGAACCTTTAAATGCTGATATTAAAAATAAAATTAAAAATATCTCGGAATTATCTTTTAAAATGTATGATGAATTTATATCAGAAGATATAAATTTAGCTAAAGAAATTTCAAGAACTATCTTACCTGTGAATGTTTATACTCAATTTTATTGGAAAATTGATTTACATAACTTATTACATTTTTTAAAACTTAGAGCAAATTCGCATGCTCAATATGAAATTAGAGTTTTTGCTGAGGCAATATTAAGTTTGATAAGAGAGTGGGTGCCTATTACTTACCAAGCCTTTATAGATTATTCTATGGATTCTCATTTAGTTTCAGCTGAAGAGCTTTCTTTGCTGAAAAAAATAATAAAAGGTGAGAAATATAATTTAGAAGATTACCGCATATCTAAAAGGGAATTAAACTTACTAAAAGAAAAATTTGAGATAGATAAGATTTAATATGATAATTTAATTTGATCTAACTAAATACTATCACCAGTTTCAGCATAAAATAATATTTTTTTGTATAGATTATTACCTTTAATCATACTAAATTCTAGGTATCAAGTTTATTATAAATAACCTATATCAGCTAATACAAGTACTTTAATTTTACAAACATAAAAAAATTACTCCAAAAAATATTATTTTATGGCAATAATTTTTTAAAAGATAATTCATGTAAATCATCAGATTTAACATTTATTTGTTTATGTAAGTATTCTATAAATTCTTCTTCTGTTTTTTCTCTATAAATTGGAGGTAAAAACTCTATTATTATATTAGTTGGATATAACAACTTACTACCTTTAGGAAAACTATCACCAGTATTTAATGCTACAGGAACAATAGGAGCTTTGGTAGCAGAATATATTTTTGCAATTCCTTTTTTTAATTTAGGATGATGTTTTGGTGATACCCTTGTACCTTCGGGAAAAATGGCTACACTGCTACCTTTTTCTAAGTTTACTTGAACATCTGATATAAATTTTCTAAAAGAAATAGCATTACCTCTATCTATTGAGATCCCACCATTACATTTTGCTATTCTTCCCCATAAAAGAACTCTACTAATTTCTGATTTAAAACAATAAATAGTATCCCTTTTAAATTCATTAAAAAAGAAAGAGGCCTCAAAAACAGATTGATGTTTTGATGCAAAAATTACAGCACCTTCTGGAATGTTTTCTAATCCTCTATAACTAATTTTTATACCTATTATTTTTGCTGTAATAGATCTAAGAATAAAAAAAAGTTTGTATAGCATCCAGTTCATCTTTTTTGTAGACAAAGCATAACTAGCAACATAGCACACTATTGATATAAATATAAGCATTATTAATATTACACATTGTGCTATGATATTTTTTAAAAATAACATTATATCTCCATTATTCCGTTGTATAAAAATGTTTTGAAATCAAACTTCTTACAAAAATTATCCCCAAAATCGATGAAACCAAAGGTATAGTTATCATAAATAACATTATTACATCTAAGTATTTTAATAAATCATTCAACTTAGATAACTCAAAAATGTAAACTATAAATATAGTGATAGATGATAATATTATGGCAATAATACAAGATTGTAAACTCCTTAATAAAATCCATTTAGTAAGTTCTTTATAAAGAGTTGTTTTATAAATTCCTAATAAAATTAATGTTCTAATAAATGCTTTATTAGAAAATAAAATAGCATATATTATTAAAAATAAAATCCCACTAAGTAAAATCATGGCAAGAACAGGAATAATAAAAGATATATATTTTGTAGTATTAATAGGACTAACTAATCTTTTTAATAATTCTGTTTCTGTATCTAAAAACACATTGTTTACTTTTTGACTTAACTCTAGTTTTAAATCTGATAAGGCATTTTCATAATTCGGACTTATTTCCACAGAAATTAAAACTGGCAATGGAATATCAGGTAATTTTTTATCTTCTTGTCCTGTAAAACTATTTATTAATTCAACTATTTTTTTATCAGAAATTTTCTCTACTGACTTTATATACGATTGCTTTGATAAAAAATCCAGGATAATATCAGCCTTCATATTAGTTTTAGCTTTTGTATTCTCTGGATGAATTTCTATAAAAATAGAATTCTTGGAAGAAAATTTAAGAGGATTGACTATTTTCTCTAGTTGTATAGAACTAAAAATAGATAAAATACCTAACCAAACAATAATAGAAAAAATCACAATAAAAAACTTATTCCAAAACTTAATTTTAGTAAAACCAAAAACATCTTTTTTATAGAACATATAATTTTTCATATTTTAGTTTCGTAATATTTCTAATTTTTTATTTTTTATATTTACAAGAATATGTTTAGCATTATCAAAAATATCATTACTATGTGTTGCAAACACAACCGCTACACCTTGAGAATTTAGTTCTTCTAGCATCATAAGAACTTTATTAGCCATCTTATTATCAATGCTCCCTGTTGGTTCATCCGCTAAAATTAAATTTGGATTGTTTATAATAGCTCTTGCAACCGCAACTCTTTGTTGTTCTCCTCCTGATAAAGATAAAGGAAAACTGTCTGCATAATCTTTTAAACCAATCCAATTAAGTATTTCTGTAACTTTTGCTTCTATTTCTGCTTTGTCTTTATTTTCAACAACTAAAGGAAGTGCTATATTATCAAAAATATTAAGATGATTTATAAGCCTAAAATCTTGAAATATCATACCTATTTTTCTTCTTATATCTGCAACATCCTTATTTTTTGTTGTTTGTACATCATAATTAAGAACTGATAAGTATCCTCTACTAGGCAAAATAGACAAGTTTATCAAATTTAAAAGAGAACTTTTACCTGCTCCACTTTCTCCTGCTAAAAAAATAAAATCTCCTGCATTAACTTTGAAACTTATATCCTTTAAAATTTCATCACCAAGCCCATATCTTAAACCAACATTTTCAAAAGTAATTAGATTTTTTACATTGTTCATTTGACACATAATCTTTCTTAATATCACTATCACTCAAGATTATCACAATTTTTACTTTAGAGTAAAGATTTATTATTGTTATTTGTGGTTTTATGCTATAATTAGCTAGATAAAATGAACCTAAGTATAATAAAATCTTATGATAAAAATAAGCAATTGCCCTAACTGTGGAAATAACGTAGATTTAATTACTAAAAACAACACTACTATTTGTAGAGATTGTGGTTATTCTTGGGTTAATATTTCTAATCGCAACCTTAAATCTTCTGAAATAAAAGTTATTATGGATAGTTTAAATCACTATAATTATACTTTGAATCAATTTAATGATGAAGAAGCGTCGTTCCCTTTTTATGCTATTGATAATGATTTTATAGAAAGCAAAGGATCTAATAGAAATAGTCTTATAAAAATTAATCCTGTTAATGAACAAAGTTTAAGACAAGGGTATGTAGGTCTTAATAAAATAAAAAAACCATCAAAACGCCCTATTATAAATTATGATGATAATATTGACTTATCTATATTTCAATCCGAAAGAGTTGTAAGCGATAGATCTAACCAAGAATATGAATTATATAATTCCAATAGCAATATAAGAAATCCTTACAATAACTACTATCAAAATGAAAATTACGAAAGAAATTCTAATAATCAATCATCTAGTAGAACACAAAATCATCATATCAGAAATCAATACTTTACAGAAAGAGATGATTATGATTCAAGAAAACCTAATACAAACATAAGACAAAATACTTATAAACACGCAAATAATTACTCTATAGAAGATTTTAATAGCTTAAATGAATTTGCAGAGCAAAATCCTGAAGAATTTTTTAAAGAATACGAAATTACAAGATTAAATAAAGATGGATCTATTGAGGTTCAGCAAAGAGTTCTTAAAAATAAAGAATTTTCTCACGAAAATAACTACGATAATCAACAAGATAATAGAAGTTACGAAAATAATTTTGATAACTATAACCAAGAAAACTTTTTTTATGGACAACAAAGTAACAATGAATACATTAATAATGACAGCAATTATAAATATTCTGAAATAAAACCTAATTATATAAGACCAACATTATCAACTAGAGTTAAAAAAGAAAGATTAACAGAAGAGCAAAAAGAGTATAAAAAACAACTAAAAGAAAGAATTGAAAGATCTTCAAGGACTAAAAAAGAAGATTCTGAATATAATGAAGATACTTTTCAACATTTATTAACTTATGAAGATTATCAAGAAAAAGTTTCTATAAATCTTCAAGAAGCAAGGAAAGAACAGCAAAATAGAGCTAAACGATTGAGAACTAACAGATACTCTATTGGATCTTACATAAATAATAAAAGATCTGAAGAAAAAAAACATATTAGATCAAATGAATATAATTCTAAAGAATATATATTAGATGATAATGGTGAATCAATAAAAAATTATTCTGAAAAATATGTAAATAAAAATATAGAAAACTTAGAAAAATTCAATAAAAATTATATATCAAACAATAATTATAACCAAATAAAAGAAGAAATAAATAGCAGAAAAATAAATCATAATCCTCATTTTGAATTAAAAACTTACGAAAAAAAGGAAAGAAAACCTAAAAACTTAAAACCATTAGCTGATTCACATCACCCATCTTCACTTGATAGTTTTATAAATGGTAATGTTGATATTGATGATAATTTATTAAATGTTGATGTGAAAAAAAACATTTTTGGGAAAAATACTAGATTAAGTTTTTTTGAAAACTTACAAATAAATAATGATGGATCTATTAAAGAAGATTCCCTTGGATTAAATCAAGGTTATAATGAATTTTTTAATAAAACTTCATTGTACCCGGATATAAAAAAATATAGCTTTAAACAAATTGTAGAAGCTATAAAAAAAAGATTCGATAAAGACAAAATGTCTTTCAATTTAGTTATTCTTATCATTATATTTACTCTTCTTGGAACCTTTTCTCATTTTATGACAAAATCTGCATCAGAAAAAATAAATAAAATAACAAAAGAAATAGATATAGGAAAGGATTTTGCTAGACCTATCCCTACAATAAATGACTCATCAAAAGCCAAAGGTTCACAAGGTGTTTCAGATGCTTTGGTAATAGAAAAGTTTATACTTGATAAAAATTCTGATAGTTTTATAAATGCTTCTTCTAATGAAGATAAAAAAGAAATTTTAGTACAACAAAGTAAACAAAGTGTAGCCAGCGATTTATCTTTAGAAGAATTAAAAAATAATAAATTAGCAGATTCTGAAATAAAACAAAATACTTCTAACACACAAAGTACATCTTTTTTAAATAAAACAAGCAACTATATTCAGCAAAAGGCATCAAAAATATTTAATGATGTTAATATTAAGGTTGTATCTAGTGCTTGGAAGATTGATGATAGTGGAAAGTACTTTGAAATTAATATGGATCTTAATAATAAATCATCTAACAAATCATATGTGATTAAAACAATAGAAATTATAATTTTGGATATTTCTGGGAATATAATTAGCAAAAGAGAAATTCACCCTAATAAAACTCTAACTATGAAAGAATCTTCAATATCAACAGTAAAAATACCAAATGCGCCTGTTTTGTCTGCTAAATCTTATGTAAAAATAAAAGATGTTATTAAATCACCTTAAAATAGATATAATTAGCTATTGTGGCGCAAAAATCAATCGTTTTGATTGTTTTGTTTTTCATTTTTAGTCTTTTCAGCAGAATGATCTATTTTTTTTGGATAGTCTCTATGTTTTGAAGATGATATAGGTTTGTTTGATAACTTATATCCACAACTTGAAACTAAAAAAATTAACCCTAAACAAAGAATAATTTGTATTTTTTTCATAAAATTCACAATGTTGTTATACTATAATAATACATATTCAAATAATAGCGAGATTTATTATGAAAGTAAATAAGTTACAAAAATTACTAATATCTAAAAATTTAGATGGCTTTATTTTTTCTACAACAGATGAGTATCTAAACGAATACACTCCCGAATTTAACAATAGAATCAAATATATATCTAATTTTACTGGATCTTTTGGTATTTTAGTAGTACTACAAAATAGTGCTTGTATTTTTGTAGATGGAAGATACACTCTAGCTGCTAAAAAACAAGTAGATACTTCTTTATGTGAAGTAAAACTTTTTTCTATTGAAAATATATCAAATTGGATTAAAAGTAAATCTGATAATAAACAATTAAATATAGCTATTAATTCTAAAACAACTTCTATTTCTGCTTTATCTATGTTTGATAATTTATTAAAAAAAATCGGATGCAATCCAAAAACTATTGATTACCATTTAGTTGATGAAATTTGGGAAAATAGACCAAAAAAACCAGCAACATCTGTTTTTTTACATGATGAAAAATATGGATCATTAAATTATAAAGAAAAAATTGCTATTATTTCTAATTCTTTAAAAGATAATAATATAGATGTTTTTTTAATTACTGCTCTTGATAATATTGCTTGGCTTTTAAATATTAGAGGAAATGACCTACAATGTGATCCTGTAAGTTTAGCAAAACTTATAATTACAAAAAATAAAGAGGTGCATCTATTTATTGATCAACAAAAAATCTCTGATGTAAAAAATAAACTTGATATTAATTTTTATAAAGAAGAAGATTTAGAAGACTTTATCAAAAATCTTAAAGAGATTAAATCTTTTGGATTATCTAATAATTCTCCAGCATACTACAATAATATATTAAAATCTAACAATTTTGATGTAAATCTTATAGAAGATTTCTGTAATCTTGAAAAATCTTCAAAAAACACTGCAGAAATAGCTTCTATAAAAAATGCACATATTAGAGATGGAGCTTATTTAGTAAAACTTTATCATAATATATATAAAAATCCTTCTAATTATAATGAAATATCTATAGATAAAAAATTAACCGAAATAAAATCTGCTGATCCACTATATGTAGATTCTAGCTTCTCTAGCATTGTTGGAATTGATTCTAATGGGGCTATTGTACATTATAGAGCAACAGAAAAAACATCAAAAAATCTAACATCAGATAGTTATTTACTAATAGATTGTGGATCTCAATATCTAGATGGCACAACAGATATGACAAGAGTGTTTAGTTTTAATAAAACAAATGATGAATTTAAAAAACATTTTACCCTTGTATTAAAAGGACATATTGCTGTTGCTACATTAATTTTTAGAGAAGGAACAAGCGGATCAGCAATTGATTTATTAGCTAGAGAGCCCCTTTGGAAACAAGGATTAGATTTTAAACATGGAACAGGACATGGAGTTGGATTTTTTTTATGTGTTCATGAAGGACCTCAAAGCCTTTCTCCTATGAATTACATTTCTCTAAAAGAAGGAATGATTGTATCTAACGAACCTGGATATTACGTTGAAGGTAAATATGGTATTAGACTAGAAAACTTATATGTGGTAAGAAAATCCTCTCATGAGGGATTCTTATGTTTTGAAAATTTAACATTTGCACCTTTTGATATAAAAAATATAAATTTTGATATGTTAGATGACAAAGAAAAATCTTGGTTAGAAAATTATCATAATGAAGTTTATAATAAATTATCTTCCATATTAAGTAATGAAGATAAAAAGTGGTTAAAAGATTTCATAACAATAAAATAAAATAAAATTAAAAGAATAACTCTAGGTAATTAGATACAAAATAAACCCAAACAAACAATCAAATTTGGTTTGATTTTATGTTTATCTGTTAATATCATTTTTAATATTTTGAACCACAACTGATAAGTATTTTTCAACTTCTTCAGTAAATAAACTTAATTGAGATTAGATTTAGTTCTTTCTTATTTTTTGAAATATAATTAAGTATGTATATTAAGTTAGCTGATTTACAATAGTTATTACTATTATTCATGGATGATTTAATTTTATCTGTGTTCTGCTAGGTCTAAGTAACTTAATTATAAATAATAAGTACTTTGTATGAGCAGATGAATAGATTTGAGAAGCAACTCAATTTTTATGATGAAAAGCAGATGAATAAAATTCCGTATTAAAAAATGATTTATTAAAAATAGGAATATTTTTATATTGTAAAAATATTCTTCTAGTATTATTTATCGTACATAACTTGCATTAAATTGTAATGGGCGACCACAATAAAGGTATTTTGTCATTTTTATTTCCATATTATCTTTAGATATACTCCTACAAGAAACTAAAAATTTTAGTCTCTTGTTTTATGTATATGATTAGTTGGATTTATTTGGTATATAATTGTCATTTTAAATTATTTTTAAAAAAACTATCTAATTTATCAAAAGGTATAATATCTACACGATCATATAAATCTACATGTCCTGCACCTTTTACATAATAAAGTTCTTTTTCTTTACCAGCTTTTTTATAGGCATCTTCACTAAATTCTTTAGAGTGAGCTTTATCACCTGTAATAAATAATAAAGGACGAGGTGAAATTGTCTCAATGTCATTAAAAGGGTAAAAATTCATAAATTTAACAACACTAACCATTGTTGGACGAGTTGTATTTTTTGGATCTTGTCCTTTTGGAGTAAATTGTCCTCTCTCTGTTCTATAAAAATCATAAAATTCTCTCATAACAGGATCTGATTTTTCATTAATTTCAGTATCAGTTCCACCAACATACTTAACTTCCTCTCCTAGGAATTCATTGTAACGTTGATTAGAAGCTTCTGCAATAATTTGTTTTCTTTGCTCTAAACTTAAAGAATGATTTAAAGCATTACGACTAGCAGCTCCCATATCATACATACTTACAGTAGCAACTGCTTTTATACGATTATCTATTTTAGCTGCACTAATAGCAAAACTTCCACTACCACAAATACCAATTACTCCAATATTATTTCTATCAACAAAACTTCTAGTCCCTAAATAATCTACCGCAGCACTAAAATCTTCACTATAAATATCTGGTGCTGCACTATTTCTTGGTTCTCCAGAACTTTCACCCCAAAATGATAAATCAATTGCTAAGGTAACAAAACCTCTTTCCGCCATTTTTGTTGCATATAAATTAGAGCTTTGTTCCTTTACCGCTCCCATTGGATGCCCTACAATAATAGCAGCATTTTTTACTGTTTTATCTAAATCTTTAGGTATAAAAAGATTACCAACTACTTTCATATTATATTGATTTTTAAAAGTAACTTTTTGTATTATTACTTTATCACTTTTATAAAAGTTATCAGCCCCATCCCGCATATCCGCAGCTTTAGCAGACATAGTGCCGCCAGCCATTAAAATAATTATAATAGCTATGCTATTAAACCATAAATTTCTTATATTTCTATATTCTGTCATCTTATTCCCCCATATTAAAATATATTTTTCTATCATTTCTTAATAATAACGGTATTAAAATATAAAAGTTAGCATGATACTTCTTTATTCTTGCCTAATCCTCCAATTATTATATAATGGTATTAAATGCTAATATGGGGTATATGAATTATGGATTATTCTTTTCTAAAGCAAATTATTCTAAAACATACCAATAATAAAAGCTATCATAGTGCCATTAAAGGCCTATCTTTTCATAGAAGCAATACCATAACAAACCCTGTAAGCTATATGCTTTCACCCCATTTATGTTTAGTTGTGCAAGGGGAAAAACATATTGTACTTGGCAATGAAAACTATATTTTTGATAATAATAGTTTTGTTTTATCTGCTATAGATTTACCTATAATTTCAAAAATAACTCAAGCTTCTAATAACAAACCATATCTTGGCTTAACCTTAGAGCTAGACTTAGAAGAAATTGCACAAATGTTAATTGAGGTTGGTTTTAACAATAACAATATTTCTAAAAACGCCAGAGGAATTAGCGTTAATAAATTATCAGAACCTTTATTTGAAGCAGTACAAAGATTAGTAAAATTATTAGAAAAACCTAATGAGATTCCTATAATGTCAAAAGTGATTAAAAAAGAAATTTATTATAGATTATTAACAGATACAAATGAAGGTTATAAATTAAAAGAAATAATCTCTATTGGTAGTAAAAAAAATAAAATTGCTAAAGCAGTTTATTGGATTAAAGATAATTTTGATAAACCTTTACATATTAAACCTCTCTCAGAATTTGTAGGTATGAGTCATTCTACATTGTATCATCATTTTAAACTATTAACGGGAATGAGTCCGATTCAATATCAAAAAAAAATTCGCTTAAATGAATCAAAAAAATTAATGTTAGTAGATAACTTAAGTATTGGCGATGCAGCCTTTAATGTAGGATATGGAAGCTTAACTCAATTTAATAGAGAATATAAAAGATTATTTGGCAACCCACCTAAAACCGATATTAAACAACTAAAAAATTCTAATCTTTAAAGTATTTGAAAATTAATTATTAACTTTGTAATTTGATAGCGAAGAAAAAGCCTTTATATTAAAATATATCATCACAATCAAAAATTATCCCTTGTTGTTCTCTTATTTTATCCATCACTCTAAGAACTTTAATTGACAAATTGTTGTTAAGATTATTTCTATCTGATAGTCTAAAATGTTCTACTTCTTGTATCATTCCACTTCCAAGTTCCGGTAATTCTATGATTTCTACTTTACCTTCTAAATTTTCTAAAACAATTTTATTAGAGGTAGTAAATGCTTTTGGAATAGTAATTACTCCTTTTTCTAAACAAATTCTTAATTCTCCTCTAGTAAGGCTTTTAAAACTTGCATGAACATTAGCTATTTGTCCACTATTATAACTAAATATTGCTGATGTTGTTGAATCTACTCCATCTTCATTTTTTATAGAAGCAGAAATAATATGATCAGGATATCCTAATATATCTAAAATTGCTGTTATAGAGTATATTCCTAAGTCTAGTGTAGCACCACCACACAAATCTTTGGTATGTCTATAAGTTCTTTGAGAAATTCTACCTAAACTTCCTTCTATTGAAATAATTTCTCCAAAAGTTTTTGTAGCTAGAATTTTTTTTAGCTCTATAGAAGAGGGAATATATAAAAATCTTATGGCTTCCATAAACTTTAACTTTCTTTCTTCTGCTAAATTTAATAACTCATATAATTGTGAAAAATTTACACCAGCAGGTTTCTCACATAACACATGTTTATTTGCCATTAATGCTTTTTGAGAATATAAAAAATGGGTATTATTTTGAGTGGCAACATAAATTGCATCGACATCAGATTTTATCAAATCATCAAAAGTACTATAAACATTAGATATAGAATACTGTTTTGATAACTCTTGTGCATTAGCATATGTTTTTGAAAAGATTCCAGATACCTTTACATGAGGTAAAATATCAACATTTTTTAAAAACTCCTTAACAATAAATCCTGCTCCTACTATGCCAAAATTAAGAACTTTATTATTTTCCATTTATTTATCTCCTGATGTATAATCAATTAAATTATAACATAATATGAAAAATGAATATAAAACAAAAAATTATAGAATATTCTAAATATATCGGAATTGATACTATAGGGTTTAGTAATCCATTTATTCCCCAAGAGGATATTAATAATTACCTTGAGTACTTAAAAACCAAAAATTATGGTGATATGGATTGGATAGAAACCAGAAGAGAGCTAAGACTAGATCCACTAAAACTACATCCACCAACAAAAACTGTAATTATGATTGGCTTAAACTATTTTGATTCAACAAAACCTAAGTATGATTACGAAATTAGTATTTATGCTAATCAGCAGATAGATTATCATTCTTGGGTTTATGAGAAGGCTAAAAAATTATCAGAGTATATTGCTACTTTAGGAGGAGAATCTAGATATTTTGTAGATACTGCACCCATATTAGAAAAAGTGTTTGCAAAAAAAACATCTATTGGTTGGCAAGGAAAACATACTTGTGTACTTTCTACTAAATTTGGAAATTGGTTATTTTTAGGAAGCATACTAACCAGTTTAAAAATAGACCCCGATGAACCTCATCGTAATATGTGTGGTAGTTGTAGCAAATGTATTGACGCGTGTCCTACTAATGCACTAAGTCCTTATAAAATTAATGTTAAGAAATGTTTATCGTACTTAAGTATAGAACATAAAGGAGATATTCCTAAAGATCTTCATGAAAAATTTGGTAATAAGATATTTGGCTGTGATGATTGTCTTCGAGCTTGTCATTTTAATAAATTTCAAAAACAATCAATTCATGAAGCAGTAAAATATAATGATAACTTTCCAAAAAAATTAATAGAATTCAAGAATATAACAGATGAACTATTTAACATTATTTTTAAAAGAACTCCAATAAAAAGACTTGGATTAAAAAACTTATTAAGAAATATAAGAATTGCTTTAGATAATTATATAAAAAATAAACCTCGTTAGAATAAAATATAAATTTAGGGAGGTTTAACTAATTAAAGTTATATATTCACTTTATGATAAATAATTTTTTAGAAAATTATCTACAAAATAAACATAACAGAAGAAAATACAGTATAAAAGGAATTTTTGTAAAATAAAATCCTATTATTTCACTATTTTATAATTAGATTTATCAATTATCTTAAAAAGATTAGTTTATTTTATATATTTTTTATGTATAAAAATAACTAACTAATATTCTGTTTTTTATATTTTTTTTGGAAAATAACTTTACTAATTTTTGACAAAAAAATCCTTTTCTCAATCAAATTAAATTTGTTGATCAAATAATTATCTCCATCTGTATTTGTTAATTGTAGTGCGTCTTCTAGAAGTCTTACTTTAAAAGTATAGCTATTAAAGATTTTATAAAAGAAAGGCTTGGTTGCAACTGAAGAATATCTTTTTGATGAATATTTAATATATCATCAATAGCATCTAATATTCCTTTTTGAATTTCAGAAATCTTTCTAATATTTTCTTCTTTAGAGGTATTACTATTTGCTATTTGCGATAAAATACCTAATCCTTCTTTGCTAGCAATATCTTTGATTGACAGTGTAGTGCTTAAAGTTGCTTCTAACCATATCATTATACTAAAAAAATCCATTCCTAGAAACGATTTCATATTGTAATCGTTCAAATACGAACCTTCTAAAACTCACATTTGTACTTAAAAGAATTCTTAGTATTTTCAATTAATAGTCCAAAAAGAGTATCAGCTGATCCATGATATCGGATATCAAAAAATAATGATTTCTTGTATCTAGTTAAAAATTATGGATAATAAAGTAATGAAAATAAATTAACAATGATGATTTAGCAATAAATCATGAGTTTTAGGAATATTATCATTATCAAAAAAATATGGAGCCAATTTAGCAAAAATTATTTTTGTTAAATAACCATCCTTTGATAAAAAAATACATCTTTTATTTGATTGTTTTTACAATGATTTATTAAATATATACTAATACCTAATAACAATGGAGATAAAATCTTATAACCTAATTCATAATAACTACCATTTAATAAACTTTGATCTTTTATCTTTACATTTTTTGCATAAAATTTATTAGCTATAAAACTAAAAATAGTTCTATCTCCTAAATTTAAAACTTTAATATCTTTCTTAAAATATCTAATTTTTTTCATATTATCAAAAGCTACCGGAACAAAAAAAGTTTTAATATTAAATTATTTCTGCATTTTTAATGTCTGAATTATAATTATCACCAATATGTAAAATATCTTCAGGATATATATCCAATTCATTTAAAACTTCAGGGTATAAATCGCCATAATGTTTAGTTTTTCTATACTCATAAGAGACAAATAGATGTTTGAAAGTATAACCATTATTATGTAAAACACTACTTAAAAAAGATTTCGGTAGATACATATCAGAAATAATAATGATATCTTTTTTTAATTCTATAGCTGTATCATATATATCTTTTACATAATCTCTTGGATAAAGAATTCTTTTCTTCTATTTTTAGCTAATTTTTTAATTTTTTGAGTTTCTTCATCACTTAAATTGCAAAACTCTTGGATTTCTTGATAAATTTCATCCATTGTTATTTCATATCCAAGCTTCATTCTTGATTTTGCTCAGCTAGAACTCTTGTTTTTCTAAAAAAAAGGGTTCGCTCATTTTTTAAAATTTCTTTAATTTCTTTTTCCATTAAGAAAAAAACATCAGCTGGATTTAGCACTGCTCTAACTAAAAGAGTATCAAAAATATCAAAACTAATTACTTTTGCTTCTTTAATTTTTTTAAATCTGTCTTTAATAATGGCATTTTTGTATTCCTAGTTTAATTGGTGCGTCTGGGAGGATTTGAACCTCTAACCTTTGCCTTCGGAAAGCAACACTCTATCCAATTGAGCTACAGACGCATATTTATTTTATATCAAGTTCCAATTAATAATTTAATTTGTTAATTTTAAAAATACTTCTTCTAAATCTGATTCTACCATTTTAATTTTATTTAGATGATATCCTTTATTTACTAAATTTTCTAAAATAATACCAACATCGGATTCTTCTTTATATTCTACTAGAATTGTAGAAGGTGTTTCTGCTTTTTTGCAAGAAAAACCAGATAGGCTATTCTCATTAAAATCTTTATCTAAAAATAATTCTAAGTGTTTTGATCCTATTTTAGCAATTAGAGATTCTTTATTTTCATAAGCTATTAATTTTCCTGAATTAATTATAGCTATTTTTTCACATAAGAATTGGGCTTCTTCTAAATAGTGAGTTGTCAGAATAATTGTTTTACCCTGTTTATTAAGAGTTTGGAGAAAAATCCATAATTGTTGTCTTAACTCAACATCAACCCCAGCGGTTGGTTCATCTAAAATAATAATATCTGGGTCATGTATAATTGCTTTTGCTATTAGTAACCTTCTTTTCATTCCTCCTGATAAACTTCTTGCATTAGCTTGAGCCTTATCCAATAATCCCATGTTTTCTAATACTTCATATATTCTTTTTTCATCGTATTTTAAACCATAGAATCCTTGTTGTAATTTTAGCACTTCAAAAGGAGTAAAAAATGGATCAAAATTCAAATCCTGAGGCACTATACCTATGTGTCTTTTAAAATTTATTCTATCTGCATCCATATCAAAACCATAGCCTTTAACCGAGCCTGAGCTTTTTTTTACAACATCCGATAAAATATTAATTAAAGTAGATTTACCAGCTCCATTAGGTCCTAAAAGAGCAATAAATTCACCTTTGTTAATACTTAAGCTAATTCCTTTTAGAGCTTCTTTCCCGTTTTCATATATTTTTTTTACATTATTAATATCAAGAATTTTCATTTTTTTCACACAATATGATATATTATATAATAGATTATAAATAAGATATTGGGGAATTGCAACACATGGGAAATAATAAGGTTATAAATGTAGATACTAAAGAGGTTTCTTGTTTTGGAGATTCTTATTCTAAACACCCCTTAGTTTATCTTAAAATTGCAAGAAACAAAGATAAAATTATATGTCCTTATTGCTCTAAAACTTTTTTGTATAAAAACAATAAGTTTGTTAAATAAGAATGTCTAAAATTTGTTTAATTGATGGATCTGGTTTTATATTTAGAGCCTTTCATGCTTTGCCTCCATTGCATACAAAAGATGGAACTCCTGTTAATGCTGTTTATGGATTTGCAAAATCTATTATGGCATTGCAAGAAAAAAGAGATATTGAGTACATAACTGTAATTTTTGATGCTTCTAGGGTTACATTTAGACAAAGCCTATATAAAGAATATAAAGCACAAAGACCACCAGCACCAGAAGATTTAATACCTCAATTCCCTTTAATTAGACAACTAACAGAAGCCCTAAATATACCATCAATAGAAATTGATGGTTTTGAAGCAGATGATTTAATAGCTACCTATACAAAAATTGCTGTAGAACAAGGAATAGAGGTAGAAATAATCTCTTCGGATAAAGATCTTATGCAGTTAGTAGATGATACTAAAAATGTTCATATGTATGATTCTTTTAAAAGAAAAATTATTAATGAACAAGGAGTATTTGATAAATTCTCTGTGCATCCTTCAAAAGTTATCGATGTTCAAGCCTTAATGGGAGATTCTGCTGATAATGTTCCTGGTGTAAAAGGAATTGGTTCTAAGGGTGCTGCTGATTTAATTAATCAATTTGGTACTATTGATGGTATTTATGAAAATATAGATCATATAACTAAAAAGGCTTTAAAAGAAAACTTAATTAGGGATAAAGAACTTGCTTATATTTCTAAAAAATTAGTTACTCTTAAAAATGATGTTCCTATTCAGATAGAACTAAATGAATTAAAAACTCGTAAAACCAATCTAAAAAAATTATGTGATTTTTTACAATCACTATCTTTTGATTCTTTAGCAGTAAAAATTTGCAATAAACATAGTATAGAATTCTCACAAAATAGTAATGATCCGTTTTTTATTCATAAAAATATTGAAGACAACTTTAGTAGCAAAATAAAATCTACATCTAATGAATATATAGAAGATATAAATAAGCTTAGTGATGCTATTAAAAATTTAGAAAATAACTATCAATTAGTTATATTACATCATTACGATAAGCAAAATAGATTAATTTC
Organism: Rickettsiales endosymbiont of Leucozona glaucia; assembly: GCA_964277385.1. Taxonomy (GTDB): domain Bacteria; phylum Pseudomonadota; class Alphaproteobacteria; order WRAU01; family Hepatincolaceae; genus WRAU01. Next base: position 71,698 of record OZ195520.1, on the reverse strand, counting down.
TATTTATAATGTTGATTTAGATGCCAACTATTATATACATTTGAAAGAAAAAGAAGAAATTCAACAAAATTTATTTGATAATAATATATCAACAAATAAACAAGAAATCACTGAAGAAATACTATTCAATAATTTAAAAAATATTCTAGAAAATGAAGCTATTAGTATAATAGGATATAATATTAAACAGCTAATGCACATTGCTTCTAAATATGAGATTTCTGTTAAGTCTTATGAAGATATAGAACAAATGGCTTATATAGTTGATGGTGTAAATTCTGATAATCAAAAGATTTCTTTTCTTGTAAAAAATACTCTTTTTATAGAAAAGTATTTAGAAGATAGTGAAATTCCTCCTTCTATTTTGTTAGACTTATATTATATCTACCGCAAAAAAATTATAAATTATCAAGTTAAATATTTATATGAAATTTTTGACAAACCATTATTAAATATTCTTTTTAATATGGAAAAAATTGGAGTAAAGGTAGATGGTGGTATTTTAAAAACTCTCTCTAATGAATTTGAAATTGAAATAAAAAATATAGAAAAAAATATCTTTGATTTATCTAAACAAGAATTTAATATAGGATCGCCCAAACAACTTGGTGAAATTCTTTTTGAAAAAATGGGAATTAAGGGTAAAAAAAATAAATCTGGATCGTGGAAAACAGATATATCAGTATTAGAAGATTTAGCAGAAAATGGACATGAAATAGCTAATTTAATTTTAAAATGGCGTCAGCTATCTAAATTAAAAAATACCTATACTGATAGGTTACCAGAAAAAATTGATCCCTCAACGCAAAGGATTCATACAACATATCTTCCTTGTGCAACAAGTACGGCTAGATTATCTTCTATTGATCCTAATTTACAAAATATACCTATTAGAAGCTCTGAAGGAAAAAATATCCGTAAAGCCTTTGTATCTAAAGTTGGGTATAAGATAATTTCTTTAGATTATTCTCAAATTGAGCTTAGAATTTTAGCTTCTATTGGCAATGTAAAATCACTACTACAAGCCTTTGAACAAAAAGAAGATATCCATAAAATTACAGCTTCTGAAGTGTTTGGAGTTCCTATAAATGAGGTAAACTTTTCTTTAAGAAGACAAGCAAAAGCTATTAACTTTGGTATAATTTACGGACAAACAGTTTATGGATTATCTGCATCTTTAGGAATATCAAGAGAGAAAGCTAAAGAATATATTGAATCTTATTTTGCTAAATATCCTGAAATCAGACAATATATGGATAATTCTATTGAATTTGCAAGAAAGCATGGTTTTGTAAAAACGGCATTTAATAGAAGATGTTATATGGATGGAATTAATAGCTCTAATGGAAATATAAGAAATTTTGCTGAACGCGTAGCAATTAATGCTCGTATTCAAGGAACAGGTGCTGATATTATGCGTAAGGCTTTGGTTGATGTAAGTAAATTTTTGCTAAAAAATAATGTTGATGCTTCTATATTATTACAAATTCACGACGAAATTATAATAGAAGCAAAAGAAGATATTGCAGAAGAATTATCTTTACAAATGCAAAAAATTATGGAAAATTGTTGTGATATTGGAATAAGGCTAGATATAGATTATGCAATATCTGATAATTGGTTTGAAAAATAAGATAAAAACTATAATAAATATAGTAATTATTTTTATGAAGATACTAAAATTCTTCTGTTATAACTTTTATGGATCAAAAATTATGTATAATAAGATATTTTCAAAAGGTAAACAATCTCAAATAAAAGTATCAGATTTAGATAAATTACCAATAATACTAATCATAATTTTAGTGGGATAAATTTAATGGGAATTGTGAAATCTTTAAATGTAACAAAATTGCTAGATATATAATCTTATTATTATCAAGATATAATCTTAATTTTAAACTTACATGTATTATATATAAACTAAAGTTATAAATATGAAAATTCCATTAAAAATTATCTCTTCTCTTGTTGAAAAATCTCTTAATACCAGTTTTAAGTCAATAAATTTTAAATTGACGTATAATAATTTAGAAATCAAAGTAATATTTTGCGGTGAAAATAAAAGCTTATTTATAAAATCTCCATCTAGATGGATATATTAATAAAAATGGAATATTTGAAGAATATGACCTAATGATGGATACTATACAATAGTTGGCTATCTTGATAAAAACTCTGATGGTAAACCTACTCCTTATTTTTTAAATAAAAAACTTATTGAAAAAATTTAATATATAGATGAATTTTCTCCTGCAAATGAAGAAAATTAGATAACTTCTCTAAAAAATTTATCCAATAAAGATACAAGAATAGCTGGAGGAGAAAAACCATTTTTTAGTCATTTAAGAAGAATACTAAAATGTTTAATAAAATTTTTGAAAAATCAAAAAATTATTTTGATAAAGGATTTGCAGAAATGATAAAAACAGCAAATATGACAATTTTTTGGTCAAAGGAAACAACAGCTAATTCTCTAATCTTTAAAGATAAAGAAAAACTTGAACACTTAATCAAAAGATTACAAATTATTACAATATCTCCTTTAATCTTTAATTAAACCTAATCAAAAGACTTAAGTAAGACCTTTTTGGTAAGAAACTAGGGATGCATTAAGCCCACCAACAACTCCACGTTCTTCAAAGTTATTATTTCTTTTGACGCATTCTCTTTGTAAACTATCCGTCTGTTGATTATTCTTCCAAACTATTATCAAATTTTTTTGATTGCTTTTTTTAATTCTTCTAAGTTTATGTCTCTATCTTTTTTACTAATTAACTATCCTGTGTTTTGATAATTTCTTAATCTCATTAGATCTTCTACTTCTAATTGCATTTCTAATCCTTTAAATCTAACTCCTGCTTTGTTTCTATATTCGTATTCTTCTTTACCATTTATTTTGTCTTTATTATTTGCTTACTCAATTACTTCTTCTATATATATTTGGATTAGTTCTAAATAATACAACTTACCTTTAGATTAATTTATTAATCTCTTAGTTTTTAGTTTTACCTCTTTTACTAATGTTTTTTTATACTCTTGCTTTTCTCTAAAATCAAGCTTGTCTTCACCTAACAGCTTGTAATTCAATGTCTCATAGATATATAAAATATGCGAATATATTTGTCTTACCGTAGACTATTTAATAAATGAAGAGCCTGAAAGAATTACATAAACTTCTATAGATTATGAATTATTTAAAAAAATAGTAACACTGACTAATAATTTTACAAAAGAGATTAACGTTAAAGTTATGTCAATACTAGATGTGGTTAATTTAAAAAAGTTGAATAATACTCTTAAAACTAAAATATTTGATTTACTAAGACTGACATTGAACACTTGGGAAAAATAAATATCAACACATAATTGCGATATTATCTTTATGAGTATAAAAATACTTTTAAATTAATCCCATAATCATATGGAGATTATAATTATGAAAAAAATATATCGATATTAGAGTAAAAAATGCAACAATAAACTGCAATAATATTCTTTGATTTCTTTGTTAAGAGGTAATATTGAGAGCACTTTTAGAAAATCATAATAAAATCATGGGTATTTACCCTCATTTTTCAGAACAAAAAATAAATACTTTGTTTGAAAGTGCTTATTTACTTAGGTTTCATACAATTATTAATTTTAGTACAGATAAACGGGAATCAGTATTTAATTTTCGTGATTAATTTTCATATAAGTACTAAGTATTTATTTCCAGTTATATCCTGTCTTAACCTTTCGTATAATTTTTTATTAAATTAATTTTTGTAATATAGATAATTAATATCTGACCAACTACTAAAAAAGGAAATAGATAACCATCTCCTTTTTACAAAAATTAATAAATTAACACAATTTTAAACTATTTGTTTCTAAGTAATTTTGGAATCCAAAAAATTCAACAAAACTACCCATTAATAACAATATTTGTAATCTAGACCCTAAAATAGAATAATCTAGCTGAACCAATTTAGATCTAGAATTAGATAATCTCTCAAGGTTATCCAATCTATCTATTAAGCTACGGCTAGCAAATTGGAACTGAATATTATATACTCTGTCAACTTCTTCTGTTGCTTCTATCTCTTTTAAGACAGAAAGTCTTTGTTGCTCATAACTTCTTAGTATATTAAACGTACTAAAAGCTCTATCACTAGTATCTCTTATCAAGATATCATACTGATACTCCAATTCTTTTAATGCAGAAGCAAATCTTCTAACTCCAGCTTCTCTACTTCCACCATCATAAATAGAATATCTGGCTTCAAATGTTAATTTACCATACCTAGTAAAAGCTCCACCAGTTCTTGTTTCTTCTGCTCTTAATTCTCCAGAAAAATTTAACACGGGTAAATATCTTGATTTTTGTAATTCTAAATCATAACCAGATGAGCAAAGATTAGATCTTATTATAAGTACATCTATATTGTTAGTTAGAACTTCATTAACTAAACTTTCAGACGTCAAAGGTATCATATTAATAATTTTATCACCAAGATCATAAAAATCTTTATTGGTAAGTTCTGGTAAAATTGCAGCAGATTGACCTATTTGATTTTTATCAATCAAATTTAATAAATAAGCTAATCTTAATCTCACTTTATCTAAGTTTGCTTGAGATAGTATTAAACTAGAATTTGCTGATGCTAATCTAGATTGCACTAAATTAACATCTCCAAGAGTAGCATCACCTTGAGTACGCATACTCATAGTAAGAGTTTCAATTTCTCTAACCTGTCTTAAGTATTCTTTACTTATTGATACTAAGTATTCGCTTTGAATAACATCATAGTAAGAAATTATGGCTAATTGAATCAAAGTTTCTAAAAGCTTTTGATTTTCAAACTCTTGTGTTTGAACAGCCTGAGCAGCAGACAATATCCTTGTCATCTGTTCGATGTCAAAAAGCCTTTGCTCTAAGATAACTTGCAGCTTATTAAAAGCCTCCCAACTACTAGAATCGCTTGATGATATAGGATCAGCTTTATTGTATTCTCTATTAAAAATAGTATAAATTTGAGGTAAATAAGCTGATCTTTGATCTTTATATAATTCAACTGCCTGGTTTTTCTTTTCAAAAATAACTCTTAATTCCGGAGAATTATTTACTATTTTTTCTATTACCTCATATACAGTCAAACTATAAGCTGACTTAGATAAAAATATACTAATAAATAATATAAATAATAAATTTGTAATTCTAACCATTTTTCTTTATCGCAACCCAACCATAATTAAAATCTACAGATTTTCTTTCTCTGCTAGTGGCAGTAGGATCTTCTGATTGACCCTCTATAGTTCTCAGTCTGATTAATGAAGGAGATATTCCTGCGTCAATCAACAAAGAACGGAAAATTAATAATCTTTCAACCGCAATTCTTTGAGCTTCAGCACCTGAAACAGCATAATCAGTGGCTTTAGTTTCCAAAATTAAATTAGAACCTTTATATTTATCAATATTTGATTTTATAGCTTCAATAGCGATTTGACTACTTTCCCTACTTAAAAATGGAGCGTTGTCATTAAAATTAAATAATAAAGCCTCGTCTGTATCATCAAAACTTATTTTTGATCTAGGGTTATTCGGAGGAGATAAAAACAAAGATCCACTACCATCTGGTTTATCAACATTGCCACTTATTCTTTCATCTTCTGAATCAAGAGGAGTAAAATTAGCAACATCCTCCTTAGGAACTATTTTTTGACTAACTTTTTCAATTTCTCTTTCTTTAGTAATTAAAGACAGCAAACTTTGATATTCTCTAACTGTTCGAGAAATCTGTTCATCTTGCTGTTCAATAACCTTTCTTTGTTGTTCAATCACATCTCTTTGAACAATTATTAATTCCTTAAGAACTTCAATGGGATTAACTTCTATAACTTTAGGGATATCTCCTAATACTTGTCTCTCTGAATCACCTATTTCTTTTACTTCTTGAGGTTTTTCAATAATATCCGTAATTTCTTCAGGAACATAAATAGGCATAGTATCAACTTTATCAACAGTTGGAGCATCGCTTAACAATTGCATTTCTTCTCTTAAGCTAGGATTAGCAACTATAGACAATTTCTGAAATTCTGCCCTATAATCGCCTAAAACTTCCGATTCTATTTTATAAGAAGAAGGACTAGTTTCGTGTTGTTCGTTTCTAATTGAAGTAGTTAATCTAGTAACAGATAAAACTATCACCACAATAAGCAAAGCAAAACACAGTACTAAAATCGTAGAAGAAAGAATATCCACAAAACTCGGCCAAGCCTGTTCGCTAGCTTCATTATAATCATTTTTAGCCATATATCAGATCCTATTTAACTTTACTTTCTAGTTAGCCCTGCAATTCTAGTAACAACATCAAGTATGGTTTCAGCTACATCCCTAGAATTTAATATCTCTGTAATCAGAGTATCAACTGCATTAGCCATGATATCTAATCTAGCATTACCATTTTGATGTTCATCTCTTAACGAAATTAATGCATCAATAACATTATCAGAATTATCATATCCCGCTGTACCTTGAGATAAAGAATTTCCAAATGAGTTTCTACTTAATGTATCAATTAAATTATTAATCTGTGGCATTACATAATTAAGTCTGTCCATCATTTCTCCTTGGTTATAAGAAATTTGTGTAATACCTTGAACAATCCTCTCAGACATATTATTACCTAAATTTTCCTTAATAGAAGCAATTTCAGATATAGCATAATTCATAGAATTCTCTAATTGATTTTTTACTTCTCTGTTTGCAATAATTGAATCAGAAGCTAAACTATCAAAGGTGCTTATAGCATGACTAATATCATTAATCGCTGATGATACATTATTCATTATATTAAACATGTCTTGACCTAAAGAAAAATCTTTAGACATAAACATATCTAAGTGAGAATTTAGTGTTTGAGTTAATCTAGCAATTTCTCCAAACAATATATCGGAATAATTAGCAAAAGTTCTATCCATATTTTCAGAAGATATTTGTACTCCAGATAAAACAGAAGATAAGTTTTCAAAAGAATTTACTATGTTAACCAAACTATTTCCCACGTCTCTTAAACTTTCATTAGAAAAGGCTAAACTTTGTAAATCAGCACTTAAATTAGTAGAGATAATACTGTTTCTTTCTAAGGCATCTACTTGAGTTGCCATTTCACCTGAAATTGAGAGCAATGAGTTAGCAACATTAGACATATTTTCAGAGGTATCCACCATACTACCATAAACACCGGCAAAACTATCTGTCAACATATTTATAGAAGACTGCAAAGCCTCGGTATTAGAAGATAAATTTCCAACCATAGAATTAGCATACTCAGATTGTGAAGCTAAATTAGAAATCATCGAATTAAGATCAGAAGTTTGCTCAACCATGCTCATAACCATAGAATTAGTATACTCAGATTGTGAAGCTAAATTAGAAATCACCGAATTAAGATCAGAAGTTTGCTCAATCATGCTCATAACCATAGAATTAGCATCTCTATTATCAGATACAGCTTCCATAATTGCAGTCTGTGCCTGGGAATTTTGCGACATAATTTCATACATCATGTTTTGCATACCATTTACCATATCACCTAAACTCATAAACATCTGAGAAACAGTTTCTGGAAGTTCACTTAGCCTATAATCTAAATTTTCCAATTTATAAGTTTGAACTTCCGTTAGCATATTTACATTATCTAATCTTTCAATTACAGAATTCATACCATCAGCAAACATAGAAGCAGTATAGTCAACAGTGCTATTTAAAGAATTTAAAAAATTATCTTGCGAATTAGATGTATATTCCTGAATACTTAACATGTTTTGCACAGCTTCTCTTATACTTTCTTGAGTATTCATAACATCGTAAGAATAACTTTCAACCTGTGTAACTAACGAATTAATATCTACAAGATTAGAAGAAACATAATCCGTTGCTTGCATAACAGAAGAAATTGTATCAGAAAGTAAATTAGATATCTCTGTCATTTGATCTGAATATAAATCTCTTAATTGAGAAAATTCAGACACAACAGACATCATAGCATCCGCTGCCATAGCATTATTATTAGCAATTTCCATAGATTGGTTTGCAGACTCAGATATTTTACTTGATACTTCAGCTAAGGAATAAAAAGTTTGGTCTAAAGATTGAGTTATTCTATCGGTAGAATCCATCATTACTTCAGAAACTGTAGCAACTCGATCTGAAATATGTGCATTTTCTTGAAGAATCGTATTAGCAAAATCAGATAAAAATTGACCTATACCTTCTGCTGTCTGAACTACATAACCTAAAGTTCCAATTAGTTGAGAAAGATATTCAGAATTATTAGCTGAAATCTCTATACTTTCATACAATCTTGGTAACAGTTGTTGTAAAGATTCATTTAAAGCTGTTGAAGAGTAATCTAAATTCTCCATCCTAATATCTAATACAGAAACTATTTCTCCAAATCTTGCAATAGCCTCAGCATTATACATTAAATCTTGAGACATATTAGAAATATTATTACCTAATATTTCAATATTATTACCTAATAGGTCAACTGTATTATTCAAAGAATCCATTTCATCTCTAACAACACCCATAACTTCTGTCATTACTGGTAAAAACATTGAAAAACCTGAAGTCATTCTCTCCAATTGTGTATTAAGATTGTCTAGCAAAGAAACAGATTGTTCTTCATTATTTAAAATTGCATCAGCATATTGTTCTAAATTATAAAGTAAAGGTAATTGCTCAGAGAGAATTTCATCAATATTTGTTAATTTTGTTAAACTTTCTTCGTATAAAATAACAGCTGAAGATAAATTGTTATTAATATCAACTAAGGAATTATCAGAGTTTTCAGCAGTGATACGCATAGAAGATAAAGTTTCATCTGAAGAAATAATAACATCTAAAGAATCTCTAGCTATATTTATACGATCATTTGATAATTCATTAGATTTTACTAATTCATCTAAAGAATCTCTAGCTATACTTATACGATCATTTGATAATTCATTAGATTTTACCAATTCACTTAAATAATCGTTAGCTATATTTATACGATCATTTGATAATTCATTAGATTTCACTAACTCATCTAAAGAATCGTTAGCTATATTTATGCTATCATTTGATAATTCATTAGACTTAATGGACTCTTCTAACATATCTCTATAAATAGGATTCGCTTCTGTAACTTCTGCTAAAATACCGTCATTAAGATCTATTATTTTAGAAAGATTACCATTTACTTCATCTCCAATATCATTCATCGCATCAAGAGTATTATTTAAAATATTTCTATGATTTTCTAATTCAGAAATTGCATCATCAACAGATGAGTTTACATTATCTACTGCACTAACAGTAGCATTTAAAGTATCTTCTGTTGCAACTCTATTAATTAGAGTATCTGACAAATTGTTAGATTCATCTGATAACGAGTTAAGCTCTTTAGCTAATTCATTACTTTCTTCTATTGTAGCAATAACATCATCAAAAGAAGACCTATAATCAATACCTGTTGTTTTACCATCTATAGATTCTAAAATAGGCAAAGCATCTTCTGTTGAATCAACTATTTGCTCCAATAAATCCCCATTACTTTTCAATGAAGCATCAATAATATCAGATTTACTAATAATAATTGAGTTAGTATTTTCAGTAAGATTAACTAAACTTTCTGTCATTCTAGCTAAATCTTCTGCAATAATACCGGTTTTTTCTAATATAGAAATTTTGTCTGTAGAAATTCTATTAGATACTTCTAAAGAATTTGATATAGAATCTAAACGATTAATCACATTCCCATCAAGATATTTAAAAAATTCTATTCTATTTTCCTCTATTATTTCACTTATATCCTCAGCTAATTCTTCTAAAATATTTAACTTATCTAATTTGACAAGATTAATAAGCATGGCTTTTGACAATTTTTCTTGTCTATCTTGACCTCTAGCAATAACTTTAGACATCACGAACAAACCTTCGGATACAGCATCCAATTTCTCAGCAAAAGTAACACTTAATTTATTAAAAGAATCTTCTAACGCTAAAAGAATATCTTCTGCTTTTATTTCTGTAGGATCAATAGATGATACCCCTGTAGCTGCTGTAAGAAAATTTTTCAACTTATTTATGAAAACTGCTAACTGCTGAGAGGCAACATAGTTACCATAGTTAGCAAATAAAGCAGAAACAAGACCAAAAAGAGAGGTACTGAAGGCAACAGACATACCATTAAGCGGCTGTGCTAAAAGACCAACAAGAGCAAATATATCAACATTATCAGAGTCAGAAAGACTATTCAAAGCTAACCCAACACCGTCAATAGTCTCAAGAAGACCAACGAAAGTACCAAAAAGACCTAACATCGTGAACAAACTTGCTAGGAATTTACTAGGCCCTAATACCCTATCACCATTATCAGCTGCTGATTCTACTATAGTTAGTGCGTCACTATAATTAACTTCGATCTTTCCACTTTTTGAAAAAGAAGATAAAACTTTTGATGCAACAGGATTATCTATTATAGTTCCCGCAATAGAAGAGGGAACATACATTGAAGATCCTTTTCCCCCATCCCCTACAACAGAACCAGAAAACAACTTATTAATAACTTTAGCACTACGACTATAGTAAGATAGCACACCTAATATCCATATCATACAAAATATAAACAAAGATACGATTAAACCGTTAATATATATATTGGAACTCATATAAAGGTATACAGTATCACTAAATACTATAACAGTAGTAATCAGTACTAATATACTAATAATAAAGTGTAGTGGAAAAAAATTAATTTTTAAAGACATACTAATCTCATCGTTCTAACATTCAAATTAAGCACCGCTTGGTAGAATACTTCTAACATTCTACTACTATTTCTATGATAGTATAATCTGCAATATATTTCAACATTTTAATTAACCATACATACCATATGGTAAATATCTATGGATTATAATTCATTTTTACATCATCAAATACAGTTATTTTACCATTTCTATCTATTAAAATTGCTTTTTTTAGGAATATTGTTGAATTAGAAAATCTTTTTTTATAAGTACAATTAGAAGTGTATTGACTCATGTTTTTGTATTCTATAGTAAGATCTATTTTTGATAAATTTAATCTATATGAATAAGCAAAGTTTGATTTTATAATTTTAAAGTCATTCTCTAAATACTCATGAATTAATTTTGCACAAACCGCCACTGCAAGCTTCTCATCCATTTTTTCCCCTTTAGAAAGATAGATAATAAAACCTGATATTAATATCAAAATTATAATTATAGTTACTTTTGCTGAACGTAATAAAGAGCTATACCTCATTTTGATCTTTCTCCCAAGGGAAATATAACCATGTGTTTTTATTAAATTCTTTGATATATTTTGTAATGCTTTTTTGATTAGGTATTTTTGTATATACAGCAAATAATTTTGCTAGGGGAAGTTGTTTTAACATATAGTCTGCAGTATTGCCAGTATCAACTAACTCATCTAATATAATCCAATCTTTTCCTTGATCTCTAAGGGCCTCTATAGGCATTGATAGAATCTCCTTTTTATCTTCTTTTTGATAAGAATCAGAATAGGTTTTTATACCATAAGTTTCTATTTTTCTAATATTTAATTCTGAGCTAATTATAGCAGTTGGAACTAAGCCTCCTCTTGTTATGCAAACAATTCCTTTTATATTCATATTCATAGATTGAATTTCTTTGCATAGATATTTAGAATCTGAATAAAATTCTTCCCAAGATATATAAATTTTTTCTGTCATTAATAGCTCCTGTAATAAATTTTAATAATTTGCTAATTATATATCTAATTTACTTGAACTAAAATAATAAAGTAGAAATCTTTGTATTGTAAAATAATTAATCAAACAATTTTGCAAAAAATATTTGTGATTTTTCGTTAATTTGATTGATAATTTTATTTTGAGAAAGACTATTTATGTTGTTTTTTGACAAATTATTTATAGATAATAATTCATTTTTTTCAACTTTATTAATATATGATTTAATAAAAACACTAACACTACTATTATTGTAACCTGCTATTACTGATTGTGATTTATTTTCTGTAAAATGGAATTCTATAAAATTGTTAGAATTTGATGATTCCAACATTTGATTCTTAGAAATTAGATTACTATAATTTTTTATTAGAATCTTTGTATCTATATCTGTTTCATTAATTATTTTGATTCTTACAGGAATTTTATTTTTTAACTTTTTTTGTAAAAATAATTCTATTTCTAAATTATCGCCTTTAGTAACCTCTATAGTATTTTGTATTGTGTTATAACCATTTGCATCAACTTTATAAACATATTTACCTTTTCCTAGATATATATTTTTATAAGGTTTATATAATGTATTTTCTATTTTTATGCTAATATCTATATCTTTTGGAAAAACTATAAATTTAATAGAAGAATCAGAATTCAGAATTTTATTTGAGTTTGATATATAATCATCTAAATTGATTGAATTTTTATGATATACAATATTATTAGCCTTAGCATAAGATATTAATGAGAATAAAAAATTTGCCATATAAAGACGTTCTCTAAGTTTACTTTTAGATAAACTATGTATATCATCAGATTCTATTTGAAGAAACAGATAATCAATACTTGAAGTTATTGAATCTGAACTTAATCCTACGGTAAGCTCGACTCCTTTCTTTTTAGAAGTTTTTTTATTATAAATTTGTATATTATGAAAATAACCACGAGATAATAAAACACTATTATTTTCTACTTCTGAAGAATAAGAATTATTAATTAATTTTTCTCTTGATTTAATAGCACTTTCTACAGAAACGTAAATTTGTTGAGATAATAGATCTAAAGCATTATTGATGGCTATAGATTCGCTCTCACCAATTCCGTTTGCTTCAAAAATAATATTTTTAGGAGCAGTTATAACCAAAGAAGGATATAACAAAAATATAAAAATAAAGATAGTTTTTAGTAAATATTTCATTGTTATATCCTATAAAAATTTTAGAATAGCCCTTTTTTAGAAACTTTATTTATTTCAGCTTCATCTATCCAAACTTCTTCGCCTGTTTCAATATTCTGCACTATTAAAGTAAATTTGTAGTAAGTTTGTTTTTCTTTACCTACATAATTGACAATTGAGCTAAAATTACCATACATTACATATTTAGCACCCCACAGCTTACCCAATTTAGTTGCTTTTTGAGAATCTGCTAATCCACTTTCAGAAATTAAAGCTTCTTTTGCTAATAGATTCAGTTTATCTCTATTTATAATAGAAAACATTCTGCTTCTTACAACAGAAGATTTTAATGTATCTGTCATGCTTTCAGTATCTATATGTTCTGATGTTTTATTTTTTACAATATCTATTAATAAAGTAGGTCTTTCATCGTTTAAATCTTCCTTAAAAACTCTATCATTTACTAATTTATCTGATAATGTGCTAACTAACATTTTTTGATCTTGTACCGAAAAAGTACTGCTACTTTTATTTTCTGAAGCTGATTGATACTTCGTGCCTCCACAGGCAGTTAAAAATAACAATAAAGCTATACCTAAATATTTTTTCATATGTATCTCCTATAAAATATTAAGTTAAAGTTTTTTTGACTGATATACTATACTCTTATAAATATAATTATTAGTATCTATAATGTAAAGGATCACTGTTTCTCCTTGATTTACTTTTAAATCATCAAATTCTACAGATTTACCAAAATTAATAGATACTTTAACTTTATCTATGTTAGTATTTGAACTTATTTTAGCAACCTCTACAAAATGAGGAAGAGTTCTAAATGAACGGGTATCAGCACTTTCAAGAATTGATGTAACAGCACCCGCTCCGTAAAGTAATAAGCCTAAACCAGAATCTTTATTTTTTTCTCCCGCATTTTGCATTATGCTTTTAGAAATTACTCTTGTTGCTTGTCTTGCTAAAATCATAGGATAATCTTCTGCTAAATCATTACGAGCCATATCATAAGTATTACTAATAACTTCTAATTTTTTAGTTTTAATTTTTCCATTAGAAAATAAGTCTACAGATACTAAAGAAGGTATAACTTTACTATTAGGATAAGAAGGCAATGATATCGTATAAAAAGATCCATCTGGACCTAATATGCTTGCTTTAATTTCTTCTTTTTTTGGAACAAACCCTTGCTCATATACAACAATAACGGTTGCTTGTTGTTTGTAATTGTAATTATCTTCATCTTTATATATTTTTTGTAAATCTTGATAATAAGAAGAATCTATATACCTACTTAATCTCATGGCATCTTTTTGTATATAGGAATTATTTGGGTTTATAGATAGGGCTATTTTGTAATCTACCATTGCACCATTAGAATCTCCATAAAGCTCTCTAATATTACCAGAAATATAATAAATATAGGCATTTAAGAAAGATTTTTGTGTGTTTTCTAATATTTTATTATTCTCCGATATAATAGATTTTGCATCACCAGCTAATGAATAATCTTTTCTACTATTAATTTCTTTTTGAGCTTTTATTATTTTTTCTTCTCTTTTAGCTGTAGATAATTTTTGAATATCAGCTGAAGCCCTTATATCAATCATTGCTTTCTCTATATCGTTTTTTCTTAAATAAGAAATAGCACTATAAAAATAATCAAAAGATCTTTCATAGTCAGATCCTGTATATTTCAAATTATTATCAGATCCAACAGTTGAAGATATAAACCCACTAGTTAAACCACCTACATTAATAGTAGCTTGATCATCTAAGTGATTATAATAATCAGTTGCTTTTTTAGAGTAAATCAACGATTTATCTGAATTATTAGAAATAAAATGTATTCTTGATAGCTCTTGATTAAAAAGCAAATATTCTTTCGAAGATTCTTTAACTTCTAGCTTTTCTAATAATTTAGAATCCACTGAATTTTGTTGTAATTGTTTTATATTGCCATCTATAATTCCTTTATGAGAAGAACAAGAAGCTACAAATAGCAATATAAATATCGCTATAAATTTATAAATTGTTGATTGCATATTTTTATTAATTTAAAAGACTATTATCTAATTCTTTAAAAGAATCATCTGACATAATTTTTTTCCATTTATCTTTATCTTTTACTTTACTAGAATTTAAAAATTCTTTTAAAGCCATATCGTATATTTTTTTATCAAATCCTACTAAAACATATAAAGTGCCATTAGGACTTGTAACTTGTTTTAATGGTTTAGTTCCTTTTAAACTTTGATTTGTAACTTGCTGAGAAAGCAGTGAAGCAACTTGTTCTATAGCTTCATTTTCAGATTCCCCTGTGGTCTCTGTGAAATTTTTAACCTTAGCTTGAATATCAGACTGCACCTGCTGTGCCAAAAACACTCTAGCATTAGCAGTTGCTTGTTGCTGCATAAAATTTATACTTGCTTTAGATTTGGTAGTAGATCCAACAGCAGATACTTCAACTCCTTCAACAACTCCTCCACACACCCATAAAGGAGCAGAAGTCGATGGGGCATCTGGGAAGTTACACTCTTTTACAGCTAGTGTATCTTTTTTAGAAGATGTACAACCTACAATCAATAAACTTACAAAAGAAAGTACTAATAACGAATTTTTTTTCATAATATTAATCCTACTTGATTTTACCTTTTATTGTACTTAAGACTGTGTAATTGTATCATAAAATTATTTGGATTCAATATAATTTTACCTTTTATTGTACTTAAGACTGTGTAATTGTATCATAAAATTATTTGGATTCAATATAATATTCCCACTAAAGAATTATATGCCTTTTTAGAAAAAATTCTATCAAATAACATCCAAAAATATCATATAACTACTTTAAAAATAAGCTTGAAACACCTATTTGATTACTGTTGATACCAAGCTAGCAACATAGCTTTAGATATTACAATATTATCACAGGCTTCTATATTTTTTAGTAAACTAACAAAAGATGAGGATATGTTTAAATAAAATAATTCTAAGGTAATTAGATACTTAACAAAGTTAAAATAAAGATAGGAATCCAGCTAAAAAAATATGTATATAAACAAATAAACTTAAAATTTATAACAAAAAATAATTTTAATACTAAATGATATAAGCTCTTTGTCAATATATCCTAATAATACCCTTAAAAAATACTGATTAGAGATAAAAGCATTATTTTTTTACCATCTACATAAATATATCACTAAATAATTAAACTATTTTTACTAAAAGTTCTTTATCTTTTTCTTAGAATAAGAAATCGCGATTCCTATGCAAAAATAAAATCCCAACTCATAAAAATTTGGTATCACTAATACTTTGTAAATCATAAAAAAACTAAATATTATAAATATAATTTTTTTGACTCACATCTTATCGCTCTTATCACTATATATAAAACAATAAGAGAACAATCTTTTTTGAATATTCAGCACGATAGTTATTTTTATATTTAATTAGCTACTTTTTTATTAAGTTTATTTTTTATTATATTTGTAAATTTAGATTCTTAAACTGCTTTATCTTCTTCTGGTATCATTTTATCTAAAATTGCAGCACAAGAGGCATCTCCAATAACATTTACTGATGTTCTTAGCATATCAAAAATTCTATCTACAGCAAATAACAATGGAACTCCCTCTATAGGAATACCTGCAGATACTAATACAGCGATAATAATAACTGTCGGTCCTGGAACACCAGCTGATCCAATAGCTCCAACAATAGACGTAAAAGATATTATTATAAGTAGAGATAAAGTAAGTTCTACATTAAATACCTGTGCAAAAAATACGGCAACCATAACATTGAACATGGCATTACCATTCATGTTAATTGTTGCACCTATTGGTATAACAAAATTACAAATATTTTTATTTAAACCCATATCTTCACAATTTTTTAAAGTTGTTGGCAAACTAACCAAAGAAGATGCGGTAGTAAAAGAAACTATTTTTAAAGGAATCAAAGCCTTGAAAAATCCAAAATATGAAATATTAGAGAAAAAATGCACTAATAAACCTAAAATCACATATACTAAAAACAAAGACCCTAACACATAGTATAAAAACAATTTTAACACTAAAGCTACAACTTCTATACCTAGAGTACCAACAGCATAAGAAGTTAATCCAAATACTCCTATTGGAGCCATGTACATGATTTTACCCATCATAAACAAAAAAGCATCATTTAAAAGAGATATCTGTTTAATAAATGTATCTTTATAATAATTATTTAAGTATGAAATAGATATACCTAAAAATATTGTAAATACTAATATTTGTATGATGTTGCCATTTGTCATTGCCTCTACTGGATTTATTGGAACTATTCCTATTACAAAATCCCAAAATCCAACTATCTTTATAGATTCCGTTCCTGCATAAAGAGCTTCTCCATTCATTAAAGATTCTGGTATTGTTTTTAAACCGATGCCTACTTCAAAATAAAAAGCAATAAATAGACCTATTACAACAGAAGTTACAGTCGTAATAAAAAAATAAGATATTGAGTAAACACCTACTTTACCAGCTTTATTTGTTTCGGATAACCTAGCTGTACTATTAAGTACAGAAAATACAATGATAGGAATAATTAACATTCTAATTAATTGAATAAAGAAATCTCCCAATGGTTTAAACATTGAGGAATATTCTCCAATAAATAATCCTATTAATGTTCCTAAAATTCCAAATAAAAATATATTATAACCACTTAACCAAAATCTTAATAACATGATTATAGTACTCCTTGCAGTTTTTATAAACGATAATTATAAATTAATAAAAAAATGAAAACAAGATGTTCTACTACAAGTATATATATAAAATATAAAAAGATTCTGATAATCTATTAATTAGTAATTAATGCTAAACCTAAAAGATGTTTATCCTAAAGTGAGATTAAACACTCAAAAAAATCCTTAGAAATTTTATCCTCTAAAGAATTTTTTAAATAATATTTTATCTTTAAACAAAATAGTAATGAAAAATATGAAATAATATCTCTAAAAACAATAAAAAAAATAGTCTCAGAACTAAGACTCTTCAATTTAAATAACATGTTCTTATTAATATAGTATGTTAGAAGGTGGCGGTAGATGTAACTTAATATATTGATCTCTAAGGGTTTTTGTATTGCTACATCAACTCCATCAAAGATACTTTAAAGGAGGTGATCCAGCCGCAGGTTCCCCTACGGCTACCTTGTTACGACTTCACCCCAGTCACTAATCCTACCGTGGCTGGCTTCCTCCTTGCGGTTGGTACACCATCTTAAGGTAAAATCAGCTCCCATGGTGTGACGGGCGGTGTGTACAAGACCCGGGAACGTATTCACCGCAGCATGCTGATCTGCGATTACTAGCGATTCCAACTTCATGCACTCGAGTTGCAGAGTGCAATCCGAACTGAGGTAGTGTTTCTGAGATTAGCTTACCCTCGCAGGTTCGCAACTTTCTGTCACTACCATTGTAGCACGTGTGTAGCCCAGGACATAAGGGCCATGAGGACTTGACGTCATCCCCACCTTCCTCTGGCTTAACACCAGCAGTTTCTTTAAAGTTCTCGGCCTAACCGTTAGCAACTAAAGATGAGGGTTGCGCTCGTTGCGGGACTTAACCCAACATCTCACGACACGAGCTGACGACAGCCATGCAGCACCTGTTCTAGTCCAACTAAATGATAATAAATGTTTCCATCTATCATAACTAAAATGTCAAGCCCTGGTAAGGTTCTGCGCGTAGCTTCGAATTAAACCACATGCTCCACCGCTTGTGCGGGTCCCCGTCAATTTCTTTGAGTTTTAATCTTGCGACCGTACTACTCAGGCGGAGTGCTTAATGCGTTAGCTCAGATACTGAAAAATTAAATCTCCCAACATCTAGCACTCATCGTTTACAGTGTGGACTACCAGGGTATCTAATCCTGTTTGCTACCCACACTTTCGTGACTCAGCGTCAGTTGTAGCCCAGGTAAACGCCTTCGCTACTGGTGTTCCTCCAAATATCTACGAATTTCACCTCTACACTTGGAATTCCATTACCCCCTACTACTCTCTAGCTGTACAGTTTCAAATGCAGTTCTTAACTTGAGATTAAGGATTTCACATCTGACTTATACAGCCGCCTACTCACGCTTTACGCCCAGTGATTCCGAACAACGCTAGTTCCCTTCGTATTACCGCGGCTGCTGGCACGAAGTTTGCCGGAACTTATTCTCTGATTACCGTCATCATCTTCATCAGTAAAAGAGTTTTACAACCCGAAGGCCTTCTTCACTCACGCGGCATTGCTGGATCAGGGTTGCCCCCATT
The DNA here is from genome assembly GCA_964277385.1 of Rickettsiales endosymbiont of Leucozona glaucia. Taxonomy (GTDB): domain Bacteria; phylum Pseudomonadota; class Alphaproteobacteria; order WRAU01; family Hepatincolaceae; genus WRAU01. The sequence continues at coordinate 52,399 of OZ195520.1, read as the reverse complement.
GTCCAAAATTCCCCACTGCTGCCTCCCGTAGGAGTCTGGGCCGTGTCTCAGTCCCAGTGTGGCTGATCTTCCTCTCAGAACAGCTATTGATCATCGTCTTGGTAAGCTCTTACCTCACCAACTAACTAATCAACCGCGGGCTCATCCTAAAGCGTATTGCTACTTTACTGCTTCCAGCATATTCTGTATTAGCTATCGTTTCCAATAGTTATCCAAATCTTTAGGGTAAATTCCCACGTGTTACTCACCCGTGCGCCACTAGAGTTACCTCTCGTGCGACTTGCATGTGTTAAGCATGCCGCCAGCGTTCGTTCTGAGCCAGAATCAAACTCTAAAATAAAATTGTTCTACCCATTCACTTACGTTAGCTTTATTTCATCTAACCAAATAGGCAACTCTACCGCCACCTACTAACATACTACCAACTATTTATACAAACTTAATATTCTATAGCACATATTCCTAAATACTAAAAACAATTCATTCATACTTATAAACCATCATACTTATAATATATCTCAAACTATAAATATAATAATCTAACATCTAAACCAAATTAAATTTCATAATCTAATCTAAATATCCGATTAAATCAAAACTATTTAAAGCTCCAACCTAAACAATCAACTCAACTTCAGCTATCTTACGAACAACTTCCATCTCGGCAACTCATATACTTTACTTCTTTACTTTCTTATTGTCAATCACTTTTTACTTATTTTTTATTAAAACTAAAAATATATATCAAAAACTATTATATGCAAGAATCTATATAATAAATTATCTCTTTTGATAATTTATTTATTTCTGAATAATTTTCACCTTCAATCATAACTCTTATAAGTTTTTCAGTACCTGATTTCCTTACTAAAATCCTAACTCTATCCCCATATTCTTCTTCTTTAGATAAAATAAAAGATTTAATATTATCATTCTCAAGAGGATTCCCCAATCCACTATTTGTATATCTTAAATTTTTTAAAACTTGAGGCATAGGGTTATACAACATGCAACATTTACTTGCAGACTCTCCACATTGAATTAAATAAGATAAAACAAACAACCCAGCTAATAGACCATCCCCTGTTGTATTATAATCAGAGAGAATAATATGACCAGATTGTTCTCCTCCTAAATTAAGTCCCTGTTGAATCATGCCTTTACTTACATATCTATCTCCAACATTTGTTCTTAGTAGCTTTATCCCAACTGATTCTAAATATTTTTCAAAACCCATATTTGCCATTACCGTACCAGCAACCATATTATTTTTTAGTTTGCCTTCTTGTTGTAATTTGGTAGCTATTATGGCTATTATTTTGTCGCCATCTATTAAATTTCCTTTTTCATCAACCATTAAGATTCGGTCAGCATCTCCATCAAAAGAAAGACCTATATCAGCACCTGTTTCTAATACTTTACGTCTTAGTGCTTCTATATTGATTGAACCACAATTTTCATTAATATTTAAACCATTTGGAGATACTCCTATAGATATTACTTCAGCACCTAACTCATATAAAACAATAGGAGCAACTTTATAAGAAGCTCCATTGGCACAATCCACAACTATTTTTAAACCTTGTAGATTCGAATCTGAAGGGAAAGATGATTTTAAATATTGAATATATCTTCCATAGGATTCTTTCAGTCTTGTTACTCTACCTATAGAATCTGATTTAATTAGATATGAAGTTAAATCTTCCGATAATAATTTTTCTATAGAATCTTCATCTTTATCTGATAATTTACAACCATTTTTATCAAATAATTTTATACCATTATCAAAATATGGATTATGAGAAGCTGAAATCATTATTCCTAGATCTGCTCTCATAGATCTTGTTAGCATAGCAACAGCAGGTGTTGGCATAGGTCCTACCAGTATAACATTTTTACCCATACTAGTAAGCCCAGCAACTAAAGCATTTTCAAACATATATCCCGATAGCCTTGTATCTTTTCCTATAAGGATTCTATTCGTGCCTTTAAAATTTTTTGATAAGTGAATTGCAGCTGCCATTCCTATTTTTAAAGCCATTTCAGCAGTCATAGGATAACTATTTGCTGATCCTCTTATTCCATCTGTACCAAAAATCCTAGACATAGCACCCCTTTATTTAATCTATATCAACAGAAGGAACCGATATTTTTAATTCTTCTTCTTCTTTATTTACTTTAGCTTCATTATTGTTAGCAGAAGATCGAATCTCTTCTATTGTTTTTCCTTCACATATTAATTTAGCTTCAGCTCCATTAAGAGTTTCATATTTCAGAAGAGCTTCAGATAAATCTTTGTGGGATTGTGCATATTCTGTTAATATATTTCTTGCTTTTAGTTCTGCAGCTCTAATAAATTTCTTTACTTCTTCTTCTATTTCTTTAAACGTATCCTCTGAAGAACCTTTTGAATAGTAGCCATTTTCATTATCAACATGCCTCACTCTCCCAATTAACTCACTAAACCCCCATTCTGTAACCATTTTAGTGGCAATATTAGTTGCCATCTGAATATCCATAGAAGCACCTGTTGTAATATTTTCCTTACCAAACATAAGTTCTTCTGCTAGTCTTCCGCCAAATAATACGGCTAATTGTGCAGTTAATTGCTTATAAGACCTACTATATTCATCTTTTTCTGGAATAAAAGAAGTTACACCTAGAGACCTGCCTCTTGGAATTATTGTTACTTTATGAACAGGGTAAGCTCCTTCTGATTTGAAAGCCACTAAAGCATGGCCAGCTTCATGGTAGGCAGTTAAAGTTCTTTCTTCTTCACCCATTTTTGAAGATTTTCTTGCAGCTCCCATTAATATTTTATCACGAGCTTCTTCAAAATCTTCCATATCTACAAATTCTTTATTTTTTCTTGCTGCACCTAAAGCCGCCTCATTAACTAAATTAGATAACTCTGCGCCTGAAAATCCTGTCGTTCCTCTAGCTATAACATTTATATTAACAGTTACATCTAGTGGTAATTTATTTAGATAAATTTGTAAGATTTTTTCTCTCCCTATTACATCAGGTAAAGGAACCATTACTTGTCTATCGAATCTTCCTGGTCTTAAAAGGGCCGGATCTAATACATCTGATCTGTTTGTTGCAGCTAAAATTATGATTCCCTGATTAAAACTAAAACCATCCATTTCAACTAATAACTGATTAAGAGTTTGTTCTCTTTCATCATTACCTCCACCAATACCAACGCCTCTTTTTCTACCTACAGCATCAATCTCATCTATAAAAACTATACAAGGAGCTTGCTTTTTCGCCTGCGCAAATAAATCTCTAACTCTTGATGCTCCCACTCCTACGAACATTTCAACAAAATCTGAACCTGAAATTGAAAAGAAAGGAACTTGAGCTTCGCCAGCTACAGCTTTAGCTAGCAATGTTTTACCAGTGCCAGGAGAACCAACTAAAAGACATCCTTTAGGAATTTTAGCACCTAATTTTTCAAACTTTTTAGGATTCTTTAAAAAATCAACCATTTCTTCTAAATCTTCTTTAGCTTCATCAACTCCCGCAACATCAACAAAAGTTACATTAGAATCTTTAGGATTAGATAATCTAGCTTTTGATTTACCAAAAGAAAATGGACCAGCTCCTCCTCCTGAACCACCTCCACTATTTGCATTGTCTCCACCACCCCTAAGACTCCTAATAATCATAAATACTAGAAATAATGCAATAGCAATAACTAAAAAAGTTCCTACACCGCTACTCCCGCTATCTGGCATAGCAACAGATATATCTACATTTTTACTTTTTAGAGTTTTTAATAAATCTACATCACTAGTTGGGAAAGCTGTTAAAAATACCTCACCAGATTCGTTTTGTGCTTTTATTAAATTGCCATTAATAGATACTTTTTTTATAGAATTACTATCTAATTTATCTAAAAAATTTGTATATGTAATTCTTTGCTCTTGCTTTTTTTCTTTAGTTAAAAAGAAAAAGTTATAACCTAAAGCTAAACCCATTATTACTAATATAATTACCACTAGATTATTTCTATTTTTCAAAATCTTGTCTCCTACTTAACAATATCCATTCTAACATATTTAGTACTTAAAATAAAAATTTCTTATCGTTTAAAAAAAATTCATAAAAATAGAATTTTTTGATTTATATTTAAAATACTTATAATTTTTATAGTCCCAATTAAACTGTTTTTTATTATTAAAAATCCAAGGCAAACCTTTGATATAATCTCCATCAATATAATTTTTAGAAAAATATTCTTTAAATTCTTTAGATTCCATTCCCTTTAAATATATTTCTTCTTTTATTTTTTTTATGATAAAACCATCTTCTGCTTTCTTATATAAATAAATAAATCTATCATCCCATATTTCATTAACTAAAGATTCAATGTTTGATATTCTATTTTTAAAAATAATAATTTCATTTTTTTTTACTTTTAACAGGCAATTACCTAATGAATTTTTAAAAGAATTAGATTCTTTTAATTTAGATAAAAAATTTTTTATTTGCTGTATTTTTACCTCGTAGTTTTTTGCATTTGCAAATTTTATTAATTTTCTAAGTAGAAGAATCTTAATATTTTCATCATACTTATTAAATAGTATTAAATTTAATTTAATCAAGCCAAGTTTATTTATTAATATAGATTCTGAAAATGATTTTAAGAGTTTTTTTTCTATATTATGTCTTTTTTCTACATTTTTTATGTAGTTATCAATCAATAACTTTTTTTCATTACTATTTAAAGATTTTATCTTTAATCTATGTTGTACTCTTGTATATTTCGTATTTTGATTTGAAGGATCTTCTACCCACACATTAGTAACATTTTGCATTGTATTAAGTATTTGTTGTTTAGTATAATTTAACAAGGGACGTAGAATAATAGAATCTTTTGATACTATTTTTGCAGACATTCCTGAATCTCCGATTATATTGATTCCAGATTCTTGCCTTATTGAAATTGTTTCTAATTGATCATCTAAATGATGGGCTACAAATATATAAGGATACTTATTATCTCTTGCATAGTTCTTTAATAAATCATAACGATCTTTTCTTGCTTTACTTTGGATTCCAGTATAGATAGGTATATTTTCTCTATTTAAGATAACACTTTTAATGCCATGTTGATTTAGTAATTTAGAAACAAAGATAGCCTCATCTGTTGATTCTATTCTTAGTTTATGATCTATAATTACTGCTAATAATTCGGCGTTAATTTTTTTAGAAAAAACATTAAGCAATAAAGCTAAGCATAAACTATCTGCTCCTCCTGAAACTGCTACTATAATTCTAGCTTTATCAGGGAAAATCGATAATTTATTTACACTATTTTCAAAATCAAACTGATTAATCTTAGAAAAATCTTGATTAATCTTTAACATATATTTTATTCACTTGCTTGACAGAGAGATATCTCTTTAATACGTTCAATAAAAGACTCATCAGAAGGACTAAGAATATAGTCTGGATCAATTTGCTTAATTCTTTCTAAAGTTCTTTCAATTCTTTGAATAGAAACACATGCTTCCGGATATTTTTTCAATATTGTATAAGACTCTGTAATACCGATTAGTGATAAAATAATAATATCTGGATCTTTAGATTTATTATAGGCTTCTACTAAATATGGAACTGATTCTTGAGGGTTAATCTCTACAAGATATATTTCACCAATCAAATAGTTTGCTTTATCTAAGGCTTTTTGATAATTAGCTACAAAATCCGTATCTACTATTTTTTCTTTTTTAGTTTCAAATGGATTTTTATTGTTTACATCTCCCATATTATCAGGAACAACAGAAATACCTCTTTGACCATTAACATTCAATGGGTCTTTAATTAGTTCTTTTGTTTTTTTAATAGGAATTTCTACTTCTTTGTAATAATTAGGATTATCTTTAATATTTTTTCCTATGAAACTAGAAAGATTTACTTTTGCTTGCTCTATATTGCTCAATAAAATAGCAGAATACGCAAATTCTAAGTTTTTATCATCAATTTCTTCTACAGAAAAAACTGGTTTTGATAGGATTCTTTTTAATCTTTCAATTCGTAGAACTCTAGTATTGTTTGATTCTTCTTTTTTTCTATATTCTTCTAATTCTTTTTTTAATTCTTTTTTCTCTTCTTCTTGTAACACAACTTGATCTTTAAGATCTTCTACTTCTAAAGTTAATTTAGATATTTCATCTTGCCAAGATAAATCCTCAATTTTTTTATTTTGGATTTTATTAACCTCAATCTCTGGTATTAAATCTTTTTCTTCTGCAATCGCACTGTTTGAAAGAGATAATATAGCAACAAACAAAACTAGATAGACTCTAATCATTATTTTTATAAACCTGTTTAATATTTAAAAGAAGATAATTAATAATGAAATAATTATCTTCTTTAAATAAAAGATAAAGAATACTACTTATTTAAAATGGTAACTGTTCTTCTGTTGTAAGAATCAGCTCCTTTAGTATTAGAAGTATCCATAAGCCTTTCTTTACCATAAGAAATAACTTCTATGTTATCTTGATTAATACCTTTTTGAGCTAACGCTTTTTTAGTTGAGTTTGCTCTTCTTTCACCTAAAGCAATATTATATTCTTTAGTTCCTACAGCATCAGTGTGACCTTCTACTGTTATTGACTTAGGAGCATCTTTTTTAATTTTTTCTGCTTGCCCTGATATTTTACTAGCTTCTGATTGTTTAATAACAGATTTATCAAAATCAAAGTATACAACAGGATCGAAGCCTTTATCTGCTGAAGATTCCTTAAGAACAACAGGTTTAACAGGTTTAAGTTCTGTTTCAGTTGCATCATCAGATACGGATGTAGATCCACAAGCTGCTAAAGTTGATATAACTATTAACAATAACAACGATTTAATATTATTAAATTTCATGATAAGTTCCTTATTTTTACCTTATTTAATTTTTTATTATAAAAACACACTCTCCCATACCATATATATTATATAATTAAAAATAATATTTTGCACTAATTTTTTTAATAGGTAAAATTCCATTTGACATACTTGGGTCTTGAGAATCTTTTGCTGGTTTTATTTCCATTTTATAACCAGATAATAAATCCATTATATAAAAGGAATATAAATTTGTTTTACCAGATTTACCATAAACATATTGATATACAACATGTCTACCATCTGATAACCAAGATGGACTTTCGGCCAATACATCTGAGGTTAAAATTTTCTCTTTACCCAACATTGATAGTAATCCGATATTAAATTGCCTATTAACAATTTTCGTAAATAATATAAGATTAGAATTAGAAGCAAAAGACGGAGTATAGTAAGCTCCTGTTGATTTCGATATTTTATTTAAAGAGTTGTTTTCTGTATCATAGATATATATTTTAGGACTACCAGCTCTATCAGAATTAAACACTATATATCTATCATTTTGTGAAAAATTACCTGGCATATTTATCGAATAACCTTCGGTAACTTTTAACAATCTACCTTCTTCAATAAAACCTTGATAAATATGAGTTGAACCTCCGTTTGCGATTGAAAAAATCACCCTTTTATCGTCATTAGAAAATATAGGAGATAAACTTAAACCTTTAAAGTTAGCTAATTTCATAGACTTTTTAAAGTAAACATCATATAAATATACTACACTTCTTCCCTCATAAAAATCTACATATACTATTAAACTCCCTTTATTAGAAAAAGATGGTGATAAAATCGTACCTTTACTTGTTACTAAAACAGTTTGATTTTCTCCATCGTAATCACTCATTATAAGTTTATTACCTGAAACAAATAGCAACGAAGAAGTGAAATATCCTTTTACTTCTAAAGAAGTTTCATATATCTCATTGGAAATATCATGAGAAATTTGAATCATTTCTGTTTTTTTATGAGAAGAAGCTATTTTATAACCAAAACTTTTTAAAGATCTACCATTAGCATTTAGAATTGATATCTCTATGTTATAAACTTTTTCTTCTTCTAAATATAGAATTTTACCAATTATTATATATTGATAATGATTATAAGGATGAAGATCTGTTTCTGAAAAAACATTTTTTAAATCTATGTTATTAACAACAATCTGATTATAAGAAAATCTAACATCATAAACACCAGAATTTTTAAGATCTTTCGTGATTATTTTTTTCATTGAATCGTATAATTTCTCAGATTTTTTATCCAAATAAAAATCCGAAATTAAAATAGATATTGGTTGATAATCATCATTTAGCACATCAACCTCTATATCAAAAGCATCAGACACAAATGAATAACTACAAAAAATAATAACTAGAGCTAATTTTTTAAAATTCATCATTGAAATAATCCTTTTAAGTTTAATTTAATTGTAAATTTCTGCCAATACTTAAATTTACCTTCTGGTAAAATCAACTTTGAACATTTTTGGCTATTAAATAAGTATATTATTCTTGATTCTAAATTACTTAATGACCCTTTATGAATAATCTCATTATTTCTAATAACATTAATATCTTTTATTTTAGCATTTTCTTGCATTTCTATTAACAAAATTACGCTTTCATCTTTTTCTCTTATATATCCTAATGTTGCTAAGCATTGAGACATTTGATTCATTAATGCTTTTTTATCATTTTCTGTTAAATAAAGAGATTCTTCGCTCATAATATCATTATTTGTATTAGAAATACTTTGTAGTACGACATCAAGATTGTCTTCTTTTGCCATAGAAACATCTATTTCTTTTCTTATTGGTATTGTTGGTATTTGTTTCTCTGGTAAAGTTGGTATTTTTATTTGTGGAATTTCTTCATATATAACAGGATTATCATAAGGATTATCTTCTACTTTTTTATTATCTTGTGGTAATACTGGATTACTATAAGGATTAGAAAAAGAGTTATCGCTATTGATAATACTAGGTGCTTCTTTAACCTCTAATTTTGGTGCTGGTATAATATCTTTTTTTGGTGTTGTTTGTGTTTTTTTTATATTTGATGGTTTATTTGTATTTTGTACAAGTACTTCTTTTTTGGTAATCGCTTTTTCTATTGTTTTTTCTTTAAGATTTTGTTGCAAAACTTCTTCCAATAACTTGTTAACTTCTTGAGATTTTTTTTCTTTAACTTTAGGAGATTCTTTTTTTGTTTCTATTTTTTTTTCTACTACAGGAGATACTAGAGGAATTGATTTTGATGGTGGTGTTTTTTTTGTATCATTATTTTTTGGCAAAGATAAAAGTTTTATCTGCACTTTTTTAGGAGCAGGCTCAAAAGAAGCAAAAACAAGAAGTGTTATTATTATAATAATATGTAAAACTAAAGAATAGAGAAAAAATCTATACATTATTAATCTGCTTCTGTCACCAATGATATATTAGAAAATTCACCTTTATTTAGATTACTCATCAAAGAAATAACATATTGATATTTAACATCTTTATCAGCTTTAATAAAAATTTGAGAATCTTTTTTATAAGCCTTCATAGATGATAAAAGATTTTTTAACTCAATCTTTTTATTATCTAAATAAATATTATTACTTTTATCAATAGATAGAATTATTTTTTTATTACCCGAATCAGATACAATATTAGGAGAGGCTTTAGGAAGAGAAACATCAAATCCCATATCCATCATTGGCGCTGTAACCATAAATATAATTAATATAACTAACAAAACATCAACAAATGGTGTTACATTTATTTCTGTTATTAACTTATTTTTTTTTCTCATAATAACACCTATATCAGTTAGTCTTTTTGTGCTAAATAAATAAGCTGTTGAATTAAAATATTATGATTTTCATTATATTCATTAATTTTATTAATAAAAAAATTATATGCTATAGAGGAAGGTATAGCAACAAACAAACCTAATGCTGTTGCATATAAAGCCTCTGATATTCCAGGGGCAATAACACTAAGGCTTGCTGAAGACGTTATCCCAATTTTTTGAAAGCTGTTAATAACGCCTAACACTGTTCCTAGCAAACCTATAAATGGAGAAGCATTAGATATTGAGGCTAAATTACTTAGATTTTTTTCTAATGAGGCTGTGCTTTGCAGAAGTATAATTTCACTTTGCAACATTAATTCACTTGTATCTTTTCTGTTACTGGATTTATTAGATTCTAATACAAAATCTATAAAATTTGTATAAATTCCGTAATTATTTTCAGCATATTGCTTAATTTCATATATATTTCTTTTTGCAAATAAGTATCTAATCACTTCATATTCTCTTACTAAAATTTTGTAAATAAAATATTTTTTAAAAATCAATGCCCACGAATATAGAGATAAAAGAAATAATATTACAATAATTATCTTATTTGTAATACCAGCATGAATGAACGCATAAATAAACCCAAAATCTTCCATCACTAACCCTCTTTAATACTTTTAATAATTATTAATTTATATCATAACTATTATATATTGAAAATAATTTATTAAATATATCTTTCTCTATTCTTGTTGGTTTTAATTTTTCATCTATACATAATAGGTGTATTTCATTAACTGCTACAATATTGTAATCTACAAACATTTCATGTGAAAAAACAAGGCTAGCCTTTCTTAGCTCTTTAATTTTAGTTTTTACTACCAAAGTATCATCTATTTTTGTTGGTTTAAGATAAGTTATATTTGTGGATCTAACTGCCCAGTTTTGATTTTTTGAAAATTTAGACTTACCAAAAAGACCTTTAAAAATTTTTGATCTTCCTTTTTCTGCATAATTTAGATAATTAGTAAAATAAACAACTCCTGCTATATCTGTATCTTGATAGGTTATATCAATTTTAAATGTGCATAAGTTGTCTACATTGTTTGTCATTTAATTTCTCTTTTCAGTTTTCGTATAAATCTGATTGTTTTGGATTACTTATTTGCTTTGGTTTCATATCAAAATATAACCAACTTTTAGGAGCAATAACTCTTCCTCTTGTTGTCCTTGAAATATAACCATTTTGAATTAAAAAAGGCTCTACTGTATCTTCTATTGTGTCTCTACTTTCTCCTAAGATTGTAGCAATTGTATCTATACCAACAGGCCCACCATTGTAAAAATCTATAATAGATTTTAAATATTTACGATCTAAATCATCCAAACCACTTTCATCAATGCCTAGCTTTAACAATGAAAAATTTGCAAGATCTTTATCTATAATTGTTTTATTAGATACAGTTAAAAAATCTCTAATTCTACGTAATAGTCTATTTGCTATTCTTGGAGTACCTCTTGATCTTTTTGCTATCTCATCAGCACCTTCATCATTAATACTTAGTTTTAAAATATCAGCGGATCTCTTAATAATAGATTGCAATTCATCTGCTTCATAGAATTGTAATTGCAATGTAATACCAAACCTATCTCTTAAAGGAGAAGATAGTAAACCATATCTTGTTGTAGCACCTACAAGTGTAAATTTCGGTAGATCTATTCTTAATGACCTTGCGGTAGGACCTTCTCCTACTATGAAATCTATTTTATAGTCTTCCATTGCTGAATATAAAATTTCTTCAACTGTAATTGGAAGCCTATGAATTTCATCTATAAATAAAATTCCACCTGCTTCTAAGTTAGTTATTATTGCGGCTAGATCTCCTTGCTTAGAAATTGATGGTCCTGATATATATTTAATTCCAACCCCCATTTCAGAGGCAATAATTTGCGAAAGAGTTGTTTTACCTAATCCTGGAGGTCCATAAAAAAGTAAATGATCTAAAACATCTCCTCTTTGTTTTGAGGCATTAATAAAAACTTTTAAGTTTTCTTTTAAATTCTTTTGACCAACAAAGTCGTCAATTTTTGATGGTCTAACGTTAATATCAGCCTCATTATTCTCTAAATCAGGAGAAAATAGTCTATTACTCATTAATTACCTAAACCTTGTGCTATGTACATTAAATATTCTTTTATTAACTCTTCTGTGCTTAATTCCGTATTTTTACTTTTTTGTATTTTTGCTAATCCTTTAGAAATTTCAAACTTGTTATATCCTAACCCTTCTAATGCTATTATCGCATCAAAAAAATTATTATTTAATGTTGAAGACATAGTTGCTTGAGAATTAGCATTAGGAACTCTTAAAAAAGAAATTTTGGCAATTTTATCTTTCAGCTCGGTAATTAATCTTTGTGCAACCTTAGCACCGATACCGTTGATAGACTTTAAAATATTAAGATCTTCACATAATATGGCTTGTTGTAGATCTTCTGGTGTTATTCTAGATATAATTAAAAGAGCAATTTTAGCACCAACTCCTTGTACACTAATTAACAAATTAAATAGTTGCTTTTGTGTATAATTTGTAAATCCATATAAGTTTATAGCATCTTCTTTAACTATAGTTTGAATATATATACTTTTAACACACTCCGGATTTTCAACAGAAACAATTCCACTAGGAATATGTACAAGATAGCCAACACCATTAACATTTATTGTGATACTATCTTCTTCTATATCTTCTATTGTACCTGTTAATTTTGATATCATTAAATAACCTCTTTAAATGTTTATTTTAATAAAAAAAAATTAATAAATGATTTATAAATGTTTATGATAAGAATGACATAAAGCTATTGAAATAGCATCTATAGCATCATCTTTTATCTCTTTTACATTTGGCATAATAAATTTAATCATGGTTTTCACTTGATCTTTAGAAGCATGTCCATTGCCAGATACTGTTTTTTTTACAACAGTTGGAGCATATTCAAAAACTTCTAAGTTATAAATTGAAGGAATCATTAAAATTATTCCTCTTGCATATCCTAACTTCAAAGCCCCTTGAGGATTTTTATTAACAAAAGTTTCTTCTATAGAAACAACTTCAGGTGAAAAATTAGAAATTACTTCTTTTACGCATTCATATATTTTATGTAGCCTTTTTGAGTTACTATCTTTTCTTGAAGGATTAATTATTCCACAGTCCACAAACTTAATATCAGAATTTTTGACATCAATTATTCCCCAGCCCGTAAAATTTAAGCCTGGATCTAAACCTAATATTCTCATTGTTTATCCTATGGTTTATAATTTTCTAATGCTAAAACAAATTCTGGTAAAACCACTATCAAATAAAATTCATTATGGTTTTCCTTAGCTTCATTAAAATCATAAAAATATTTATTACATAAATTTATAGAACATAAAAAAGCAAAATCATCTATTTTCATATAAATAATATCTGAATTCCCTTCAAACTTTTTTGATTTAACAATTAGATCTTGTAAATAAAAAATAGCCTCTAAACCATAATCTTTATAAATTTTATCTAATTCTTTTTTTGCCTCTGCTTGTGAATATTTTATTGCGCCAAAAGAATCATATAAAGGAAAATCTGTTATTTTTTTACTCTTGTCCATTTTTTCAGAAATTGGTTTCCTATCACTATCTGAATCAAATTTTTCCAATATCTTTTCAGAAATTGGTTTCTTATCACTATCTGAATCAAATTTGTCCAATATCTTTTCAGAAATTGGTTTCTTATCACTATCTGAATCAAATTTGTCCAATATCTTTTCAGAAATTGGTTTCTTATCACTATCTGAATCAAATTTGTCCAATATCTTTTCAGAAATTGGTTTCTTATCACTATCTGAATTAATTTTGTCGAATATCTTTTCAGAAATTGGTTTCTTATCACTCTTTGAATTAATTTTGTCCAATATTTTCTGATAGATTGGTTTTTTATCACTATCTGAATTAAATTTATTAAACCTCTTTTCAGAGGTTGGTGGTTTACCACTATCTGAATTAAAATTGTCCAATATCTTTTCAGAAATTGGGTTTTTATTAGTTATATAGCCCTTGTTATCTTCTGATTCTATTGGAAGACCTTGAAAAATAAAAATAGTTCCTTTAACCATAAGGGTAGATAATAACAACACAATGACAATAATTACAATACCGCTTCCGCTGTAAATATTTGTCATAATAGATGAGGTTAAAAATAGCATTACAACGCCTAACGTTAATCCTAATACAGCAACAACTTGTATAAAATTAAGACCACCAAATAAAATTTTCAAGATAAGTATTAAATCCATTAAGTAATTCTCTCTAATATTTCTTCTGCTATATCAAAATTAGAGAATACTTTTTGAACGTCATCTAAATCTTCTAACTCTGAAATTAACCTTAATATAGATGTGGCTTGTTTTTCATCTAGCACTTCTATTTCTACTTTTGGCTTCCAAGCTAAAAAAGCTGAGGTATAATCTTTTCCTATCTTTTCAGATAAAGCATTAGCTAAACTATGAAGATCATCAATCTTTGTTAATATTAAAAAACTATCCTCTTCTTCTATAACATCTTCAGCTCCTAATTCTATTGCAATCTCAAATAAAGAATCAAAATTTATTACATCTTTAGAAAAAGTAATATATCCAAATCTATCAAACATAAAATTAACACTACCATTTTCACCTAAATTTCCACCAGTTTTTGTAAACCACGATCTTACCTCTGATGCGGTTCTATTTCTATTATCGGTTAAGGCTTCAACAATAATAGCAACTCCGCCTTGAGCATAACCTTCGTATCTGATTTCTTCGTAGTTATCTCCTTCTCCTGCACTTTGTGCTTTTTTTATTGCTCTATCTACATTATCTTTAGGCATATTGTTAGATTTAGCTTCAGCTATTGCACTCCTCAATCTTGGATTAGAAGAAATATCAGAAGAGCCCATTTTTACAGCAACAGTGATTTCTTTTAAAATTTTAGTAAAAACTTTAGCTCTTTTTTTATCTTGAGCTCCTTTTCTGTGCATAATATTTTTAAACTTAGAATGACCAGCCATAAAAACCTCTGTATTTAATTATGTATTACAATATAACTAGTATATTACATCATTCTTTTTAATTCACCAGTTTTTCTGAGTATTCTATTAAAAATAATTACAAAAATGTGCAACCCAATTAGTGTTAGTAACATTATCGTTAAAAATTTATGAATATTCCCTATAAATGATCTAAAAACAAAAATATCAATTCTTAAAGAATTTTCTAAGTAAGATACAAACCAATTATAATGATAAATTGAATGGATATTCAAACCTAAAATATTAATATTATTCATTGAAGATAAATATCCTAAAATTGGAAGTGATAATATAAAAACATACATAGCATTATGAACAATTTTTTCAATATTTTCTTCTAAATTAGAACCAGCGAAAGACTTTGGAGATTTATTAAATAATCTCCAAAAGATATTAAGAGCAATAAAAATAAATATTGTAATTCCTAATATTTTATGATCAAAAAACTTTGTATACGCCCCTAGATATATTAAAAACAACAACAGTACTCTGAGCCAGTGAAATAGTCTTGAAAGAATTGAGTATTTTTCATTATTATCTAAATAAAATATTTTCATTTTTATTATACCTATCTATTTTTTATTACCTCTATTGAATACATTACCATATATTGCTGATTTTATATAGATACATTTTCCTGTTAAATCATCTATTTCCATTATAACACCGCTTAACATTCCTTGATTTGATGCTGGAGATAATCTTTCTTTTTTTTGTCCTTCTTTTAGAAAAAATGCCCCAATCGCAACATCTTTATCCATACCAATTACAGAATTATAATCTCCACACATTCCAACATCGGTTTGATAAGCTGTTCCTTTTGGTAATATTCTAATGTCATTAGTTGGAATATGAGTATGAGTTCCAAAAACCCCTGAAACCCTACCATCAAGAAATAATCCCATTGAATTTTTTTCTGATGTTGTTTCTGAATGAAAATCTACAATGATAACATCAATATTTTCTTTTAACTTATATTCTTTCAATAAGCTATTTATACATTCAAAAGGATTAGATAATTGTATCTTAGAGTTCATAAAAAGCGTTCCTAATAGATTCACGACCATAATTTTTAAATTACTGCATTCTAAAATACAAAAACCATTTCCTTCGGAGTTTTTATAATTTAAAGGACGTATTAAATTTGGTGTTTTAACAATATAACCTATTATATTTTTATTATCAAAGGAATGATTACCAAGAGTAATAACATCTACACCTAAGCTAAAGATATCTTCACAGATTTTGTCTGTTATGCCAAAACCATGAGCAGAATTTTCTCCATTAATAATAATAAAATCTAAGTTTAAAGAAGATTTAAGGCTTGGAATATAATTTTTTATAACATCCCTTCCTGATCTGCCGACAACATCACCACAAAATAATATTTTCATATATAACCAAAAAAAATTGAATTTAGATATTCTAATTCTTGGAATATCCTCTGTCAAAGTATTTATATTCTTTTTCGGTTATTATAGCATCTAAACTTACATCCCAAAAATCTGTATTAATATGTGTAACTTCTTGAAAAGAATAAGCTATCCCTATATATAAAACCTTATGATTTATAGATTTATAATAATTTAATGTAGCATCATAATACCCACCACCATATCCTATTCTATCTCCTTGAGAACTAAAAGCTAACAAAGGAGCTAATATAATACTTGGTAGCATACTATTATTATTTTTAGGTTCTTTGATGTTAAACTTTCCTTTGCTCATCTCAAAGTTATAGTCATCATAAAGGTATCTTTTAAAAGATAAGATTTTATCTTTACCAACACAAGGAAGAAGGGTTGTATAACCACTAGAAGATAAATAGTTTAAAATTAAAAGATCATTTACTTCATTATTAACAGGATAGTAGCCTGCAACTGCTTGATTTTTAGATATACCTAAATATGATTGGAATTTAAAAAAGTTTAATAAAATCTTTTTGGATCTACTCTCAACAAAAAGATTAGTAATAAACTCTCTTTTTTTTAGCATAAATTCTTCGATGGATTTTTTATTCATAAAAAAAACACATTAAAATAAAATGGAGCCAAAAAACCGTTGTAATAAAAATTCTAATAGGCCTTAAGATAAAAAGACTAAGCCATTTATTATTCCCACAAGAATAACAGAGACAGCTTCTATTAAAATAATAATTTGTAGCCCCAAGAAAATAATATTTTAACAAATTCCCCAGCCCCATTCTAAAAAAAATATAATACTAAAATATTTTTTACTTAACAACTTTCTGCAAATTTTCTATAGTTTTAGTAAGTTGTTTAACCTTATTGTTAAGATCTAATATTTCTAATTGATAACTATGTGTTTGATTTTCTTTTACTTCATTTAATTCGGATACTAAAGATAAGGCTTGTAATAAAAACAAAGCTTCTTGAGATAAACCCATAAAAGAAGCTGGATTCTCTATTTTGAAGTTATTTATCCTTAGATTTAATTCTTTAGTATATTGTTTAATATCTTCTACTGTTTCTTCTGAACATCCAATTTTATAAAGTTTTTCATTAATTGTTATCTCAATACTACTCATTATCTCTTAACTCTTTAACTTCTAAAACGATGTTTTCTATACTTTCTAAAATACCTCTAAGAAATTCTTTATGATTAAATAATTCTTTTTGCAAAAAATTGTTTTCATTTTTTAAATCTTTAATAAGGGAACTAATTTTAGAATCGGAATAATTATCATTATTACTAACAAAAGGTTGATTTTGCATTAAACGATTCTGAATGTCTTCCAACTCAAGATTTAATAAATCTAGAGTTTTAATTGCATCTTCTAATTCCTTTTTCACAAATAATCTCTTTTGTTACTGCCAACTAATCAACTAATATATTATCGGTCTGATTAATAGTTTATATTTTTTTATCTTTGTGTTATCATATGCATATCAAATATATTGATGTAGTTATATTGTAATCGGTATACCAATATGATTTAGCTATATTATAATCAGTATATAATCAAAATACAAGGAGAGAAACATGACTATTCGCGTAGCTATAAATGGTTTTGGTAGAATCGGAAGATTAACACTAAGATCTTTAATTGAAAATGGACGTTCTGATGTTGAAGTTGTTGCAATTAATGACTTAGGATCAGCAAAAATTAATGCACATTTATTGAAATACGATAGTGTTCATGGCACATTAAACGCAGAAGTTGTTGCTAAAGACGAAAATACTTTGATTGTTAATGGTAAAGAGATTGCTGTTGTTGCTGAGCGTGATCCTAAAAACTTACCTTGGGGTAAATTAAAAATAGATATTGTTTACGAATGCACTGGAATTTTTACATCTAAAGAAAAGGCTTCTGCTCATCTTGATGCTGGCGCTAAAAAAGTTATTATCTCTGCACCTGGTGAAAATGCTGATAGAACAGTTGTTTATGGTGTTAATCATAAAGATTTAACTGCTTCAGATCTAATCGTTTCTAATGCTTCTTGTACGACTAACTGTTTAGCTCCTGTTGCTTATGTATTAAACAAAGGATTAGGAGGAATTGAGAAAGGATTTTGTACTACTGTTCATTCTTATACTGGGGATCAACCTACTTTAGATACTTTCCATAAAGATTTAAGAAGAGCTAGAGCCGCGGCTCTTTCTATGATTCCTACATCTACTGGCGCTGCTAAAGCTGTTGGTTTAGTTTTACCAGAATTAAAAGGAAAATTAGATGGATCTGCTATTAGGGTTCCAACTCCAAATGTTTCTTTAATAGATTTTAAATTTATTTGTAAAAATCCTACAACATCAGAAGCCGTTAATAAACTTTTAGAAGAAGCATCTAAGGGAGAATTAAAAGGTATTTTAGGTTTTGAGAAAGCTCCTTTAGTATCTTCTGATTTTAATCACTCTTCTTTTAGTTCTGTTGTTGATTCACTAGAAACTAAAGTAATGGATGGTAATCTAGTAAGGATTGTTTCTTGGTATGATAATGAATGGGGGTTCTCTAATAGAATGTCAGATACCGCTGTTGCTTTAATGAAGGCATCTAAGTAAATTTACTACTAAGATAATTTTATCAAGCTCATTAGATTATTCTTTTGAGCTTGATTTTTATATTAAATTCGTCGATAAGTATTACAAAGTATGAAAAAAATTTTATATATTGATAATCAAGAAGATTTGGTAAATGCCTTATGTAGAAACAATAATATTACCATTACGCTAATTATTGACTGCTTATTAATTGATAATCTTGGAATGCTTTTATTAAAAGAAACTATAAATAATTACAATACAAATAATCATACTTTTTTATTAAATGTTGGAAATTCTTTGCCTTATTTAATATTCGCAATAGAAAATAATTTCTCATTTATAATTACAACTTTTAATAATATAAACATTGATAATTTTAAAAAATTAGCTAAAAACCATAATTGTAAAATATTTAACTTTACAGAAAATATATTTAGGTGTTAAATAATAACTTGAATAAATAGTATGTGCTTGAAAATGAGGATATTATGAAAATAAATGGCAATGCAATTAGACCTGGAATGATTTTATTACACAACAATAAGTTATACAAAGCTGTCAAAATACAACATGTAAAACCTGGTAAGGGTGGTGCTTATGCACAAGTTGAATTAAAAGATGTTATTTCTGGCAATAAATTAAATGAAAGATTTAGGTCTGATGAATCTGTTGAAAGAGTCATCTTAGAACAAAAAGAATGTACTTTTTCTTATATTGATGGTGATTTATATATGTTTATGGATAATGAAAACTATGAACAAATCCCTCTTGCAATTGCAGAAATCTCAGAAGATCAACTACCTTATATAAAAGAAGGCATAATTCTAACAATAGAATTTTATGAAGAAAAAGCTATTAGTATTGTACTACCTCAAAATGTAATTCAAGAGGTTATAGAAACAGAAGCGGTAATTAAAGGACAAACTGCGTCAAGCTCTTACAAACCGGCCATTCTTGATAATGGAGTTAGAGTTATGGTTCCTCCTCATATTGAAGTTGGAACAAGAATTGTTGTAAATACTGAAAATTCTGAATATGTAGAAAGAGCAAAAGATTAAAAATATAGGAATAAAAAAGTTATCTCAATGAACACACCTTTAACAAATTTACTTAGTATTGCAGTAAAAAAAGCCTCTATTAATGTTATAAGAGATTTTAATGAGATAGACTTCTTATTAAATAATCCAATAGCTGCTTTTAATTTTGCAATTAATACAAACATTAGAGCACAAAAAACTATATTAGAAGATTTAATGAGATTCAAAGGTAATTATAGCGCTATTGTAAAAAATATTGGTGCTATTGAGAATAAAGATAAGTCAAACTTTTTTATTATTAATGGCATATTAGGTATGAAAAACTTTTCTAAAGGAATCCCTAATTTTTGTATTTCTGTAGCATTAGAGCGAGATTCAAAAATATTTGCATCTGTTGTATTTAATCCTATTACTAATAATTTATTTTCTGCTGAACAAGGAAATGGTGCTTATTGTAATAATAAAAGAATTAGAATATCCGAATACAGACAACAAGAAAGTGAACATAATATAATATCAACGGATTTAGATCATGTTATTTCTGCAAAAAAAACAAAAAATAATTTTTACATAAGTAACAGTAAGGCTTTGGATTTATGTTATTTGGCTTCATCTAAAATAAGCGATTGTTTTTATAAAAATAACTCAACAGCTTATGATTTACTACCTTCTTTATTAATTGCTAATGAAGCTGGATATTTTTTTGACATTGAATATGATGATAGTAAAAAAGTTAAAACTATAAAAACTTTATCAAGTAAGAAGATATAATTCTATGAGAAATTTAAACCTAACCATTATAATTTTATTTACTTGTATTGCTTTTTCTAATTATTACAGTGTAAATAAAAAATACACCACAAAAAACAATGACTGTATTCCTAAGAGTTCATTAATGGTAGAATATAAAGAAAATAACATTGAGCAATATACTAATCAAAATAATAAAAGCATAAGAAAAAAGCCAATATATAAAAAAATAGATTAGCTTATTTTTCATAATGATGGTACTATGATAGAGTTAAAATACAATTTTAATGATAGAAAGTAAAAAGTATATGACTATTTAATTCTTATAAAGTAGCAATTAAAAGATTGCTAGCTGTTATTATTAGGATGCAAAAAAACGGTATGTTTTGGTTATTTTTGATTGTTTTTATTGACGCTATAGGGTTTGGTATTATTTTACCTTTGTTGCCTATTTTTGCATTAAAATTTCAAATTACTGCCTTCCATTTGGGAATATTAACTGCTATATTCTCTTTTTTTCAATTATTAACATCACCAATATTAGGAGCTTTGAGTGATAGGTTTGGTAGGAAATATATTATTGTCGTATGTTTATTTGCGATTGGTTCTTCTTATCATCTATTAGCAAATGCCACTACTTTTTATGAAGCATTATTAGCCAGAATAATTGCAGGAATTTTTACAGGCAATATCTCTGTAGCTTTAGCTGCTACTTCTGATTTATCTTCAAATGAAAATAGAGCTAAATACATGGGAATTACAGGGGCTGCCACTGGTCTTGGTTTTATGATGGGACCTGTACTTGGAGGATTTTTAGCTGGAGATGATGTAGCTAATGCAAATTTACATCTAGTATTTAATATTGCATCTATTTCTACCATATTAGCAGGATTGTTAGCTTTAATATTTTTTAAAGAAACATTACCAAAATCATTAAGAAGAAACTTTAATCTTAAAACAAAAATATCAAGAACTCTAATTTTAATTTATAACAGTAGAAATATGATGTTCTTGATATATTTATCTGTTTTAATGTGGTTCTCTTTTTCTTCTATAAATGTATTTTTAACCACATGGGCAGTTGCAAAATTTAATTTAAGCCCTTTTCACTTAGGTGTAATTGGCACTATTTTTGCTTTTATTGCAGCTATTGTTCAAGTAATATCACCTAGATATTTAAAAGGTGCTAAGGCAATTTTGATAGGATTTCAAATATCAGCTTTTGCAATATTTTCTGTACTCTTAAATCCTCCTATATATATTTTGATTATTATTTTGGTTTTTATTGCAACAGGTATAGGAATATTGTATCCTAACTTAAATTCTTCTATTTCTATGTATGGCTCAAACTCACAAAGAGGCTTTATTTTAGGGCTTAGCCAATCTGCAGGGACTTTAGGACAAACTTTAGGTCCTTTAATTGTTGGATTTTCTTATTCTGCCTTCTCACCTTCTGTTGCTTGGATTTTAATTGGTGCTAGCTTTATTCTTGCTTCTTTTATTACTCTTTCTTATATGTTGAGTGAAAAAAACACATTTAATTAAAATCATAAAAAATAAGTTAATAATTTTGCATACTTATCTTTATATAACAATAACCTGATATGATCTTTGCAATGCTTGAAATCTGATTGAACTATTTTTCTAAAGTATTAATACAGGACATTATCTACTTATAACAAAAATTTAATTATATTAATACTTATAGAATTATCAATCAAATGCTTGACAAAAAAATAATATAGATTTAAGATTTGCTAGTGAAGATTAGGTACTTTATTTGATGAACAATATACAAATCATATATTGTTGGTTTTTTTTGGAGAAGATTAATGAAGAAAAATATACACCCAAACTATCATCCTATCTACATTCAGTTTACTGATGGAACTAAAGTAGAAACAAAATCTACTTGGGGGAAAGAAGGTGATGTAATGATTTTAGATATTGATGTTAAAACTCACCCTGCTTGGACAGGAGTTCAAAAAATGGTTGATAATGCTGGTAAAATATCTAAATTTAATGCTAAATTCTCTGGTTTTGGTATTGACTCTAAATAGCTGGATATAAAATTATTCATCTATATAAATTTTCCAGACATATATCTAAGATATATGTCTGTTTATTTATAAAATTAAATAAAAGAGACTAAAATTATGCCTATATTATTTTTAATAACAGTAATAGATCTTGTAGGATTTGGTATGTTATTCCCACTTTTCCCTATGTTTAAGATAAAGTTTGCATTAAATAACATAGAATTAGGATATATTGCATCTTTATTTGCAGTATGTGGAATTTTTGGTAGTATATTTTTTGGTATTTTAAGCGATAAAATCGGAAGAAAACTTCCTTTAGCTTTGCCTTTACTTGCTGTAGTTGTTATTTATTATTTTACTGGAAGAACTGAAAGTTTAGTTATTTTTATTATTTTAAGAGGATTGGCAGGATTTTTTGCTTCTAATTTCTCTGTAGCTTTTGCCGCATCAGCTGATTTATCTACTCCTGAAAATATGTTTAAAAATATGGGAATAATTGGCACATCATTTGGTTTAGGTTTTATATTAGGTCCTGCAACTGGCGGTTATTTAGCTGGTGATTCTTTAGTATTAGATAATATTAGCTTTTCTTTACCATTTGATGTTGCCGCAGGATTAAATCTTCTTGCCGCTATTTTAGCACTTACTTTATTTAAAGAAACACTAACCAAAGAAGATAGAAAAGTAAAACATCAATTAAATCTTTTAGCTCAAATCAAAAAATTATTCCAAAATAAAAGTGTACAATTTTTTACCATTTTAATGATTATATTTACATCAATAATGTCTGGAGTTCAAGTCTTCTTTGGGGTATGGCTAAATGAATCATTTAATTTCACAGCCAAAGATATTGGTTTATTTTGGGGATTATCTGGAATTATTTTAGCTGTTGTTCAACTAAACGTATCTAAATATTTCACTCCAAGAAGTGCTTTAATTATAGGTTTTTTTATTTATTCATCATCTGTTTTGTTTCTTTTGTTGGCAGAGCATTTAAGAAATATACCTTTAGTAATTATAACTTTTGGATTTATGTCCGTTGGAACTGCGATGATTCTGCCTAGCATTAACTCTAAATTATCCATTGAGGGGAAAAAGAATCAAAGAGGACTGCTTCTAGGAATATCTCAATCTATGGGTAGCTTTGGACGTGTTATAGGTCCTAATGTTTTAGGAATTCTATTCTTTATTAATCATGCTTTAGCTTGGGGTGCTATATCTGTTATAGCTTTTATAATGGCTTTATTAACTATAAAAGTAATTAAAAAATAAATTTACATCTAACATAATAACTAATATATAATATGGTTATATAGTAATATCAAAGGAGTTTAACATGAAACCATTAATGCCAAAAGCGGTAGCAATTTGGTTAATAAAAAATACCTCTCTGACTTTTCAACAAATTGCTGATTATTGCGGGTTGCATCTTTTAGAAATAGAATCCTTAGCTAATGAAGAAAGCAACAAATATCTTCAACCTGTTGATCCTATCTCTACTGGTGAGTTAAAAGAACAAAATTTAAAAGAATGTGAAAAAGATTCTTCTAAAAAATTGGTTTATGTTGAAAGCAAAGAATATAATAGTTATTCTAAAGTTTTTAATAAAAATACCACTCAAAGTAAGTTTAAAAGAAAAGCTAAACCAGAATCTATTTTATGGATAATTACAAATTATCCAGAGATAAATGACTATCAAATATCAAAATTACTAAATACAACCGCAAATACTGTAAAAACTATTAGATCTAAAACTTATTGGAATTATAAAAATTTAGTTGCTAAAAACCCTGTAAGCTTAGGTTTATGCGAAGAATCTTCTCTTTATAAAATAATTGAAAACTCTAAAAAGCAAGAAAATATAGTTTTAAAAGAAGAAATAGCTTGAGAAGAATAAACTAATATTTCAAAAATTATCTATTGAGAGATTATTATTTAGTTAATCTCTTTTTAGAAATAAAAATCATGTAAAAATAATCTTTTAAGTTAGGAAAATATTTCCATTTTCTTGATATTTTTTAATAAAAGCAATTAGATAAAAAACAAATTTTTTATGATGCAATATTTTATAATAAAATTTATAAATGTTATTTAAACAATACAAAATATGAATAATTGTTTGTTTTTAAATCACCTTAATTACTTAGTGATCATACTTACATTTAAAATAATATTTTAAATAAAATATAGAATATTATTAAATGAAAATCTTTTCTCAATTAGAATTTAAAGAAAATTTAAATTGTTCGATCCATCAGTAGATAATTACAATAACTCAATAAAAGAAAATTTGATGGAAATGATAAATATAAGAACTGCATAGAAATATTTTTTTATTGAGTCAAAACTGTTATTTTGGCAATATATACTAAACAAACCTATTTTTATAATGAGGTTTTTAAAATAGTTATATAATATTATCAATTTATACACCTAGTAACTTAAAATAGCTAGGAGTGATGTATATTATTTTATATAAGTAAAATGATTTTTTTAATATAATTACCTTTAATTATATGATATGGGTGGTTTTGAAAATATAAAATCTAGGATTATCTAATTAAGCTAGCACTGTTTTTGTAGTAATTTAAAATAAGAATCTACTCTTTTTCTAAAAGATAAAAACAACAATGGATATTTAATTATTTTTGTAAATAAGCTATCAGATTTAACATCCATATGATATTTTATATATGTTTCTATCCCATTACTAGAGAAAAAATAAGTATTTATAATTTTTATGTTATTAAGATTCATACAAAAAGATAATTTTTTATTTTCTTCTTTTTCTAATAAAACAACATGATAAGATAGTGTTTTATAATTTTTATCAAAATGAAAAACATAAGAATTATCAGATTCTTTTTCTACTGTTAATCCCTCTAGCAAAGATTCTTGCCTATCTAAGTTTGACAATAAATTCCAAACTTTATCTACATAAGAATTGATAACAACATTATAAGTTAATCTCATTTATATATCCTTTTTTCTAATTTTTGGTAATTATATAAATAACACACCTAGCAATTTAAAAGGGCTAAAATAATGATTATCTTTTATTATTAAGATACCATTTATTATTTTTCAATAAAATATTACATCATAAAAAAGTTAGGTTTATTTTATATATAATTAAACATACTATTTTGCATCTCTTATTTTAGCGCCAATACCTTTTGATAGAATTTCTATTATTTTTAAAGACATAACATTAATATCCTCATCAATAAAAGTTTTTTCATAAGATTGCAAAGTAACAGTTATAGCTATGGATTTTTTACCCTCTTCTATATTGCTTCCTTCATAAACATCAAAAATATTAACATCTACAACAGATTTTTTATCTAAGGATTTAACTAACCTAATAATCTCTCCTGCTTTAACATTTTTTTCTACAATAAATGCAAAATCTCTTTTAACAGGAGTAAATTCAGAAAGAACAATAGGTTGTTTTATAAATCCTTTAAACTTGAATTCTGGTAATCTATTAATAAAAACTTCAGATGCTATAATTGTAGTTTTAATTCCCATTGAATCTAATATCTTAGGATGGATCTCTCCAAAATAACCAATAATTTTTTTACCCATATTAATTGATGCGCTTTTATATGGATGAAAATACTTTGGTAAGTTTTCTTGAATAATACTCATATTCTCAGGATTATATCCTAAATCTGTAATTAAAGAATATACAATAGCTTTCATATCCCAAACATCATAAGATTTTGATTTATTTTGCCAGTTTTCTAATAAAGAATTACCGACTAATATACTTCCTACTGAAACTTCTTGTCTTGAAGAATTTTCATAAATATTGGCAACTTCAAAAAGTCTTAAATTACTATAAGATTTATTAATATTATCTTGAGCTAAAAATATTAAACTTGGTATTAAAGATTTTCTCATAACCGACAAATCTTCTGAAATAGGGTTTTGCAAAATTAATTCTTCATCATAAATACCAAATAAATCAGCAATTTTCTTTGAAACAAAAGACATTGCAACAACTTCTTGTAATCCTAATTTTGCCATATATTTTTTAGAATCTAAATATCTTCCATAGTTATAATCAAAAGCTCTTTTTGTATTGCTAGAATTTTTAAATATTTCTATTTTAGGTAAATTATCAGCACCATACATTCTTATAATTTCTGCAACTACTACAGATTTTTCATCAATATCATTTCTTCTTGATGGTGGAATAACCTCAAAATTATCAGAGTCTATTTTTACTTCAAATCCTAGCTTTTCTAAAATTTCTCTAACCTGATCTGATTTAAAAGATACACCAGATAATTGATTAACATAAGGTAAATCAAAAGAAATTACTTTATTATCAGATTTATGTTCTTCTACAACTAAACCTTCTACTTTACCTCCACAAATAGAAGTAATTAAATAAACAGCATAGTTGAAAGCATCCTCCATAGATTTAACATCAATCTCACGTTCATACCTATAAGCAGATTCTGTGTTGATACCTAACTCACGTTTAGCTAATGCAACTACTTTATGATCAAAATGAGCACATTCTAACAAAATGCTAGATGTATTATCATCACAACAAGTATCTAAAGACCCTTTTATTCCAGCAATTGCACTAATTTTATTATTAATTTTAACAACAGGAGAAATTTCACTTAATTTATATTCTTTTTCATCTAATGCTGTATAATTAATACTATTTTTAGATAACTCAACACATATAGATGTCTTATCTTCTGCTTTATTTTGTAGTTTAGATAAATCATAACAATGCATAGGTTGATTTATATCAAAACAAATAAAATTAGATATATCAACCAAAGAACCTCGGCTTTCTTGACCTATCATTTTAAGTTTTTGTTTTAACCAATTAGGAGATTCAATATTTTTAAGACCTGTAATTTTTGTAGCTAAAAACTTTCTGGATACCTCCGGATCTAATTTAATTTCTATATTACTGGTTTCGGCTAATCGAACTTCTTTAAATTTTAAAGGTTTCAATTTGCCTATACCAAAACCTGCTAAATCTTTAGCTATGCCTCTAATTCCTAACATATCTCCTCTGTTAGGTGTTACAGAAACATCCATAATTACATCATCTAAACCTAATTTTTCAGAAGCAGGCATTCCAACAACACCATTATCAAACTCAATAATACCATCATGCTCATCAGACAAACAAAGCTCTCTTTCAGAAACCATCATACCAACACTATCAACCCCTCTGATTTTTGCTGGTTTTAATATAACATCTAAACCTGGTATGTAAGAACCAACAGGAGCATAAATTATATAAATACCAGCATGAGCATTATGAGCACCACAAATAATTTGTAATTCTCCATCAATAGTATCTACCTTACAAACTCTTAATCTGTCTGCATCTGGGTGCTTTTCTGCCGATTTAATGTATCCAACAGAAAAAAATTTATATTTCTTCTGATAATCTTCTACTTCTTCTACTTCTATGCCCATTTTAATTAAAGAATCTAATATTTCATCTAGTGAGTTATTAAATTCTAAATGATCTGCTAACCAAGAAAGTGTGAATTTCATTTTATATCTCTAGTTATATATATTTATATGATTTATTCTTAATCTAACCCACCAAAAATACTTGGAGTTTTAACGGTATTGCTGTTGTAATAATTTAACCATCTAATATCTCCTTTGTACATGCTTCTAAGATCTTTAAATCCATACTTAAGCATTACAAGTCTTTCTATACCCGCGCCAAAGGCAAAACCAGCATATTTATTAGAATCAATACCGCAGTATCTTAAAACATTGGGATGCACAATACCAGATCCTAGAATTTCTAGCCAATCATCTCCTTTTCCCAATACAAGTTGAGAGCCACTTTTATCACATTGCATATCAACCTCGTAAGATGGAGAAGTAAATGGGAAATAACTTGGTCTAAAACGCATTTGCATGTCCTTTACTCCAAAAAAAGCACTACAGAAATTAGACAAAACAGATTTCAATAAAGGAACACTCAATTTATCTTTTTCATCTATATAAAGACCTTCAACCTGATGAAACATTGGGGAATGAGTAGCATCGCTATCGCTTCTATAAGTTCTACCTGGAGAGATAATCTTTATGGAATTACCTTTTTCTAAATCATCTTTTCTTGCAATCATTGTTCTTATTTGAGTATTAGAGGTATGAGTTCTAAGAACTTTTCTTTTACCATCATTATCCTTTGCATTCAAATAAAAAGTATCATGATCTTGTCTTGCTGGATGATGTAGTGGTATATTTAGAGCTGTAAAATTATACCAATCTTCTTCTATTTCATTAGCAACAACCACTTCAAACTCCATAGCATCAAAAATTGCAATTATTTGCTCAATTGCATTAGATATCGGATGAATACCATTTTGATATAAACCTTGTATTGGAAGGCTTAAATCTAAATATTCTGATTTTATTTTCTCGTTTAGTTCTTTTTCTTTAAGCTCTTCTGTTTTTTTTGAAAAAACTTCCATTAACTCAGTTTTTCTTGAATTTAAAAGCTTTCCTTTTGCTTTTTTTTCTTCAACCGACAAAGAAGATATATTTTTCATTAGTGCAGGAAAATGACCTGATTTTGAGAATAATTCTTGATGTATTAACTCTAACTCTTTAAGAGAGCTAGAGTTTTGAATTTTTTGATAATATTGATCTAAATTGATGTTACCCACTTATTTACCCCGCATTTATATAAATAGTATTATACGCGAAATATAACAAATAACAACCAACTATTATAAAACTTTAGTTGTTCTTTTAACATTGTAATAATGCAAAACCATAGCTCCTATAATAACTAAAGACCCCATAATTTCAAAAGAACCTACAGAATATCCTATAACCAAACTTCCAACTATTGTAACAACAGGAACTAGGTTGTTTAACAACATTCCATTAACAGCACCAATAACTTGAAAGCCTTTATACCATATAAATAACGGTAGAGGGCCTGTAAAAAATAGTATATAAAGTAATTCCCATTTAACGTTATTAAGATTTTCTAAACTTGGTGATGGAATAATTCCAGTAAAATGTCCAAAAATAGCTAAAAAACAAAATAGTATCATTCCTGATCCATTTGTAATAACTGTATATCTAAGCATGGAAAAGTTTTTAAACCTTTGTGATAAAATTCCTGTAAGAGTAGCCATAGATACACCAATAAAAATAATTATAACCCCTAAAGAATCCGAACTATATAAAAAAGATAAATCTCCTTTACTTGAGGCTAAAAATACTCCACAAAATGCTACAAAAATAATAACAAAAGTTAATAAATTATACTTTTGCTTAAAAAATATAAAAGAAATAAGAACCGCAATTAATGGCATCATTGGCTGAAAAACAGCTGCAATTATACCATTAGATAAGCTAACTCCAACCCATACTAAGATATTAAATCCAAACATAGAAAATGCACCGATTCCTGCAACAATTAATAACTCTTTATTTATTTTAAAAGCTGATTTTCCTTCCATAAAATATAAAACGATTCCAACAACAACAACAGCTGGACCATATCTTAATATTGCTAAATATAGAGGGCTAATTTCAAGCAATACTTTATTAGCAATAATAAATAAAATTCCCCAAATAAAAGCGGGAGAACACAATAATAAAAATAATTTTAAACGATTTAACAACATAACTAACTCCTGAAATACCCAACAAGAGACTAAAAATAATTATTTATTTTTAGAGACTTTATTTTATTTTTACACTATACTAAGGATAGTAATGTGTTAAAATTACCACATTGGCGTCAGTATATTCTATATATTTATTATAAATAAAACAACTACTTTTTAAATTGAAAATTTATTAAAAAAAGGAGAATAAATGATGAATAAAATAATACCTGATAATTTAAAACCCATTTATGTTAGAGCCAAAAGAAGAGGCTTAAAAGAATTAGATATTTTACTTGGATTCGTTGCTGATAACTATTTATTAAGTATGACAGAAGAGCAAATATCTCAATTTGTAGATTTGTTATCTCAAGAAGATGGAGACTTATTTAAATGGGTTATGTCTAAAGAACCAATTCCAAAACACTTAGATAATGGTGTTTGGAAGATGGTTAAATCTTTTAAACCAACAGAAACAAATGTTATAGCATAAAAAATTAACTAAAATATGGAGAAAAAAGTAAATGAGTATTAAAAGTTACGCATCACTAGAAGCAAAAGGAAAATTAGTTCCACATAATTTTGAACAACGGAAAATGAGAGATGATGATGTAATTATAAACGTCATGTATTGTGGTATTTGCCATTCTGATATCCATCAAGTAAATAACGATTGGGGTGGATCAATCTATCCAATAGTTCCAGGACATGAAATTGTTGGAACGGTAGCTAAAGTTGGTAGTAAGGTTAGCAAATTCAAAGAAGGTGATTTAGTTGCTGTTGGTTGTTTGGTAGATTCTTGTCAAAATTGCAATTCTTGTAAAAACGATTTAGAGCAATATTGCATTGAGGGACCAACTTCTACATATACAAGCAGAGATCGTATTGATGGTACTGTAACTTATGGTGGATATGCCGAACAATTAATTTCACGAGAAAAATTTGTACTAAAAGTACCAAAAAACTTGGATACTAAAGCAGTTGCACCTATTCTTTGTGCTGGTATTACTATGTGGTCTCCTTTAAGAAATTGGAATATTAAAGCTGGAAACAATGTAGCAATTATTGGTTTAGGTGGTTTAGGACACATGGGAATAAAACTAGCTAAAGCATTAGGAGCTAATGTAACTTTATTTTCTAGATCAAAAGGTAAAGAAGCTGATGCTAAAGAATTAGGAGCAAGCGATGTTGTAATATCTACAGATTCTTCTCAAATGGAAACCGTAAAAGGAAAATTTGATTTAATTATAGATACCGTTCCTTATAGTCATGACCTAAATCCATATGTTGCTACACTAAAAGTAAACGGTACTTTAGTATTAGTAGGACATTTAGGAAGCATGGATGGAATGCTAAATTCTGTACCTCTTCTTATGCAAAGAAGGGCAGTTGCTGGGTCTATTATTGGTGGTATTAAAGAAACACAAGAATTATTAGATTTTTGTGGGAAGCATAATATTGTATCAGATGTAGAAATAATTAACATTCAAGATATTAACGATGCTTACACTCGTGTAATAAAATCTGATGTTAAATACAGATTCGTAATTGATATGAAATCTATTAAAGCATAAATTAACTACAAAATAACTTAGGGTGTTTTTTATATAACACCCTTTTCCTTTAGTATTATTAAATAGATATTATATCCTGTAATAATATGCACAATATACTTAATTTTTATGCTAAAATATTCTGTTAGTAATATATTGAGTTGTATTTTTTAACAATTTAAAGTCTATAAAAAAACTAACGTACTGTTTTCAGTATCTAACATCTATAAGAATATATCAATGTTTTTATAGATGCTAGTATAGAAAAATAATTATAAAACATATGTAAAGTAAAAACTTTTATTACTTATTTCATCATTATTATTATGGTCTTAATATTTTAAAGATATTTCATTGTAAAAAATTGGGCTTATAATTCATAATTTGGTATTATATTTATATAAATTATTACTTTATATCGCTTTAACTCAAATCTATTAAGAATCTATAATAAAGACATTTTAACAAGATATATAAAATCTATTTTTTAGTATTAATAGATTTTTTGCCATCATAAAATTCTATTGAAAATTCTTTATCTGCTAGATACTTAGATGATTTTATAATTTTTCCGTCTTGAGAAATAACACTAAAACCTCTTTTTAGAGTTTCTTTAAAAGAAAGAGAGTTTAATATTCTTGTTATATATAACAACTTTTGCTCACAGTTTTTAATACATAAAGGCAATCTTTCTAGTTTTTGAGATGTTAAAATAATAGACGATTTATATTTTTCTATTATTCTTAAGAAAGATTTTTGATTTCTTAATGCTAAATAATAAACTTTCTCTTTAGTATTATTAATAACATCAAATGGAGTTTTTAATAACCTTGTGATCGATTGCAGATTTTTAGCATGATAATTAAAATTTCTATCTAAAATAAATTTAAGATGCTCTTTTAATATCTGAATATTTTCTTGTAAATCAATATTGTTTGCTAAGAACGCTACTGATGCTGTTGGTGTTGAAACAGATTTATCTGCTACCAGATCAATTAATGCATTATCGGGATCATGACCTATTGCTGTAATAATTGGAATCTTTGAATTATAAACAGCTCTAACTAAATTTTCATCATTAAAATGAAAAAGATCTTCAGCACTTCCACCTCCTCTTGCAATAATTAAAAAACTAGGAGTATCTTCTTGTAAATTATTAAAATAATTTATTCCTTCAATAATTTGACTAACACTATTTTCTCCTTGTACAGAAACATCGTACAAATATAGTTGACAAGGATATGTGGATTTAAGAGTTGTTTTTATATCATTAATAACATCTCCATCTTGTGAGGTTATTAAACCTATACTTTTAGGATATTTAGTAATTGGTTTTTTATTTATTTCTAAAAATAATCCTTCTTGGTCTAATTTAGATTTTAATTCTATAAGTTTTTTCTTAACATCCCCTTCGCCGTACTCAATCACATTAATAACATTAATATAAAATTTAGAATTTGTAGGATAACTTAAAATCCGTCCTCTGATCTTTGCTTGTTTACCTTCTTCTATTAAATTTTTTAATTTAACTGCATTACTTTTCCAACAAGCACAAGAAATTAAATTCTTATCTTCCTTAAGATTAAAATAAATATGCCCAGATTTTGAATTAAAATTAACATCGGAAATCTCACCACTAACATCTATAGCAGGGAAATTTTCACTTAATGTAATTTTTATATTTTCTAGTAATTCTGAAACTCTGTATAATCTTATCATTTTTAATTTTTATAATTTATATATTATTTTTTAATAACTTTTGTAATATAATTTAATTATAGCAAAAATATATATTCAATAAACAAATTTAAAATGGAGTTTTAAATGTTAAGTAGTAAAACATTTGCGGAAATACAAATGCATTTTTCTGAAATTAGAGCTAAAAAAATTAGCAATCTTTTTGAAGGCGATAATAATGGAGAAAAAAGAGCTATAGAATTTACTTATCAGTTAGATGATCTTATACTTGATGTTTCTAAAAATCTATTTACAAAAGAAACCTTAAATTTATTTATCCGTTTAGCAAATGAAATGGGATTAACGAATAAAATATCTGCCATGTTTAAAGGAGATAAAATCAATTTTACTGAAGGAAGATCTGTTGGTCATGTAGCTCTTAGAAGTAAAAACAATTCTCCTTTTGTGGTAAACGGTAAAGATTATGCAAACGAAATTAAACAAACAAAAGATAGATTATTCAACTTTGCTAGAAATTTTCGTAACGGTAAAATAACAGGATATTCTGGTAAACATTTTGATACTGTAGTTAATATCGGAATTGGTGGTTCTTATTTAGGAAGCGCTATGGCTTGTAAAGCATTAAACGAATTTGATGATAAAAACATTAGAACTTTTTTTATTTCTAACATAGATGGATCTAATCTGATTGATATAATTTCACAAATTGATATTGAAAGAACTTTATTTATAGTCGCTTCTAAAACATTTACCACACAAGAAACAATCCAAAACGCCAATACAATAAAAGATTGGTTTATTAATAATATTAAAACTCATGATGTAAAAACTGCTATATCGAAACATTTTGTAGCTTTATCAACTAATGTTACTGAAGTAGAGAACTTTGGAATTTCTAAAGATTACACATTTGAATTTTGGGATTTTGTAGGTGGTAGATACTCTTTATGGTCATCAATTGGTTTACCTCTTTTGTTAAAAATAGGAGAAGAAAAATTTCAAGAATTTTTATCAGGAGCAAATAAAATGGATGAACATTTAAGAACTACGCCATTAGATAAAAATATTCCTTTTATTATGTCGGCTGTTTCCATGTGGAATAATAATTTATTTAATTATAAATCTTATGCTTTAATTGCTTATGATTACAGATTAAGTGATTTTGCTAAATATCTACAACAATTAGAAATGGAAAGTAATGGTAAATCTACAAATTCTAAAGGTAATAAAATTTTCTACAATACTTCTTCTATTATTTTTGGAGAGGTAGGAACAAATTCCCAACACTCTTTCTTTCAAATGTTACATCAAGGTACTCAAATAATTCCTTGTGAATTTATTGGATTTATCAATCAACATCAGAATAATCCACTAAATAATCATCAAGATATACTATTTGCCAACATGCTAGCACAAGCAGAGGCTTTAATGCTTGGTAAAAGTAGAAATCAAGTAATAAATGAATATAAAAAACAGAGTGTTAATTATTCTGAATATTCTAATATAATTAACCACAAAGTGTTTGATGGTAATAGACCAAGCACAATGCTTATTTTTAACTCCCTAACACCAAAAACTTTAGGAAAGTTATGTGCTTTATATGAGCATAAGATTCTTATTCAAGGTATATTATGGAATATTAATTCTTTTGATCAGTTCGGAGTTGAATTAGGTAAAAAATTAAGTTTAGATATTTTGGCAGAGATACAAAAAACTCCAGAACAAGAGTTAGAGGAAAAAGCACAAAAAGAATCAGAAGAAAAGGCTTTAGCAGAACAACAAAAAATCGAAGAAGAAAAAAACAAAGAAAAAGAACTTAAAAAAGAGAAATCTTCTGATAAAGATGAAATTAAAAAAAGATTTGAAGTAAAAATGCCAACTAATAAATTAAAAGAAAAATATCAACCACCTGTTGTTATTAGAAGCTCTTCTACCTCAAATTTAATAAGACTTTACAAACTTAATAAAAAGAATAGTTAATTATGGATAAAATAAAACTTTTACCTATTAATTTAGTAAATCAAATTGCTGCCGGTGAGGTTGTGGAAAGACCTCAATCTATTATCAAAGAGCTTATAGAAAACTCTATAGATGCTGAAGCTAATTTGGTTGAAGTAAAAATTAAAAATGGTGGTAAAACCTTTATATCTGTACTAGATAACGGCACTGGTATTTCAAAAAAAGATTTATCTTTATGTTTAAAACCTCATGCTACTTCTAAACTTAATGAAGGCAAATTAAATAACATCACTACTCTTGGATTTAGAGGTGAAGCACTACCATCTATTGCATCTGTAAGCAGAATAAGTATTCATTCTAAAGAAAAAAATACTTCTCAAGGATTTCAAGTATCTGCTAGCAACGGTGTTGAAGAAGAAGTTTCTGCTAGCAATATCCATAATGGAACTTTAATACAAGTTAGTGATTTATTTTATTGTGTTCCTGCTAGGCTAAATTTTTTAAGGACTGATGGTGTTGAAACTACCCATTGTTATAAAGTATTTAAACAAATTGCTTTAGCTAATCCTAATGTTTCTTTTAAACTAGAAAATAATGATAAAAATGTATTTAATTATCCATCAATAGGAAATAATGATCTTGAAAAACTAAAAAATAGAGTTTCACAAATAATTGGAACAAACTTTGTTGAAAATGCTATAGAAGTAAATGAAGAAAATCCTATGTTACGCTTGTATGGATTTATAGGAATTCCTAGTATATCTAAAAATAATCAAGAAGATCAATATATTGTAATAAATAATAGATTTATAAAAGATAGAGCAATTTCTGGATTAATTAAGTTTGCATACTCTGAAGTATTATTTAGTGGTAAACACCCTTGTTATACCATATTTATGGATATTAATCCTCAAGAAATTGATGTTAATGTTAGCCCTACAAAATCTGATATACGATTTAAAGATATTAATTTTATACGTCATATTATACTAAATACAATCAAAACTCTTTTAGGATTAAAAAACACACAAAAAACAGATTCAACTTTAGGGGAAAAATTACTAAAAAATTCTTCTCCAAGAGGAATATCCTATAATGGTGTGAAACAGATGGATATATCTTTATTTAAACCTCAAAACTATGACTATTCTCAAGCAAATTTAATGTTAAGTAATAATGTTAAGCAATATGTTGAAAATATAGAAGCTAAACATGAAATCAAACAAGAAGAAGAAAAACAAGAAAATATAGAAGATTTTCCACTTGGTTTTGCAAAAGCACAATTTCATAAAAATTGGATTCTTGCTCAAAATAAAGATGGATTAATTTTAGTAGATCAACATGCTGCCCATGAAAGAATAACTCAAGAAATAATTAAAGAACAATACAACTCAAAAACTATACCACAACAATTATTGCTAACAACAGAACTTCTTAAGATAGATGCACAATCAATGGAAGTAGTAAATATTTATAAAAAAGAAATAGAGTCTTTAGGTATAACTTTTGATGTTTTTGGATTAGATACTATATTAATAAAAACAATCCCTAGTTTGTTAAAAAATACAAATCCTAAAAATCTGATGTTAGATATTATCTCTGATTTTAAGGAAGTAGAATCTCCACAGAGTTTTAATAAAAAAATAAACGAGATTATTTCTACTATGGCTTGCCATTCTTCTATAAGGTCTGGTAGAATTATGAATGTGTCTGAAATGAACGATTTACTAAGAGTCATGGAAAACACTAATAACTATGCTCAATGTTCTCATGGAAGACCAACTTATATTGGTATAAGTTTAAAAGATATAGAGAAATTATTCTCTCGTAGTTAGTAAAATAGGAGTAAAAATCATGATAAGAGTTATATTTATCAGTTTAAATAACAGATATAGAGCCCCTTCCGCTAAGGCTATATTTACGAAAATTGTAAATTATCAAAATTTAGGACAAAGATTTTTTATTGAAAGCTCTTCCATATTACAAGATAAAACTAATACTAATTTAGATGAAACATTACTATATATTGCTAGAGAAAAAGGAATTGATTTGTCTAAACATAATTCTAACACTGTGCAATTTGAGTCATTATCAGAGTTTGATTACATAATTACATTTGATAATGATGATCATAAGGTTATTTTAAAACTTACTAGTCCTACTGTTCATTCAAAAATTAGTAAATTAACAGATTTTTCTCCTAAGCATAATTATAAAGAAATAAAAACTCCTAAAGAAGACAAAAAAAATATAGCTTTTGTATTGAATCTTTTAGAACATACACTACAAGATCTAATTTCACATATAAAAATTGAAAAAAGCTTACAATAATAAATATATATTATTGCTTAAATACTAATAATGCTATTGCAATTTTGTTAATATAACCTTATATATAATATATTATATATAAATTTATAAAAGGACACGATATGAATAAGATTAATGAAAATTTTAATACTCAGTCTTACGTAGTAGAAAGTTCTGAGGCTCTAAGAAAATACATGTTAAGAGTTTACAACTACATGGGATTTGGTTTAATTCTTACAGCACTTGTGGCATTTTTTGTTGCATCTGTTCCATCCTTAGCCAAATCAATTATTGGAACTCCTCTTGGGATGGTTATTATGTTTGCCCCATTGGCATTCATTTTAGTTCTTTCTTTCGGTATTAATAAAATGAAAGCATCAACAGCACAACTATTATTTTGGTTATTTGCAGCTGTAAATGGTGCTTCTATGTCTTATATATTCTTTTTATATACTGGTGCTTCTATTACACGTGTATTTTTAATTACAGCGGTAACTTTCTTAACAATGAGTATTTATGGATATACAACAAAATCAGACTTAAGCAGAATGGGGAATATTTTATTAATGGCTTTAATTGGTATAGTTATTGCTTCTATTGTTAATATATTTATGAAAAGTTCAGCTTTTGATTTTGCAATATCTTTAATTGGTGTTATTGTATTCACAGGATTAACAGCTTGGGATACTCAAAAAATTAAAACATCTTTTAATGAAAATGCTGATAATGAAACCATTAAAAAAACAGCTATTTTTGGTGCTCTTTCTTTATACTTAGACTTCATTAACCTTTTCTTAATGCTGTTAAGATTAGTTGGTGATAGAAGACAATAATTAAATGAAAAAGACATTATTATCTAAAAGAGCCTAAATTAAACCATTAGGCTCTTTTGTTATTTATAAAAGATATATAAACAGATGATTAGATATAAAATATCTATAGAATACAATGGAATTAATTTTAGTGGCTGGCAAAAACAACCTAATGTTAGAACCATTCAACAAACAATAGAAGACGCTCTGCTAAAATTAAAGCAAGGGGAAATAAAGATTACTTGTGCAGGTAGAACCGATGCTGGGGTTCATGCTATGGAACAAATTGCACATTTTGATATGATTACTAATTTTGATTCTTTTAAATTACAACAAGCACTAAACTACCACTTAAAAAATACTGGAATATCTACTTTTAATGTTGAAAAAATGCCGGAGAATAGTAATTTCCATGCAAGATTTTCAGCAAAAAAAAGAGAATATATTTATAAAATTTTAAATAGAAAGCATCCTCCAACTTTTGAAGAATACAAGCAATGGTGGATTCCTGTACAATTAGATTTTGACGCCATGATTGATGCTTCTCAAATACTATTAGGCACACACGATTTCACAAGTTTTAGAGCTCAAGGATGCCAAGCTAAATCTCCAATAAGAACCATTGAAGAAATCAATTTTAAAAAAGAAGGAGATACTATAATTATGCACATTATTGCACCTTCTTTTTTGTACCATCAAGTAAGAAATATTATGGGAACACTATACTTAGTGGGTAGAAATAAAATGACTAAAGAAAACCTACAAAAATCTTTAGATGCAAAAAACAGAGCTAGTGCAGGTATAACCGCACCTCCTTTTGGATTATATTTTTATAAAGTAACCTATTAATAACAATAATAAATAAGATATAAAGAATAAAGAATAAAAAATAAACCTAATTTTTTTGTAAAAAATTTTCAAGGTAAAAGAGGTAAAGTTAGATTATAAAACTAATTAACTACTCTTATAAAGATTATTAATAATGAATTAATATATCTTTAGTAAGATATAATATATTACTAGATAAAAGACAACCTCCTTGTGTTAAAAAATGATTTCAAATACATACCACAAAATATCATTCATCATGTTTATGCTACTAGGAGTTATCCTTTTAGGAATATTAATAACTTATAATGATATTGGATATTCTTTAAATTCTACACCCATGTTTGATAATAACTCTTCTTTAGAAAAATTTAGGAATATTATAGCTGATACCTTATTTCAAATTTTTGGGATATCAACCTATTTATTCCCAAGCTTTTTAATATTCTGTTCATTTGAAATATACACTACAAAACAGATAAGATTTTTACAATATAAAATTGTTAGTTTTTTTTATAGCGTTGTTACCATACCTCCTATAATAGCAATATTTTTTAACAATTATGATGCTGGTGTATTAGGATTATTTTTATCTCACGAAATACCAATTTTTAATTATTTTAGATATATATTTATAATTTTAGCTGTAATTTCTTTATTGTTTTCATTTTCTATCTCTATAAAAGACATTATTTATACACAAAGATCACTGTTTTTTATTTGTAATTTAATTTATGAAAAAATCATCTCTTATATTAACAATAACAAAGAAACAGAATATAATCACAAAGAAGAGAAAAATAAAATTAATATCATGCCCGATTTTGATAGCTTAAAAAAAGAAGGTATAAAAATATCTAATAAATTAGATTTTTTTAATAAAAAAAATTCACCAAATGAAAATGAATTTTCTAAAGAAACTTATAATTTAGAATCAGATAATTTTAAAAATAGTTTATTTTATAAAAATATACAATCCATGAAAGAAATTGATAATAATGAAGAAAATTATGATATTTACAATAATGAAGATAATCATAATAAAGTTGATTTTAATAAGAATTTTGTTAATGATTATACTGGATTTTCTTCAAATATTAACCCTGATAATGAACAATATAAAGATCAAGATAATAACCTAAAACAACAAATGACGCAAACTTATAAAACTCAAAATTTGCTTGATGAATCTCGTATTGTAAAAAAAATAACAACTAATTTACCTGTTACTCAACAAATTGAAGAAAAAATACCTGCTACAATTATAGATAAAAACGAGATAACTATTCAATTAAGTAAAGAAGATGAACAAATTTCTACCCTTAAAGAAAAGAAAAAACCTTATCATGTTCCTCTTAATTTTTTAAACATTCAAACTCAAAAAAATAATACATCCACTTTTGAAATAAAACAAAATGCAATTAACTTAGAACAAATTATTCAAGAGTTTGGAATAAATTGTAAGGTTGTTAATATTAAAACAGGACCTGTTGTAACTCTTTATGAAATTGCCATACCCGCTGGGGTTAAAACTGCTAAAATAATATCTCTTGAAACCGATATCGCTCTTAGAATGAAAGCTGTATCCGTGAGAATTGCGGTTGTAGCTGGTAAAGATGTTGTAGGAATTGAAATTCCTAACTCTAATAGAAAAACTGTATTTTTAAAAGAAATCCTACAAAGCAAAGCCTTTAAAGAAAGTGACGCTAAACTTCCTGTGGCTTTAGGATATGATATTAACGGTAATGCAATTGTTGCGGATCTTGCTACTATGCCTCATTTACTAATTGCTGGTACTACTGGTTCTGGTAAGTCTGTTGGTGTAAATGGAATGATATTATCTCTACTTTACAAACTTCCACCAGAACAATGCAAATTAATAATGATAGATCCAAAAATGTTAGAGTTATCTGTTTATCAAGATATCCCTCATTTGCTAACTCCTGTTGTTATTAACCCTAAGCAAGCTATTTCTGCTTTAAAATGGGTTGTTAAGGAAATGGAAAACAGATATTATCAAATGTCTTTGCTTGCTGTTAGAAATATCATAGGATTTAACCAAAAATTAGAAAATACTGAGACTATAGAAAAAATAGAAAAAGATATTTACGACAAACAAGGTTTAGATCTAAAATTAAAAAAAATGCCATATATTGTTGTAATTATAGATGAAATGGCAGATTTAATGATGGTAGCAGGTAAAGAAGTTGAAATGGCTGTACAAAGATTAGCACAAATGGCTAGAGCTTCTGGTATTCATTTAATAATGGCAACACAAAGACCTTCTGTTGATGTTATTACAGGAACTATAAAAGCTAATTTTCCTACTAGAATTAGTTTCCAAGTAAGCTCTAAAATAGACAGTAGAACTATTTTAGGAGAACAAGGAGCAGAACAATTACTTGGTCGTGGAGATATGCTTTATATGTCTGGGGTTGGAAGAGTACAAAGAGTTCATGGAGCTTTTGTTAATGATAATGAAGTATCGGACATTGTTAATTATTTAAAAGATTTGTCAACTCCTGATTATATTGATAATATTACAAGTGTAAGTATAACCTCCTATGACGCTAGCAATGAAGAAGAAGATGAAAAAGATGGACTATACTCACAAGTAATTGAAATGATTCATAGTGAAGGCAAGGTTTCTACTAGCTTTATACAAAGAAAATTTCAAATAGGATATAATAGAGCTGCACGTATTGTTGAACAACTAGAATATGATGGTGTAATTAGCAAAGCAAATTCAGTCGGGAAAAGAGAAATATTAATTAAGTAGATTGGAACATGAAATTTAAAACGAACAGATTATACATAATCCTTGTTATATTAGTAATTATTTTATATGTTGCTAGTGCATTATATTCTGAAGAAAAAGATGAATTTATTTTAAGCGAACAACAAAAATCTGAAATTAAAAAGATTGATCAACAATATAATGCTTTTAAAACCGTAAGATCAAGATTCATTCAAAAAGATTCTTTAGGTAATACCGCTTCTGGTTGGTTTGTTTTAGAAAAATCAGGAAAATTAAGAGTAGAATACGATAATATACCTATAAGATTCATTGCTTCTGGTTCTAATTTACTTTATCAGGATATTAAGTTAAAACAGAAATCTTTTATCCCATTAAAATCTACACCATTTTATTATCTATTAAGTAATCAATCTTTATTTTTAAATAAAGATATTGATATTACAGAGTATGAGATAAATGATGTTTATAAAAAAATAACTTTTGTAACAAAAAAATCACCTGCTATGGGCAGCATATCCTTATTTTTAACTACTGATACAGCACAAATAATTAAATGGGATATTTTAGATGCAAAAGGAATAACTACAGAGATATTTCTTAGTAATCCTACTTTTAGTAATCTTCCTATTACTAATACAGCTATTTTTAATGTTCAAAAAATTAAAGATGTAGAATTTAATGATGCAAAATAAATTTTTACTAATATTCATAATAGCTAATATATTAATATCTCCAATTAAAGCAAATGAAATTGATATAGAAAAATCTATTGATTTAAACAAATTCTCTGGTTTATGGTTAGAAATAGCAAGACCTTCTAACTTTTCTCAAAAAAATTGTAATTATTCTGCTGTAAATTACGAATTTACAAATGAAAAAGAATTAAAAATGACCAACCTTTGTATTAGTAAGAATAATATTCGTAAAAAGAAATCCTTTAATACTTCATTAATTGAAAATAATAAAGATAATAGAACATTATATGTTGAATATGGTGGGCTTACAGATTTATTAAAACCTTTATATGATGGTAATTTATATATTTTCTATGTGAATGATGATTATACTTTAAGCATTATTGGGAATCCTGATAAATCTCATTTTTGGATTTTATCTAGAAATATTTTAAGTAACAAAGAAACAAAAAATATGCTTGTTTTAGCAAAATCTTATGGATTAAACACAGATAAACTATTTTTAAATAATTTAAAGCCTAAAATTATTAAAGAAATAAATGAGCTATTAAATGATAGTAATAATTAGAAAAAATCTTCTTTATTATCTGTTAAGTCAATTGCAAGATAAAATTATTAGTTTAACCATTATAAATGTCTTGATATATAATGATCGCTAAAAACTATTTTAACTCTTTAGTTAAAAAATAATAATTCTAATTTTTTGTTTAGATAATTGCACACCAGGCTATTTTAAGTAAAATATTTTGGTAGTTTAAAGCTAATATCAGCTTCCTTTGTATATAATTACATTTAATTATATACAAATATAGAATTAATAAGATATGAAAAAATTAACCCTGATCTAGCTTTTGATTAACAAGAGGTCTTACATTGCAATTTATAGTCATATATTCCCATGCTTCTAAAAATCCTTGTAGAGTATATTTATCTACAGCTGATTGATCTTTATCATTTACTGCTTTAAATTCATTATAAACAAAGAAAATACTATCTTTATTATCTAAGAACTTACTTATTATAAAGTCATCATTGTTTGTCCAAGCATTATTACCTACTATTTCTAAAAAGAAAGTATATGAAGCTAAATCTATTCTAACTTTTGATCCTTCTTTAAAAGATAATCCACCTAAAACAGATAACTCTTTTTTATCATTAACCTGTAAATAATGAATTTTTCTTTCCAAATAAGAACCATATGAACTTACAGGAAAGGAGTAAATATAACAATGTTTACTCTCTTTAGAAAAAATCCAAGCACCAAACTTTTGAGTATCGGATTGCTTTTTGTTTTTGGGAATA
The DNA here is from genome assembly GCA_964277385.1 of Rickettsiales endosymbiont of Leucozona glaucia. Classification (GTDB taxonomy): domain Bacteria; phylum Pseudomonadota; class Alphaproteobacteria; order WRAU01; family Hepatincolaceae; genus WRAU01. The sequence continues at coordinate 8,226 of OZ195520.1, read as the reverse complement.
GATTTCATCATTTTTTGTTTAGTATCTATAGGATTATTACAAGAAGCTATAAATAATAAAAATAGGAATATAATAAAAGATTTAATATAAAATATTAACATAATTACACTCATAATATAGTTAAAATAAAACACATAAATTTGTTAACATTGTTTAAAAATTATCAAATTCATTTTTCATATTTCTTAGATATCTAAATTATTAACATTTAGTGCATTTTGCTGGATAAACTCTTTTCTTGGTTCAACAACATCTCCCATTAATGTGGTAAAAATTTCATCAGCTTGTTCAGCATTATCTATTGTTATTTGAATAAGAGATCTAGAATTAGGATCTAGGGTTGTCTCCCAAAGTTGTTCCGGATTCATTTCACCTAAGCCTTTGTACCTTTGTAGATATAGTCCTTTTTTAGAATTATCTAATAATGCTTTTAATAAAGACACTGGTCCAAATACAGCTGTTTCAACATCTTTAACATTAATAATTGCAGTATCTTGAAAATAAGTATTTAATGTACCATGCATTGAGTTCAAACTTTGTGACTGCATACTATTTAATAGTTTTTCACCAAATTCATACCGTTCAAAAATACCTCTGTTGGTTTTAGAAATAACCAATTTATTATTTTTTACTTCTACTTCTTTTTCTATAAATGTTTCAGTAGTAAAATCAGCGCCATTCTCATTAGTATTAGTATTTATAACTATCTCTTTTTTAAGTTCTATTGTGCTTTCAGTTTCTATAGTTACTTCCCAAGTTTTATTAAATTCACTTTCATGTGCATTTAATTTATTTGTTAAATCTTTTTTAATTTTCTCTGATACTGTTTCGTCAGAAAAAATTTTAGCATTAAAAGCACCAGAAATAGCAAGAGTTTCTAATAATTCTGAACTTGCTTTTGTTTCTATTTCACTAATAATTTTGGCAACTCGTTTTGATGTATCTATAAGAGATTGCAGATCCTGACCAAAAATTTTGCTACCATTAAATAAAGTTAAACTAGCTCCATCTTCTAAACTTAAGTTAAATAAGAAAGCATCTAAAGCTTCTTGAGTTTTATGATAAACTTCAGATTGTCCTCTTTTAGTTTTATACAAAGGAGGTTGTGCAACATAAACATATCCTCTATAAATTAACTCTGGAACCTGTCTATAAAGTAGAGTTAATAAAAGCGTTCTAATATGAGAGCCATCAACATCAGCATCTGTCATAATAATAATTTTATGGTAACGACACTTATCAGCATCAAAATCATCTTTACCAATGCCAGTACCTAGAGCTGTTATTAAAGTTCCTATTTCTGCTGAAGATAATACTTTATCAAATCTTGCTTTTTCAACATTTAAAATTTTACCTTTAAGTGGTAAAACCGCTTGATTTTTTCTATTTCTACCTTGTTTTGCTGAACCACCTGCAGAATCACCCTCCACTATAAATAGCTCACAAACAGTTGGGTCTTTTTCAGAACAGTTGGCTAGTTTTCCGGGTAGATTAGTTGGATCTAGAGATGTTTTTTTTCTTGTTAATTCACGAGCTTTTCTAGCCGCCTCACGAGCGGTTGCTGCTTCTATTATTTTACCTACAACTTGTTTTGCTTCTGTTGGATTTTCTTCAAACCACATTGTTAATTTTTCCGATGTTATGTTTTCCACAACAGATCTAACTTCTGAAGAAACAAGTTTATCTTTAGTTTGAGAAGAAAACTTAGGGTCAGGAACTTTAACAGAAACAATACAGGTTAATCCCTCACGAGCATCATCTCCTGCAATGTCAACCTTTGCACCTTTCTTATTAGGATTCATAGTATTCATAAGATTATTTATTGTTCTTGTTAAGGCTGATCTAAATCCTGCTAAATGTGTACCACCATCTTTTTGTGGAATGTTGTTTGTAAAACAAATTGTATTTTCATGATACGAATCATTCCATTGCAATGCAACTTCAGCTGTCATACCATCTTTTTCGCCTTTAAAATAAACAGTTTCTTTATGTAGAGGATTTTTTGATCTATCTAAATATTTAACAAACTCTGTTAATCCACCAGCATACTTCATATTTGAAATAACTGGTTCAACACCTCTATTATCTATTAAATCTAAAGTTACAGAAGAATTTAAAAATGCTAACTCTCTTAACCTTCTTTCTAGTGTTTTAAAATTATATTCTATATTTGTAAAAATAGTAGGAGAAGCCCAAAAAGTAACTTTTGTTCCTTTTTTATAAGAACCATCCTCATTTTTAGGAGCTTCACCTATTTCTTTTAGTGGAGCTTCGGACACACCTAATTTAAAGCGAACAAAATACTCTTTTCCATCTTTATATATATTTAAGTTTAAATAATCCGATAAAGCATTAACAACAGAAACACCAACACCATGTAACCCACCAGAAACCTTATATGAGTTTTGATCAAATTTTCCACCTGCATGAAGTTGAGTCATTATAACTTCTGCTGCTGAAATCCCTTCTTCTTGATGAATATCAACAGGTATACCACGACCATTATCAGAGACACTAACACTACCATCAGCATTAAGCGAAACAATAACACTATCACAATAACCAGCTAAACTTTCATCTATAGCGTTATCGACTACTTCATAAACCATATGATGCAAACCCGATCCATCATCGGTATCACCAATATACATACCAGGACGTTTTCTTACAGCATCAAGACCCTTTAACACTTTAATTGAACTTGAATCATAAGATTGATTATTGTTTTCTGACATTTATACTCACTTAAGTGTTGTTTATATTACTTTTTAACCCATAAATTATAACTTAATATATTAATTTTTGCTAGCTTGTTTAATTAGATGTTAAATTTTTTATCCATTTTTTAGATCTAAATCTCCATAAAGATACAATAAATTTAATTATTTCTTCTGAATTTGCTATTAAGACTACCCACTGAATTTCTAATTTTAAAACCATTGCACAATAAAAAGCTAGGGGTATTGCTAAGAATACTATTGGAATAACATCTATAAAGAATGCTACTGCTGTATCTCCTCCTGATCTTAATACTCCTACTATTACAGTCCAATTTACAAATTTAAAAAACATAGCAATTGAAAATGCTATCAGAACTTTATCTGTCATTTCTATTGCTTCTGGGGTTAATGAATATAATTTTACTATCTGACTTCTTATTAAAATAGCTATAACACTAACAGAAAAAGATAATACAAATGCCATTTTTATTACTTTTTTAGACATTTCAAATGCTTGATCTAACTTACCAGCCCCTATTGTTTGTGCAACCAAAATATTAGCACCTGTAGCTATACCAAAAAATATTATAGATCCCATGTTGATTACAAGTTCTGCAATATTAACACTTGCACCTGCTAATGTTCCTAATTGACCGTAAGCAACATAAAGCAATGTTGTTGATATTACCCATGTAGTTTCTGTAAGAAATACAGGAATGGATATTTTTAATAAAGATTTGATTGTTTTCTTTGATAATCCAATATATCTTTTTAATGAAGTTCTTAAATGGTACTTTCTATTAGCAAATAAATATATACAAGATCCAAATTCTATAAGTCTTGCTATAACTGTTGATATTGCTGCTCCTTCTGATCCTAATTTTGGAAATCCTAAATTACCATATATTAAACAATAATTTAGCGATGTACTAACTAAGGTAGCAATACTAACTATAATTAGAGCCTGTTTCGTTTTCCCCATTGTTCTTAAAGCAGACATTATTGCAAAAGATATAGCTCCAAAAGGAAAAGAAAAAGCTACAATTAATAAATAGTTAGTACCTATTGACAATACTACAGCATCTTTTGAAAACATATCCATAAAATTTGATGCAAATACCATAGTTGAAACCATAAAGATAATACCTATAAGCAAAGATAAAAAAAATCCTATTGCAAAAATCTTACGTAAACTATTCATATCTCTTCTACCATAGTATTGAGACATAAAAATTGTACAACCTCCCAAGCATCCAAAAAGCATAAGAACATAAACAAAATATAATTTATTAGCAAAACCAACCGCGGCTATATTTTCTTCTCCTAGTTGACCAACCATTACATTATCAATAAAATTTAATGATATATATATGAATTGTTGTGCTATAAGAGGAATTACTATAGCAAAATACTTCTTATAGAAATTAGCACTACTAGTTTTTTTTGGAATCGTCACTTCCATCATTTTTTACTCCAAAGTATAATTGATTATTAGTTAAGATGATTATATACATAAAAAATCAAGTATTAATAAAAAAACTATAAATAGCTTTATATTTACAGTTTTATCAAACATGAAATAAGAATAATACCTTATATTTAAATTAAAATATTGGACTTATTTAATATATAATCATATTAATTTAATTCTAAAAATTTGAAATTATTTTCAAATTCTTTATATATTTCTCTATGTGTTGTTGTAATAAAAACTTGAGACCCAAGTTCTAAAATACTACTTAATACATAATTAGCATTATTTTTATCTAAATGCACATTTATTTCATCTAATAATAAAATTGGGTTTATGTTTTTTATTTCTTGCACAAGTTTAACAAAAGAAATAATAATACTAATTAACATCATTTTCTGTTCTCCTGTAGAAGCATTTTCTGCTAAATTATTAAAAGGCAATATTTTACATATTAGTTTACTTTTATGTGCACCTAATGTTGTTTGTCCTATTATAAGGTCATTTTTCCTGTTTTCCTGTAAAATTTCTTTTAATATATTTTCTACTTTTAATGAATATATGTGTTCTTCTAATAAATTCTCTATCTCTCCTTTAAAAGATAATTCTAAACAATATCTTTTATCAGATTTAGTATAAAAATTCAGCTTATTAATAAAATCTATTCTGGAAACTACTAATGCTACAGAAATTTCTACCAATTTTTCTTCTATCAAATCTAGCCATTTTGCATTATATGTTTGTTTCAATAGCAATTTGTTTCTTTCTCTTATGAGTTTATCATGTTCGTTTAATCTTGTTAGGTGAGACTTATCAAAATTAAAAATCAATCTGTCAATAAATTTCCTTTTTGATGTATTGTCTTGCAAAAAAAAGTTATCCATTTGCGGAATTAGCCAAATACAACTTAAATAATAGTCTAACAATCCTTTATTCTTTAATGGAAATCCATCTAAAAAATATTTTTTTTTGTAAGAATTACTATCTTCAGAAAAATCTATACTTAAATTAAGATCATAAGATCCTAAATTAGAAGAGATAGTACCCATAATCCCAGCTGAGTTATAAGAGTTCATAATAACTTCATCAAGCGACGAAGACCTAATACCTTTACCAGCACTAAGTAAAGAAATTCCTTCTAAAACATTGGTTTTTCCTAACCCATTACCCCCATATATAACATGAGAAGAGTTTTTGAAGTCAAAATAAGAATATTTATAATTTCTAAAAGTATTAAAGACTAAAAAACTAACAAAATATGAATTAATATTCGTATTATTCATAAAAGAAAAAACCTGAATCTCATTAGATAATTTAAGGTTATAATCTCATTGGCATAATTACAAAAAGTTCTTCTGCTACACCTTGTTTTTTTACAAGGGCTGGAGCACTTTCAGAAGATAAATGAATAATTAAATTTTCTGTTTTCATTAAACTGCAGATATCCTTAATATATTTTGCATTAAAACATATAGTCATTTTTGATATAGGATGAACAATATCAATTTCTTGTTCAGCATCGCCAGCTGTTTTATGAGCTTTAAGAAGCATTTTATTATCATTAAGGTCTATTTTTACAAACTTTAGCTTATCATCAGAGTACATAGAAACAATATCTATTGCATTCATAAAATCATTTCTATTTACTTCTAATATTTTGTCATTATCTTTTGGAATTACTCTGTCATAATTAGGGAAATTACCATCAATTAACTTAGAAGTTAGTATTAATTTTGAAAATTTAAAACAGATTCTACTTGAACTACACGATATTTCTATTTCTTTATCTTCTACTTTATCAATAATTTTAGAAATTTCATCCACTGCTTTTTTAGGAATAATAATTCCTTCTTCTATTTTTACATCAGAATCGAAGATTGCATCAGCTAAGGCTAATCTATGGCCATCTGTGGCTACAGATCTTAACACTTGTTTACCCTCTTGATTTTGAGTTGTATGCAAATATACTCCATTTAGATAGTACCTTGTTTCATCCATAGATATTGCAAATTTAGTTTTTTCTAATAATTGCTTAAAATCCAACTTCCCAATTTTTAATAAATTAGGTAAATCATTAGTTTGAATTATTGGAAAATCTTCAACTGGTAAACAACTTAATGTTCCTTTAAATTTACCACAAATTATATTTAGCTTATCATCTTCTAGTGAGATTTCTACTTGTGCATCGCTTGGGAGCCTTTTGATAGTTTCAAATAATAAAAATGCTGGTGCTGTTGTTGTACCTTGTTCTACAACATTGATATCTAGCATTTCTACTATATCTAAATCCATGTCTGTAGCATTAATTATTAACTTATCTTCTTCTGCACTAATTCTCACATTAGAAAGAATTGGAGTTATGTTTCTTTTGTCTACAACACCCTGAACATTGTCTAATGTTTTTAGTAATTGCCCAACATTTATTACAAATTTCATTTCTTCCTCTTTAAAATTTTAATAGTAATAATAAATCTACAACAGTGTTATATTTTACTATAGATACCTTATAAATTCAATTGATTTTATTTTTATTTATTAAAATAATTTATGCAGTTAAGCCTATTTAGCTTATCATAAGAATAAACTAAACAATAATAAATACATATCTTAATATGTTGATTTTTAAATGTAAAACTATATATTTTTAACCTTGTTGAATTATCTTTATCAAAAGATTTATTTCATTTTCTAAGTTTGGGTCTTTAATCATAAGATCAGATATTTTTTTCACAGCATACATCACTGTTGTGTGATCTCTACCCCCGAACTTTCTGCCAATTTCTGGTAGTGACGAACTTGTTAATCTTTTTGTTATATACATAGCTATTTGGCGAGATGTTGCTGTAGTTTTATCTTTTTTAGGAGAGCTCATATCAACAAGTTTAATATTATAGTGTTCTGATACTTTTTTTTGTATCGTTTCAATATTTATTAACTTATTTTTATGCTTTAATACATCTTCTAAAACATGCATAGCCATGTTAAGATCTATAGATACTCCCATTAGTTGATGATAAGAAATTACTCTTTTTAAAGCTCCTTCTAATTCCCTAACATTTGAAGTAATAGTATGAGCTAAAAAATCTATAACATCACTAGGAATTTTTACACCTATAATTTTAGCTTTAGATTCTAAAATTCCAACTCTTAATTCGTAGGTGGTAGCATGGATATCTATAGATAAACCTGCATTAAGCCTAGAAATCATTCTTTCTTCTATTCTATCTAACTGAGATGGAGGTTTATCTGCAGATATAATAATTTGTTTCCCTTGAGATATCAGCGAGTTAAAAGTATGAAAAAATTCTTCTTGAGTTTGTTCTTTGCCACTAATAAATTGAAAATCATCAATCATAAGGACATCTGTTGATCTAAAAAGCTCCTTAAAAGAAAATATATCTCTATCTCTTAAAGACATAATAAACAATGAAGCAAATTTTTCAGCTGTTAAATATAAAAATTTTCTATAAGAATGTTTTTGAACCTCCCAAGCAATAGATTGCATTAAATGAGTTTTACCTAATCCAACACCTCCATATAAAAACAATGGATTAAATTGAATATTATGATCTTTTGCTACCCTCATTGCTGCATTATAAGCAAACTCATTGGGTTTACCCACAACAAAATTTTCAAAAGTATAATTTTCATTTAATGGAATTTCTAAATTTCTGCTAGATAATTTTGAGGTAGTTGCCGTATCAGAAAAAACTTTTTCTAACCTTTGACCTATCTCTTTTGCAGAAGAAATATTGTCTTCTTCAGATAAATTTGAAAAAGAAGAAACTAAAATATCTAAATCTTTTATTTTAGAATATTTTTTTGATAAAACATTTAAAAAGATAGTTTTATAAGACTTCAAAACCCAATCTTTAATAAACCTGGAAGGAGCAGAAATATACAATATACTGCCCTCACATTTCACAAAGCCTAATGGCTTAATCCAACTTTCAAAAGATAATTTATCTATACAGCTTTCAAGCTCGTATAAAAATGCTTCCCAATTGAAATTATTGCTCGTAGAATCATCTATCA